>NZ_CANLZM010000003.1 GCF_947495565.1 uncultured Pontibacter sp.
CAGCAGAACGGGGGAGGCATAGGCCGTAGCAGGTGTACACCGCAATGGGAGCCCTGCTCGCAGCGTGCAGCTGGACCCTGTAAACAAGCAAAGGCCGCACCCGATCAGGTGCGGCCTTTGCTGTTAGTAGAGATATGAGCTAATCTGTTACTCTTTTCTACCTGCTACAGTAGTATATAAGTCATCTGGCTGTAAATACTTGTTCGCTAAATCCTGTAGCTCTGGAGCAGTTACGGTACGTACTGTTGTAACGTAATTGTTATAATGCTCTGGAGTTAATTTGTGTAGCGTGATACGCTTATACCTGTCGCATTGATCAAATATGGTAGATATATCGTTGAGGAATTTACCTAACATATAGTTCTTAACTGTTTCCAACTCCTCTTCCGGAACTTGCTCTTGCTGCAGCAACTTTATCTCTTTTAGAACTTCTTCAATTGTGTTATCAGTAACAGCGTAATTAACATCAGTGCCTATATAAAAGATGCTGTCTTGTTCTTTAGGAGATACCACAGAATGTATACCGTAAGTATAACCTTTGTCTTCACGGATATTGCGCATCAACCTAGAGCCAAAGTATCCACCGAAGATTTCATTTAAGACAAGTAGCTTATGGTAATCTGCATGATCAATTTTAGGGAAACGCTTACCTATTCTGATAGATGATTGAAGGCTATCAGCCACCGATACCAACTTAAACTTATCTTTAGCAGAAGAAACCTCTTCTAAATTAGTAGTGGCTGATGCGGCGGATGGTTGAAGCTGTAGGCTGGAAATCTCGTTTTCGAGTTGCAACTGCAGTACGTCATCAATTGCACCACAGGCAAATACTTCCAGTTCCTGTGTCACGAATCTTTTGCGATAGAATGCCTCTACTTCTTCTTTTGTGATTGCTTCTAAAATTCCCTCATCAAATCCAAAAGTATAAGGATAGCTACTGCCGTACACTTGTTGGGTAAAAGCATGAGTGGCCAAATAATTGTTTTTCTGGCGCTGTACCTTTAGCGACTGAGAAGTACGCTGCTTGAGCAGGTTAAATTCTTCTTCCGGAAATGCAGGATTTTGAAGTACATCCAATACAAGCGCAAGTAAATCTGAAGTATACTTTGCCAGGCAGTAAAGCGTGAATTCTGAACGGTCATAACCGTGGTTGTTCTCCAAGGAGGCGCCATAAAATCCTACCTTATCCGCAATTTGCTTGGCTGTGTGATTTATGGATCCTTCCAGAAGCATTTTAGCTGCTAAATCTGAAGTGCCTTTTTTTTCTTCGTACCACTTACCGGCTTTAAAAACAAAATCCAGCCTGACAACAGGCTGGGTTTCGCTTTTTATTAAATGCAGTCGGGCTCCGTTGCTTAGGTGAGTTACCTCGGCTATCTGGATGCTGACGGCATCTATTTCATATGTTTCAGGAGCTTTTGATCTATCAAGCATTCTTTAAATGTATTTATTATTCCAAGTTAAGGGCAAGCGTAAAGCGCCAAGTATCGGCTAGCGGGTTGCCCTGATCATTCGGGATGAGGTATGCGGCATCTAGGCCAAACTTTTGATAGCGAATACCCAAACCAGCTGAGAAATATTTTCTTCCGCCTTTATCAGGGTGCTCGTAGAAGTAACCTACACGTGCCGCAAACAACTCATTATACCAGTACTCTACTCCTGTCGAAAGGTTTACCTCTTTCAGCTCTTCGCTGGCACCGCCTTCGGCATCTCCGAAAGATGAAAAAATACCACCAATTACACTTTGGTCTGTGTCGCCGCCCGGAGATGGCACCAGAAGCTTGTTGGCATCCAGTAAGAAGGTAAGAGAGTTGTAGGCATCCAAGTTATACTTTAGAGCTGTACCAAGTTTCAGGTTTGTAGGCAAGAAGCTCTTGTCTTCATCCTCAGAGTAAGCAATTTTACCCCCGATGTTAGATATGTTTGCACCTAAAGCCAAGTTTAAGTTTTGGCTTAGATCTTTGTTATAGTATACACCTACATCAACAGCAGCTGTGTTACCCGGCTGAGACTCTGTGTTGCTGCCGCTCACGTTAACGTCGCCGGCAAGGTTGGAGTGTATGAAACGCGCAGAAATACCCACGCTGAAATTCTCGCTCAGGGCCTGACCGTAAGAAACAGCCACTGCATACTCTTTCGGGTTATAGTTTTGAAGTGGGTTTTGCTGCGCATCTATAAACTGAATCTCACCTAAATCAAAGTACATGAGGGAAACAGAGATAGCAGAAGTCTCATTTAGCTTTTTATACCCTGACAGGTAATTAAGCGACATGTCGTCAACAATGTTACTCAGCCAAGGAGAGTATGAAAAAGAAACGCTTAAATCGTTCTGTACAAAACCAAGCTTAGCAGGGTTCCAGTAAGATGCGTTGGCATCGGGCGATGCAGCCACACCAGCATCACCTAAAGCTGCTGCGCGCGAATCCGGGCCAACAGTAAGGATCGGAACCGCAGTGGTAACTGCGTTAAGATCAGAGCCTGTAGAAGTAGCAGGCGGTGGCGTCTGTTGTGCAAAAGCAGCTGGCGCTGAAATTAAGGCGAACGCTAAGGCGGCGGCCTTCAGTATCTTACTATTTTTCTGCATATGAAGGGTATTGATAGCTATATCAAATATAGAAAATATGTACTACTATTCTATTTTATAATTACAAGTTTCTGAAACTTGGTGGCTTTAGCGCCATCCACCAGCGACTGCACATTTACTCTATAAAGATAAACGCCACGTGCCAGCACATCATTGTGTTCATCCCGGCCATCCCACGATATTTCTGCCACACGCGTTCTGCTTCCATAAATCATGGTTTGCAAAGTTTTTACCAGCTTACCTGATATGTCTAAGATCTGCACTTGAATCTCAAGGTCTTCGCCGGCTCTGTTATGGTCAAAAAGAAATGTGGTTTCAGTTGAGAACGGGTTTGGGAAGTTTGCTACATGCTCTAACGCAATATCGACATCATTAGATACATAAAATTCTATATATGCCTCTGCTGAGTTATTGTGTGTATCCCAGGCCTTGAGGCGGAGAGTGTGAGGCCCAGGCTCCAAATCCTTTAAAGTATACTTTACCTCGCCTTCCTGATAACTGGTTGGTGCCGATGTATAATAATCGTTTAGTACAACTAAGCTAGTCTGTTCCTCATCCAGCAAAGCTGTAATCTCGTGGCCAATACCTATACCTGCCGAGTTAATGCCATTCTCATCAAAAAGCTTGGCCAGCAGAGTTGTGGTCTGGCCGGTTGTTCCTCCAGACACAAAAGAGTCATCATCCATATATAATTTAACAGATGGTGGTGTATTGTCGGTAGGTGCGTTTTTGGCTGTGCCTCCAATTACAACTTCCTGATTTGCTCCCATGGCGTCTTGGGTGTTGTTGCTGGCGTAGATGCTTATTTTGCCTTGGCCAAAAGGGTAAGCGATGTCCTTGGGCACCACAAAGCTCACCTCAAACAGCCCCTGTTGTACACTGGCTCTGCCATCGTAAAGTGTGTTTTCGCGCACCTGCACTGGCTGTTTGGGACTTTTTTCGTCGCCTTGGGTATAGAGCATTGTTGGCTTTTCATAGACTTTCAGGTGCAGCTCGCCGGAGAAGTTGCTGGCAAGGTTGCCCTCGGGTGTCTGCACCTGCCCCTGCAGCTTTATCTTGCTTAGGGCGCTGATTGTATCAAAAGGAGCCTGCTTCTCATTTATACTTGTAATAACAGTTTCCAGCTTAGGGTAGGCCAGTTGCATAGAAGGGTCGGAGAGGAGGGTGAAGTTACGGTTGTTCACGCCTTTAGAGCCGCTTACGTTATCTGTAATGCTGTTATTCTTGGTTAGCATCATCACATCGCCGAGGCGTGGCATACGGCCGTTTACAGGTGTAAAGGCTGTGCTAAAGAAATTCCGGTTAAGTATGCGGTTGCCATTAGAGTAAACAGGCCGGGTTGTGGTAAGCAGGCCAACAGCGCCTCCATACGTGTGCAGTAGCGCCTGCTCCGCTCCAGATGGTTTGCCTGGGTCATCGTAGCGGCCAAACTCGCAGGTGGCGGTAAGCAGAAACGTCAGGTTATCCTTATTTTTCCAGCTGTTGATTTGGGGCAGCGTAAGCACCTGTTCAGATGCCCAGCTTACTTCGTTTCCGTGGCCGGTGTAGTTGGTGATAAGGGAGCCCTGCTCAATGGCTTTGTCTAAAGCTGCGGAAGCAGCAGGTACGCGCTGCCCGTTTGCCACTGCCTGCTGCTGATACAGGTCTATGTATACTTTGTTAGGGTTATACTTGGGGTGATTTTCTATCAGGTAATTGCTTAGGAATTCGGCATCGTTTTGGTGCTCGTTGTAATCGGCATCATCGGCAACAAACGTTACTCTGCTGCGCCAGCTGCCAAAGTGGCTCGGGCTATCATAGTTAATGATTTTATTGACAAGAGTGGCTGCTTCAGTTGTAGTTGCTGCCGGAAGCCTGCCGATACCAATGTCCAGCAAGTGATCTCCTTGTACGTTCTCAGCCCATTCGCCTTCTTCTTCATCCAGAAAGCCATAATAATCTTCTGAGCTGTAGCTGGTAATCGGGTGCAGAGACTCACGCGACTCATAGACAGGTACAAAATTCGTGTTGCTGCGGATGCGGTCTTTATAATCGTAGGAGGCATCGCCGAAAAGCAGCAGGTACATCACATCGCCACTGGATTTGCTGCTACGGCTGTAGAGCATGCGCATAAAATCACGAATGGCTGTAACGTCTTGTGCGCCAGATGAAAACTCGTTGAATACCTGTTGGGTGGTAACTACCTGTACTTCCATGTTGCTGTGCTGCGCACGGTGGTTTGCCAACCTGTTTGCCTCCTGCAGAAAGGCCGGGTGTGTCACGATAACAAAATCGAGGGAGCCGCCTTGGTTGAGGCTGTGCAGGTTCTGGTTCTCTACATGGCCAGCCGCAATGGGTTTTTGGCTGATGCTGCCGCTCTGGAACACAACAAACTCGCGCAGCTCCGCTGTAGCCGTGGTAAAACTCCCGTTGCTGTGCTGCTGCGCCACTGGCTGTGTTGGGTTGGTTACATCCCAAACAGTAGCGCTGGCAGGAGCGCCGGCAATCGTAAAGCTGCTAATTGGCTGGTTTATACTTTGGGTAGAGCGGAAGGAGGTTTGCTCGCCATAGAGCTTTAGCTTCCGCTGATAGTGCAGCTCCAGGTAATTCAGGTAGCCCATGGCTGTGGGGCTGCCGCCGGGGTTAAAATTAAGTGTAATGTTATACTCGCTGCTGTTGCCTAGCTGCTGCTGGTTTATAGTATAAGTTTTTGTGCTGTTTACCCCCCTCAGGTGATATTGATAATTAGGGTCCGGGTGATAGCCGCGCCCAGGGATATCTTGAGAGCCGAGTGTCTGGTTGTTAAGCTGAACTGTGAAACTGCTGCTGGATGGAGCGTTCGCCATCAAGGCCGCCTCCAGCTTTACCTCAGATCCTGCCACTATATCTGAAACAAGGAAATTAAAGCTACGCGATGTCTGGAGCGTGCTGAACTCCTCTCCGTACCACTCCCTGCCCGAAAACACCATGTTTTTCAGGTCCTTCTCATAGTATAGCCGCTCGTTATAGCTTGTTATAATTTGTCCGGTGCCTGCTGCCTGACCTCGTGCAGCTACCCGGCTGCCAGGGCTATGGTTAATTCTCAGGAAGTAGTAAGCTGTGTCGGAGTAGACGTTATAGACGTGCTTAAATTGTTGTGTAGCGGCGTCATGCTGCCAGGTGTGCGGGCCTTGAGCGTAAAACAGCACATAATCGTCGTCATCAAACTTGCCGTCTTCTTCACCTATAACAGTGATGACATTTTCCTGCAGGTCATTGGGGCGGGGGGCGCTGTTGGGCTGGGGCAGCATGCCGCCTCCGTTGCCGTAAAGCTGTATTTTTTTGGGGTCTATACTTTGGGTGCTGATGCCCAGGGACTGCAGTACGGCTTTATCAATTTTGTGTACACCGCTCTCTGTTACGGCCAGTTTATACCACTCGCCGGTGCTAAGTACAGATTGATTGGGAAAAGAAGTGGGGGCAGTAGGCTGTGCGGTAGCGTTTGTCAGGCAGGTGAGCAGACAAAGAACGCATGCATAAACCAATCGCTTGGGCCACATCATAGGCAAGTATAAAATAATGAAAAGCTGCCCACCATACTACAAGTATAGGCAGGCAGCATTTTTATGCTTAACAAAGATACGGCTAAAATATTGAAATAGAGGTAGCTTTTATACTTGCTTCAGCTCAAAAGTATAAGACTCCATGATCAGGTTAGCCAACAGCTTGCTACAAGCCTTCTCTACCTTCTCACGCGCTATCTCCTCCGTCTCCGCCTCCAGGTTCAGGGTAATGTGTTTTCCGATACGCACATCGTCCACTTGGTCCAGGCCAAGGTGCTCCAGACCTAATAGTACGGCTTTGCCTTGTGGGTCAAGTAACTCAGGGCGGGGCATTACGTCAATTTCAGCAACAAATTTCATGATGTATGGGATGTTTTTTTAACAATAGACAAAAGTACGTACAGCAGAATAATCAGCGGTATGGCTGCGAATTTAAGCATAGCTGCCAAGATAACCGATAAGCCCAGGAAAATAAAGCGGATAGAATTATCCCGCCACGTAAAGTTCTTGAACTTAAGAGCAAAAAGCGGCAGCTCGGCCACCAGCAGGAAAGACAGTAAAACCGTTAGCCCCAGCAGTACCGGCTGGTTCAGGATGATCTCGAAAGCCACAAGGCCCTCCGTCTCCAGTATCAGCGGCAGCGAAGCCACAAAAAGGGTGCAGGCAGGTGTCGGCAAACCGATAAATGAGGTCGTCTGGCGGGTATCGATATTAAATTTAGCCAGGCGCAGCGCCGAAAATATCGTGATCAGGAAGCCGAAAAAAGGCAGCACATCAGCAGGAATACCTAAAAGCGGTGCCTCCAGGCGGTGCAGCAGCATAAACATTACCGTGCCCGGCACCACGCCAAAAGACACCATGTCGGCTAAAGAGTCCAGCTGCTTGCCAATTTCGGAGTAAGCGTGCATCAGTCGGGCCACCATCCCGTCCAAAAAATCGAACACGGCGGCAATGCCTACCAGGTAAGCGGTAATTACCAACTCTCCTTTAAAAGCAAAGTACAGGGCCAGGCAACCAGAAAACAGGTTAAGGCAGGTGATGGCGTTCGGGATATGTTTTTTCATGCAGGCGTGTGGCGGCAGAAATGGCTACCGCAGAAACGGGTTATACTTTTTCTCGTAACCGATAGTGGTCTCCGGGCCGTGGCCAGGATAAACCGTCACCTCGTCGGGCAGCGTGAAAAGCTTGTTTTTTATACTTTGGATGAGCGTGTCGAAGTCGCCTCCGGGCAGGTCGGTGCGTCCAATGCTGCCCTGAAACAGTACATCGCCTCCTAATACGGTTTTATCAGCTTTGTTGTAAAATACCACATGGCCCGGCGCATGGCCCGGCGCAAAAATGACCTCCAGCTCCGTGTTGCCGAATTTTATACTTTCACCCTCCTTTAAATAAGAAGCCGGCAGCTGCTCCGCGTACAACGGAAAGCCATAGTTAGAGGCATAGGTTGGTACGGCACGCAAAACCTGCTCGTCTTCCTGGTGTATCTCCAGGCCTACGTGATAAGTGTCGGCTACAAACTTATTGCCCAGCACGTGGTCTATGTGGCAGTGGGTGTTTAGCAGGCGCACTACCTTCAGGCCATTCTCCTCTATATACTTTTTGAGCTGCTCCTGCTCCCGCCGCTCGTAGCAGCCGGGGTCTACCACCACACACTCCTTAGTATCGTCGTGCAGCAGGTACGTGTTCTCCTGAAACGGGTTAAATGTAAGGCAGGTAACATTCATAGCTTTCTCTTCTGATGATTGGGTAAGCGCAAAATCGTGGCTCTAAGTTACTAATTTACGCGGTACATCTCGTAACTTGCCCTTATGAAATACGATTTTATAGTAGTAGGGCACGGCCTGGCTGGCGCTATTCTAAGCTATACTTTACGCAAGCAGGGCCGCCGCGTGCTGGTAATAGACGAGCCTCGGGCAAGCGCCGCCTCACGCGTGGCAGCCGGTTTACTGAACCCTGTGGCGGGCAAGCGCTTTGCCAAATCCTGGCTGGCCGATACGTTTATACCTGCCGCCGATGCCTTTTACGATGAGTTGGAGGTGCACTTTGGGCGTCAGTTGTTCATCCATAAACCTATCTATAAGATCTTTTCTTCCATAGAAGAGCAAAATACCTGGATGGCTAAGAGTGCCGATTCCAGCTGGGGAGACTATATTCTGGACACGCATACCCAAAGTATACACCAGCCGGATATCGACGACCCTTACGGCGGAATCATGATTGGGCGGGGCGGGTACCTGCAGGTAGCCGAAATGCTGGACCTGCTGACGCAGGAGCTGCTGGAGCAAAAAATGATGCTGCCGGAGCGGTTTGATGTGGAGCAGCTGCAACTAACGGAGGGCGGTGTGCGCTATAAGGACGCAGAAGCTGCGCATCTTATTTTCTGCGAAGGGTTTCAGGTGGTGAATAACCCATACTTTAAGTGGTTGCCGATACAGCCCACCAAAGGCGAGGTGCTGGAAGTGCAGACGGAGAATTACGACCCGGAATGCATCTATAACAAAGCTGTTTACGTTGTTCCGGTAGGAGATGGGCGTTTTAAGATTGGGGCTACCTATAACTGGCGCCAACCCGACGAAGAGCCTACGCCTCAGGGCCAGGAAGAACTCGCAGAGCGCTTCGGGCAGATTACCACACAGCCGTTTCATGTAACAGGGCACTGGGCAGGTATAAGGCCCGCCGTGCGTGACCGACGCCCGCTGGCTGGCACGCACCCGCAGTTTGCGCAGTTAAGCGTGTTTAATGGCATGGGTTCAAAAGGCGTTTTAATGGCTCCTTACCTGGCTCAGCGCTTTGCCGCCGCACTTGCCGGTACAGAAGAGGTAATGCCGGAGATACACATTTTAAGATATTTATCGTTATATTACGACTACATAAATCAACAAAACCAGCAACTCTAAGCGCATGCGTTTTTCCATAAGATTTTTACCACTGTTCGTCCTTTGCCTGCTGGCGGCCTCTGCCTTACAGGCGCAGCCAAACGTAGATGCGTTCGGCAAGAGCCGGATACAGTATAAGAACTTTGACTGGAAGCTTTACAGCACCCAAAATTTTAACGTATACTTCTACCAGAACGGGCAGGAGCAAGCTGTAAATGCAGCCGCATACGCAGAGCGGGAACTGAAGCGCATAACCAGCCTGATCGGCTATTATCCTTACTCCAAAATCACACTCATACTTTACAACTCACCCTCTGACTTGCTGCAGAGCAACATCGGCCTTGACAACGACCAGTACCAGACCGGCGGCGAAACCCTCTTCATGAAGAGTAAGATTGAAGTGGCCTATGGAGGAGCTCAGACGGAGTTTAAGCATGACCTGAACTACCAGCTGACTGAGCTGCTGATGAACGACATGATGTATGGCGGCAGCTTAAAAGAAGCCCTGCAAAGCAGCTACCTGTTGCGCCTGCCCGAGTGGTTTATTGCCGGCGTGTCGGCATATACGTCAGAAGGCTGGAGCCTGGAGATGGACAGCTTTATGCGGGATATGCTCCTGAAGCAACAAGGGAACCCACGCCCCGAAAAGGTGTTCGCCAAGAGCCCTAAACTAGCCGGACAAAGCGTTTGGAACTACATTGCAGAGCGCTACGGCTACACCGCCATCCAAAATATCCTGAACTTGACCCGCATTACCCGCGACGTAGAGATAGGTATTACCAGCAGTCTGAACATCCCTTACAAACGTTTTCTGCAGGATTGGTATAACTACTATATGCAGATAAACACCAGCTCCGAAAGCCCGCTGGTGCAACTGCCCGAAGGAGCGAAACTGTTTAAGAAGAACAAGGAAAGCCACTACTACGGCAAACCGGTCCTGAACCAGGACGGCACGCTACTGGCCTACGTGAAAAACGACAACGGTATTTTCAAGGTATTTGTGCAGGATGTGCGGAGTGGCAAAGACCGTGTAGTATGGCGGGCTGGCTACAAGAACCTGGATCAGCGCGTAGACTTTGACATGCCTGTACTGGCCTGGCGAACAAACTCGCAGTTAGGTTTAATAGAATCCAGAAGAGGCAAGGTTGTGCTGCGCCAGGTAAATGCCCGCAGCAGCTACTCGTTTATACCTTTCTATGAGAACCTCGTGACGCCCGCAGCCACGCTAGAGCAGTTTGTGCACATTAACGGAATGGATTATTCTGAAGATGGGCAGTCCATAGTGGTGAGTGCTGTGCGTAACGGACAGACAGATTTGTTTTTGCTTGGAGCCAACGGACGGCTGCAGCGGCAGCTCACCAACGATATTTTTGATGATATAGACCCTGTCTACCTGCGCAACAACCAAGGGATCGCCTTCAGCTCTAACCGCTGGGATGATACAACAAGTAACGCATCGCAGCCCACTTTTAACAGCATCGTCAATAACTTCGATATCTTCTTGCTGCAGCAGCAGGGGGCGGATAACAACATTCGGCAATTAACCAGCTCCATTGCCAGCGAAACAAAGCCACGCCCTACCGCTGATGGCAACTTGGTATACTTAGGCGAGGCAAGCGGCATCCGGAGTGTGTACCGCTACGACCTTAGCACCGGCACCAGCACGCCTGTTACAAACTTTCTGCAGAATATAGAGCAGTTTGACTATGTGCCAGCTGCCAATGTGCTGGCGGTGGTAGCCCGCGACGAAGGAAATCGTTTTGTGTACCTGTTGCCGAACTATGAACCTGCCGCCTTAGAGGAGTTGCCACAGACTTCACGCCAGATCATACTTGAAACCCGCGCCCGAACCAGCCAGGAAGCCGCCGCCGCTGCCACACGGCGCAGGCTGCTGGAGCAGGAAAAAAGAACGCAGAGCAGCAACGTACGCGAAGATGGCGAGATAAATATTGAGGATTACGAATTTAATGATGCCCAGCGGCAGGCCCAGCAGCAGAAGCGTAATTCAGCTCCTGTGCGCAGAGCCAGCAGCGGTAACAGCAGTGTAGACCTGTTAGGCCCGTTGGATTATGACCTGCGCTTTAGTGTGCAGGAAATCATTACCTCTGTGCATGCAGATCCTTTGCTGGGCTTTGGTATAGTGGCAGGTGTAGAGATGGCCGACCTTTTCGAGAACCACCGCATACAGGGTACTGCCTTTATGCGCACCGACTTTGAGACAAGCAACTTCTTTGCCGAGTACATGAACCTGACCAACCGTGTGGATCTGGGAGTGCAGTTTGAGCGCTCTACACTTAGAGGCAGCCTTTTAAACGCACCAGGTTCTATAGTGAACTTTAATAAAAACGAGCTTACACCGGTGCTGAAGTATCCGTTTAGCCACAGCACCAGTCTGCACCTGAAGCCAAAATTCGTGAGCACGCGCTTTACCTACAAAAACGATTTCTCGATACCAGATACTGTAGAAACTTTCTGGGGAGGCAATGTGGAGTTGGTGTACGACAACAGCGTGATAACCGGAGTAAACCAGCGCGAAGGCACCCGTTTTAAAGTAGGCCTGCTGTCTCTGAAAGGTTTTGAAAGCTCGCGGGGCAACTTTAATAAATTTTATGCCGATTTCAGACACTACCTTAAAATACACCGCCAAATTATACTTGCCACCCACGTAAGCTACGGCCGGTTCTTCGGAAACTCAACCAAAAAGTTCCTGATCGGCGGTATGAACAACTGGCTGCTGGCTGATGAGGACGAAGAGGCAGAACTGAACGATGTGCAGGTTAACTCTCCTGCAGACCTGTTTTACCTGGAGTACATCACACCGCTTAGAGGCTTTAACTTTAACGTGCGCAGCGGCAGTAACCATTTGCTGGCCAACGCCGAGCTGCGCATCCCAATTGTGCAGTACCTGTACAACGGGCCAATCGGTTCTGGCTTTTTCCGGAACCTGCAGCTAACAGCCTTTGCCGATGCCGGCTCTGCCTATAGCGGCGCAAATCCTTTCTCAGGGAACAACTCCATCAATACCCGCATTAGTGGCGGCACTACCGGCCAGCTCAATGTAGATAAGTTTGATATTACTGTCATTAACTATCGTAATCCGTTCCTGGTAGGCTACGGTTTTGGTGCGCGCACCACATTGTTGGGCGTGTACGGCAAGCTGGATGTAGCCTGGGGAGAGGAAGAAGATAACCGTGTCGGTCCAAAGTTTTACGTAACACTGGGCTACGACTTCTAAAAACAACCACACCGCATGAACCGCAAAGCCAAACGCTTTGGTCTGGGCACTTTGCTGTTGCTGGGCCTACTGGCAGCCTGGATACACATGGCCGACAAGAATTATGTGTACAAGGCCATTGTGTACAATTTTGCCGATATCGATGACCATACTATTTTCGAGCAGCGCGAGATAGACGCACCGGTTACAGCTCAGCCTTGGCCGCTGGCGCAGAAGTATAACCGGGTGCAGATGCCGCAGGAAATGGAACAACTGCATCAGCAACTGGAATCAGTAGCTTTTCTGGTAGTAAAAGACGACTCTATACTTTACGAGCAGTACTGGGATGGTTATTCGGATGAATCGCTGAGTAATTCTTTTTCCATGGCCAAGAGCATTGTAAGTATGCTGATAGGTGTGGCTATAAAAGAAGGCAAGATTGAAAGTGTAGAGCAGCCGGTAGGAGATTTTCTTCCTGATTTCAAAAAGGGCGATAAGGCAAAAATCAAGCTAAAGCACCTGCTCTGGATGAGCTCTGGCCTGAACTGGGACGAATCTTACAGCAACCCGCTCTCCATGACAACCGAAGCTTATTATGGCTCTGACTTAAGAAAAATTATTAAAAGGCTGGATGCTGTAAAGGAGCCGGGGAAGCAGTGGACCTACAAAAGCGGAGATACGCAAGTGCTGGCCTTTGTGCTGCAAGAGGCGACAGGCCAAAGCCTGAGCAAGTATGCCGAGGAAAAACTCTGGAAGCCGATGGGAGCCGCTCAGGATGCAGAATGGAGCCTGGACCAACCCGATGGCATGGAAAAAGCTTACTGCTGCTTCTTCTCCAATGCCCGCGATTTTGCCCGGTTAGGAAAGCTATACTTGCACAACGGCATCTGGAACGGCGATACTCTGGTGCCGCCTGCTTATGTGCAAGCGTCTCTCACACCCAATGGTTTAACCAAAGCCTCTGATGGCGAGCAAGTGGACTTCTACGGATACCAATGGTGGCTGATGCCAAAGTATAAAGGGCAGGAGATTTTTTACGCTCGAGGTATACTTGGGCAGTACATTATTGTAATACCAGAAAAGAACATCGTAATTGTGCGGCTCGGCAAGCAACGCGGCGAGCGTATTGGGGAGCACCCAAGCGAGGTGATGGCTATGATTGATGCCGTTAACAAAATGGTGAAATAGCAGGGTATTTCAAATGAAAAGCATTTCATACTTACAAGTATAAAAGTTAAACCCCGCTGCCGTTCATGGTTAGAACAGCAGCGGGGTTTATACTTTGCGCCGGAGTATACTTTACGACAGCTTATCGGTTACGACAGCATAATGCGGGTCTTCCAGAATATTTACATCTATCACCTGCTCTGCGTTTTTAAGCAGTATCCTGCAGTCTTCGCTTAAGTGCTTTAGGTGGAGTTTTTTGCCCGCGTTTTGGTAGCGCTCTGTTAACTTGTTCAGCGCATCAATCCCCGACATATCAGCCACCCGGCTTTCCCGGAAATCGACAACAACCTCTTCAGGATCATTCAGAACATCAAATTTTTCGGAGAAAGCCGTAACGGAGCCGAAAAAGAGAGGGCCGAAAATCTCATAGTGTTTCACCCCTTTTTCGTCCAGGTGCTTTCTGGCTCTGATGCGTTTGGCACTTTCCCAGGCAAATACCAAAGCAGAAATAATGACTCCTATCAGTACCGCCAAAGCAAGGTTGTGCAGCCAGATAGTAATAGCGGCTACCAATATGCCTACAAATACATCTTGCTTCGGCATTTTGTTGATGATCCTGAAACTGATCCACTCAAACGTTCCGATAGCAACCATAATCATAACGCCTACCAGCGCCGCCATTGGCACCATTTCGATGATTGGTGCGCCGATAAGTATGATAATCAGTATGGTAAAAGCTGCCACTATACCGGCCAAACGGGCGCGGGCTCCGGCAGAAAGGTTTACCAGTGTTTGTGCAATCATCGCACAGCCTCCCATGCCAAAAAAGAATCCGTTTAGAAGGTTGGCGCTGCCTTGTGCTACGCACTCCCTGTTGCCCTGCCCTCTGGTGGCGGTAATCTCATCCACTAAATTAAGTGTAAGCAAACTTTCTGTCAGGCCTACACCAGCCATAATCAGCGCGTACGGGAAAATAACCTGCAGCATGTTCAGGGTAAGCGGTACTTCCGGTATGTGGAAAGGAGGAAGGCCACCGCTTACTGCGGCAATGTCTGCAACGGTTTTAGTATTGATGCCAAAGCCAAGCACGAGCAGGAAAACCACGATAATAGCTACCAGCGAAGGCGGCACGGCTTTGGTTAACTTAGGCAGCAGCACAATAATGGCGATGGTTAAAGCTACCAGGCCAACCATAATATATAAAGGGCTGCCGGCAAGCCAGGATACGCTGCCGTCTGTCACGGTTTTAAACTGCTCGATCTGCGACATGAAGATGATAACAGCCAAACCGTTCACAAAGCCATACATTACCGGCTGCGGCACCAAACGTATGAACTTGCCAAGCTTGAATATGCCCACCAGAATCTGCAGAATACCTGCCAGTGCCACAGCAGCAAACACATACTCCAGCCCATGAGACTGCATCAGGGCGATAAGTACAACGGCGGTAGCACCTGCTCCGCCTGATACCATGCCTGGCCTGCCGCCAAACACAGCAGTAACCAAACCCATAATAAAAGCAGCATACAGCCCCACCAGAGGAGGGAAACCGGCAAGAATGGCAAATGAGAGCGACTCCGGAACCATTGTCATGGCCACGGTGAGGCCAGCCAGCACTTCAACTTTATAATCGACCTTTTGGCTGAAGTCGAAAAGTCTTAGATATTGTTTCATTTTAAAAGAAGATAAATTTTAGATAAAGCAGACACAACACTTTCATGAAAATGCATTTCTCAGCATCAATATCCTCTCGCCCGGCTGCACCATTGACCTATGGCTGTAGCTTTGGCGGGTATAACACTTCGCCCGCTTCTGCATACATAAGCAGCGGCAGCAGAAAGGTTATATGTGTCTGCAACAAAGCGAGCGCCTGCTGTAAAAGTGGCTTTCGCTTTTGACTTAAAGTATACTAATAAGCATTGGTTCTAGCTGCGGGGCAGAAAGTATAAGTATAAACCTGCAGGGCAGGAGGCTACAATGTGGCTCAAGCCGATAGTAACTTGCCCGTTATCGGCTTCAGGGTGGAGTAAGTGACAGAAATGGTGTAGCTTTTCTCATTGCGGGTGCAAAGGTAAAGTTTTTATTTTAAAAAGAACAGCTGGCCACACTCCTGTAGCCTCTGCCGGTTTTATAAGCGGCTAGAGACGCAAAAAAACAAAGCCGGATAACGGCAGCTGTGGCCATTACCCGGCTTTATATCTTATTCCGGAACGCGGTCTAAATATACTTTTCTAAGCGTTTACTAAGTTCAGGATAGACTCGAAAATGGCGCGGCCATCGGTATTGCCAAGTTCCGGGTCTACTGCCCGCTCTGGGTGCGGCATCATCCCGAATACGTTCTTCTGCTCGTTGCTTACGCCGGCAATGTTTAGCAAACTGCCGTTAATGTTATAGATATCGTGCGTGTCGGCAATGTTGCTGCTGTACTTAAACATAATCTGATCATTGTCTTCCAGCTTGCGCAGCGTTTCCTTATCAGCGTGGTAGCGGCCCTCGCCGTGAGCAACTGGTATTTTGTAGGCCTTGTCCGGGTCCAGGTGGCGCGTTGGCAGCAGGCTGGTAGAAACAGGCTTAATGTATACGTTGTCGCAGATAAACTTCTGGTTGGCGTTGCGTAGCAGAGCGCCGGGCAGTAAACCTGCCTCCGTCAGTATCTGAAAACCGTTGCAGATGCCCATTACATAGCCGCCTTTGTTGGCGTGCTGCACCACTTCCTGCATAATAGGAGAGAAGCGCGCAATGGCACCGGAGCGCAGGTAGTCGCCGTAAGAGAAGCCACCTGGCAGCAAAACAAAATCAACTCCTTGCAAATCGTGGTCTTTATGCCACAGCTTTACGCATTCTTGCCCCATGCCAAGGCTTATGGCATCAACAAGGTCTTGGTCGCAGTTGGACCCCGGGAAAACGACTACACCAAATTTCATGGTTCAAAGTTAAGTAATTTATACTTGGGCTGCACACATTATCAGCGGCTTTTAAGAGCTTTAGCGGCGCTTGCTGCGCAAATTTGAATAATTATACCTAATTTGCCAAGGTATCATTTAGTAAAGAGCTTATGTTGCAGTCTATGACAGGCTTTGGCAGTGCCCGCCTCGATGCCGACCAGTATAGTATCTCCGTAGAAATCCGATCGCTTAACTCCAAGAGCATGGACCTGAGCGTGCGCACCCCAAAAGTACTTTCTGATAAAGAGTACGAGATCCGGAACATGGTGCAAAAGGTACTGGTGCGCGGTAAAGTGAGCGTTAACGTGGAGTTCTCAAAGAACAAAACGCAGAAGGCGCGCAATACTGTGAACAAAGACCTCTTAAAGGCATACTACACGGACCTGAGCGAGGTGGCCGAACAACTGGGAGCCGACAAAGGAGAACTGTTCAGGCTGGCGCTGCACATGCCAGAGGTGTTGCAGCAGGAGGAGCAGGACGGAGAAACCGCTGAGGCAGAATGGAACCTGGTGCAGCCGCTTATGCAGGAGGCGCTACAAAGTATAAATACCTTCAGGGCCGATGAGGGCAAGGCGCTTACAGCCGAAATTATGTCGTACATAGACCGTATCCGTATCCTACTGGCCGAGATAGAAAAGCACGACCCGGTTCGGATGGAGCATATCCGTACGCGCATCCGTGGCCATTTGGCTGAAATATCAACTTCTGAGCACTTCGATAAAAACAGATTTGAGCAGGAGATGATCTACTATATGGAGAAGCTTGATATTGCGGAGGAAAAAGTACGCTTGGTAAACCACCTGCACTATTTTACAGAGACTGTGTACCTGCCTGAGCCAACAGGCAAAAAGCTCGGCTTCATATCGCAGGAGATTGGCCGCGAGATCAACACCATCGGCTCAAAAGCCAACGATGCCACCATACAGCACCATGTGGTAGAGATGAAAGAGGAACTGGAGAAGATTAAAGAGCAGATCAATAATATTCTGTAAATTTAAAGTATAGCACCACAAAACGGCGGGCCCGCTGCAAAACTATTTGCAGCGGGCCCGCCGTTTTTTAGAAAGCAAACGTGTTATTGCTGTATGCTTAAAGCACTGTTATTAATGCCGCTTTGTGTTATAGTGGAGTTGTTTTCGTTGCCCACCTGCAACTGCCCCGCATAATTAAAGTCCCCGCTCTGAGAGACTGAAGCCACATTTAAGTCGCCATACTGCTGGTACTGCTCACTATAGTTATATAAACCATCCTGAGAGGAAGAGATTACGTTTAGAGATCCCACGCCCTGCTCCTGCAGCGCATAGTTTAACATACCTGACTGGTCGATGCTGGCAGTATTTTCATACGCATCATAATATTGCTGCTGCGATGCTTCATTAAGTATACCATCCTGTGAGATGGTGGCTTCGTTGCCAGCGCTAAAATCTGTTTGCTCCTGGCCAGCCATGTTGCTTGTGCCGCTTTGGGTAATAGTAGCTGAGTTAGAGATGCTGTACCAGCTTTGGTACTGCTGCGCATCGTTTCCGCTGCCGGTTTGTGTAATGCTGGCATAGTTATCCAATGAAATTGCATCCTGGCTTTGGTAGGCACTGTTGCTAGAGCCGGATTGCGTAATATAAGCTTGGTTGCCTATACTATAGCTTTGCTGGCTTTGCTCTGCATAGTTGTTGCTAGATGCTACCTCCTGCACAATAACAGCAAGGTTGCCTTCAGATGTACCGTCTATACCGATAGCTTGTGTTTGGTAGGCAATATTATCGCTACCATACTGTGTAACTGCTGCTTCGTTTAAATATCCGGACTGATGTACATCTGCAGTGTTGTTTGTGCTTTGTGCAAATGCTGAACCAGCTGCCAAAGCGAGAGCTGTAGTGAATAATAATGGTTTCTTCATTTTTACTTGGATATTAGTGAGAGGTTTAAAATGATTTACAAACGCAATATACTAATATTAATTGTAATAGTTACATATCTTAATAGTTTATTATAAATAAATCATTAAGTAATTGACTTTAATACATACATATATAAGATCACTAGTAAAACATTTTATATATTAGGATTTAATATATATTTATTTGAATAATTGTTAAAAAAAATCTAATCATTTTTTTTAAGCCTCCGTAAAACACCCAATAATTTAAATTTATTTATAGCTTATATGCTAAAATATAGCAATAGCATCAGCTGCTCTTCCTGTTTTTAAACTATTTCTAACCATAAACCTTAAACACCATGATTACAAAACGCTTACTACTATTTTCAGCATTGGCAGTTACTCTAGGCCTGACCTCTTGCCAAAGCGAAGAAGAAGTGATGGCTGATGACCAAGTTTCAGAACAGGTTCTGAAACAAGTTTCCGACTTAGGTTTCAGCAACCATAACGTTATGCGCGTGGACGGCGGCTATCTGGTAGAAGGAGACATCCTGCTATCGGAAAAGGAGCTGAACTCATTTGCCGAAAGAAAACTGCTGCGCGTAGGGGAGGAAGAGCAGTACCACACTACTAATCTGGTTGCCGGCCTGCCGCGCGTTATAACCATCTCTATGGATTATGGCTTGCCAAAAACTTATACTGCGGCGCTGGATGAAGCCATTACCCGTTACAATGCAGAAGGGCTAAAAATAACCTTCAAGCGTGTATCCAGAAATGCCGATATTACTATCCGTAAAGCCTACGGCACTGCACCATACCTTGCATCAGCTGGTTTCCCTGTCAACGGCAACCCCCATAACCAGATATTGGTAAATTCCCGTTACATGGGCGTAAGGCCTGATCAAGCATACTTGGCAACTATTCTGGCCCATGAGATTGGTCACTGCATCGGCTTTCGCCACACCGATTTTATGAGCAGACAGTACAGCTGCGGTGGAGTTCCGGTAAATGAGGGAGCCAGTTCAATTGGTGCTGTTCAGGTGCCAGGTACTCCGTCTAACCCAGATCCGAATTCTTGGATGCTGGCCTGCATCGGCACCGGCGACGATCGTCCGTTTAACGAGAATGACAAGATAGCACTAGACTATTTATATTAAAGAGCCAGGCCTTGTAGACTAAGCTAAGGTGTAAAACCAGAGCGGCCCCTGTAGCAACAGTTACAGGGGCCGCTCTGGTTTTATAAGTAACTAAAGTATAATCTAAAGCTTTGCAAGGCCCATAAAGTGCAGGTACGGAGCATTTGTTCTAAAAATTTAATTCCTGTAAATGTTACTTTTAGGATGTTTTACAATGTGTAATTATAGTAAAATATAGTTTTTTGGCACATTTAAGAGTTATAGCCGGATTTATTTTGATGTTACTTTTATGTTATGTTATTCCTGTTTTAACTAATAAATATGTTTTACTATTGTTAGGCAAGTAGCTGTTCTGAAGTATGATAGGTTTTATTGTATGCCTGTTTGAGTGTCAGAGGTTATTGTATCCTTGAAAGATTTGGGTTGCTGTTTAAACAACAACCTGCTGTAGGTTACTTCTTGCACTGTTTTGACACCTTATACTTTACTATTCCTATATGTCTAACTTTAAATTATTGAAAAAATGAAAATCAAATACATGTTTATGTGCACAGCCATCGCAGCAGTGCTAGGTTTTTCGTCTTGCCAGCAAGACGAAGAGATTTCTACTAAAGACGAAGTTTCTGCTCAAACCCTGGAGCAGATTTCTGCTATGGGCTTTAACAACCAGAATGTGCAGCGTGTAGAGGGTGGTTACCTTGTAGAAGGCGATATTATACTTACAGACAAGCAACTAACCAGCCACTATGACCAAAAGGCGCTGCGTGTTGGTGAGTCGGAGCAATACCGCACAAACAACCTGGTAAGCGTTGGCACAAGCCGCACAATTGATATTGCGGTTTCTACCAGCTTGCCATCGGCTTATGTAACTGCCGTAGATGAGATGATACGCCGTTACAATGCCGAAAACCTTAAATTAAAATTCCGTCGTGTGTCTTCCGGGTATGATGTGCTTTTCACAAAAGCGCCAGGCGGAGCTAGCTACTTGGCTTCTGCAGGTTTCCCATCTGGCGGTAATCCATACAACAAAGTACAGGTAAACTCTAGCTACCTTGGTTCTAACCCAGGAACAAATTACCTGGCTACCATCCTTGCGCATGAGCTGGGCCATTGCATCGGCTTCCGCCACACAGATTATATGGACAGAAGCTATAGCTGCGGCGGCGCTTACTACAACGAAGGTGCCAGCTCAGTTGGCGCTGTACATGTACCAGGCACGCCAACCGGTCCAGATGCAACTTCTTGGATGCTGGCTTGTATCGGAACAGGTGTAAACCGTCCGTTCAACTCAAACGACAGAACAGCATTGAGCTACCTTTACTAAGCAATTTTCTCCTTAAAACCTGGTAAAGTATAAGTTACGGCCCCTGCAGCACGCGCTGCAGGGGCCGTTTGCTTTTGCTGCTCTAGGTTAAAGTATAAGCAGGCGCGTACTCAGCTTTTCTCCCTTTTCGGTGTAAAGGCGCAGAATATACACGCCAGCCGACAAGCCGGCGGTAGATAAGGTTTTGATGGTGCCGCTATCAGATGAAGTATAAACAAGCTGGCCCATCAGGTTATAGAGTTGTAACTGAGCTGTGCCGTTGCCATAGGCTACCACCTGCACGTCCTGGCCGGCAACAACCGGGTTAGGAGCTGCTTGTATAAAATTTTGTGTGGTATACAGCACATCCTCTTCCTGGCTATAGTATAACTGCGACTGCGTGGTGACACGGGCACGGTAGCGGTTAAGGCCGGGTTTAGGATTTGGATCATGAAATACAAATACCTCCTGATTTGCTGCGGTTTCGGTGTGCACTGTTTTAAAAGCGCCTTGCTCCCAGCGCTCCAGCGCCACTTCCTGAACTTTATAGTTGGTGCTGATCGAAAGGTCCAGCAAAACGGAATCCATGGCTAGCTGCCTCGGTAAAAAATTGCTGATGTAGCATAGCTCCGAATCAGGGTTAAATGTCACTGCCTGGCTTCGTGCGGCGGGTACTTGCGTTAGTACCGGTGATACTGCAAAGTATGAGGCAACTTCCTGATTACTGGCAAGCACAGCTACGGTGTCAGGGGTGGTAAGCAGTGGCTGCAGGTAATTGCCTTGTAAAGCATAAAGCTGATAGCTGCTGGCTCCTGCTATGGCAGGCCACTGCAGAAGCAGTTCATTGCCACAGTTCAGCGTGATGGCAGGCTGAGCTTCAAAAGCAAGTATAAATTCGGGTGAGAGCAGCGTCTGCTTTTCTGTTGTAAGCCTTACCTGTGCTAGTGCAAACGTGTCAGGAGTTACCCAATCGAAGTATGGCTGGGCGAGTTCCACCGCGTTAGAAATCAATATCCATTCTTTACTGCCGCTCAATTTATACTCTAGCCTGGCCTTACCCACACCCAGCCCGCTCCAGCGAAGGCGGTTGCTGCTGCCAGCATGTAAACTACTATATTGATTAGGGTAGGTCCAGGAAATCCCGGAGGTATATTCGTAAGCTATACTGTATGCCTGCGGTCCATCCGACATGTTATGTCCAGTTATCTGCAGCTCATAAGTTCCTGCTGCAGGAGACTGTAGCGTAACCTGCTCTACATTATTTAAGTGATCAGCCTGGCGCTTTGCGTATTGGTTCAGGGAATCAGGGTGAGGATGAGGGTTAAGCACCCAGGGTAGCCAGGCATGGCCGGAAGACGTGTGCACCAGGCGCAGGTCCAGGTCGTTCACCAGTGCAGTTGGTGCATCGGGAGAGGCGGCTGCATCATGCCACACCAGCGTTACTTTCAACTCGTCTGTCTGTACAGGTATTTGCAGGGTAAATTTGTTTGAGGCGCCGGCAGCTATACTTCCAGAAAAATACCGCTGCTCCTGCGCCGTCTGCACAGCCCCTAGCGCATCTACATTTCCATAGCCGCTCTTAAAATCCGGGTGCGGGTTTTCTACGTCATCGGCACTGTTTATCAGAATAGCTTTAACAAGAGCCGCAGGAGGAAGCTTATTTTGGTGTTGGGCAGCATATACCTGCTGCACCAGCACGCCTACCCCCGATACCACAGCCGCAGCCTCAGAGGTGCCCCCCGTGCCATGTGCCACTAGCTCGGGCTTTATACGTCCGTCATGAGCGGGGCCAACCGAACTGAGTGCGCCTACGGTTCTATCGCTGTCTAAAGCACCAACACTCAGTGTGTTTTTAGAAGTTTTGAACTGACCTGTTAAGTTTGCCGCACCGGCTATACCTGCATAGGTGCCGGTTTCTGGAGTTGCGCTGCCGCTGTTCCCCGACGAGAATACGTGTAGCAGTTGCGGGTAAGCCAACGCCTGTTCATCATAAGCCATACTTTCGAGGCCATAATAATTCTCCACGCCTACGCCATACGAGTGATTCTGCACGCTTACACCTTGTGCTGTTAGCGCGGCTGCATCGTCGGGCATCAGGTTTGCAAAGCTGGAGGAAGTAACGGAAACAGCCCGTGCAACACCTGTCGCGTTAGGTGAAGAATTGCCTGCGCCTGCGATGACAGTGGCCATGGTAGTAGCGTGTATAGATGTTTCCTCTTCCGGCTCAAGAGCGGGAAGCACACGCCCTTTGAGGTCAATATCAGTTGTGTCGAAATAATTCTCCTTGATGGAAACTGCCAGGCCAGCGCCGTTAAGCTCCGTGTAAAGTGCATGCACCGCAGAGATGTTGTTGGCGCTTAAGTCGCTGTCTTTCAACTCCAGTTCTTCCTGAGCCTGGCGGTTGCCGCGGTCGATATACTTCAGCCAGGGGCACTGCTGCAATTTGGTAAGATCACCTGGCTGCAGGTTGCTTAGCGTTATACTTTGCGCCACACTTTGCTGATAGTTTGCGTGCGGCAGATGCACTTGCAACCAGCCCTTCAACTTATGTTCATCGGTTGGCAATACGCGCACCTCTTGTATTTTAGAGGCAGACACCTGTTGCAAAGCGGCGGCGGTTTTACGGAGCGGCGCAGTATTTTGCTGGGCAACTGCCGACGCCGTAATACCGGTTAGTAGAAGCAATAAGCTAAACCTGGTGGCCCAAAAGCCTTTTTTAAGTATGTTTAAATTAACACACAAAGTATAACGCGCCATAAAATGCATGGTGAGATAAAATTGTACGGAAGCTACACAATATGGGCTTAAGAAGCAATAGGTTAGCAGGTAACATTAAATGGAGTATCTAGAAAATTGAGATACTTTTGAGCTCTTATTATTCTCCGAAAATTGATAAAAGAAAAAGTCAAGAGACAGGTTATTCCATCGTCATCAACGCTTCGGTAAAATCAGTTATCAGATTAAAAACTTCTGAGAATTTTGTGAGCGGGAGTTGCCCAGCGTGATCCTGTGGGTTGTGGTAAGCGGCAGTACCGCCCAAAGTATAGAGGAAAAAGGCCGGAACGCCAGCTTCGGAGAAAGGATAGTGGTCGGAATTGGCGGCTTTACCACGGCTTTTAATCTGGGGCAGGTACTGCTGTTGCTCATTTAGGCGCTGCAGCAGCTGAAACTCCTGCTCGTGTACTTTGCCGTTCACTACCATTAAGCCCTCGTCGCCGGTGCCCAGCAGATCCAGGTTTAGCAGAAAAGGAATTTGCCTAAGCGGGAAAAGCGGGTTGCGCACATAATGAGAAGAACCAAGCAGACCAGCCTCTTCGGCAGCAAAGGCAATAAAAGCCATACTATACTTTGGCCGGTTAGTGGGTTGGCTGTAATGTTGCGCCAATTCCAGCAGCATGGCTGTACCGCTGGCGTTGTCGTTGGCCCCCGGAAAATACAGGCCTTTGCCCTGGCTGCCCAAGTGGTCGTAGTGCGCTGAAAATACCAGCACAGAATCCGGTTGCTGGCTACCCGGAATATAACCGATCACGTTCTGCGTCTGGTGCTGTGGGTTCAGGTCGGCCTCCACTTTAAAGTATACTTGCTGTGGCTGCTGGGACCATGCGCTTTGTAGTACCTCCAGCACCGGCACCGCCTCCTGCTGTTTTGCTACAGTGGTAAGCAGGTTTTTAGGCTGAAGTATAATGTGCAGCTTTGTCTGTTGCAGCTGTTGCTGAAAGTGTGCCGGTAACTGCGCCAACCGCTTCTGCTCCTGCTGCGAGTAGACCAGTGCTTTGTTTGTGAGCTTCTTCTGAAAGAATTTCTGGGCTGCTTCGGCATCTGTAAAAATGAGCGTATCAAGCGGTAGTACTTCGGCATTTCCTGCCCCTGATGCGGAAGAAGATCTGGCTACGAAATCCTGCCCTGGCACAAGTGTTTTGCCGTTTACCTGCAGCTGCGGTGTTTCCATGATGCGGTTAACAGAGAAGTTGAACTCCTGGAAGTATGCATCTCCTGCCAAAGGCTGCAGTCCCATCTCCTTAAATCTGTTTTTGATATACTCCGCAGCCTTAAGGTCACCACTAAAAGTGTAGCCGCGGCCATACATGCTTTCAGAGGTAAGAGTGTCAATAGTTTGGCGTACGCGCGCCATATCCTGTGCCTGCAGCACGACAGGAGTAGCCAGGCACAGGGCAAAGAATAAAGTATAAAGCTTGTTCATGTTGCTAAAATAGGAATACGAAGTATAGGTAGTGCAACCACTCGCTCCTCCTTCGCTAAGGAGGGAAGCTTGTTATTGCCACACCAGAAGCATAAGTTCCATAGTTGCAGTAGTTATCAGCAGAAGTATAAACCCACCCCAGCCCCTCCCTAGAGGGGAATTGCTCGTGAACGATTTCATTTTCCTGACCATCAGGAGGGGGACTTATAAAAAGCTCCGTTAGCTGCATCATCCAACCACCCCTAACCCCTCCTTGTCTAAGGCGGGGAACTTTCCTTCACCCCGTCTCGGCCTGGCTTTTTTATCGAGGGCCCTTACCCCAAACAGGGGAGGGAGTTCGGTTCAAGCTCCGTCAGCAGTGGCTATTGAAAACTGATCCCAGTCATTCCGTTGAGCGCCTTTGGAGTTTTTCCGGTGACGAGCGACAGCGAGGCATTGCGACGCAGGAGCAAAGGAAAAGGTCCCAGCGCGATGCTGGAAGACGAGGCCTCCCGGCCTTGAGGGAGCCAAAGCCAGAAATGAAGCAAGCAGGATATAAAGCCTAGGATCAGCAGCAGAAAACAAGTATAGTTTAAGTCAAAATACAGAAGCAGCGGCTAAGCAAGTAAAAAAAAGAAGCAGCCAAGTATAAAACTACCTTCTGCTACCAAATATAAATCAGCTTAAACAGCACAATGCCAAGGAGACAGCCGGATGTGTTAGCCACTACATCAATAATGTCACCTTGGCGGCCATAAATAAAGAAATGCTGCATCAGCTCGATACCTATACCAAAAAGGGTGCTCGCAAAAAGGCTGAACCGGATAGCGTAGTGGTGCAGTCGGGGAAAGGTAAACTGCTTGGACATTCCCACAATCATCAGGAAGCAAAGCACACAAAACATGAACACGTGCGCAAAGGAATCGAAAGAGATCAGCTCCCAGATGGAAAGGGAAGAAGGAAGGGAGGTAGAGGGCAGCAGTGTCGTCAGTAGGATCACTGCTGCCCAAATAAAAGTGAATAGATTGTAACGTAGTATCAAACCTATTCTATACTTTACTTATTGGCCGATTACTTCGCGGTAACCCTCAACAGTAAGCAGTTCTTCAACCTGGCTCGCGTCGTCTATAGACATTTTGATGATCCAGCCATCGCCGTATGGGTCAGAGTTTACCAGCTCCGGGTTGTTCTCCAGCTTATCGTTAAACTCCTGCACAGTGCCGCTCAGTGGGCTGAACAGGTCAGAAACAGTCTTTACGGCCTCTACTGTACCGAAAACGTCGTTCTGGCTGATCTGCTTGTCTACAGTATCAATGTCAACATAAACGATATCGCCAAGCTCGCTTTGAGCAAAGTCAGTGATGCCAACGTAAGCTACATCGCCTTCTACGCGCACCCACTCGTGGTCTTTTGTATACTTTAGGTTTTCAGGTAGGTTCATGTGATATGTGTTTTTTAATTACTTTTCAAAAATACGGCCTTTTTCCGAATGCTAAAACTTTATTGCAGGCTTACCCGCAGCTGAACGCCTCCCTCGGTTACGCTGTTGCGGAACGAAGTAGAGATTTTAGGGTCTGAAACTGTACGTAATACATAGAACTGCAGGTTCAGGCGCTGGCTCAGTACGTAATCTACAGTTGGGCGCAGCTGCAGCTGGCGTGTACCGTTGGTGATCTGGTTCTGGCTGCGCTCTACACCCGCGTCGTCTGTAAATATGGCGCGTTGCACGGTTTGGTTGTCCCGCACCTGCAGGTCCAGGCGCATGGTCAGTTCATTGTCCAGCGTCGTGTTTGTAAACGGCACTTTAAAGCTGGTGGTGCTGTAGCCGAAGCCTACTACATAATCCTTCACATTCGTTTCGGTAATCTGCGCATTCGTCAGGTTCAGCGACAGGTTGCGCTCCAATTTATACTCCAGACGGCCGGTAAGGTTAGTTTTTGTTCTGAAGTTAACCCCCAGCAGCGGAGCCAGGCGCTCTACCACAGTTAGTTGGTTTACGATGTAGTATGGCTCTATCCGCCCGAATTCATTTAGCTGCGTCGGGAAACCGTTTGGCTCCTGCTGGTAAGCCAGCGAGGTAGAGTAGCTGGTAATATTGTAGCTTGAGTTGTAGGCATGCAGAATGCTGATCTGGCTAAACCATTTCTGGAAGATCGGCAGGCGCTCTAGGCCGTTATACGTTACGCTCCAGTTCGGAATAGGCAGGCGGCTGAACGGGTTCTCCGCGTTCGCTTCATATCCGTTTATTTCCCTACCCTGGTAAGCATACAGGAATGACTTCAGCAACACCTCTTGCGAGTTAAGGCTATACCCTGAGTCTCCGGCGGCGGCATTAGCGTCTGTCAGCTTGTCGCGCACCACATGGCGGTTCCGTACAAACTGATCAAAGGCGTCTGATAAACCATCATCCGTAGACTCAAACAAGGTGCCCAGTGCCATAAACGAAGTGCTGAAAGCGCCGGAGGTAAAAGGATTCTGGCGTTGGTCTGCTGTGCCTACGTTGCCAAAATCGTCAAACTCTTTGCGGTAAAACACCTCCTCAATCTCAGACTTTGCCCGACGCACATCCACTGTCACGTTAAAGTTACGGAAAGGCTCCAGATTGGCACGGCCTGTAAATGTTTCGCTGTAAATGCCGCTGAAAGGTGTGTTTAAGTATTGGCTGCTATCAGTATACCAGCCGTTGCGGTTGGCGCGGCTATACAATTCGTGCAGGTCGTACTGCTTACCAAGTATAAACGGCACACCTGGTGCTTCAAAGCGATCATCAAAACCGAATATCTCTGTATCCGGCAGGTAGCCCGGCAGCATGGAGCCACGGTTCTGTAAGTATGTTACGTTCAGAGAGCGTGTCATCATCAGTACCCGTGCCAGGCCTTTCAGGAACTTCAGGTCAGCTGGAGCCTTAGCAGCGGCTGTGTCTGTAGCGGCAGCCGGAACCGGTTTGGCAGGCGTTGGCGAGTTTACGTTTTTCAGGAATTTTACCTTGTTGTACAGCTTTACCAAATCTACTCTACCGTTCACGCTAAACTCCACGTTATTTTCAGCCGTGTTGCCAAGCCTGAAAGTGGTGTCCTGGTTCAGAGCTGTGGAGCCAGCCGTCCAGATATAGGTGGTGGCGTAGCGGGTGTCGGCGCTCAACCAGTCTGTCAGCGGAAACTTCTCGAAAGGCAGTTTATAGTTTAAGGCGATGAGCTGGTTAAAGTTTGTGTTACGCCCTCCGCTCAGCAGGTTTTCTCTGATCGTTTCGTTTTTGTATTGCAAGGAATCTATATCGCTGTTTACACGGCCATCCGGCTCATCCACCACAGAGCGGTTCGTGGCAGTATAGTCCAGCGAGAGGCTCTTGGTCAGGTCCCAGCGCATGTCGTAAATGCGGTTAAAGAAGAAGGACTTCTGGAACACCGGCTCGATGCCTCTGGTTGTAACAAAACGAGTTTCCGGGTCAGGGCGCTGCAAGTATGTTTCGTTGTAGAAACGGTTCAGGTCAGCCCGGAACGAGAAGCGGCTCGGCAACAGCGAAAAGTTAAAGTCTTTGATCAGGCGCAGGTACGGTGAGTTCAGTTTCTCGCTGTTGGCAAACGGCTGATAGCTTCTCGGTGCGTTATCATAAGTATAAGCCAGGCCGCCAGTATAGGTTTTCGTATAATCGCGGTCGGTTTCGATGTCAGAGAACAGGCGTTCGGAGTAAGAGTAGGAGAGGGCAAAATTCTCAATGTCATAAACACGAACTTTATCCTCAGGGTTTGTCCGCTCCTTGCGTACGTTTAGCAAACTTATACTTCTGCGCGTCTCCTGTGTAATTACTTCTTTTTTGTAGGCATCGCGCGCCTCGTCATCATCAAACTTGGTCAGCGACTGCTCCAGCGGCATGTCTTTGTCCAGCGGGTCGTACTGGGGCTGAGCGGTGGTTACGCCATACTGCACCGTCATAGGCACTTTTACGCCCCACTGCTCTGGCAAAAATTTGTCCAGCACCATGTTGGCACTCACATCAAACTGAGCAATGTCATCTCTGGAGCGCAGCGACAGGGGCTGCTGTAGCCCGCCAAAACCTACCGTAGTATAAGCACCAGTGGCCGTTACGTTGGCAAAGTCAGCCAGTTTAGCATTCAGGCGGGCGTTGGAGGCCCAACCAGTTCGGTTCACAAAGTCAGCCACGCGCAGCTCGTTTACCCAGATACAGGCCGAGTGCTGGCGAGCATCCGTGTTAACATCAGATGGGTTCCGGATACCGATCATGATACCCTCTACTTCGCTAAAATCCGGGTTGCCCACTATGCGTATTATCTTGCCATCGGCAGTATTTACGGAGTAGGGTGCAAAGATACTGCCCGGTGCCTTTTTGTTCCTTTCCGCTTTGGCATCCACCAGCTCCTGCAGCGGAATGTTTACCTCGTTTTCGGTTGGCCAGATAGCTGTTGCCGTGTTGCTGCCGGGCGGTGTGAACTTCAGCGGCACTACATACTCGTAATAATTTTGCGTAAAGTCTGTGCCGATACGGATAAATGCCTGCATCTCGCCATCCTGTATGCCCGGCTCATCCGACTGTGCATGTATAAACATCTTCAGCTCTTTATAAGCAAGCAGGTCCAGGTTAATGTTTTTGAACACCGCTTTAGAGAAAGAGTCTTTTAGGTCTTCCACGCATAGTTGCAGCGACTGCTCATTCTGGCGGCGGTCGTTGGTAGAGGCGTAGTCGCGGAGGCGGTCAATGCCCGGAGGAACCACGTATGGGATGCTGTTTTCTGATACTTGGTTCTGCGGTCCGTTTTCTTCGATGTTAACTGTTGATACCGTAAAGCTGCGGGCATCGTCGGTACAGGTAAGGCAAGGCGTGCCCTCCGTCAGTGGCTGCTCAAACTTGCGCCATTGGTTGGCTATAAACTGAAACTGGGCCATACGCAGCACCACAGGGTCGGAGAAGCCGGTCATGTACAGGCGCATGAAGCGAATAGACTTAAAGCCGTTGATGTTGCCCACAGAACCTGTTGGCTGGCGCACTGGCACCCGGAACTGATACCAGGTTGCCCCGGCATTGCTTTCCACTTTATCCACTATGTAGTTTTGCCCAATATTCAGTTGGCCCGGCGTCAGGTTGATTTTATACTCGTAATACTGCTCCAGGTCTGTGATAACGTTATCCCCGTTCAGGTCTTCTTTATCCGGAAAGGCGTAGTTGGCAAAGCGGCTGTTCTCCGGGGAGTTGTTCTCCATGCCATTGAAGTTCTTGTAGCGCTGCAGGATGCCTGCGTTTTGCTGATCATAAACCGGGTCAAGGTGATGGAAGAAGTTATCAGCCGATGGGTCGTCTATTACCGATTGCGGCGGTGTACCTGGTATGCGATCCAGAAATGTATTCCGGAAGAAAGTAGCCTCATCCGCATCATTTAAGCCATCAAGTCCGATATCCTGCCGCTGCCTGCCGCCCGGTATGCCTGTAAACGCGTCTGTCAGGAACTGCTGCTGTGTTATACGTCCCCAGATTGTTTCCTCCAGGTTCTGAACATCAGTGGCATCGGCGGGCAAACCGTTTTCAAAAGCATATTCGTTGTCCTTCAGGATATCCTCGGATACATTACCTAAGTTAAGCACCAGCTGGCCCGGATCCTGGCTATTGATGTTTCCTTCAAATGCACCGTCCCTGCCCTTTGCACCTGACATAAACGGGTCCATCATCCAGAACTCCACATACTCAATGTTGGCATTGTCGAAATCTGTATCAAAGGATATCTCACGGCTGATGCCGCCCCAATTATTACGCGGGTCGCCTGTCAGCAGGCCCTGCGGTGTTAAGTTAGGGTTGTAGTTATACTGGCCACGCTCACGAGGGTAGTAAGCCAAGTCAAAAGTATACTCAAAGCTGTTGGATACCTCTGCATCACGTCCCGGGAAAATTTCAGTTCTCCTAACTGGGCGCACATAATGGTTCTCAAGCTCCTGATCCGTAATATTGTCCGGCTTGAGGTTATTGTTGTCGCGGTAGAAAATCTGATCTACCGTATACCAGGCAAGCTTGGCGCGGTTGTAAGAATATTCTAAACCTTGCCCAGGTATAAGCGGGGCAGGAGTGGCCGCCACGCGCCAGGTGCTGTTGTTAAAGCCACCCAGGCTGTACGGTGTTTCGGCTCCTTCAAAATCATCCAGGTAAGAGGCTCCGTCTTCGTTGGCGTTGGATTTGGACTTGGCCGGAACCAGCTGCGCAAACTCACTGCTAAAAGTAATCAGCGAAGGTGCTTTTGTCTGGATCAGCGGAATGGCGTCCACAAAGCGCGTCAGCATCCTGGACTCCTTCTGCATATTTACATCGAAGCCGTAGATGGTGTTGTTGGTTGGCTCGTCGCCTATACTTACGCGGTTAATAAAAGTCTGTTCGTTTAGGTGCAGCACCGTGGCTCCTAAGTTAACGTCATCGTTCAGGCGGTAGTCGAAACGGGCGCCCAGCATGGTGCGTGGCTGTATGTTCAGCAGCTCAGCCTTTTCATAGGTCACGCGCAGGTCGTTGGCCGAGTTAAGGTAGCTTGGGTTCAAAATTTTGATGCGGCCAAGGTCGTAGAACACCTGGTAATCGGTGCCTTCCTGCAGGCGTGTGCCGCCAGAGTACACGGCCACTGACCCTTCTGCAATCTGGAAGCCCGGCAGCATGATTTCGTCTGTGGCAGTAGAACGTACCCTGCCTTTGATGTAAAATTTCGCCTTTACATTGTTCTGCTGCACATCGGTCTGCGTCTGCTCATAAAGCTCCTGAAACACGTACTGCTCAATAAGATTAGGGTAGCCTTCCAGCCTGCTGGCCAGGTAGTCGCCAAATGGCTCTACCTGCGGGAAGTATATGCGGCCGCTCTCAGTGTCTATTGTAATACCTGGTAGAAAGTCAAAGTTGCCGTCGCTTGGCTTATCGTTGTTTGAGTTAACGTTATCCAGGTTAAGCACCTCCACCAGCGGAATGTTCTGGATCGGGCTCGGCTCTTTTATACTTGTCAGGTCTACGCCTGTCTCGTCATCCTTGTAAACGATCTGCAGTTTAAAGTCTTCACGGTTTATTTGTGTAGCATCCAGAGCATACACGTTTTTCATCATCAGGTCCCAGGTTGGGTAGTCCAAAGATGGGTTAGTGGCGCGCAGCAACTTCATGTGTATTACCTGATCAGACTCCAGGTTCTGGTAGCTATCCATCAACTCGCCAACCTGATAGGTTTTGCCGTTGTAGGTATACTCAAAGGCTATACCCAGCACCTGGTCGGGCAGCAGGGCGGAGTTAAGGGAGATATACCCTAGCTGCGGATTAAATTTATACTCATTGGGCTCCAGTTTACGCGCGCGCACATGCTCAAAGTCTATTCCTTTTTCCAGCCCCAGCGACTGCAGGTAGCCATCCACACGGGAGTTGCTGCGGGCAGCGCTGTTCTGCGGTGAAACACGACTGTAAAGCGAGTTGGCCTGGTTATCGGCAGGGGCAGTGGCAGGTCTGCCATTATCGAAGGTCTCACGGAAAGGGTTAGCTTCGCCGAGGTCCATATAAGCCACCATGTTGCGGAGATTCTCTGTAGAGCGGCTGTTGTTGGTTACATAAAGTTCCACGCGCCGTATCACGATACCTGAATTTACGAGCGGCAGGTTTTTAAGCGCATCATTGTAACGGCTTCTGAAGAACTGCGACAGGTAGAAGTGGCGATCGCGGTCATAGCCATCTACCCTAATCTCGAAAGGCTTATTCTGGCCACCATTCTGGATGACAACCTCATCGTTAGTGCCACGCACACTGGAGGCAATGGTGGTAACACCGAGGCGGCCAAACTGCAGCTGCGCCTTCACGCCAAACAGGTTCTGTGCACCTGTTATAAGCGAGTTGTTGAGCGGCAGGCTTACGTTACCGGCCTCCACCTTACGTATAATTTCCTCTTCGTAGCCGGTATAATCCAGCTTCATGTTGTTCTCGAAGTCGAAGTTGGCGTTGTTGTCCCAGTTAAAGTTCAGGCGCATTTTCTCGCCTATCTTACCTACCAGATTCAAGGAGATATTTTGCTCAAAGTCAAAGTCGCCGGTGCGTTGCTGGCTGAGCGGTATGGTTGGGTTCTCGTTACGGTTAAAGCGGGCGCCAAACTTCAACGATACGTTACCATTTGGCTGAATATCCACATAATTACCCCCGAAGATCCGATCAAACACCGGACTGATGTATAGTTTAGGTATCAGGCGGTTGCTGCTTACCACACTCTCGCCATCCAGGCCAGCAGATTTAGCGCGCCAATAGTTACGGATAGCCTCACGCTGCTGCCACTCCGAGTACTCCCGCATCGACATAGAAGATGGCGGACGGTACATGATACTATCGCCAATGGTTTCAGTAATGTTGTACTGCTGCAGGCTATCATCCAACTCCACGTTCAGCTGCAGGTTACTGGGTTGGCCCAGCAACAAAGGAGAGTTGCTGCTGCGGGCGCCGAAAGGGTTGCCGTAGCGGTCGGAGGGGGTAAAAGTTGGTTTGCGGCTCGGAATATACTTGGCCGTATCCTGACGAACGGTGTCTTGCCAGTGCAAGAAGCTTTGAAGTATACCGGCATTATACTGATCTGGCACGCGCAGCCCTTCCGCCCGAGACCACCAGGCCAACAAAGAAACAGTAGCAACCGTGGCAAGCAGCAGGTTGTGCTTTTTACTTTTCCAGATCAAAATAGGATATTCTCTCTTATGAAGATTTCAACGCAAACTTAATCAACTCCTCAACACTCAGATTTCCTCCCTCGCGTTTGATAATGGCATCCAACGTTTTCTCGGCAACGTTCTTGGCAAAGCCCAAAGTTACTAATGCTGATAACGCCTCGGCACGGTTCGTATTGTGTGCAGCAGCAGAGGCAGGAGCGTCCGATAGCAGTACCTCTTTTTTTATTTTATCCTTCAGCTCCAGAATGATACGTTGGGCTGTTTTGGCTCCTATACCTTTCACGTGCTGTATAGTGCGCACATCCTCCCGAACGATAGCCTGTTGTATTTCCTCCACAGAGAGCGAAGAAAGGATCATCAGACCTGTATTCGGGCCAACGCCGGAAATGGAGATAAGATGCAAAAAAGCCTCTTTCTCTGCCACTGTAGTAAAGCCATACAAAGTATGGGCATCCTCTTTTATGTGCAGGTAAGTATGCAATTTGCAGCGCTCGCCTGCCGGTAACGAAGAGTAGGTGCTAAGCGAAATCTTGATCTGATAACCTACGCCATTAGTTTCAATAATGACGTAGGTTGGATCTTTGTGCGTCAGCTTGCCATCGATATAGGCTATCATCTATATATGTTGATTATTATAGTTCTGAGCATCTACGACAGCAATGGCCACCATGTTCACGATATCGCGGATGGAAGAGCCAAGCTGAAGAATATGTACTGGTTTGCGCATGCCCATCAGCACGGGGCCGATCACCTCAACGCCACCTATTTCCTGCAGCACCTTATAGGCAATGTTGCCTGATGTAAGGGTAGGGAAGATTAATGTGTTAGCGCCTTTCTCAGCTAACTCGCTAAACGGATAATGCTCGCGCAACAGGCTTTTGTTCAAAGCAGTATTGGCTTGCATCTCGCCATCTATCAGCAACTCCGGGTAACGCTTTTTAGCCTTCTGCACCGCCTCTGCGGCCTTGTTCGGAATATCGCCCCGCACAGAGCCAAAGTTAGAGTAGGAGAGCATGGCTACGCGCGGCTCGGTATCGAAGAAGCGAACCGTACGGGCTGTAAGGCCAATAATATCTACCAGTTCGTCTGCAGTTGGGTTTACGTTTACCGTAGTATCTGAGAAGAAGTATGGCTCTTTAGGGCCAAGTATAATATACATGCCGGCCACCTTATTTATACCTTCTTCCACGCCTACCACTTGCAGGGCCGGAGTTATGGTTTTAGAGTAGTCGCGGGTAAGGCCAGAGATAAGTGCGTCTGCCTCTCCTGTATTCAGCATCATGCTGCCAAAGTAGTTGCGGTCGCGCATCAGTCGTTGCGCATCGAAAAGGGTCAGGCCTTTGCGCTGGCGCATCTGGTACAACTGCTGCGCATACTCTTCTTTTTTAGCCTCTTCGGTTATTGGGTTAATGATTTGCACACCCTCCAGGTCCATGTTGTTTTCTGCAATAATGGCTTGGATGCGCTCTGGGTTACCTAAAAGTATAGGATTGGCAATGCGCTGCTCCTTCACGATCTGGGCAGCCTTCAGTATTTTATAATGGTCTGCCTCGGCAAACACCACTGTTTTAGGGTCTTTCTTCGCCTGTGTGGTAATGCGCGACATCAGCTTCTGGTCGATGCCGATGCGCTCCTTAAGCTCCTGCTCGTAAGCCTCCCAGTCGGTGATCGGCTTGCGGGCCACACCGCTTTCCATGGCGGCCTTTGCCACTGCCGGAGATACGGTGGTGATCAGACGTGGGTCCAGTGGTTTTGGTATAAGATAAAAGCGTCCGAAACTGATTGTATTATCGCCATAGGCTTTGTTCACAATCTCCGGTATGGGTTCTTTCGCCAGTTCGGCCAGCGCGCGCACAGCGGCCAGTTTCATTTCCTCGTTTATCTCGGTAGCACGCACATCCAAGGCACCTCTGAAAATGTATGGAAAACCAAGTACGTTGTTTACCTGGTTAGGATGATCTGAGCGACCAGTGGCCATAATCAGATCCTCACGCGTAGCCATTGCTGCCTCGTAAGGTATTTCCGGGTCCGGGTTGGCCAGTGCGAAAATGATCGGGTCGTTTGCCATCAGTTGCACGTACTGAGGCGGCAGCACATTGCCTGCTGAAAGGCCTACAAACACATCCGCATCTTGCATAGCCTCCTGCAGCGTATTGATTTTACGTGTGGTCACAAACTGCGCTCTGTAGATATCCAGGTCATTGCGTTCTGGGCGTATAATTCCGTCCTTATCAAACATGACGATGTTATCGAGCTGCACACCCAGAGATACGTAAAGTTTGGCACAGGCAATGGCAGCGGCTCCGGCGCCGTTTATCACCATTTTAATCTCATCGATTTTCTTAGCTACCAGCTCCAGCGCATTCAGGAGGGCAGCAGATGAGATAATAGCAGTGCCGTGCTGATCATCGTGCATCAGCGGGATATTCATTTGCGTTTTCAGTGCATTTTCTATCTTGAAGCTCTCCGGCGCCTTTATATCCTCCAGGTTGATACCACCAAATGTCGGCTCCAGCGATTTTACAATACGGATGAACTCCTCCGGATCTGTGCTGTCAATTTCAATGTCAAATACATCAATACCGGCAAACTTTTTGAAAAGCACGCCTTTCCCTTCCATTACTGGCTTAGACGCGTCGGGGCCTATGTTGCCAAGACCCAATACGGCCGTACCGTTAGAGATTACACCTACCAGGTTGCCCTTAGCGGTATACTTATATACATTATCTTTATCAGCGTAAATTTCCTTGCAAGGTTCTGCAACACCCGGAGAGTATGCCAGTGCTAAATCGTGCTGCGTACTCACCATTTTGGTTGGTACTACCTCAATCTTGCCGGGCTTGCCGTCCATGTGATAATTAAGGGCGTCCTCTTTGTTTACTTTAATCATTTGTTGTGTTGTTGTAAGTAATGTACTCTCTCAGCCGGGTTACACGTCTTTAACTTTTCCCCAAGTATATCTGGTTAAAGACCAATTTTATAAGAATTTACCGTTAATCCAAAGCTGACCTTCAAAGATAAGTGGTGCAATAGTTATGAGTGCAGAAATTATTATTTTTTTAACATCGCTGCATATTTGTAACACATTATAAACAAAGAGCACCTCCTGTAAAGAAGGTGCTCCTGGCGTAGCAAATGCTACTGTTGCCTAACTCAGGATCAGTTTCTGACCCGGCTTTAGGTTATTAGACTTTAACTTGTTAAGTTTTTTAATCTGATCTATACTTATTCCGTCATACTTGCGGGATATTTGCCAAAGCGTATCGCCTGGCTGTACGTGGTAGATCATCTCTTTTTTCTCCACAACAAACTTTGCATTAAGTTTACTGTCGGTGGCAGCTGGTGCAGTGCTTGCTAAAGCCTGCCCTTGCTGCATAACCTGAAGCTTCTGAGCCGGTTTTATATTGGTGTTACTCAGATCATTCCACTCCTTTAGCTGCTCTACTGTAACATCGTGCTTTCTGGCAATGCTGGTAAGGTTGTCTCCTGTTTGCACCGTATAAACAACCTTTGTCAGGCTTTCAGTGGTTTTATTATCTGATGGGGTTGCCTCCGTTTTAGCAGATGCCAGCATAACAGGTGTTTGCTCTTGCGCCTTCGGCTGATGAGCGGCAGGGGCTGCGGCTAAAAGTATACAGCTTTGGTCTTCGGCAGTGGCCAGTAAAGCGGTTCTGCTTGACGGCACACGCAGCTTATACTTGTTGCCAGGAATGGTGTTTTGCTTCAGCTCTGGGTTCAGAGCCAGTAGTTCTTTAGGAGTTAGGTGCAGTTCCTTTGCCAGTTTATCCAGCTCCAGTTCCTGTTTTATTTCCAAGTAAGCTACCTCCGGCTGATAAAGTATAGAATCAGAGAAGATGTTGTGTTCGCCGGCGTAGTGCATGGCATAACGCACAGCGGTCATACTTGGCACATAACCTCTGGTTTCACGCGGCAGGTACGGGAAAATATCCCAGAAAGATTTTTTGCCTCCTGCTCTGCGAATGGCTTTGTTCACGTTGCCCTGGCCGCAGTTGTAAGCCGCCAGCGCCAGTTCCCAATCGCCGTAATACTTGTGCAGGCGGCGCAGAAAGAGCATGGCAGCCTCCGTGGATTTCTCAGGGTCCAGGCGCTCATCTATGTACTGTGTCTGGTGCAGCCCGTATTCCCTGCCGGTAGGTTTCATGAACTGCCACAGTCCAGCTGCGCCTACAGGGCTCTGCGCCAACGGGTTTAAGCCGGATTCTACAATAGCCAGATACTTAAGCTCTTCCGGCATGTTGTGTTTCTTGAGGTATTTCTCAAAAAGAGGGAAGTATACATTCTCGCGCGTGAGCATGGTGCGTGTATACTTGCGGTTACGGATGGTAAAGTAATCGATGAAATTCCTTACAAAATCATTGTATACCAGTGGAATATCTGCTTCCAGGCAGCTAAGCCTATCGGCAATTACCTCGTGCGGCTCGTTAGGCACGATTTCTACCATCAAAGCCAGTTCCTCAGGTGTCAGTATAAACACCGTAGTGTCGGTGGCAGTAGCTGGTTTTAATTTGAGAGAATCTGTGGCGATGGAAGCAGGCTCGCCGGAAATAGTTGGTGTTTCAGCTAAACGGCTATGGCCGATAGCACTGGCACTTAATGCGCAGATGCTGCCAGCCATAGCCGTTAGCAATGTAAAGAATTTGCTGTAAGTCATGTCAAGGTTTAGGCTTCAACGGTTATCTTGTCCAGGATGTAATTTGAGAAAGCAAGCAATTGCGGCTCCTCAAATGAGCGGGTCATTAACTGCAACCCGATGGACAGGCCGTTGGCATCGCGCCCCACCGGAATAGAGATGGCTGGCACGCCTGCAAGTGAGGCCTGGACTGTAAAGATATCAGCCAGGTACATGGCTAACGGGTTCGCTGTGTTTTCTCCTATTTTAAAAGCAGTAGTAGGAGCCGTAGGCAATATAAGGAAATCATATTGCTGCAGCAACTCGTCGGTCTTCTCTTTTATAAGGCGTCTCACCTTCTGTGCCTTGGTGTAATAGGCGTCATAGTAATCGGCGCTGAGAACAAAGGTGCCTAACACAATACGGCGCTGTACTTCCTGGCCAAAACCTTCGGCTCTTGTCTTCTTGTACAACGATGTAAGGTCCGTTACATTGTTTGAGCGATAGCCATACTTTACGCCATCGTAGCGGCCCAGGTTAGAACTGGCTTCTGCGGTAGTCAGGATATAGTAGGTTGGCACCATGAAATCCAGGTATGGGAAGTCCACAGCCTCTACTTCATGGCCTGCATCGCGCAGCATATCCTTTACACCAAGTATGGCGTCTTTTACTTCTGTTTCGAGACCTTCGCGCTCAAAGCAGTCGCGGATATATCCGATCTTATACTTCTTATCCGTTTGCAGCAGCTGGCTATAGGCTGGTACCTCGCGCTGGCTGGCAGTGCTATCCATGCCGTCTTGGCCGGCCATAACCTCTAGCAGCAGGGCCGCATCTTCTACGCTTTTTGTAATCAAGCCAATCTGGTCAAAAGAAGAGGCATAGGCAATAAGCCCGTAGCGGGAAATGCGGGAATAAGTAGGCTTTAGGCCAATAACGCCGCAGAACGAAGCTGGCTGACGCACCGAGCCGCCTGTATCGGAACCGATAGAGGCCAGGCAAAGGTCAGCTTGAACGGCTACGGCAGAGCCACCCGAAGAGCCGCCTGGCACTCGGGTATGATCATCAGCATTCAGCACATTCCCGAAGGATGAGTTTTCGTTAGAGGCACCCATTGCAAACTCGTCACAGTTCTGGCGGCCAATTATAACAGCATCCTCGGCCAGCAGGCGTTGTACCGCAGAAGCAGTATAAAGCGACTTAAAGCCGTTCAGGATCTGGCTGGAGGCTTGCAGGCTGTGACCTTCATAGGCTAGCACATCCTTTATACCTATCACCATACCTGCCAGCTTACCAGCCGCACCGTCTGCTAATTTTTTATCTACAACATCAGCCTGAGCCAATGCTTCTTTTTCAAAAACTTCCAGAAAGGCATTTAACTCGGCTCTCTCCTTAATATTCTGGAGGTATTGCTCTACTAATTGCCTGCACGAGACCTGGCCACCGGCAATGTCTGTGCGTATTTCGTGTAGCGAATTATACTGTCTCAATCTTCTTTGGACTTAAGATCGTCTTTAATGGATTGCTCTAGTTCGTGTCTAATGTTGTTTGTGGCGTCCTTAAACTCCCGCATACCTCGCCCTAAAGAGCGAGCCATGTTAGGAATCCTGTCTGCACCAAACAACAAAAGGATGGCGGTTAAGATAACCATCATCTCACCTCCTCCCAGGTCCCCCAGGAAGAGGAATATGATATTAAGGCACACGTGCTGCTACCTTAAAAACTATACTTCTGTGGGAAAGAAATTACTTTGTAGTGTTATTGTCGTCTTTTACCGAGCTCTCAATATCACTTTTGATCTCTTTGGTAGCGTCCTTAAATTCACGGATGCCGCGGCCAAGACCTTTAGCCAGCTCAGGAATACGTTTAGCGCCGAACAGTAACAGAATAGCGAATAAAATCAGAACTACTTCTGTACCGCCTAGGCCTCCAATAAATAAGAAAATGTTGGTGATACCCATGTCATTAATCTTTAAAAGTGTGTTACAAAATTAGGGTTAATATTTTAAATAAACCCATCTAAGATACGATAAGTTTAAAACCCCAGATTTAAGTACAAGTATAAATGCTTTACTTTTTTGGCTTAGCCCCAAAAAGCTGCCTCGTTTATAGCTTAAATTCAATACTAATCTTCTCTATGCTTTTACCATTTTCCATAATCAGGAAATAAGTCAAAAAATTTGTCCCATTAATGGAATACCCAAGGTGTAGATAGGTTTTGAGGTGTCTGATTATTAGTAGATTATGAAATTTATTTGTTTTGGCACACGACTTGTAATGTCAGATATCAAAGAAGGGAATAAAATAGTTTCATTCCTGTCTTTTTAATTAATAGAGCAGCTGTTAATTTTTAACCTTCAATGCAACTTTATTGCATTTGTTACTGTTTCAGAAATAAGAGCTAAATTCTGAAACTTTACTTTAAAATAGCAGTATAGCTATACAAAGATGCTTCAGTAAATAGCAATTAGTTTTTGCCTCAGTGTTGCATTTCTACAAAGGAGGTTGTAATTTAGTGATACGAAGTCTCAGCAGCCGGTAAGGCTTGCTTATAGATATAAATATTAAGTTTGTTTTCATAGCTTGGAAAGGCACCCTACACTGTGGGGTGTTTTTTTATTTTTACCCGGTGCTGTTCTGGATTATATCACAAACAGACCTTTAGTTATCAAGTTGGCTTGCCTGGGGGAGGCAAGCCAAATGAAGAAAGCCACAGCATTTGCTGTGGCTTTCTTCATTTACAGCAAGATATCTTTTGTTACGGTTTGGCAATCCAGCTTTCCGGGTTCATGTTTGAGCTGTTCTTCCAGATCTGGAACTGCAGTTCTGTTGTGCCGTCGCTGTCAGTGTAAACTGTGCCGATGGTGTCTTTCAGCTTTATACTTTGGCCAGGCTTCACTGTTACGGTTTTCAGCTTTGCGTAGACTGTAAAGTATTCGCCGTGCTGTACCATCACAATGTTGTTCATGCCTGGCACAGTTGCTACTGTTAGTACCTTACCCTCAAAAATGGCACGGGCTGTAGCGCCTTGCGCCGTTTGAATGTCTACACCACGGTTTTCTACTACCACGCCCTTTAAAACCGGGTGATTGTGGCGACCAAACTTTTGTGAAACAAAGCCGCGCTCTACTGGCCATGCAAGCCTGCCTTTGTTACCTGCAAAAGAGGATGAAATAAGTGCGGCTTCTGGTGTTAGTGTTACCTTGTTAGGGCTGCCGCTGGTTGCTTTGCCTGCCTCACGTGCTGCGCGCGCTGCACGGGCAATTTCTTCCCGCACTATGTCTGCAATCAGGTTGTCCAGTTTTTTTACCGCTTGCTGCCGCTCTGCCACTTCCTTCTTCAGGCCGCTTTCCTGCTGGCTTAGGCGCGATATCATCGTATCCTGCTGCTGCTTTAGGCCTTGCAGGTTTTGGCTTTCGTCCAACTGTTTGCCTAACAGCTTTTTCTTCTGATCCTTTTTAGACTCCAGCACAGCCAACTGGCCGTTTAGGGCAGCCTGTACTTTACTTATCTGCTCAACCTGCTTTTTGCGCGCCTCTGAGTACTGCTGCAGGTAGCGCAGGCGCATCACAAATTGGTTAAATGAGTCGGATGCGAACAGGAACATAAGCTTATTGTAACTGTTCGCTGTTTTAGATGCTGCGTACACCATGGTGGCATACTCTTCCTTTAGCTTCTGAAGGTCGTTTTGCAGTGCTCCTACAATACCTTCTGTCTCCTGTACATCAGACTCCAGTAAGTATATTTCGCGGGAGATGTTTTCTATAACGCCCTGCTGTACCGTTATTTTTTCTTTAATGGCGTTTAGCTGGCCAATAGAAGCTTGCTTCTGCTTCTTGGTTTGCTGCAGAATTCGGTTAGCTTCTTTTATTCGGTTGAGGTTTTCCTTTTTCTCCTTCTCTAGCTGCGCTTTAGACTTTGCTTTTTGGGCTACGGTAACAAACGGCAGGCTTAGCAGAAGCAAGAAAAAGGCTAATCTGTAAAGGGCCTTCATCAAAACGTATGGTTCTTCTTCTCTCAGTCTACAAATATGGTGAATCTAAAACGGAAGAACCAACAGGCCCTGAGATTTAATTAAATGTGAGGTGTTTATAGTCGCTTGGAACGCCAAACGGAAAGGAGAGAGGCTCCTCAGAAACGTTAACGCGGCTATGTTTTAGGGTAAAGTCTGAGACTTCGCCCTTTTGCAGTACCTGGGCCACCAACTCATAAGCAAAAGGCACTTGCCCAATGGCCTCAAAGCTATTATACTTTACAGTGATGGTATTGCCTGTGTTAATATCTTTAGCGTTTAGTTGCTCCAGTTTATTATTCAGGTTGCTGATGAAGTAGTCGAAGGTAAGGTTCTGGCGTTGCTGCTGTACATGGTGCTGCTGGTCCTGGCTCATGACTTTTTCTGAACCTATCGCCTGATAATTGCCTAACAGTATAGCCTGCAGTACCTCAAAATCAATATCTACCTGCAGTTTATTGCGCAGAAAACGGTAATCTGTGGCTGCATATTCTCTCTTAAGGCGGTTCATAAAGTATACCGAGTCTTGCGTCAGCATCATACGGGCAGCTTCAATGCCAAGCCCTGGAAGCACCGAAATCCAAATCACACTGTCTTTCTGCATGCGGATACTTACACCGGAGGACAGGTTGTCGTTTTTATCATTCAGGGTTACTTGGCCTTTGCTGGTGAGGTACTCGAAATCCAGGTTATCTACTTTTACAGCACCAATGGCAGTGGTGGCGGCAGTGGCGGAGGTAGGTACATTATCTTTCTTGCAGCTTGCCAAAAGCAGCAAGCCGAAAACTAAAAGCAATAGATGCTTACTCATAAAGTTTTTTCTCTTTTATCTTTCTGTCGATAAAGGCGGAGGCTTCGCCTTTAAGTTTGGCTTTTTGCCACTGGCTTACGGCTTCTTCTTTTTTGCCCAGTTTATACAGCACATCGCCGTAATGCTCTACAATAGTAGCGTCATCAGAAATAGCAACAGCCTGCTCCAGGTACTTGCGTGCATCTGTAAAGTTGCCCATTTTGTAGAGCACCCAAGCATAGGTGTCCAGGTAGGTAGGGTTTGTGGGGTGATTTTTTACCAGCCGCTCAGCCATTTGCTTGGCACGGTCCAGGTGCTCACCTCTCAGCGACAGGAAATAGCTGTAGTTGTTAAGCACGTGCTCGTTGTTAGCATCCTGAGCCAATACGGCATCATAAGCGGCATCAGATTTTTTAAAGTCATTTAGTGAGTTGTAGCCATCCCCCAACTGCATGTTAAATTGCATGGCTAACTCAGGTTCGTTTATGGATAGGCGTTTTCCGTACTCAAGTGCCTTTACGGCTTTCTCAAAATTCTTTTCTATCAGGTGACCTGTGCCGCTGTAAAACCAGAAAACAGCCTGGTTTGGGAACAACTCCAGCGCCTGCTCCGCATGCTTCACCATTTCAGAAGGTTGCTCTAACTCAGCATCCAGCAAAACAATCTGCTGCCAAATCTTAAAGTGTGAGTCATCCAGTTTTACCGCTTTGAGGTAATTATTGCGGGCTACCTCTTTTCTGCCGACAATTGTTTGCAGGTCTGCGGCTACGGCGTAGGCTTTGGCTTCCTCAGGGTGTGTTTCTATCGTTAAATCTACCAGATCTAAGGCTACAGGCTCAATCTGCGGGTTAGGCAGCTGCCGAATAAAATCTACAAGTATACGCACCTTGGTGTCAATGTCAAGGTCAGAGCTGGCAAAGGCTAATTTTACCTGCCGCTCCGACTCCCCCAGATCACCTTTCTGGCGCTTAAGGTCCGAAAGCATCAGGTGGGCAAACGGGTTGCCGGGCTCCAGGCGCAGTGCTTTATTTAAAGTATTGATGGCTTCATCAGGTCGGCGGGAGGCATTGTATAGCTCAGCCTGCGATAAAAAGTAGCGAACATCCGAAGGATTTGATTTCAGGAGTTTTTCGCCCTCGGCAATGGCTTTGTCAACATTCTTCTGGCGCAAGTATATTTGCTGGCGGTTAACCAGTAATTGCTCCATTTCGCCAAATTCCTTCTCTATGCGGTCGTAGGTGCGCAGGGCATCATCGTAGCGCGACTGAGACAAGTATAAATCGGCAAGGTTGAATAAATATTCGTTGGAGTTTGGAACGTTGCGTAACAGGTCATTGAATGCCTGTGCGGCAGCGTCGTACTGCTTTTGCTCTGTATGCAGTTGAGCCAGCAGCAGGTAATAGTAGGCGTTTTTCTTCTCCAGGTTTACAGCCGCCAGGGCAAAAGGCATAGCCGATTTTGACTCCTTCAGGTGCAGGTAGGTTTCGCCGATCTTATAGTTAAGTGCAGCATTGCCCGGAGTTACGGTATACGCCTTTTGAAAAAGCTGGAGGGCTTGTTGATAGTCCTCCAGCATAAAGTATTTCATCCCATCCAGAAACATCGCCTCACTTATCTGCCTGTCGCGCTCGTTTAGGGCCTGCACCTGCGGTGCTGGTGCCTCCTGTGCGGCTTTGGCTTTTTTCTTTTTTGAGGATTGTGCCGTGCTTTCTGCTGGGGCTATAAAAGCCAGGCAGCAGGTGGCAAGTATAATGTTTCTGAATGTAGTAGTCATGGTTTACTCCGCAAGTGTATTGTAGTCGCCAAGGCTGAGGTCAGACTGGCGCCCCTCATACACAACAAAGTTGCCGAGCATTGAGTTTGCAACGTTGCCGTTTTTAAGGGTGGTGTTCTCCTGAATAATGGAGTTGCTCACCACGGAGTTGGTTACGTTTGTGCCGTTGCCTATAGAAACATGCGGGCCAACCACCGAGTTGGTGATCTGTGCATTTTCGCCAATGTACACAGGCGGGATAATCACTGCGTTCTCCAGCTTCGCTGACGAGGCCACCAGGCCTTCCTCATCCTTTATATACTCTAAATAGCGTTGGTTAGTATAAACAGTTGCGTTTTTATTTCCGCAATCTAACCATTCAGAGATAACGGCAGGTATAAACTTAGTGCCTTTGTTCTTCATGTTCTCCAGGGCATTGGTCAGTTGGTACTCACCTTTATCCTTGATGTCGTTATCGAGCAGGTACTGCAGTTCGTCGCGCAGGTAAGCGCCATCGCGGAAGTAGTAGATACCGATAATGGCCAAATCAGAGATAAACTCCTGTGGTTTTTCTACAAAATCGGTAATCTCGTTGTTCTCGTTCAGCTTGATAACGCCAAACGGACGCGGATCCTCCACGCGCTGCACCCAAATAGTGCCGTCAGCATTGGTGTCGAGCTGGAAATCAGCCTTGAAAAGCGTGTCGGCAAAAGCCACAACTACTTTTCCTTCTAAAGACTCCTTGGCGCAAAGTATGGCATGAGCTGTTCCCAGCGCTTCCTCCTGGTACACAATTGTTCCTTTAGCGCCAATTTTAGTGGCGATTTCTCTTAGGTCGTTCTCCACTTCCTCACCGAAATGGCCGATGATGAATGCCACTTCCTCAATCGGCTCATGGCATACTTTAGCGATATCCTCCACCAGGCGCTGCACAATAGGCTTGCCCGCGATAGGTATAAGTGGTTTTGGAACTGTAAGAGTATGGGGGCGCATGCGCTTACCCATGCCGGCCATCGGTATGATAATCCTCATAGCTTTTTTATGGTTTCAAGTTTTATTTAAACTACAGCGCCTGCTGCAGCTATACTTTATTTAACAATAGATTTTTCTCTATAAGATGCTTTGTAAGTATAAGTTATACTTACTTGGTGCCGGTGCTGCCGTAGCCGCCCGCGCCGCGGTCGGTATCTTGCAGGCTGGTTGCCTCCTGCCACGCCACGCGCTCATACTTGGCCACTACCATCTGGGCAATACGCTCGCCGTCTTCCACCACAAAATCCTGATCCGACAGGTTAACCAGCAGCACTTTTATCTCGCCACGGTAATCAGCATCTATGGTGCCCGGGCTGTTTACAATAGAGATTCCGTGCTTATACGCCAGGCCGCTTCTCGGGCGAATCTGCGCCTCGTGCCCCTCTGGCAGCTCAATAAAAAGGCCTGTCGGGATGAGGGCGCGTTGCAGTGGCTTCAACGTAACGGCTGTCTCCAGGTTTGCCCGCAGGTCCATGCCCGCAGCGTGTATGGTTTGGTAACTCGGTAAATCGTGCTTAGATTGGTTAATGACGTTAACCGAAAGGATCTTGTTGTTCATCATCTTTAAATATATGCATTAAAGTTTAAGGAAGCCAGGGCGCTCCCGCAACCACACAATCGCCAGAAAGGCCCCGCATAATGCCAAGTGATAAGCATGGCGGAGCCAAAAGCCCTCAATGTCAATACCTAAGGCCAGCCACACCAGCCCAATTGCCAGCAACACATAGGCAAGTATACTTTTGGCCGGGTAAGGGATAGGATAGTGGCGCTGGCCCAAAATATAGCTCACCAATGCCATGCTAAAATAGCAGACAAGTGTGGCAATAGCTGAGCCCATATAGCCAAGTATAGGAATGAGCAGCAGGTTGAAAAGTACAGTGATGGCCGCGCCGCCGAAGCTGATGTAGGTGCCAAAGTGTGTTTTATCTGTCAGCTTAAACCATACCGAAAGGTTGTAGTACACACCCAGAAATAGATTGGCCAGCAGCAGCACAGGCACGATCATAAGGCCGTCCCAGTATTCAGGCCCGATAAAGTAAGCAAAATCTTCCAGGTTGGCAGAGATGAACAGAAATATGAAGGCGCAGAAAATCACAAACCACTTCATGACTGTGGCAAAGGTTTTCGGCGAGTCTTTATCTTTTGATTGTGAGAAGAAGAACGGCTCAGCCGCATACCGAAACGCCTGTATGGTAAGCGTCATGAAAATAGCGAGTTTATAGCAGGCACTGTAGATGCCGACAGCCGCCATATTGCTCATGCCTGGGTAAAAGTTCTCAGGCAGCCGCTGCTCCAGCAACAGCCTGTCCAGCACCTCGTTCACCATGCCAGCTAGCCCCATAAACAGCAGGGGGTAAGCATACTGCAGCATAGGCTTCAGTTGCTCCACATCCAGCTTAAACCGGAAAATGCGAAGTTCTTTCCATAGCATAGGCAACAGCAGTGCGTTGGCTACCAGGTTGATAAGGAAAATATAGCCTACCCCGAAATCAGGATCATAGACATAACTTACCAGCGGCCTTAGCTCCTGCAGGTACTTACCCTCATAGATATGACGGAAAAACACCAGGAAAAGCAGGTTGGCAGCTACTGTTATCAGGATGTTGGAAAGCTTAATGGAGGCAAACTTAATGGCCTTGTTCTGATGCCGAAGCCAGGCAAATGGTATCGCAACGATAGCGTCGATAGCCAGTACCAGTGCCAACCAAACAATATACTCCTTTTGGTCTGGGTAGCCGATGTAGCGTGCAATAGCACCAGAAGCCAGCAGCAGCACTGCCGTTAAAATTGCACTGCTGACGAGTATGGCGCTTAATACGCGGTTATATACTGCCTTTGCATCCGACTCGGGCCTATTGGCAAACCGGAAAAAGGCCGTTTCCATCCCATAAGTATACAGGATGTTAAAGAAGGCCACAAAGGCGTAGAGATAGGATACAATACCATACTCCTCAGGCAGAAAAACCCGGGTATAAACTGGTACTAGCAGGTAATTAAGCGCTCTGCCGACGATACTGCTTAAACCATAGGCAGCAGTTTGCCCGACCAATTTCTTGGCTATACTCATGTAATTTAGTTCAGGGTCGGGAGAGGCTTATACTTAGTTTCCTGCAAAGTTGGCCTTACGCTTCTCTATAAATGCGCTGGTTCCTTCTACAAAATCTTCGGAGGTGCAGCAGCGGGCAAACGCGTTGGCTTCTGTTTGGTAACCGTTTTCGTCGTTGTTGAATACAGCGTTCACACACTCAATTACTAACCCAATGGCCAGCGGCGCCTTGCTCATGATCTTCCCCATAATCTCCACGCACTTATCCATCAACTGCTCTTGCGGCACCACATGGTTCGCTAAGCCAAGCTGCAGGGCCTCTTGTGCATTTATCATGTCGGCGGTCATCATCAACTCTACGGCCTTACCTTTCCCGATAAGCTGTGTCAGGCGCTGAGTGCCGCCGTAACCTGGTATGATGCCTAAATTTACTTCCGGCTGACCGAATTTCGCATTCTCAGCGGCCACCCGAATGTGGCAGGCCATTGCTAACTCGCAGCCTCCGCCAAGGGCAAAACCGTTTACTGCGGCAATAACTGGCTTGTTGCTACGCTCAATCATAGCAAATACGTCCTGGCCACGCTCGGCAAAGCTACGGGCCGTTACCTCGCTCAGTTCAGCAATCTCGGAAATATCGGCGCCGGCCACAAATGCCTTCGGACCTGCTCCCGTAATAATAGCTCCTTTTATACTGGCGTCGTCATACACCTGCTGCATCGCATTTCTTATTTCCTTTACAGTATCTATGCTTAAGGCGTTAAGTTTGTCAGCGCGATTGATGGTGATGAATAGGATGCCGTTTTGCTGGTCTAGCAGCAGGTTTTCGTATATTGCCATATTGTTCAGTGTCAATTCTTGTGAGAATCTGTTTTCTTTGTCACAAATATAAGGATTTAGTTCAATTCGGAACAGCGGTTATAAATGCAGCACTTTTGTGGGGTAGGTTGAGAATACGGCGGGTGCATTGTTTTGGCTGCAGCTTCAGATGATTTTTTAACCCTAAGCATTTTATAGGAATGAGTTTCTTGTCTGAGTTTAAAAAGTTTGCTGTTAAAGGTAATGTAATTGATTTGGCTGTGGGCGTTGTAATTGGCGCAGCCTTTGGGGCCATTACCAAATCATTAGTAGACGATGTTATTATGCCGCCACTCGGCTTGCTAGTTAGTGGCATTGATTTTACAGCCATGCAACTGGTGCTGAAAGAGGCGGTGGTAGAGAACGGAGAGGTAGTTACAAAAGCAGTAGCCATACGCTACGGTAATTTCATGCAGGTTGTGCTTAACTTTCTGATCATTGCGTTCGCTATTTTTCTGCTTGTGCGCACTATAAACCGCATGCGCGAGCAAGAGGCCGCCAAGCCAGCCCCTGCAGTTAACAAGCAGGAGGTGCTTTTAGGCGAAATCCGCGACTTACTTAAAGGGCAGCAACCTGATGCCGCCGCAGAGCCTCATAACAAAATTGTATAAGTATAGTATTGATCATGTTTTTTGCTTTTTGCCGTTTTTTCTCACTCTTCTTCACATTTATACTTCTCTGCCTCACAGGCGCTATGGCCCAGTCTCCCGCTGATACAGTTAACATCTGGGACTTCGGCGGAATAGGTACCCTCAACTTTAGCCAGGTTAGCTTGTCTAACTGGGCAGCTGGCGGCCAAAATACTGTATCGGTGCTGGGCAACGCCAATTTGCACGCCAACTATGAGCAGGGCAAAAATACCTGGAACAACTCCCTGGACCTGACTTACGGGCTTGTGAAACTGGAGGGAAGGCGTGTTCAGAAAAGTGACGATAAGCTTGAGCTTAATTTGAAGTATGGTTACAGAGCTTCAAAAAGATGGTTTTACACCAGCCAGCTGAACGTTAAAACACAGCTAACGCCAACCTATACTATCACCCGCGATACGCTGCGGTCCAACTTCTTCGCGCCGGCTTTTATACTTGCCTCCCTTGGTATGGATTTTAAGCCGAATAACAAGCTGTCTGTTTTCATTTCGCCTTTTACAGGTAAGTATACCATTGTCTCGAGCCAGGTGCTGGCAGATAAAGGCGCTTTCGGAGTAGAGCCTGCCCAAAAAGATGTGGAAGGTAACATTGTTCCGGGCACAGGCAAGCACTTACGCAAGGAGTTTGGCGGGTACGTGAACGTGCGCTATAAAAATGAGGTTCTGAAGAATATCACCCTACAGTCTAAGCTGGACCTGTTCTCGAATTACCTGCGCAAGCCTGAGAATGTGGACCTGAACTGGGAGAACCTGATAAATTTCAAAGTTAATAAAGTAGTGTCGGCTAGTTTCTTTGCGCACATGATCTATGACGACAATGTGAAGGTAGATGTAGACCGCAATAACGACGATAAAGTAGATGGGAGAGGGCCACGCCTGCAACTGAAGCAGACACTCGGAATCGGAGTTTCGTACAAATTTAAATAGCAGGAATTTTCTGTTGCAGCTTTGCGTTTAATAAAAAATGTATACTTTTAGATAGTGCTTACGTTGTATACACTAAACATTAGCAAGCTGTTATGAAAAAACTAACCCTTTTGCTGTTTTCTCTTGGAATTGTACTTTTCTTGTCAGAGGCCAAAGCCCAGTCATCTTTAAGCAGCGAAAGTGGCAAGGATGAATTTTGGGGCACAGCCAAGGCTGAAACTAAAGGTACAGCTGTAGATGCGGTAGACCGCCGCGCCGCCGGATTGGACACACGTTACAATACCTACGAAGGCCAGTCTCGATCTAACTTCGCTAAAAGATCAATTGCCAATAGCAAACGCATGAAAGAGATCCTAAAGAAAGAAGATAAGATGATGAAGAAGCGAAAGCGCGACCGAAGCAGGCTTAAGCGTATGGGGCTTCTTCAAGGTCCTAGCAATTAATGTATCAAGAGAACCACGTTTAAAACAGAAAGGGCTGCCTGTATGGGCAGCCCTTTCTGTTTTAAACGTTCACTTATACTTTAGTTATACTTGTGTTAGCAGCTTCTTCCTTATCCCAACGTACCGTGAAGCTTTGTAAAAGTTAACAAGATTGTGATGAAGTGCAGCTGAAGTATAGTCTGTTTTGAACAGGTTCGTTCAGCTTAGCCATTTATACTTTAGCTGATGTTTGTACTTGTTAGCAGGTGCTAAGTTTACACAGCTTAAGCTGAAACAGTTGGCAAGCCACTTCACTTCATTATAACAAAAAATCCCCCTGCGGCTTTTAAGAGCTACAGGGGGATTTTTTGTTATATGCTACGCTTTATACTACAGCGTACGCTTCACTTCTTTCTCTACATAAGCTTCGATCACGTCACCTTCCTGGATATCATTGTATCCTCTCAAGCTGATACCGCACTCGTAGCCTTGTCTTACTTCCGCTACATCGTCTTTGAAGCGCTTCAGGGCAAGTATCTCGCCGTCATGCACTACGATGCCGTCGCGTACTAAGCGTACTTTAGAGTTACGCTGTATCGTGCCATCTGTCACCATACAGCCGGCTATGGTACCCACCTTTGTGATCTTGAACACCTCACGTACTTCTACGTTACCGGTAATCTCCTCTTTCAGGGTAGGGGCAAGCATGCCTTCCATGGCGTCTTTCACCTCATTAATGGCGTCGTAGATGATAGAGTACAGGCGCACATCAATTTGCTCCTGCTCTGCCAGCCTTCGTGCGTTTACAGACGGACGAACCTGGAAGCCGATGATAATGGCATCAGATGCTGAGGCAAGCAACACGTCAGACTCTGAGATTGCGCCCACGCCTTTGTTGATGATGCTCACCTGAACCTCAGGAGTAGACAGCTTCAATAGGGAGTCGGAAAGTGCCTCTACGGAACCGTCCACGTCACCTTTTACAATCACGTTCAGCTCCTTAAATGTACCGATTGCCAAACGACGACCGATCTCATCAAGTGTGATATGCTTACGTGTGCGCAGGCTTTGCTCACGCTGCAGTTGCGATCTGTTAGAAGCAATTTCTCTGGCCTCACGCTCAGAATCCATTACCAGGAACTTATCACCTGCCTGTGGCGCTCCATCCAGACCTAGTAACTGTACCGGTGTAGAAGGGCCAGCCTCTTTCATTTTCTTGCCACGGTGATCTGTCATGGCTTTTACTCTACCGTAGTGAGAGCCTGCCAATACAACATCACCTATTTTAAGGTTACCGGTCTGTACAAGTACAGTGGCAACATATCCGCGCCCTTTATCTAGGGAAGCTTCGATTACAGTACCGATAGCCTGGCGCTCTGGGTTAGCTTTCAGCTCAAGAAGTTCTGCCTCAAGCAATACTTTCTCCAATAGGTCAGGTATACCTTGTCCTGTTTTGGCTGATACTTCCTGGGCTTGGTATTTACCACCCCATTCCTCAACCAGAACGTTCATTTGGGCAAGCTCCTCACGAACTTTGTCCGGGTTAGCACCTGGCTTGTCAACTTTGTTCAGAGCAATGATGATTGGAGCGCCCGCAGCCTGTGCGTGGTTGATGGCCTCTTTCGTCTGTGGCATCACAGAGTCGTCAGCGGCTACCACAATAATAACAACGTCTGTTACCTTGGCACCACGGGCACGCATTGCCGTAAAGGCTTCGTGACCAGGTGTATCCAGGAAGGTAATGGTACGGCCGCTCTCCGTCTGTACCTTATAGGCACCGATGTGCTGCGTAATACCACCGGCCTCACCGGCTGTAACGTTGGCGCTACGGATGTAGTCAAGTAGGGAAGTTTTACCGTGGTCAACGTGGCCCATGATTGTTACAACCGGGGCACGCTCTTTCAGGTCTTCCTCGTTCTCCTCTACAATATCCTCTAAGCCTTGTTCTTCCTCTGTCGTGATGAACTCTACATTATAACCAAATTCATCAGCAATGATGGTGATAGCTTCGGCGTCGAGACGCTGGTTGATGGATACGAACATACCAAGCTGCATGCAGACCTTGATTACGTCGTTCACGCTTACATCCATAAGAGCAGCCAAGTCGTTAGCCGAAACGAATTCGGTTACGCGCAGGGTCTTAGACTCTGCCTGCTCCTGCATGCGGCGCTCTTCGGTTGCATCGGCAATAGCCGAACGCTTCTCACGGCGATACTTGGCACGGTTACCTCCGCCTCCTTTGCCTCCGCTAAGCTTAGCAAGGGTAGCTTTAATCTGCTCCTGAATTTCCTTATCCGTAACCTCCGTTTTCTCAGCTCTGGCTGGTCTGCCTTTGCCGCCGGTTGGTTTTGGAGGGCGCTGCTGGCCACCGCCTGGGCGTCCGCCATGCTGTTGGGCAGGCTGTATCGGGCGCTGGTTGCCTTGGCCTGGACCTTGTCCGGCACCCTGCTGCTGGCCACCTTCGGTAGCCACCATAATGCGCTTGCGTTTTTTCTTCTTGCCTTTGCGATCATCGGATGAGGCAACAGGCTTTGCGCCTTTTCTGCGCGACTCTACTGGCAGTTCAATTTTGCCAAGTACAGTAAGACCTTTTAGCTGGTCTGCTTTTGCTGTAATCTTTTCTATGTCTTCTTTTGTTTCTGTGCTTTTGTTTGCCTCTGCAGGTGCGGCCGGTTGCTGTGGCTCCTTCTCTGCTGCGGGCTCTTTTGGTGCTTGTTCAGTTGGCTTCTCAGCGGCTGGTTTAGCAGGGGCCTCCGGCTGCTGCTTTGGCGCTTCCGGCTTCTGAGGCGTGGCAGGCGCTTCAGGGGCTTTAGCGACAGGTGCTGCTGCAGGCGTTTCCGGCTGTTTAGCTGGTTCCTCGGCTTTTGGTGCTTCCGGAGCTGGCTTCGCTGGTTCTTCGGCTTTAGGGGGCTCCGGAGCAGGTGCAGGAGCTGGTTTTGCTTCTACTTTTGGTGCTTCCGGCTGTTTAGCTGGTTCCTCGGCTTTTGGTGCTTCAGCTGGCTTTACTGGCTCTGGCTCTTCGGCTTTAGGGGCCTCTGGAGCAGGTGCCGGGGCTGGTGTTGGTTGCTTAGCAACAGGTCTGCCTTTTGCATCCAGCTCTATTTTGCCTAGCACTTTAATGCCTGGCAGCTTAGATGCAGGTTCTGCAGCAGGCTCCTCTTTCTTAGGCGCGGGCGCTTCAGGCTTTTTAGCGTTCTTAATAAGAATCTCTTCCTCGGGCTCACTCGCTTTTTTCGGCTCGTGTGCAGGCTCCGACTCAATTACCTGGTTGCTCTGCGGCTTCTTACCAATGTTAATTTCATCTGCCTCCTGCTTTTCTTGCATAGACGCAGCGAATTCTTTAGCCAGCATACCGAACTGCTCTGCCGTGATTTTGGTGGTTGGTTTATTTTCCACCTCAAACCCTTTAGCAGAGAGGTAATCCACAATAGTAGATGTACCAATGTTTAAAGTAGTCGCAACCTGTTTAAGCCTCCTTGTTTTTTCTTCTGCCATTTTTGTTCTAATATGCTGTCTTATTTGTTCTGTATTAAAGTATAGCTGCCTTACCTAGAAGGTATAAGTTGTGCCCCACGTCTAAGTTTTCTCAAAATTAGCGCAATGGAGCACAACTCACAACTATTGATTATCTTCTTCTTCCAACTCTTCGCGGAGGATCGAGAGCACATCATCTATGGTCTCTTCCTCTAGCTCTGTGCGGCGAAGCAGATCTTCTTTGCTAATGGCCAGCACACTTTTAGCAGTGTCCAAACCAATACGGCGAAGTTCTGCAATTACCCAGTCTTCGATCTCATCTGTAAACTCTTCCAGGCTGATATCTTCCTCGTAGCTTTCAGACTCACGGAACACATCAATCTCCATATCTACCAAACGGCTGGCCAATTTAATGTTCTGGCCTCCTTTACCGATAGCAAGAGATACCTGGTCGGGCTTCAGGAACACTGATACGCGACCTGCCTCCTCGTCTATCTTCATGCTGCTGATCTTAGCCGGGCTAAGCGCACGCTGAATGTATAGCTCCAGGTTTTCTGTATAATTGATCACGTCAATGTTCTCGTTCTCCAGCTCGCGCACGATGCTGTGTATACGGGAACCTTTCATACCTACGCAGGCACCCACCGGGTCGATACGGTCATCGAAAGACTCTACGGCTACTTTTGCACGTTCGCCTGGCTCGCGCACAATTTTTTTGATAGCGATCAGTCCGTCAAAAATTTCCGGAACCTCATTCTCAAACAAACGCTCCAGAAAGGTAGGAGAGGTGCGCGAAAGTATAATTTTCGGGTTACCGTTTACAATCTCCACACGCTGCACTACCGCTCTTACTACGTCACCTTTACGATAACGATCTTTCGGGATCTGCTCCGCCTTCGGGATAAGCAGTTCGTTTTCCTCCTGGTCTAACAGTAACACTTCGCGGTTCCATACCTGGTATACTTCACCAGAAATGATCTCGCCAACAAGGTCTTTATACTTCTGGAACAGTAATTCCTTCTCCATGTCCTTGATGCGCTGAATCAGCGTCTGGCGTGCAGTAAGTACAGCTCGGCGGCCAAAATCCTCCAGCTTCACCTCCTCTGATACTTCCTCACCAACCTCAAAGTCCGGCTCAATCTTGCGGGCGTCAGACAACGCTATTTTATCGTGGTCCCAGATGTCCTCAGAGTTGTCGTCCACAATCTCGCGGTTACGCCAAATCTCCAGGTCTCCCTTCTCCACATTCAGGATGATGTCGAAGTTCTCATCGGTGCTCCACTTCTTGCGGATCATGGTGCGGAACACATCCTCCAGGATGCGCATCATGGTCGGGCGGTCTATGTTCTTGAATTTCGCAAATTCAGCGAACGACTCGATCAGGACTGAACTGTTCATTATCTTATCATTTAAATGAGATTACAACATTTGCTTTTACAATGTCCCCGAAGGGTATCTGCACAGGCACATACGTTGCCTTTTTTCCTTTTTGTTTTACTTCCTCCATCAGGTTAAGCCCTGTTTCGGTTACTTCTTCCAGCTTGCCTGTTTTCTCGGAGCCATCCTGCAGTTTTACCTTCAGGCTGCGGCCCGTGTGGCGCTTAAACTGCTGCGGCTGTGTAAGCGGGAAGTCTACCCCCGGAGAGCTCACCTCCAGCACATAGGCCATGTCCGGGCCAAACTGCTCTTCAATCTGCTTATTGATGCGGCGGCTGATGGTGGCGCACTGGTCTATTGTAATGCCTTGCTCGCCATCGGCCAGCACAGTTATTTTAGGCCTGGCCGTAGAGTCCGACACGGCAACATCTACAATAAACAGTTCGTTATCCGGCAGGCTCGCCACCGCCATCTCTCTTATATTCTTTGCGGTAAGTGCCATATCAAATGGTTAAGAAATAAAGAAGGGGACTTTAGTGTCCCCTCAGCTCCTTGGAAATATTTACTGCAAATTTACTACAAATTCATAATATACACAACAAATTGTGCAGCGTTGCTCTGTATTAAATATTTACCAGCATACTTGTAAAACAAATTTATGGGTAGAAGTATGTTTATACCGGAGGTGAGTGAGCCCGAGACTTGTAGCTTAACACCCGGAGCTATATTTTAGTTCGCCTATAATCTGAATTATAGTTTAGCGCGGCAGAACCATAAAGCACCGCGCAAATATAATATCTGAGGCTGCTTGAAATAGATAGGTGCAGAATTCGTAAGTTTGCTTTCGTGTCGGGAACATTCAAAAATATACGCAGGCGAGTATGGCTTATTCTGAACACCCTGGTGGTGCTTTGGATGCTGGTGGCAGTGCTTTGCCTACAGGTGCCGCCCAGCAGCTTTTGGCTGGCGGGCTTTGTGGCTTTTTCGCTGCCTGGGGCGCTGGTGCTTAACTTTTTGTTCCTGTTTTACTGGGTGCTGCGCCGCTCTTGGCTCCTGGTGTTGCCCCTCTCCGCGTTTATTCTTGCCTGGAGTTATTACGCCCGCTTAGTAACCCTCAACTTTGAAAAGGTGATTCCGGCAGAGGCGAAAACGCTGCAGGTGATGAGCTTTAACACGCATGTGTTTAACGCCTACGATAAGATAGTGGAGGGTGTGCCGCAGGTATCCACCGATATGATTGACTGGGTAGCCACACACCCGGCCGATGTGTTCTGCCTGCAGGAGTTCTACAGCCGCGTTAACTCTGTGGAGTACAACAATTTTAAGCGCATCGGCACCCGCTACGGCAAGTATAAATTTTCTTCTACTTCTGTAGGAGATCGTATCAAAGCGGATTTAGGGATCGTTATTTTTTCCAGGTACCCGATTGTGGAGGGTGGTACCATTCGTTTTTCCAACACACCGGAGCGTAGCGCCAACCGTGCTGCCTGGGCGGATATAGACGTGAACGGCGATATGGTGCGCGTGTACGCGGTGCACCTGCAGTCGATGAGTATAAAGTCGGAGGATATCGAGAATACGTACTCGGCCATTGGCGATGAGACAAGCTTTGAGAAAGAAAGCCGAAACCTGGCGCGCCGCCTGAGAAGTGGTTTTATATCGCGCGCCGCACAGGTGCAGCAACTGTTAGACCATGTAAAGGCATCGCCTTACCCAATTATAATCTGCGGCGACTTTAACGATATACCGTTCAGTTATACTTACAACGAGCTGGCAAAGGAGCTGAAAAACGCGCACGAAGAGGCCGGAAGCGGTGTGGGGGCCACATACAATGGGCTGCTCCCGTTTCTGCGCATCGATAACCAGTTTTACAGCGAAGGCCTGGAAGCCTATCACTTTGAGACACATTACGAAATGGGCCTTTCAGACCATTTTCCGATATCGGCTACGTATGTGCTACAGCCAAAGGACGCGGAACAGCGTTAGGAGAAAGAAGGCAATATTTATAGTTTTGAACCACAACCGGCCTTAGGGCAGAGATCATATAGAGTACGGCGCCAGGGGTGCTTATACTTCGTAAACTATGCAACAGAAACTAAACCTGTATAATACGCTAACGCGAAAGAAAGAAGAGTTTGAGCCGCTGCATGCCCCTTTTGTAGGGATGTATGTCTGCGGGCCAACCGTATACGGTGAGCCGCACCTGGGCCATGCCCGCAGCGCAGTTACTTTTGATGTGCTGTACCGCTACCTGAAGTACCAGGGCTACAAAGTGCGCTATGTGCGCAACATTACCGACGTGGGCCACCTGGAGAACGATGCGGATGAAGGCGAGGACAAGATCCAGAAAAAGGCCAAGCTGGAGCATCTGGAGCCGATGGAGGTAGTAAACCACTATACCAACATCTACCACCAGGAAATGGACAAGCTGAATGTGCGGCAACCGGATATTGAGCCACGCGCATCAGGGCATATAATGGAGCAGGTGCAGATGATACAGGAGATACTGGACAACGGTTTTGCCTACGAGGTAAACGGCTCGGTATACTTTGATGTGCAGACCTACAACAAGCAGCATAAGTACGGCAAGCTCTCCGGCCGCATTATAGACGATCTCCTGAACAACACCCGTACTTTAGACGGGCAGGAGGAGAAGCGCTCGCCGCTGGATTTCGCCCTCTGGAAAAAAGCCTCCCCGACACATATCATGCGCTGGCCATCGCCGTGGAGCGAAGGTTTTCCGGGTTGGCACCTGGAGTGCTCGGCCATGAGCCGCAAGTACTTAGGCACAACTTTTGATATTCATGGAGGCGGGTTGGATCTGATGTTTCCGCACCACGAATGTGAGATTGCGCAGAGCCAAGCCAGTTGCAACCATACCGATGCTGCCAAGTACTGGGTTCACAACAACATGATCACAGTGAATGGGCAGAAGATGGGGAAATCCTTAGGTAACTTTATAAACCTTAGCGAGCTTTTCAGCGGAAACCACGAGATGCTGGAGCAGGCTTATACCCCAATGACCATCCGCTTTTTTATACTGCAGGCGCACTACCGCAGCACCCTGGATTTTAGCAACGAAGCACTGCAAGCTGCCCGAAAAGGGTATACTAAGCTGATGAACGGCATGCGTGTGCTGAAGAAGCTGAAGTATACTGAAGAAGCCGTAGAGAACGCACCGGATACAAAGCTGAACGAGGAGTTGCAGAAGCTTACGCAAGATTGCTTCCGTGGCCTGAACGATGACCTGAACACAGCCAAAACCATAGCTTCACTGTTTAACCTGCTCAAGAAGATCAACAGTTTATACTTGGGGCAGATTAAGATGGAGGAGTTATCGAGAGGTACATTTGACCTGATGCGCGATACTTACCAAGAACTGGTAGGAGATGTGCTGGGGCTGAAAGAAGAGACGGTCGGCAACATGCAAGACGTGCTGGACCTGGTACTCACCTTTTATAAAGAGGCCAAGGAGCAGAAAGCCTACGATAAGGTAGACGCCATACGGGTAGAGCTGAAGCGGCAGGGGATCGTTATCAAAGACATGAAAACCGGAATAGACTGGGCTTATGAAGAATAAAATGAACATACTGGCGCTGCTGCTTTGTGGATCTCTTTTCTTTGCCAGCTGCGACTCAGCTGAGAAAAGCGGCGGCAACCAGGTGGCTGAAGTGGAAGAGCCAGGCAATACTGTGGAGGCACCTGCTTTTAACCCAGACTCTGCTTACGCCTTTGTGGAAAAGCAGGTGGCTTTCGGGCCGCGCGTACCTAATACGGCCGCGCATTTCCAGACCGGCGAGTGGATTGTGGCTAAGCTGAAGGAGTATGGCGCGCAGGTGCAGGAGCAGGAGTTTCAGGCGAAGGCTTATGACGGCACCATGCTGAACCTGCGCAACGTGATTGCCTCGTACAACCCTGGCGCTGCCAACCGTGTGCTGCTGGCGGCCCACTGGGACACACGCCCGCTCGCGGATAAGGATGAGGAGAATCCTAAAGAAGCCATAGACGGAGCCAACGACGGAGCTAGTGGCGTAGGAGTGCTGCTGGAAATAGCCCGAGCCATACATGAGGCGCAGCAGAAACCGGATGTTGGCGTGGATCTTATCTTTTTTGACGGAGAGGATTACGGCCAGCCGGACGATAGCCCTCTGCCGCAGGTGCAGGATTCCTGGTGCTTAGGCTCCCAGTACTGGAGCAACAACAAGCATACACCTAACTATCGCGCCAATTACGGTATACTGCTGGACATGGTGGGAGCCGAGAACGCCCGCTTTGCCCGCGAAGGTTACTCCAGGCAATACGCCAAAGAAGTTGTAGACAAAGTATGGAAGGCCGGCAACAGCATTGGCTACTCGGATTACTTTAAGTATAAAAACGCACCTGCCATCACTGACGACCATTATTACGTCAACACCCAGGGCAATATCCGGATGATTGACATTATAGAGCTGGATACCAACGCTGGCAGCGGCGATATTTTTGGGCCTTACCACCACCGCCACACCGACAACATGGACATTATCAGCAAAAACACGCTGAAGGCTGTAGGGCAAACGGTGCTGCATGTGATCTATAACGAATAGATAAAAATTGCCTTAACTCAAAAAAGCCTGGCCTCAATAATAGCTGAAGCCAGGCTTTTTTATGGTGAACAAGTATAAATTAACTATCCGAAGGCATTTTAATACTTACCGGATTAAGTTTTCCTGCGCCATTTCGTTTACCGTTAGCTCTGCAAGATTTACCGAAGCTTTGCGAAGGCTGGCCGGACTATGCGACTGAGTTTGAGCAGACCACAGCAGGTTTTCTGAACCAACATCATACAGGTTTGTTTCCAGGAAGTATACTTTCTCTTCTGTGTAATAACCTGGGTCGTACAGGGTAGGGTGCCAATAAGAATAATATCCCCTGAACCTGCCATACCAGCCATAGCGCGCCATAGGGGCGTAGCCGTAGTTACCGGGCACGTAACGGGTCTCGGTTTCCTCATCAATAAGCGCCACCGTCATAATGGCGTCAAAGTTCTGCTCCTTTACTTTAGCCAGCAGTTCGTTTACATCCGGCCCGCCCTTGCTGGATACCCTAGGCGGAAACATATCTATACTTCTGGAGGCTTCTATGCCATGCTGCTTTAACTGCGCCTGCATGTCTGTTTCCACAGTCTCCCTGGCCCGAACATTATCTGTAAGGGCGGCTACCACAATTTTCTGATAAGTCTGAGCACTCGCCTCTGGGTTTTTCCAGGTGCCGGTAATGCGTGTGGAGGCAGCGCAGCCCCAAAGAAGCAAACCTGCTAAAACAGTGAGCAGGAACGGCAGGGGCCTTTGTAAGTTGCGTAAGCTGTTTGTTCTCGTATGCATCGGTTTTAGTATGTTATTGTAATTAATTTCTAACGGATTCTAATTTGTTTTGATACTTTATAAGAAGATGCCCCAGTGGCAGGGCAATAAGTTTTATATATAGTATAAAATAGGTAAGTTGTAGAGCTAAACTTTTCTAACCTTATTACTTACAACTTTTATGATCACCAAAAGGCAACTATTAGCCTCACTGGGGATGACCTTGCTGCTAAGCGCTTCGGCGGTTGCACAGGAGCAGCCGCATGTTTTTAAAGGGGCTAAAATTATACCCGCAGTAGGGACGCCAATCGAGAACGGCGTACTGGTGGTGCAGCACGGAAAAATCACCGCTGTAGGCACTGCCGACAAAGTACGGATCCCGAAAAACGCAACTGAATTTGATGTGACAGGCAAAGTGCTGATGCCAGGCCTTGTGGATACGCACTCTCACCTGGGCGAAGGCTCCGGCGGCGACAGTTCTGCACCGCTACACCCCGATGTGCGTATCATCGACGCCATCAACCCTCTAAGCGATACTTTTAAAAGAGCCTTAGCCGGAGGTATTACCACTGTAAACGTAATGCCAGGTTCGGGCCACCTGATGAGCGGGCAGACTGTGTACCTGAAAATGCGCGATGGCAAGACCATAGGTGACCTTACCTTTTGCGAGGATGTGACCAACGGCATTTGCGGCGGCATGAAGATGGCCAATGGCACCAACCCTATGAAAGCGGCACCGTTTCCGGGCACTCGGTCTAAATCTGCGGCGATGGCGCGGCAACTGTTCCTGGATGCGCAGGCTTACAACAAGAAAGTAAAAGCAGCCAAAGGCAAAACCGACAAAATGCCGGAGCGTAAACTAAACCTGGAGCCACTGGTGGAGATTCTGGATGGCAAGCGCATCGTGCACTTCCACACCCACCGCTACGACGACATACTAACGGCCCTTCGCCTGCAAAAAGAGTTTGGCTTTAAGATGGTGCTGCACCACGTAAGTGAAGCCTGGAAAGCCGCCGACGAGATTGCCAAAGCCGGAGTGCCGGCATCTATCATCACCCTCGACTCACCGGGAGGAAAAACAGAAGCGGTAGAGTTGAGTAATGCCAACGGCGCAGCCCTAGAAAAAGCAGGAGTACTGACGGCCTTCCACACCGATGACGGCATCACCGATTCTCGCCTGTTTTTGCGCAACGTGTCGCTGGCGGTACGTGCGGGTATGAGTCAGGAGAAAGCAATAGAAGGCCTCACCATTGCCGGAGCTAAAATGCTGGAGCTGGACAACCGTGTGGGTTCGCTGGAGAAAGGCAAAGACGCTGATTTTATTGTGCTAAGCGGGGAGCCTTTTAGCGTGCAGACAAAGATAGAGCAGACTTGGGTAGAAGGGCAGAAGCGTTTTGACCTGAGCAACCCTGAAGATAAAAAGTATGCCACCGGTGGTTTCAGGGCTTATGACGGTATGCTTCATTACCACGCACATTAAGCCAGCTAAGAGTTGAGAGTGATGAGTTGAGAAGTTGGCAGGAGCCAAAATATACTTTCAGCTCATACTTATACTTGCATTTACTTTCAGAGAAATCAACATGAAAAAAAATATACAACTGGCTGCGGCCATACTTGGCGGAGTAGCCCTACTTAGTGTGCAGCAGGCTGTGGCGCAGATTGCCGTAAAAGGCGAAACCGTTTATACCATGGCGGGCACACCCATTAAAAACGGAGTGGTGCTGCTAAAAGATGGCAAAATAGAAGCCGTAGGAGCTAACCTGCAGGTGCCGCAGAACTATAAAGTATACACAGCCAAAGTGGTAACACCGGGGCTGGTGGATGCCCACACTTCGGTGGGCCTTGCCGGGATCTACAACATCCCGGCAGACCAGCAGCAACTGGAGAAAACCGCGCCCATACAACCGGAGCTTCGCGCCATAGACTCTTATAACCCAAAAGAGGAGCTGATAGAGTGGGTGCGCAGCTATGGCGTTACCACCATTAACACCGGCCACGGCCCCGGCGCGCTCATCAGCGGGCAAACCATGACGATCAAGACCTCACCGGATGGATTTTCCTCGCTGATCGATACGACAAATATGATTGCTTTTACCCTGGGCAGCAGCGTAGGCGAAAACTACAACTCACCTAAAACATCAGCCAAGGGGATGGCCATGCTGCGTACCGAGCTGCAGGCGGCGCAGGCTTACAACAAAAAGATGGGCAACTCGGATGCCAGCAAGCGCCCCGACCGCAACCTGAAAATGGATTACCTCTCGGACCTGCTGAACCGCAAGCATAAAACGCTGATCACGGCCAACCAGTCGCAGGACATTATGGCGGCGCTGCGCCTGGCCAAGGAGTTTAACCTAGATCTGGTACTGGATGGGGGCGCTGAAGCTTACCTGCTGATAGATGAGTTGAAGGCTGCCAAGGTGCCGGTTATACTTCACCCCACCATGGCGCGCTCTTTCGGCGATAGCAAGAACATGTCGTTTGAGACAGCCGGAATGCTGGCTAAGGCTGGCGTGCCGGTGGCAATCCAAAGCGGGTTTGAGCAGTACGTGCCGCGTGCCCGCGTTATACTTTTTGAGGCGAGCGTTGCCGTGGCCAACGGCATGAGCACTGATCAGGCGCTGGCCTCCATCACCTCCACACCGGCAAGTATACTTGGTTTAGAGGATCGTGTAGGTTCCCTGGAAAAAGGTAAGGATGCTGACCTGGTGCTGTTTGACGGCGACCCGTTTGAGTATACTTCCCATGTATGTACGGTGATGATAAACGGTAAAGTGGTTAGCGAAGAATGTAAATAGAAAACTGCCGGTATTTTATACTTCCTTGGAGGTGTGAAATACCGGCAAACTTTGGAGGAAAACCTTTTGTAGCTGCTGCAGGCACAACTTTTTGAGCTAATTAAAGTATAGTTCTGGGCAAGCCTACGAGCTTGCTCCACCAACAATGGTGCCTGCCATGCTATAGAAAACACCGCGGTAAAGCCTGAAAAGGCTTTGCCGCTTTGGTAGATTATACTAATCTGGATTTAGACAGTATTTATACTTAGTTACTTCATTTTACCTTCTACCCAAAACTATCAAAACAAATGAGCTACGATAACATCGTTTCGCTACTTGGTTCTGATGCTGAAAGCCTCCTGCAGCACAAAAGCCAGACTATCCCTAAAGAACAACTGCATGTACCCGGTCCTGATTTCGTGGACAGAATCTTTGCCCAGTCTAACCGTTCGCCGCAGGTGCTGCGCAGTCTGCAGCAGCTGTACAACCATGGCCGGCTGGCTGGCACAGGTTATCTTTCCATCTTGCCGGTTGACCAAGGCATTGAGCACACTGCCGGTGCCTCTTTCGCTCCAAACCCCATTTACTTCGACCCGGAGAACATCATTAAGCTGGCCATGGAAGGCGGCTGCAACGCAGTGGCTACAACCTTTGGTAACCTGGCGATGATGTCCAGAAAGTATGCGCACAAAATCCCGTTTGTGGTAAAAATCAACCATAACGAACTGATGACCTACCCGAACAAGTATGACCAGATCATGTTCGGCTCTGTGGATGAGGCCTGGAACCTGGGTGCTACTGCCGTTGGTGCTACCATCTATTTTGGATCTGAGGAGTCTTCGCGGCAGATAATTGAGGTGGCCGAGGCTTTTGAGAGGGCGCACCAGCTGGGCATGGCCACTATCCTGTGGTGCTACACCCGTAACAATGCGTTTAAGAAAGACGGCACCGACTATCATGTGGCTGCCGACCTGACAGCGCAGGCCAACCACTTGGGCGTCACCATCCAGGCCGACATCATCAAGCAGAAACTGCCGGAGAACAACGGCGGTTTTAAAGCGATCGGCTTCGGTAAAACGCATGAGAAAATGTATTCTGAACTGACTACCGATAACCCAATCGACCTGACGCGTTATCAGGTGGCCAATTGCTACATGGGGCGTGCCGGCCTGATCAACTCTGGTGGCGAGTCAAAGGGCGAGTCAGACTTGGCGGATGCGGTGCGTACAGCCGTTATAAACAAGCGTGCGGGCGGCATGGGATTGATTTCCGGCCGTAAGGCTTTCCAGAAAGACATGAGCGCTGGCGTGGAGCTGCTGAACGCTATTCAGGACGTGTACCTGGCAAAAGATATTACACTGGCGTAATTTGTAGCAGAACTGCTGATTATTACATATTTTTGTGGCCTGCCTTCGCAAAACCCCCTGGGTAGCTGAGGCAGGCCACTTTTTGATTTTATACTTTGCTGTAAAGTATAGCCATAACTTTAAAGTGCGGAAGCACGCTGTATAACTATGATGCCTTGGTTTAAAAGAGCAGATAAAGGAATCCAGACGCCAACAGAGCAAAAGAAGGAAACTCCTGACGGATTGTGGTATAAGTGCCCTAACTGCAAAACGGTGACAAGTATGGCCGAGCACCGCAAAAACATGAACACTTGCGTGCAGTGCAGCCACCACGACCGTATTGGTTCAAAAGAGTACTTTGCCATTTTGTTTGATGACAACGAGTTCACGGAGCTGGACGAGAACCTGACTTCAGGCGACCCGCTAAACTTTGTAGACTCAAAGCCATACCCGCAACGTATTGCCTCTACGCAAAAGGCCACCGGCCTGAAAGATGCTGTGCGTACTGCTTACGGTAAGATAAATGGGCAGAACCTGACCATCGCCTGTATGGACTTTGCCTTTATCGGCGGCTCCATGGGCTCGGTGGTGGGCGAGAAGATTGCCCGCGCCATAGACCAAGCCCGTAAAACCCGTACGCCTTTCCTGATGATCTCTAAATCAGGTGGTGCGCGTATGATGGAAGCTGGCTTCTCGCTGATGCAGATGGCCAAAACCTCGGCCAAACTAGCGCTGCTGAGCGAAGAGAAACTACCGTACATTTCCTTGCTTACCGACCCAACCACAGGTGGCGTAACTGCCTCTTATGCCATGCTAGGTGATTTTAACATAGCAGAGCCGGGTGCCCTGATCGGTTTTGCAGGTCCGCGCGTTATCAAGGAAACAATTGGTAAAGACTTGCCGAAAGGCTTTCAGAGCGCGGAGTTTGTATTGGAGCACGGCTTCCTGGACTTCATCATCGACCGTAAACAACTTAAGAGCCGCCTAAGCGAACTGCTGAGCATGGTGTTGCTGCCAGAGGACGTAACAAATGCGCCAAAAGCAAAAAAAGTAGCAAAGGCATCTTAGTTATAGTATAAGCTAAATCATTAAAAACCCTGCTAGTGTTGCGCTGGCAGGGTTTTTTCGTGCTCAGCGCAAAGTATAGTCTGTTTAAATATATTTTTAATTAAATATTTATGGCCGCCGAAGTACGATTTGGCACAGGACTTGCGTTTGCATGTGAAAGAACTTTAAGCGCTGCTTCGGTAAACTTAAATCAAAAGAACAACAACAAACATTTACCAAACTCTGATTAGCATGAAATTTTTAAAACTATCTCTGAGCTCGATGCTGGCTGTTACCATGCTGTTTACATCCTGCAAAAGCACTGCACCAGTTGCTGGCTCTGATAACACTGAAACTACTACTGCCCAAACTAAACCTGCGGAAGATAAAAAAGGCATGACCAAAACCACTAAAGGTGGCCTGATTGGAGCCGGTGGTGGAGCCGTAATCGGTGGTTTGATAGGAAACAGATTGGGTAACACGGCCGCTGGGGCCATAGTGGGTGCCGCTGTGGGTGGTGCAACAGGCGCTGTTATCGGTCGCCGTATGGATAAGCAGGCTGAGGAACTGGAGAAATCTATGGAGAACGCCAATGTGGAGCGTGTAGGCGAAGCCATCCGTGTAAACTTTGACTCAGGTATACTTTTCGCGGTTAACTCTGCTGAGCTAAGTGCATCTGCCAAACAGGATATCCAAAAGCTTGCTAAAACGCTGCAGGAATACCAGGGCACTGACGTGATTATTGAAGGCCACACCGACAACACAGGCTCTTATGAGCTGAACCAGAAGCTGTCTGAGCGCCGTGCCGAGTCTGTGGCCGCCTATGCCCGCAGCCTGGGTGTAGATGGAAGCCGCCTGCAGGCTAAAGGCTACAGCTACGACCAACCGATTGCCGACAATACTACCGTGGAGGGACGTAAGCAGAACCGCCGCGTGGAAATCATTATTGTGGCGAATGAGGAGCTGAAAAATGCCGCCGAAAAAGGTGATGTGAAGTAAGCAGCCGCTATCAAAATACATTTACAGTAGCCTGCCTTCTTAAAGAGGCAGGCTATTGTTTTTTTAGGGTGTAGAGACTTACAAAGGCCTTATCAAAACTCCCTTCAAAGAAAGACGTTATAAAATTTATATCTGGCACTATTGGCTTTTAACTGCAAACTGTAAAAGTATATAAAGCTTTAGGTGACATCAAAGTGAAAAATAATTAGCAAAATATTATATAACATTTTAAGTATATAGCCAGTAAAAGGGTCAGGATCTTCGGATACCTAAACAGAAGTTAACAAAAAGAACTATGAAAAATTTTAGAATTAACCTTTCCATATTTGCGATTATAGCAGTTTTATTTTCATCGTGCGCCTCGGGCGGCGGTGGCATGAGCAGAACTGCAAAAGGTGGTGTAATTGGAGCCGGTTCTGGTGCCGTAGTGGGTGGTGTAGTAGGTAGAGTGGCTGGCAACACGGCTGCCGGAGCTATTATTGGTGCCGCAGTAGGTGGCTCGGCAGGTGCTCTGATCGGCAGAAGAATGGACAAGCAGGCCGAGGAACTGCAGCGCGACCTTGAGGGTGCAAGCGTAGAGCGTGTAGGCGAAGGTATCAAAATCACTTTCGACTCAGGTATTTTATATGCTGTAAACTCAGCAGAACTTCAGTCTAACGCCAAGACTGAGATTTCTCAGCTGGCTCAAACACTGAAGAAGTACCCGGATACTAACATCTTGATAGAAGGCCATACCGACAACACTGGTAACAGAAGTATAAACCAGCCTCTTTCTGAGCGCCGTGCGCAGTCTGTAGCCGATTATCTAGCTATGAATGGTGTTGACCGCAGCCGTATGAACACAACGGGATATGCCGATGATCAACCGGTAGCGGATAACTCTACTGCCGCTGGCCGTCAGCAGAACCGCCGCGTAGAGATTGCCATCTACGCCAACGAAAAAATGAAGAAAGCCGCTGAGCGCGGAGATCTATAGATAAGATTAAGTAGTAGTAGATTGATTGGATAATTGGTGATTTTACCAGCCGCACGGGGGTGCGGCTGGTTTTTTTATGTCCGTATGCTGTGGCTGCAGGTGTAGCCCTTGTGTTGCTATTCAGGCTCGCCCCGCTGCCACACATGCTTTAGTATGAGCGCAATCTACGGCTAATTAGTAATCAATCTGAACCATACTTGCGCCTTTGTAAACGAGCTACCATTTACAGTTGCTGCTGTGCTAAAACTAGCTGTAACTCTAGGAAATCAATCAGTAGCTTGCGGCAGATGAGGAGGTTGCAACGCCGCAGGAGTGTTATGTTTATACTTGCCTGTTAGTAGCTTTCTTCCTTGTCAGTAAAAACGTTACTGTCATCGCTACCACACTGCCGGACAGGGCCATGGCTACATCTTTTTGAGCATCCCAGATATCGCCCTGCATCCCCAGGAAAACCATACCTTGCTCACCGCCACCGTATACCCAGTCGGCCACCATCCACTCTATCAACTCATACACCATACTGGAGGAAAGTATAAGCTCAACTGGGAGCAGGTATGCCAAAAGGCGCTTTACTTTAAAGCCGTAAGCCAGCACTTCATGTATGGGGTAAGCCAGCAGCAGGCCGTAGCCCAGGTGCACCAGCCGGTCGTAGTGGTTACGGCTAAAACTGAACTCCCCCTGCAGCCACTCCCCAAATGGGTTCTCGGCATATTGATACTGGCTACCATACACGTGCAGCAGCAGGAACAGGAAAATGAGTGTGTAACTGGTGTCGGAGAAACGGAATATGTTGTAAAATGCAATCAGAAAGATGATCAGCGAGAGCGTAAGCGTGTTCTCAAGCAGCCAGTTTTCCAGGTCTGGCGTAGTGAAGGCGGTATATACCCAGAAAGCAGCAAACAGCACGCTAAAGGCAATGTGCAAAGGCTGTTGCCAGAATCGGAGTCTGGGTGTTGGTGTGGCAGGCATAAACAAAAGCTATATAGTCAGAACCATAAGTGGCTCTGTTCTGCCATTAAACTCTATAACTTATACTTTGTTTCGGAGCAGCTGGCTGGCTTTTGGGTGTTAGGTAAATCAGGCCATCATCTCCTGCTGAAAAAACACTAACCGAACAGGGTTGTCCTGAGGGCTCTGCGTCGGGTCGCAATGGTAGCCGAACATGTCTAGGCCGTTTAGGTAGGGCAGAAGCTTCTTGTAATAAGTATGGCCTGTATTCTCAGGGTTGAAGGTAATATCGTGGAAAACGGAGGTACGCTTCTCAGGCATACGCTGGAGTCGGTCGAAAAGCACTTCTGGTTTTGCCAGATCACCGGAATAAACGATGCGCTCCTCATCCTCCTCAAAAATGTAGGCATAAGTCTGCATGCCCTCGGAGTGCTTACTATAAGTATCTATGCAGGAGATGCCCTCAAAATTCTCCAGTGGCACAAAATCGGCGTACTTCTCAGGGTCTTTTACCTGTATTTCTAAAAAGAGGCACAGCTGCTGTTTAAACTGCTCTGATGGGTAAAGTATAACTGGCTTAGGGGCTTTCTCTACAATGCTTTTATAAAGCAGCAAGTTAGCGAGGCTGCCGCAGTGGTCGTTGTGCAGGTGAGTAAGTATGATATGGTCTACTTTCTGAACCAGGCTTTTCTGCACCAGTGTCGGGAAAACAGTAAAGCCGCAGTCTATGAGTAGGTGTATGCCTCTGAACTTGAGCAAAGCCGAAGAGTTAAGATAATCTGTGTCGAAGGCACCGCCTGTTCCTAAAAACTTGATTTCCATAATACGAGCATGCTAGAAGCGTGTATAAGAGACAACCCACAAGTATAGCGTTTAGCAACAAAAATGGTTGTAATCAGCACTAAACCCAATGGCCATGAGCTATACAAGATACTACAGTACAACGGGTTTTGTACCATGCCTATCAAAATTTTGTAACTTAACTGAACTGCTCCTATTCCGTAAAAGGTATCCTGAAAATACACTTGCCCATGGACGCACATGAACTGCCTGCAGAAGAGAAAGCCCAGTTGACCCACGAGCTGCTGAACCAAGAATACAGGCACCGTAAACTGGAACCACGCCGTAGCCACATGCATGAGCTTATATCCACTATGCTTTCGCACCGCACCAACCACAAAGACGAAGCAAAAGCTTATAACACTATGCTGGAGCGCTTCGGTGATTGGGAGGGTGTGATGAGTGCACCTCTTGAAGACTTGGCCGAAGCAATTGCCACCACGCGTTATCCTGAGCAAAAAGCACCACAAATACAGCAAACGCTGCATATTATTAAAGAAGATCGTGGTGAGCTCAACATAGATTTTTTGGAAGATATGCCAGTGGAGGAGGCAATGGCCTGGCTAACCAAGCTGCCGGGAGTGGGCCCTAAAACAGCTACCCTGCTGCTGCTCTTCAATTTTAAAAAACCAGTGATGCCCGTAGATACGCATGTATTCAGAATCAGCCAGCGGGTGGGGCTTATCGGGGCTAAGGTAACGGCCAATAAGGCGCATAGCCTGCTGCTGCATATACTGCCGCCGGAGCCGGAGGAGCTTTACAACTTCCACATACACATGCTGCGCCACGGCCAGCGCATCTGCACCTTTTATAGCCCAAAATGCGAGCAGTGCGTGCTTAGCGGCATCTGTAACTATTACCAGGATGTACGGGCAAAAGGCATAGACAAGGCTGCGTAACCGGCACTTTTCGGTTTACCCGCTACTGCAATATCAACCTTGCAAACTGGTCGGTTCGGCCCCGAATACAAGTTAACAACCTCATTTATAGTATAAAAACTAACCTTAGCCAGGTAAGGCAGTACTTAATAGCAAGGTTTTTAAAATTACATACTATGGATTATATCAGGAATACTAAACTTGTTGCTTTACTGGGTCTGGGTTTGTCTCTTTTTGTTGCTGGCTGTAAAAGTAGCGACGGGGAGGTGCCTTTTAAGGATAAGCCAATGGCTATGGGCTTGTCTTACACTGATAACGCGGAAGGCAGCGTAGAGTCAATTTATAACAATATTGTTTCGGCTTTAGAAGCGAACAGTGCCATTGGCATAGTGGCCGAGGTAAACCACCAGCAAAATGCGCAGAATGCAGGCTTGGACTTAAACCCAACGCGCGTGGTGCTGTTCGGCAACCCGAAACTCGGTACGCCGCTTATGCAGGCCAACCAGCAGGCGGGGCTCGACCTGCCCCAAAAGATGCTGGTTTATGAAAACGATTTAGGGCAGACTTATGCCGCTTTTAACTCGGCTCAGTATGTAGCCTCTCGGCATGGCGTAGACACTGTGTCAACGCTGCCCACCATAGAAATGGCGCTCACCAACTTAGCTAAAAATGCCACAAACGGAACCGTGGTTACAGCCGATAACAACACTGTTGCTTTAAATGAAGGAGTTGTAAGTATGGAAAGTGCAAACTCTTTCTCGGAGACTTATGAGAAGCTGCGGTCTGCTATAGCAGGCAATTCTAACCTGAAGATTATAGCGGAGCTAGACCATCAGCAGAACGCAAAGTCTGTAGGTTTAGAGCTTAACCCTACAAAACTCATCGTATTCGGCAATCCTAATCTGGGCACACCCCTTATGCAGGCAGAGCAAACTATTGCGATAGACCTGCCACAGAAAATGCTGGTGTACCAAGACGAAAGCGGGAAAGTGATGGTGGCTTTTAACAACCCCTACTACCTGGCTAAAAGGCACGGCGTAACTGGGGAGGATAAAGTGCTGAAGCAAATACAAACTGCCCTTAGCAACCTTGCAACAGGAGCTACACAACAGTAACTCACAAATTATTTTAATACGATTAACCTGCGTGTGGAGCAGTTTTCAAATCGCAGAAATACAGTTTATACTTGGTAGCTTCTAAGTATAAGCAGAGTGATTTTCAGGTTATTGAGATGCCGGGCAGCGTTTAGTTGGTTGTGTTGTCGTTTTGTAGCGGCATTTGCATCTGGTACAGGTCAAAGCCAGGAGCCCAAAAGTCTTTTTCTGTTTTTTCTAAAGTGAATCCAGCCTTCTCGTAGAATTTGTAAACCAGTTGAGTGGTTCTTACTACAATTTTGCGGATGGCTGGGTTTTCTTTAATCCTGTTAACTCTAAATAGCGTAAGTTTTTTCCCGATGCCTTTCCCTTGGTGGTCAGGGTGAATGATGTCCCAGGATATGCGGGCCAGCCCTGAATCTGGGAAGTAGTTAATTCCTCCCGAACCAATTATTCCCCCCTGGTCTTCAACAATGTAATACTCTTCCAGGTGGTTGTGCAGGTAATCTATAAAGTCGCTCTCCTCAGCCTTATCGAAATACTGCGGAGTGTTGAGCCTCAACAAAGCTAAAAGCTTCTCTCTATCGTCGCTTGTGTACAACCTGATCATGCAATCTTTATTTCGTAAGTATACTTTACCAAATAATGCTTACTCATTTTAAATAAGCACCTGAAGAGCACGGAAACTATGTGTAATTTCGAGAATGGGAAGCTACTTTTTTCAATAATTCACTAAGGCTATAGCTGAGCCTGCCATTTTAGTGTTGAAGTATGAGCCAGCAACTAAAGTATACTTTAAAGCTCCCCGTTGTACGTCTGCATCTTGTGGAGAGTGTCTTTAGAATTGTGAACGTTACTAGTGTTTACTGTGTGAGAGGCTGCAAGCCGAAGCATAAGGTGTAAATCTTGTTAGCAGCAGGAGTTTTTTAATTCCTCAAGTGTGAATACTTCACTTCCTCTCTTCTCGTAATAGTCTAGCATTTCGTCAATCTTCCTTTTATCATAACTCGTAATACAATCTGATAAGACTGTAACTTTGTAGTTTTCCTTGCACATATTATATACGGTTGATTTCACGCAGGCAATGGCGTCTGCTCCTGTAATGTAAAATTCGCTTATTTCATTTTTCTTGACAAAGTCAGCAAAACCTTCGCTGGTCAATGCGTTGCCTTTGGATTTTTCAAAAATATTTTTAGAAACCAACTTCATGTCCGAAACTAATTCAGACCCACGAGTATTAGGTTTGAAAGTCCTTGTGCCGTCAGATAAGTTATAATGCCTTATGTAAACCACATGAATTCCATTTTCCACGGCCCAATCTATTGATCCATTAATATTGTCAATGATTTCTTTGTAGTTTTTGGTAATGTCATTTTGAATGTCAATTACTACTAAAGACTTTTTCTGCATGGAAATTCCTTCTTTTATTTTTACGTACTAATTCAATTCTCTATTTCAGTGACTACCTCACTGTCGCTTGTTCGGTTGCAGCTAACGTCAGTTTGTCTAAAAACCTCCGTTCGTTTCTTAGCTAAAGATAGTAATTTGCAAATATACTGCACACATGATCAGGCCTTTTCTTCTCTGACCAAAGCCTGGCCAACATGCCCCATGCACAGCCCTCAAGTGCCACAGTACACTTAAAAATGCCGCACAGTAAGCCAGCCGCCGCTCCAGGCCGACGATTTTGAGGATGCGGCGCAGGTTGTAGGCCACCAGCATCAGCCCCACGTCGGCCGCAGCGCTCACCATGCCCTTTTTAGTGAGCACGTAGCTGTAACCCCACTGCCGCTTGATGGTGCCAAAGGGATGCTCGACGATGGCCTGCCTGCGCCTGTAGAGCTCCGGGTTGGCAGCTACATTTTGTCGGTTGAGCTCAAAGAGCGGTGAGTAAAGATTGCGCTCGATGAGCTTGCCGTTCCTGGCCGTGGTGCACAGGCTCCGAACCGCACACGTCTTGCAGGCCTTGGTGCGGTACTGGCGGAAGCTGGTCGGACTGGAGCGGTTCAGGTTCTTGGTGTAGACATGGCCGTTGGTGGTGAGGGTGAAACCCTGGGGACACGTGTAGGTATCGCTGGCGTGGTCATAGGCGAAGAACTCCACGTTGTAGGCCGGATCCGGGGCATTGGCGGCCGGCGCCGGGCTGGCCACCAGCGCGGTGATGCCCAGCCCCCGGGCGGTCTCCAGTTCCGAGCCGGCGTAGTGGCCCTTGTCGAAGAGGGCCGTGAAGGAGTTGTTTCTCACAATGCTCTTGGCTCTTCGGAGCATCGGGCCCATGGCCTGGCGGTCGTTGTGGTTGGTCACGCGGTAGTCGATCAAAAGGCAGTGCCGGGCGTCCACGGTGGCCTCTACATTATAGGCCACCTCGGTGATGGTATTGCGGATGATCAGCTGCCGGCTCTCCGGGTCGGAGGTGGAGACCTGGTCCTGGCCCGAGTCCTGGAGCTGCTGCAGGAGCTTGAGGTAATACTCGCGCCGCAGCGCATGGCGGGCCATGGCATCCAAAAGCTGTCCTGTTTGGCAGGCCTGGTCTGTCTGCGCCAGGGCCAGCTGATAGTCAGAGAGCTTGTCCTCGATATAGGCCAGGTGGCGGGCGATCTTGCCCCGGTTGAAGTTGTTCTTCTTCGAGTTCTGGGCCCGCAGCTTGGTGCTATCCCCTGCCAAAAGCTCTCCCCCGATCAGTTGAAAGTGCCGGGCCATTTTGACCGTAGCCCGGAAGACGCGGGTGATAGCCTTAGAATGGTTCTTGCGGAAATTGGCGATGGTGTTGTGGTCGGGGGCCAGCTGGCCCAGGAGCCACATTAGCTCGATATTGCGGCGGCACTCTTTCTCAAGGCAGCGCGAGGAGCGGATGCGGTTCAGGTAGCCGTAGACGAGCAGCTTGAGCAAAACAGTCGGGTGGTAGGCCGGGCGGCCGTTCTCAGGGAAATCGGTGCGGAAACCTAATTTATCCAGGGGAAGCGAATCGACAAAAGCATCGATGAAGCGCGCCTCGTTGTCGGCAGAAATCAGCTCCTCCAGGCTAACCCCGCCACCGGGAGGCTCGGTGCGGCTAAAGGCTTGTTTGAATTTCATAGATAAAGTGGGTAAGTCTACTATAAATTAGCCACTTAGCTCGATAAAAGTTGCAGGAAGGAAGATGTTATTAGACAGTCTGACGGACTGGTGCAGCTAATGGGTGAGGCAAAGCCGAACATAAAAGCTGCACGTGGTTAGCACTTGTTATTTTTCTTCAAGTTGTATCTGCGTCTTCTCTCTTACTTCTTTGAGGCTGGTTTCTACATTGCCGTACTTTAGCTTTGGAAGTGACTTGAGTTTTTCAAATTCGGCTTCAGGATAGTTCCAAGATGCATTGAAGCGAACTAAGTCCTTAAGTTTCAGTACTGGTTCAAAATACTTATCTAATATTCTGGTGTTTAGAAGAGTCAGGTATTTAAGTCTTGTTAAATTTTCCAAAGGCTTAAGTGAAGTTAGCTTCTGAGCTGTCCAGATGCTTCCATCAATTCCTAAACCCTGTAACTTTACCAGACTGGATATTGGGTTGAAGTCAGCAATTTTTTTGAAATTCTCTATTTCTAAGGTTACAAGCTTATCTAAATCACTCAGAACTTCTATACTCTCAACTTGAGCAGAACTTCCTATATGCAGATGCTTTAGGTGCTTTAACTGTTTTAGATTAGACACATCCTTTATACTGCTCCACTTGATGTATAAACCTTCCAGATTTGGCATCTTACAAACAGCATCAAAGATGTTCTGGCTTACCTTGCTGCTAAGCCATAAGAATTTAACATCGGCTAAAGATGGAAGAAGTTCGCACCATTGTTCCACTATCTTTTTTTGCACCTTTGAAGCTGTGTCTAACTGTGTGATAGATAAGTTGAGCTTTGACTTAGGGTAATAGTCTTCTACTCTTATTATCGATTTTGGAGGGAACTTTGATTCTGTGTCCCAGCACCAGAAGCCCTTTAATATCTGCTCTTCTTTTAGTTCTTCCATAATGTGTGCTAACGGTTAGGCTAAAAAGCGTTGCTGTCCCAAAGGGCAGCGATGAATTTTAGCTCTTGTGTGTGCCCAGCATGGCACGAGTTATATTTCGAAAGGAATATACTCAGATTATCCAGAGGGTGCAAATCCCTTACCGGCAAGTTGGTGAAGCCGATTAGCAAGCTGCAAGCTGGTATCTCGTGAGGGGTGCAGTGAAGGAAGCAGGACTGCAAAAGCCTGAACTGACGAACAGAAACTGCATAAGAGGCAGGGAGTCGCGGGTAAGCAAGCACATCTTTGCAAAGCCCCTAGCCAACAAACGGCTCTTTGTAGATGCAGCAGGATTAGGTGGAAGGATAAGCGTCTTACCTGGGGAGGTCTCGCCCTGTCGCGTACAGGACGAGAAGTCAGCAGAAGCCATAGTAGCCGCCTGGAAACGAGCCGTAAGCGCTGCGGAGGCCTCACAGGGCGGTGAAGGGCTGAACGTTAAGCTGCCCGAAATCCGATAAGGAGGTTCAAACGGTGGAGTTTGCTAGCCTTATCCCAAACTAGGGCAAGGGCATGGCTGGTGTAAAGAGCGGCTCTGCTATCCTTGACGAACCGCCGTATACGCGACCCGTACGTACGGTGGTGTGAGAGGCGCACCCCGTCAGCTAACGCTGACGGGGCCGTCTACTCATATATTTACAGCAACAAGTTGAAGTACAATTTCAAACTTTTGTAACTTCAATGATGACAATGTGAAAGGAGAGGATTAATCCGGTCTACTAAACACTTTGGATGTTGCAATCGAGAAACCCCTCTTCTTTCATTTCATCCCGAGCCTGAACAGTACCTAAAGGCTATACTTCTATGTGTAGACCTAGCATCAGTTGTGAGTATAGGCTAAAGATGAAACTTCTTACCTAAAGCTACCTTTCCCATGAAAAAAGACACCTCCGTCGTAAGACAAAACCTGGGAGTTGACATTTCTAAAGACTCTCTTGAAGTAGTGTTCTCCACCATAGACATACAGCAGTACGTCAAAGTAAAAGCGAGTAGGAGCTTTTCAAACAGTACGGCGGGCTTCAAGCAACTGCAGCAGTGGCTGGAGGCAAAGAAGGTAGCAGGAGTAGAGATAGGCATCTTATTAGAGGCCACCGGCATTTATTATGAGCAACTGGCCTGGCACCTTCACCAGAAAGGCTATAAACTGTCTGTGATCCTGCCCACTAAAGCCAAAAGGTACCTGCAGGCCACCGGCAACAAAAGCAAGAACGACAAGATGGATGCCAAAGGCCTGGCACGTATGGGCCTGGAGCAGCGCCTGCCCCTCTGGCAGCCTTTATCCGAAAACATCTACCGGCTGCGCCTCTTGACCCGGCAGCTGGAGGACTTTAACAATCAGCGCACCGTATGCCTCAACCAGCTCCATGCCCTGCAGCACAGCGCCTATCCGGTAAAGGAGGTAGAAAGGAACCTGAAGAAAGTGCTTCTCTCGCTGGAGAAAGGTATTCTGGGGTTGGAAGGTGCTATCACCGCGCTAATTGAGCAGGATGAGAAACTATGGGCAAGGGTGGAGAAAATAACCGCTATCAAAGGCGTAGGCATCAAGACTGTTGCTGTACTGCTGGCCGAGACCAACGGTTTTGCCACTTTCGAAAACCAGGGGCAGTTGGTCAGCTACACCGGCTATGACATCGTGGAAAACCAATCAGGGAAAAAAGCGGCTACTACCAGGATGTCCAAGAAGGGTAACGCCCACATCCGCCGGGCCATGCATTTGCCCGCTTTAGGCGTGGTGCGCTTCAAAGAGCCCGCCTTTGTGGCGCTCTACCAGCGGCTGATCGCAAGGGGCAAAACAAAGATGCAGGCCTACGTTGCCGTGCAGCGGAAACTGCTGATTCTCATCTGGGCACTGTGGCGGAAGGATGAAGCTTATGACCCAAGCTTCGGGCAGAAAGAATCTTCCGGTAATGAGGAGCCGAAGCCTCTCTTTTCGCTTGGCTCCGAAGGAGACAGAAAACAAGTAGCCCCGGCTATTGCCAGGGCTACACAAAATGAACTTCCGTGCAACGAATCGCCTGAAGCTCTCTTTTCGCTAAAGTGAAATTAATAAAATAATCCTATACTTTCACTTGCTTTTTAAGACAGTACCTCGATTGGGTAGCGTAACTTTTGTTTTCCAGTTCTATTAATATTTGCTTGGCATCGTCCTCATCAATCTGTTTTCCAATCGTTTCTATTTTACGACCATAGTTAAATTGAACATTAATGTTTGAAACACCAAACATCAATGTTCCAGCGGCTCCAAATGAGTTGGAATTATCTACAATTTGAAATTCTCCAATTTTAGTTTTTTCATACTTTTTTGAACGCCTTAAAAACCAAACACACTTCGTATATCTTATGAAGTCAGGGTTTATTTCAACAATCTCATTTCCAAGAATTGCCCAATAAAAATTGAAAAACTTGTAATAAGCCCCCCAGAAAAAGAATCCAAAAATTATAGTGAAAAACAAATTAAAATTACCTTCTATTATTTGGTCAATTGATTGAATCAATACAACAATGAAGCCGACCAAAATCAACGTAACGAATACGGCTATTCCTATAGGTTTATGGCTTGGGTTGATTGTCAAAATAGAAGACTCCCCTTGCTCTCTCTTTTCTACGTTCATTTTTTTTATGCTACCCAACGTTAGTCCAGGTGGTGTCTCGTTGGAGGATCGCTGTGCTCTGCAAGGTTCCTCCAATGGCATCTGGACGGTGTTGGTCGAGGTTGTTTTCCCTTTTTCTCCCGGATTAATGCGAACTTTCTTATTTCTATTTTTTGGGAAAACACCCTGCATGGTTGGGTTATTTTCTCCCCTTAAACTTCTTCTTAAGTGGCGCTTTAGCCGCGGGCAATGCCGTTAATGCGGTATTAGCGACGTTGCCGGAGGCGTCAGGCCTTGGGCTGGCCTAAGGTAAAACGAAACCAACTAAATCATCGGCCTCTCTATTGCCGGCAACCCGCTGAAAAAGAGCCACCCCGGGCCGAAGCCAGCCCCTTGACTTTGTCAATTCCCGACGCTAACTTCGCCCCTCCAAAGTCTTGCCTGGACGCCCCCGTCCGAAAGCACGCGCTTTCTCCCGGCTTCGCCGAGCAAGACTTCACGGCCTAAACTCCATTCATGCCTTTGGCTCTTTTTCCAGCCGCTTGCCCGCTTTAGTGGCCTTTGATGCCCTCCAGCCCTAAAAAGCATGAAAGACACGCCACTTTAAAATCTGAAAATAAGCCCAATCACGGCCAACGGATTAGTACATGCTGCGAACGAGGTGTAACCGAGTATGGAGCATGTGCCGTGTTAGCTTCTGACTTTATTTTTGCTCTACACCATTGATGTATTTTACCACTTCTTGCAGGTCACCATTCGTATCATACAGCTTCACATCTCCTGTGCCCTTGCTCAAGGAACCTTTATCCTTTTTTTTGCCCAACCTGTCAAAATTTGATTTCACTTCCCACAACTTTCCATCAACATAAACACGCTCACTCCATAATTGCCCATTTTCATGGTAAAATCGTGTCAGTCCATTTTCTATCCCGTTATGGTAATTTGCTTCTGACTTTAGTTTACCATTTTCATGATATGAACTCCACTTGCCATTCCATTTCTCGTTATCATCCATCTGCCCAACTGTAGCAAGCTGCCCATTTTCGTAGTAGAGCTTGATTTGATAAAGCTTCTGGTCTTTAGTATCTCCAATTTTAATAATCTCCGATTTTAATTGACCAGAAGGATAAAATTCTTTTAACAGCTGTGATTCTCCATCAGCAGCTTTGTATACTTTCCACACCTTGTTTGAGAGGTTGGGGTGGAACAACTTTCCAATGCCATGCTCCTCTCCATTTACATAGGATGCAACTGTAGCTGTGTCCCCAGCTATATCAAAGGATATATCAAGTCCATGCTTCTTACCTGATTGATAATCTGTCTCTCCTGTTTTATTCCACACTGCTGGCTCTTGATTACTTGCCTTGGTGTAAAAAGTCCATCTACCCTCACGCAATCCCAGAGCATATTCTCCTGTCTCCTTTCTTAGCAGAAGGTTCTGTGGTAGCTCACCTTTCCTTTTCTTATCCACTTCTACAATCAACACGGGCATGGTCTGCACAGTGTCATAGCTATACTCCACCCAATGACCTACTTTAACTCCATTATCATACCTGCCGCTATCTGCATGTTGCTCTGCAAATCCACTGTCCTTGCTTACTACATCTTTAGAGGTCTGGCTAAAACAAGAGTTTAGTGCGAAGGCACAGGAAAACATCACAAAAAAAGATTTCTTCATAATTGAGTTAAAAGCTAACGGTTAGTACAGGCTATGAGCGAGGCGTAGCCGAAGCTTAAAGCCTGTGCCGTGTTATGTGAAGACGTTCTTTCTTCATTTTTAATATTCCCACCAATACCAACGGTATACCTACTATGGTTCCGAAAAACATGAACCTTAGATAGTATTGGTCTTCTTCATTAAATATCCCCTCTGTTGCATATAACAGCATCGGCAGCATAAAGAGTGTAAAACCAAAAGCTGAAAGGATTTTCCAAATTGTTTTTTTAGAATTATAAAAGCCTAATAGGGTGATTGTCGCAAGAAGTCCATCCGTAACATAATGCACAGCCATACTATCTGTTCCAGCTATTCTTGTTATTGGATACACAAGTGCAGAATTCAAGTAAATCAGCAATATCTGAGCTACAGGCACAAAAGACGACACTAGCAAAAAGGCTGTCAATATTAATGGTATTGCGAGGTTTTCATCTTTCATGATTACACATAACTACTGTATAGTAGGAGTACCTACTCCTACTATCTGCACTATGTGTGGAGTACTGTTAAGACCTTTTCTACAGGTTTTCGTTTTAGATCTTGCTTTCTTTTCCATTCTTCCATAGCGCAACACTAATATAGTTATGTTCTACAAATTATCAAGCGGACTTACAATTTCATCCAAGGCGTAGGTGGCCACGAGCGTGTAAATTTCGGTGGTCTTACTGCTCCTGTGCCCTAGGTACCACTGGTAACTAAGGCATCTAAAGGCTCCGATTGTTTGTTAGGCCCGGTCATAACTACGCCCATAGTTGGTCGCAGGTGCTTTGGACGGTTCAGGGAGCGCTTGTCTACCAGGGCAATACTCAGAAAATGCTGGTGCAGTTGCTCTATGGTTTGCTGCGTTGTGTGCGCTACATAGCGTTTGTAGGTTTTAGAGTTTTTTATAAAGCTGCTCTCTTTCGGGTGTTTGCCTATGCGTTGATCGGGCTTGTACCAGAGGCAGATACATATTTCCCATTGGTGTGGTATATAATAGGAGCATATATGGTAAAGAGTAATACAAAGCCTAAAGTGACACGTGTTAAAGCGCTACCCGTGAATTATCCGTGTATACCCGGGTTATCCGGGTATACACGGATAAAATGTACAAGCATGGCACCAGTTGTAAAAGTATGCGGGCATGGCGGAGAAAGCATTATCAGGCAGATTGAAAAAAAATGCTCTGACCAATGCCGGGCAAGAGCAGGAAACCAAAAGAAGCTGCAAGATGAAGCAGAGAAGTTAACGCGACAGGTTAATCGGGCGCTACGCTAAAACCGAATCATACTACGCAGAGCGAGTCCTTAAGGCAAAACTACTCTACGAAGAAATGTTCTTCAGCAGGCCGGCCTTGGTTTCAGGTATTTTACGCACCTGTACCACAAAGCAGGGCAACACCTATTACTTCTGCTACGATTATGGCTACCTGCTTTTAGACAAAGACAAAGTGTTGGTTATTAATTGGCAGGCGTATTTATAGCAGTAGCTATAGTTGTCTGTAGGCTAATCTGGTGCCAGCTTCACTTACCTCCATCTGTGCCACACGGCCGCAAATAAGAGCCAGGTTTAGCGGCTCGTGCCCTACCGGAAAACCATAGCAAACAGGATAATTATACTTGCCTGTGTGCTCTAGTATAATCTCAGAAGCAGTTTTGCCAAAAGGTACAGCGGCATCGTTCATATCACTCATGTCGCCAATGATAAGGCCGGCCAGGTTGGCAAGTTTGCCGCTGCGGTCGAGGTGCACCAGCATACGGTCGATGTGGTAAAGGTATTCGCACAGATCTTCTAAGAATAGGATTTTACCTTCGGTGCTAATGTCGGAGCGGGTGCCGGTGAGCGTGTGCAGCATCGAAAGATTTCCGCCTACCAACTGGCCAGTGCCGGTACCGGTGCGGTTAAAGGCATGCGGCGCAACGGTATAGTTTAAATCCTCGCCGAACAGCGCACGGCGCAACGTTTCAATAGAGTCTTCGGCGCCCTCCTTCGGGAAGAGAAGCGGCATAATAGCGTGCAGGCTTTGCAGGCCTAGGTTATGAATATGGCTATGCAGAGCAGTTACATCGCTAAAGCCTACCAGCCACTTGGGGTGCTTCCGGAACTTGGTAAAATCTACCTGGTCTATGATGCGGGTGGTGCCGTAGCCGCCACGGCCGCAAATAATGGCCTCAATACTTTCATCGTCCAGCATCTGCTGCAGGTCCTGCAGGCGCAGGGCATCATCGCCGGCAAAATAGTTGTAACTGGCGCCAATAGTTTGCCCCACCACTACCTGCAAGCCCCAACTCTCAAAAACCCGAACGGCCATTTCAATTTCAGGGTGGGAGATTTTACGGGCAGTGGCAATAATGGCAATTTTATCGCCGGGGCGCAGGCTTGGAATCATCTTTATACTTGGTTTAGCGTTGGGCTAATTTATGGCTTTTAGGCAAGATTTGCGAACACGGCAATTTTTAGCCATCTTCGGACACGATTTTAGAGCCATTACCTCATGCAGCCAACCTGCGTGAAAAGCTAATCAACCTCATCCTTTTTATGACACAAGTACAGAAGAAAAAATCAGGCGTGGATAAGTTCCTGTCGGTGGTGGAGCGCATTGGCAATGCCCTGCCGCACCCTGCAACGCTTTTTGCCGGCTTTGCCCTGCTGGTAGTTATACTCTCGTGGGTGGCCAGCCAGTTTGATATGGCTGTAACGCACCCTGGCACCGGCCAGGCGGTAACACCGTTTAACCTGCTCTCTACCGAGGGCCTCCACATGATACTGACCCGCATGGTAACCAACTTTACCGACTTTGCGCCGCTGGGCACTGTGCTGGTTTCCTTGCTTGGTATTGGCATTGCCGAGGGCACCGGCCTGATTGGGGCAGTGCTGCGTCTGGTAGTGCTGTCGTCGCCGAAGCGCCTGCTTACTTTTGTAATTGTATTTTCAGGAGTGCTGTCTAACACAGCTTCTGAAGTTGGCTATGTGCTGCTGGTGCCGTTGGCGGCGGTAATATTTCTGGCGGCAGGCCGCCATCCGTTGGCTGGTTTGGCTGCTGCCTTTGCCGGTGTGTCTGGTGGCTACAGTGCTAACCTGTTGCTCGGCACCGTAGATCCGCTTTTGGCTGGCCTGTCTACAGAGGCAGCTAAGATTATTGACCCGAATTATGCGGTTAACCCTGCAGCCAACTACTACTTTATGTTTGTGTCCACGTTTATTATTGCGGCCCTGGGCACATGGGTAACCGAAAAAATAGTAATTCCGAGGCTCGGAGAATACGAAGGCGACGAGAAACCGCAAAGTATAGACAGGCTTAACCCGCAGGAAAAACGCGGCCTCTTGTACGCAACCATTGCCATACTGCTGATGACGGCTTTTATACTTGGAGGCCTGCTGCCGGAGAATGGCTACCTGCGAGATCCTGAAACTAATGAGATACTGCACTCGCCGTTTATGTCGGGTATTGTGGCCTTTATTTTCCTGCTGGCTGCTATTGCCGGCATTGCCTACGGCGTAGGAGCCAGAACCATTAAAAACGACAGTGATGTGATGCGCGGCATGTCCAAATCCATGGAAACGCTGGGCTCATACATTGTGCTGGTGTTTTTTGCGGCGCAGTTTGTGGCTTACTTCAACTGGACCAATCTGGGGCTTATCCTGGCCATCAACGGTGCCGATGCCCTTAAAACAATGGGCTTAAGCGGTATTCCGCTGATGATCATGTTTATTGTGGTGGCCGCTTCTATAAACATGGTGATGGGCTCGGCTTCTGCCAAATGGGCTATTATGGCACCGGTATTCATCCCGATGTTTATGCTGCTGGGTTACACGCCGGAGTTTACGCAGGTGGCTTACCGTATCGGCGACAGCGTGACTAACATTATTTCTCCTATGATGTCATACTTTGCGTTGATTGTGGCTTTTATTCAGCGTTATGATAAGAAGGCCGGTATCGGTACAGTCATTTCTACTATGCTGCCATACTCTGTGGCTTTCTTGCTAGGCTGGATCGTGCTGTTCATTATCTGGATTCTGCTGGATCTGCCAATCGGGCCTGGTGCTAACCTGTACATGCCATAGTTCTTAATTGAAATTAATGCACACAGAAAAGCCGCAGAAGCATGAGTTCCTGCGGCTTTTCTATGTGTATCAGTTTATTTAATTAGTTTGAGGCCCATACTTACCAGGAACTGTTCGTTTCGGATCTTGCCGCCGCTTTGCTGGGATGTGTTGGTAAAATTGCGGTTGATGCGCTCGTAACGAACGTCTATGGTTAAGTTGCCGATATCTACCCCCAGGCCAGCCTGGTAGCCCCAATCTGAGCTGTTGTAGTAGTCCTTAACGGTGCGCCCTTCCTGCTTGGCCGACAGAAGCATGGAGGCCATCGGCCCGGCCTGCACCCGCGCAACACGCAGAAAGTTGAAGCCCACCAAAAGCGGCACATCCAGGCGGTTAAACCTAAACTTCTCTACGCGCACAATGGTACTGTTGGCATCATCTTTTACCGCTACCATACCACCCGAGGAAGAAAGAATAGCCTCTGGCTGCAGCAGCAGGCCCAGCAGCTGCAGCCGTGTAAAAGCGCCTGCGTGGTAACCGGTTATATGCTCGGCAGAGGCATACTGCTGCGGATCGTTCTGGATGCCGCTCAGTTTTACTTGAGATGAACTGACGCCAGCCTTAACGCCGGCCTGAAAAACTTGTGCTTGCGCCGCCATACTAATAGCCAGCACAGACATCGTGGATAAAAGGATTTTTTTCATAGCTAAAAAAGATATTGGTTAGGGTGCCGACAAATGATCTAACGAACTTGTACTATACGTTAGTGCACAAAAAAAGCCGCCCTTGGGTAAGGGCGGCCTATGCCAATATCCTCCTTTCGGTAGTAGATATTTTGGGATCTTATTTACATCTCACCTTAAACAAACATTCCCTTTGGCTTTATGATACAAAGATAGTTACAAAAGCCATACCAATCTGCATAATTATACAAACAACCATCTTTAACATGCCATTTCCGATATTCTTTAGACAAACGCACTTCCTAGCCCGACAAACACATTGCTTTTACAGTGGCGGTTGTCCTTTAATTGCCTGTTATCTAAGAGCTTCAGGACATGATAAAGATCTGTGGAGCACATCCGAAAATCTTTGCCAGAGTCTGATTTAGCTGTAGCCTGCCTCGTCTTATCAGGCAACTATCGAGCTAAATTTTCTCCCTTATTTAGAGATGAGTTTGTATGCGGTTAAATAAAATGTTTGTTCCTGAAAAGTGCGGTTTCAAAGTATGAAGTATAAACGTGATATCTCCGGCAGGAGCATACTGCATCTTTTACCTGCATTTCCCGAACAGAATTCATACTTTTGAACTCGCCAAGCACTTTTTATGCGCCTTAGAACCAAACCTGTACTTTGTAATTACTACGTTACGTACCGTTGTAACGCAAAGTGCTCGTTCTGTGATATCTGGGAGCGGCCATCGCCTTACATCATGCTGCCGGACGTGGAGCAGAACCTGCGCGACCTGAAGCGGCTGGGGGTGCAGGTGATAGATTTTACAGGCGGCGAGCCGCTGCTGCACCGCCAGATAGACCAGATGCTGGGTTTGGCGCACGATATGGGCTTTGTTACCACGCTCACCACTAACGCCATGCTTTACCCAAAGCTGGCCCAGCGGCTAAAAGGAAAAGTAGACATGCTGCACTTCTCCCTCGACTCGGCTGATAAAGAAGAGCACGACCTTGGCCGTGGCGTGGCTTGCTACGATTTTGTGATGGAGTCGATAAAAGTGGCGCGGGAGCTGGGGGAGCAGCCGGATATCTTGTTCACGGTGTTTCGGCATAACCTGCATCAGCTGGAGGAAGTGTACCAGAAAATCATACTTCCGAACAAGCTGGTGCTGATACTTAACCCTGCTTTTGAGTACAACCAGGTAGAAACCGGTGAGCGGCTGACAGAGGAGGAGCTCCGCTACCTGAGCGACTTCGGCAAGCGCAAGCAAGTATACCTGAACGAGGGCTTTGTGCAGCTGCGCCTGGACGGAGGCAATAAAACTTCCAAACCGGTGTGCAAAGCCGCCAGCACGACACTCGTCATCTCACCGGAAAACGAACTGGTGCTGCCTTGTTACCATCTGGGCACAAAGAGCTTCGCAATAGCGGGTAATTTACACGATTTATACTTGAGCCAGGAGGTGGAGGAGCTGAAACGGCAGGAGGGAAGGCTCCCGGCCTGTGAAGGCTGCACCATTAACTGTTATATGCAGCCGAGCTTTGCCGTAGAGCTTAATAAGTACTTCTGGAAAGCCCTGCCCAGCACCTTAAAGTATAATTACCTGAAGGGCACCTGGAAAAGGCTTATCTGATATTTGCTGTTGATTTTGCCAAACAACATATTTTAACTTTCTAACTTCTGAATTTTCTAACTTTTTAACTTAAACTATGCCAGTTATACTTCCGGTAAAAGGTGTGAGACCGCAAATGGGCGAAGGCTGCTGGATTGCCGAGAACGCCACTATTGTTGGGGATGTAGTGATGGGCGATGAGTGCTCCGTCTGGTTTAATGCCGTTATTCGCGGTGATGTAAACAGCATCCGCATTGGCAACAAAACCAATATTCAGGATGGAGCCGTGATCCACTGCACGTATGAGCGAGCCGCTACCACTATCGGAAACAACATCTCTATCGGCCACAATGCCATTGTACATGGCTGCACTGTGCATGATAACGCATTGGTGGGCATGGGTTCTATTGTGATGGATAATGCCGTGGTAGAGCAGAACTGCATTGTAGCCGCCGGTGCCATTGTGCTGGAAAACACTGTGTGTGAATCGGGATGGATTTATGCCGGTATTCCGGCCCGCAAGGTAAAACAACTGAGCCCGGAGCAGATAGAAGGGCTGGCCAAAACCGCTAACAACTATGTAATGTACAGCGGCTGGTTCAGCGGGAAAGTATGACTGCTGATAAATTAAAGCCTTGTAGCATTTCTACCGCGAGTTTTCAACTCGTGGTTCTCTATTAGGCAAGCTTTCAGCTTGCGGGGAAAACCAGACGCTCAGTTGGCTTACGTGACCTGAAAGCTCATGAGCATGATGCACCACGAGTTGAAAACTCGCGGCAGATAGAATATTTTCAAGATTTAAATTCTGTAGACGATTGCATACCTCTTCACCTTTCAAAGGGGGACTTTAGGAAGCTCTGCCAGCTGTATCATTCAACCACCCCTAACCCCTCAGAGCTACGCTCGCTAGTTTCGAACTCTCGTTCTCACTAGTCTAAGGAGGGGAGTTTTGCTGAAGCTCCGTCAGCGGTAGCTATCGAATACTGATCCCAGTCTTTCCGTTGAGCGCCTTGTATTGATGCGTTGCCCGTAAGGGCAGCCTGCAGCGGAGCGATGGCAGCTTCAATACACAGCGCGATGCGGGAAGACGAGGCCTCCCGGCCTTGAGGGAGTCAAAGCCAGAAATGAAACGGTAAGTTTGTAGGACTGAGGATGAACAAAGGCTAGTAAGTATAGCTTGTTTCAAATTGAAGAGAACAGCAGCTAAGAAAGTATAAAGCATAGCCAAAGTATACTCCAAGCATCAACAACAGGCAAATAATATTACAAGGGAAAGATACTGTTAGAAATCCAGCCCAAAGCTCCTAAGAAATAAAAAATCAGCCCAGATGCTCCAGAACCTGCTGCTGCAACAGCGTCAGCTTCTCATCAGATAACTGCTGCTGCATTTGCTCGAAAAACACGCGCTCTTCCTGCCGGATGTGCTGCTCCAGCAGTTTGCCCACTCCATCTAATGCATCCGGGAGGTTTTGCTCCGCAACATCTGGTAAAGCAAGTATAAGTTGCTGCAGTTGCTGGTGCTCGGCTTGCAGTGCCTGTACCTGCTGCCTTAGCTCTTCCGAGTGATCAGAGGCAAGTATAAAAACTGTTTCCTCCTCCAGCCTGAAGTGTGGCAGTAGGTGCTCCTGCAGGTAAGCTACTACATAATCGCGCTTAGTGGCCGGAGTGCTGGGCATGCCTTTATAAGGCGGTGCGCCATGCTGCAGCAGCCTTGCCGTTAATAAGCCTCCGTGGTGTTGGCGTGAGATCGGAACAAGGCTTTCATGGCGCTTCATACTTAGCTGATGGCTTTTCGGTCTTCTTCAAGCACTGTTAGCAGCACCCACTCCACACGGCGATCTGATTTTTCGAGGATGCGTACGTGGTACTGATGGAAGGTGGTTGTCTCGTTCAGGTTCTCCGGAATCTGGCCGTAAATCACGTTCAGCAGTCCGCCCACAGTTTCGTAATCCTCGCCCTCAGGCAGCGGATAAGGCAAATAATCATTCGCGTCGGATACAGTGGCAGAACCATTTACTTTATACTCGAAATCGCTGAAACGCTCTACAATCGGAGCCTCCTCATCATACTCATCCTGAATCTCGCCTACCAGCTCCTCAATAATATCCTCTATGGTTACGATACCGGACACCCCCCCAAACTCATCGGTGGCAATGGCCATGTGCAGGTGGCGGCGCTGAAACTGCTTTAGGAGGCGGTTAATCTTCTTTGTCTCCGGCACAAAATAAGCCGGGCGCATCAGGTCCTCAATAACGATGGGTTTGCCAAGCCTAACAATGCTCAGGATATCCTTCACATAAAGTATACCTACTATGTTATCGATATTGCTGCTGTACACGGGCAGGCGCGAATAGCCTTCATTAAACACGATTTCCATGAGCTCGTCCTCTGGGATGTTCACGTCAACGGCCACCATTTTTGTACGCGGCACCAGGATCTGCTTCACCATGCGCTCGTTAAACTGAAACACATTCTCGATAAGCTCGTGGTGAGAATCATGGATGGCGCCGCCTTCCGCGCTTTGCTCAAATAGCAGGCGCAGCTCCTCGGCTGTGTGTACCTCCGCCCCGTGCATAGGCTGTATGCCTAGGCCGCGCAACACCATGTTTGCCAAACCGTTAAGCAGCCAGATAAATGGCTTGAACAGGACGTAGAAAAAGCGAAGCGGATAAGCTACCGCCAAAGAAGTAGATTCCGGGCGTTGTATGGCCAGCGACTTTGGAGCCAGCTCACCAAATACAATGTGCAGCACAGTAATAATGGCAAAGGAAATAGGCAGGGCTATGGTGTGTGCCAGTGTTTCGCTGCCCTGAAAACCGAAAGCCTCCATCACGTTAATCACCATCTGCGCCACCACACTCTCGCCAATCCAACCCAAACCAAGCGATGCCAGGGTGATACCTAGCTGCGTGGCCGAAAGGTAGGCATCAAGGTGGGTGAGCATGAGCTGCGCCAGCTTTGCCGGTGCACTGCCCGTCTGAGCCCGCAGCTCAATCTGTGAGGCTCGTACTTTCACAATGGCAAACTCAGCGGCCACAAAGAAGCCATTTAGCAGCACAAGGAATATCGTTAAGAATATATCAAATATCATATGTATAGGTTTGCCGTGTTACATCAGCAAAGCTGTAAAATTAGTAAAATACATGCTCCTTTTATAGGTGTATATGCTATACGTGCTATATTTTACGGCCAATGATGCCTGTACGGCTGCTGAAAGTGTTTTTCAGTAGATAATTTAAGAATTTTAGCTTTAAAATTACGTTTAAGGATGCTGCCCGGAAGGAATAAAAATTAGTAGCGACGTGTTGTAGCGGTAACGAGCAGCTGCAGAGCGGCCTGTTATCTGGGGCGGGAGGACAAACGTTAAGGTTGCTAAATAAGCTGTTTAGCAAACAAGCACTAAAGCCCGTGACGCCTCCCAGTAAAAATGCCTACTTTTGCAGTAGTTTAGTTTAAAAGTATACCTAATAAGAAGCGCAGCTAAGGCTGTTGTTTAAGGGCACAAGTTTATCTGGTTTTTGCGCTGGCAAAACGGAATACGCTCTTAAAGTATAGTATAACCCTTAACCTATGATCATAACTATAATGCTGAGACGGCTGCTGGCTACGTTGCTGTTCTTCATAACAGCCTTTGCAGTGCAGGCGCAGGTACTAAAGCCTGCTTCCTGGAGCTACGATGTCTCCAAAAAACAAGTGGCCGTTGGCGAGGAGGTGGAGCTTATCTTTAATGTTAAGATTGATAAGGATTGGTACCTCTACTCCTCTGATTTCGATCCGGACCTTGGGCCCATGGTAACCACCTTCACCTTTCAGAAGCACCCGTCTTACCAACTGGTAGGCAAAATAGTGCCCATTAAGCCTAAAAAGAAGTATGATGAGCTGTGGGAGGGGGAGTATACTTACTTTACCGGCACAGCCCAGTTCAGGCAAAAGATCCGTGTGCTGCAACCTGATTTGCTGGTAAAAGGTGAATATGAATACCAGGTTTGCACCGATGTGGATGGACGTTGCATTCCGTTTGATGATACTTTCTCCTTCACAAATAAGCAGATTACTGTTAGTGGTACAGCAACGCCTGCCGCTAAGCCAGCGCAAGAAGCAGCGAAGAAAAACACCGTAGAGCAGCAGCAGGCACAGCAACATCAGCAGAAAGAGGAGGTGCCGGTTGAAGAAGTGCCAGACCTAGCAACCGCAGCTGCAAGTGCCTCTTCAGATTCGGTTGTTGCACCACCGGCTGCTGCCAGCCTAAATGAGGGTGATGCTGTTTCTGCCACAACTATAGCTGCTATTCCTGATGAGGCGCCAGCCACAGCAGGCGGAGAAAGTTTGTGGGCCTTTATGCTGGTGGCCTTCGGCTCTGGCTTGGTGGCGCTGCTAACTCCTTGCGTGTTCCCGATGGTACCCATGACGGTAAGCTTTTTTACCAGTAGCGGGGGCAGCAGAGCACAGGGCATCCTGAAAGCCGCTGTGTATGGCCTGTCTATCATCGCAATTTATACTTTGATAGGCACCATTGTGGCCCGATTATTCGGTGCGGATGGCGCTAATTTTATCAGTACGCATTGGCTGCCTAACGTACTGTTCTTTTTGATCTTCCTGGTGTTTGCCATGTCGTTTTTCGGGATGTTTGAGATAACGTTGCCGAGTTCCTGGCTCACCAAAGTAGACTCTCAGGCTGATAAAGGCGGCTGGATAGGCGTATTCTTCATGGCTTTTACGCTGGCGCTGGTTTCTTTCTCCTGCACCGGCCCGATTGTGGGAAGTATACTTGTTGCCTCTGCCGGAGGCGAAACCATTCGCCCGATTGTAGGTATGTTCGGTTTTTCGCTGGCTTTTGCCTTGCCGTTTACGCTTTTCGCCGTTTTCCCGTCCTGGCTGAGCGGTTTGCCTAAATCCGGCGGCTGGCTAAACTCGGTAAAGGTGGTGCTAGGCTTTATAGAGCTGGCGCTGGCGCTCAAGTTCCTAAGTGTGGCCGACCAAGTATACCATTGGGGCATCCTGGATCGTGAAGTATACCTGGCGCTTTGGATCGTAATTTTTACGCTGATGGGCTTCTACCTGCTGGGCAAGCTCAAGTTCTCTCATGATTCTGACCTGAAGTATGTTAGCGTGCCGCGCCTGTTCTTCGCCATACTTACGTTTGGCTTTGTGGTATACCTGATTCCGGGCTTATTTGGCGCTCCGCTAAAAGCTTTGGCCGGTTACCTGCCGCCGCAAACTACCCAGGATTTTGACCTGAATACGATTGCGCGCCAAGGTGGGGGAGGAACAGCAGTGCTAGCAGCCAACACAAACGAAAACTGCGAGCCGCCTAAGTATGGAGACTTCCTTCACCTGCCACACGGCTTGCAGGGCTATTTCGACCTGGAGCAGGCCAAAAAGTGCGCAGCAGAGCAAGGCAAACCAATCTTTATAGATTTTACCGGGCATGGCTGCGTAAACTGCCGCGAGATGGAGCAGAACGTATGGTCTGACCCAGAGGTGCTGAAACGCCTGCGCGAGGATTATGTAATTGCCGCACTTTACGTAGATGATCGTACCGAACTGCCCGAAAGCGAGTGGTACACCAGCGATTATGACGGTAAAGAGAAAAAAACCATCGGTAAAAAGTATGCCGATTACCAGATCACAAAGTTCAACGTAAACGCCCAGCCATACTATGTGCTGATGGACGAAAACGAGAATGTACTGGTAAAGCCTATCGCTTACGATCTGAATGTAAACAACTTTGTCGAGTTTCTAGATGCTGGCGTGGAGGCTTACAACAACAAGCAGCAGGTGGCGCAGAAGTAATTCAGGATAGGATTTAGGTAATGAGATAATTTAAAGATAGATTACCTCACCCGCTTTTGCTCTATTTAGTTTACTGATTTAATATCATTGATAACGGCAAAATTGCCTGCCATCATTTGTTCTATTTTTAGAGTGCCAATGATTTCAGGTCTGATCAATTTCATATTGTTTTTACTTTATTTGAGTTAAAAACCGGAGCAAGTATAAAAAAATCCCCGCCAGCAATGACGGGGATTTTTTGTTAGACGGTTAGTCTAAAACTTAACGTCTAATATCTAGTGTCTAAAAAAGACTACTTTGCCTCGTTGTAGCGTTTAGTTACCTCTTCCCAGTTCACCACGTTCCAGAACGCGCTGATATAATCCGGGCGACGGTTTTGGTAGTTCAGGTAGTAGGCGTGCTCCCAAACGTCCAGGCCAAGGATTGGCTGTCCGCCGCAACCTTCTGCGAAAGGCATCAAGGTATTGTCTTGGTTAGGAGTAGAGCAGATTTCCAGCTTGCTGTCTTTCACGCAAAGCCAGGCCCAGCCCGAACCGAAACGCGTAGCAGCGGCAGCGTTAAACTTCTCTTTCATCTCATCAAAAGAACCGAAGGCAGAGTTGATAGCATCGGCTAACTCGCCGGAAGGCTGGCCGCCACCGTTCGGAGACAGGATTGTCCAGAATAGGTTGTGGTTGTAGTAACCGCCACCGTTGTTGCGAACAGCCTTGTTGTCTTCTTTTACATTGCGCATGATTTCCTCGATGCTCATGTTCTCCATGTCAGTGCCAGCGATAGCCTTGTTCAGGTTATCAGTGTAAGCCTGATGGTGCTTTGTATGGTGGATTTCCATGGTGCGCGCATCAATGTGCGGCTCCAATGCGTCGTAGGCATAAGGTAGTTTCGGAAGTTCGAAAGCCATAGTTTTATATAGATTTATGTTTGAAAAATTTTGTTGTACATACAATTAAGATTGTACGGCATCGCTCCAAAGTTAGTTAATTTCTTTTAGCCGCAAAGAAGGAGGCCATCAGGTCGGCGCACTCCTGAGCCATAATACCGCTTACCATCTCCGTTTTGGGGTGCAGCAGGTTCCCTACTTTTCTATAACCGCGCTTCGGCTCCGATGTTCCGAAAACCACCCGTTTAAGCTGTGCCCAGTAGCTGGCGCCGGCGCACATGACGCAAGGCTCTACGGTAACATACAGCGTGCAGTCGTGCAGGTACTTATTGCCCAGGTACTCGGCGGCGGCGGTAAGGGCCAGCATCTCGGCATGGGCTGTTACATCGTTTAGCTTCTCGGTCTGGTTATAAGCCTTGGCTATAATGCGGTTATTGGCCACCACTACTGCCCCAATCGGAATCTCGCCCTCCTCATAAGCGTACTGCGCCTGCTTATACGCCTGCTGCATAAAGTGCTCATCGCTGTGGATGGATAAAAAGTCTGTTGCCATATAGTAAAGATGGGCACATCAGGCTTAAAATACAAGTATGGTGGCGGCAGTTAAGTGTGGCGGGGCCGAGCAGCAAAAAAGCCCCTCCAAAAAGAAGAGGCCTTTAGCGTAGTAGATAGGTAGGTAGTAGTGGTTATTTAATATTAATGGAGCCCATCATTTCGCGGGCTGTCTGCTGCCAGTCGTTTTTCATGGAGAAAGGCACATGCATGGTAAAGATGTAAAGCTGATCGCCTTTGATGGTGTATTGCACAATACTATACTTTTGCACAGGCGCTAACATAGAAGAAGCACGATCATCAGACAGCTTGCTTACAAACTCAAATACCAGGTAGTTTTCGCCTTTTACCTGCGTTACCTCCTGCCGTATAAAATCCACTTGAGTAAACTTCTCCATTAAGTTTGCCTTATAAAACTCACGCAGCATTTCCAGATCCCCCTCCTTAAACTGCGACTGCTTTTGAGTTACGCTAAAGTCAATTTGGCCATTCGGGCTGGTGTACACAGCAAGCGGACGCGTAGAGGCAGGGTATTTGCGGGCAATGCCATCATCGGGCATCGGCATAAAATCCTGGGGCATCAGCACGCTAATCTCTTTGCTAATCTGCGTTTTCTTCAGTTTAGATTGTGCAAAAGTGACTCCGGCTATCAGTATAATGGCTAAAAAGGCAAGGTATCGCATGTTCATGTGTTTGTATCGGCAAAGCTATTAAATATTAAGGAAAAGAAATCTGTTGGCTTTTATTATGCAATAATTCTGCCAGAATTAGATAAAGTTTATACTTCAAGTATGGCTAAGGCCATTAATATCTTTGTGCGGGCGTTGCCGTTATACTTTCCATAGGGCAGACATACATGAGTCCGGTAGCCAAACATCTTAAAGCAAAGTATAATTCTGATTCGCCGGCCTTTTTCTGCCCTGTTGTTTGATGTTGTTAGAGGAATTCTAAAAATTAAAAAAGAGCTATGATAGAAAATCTGATCAATAACCTGAAGGGGCAGCTAACCGGAGAGTTGCAAAATAAATTCGACCTGCAGCCTGATACAGCCAACAAGTCTGTGGACCTGGCAAAAGATAATGTGGTAGACGAGCTGAAGCAACGTGCCGGCAGCGGCGACATGGGCGGCCTGATGGATGTTTTTAAAGGAAACAAAGCCCCAGCCGAGAGTGGCGCTGTCAATAACATCATCAACAAGTATGTGGGAGACCTTACCTCTAAGCTGGGCATACCCGAAAGCGTGGCGAAGCAGGTGGCACCGTTTGCGATCAATTTCATTATGCAGAAAATAGGAGGGCAGGCAGGAAGCATGAGCCAGAGCGATTTGCTTGGTGGCTTAATAGGTGGTGGCCTGAAGGATAAGTTAGGCGGTTTTTTCAAGTAATAGCGCAGCAACTGCGGCCTTAGGGCTGCAGTTGCTGTTGCAAACCGGTTTGTGCGCAAAAAGTAGGGTTGGTAGCAAAGCCTAAGTCTATTACTTTTGTAGCGCCTGTGCTGTAGCCAGTGCAGAAGCTGCAAAGTATAAACCGGATGTCAGAAAGTTTTCAAAGCCTTTTTTATAAGTTCTTCAAATTTGGAGTGGTAGGCTTTACAGGCCTTCTGCTAGACTTTGGGGCAACGTTTCTAACAAAGGAGGTGCTGCGCTGGAACAAGTATGTTGCCAACAGCCTCGGCTTTTTGCTGGCGAGCGCAAGCAACTTTTACCTCAACCGCGTCTGGACTTTCCATAGCGCGGACCCTGAAATTGGGTGGCAGTTCTCAAAGTTTTTGGCCGCTGCAGTGGTGGGCCTGCTTCTCAACAACCTCATCATTTACCTCCTGACTGATCGCGCAAAACTTAATTTCTACGTCTCAAAGTTCATTGCCGTAGTACTTGTCTTCTTCTGGAATTTCTCCATAAACTACCTCTATACTTTTACAGGATAGTATGTTTTGTCTGAATCAGGATTTGCAGGATGTAAGGATAGGCAGGATTCTCTGCAGCGCCGGGTCCAAACACTCCTGCTCCCCTAAAAGGGAGACTTTGGAAAGCTCCGTCAGCTTGTATCATCCAACCATCCCTAACCCCTCAGAGTTACGCTCGCTAATTTCGAACTCTCGTTCTCATTAGTCTAAGGAGGGGAATTCTGTTGAAGCTCCGTCAGCAGTGGCTATCTAAAACTGATCCCAGTCCTTGGGTTGAGCGCCTTCTAGGTTTCCGGTTTCGCTTCAGCGAAATTGCGACGCAGGAGCAAAGGAAATGTAGACAGCGCAATGCCCTTATCGAGGGCCCCTACCCCCGCCTGGAGGGAGCCAAAGCCAGAGGTGAAATAAGAAGGATATAAAGCCGTGGATAAACAGCAGCTAGCAAATATAGGTTGCTATTAACCGAATAAAGCAGCAGCTATAAAAGAGAAAACCAAGCCAGCCAATCTAAAAATCCAGCATCATCCCAAGTTCTTAAACGAAAGCCAATCTAAGATTAAAATCGTATCTAACGCTTCTGAAAAGCAATCAATTTACCTTACTTTATAAATCTGCACATGCTCATCTTTATGAACGCGTGGGTTTAGAAGGTGCAACAGCCTATCGTAAAGAGATGGGTTGATCGTATGTTCTAACGCTAAGCGCGGAAAAAGCTGGTGCAGGCGAGCCATGCGTTCGTCCATATCCTTTGTGCCTACCACCACCACGTAATCAGGTTTGTAGGGCGAGGCCGAAATCTCCTGCTGCAGCTCCTGCGGCGTTTTATCTTTATTTAAAGTATAAGCCATCACAAAATCCGGGGGCAGCTGCTTTTGGCAGTGCAGGTACTCCTCCCACACCATGTCCTCATCAATTATATACTTGTCATACACGGCGCTGCTACGGCCCAGGTAAAAGAGCGGTGGTTTTTTAACACTGTGGTTGCCGAACTCTAGCACCACGCCATCTAAATTCTGCTTTTCGGATAAGTATACCAGCGGCGCTACGCGGCTTTTTTTAGTGTAAGTTAAAGCCATTCCTGTAGTAGCCAGCAGGTTCAGCACCCAGAAAAAAATCCAGGAGGCGGCCAGCAACTTACGGCGGTTTTGCCAGAAACCCGACTCGCGCACAAACTGCTGCCAGCCAATAACGCCCAGAATCATGATGAGCGGAAGCAGCGGAAGTATAAAACGCTCCTGCTTGTTCGGGAACAGTGAGTGCGCCACAAAAAAGATCAAGCCACCCCAAAATAAAGCAGGTGCCAGCTTAGCTGTGCGGGCGTAACCCACCACCAGAAAAGCACTTACCGGCGGCACCAGAAAGCCAAGTATGGTTAACGCAAAACGGTATACCGGCCCGGAACTGAAGTCATTGGCGTGTTCGGAATTATACTGGTAATAAGCCACAATGGAGTGGAAAGGATAGTCGAAGAAGATGATATCGATAAGGCCCTGCACCAGAAAAGCGCCCACGGCAAAACCCAGCAGCACGGCCACCGCCTCGCGCCACTTGCGCTGGTACAGTAGCACCAGTCCGGCACCGGCGCCGAAAAGCACCGTGTGGTACCGGAACACAAAGGCCAGCGCAAATAAAAATCCTGCCCCAAAGTATGGCAGCCACTGTTTTTTCTCCGTCTGCTCCTGCTTCACCATCAGGTAAAAAGCGGCCAGGTAGGGCGGTATGCACACCATCTCTACCAAATTACGCACACTCATAAAGGGCATAAACCAGACCAGCGCCAGCATCAGGCCCACCAAACGCGCATTTGCCTTGCCCGATAAGCGCTCCGTTAGCTTGTAGCCAAAGTATACTACCAGCAGCGAGTATAGCGCATGCACCACCCGCACCACCGTCATCTTCACCTCCGGGCTAAAAATACCCGCAGCCTCCAAAGTATAAAATATACCGTAGTGGAGGAGCACGTAAAGCATGCTGTGGCGCGGCGGCATCGGCTCGTTCAGCCACAGCGGAAATCCGTTCAGCCATCCCTGTGCAATAGTGATCACGTCAAAATGGTCATCGCTGAAAGCAAAGCCTTTGGAGAAAAACGCAGCCAGCAAACGGATGGCCAACGCTATAATAAGTATAGTTGAGAGCGGAATAAGATAGCGCTCCTGTGGCTGGCCCAGTGTGGCTGCATCGGCGGTAAAGGCTTTGGCTACGGTTGATTTGGTGGTACTTTGCATTTAACTAGAGTTGTGCGACTGCAAATTTAACGGTAATTATAAAGATTCTGTGTTACCTTCGTTGTTAAATAAGACTTTTTCTGATTTGGCCTCTACACACCACCTGTCTAAGCGGAAATTGCCGCTGAAAGTGAAGCTTTTTATACTTGCCTTCGTGCTGCTGGCGCTGGCTGTTGGTGCCTGGCTGATGTATCGCCACGACGAGCTGCGTTACAAAGATGTGCAGGTGCTGGGCCACGCAGGTTCAGGTTTTTTCTCGCCGCTAAACCCGTTTAATCCACTGCCTTCCAATAGCATGGCTTCCATAAAAAAAGCAATGGAGCAGGATGGTGCCGATGGCGTAGAGATAGACGTGCAACTGAGCCAGGACGGCGTGCCTATACTTTATCATGATGTAACGCTGGAAAGTATGACTAGCGCTAATGGAATTATAGATAACCTGCCGGCTGCAGAGGTAGTGGGGCTAAAGTATAAAGGCGGCTTTTTTTATGATCTTTTTCAGGAGGAGGAAATCATTGCCTTGGAGACTTTGCTGCAGCATTTCAGTACGTACAGTGAGCTGCCTTACCTGCACATAGACCTGCGCAACCATAACCCGGCGCGCCATTTATATTACGCTCATACACTGATGGCTATGTTGCGTAAGTATGATTACCCGTTGCCAAAAGTGGTGTTTATATCGCCTAACCCTGATTTCCTGAATGCCTTCGGGGAAGTAGAGCCAGAGGCGCAATTGATGATAGACACGGCCGGAAACTTTGAGCAGGCGCTGCAAACCGCACAGCGGCATAAGTTCTTCGGCATCTGCGCCAACGGCCGCAATACATCGGCCGAGCAGGTAGCACGGGCAAAAGAGGCAGGGCTGAAGGTGGCGCTTTTCGGCGGAAAATCGCGCTCGCGCATTTCCAAGATGATCAACATGAAACCTGATGCCATACAAACAGATAATGTGGCTGCCATGCGCGATATGCTGGACTAGCCGGAGCGTGCGTTAACATCTTTGCGGCAGATAAAGCAAACCAAGGCTAAGATTATTACATTTGCATAAAACTATACAAGTAGACTATACTATGTTCCGAACACATACTTGCGGCGAGCTTCGCCTGGATAACGTTGGCGAAGAGGTAATATTAACAGGTTGGGTACAGCGCTTGCGCGATAAGGGCGGCATGCTGTGGGTAGACCTGCGCGACCGGTACGGCATAACGCAGCTGACAATGGAAGAAGGCATTACGCCTGCCGAAATTATGGAACAGGCCCGTAACCTGGGTCGTGAGTATGTAATAAAAGTTGTGGGCAAGGTAATAGAGCGCTATTCCAAGAACGACAAGATTCCGACCGGCGATATTGAGCTGCATGTAGCGAAGATCGTGGTGCTGAACCCGGCTAAATTACCTCCGTTTCTGATTGAGGATGAGACGGATGGCGGCGACGACCTACGCATGAAGTACCGCTATCTGGACCTGCGCCGCGCCCCGGTGCGCCGTAACCTGGAGCTGCGCCACCGCATGATGCGCGAAACCCGCGCCTACCTGGATGGCCGTCACTTTATAGAGGTGGAAACGCCATATTTGATCAAATCTACGCCAGAAGGTGCCCGCGACTTTGTGGTGCCTAGCCGCATGAACGCCGGTGAGTTTTACGCCCTGCCGCAGTCGCCGCAAACGTTTAAGCAGCTGCTCATGGTATCCGGTTTCGATAAGTATTTCCAGATCGTGAAGTGCTTCCGCGACGAAGACCTGCGCGCTGACCGCCAGCCGGAGTTTACCCAAATCGACTGCGAAATGTCTTTTGTGAGCCAGGAAGACATCCTGAATACCTTCGAAGGATTTATCAGGCACCTGTTTGATAAAGTAAAAGGTGTAAAAATTGAAAAGTTGCCGCGCATGACTTATGCCGATGCTATGAAGTACTATGGCTCCGATAAACCGGATACGCGCTTCGACATGCGTTTTGTTGAGCTCAATCCACTCGTTAAAAATAAAGGCTTCAAGGTTTTTGATGACGCTGAACTGGTTGTTGGTATCTGTGCCCAAAACGCTGCCAGCTATACCCGCAAGCAGCTCGATGAACTGACTGACTTTGTGAAGCGCCCGCAAATCGGTGCCACTGGCCTGGTTTATGCCCGCGTAAACGAAGACAGAAGTATAAAATCATCGGTTGATAAGTTTTATACCGCAGAGGACCTGCAGGAGTGGGCAACCGCATTTAACGCAAAGCCAGGAGATCTTATACTTATTCTTGCCGGTGACGCAGACAGAACTCGCAAAGCCTTGAACGAGCTACGCCTGGAAATGGGCACACGCCTTGGCCTGCGCGATAAGAATGTATTCTCACCGCTTTGGGTGGTTGATTTTCCGCTGCTGGAGTGGGACGAGGAAAGCAAGCGCTACCATGCCATGCACCACCCGTTCACGTCGCCGAAGCCGGAGGATGTGGAGCTAATTGATGATCGCCCGGGTGATATCCGAGCGAACGCTTATGACATGGTTATTAATGGCGTGGAAGTAGGCGGTGGTTCTATCCGTATCCACGACCGCAGGCTGCAGGAGCAGATGTTCCGTTTGCTGGGCTTCTCTAAAACAGAGGCTGAGGCGCAGTTCGGCTTCCTGATGAATGCCTTTGAGTACGGTGCGCCGCCGCACGGTGGCATCGCTTTCGGATTCGACCGCCTGTGCTCGCTCTTCGGTGGTTCAGATTCTATCCGTGATTATATTGCCTTCCCGAAGAACAACTCTGGCCGCGATGTGATGATTGATGCCCCAGCCCCAATTGCGGATGCACAACTCGATGAATTACACATAAGTATGAAAAACCTGCCAAAAGGGTAACATCTGCTTATTTAAAATATAGGAAGTCCTGCTACTGGTTTTCAGTGGCGGGACTTCTTTTTTATCCCCAATTCATACTTCTATCCGTCAGTAATGTGAATAACCGTGTGGATTCAAGTATAAAATCGACCTTTATCCACGATTAAAAGTATAAATCGCTATAGGGTTGTGGATATGTGGATAACTGGTGTTGATAGGTTGTTGTGTAGTCGGAAGGGAGGGGTTTACAGATTTTACACTTTGTTCGGTGGAAGCATATGCTTTACAAGAAATACCTATGAGCATAATAAAAGCTATACTTGGGAGTCTTTAATATGCCCAATTTAAGGTGCAGTTCAATCCGAAGAGTATAAAACGAAAAAGGGACTGCCTTTTCCAAAGCAGTCCCTTTTAATAAGTATAAAATTTATACTAGATCAGCTCACTAACAAGTGCAGGAGCTATACCCAATAGAATTGTCAGGATGGTAATGAAGATTAAAGTGAAAGAAGCGAAGCTGCCAACTTCAATTTCCTCTTCGTTTGCGGCTGGCTGCATGTACATGGCAATCACTACACGGAAGTAGTAGTAAATACCTACGGCAGCAAGTATAACCGCAAGGATTACCAGCCACAGCATATCCGGGTTCTGCAGCACGGCAGAGAACACGAAGAACTTACCGAAGAAGCCAGCCGTCAACGGAATACCAGCCAGTGACATCATCGAAACCGTCATGGCGAAAGCCAGTAGCGGGTTTGTTTTGCCCAATCCGTTAAAAGCTTCATAGTCGGCGCTGTTGCGCTGGTCCTGCACCATTTTCAGCACGCCAAAGGCCGCAATGGTAGCTGTAGAGTATGCCGCAGAATAGAAGAGGATAGAGGCATCCGAAGCTTCGTTAAAGGCAACCAGCGCCATCAGCAGGTAACCTGCATGCGAGATGCTGGAATAAGCCATCATACGCTTAAAGCTTGTTTGGATCACTGCTCCAATGTTACCGACTACCAGCGTCAGTACAGTTATAGCAACCAATGTAGGGAACCAAGTAGTATAAGCAGCAGCAAAGGCTGCAACCATTAACTTATAGAATGCTGCAACACCTGCCGTCTTAACCACAGTAGACATAAACGCTGTGAAGAAAGTCGGTGTGCCGTCATATACATCAGGTGCCCAGAAATGGAACGGAGCGGCCGAAATTTTAAAGGAAATACCGATTACCAGCACCAGGATACCTAATACAAACATAGAGTTCATCAGGCCATCAGGCCCAATACCTGCCTGTGCAGCGCTAATCTCCGCGATGCTGAAAGTACCGGTGGCTCCGTAAATCATCACAATGCCAAAAAGCATAATGCCTGTGAAGAAAGAACCCATCAGGAAGTACTTCAGAGCGGCTTCGTTAGAGCGAAGGCTCCTTTTGTCGCTACCGGCAAGTATGTACATGGCAATGGAAAGAATCTCAATGCCGATGAACAGCATGATCAGGTTCTCGTAGCTCACCATCATAACGGAGCCCACCAACGAGAACAGGAGCAGCGAGTAGTATTCAGCAAGGTTGGAGTCAGCCTCATCAACAAAGCGCTGGGAGAAAGGCAGCAGCAGCAGTGTAGACAGTGTCATGATACCTGTAAAAGCCACCGCATAATTATCGATGGTAAGCATGTTGCTGAAATAGCTCTGTGTATCGTTCCAGTCCAGCAGGTTAACGCCAAACACCACTAATAAGAACAGCAGCACCAGCGGTAGCAGTACCTTTTTATTCTTTGCAAATCCTACAAAGAGGTTAATGATACCAAAGACAGATAGAAGTATGATCGAGGTCATGTCGTCGTATTTCTGTGAATTTCTATATTCTCTATTGCCGCTTAGCGGTTAATGATGCTCAGCAGGTTGTTAACCGCAGGCTCTGAGATGCTCAGGAAAGTGTTCGGGAACAAACCGATCCAGAAAACCATGATTACCAGCGGAATCAGCACAGCCTTCTCGTTCAGCGTCAGGTCTGTAAAGTTTTCCGTTAGTTCAGATTTTGTACCGAACATCACACCCTGGAACATGCGCAGCATATACACGGCACCAAGTATAATAGTAAGACCGGCCACGCCACCAAACCAGGCATTGTACTGGAACACACCTGAAAGCAGCAGGAACTCACCCACGAAACCGTTTGTGAGCGGCAGGGCCACCGAACCCAGCATCAGAATCATGAAGAAGATCGAAAGGCCTTTTGCGTTTTGGGTAATACCGCCTAAGCTGGTAATCTCTCTGGTATTGGTGCGGCTGAAAATGATATCGATGATGAAGAACAGACCAACTACGTTGATACCGTGGCTCAGCATCTGGATAACACCACCCTGCAAACCCTGCTCGTTCAGCGTGAAAATACCGGCAGCAATCAGGCCAACGTGTGCGATGGAAGAATAAGCGATCAGGCGCTTCAGGTCGCGCTGGCGAATAGCAATGATGGATGCGTAAACAATACCGATAATGGCCAAAACCAGCACTACTTCATCCCATTGGCTAACGCCAAAAGGAACTACTGGCAGCAACCAGCGCAGCACACCGTAAATACCCATTTTCAGCATAATGCCTGAAAGCAGCATGGTTGCCTGTGCCGGCGACTCTGTGTAGGTATCCGGCTGCCAAGTATGGAACGGGAATATTGGCATCTTAATAGCGAAAGCGATAAACAGGAACCAGAAGATCCAGCTCTGCGACTCGCTAGAAAGTGACAGCTGATAAAATGCGTTTACATCTGAAGAGTGCGTGCCCGGTGTCTGTAAGTATAAGTATACAAAGGCAGCCAGCATAAACAGCGAACCGAAGATCGTGTACACGAAGAACTTAAACGTAACCCGGATTCTGTCGGTACCGCCCCAAACCGCAGCGATAAAGTAGATCGGAATCAGCGCCACCTCCCACATAAAGTAGAACAGGAAAGCATCCATAGCCACAAAAACCCCGATCAGGCCTGTCTGCATGAACAGGATAAGAGCGTAGAAAACGTTAGGGTTCTTATAATCGTGCTTGTAAGACGAAAGAATGATCAGCGGCACCAAAAAAGTTGTCAGCAGGACCATCAGCAGGCTAATGCCGTCCATCCCGATGCTAAAGCTGATGCCTGCGCTTTCAATCCAGGGTAAGCTGAGGGCTAGCTGGGTAGCACCGCTTTGGGTGTTAAATGCTGAGAGAGCGAAAAGTGACAACGCAAATTCTACGAGCGCTGCTACAAAAGCCACTTTCTTGGCACCCTGTCCTTTAATAAGCAGCACCAGAAGCGCAGCAAGGGCAGGCCAGAAAAGTAATAGAGCTGTATTCATCTTCTAAGAGCCTTATCCGATAAAGAAGTTTAAAAATAAAATCAAGACGATGCTGAACACCATCACCATCAGGTAAAAACCGATAGCACCGCTTTGTGCATAGCGTAATGTGCGGCTGCTGTAGGTAGTCAGCTTTCCGAACCCATTCACAATGCCGTCAACCACTATCACATCCAGTACACGGTGGAATGTAGCCGACAGCCACATCAACGGACGCACAATAATAGTATCGTTAATCTCGTCGATGTAATATTTGTTGTAAATCAGGTTATGGATAGGGGAGAGCTTGGTGCCTTCTGCAGCCGGAACAGACTTTTTACTTACATACATGACATAGGCCATACCTGCGGCTACCAAGGCTACAACTACAGAGATACCCATTAGCAGCCACTCTGTAGCATGGTCGAGGTGCATTGGCTCTACAGCGGCAGGGTTGGCTACGCGTGCAAAATCATAAATAGGAGACAGGTAGTTCTGCATCACGTGCAGGTTCTCTCCAAATACCGGCGGAATCCCAAGGAAACCACCCACGGTAGAAAGTATAGCCAGCACAATTAGCGGTAACGTCATGGAGAGCGGTGACTCGTGCAGGTGGCTCTTCTGAGACTCTGTACCTCTAAATGTTCCGAAGAAGGTCAGGAACACAAGACGGAACATATAGAAGGAGGTCATAAATGAGGCTAAAACGCCCAGACCCCACAGCAATTTGCTATGCTGCCATACGTGCGCCAGCAACTCGTCTTTAGAGAAGAAGCCTGCAAACGGAGGGATACCTGCAATAGCCAGTGTACCGATCAGGAAAGTGACAAAGGTAACCGGCAAATATTTGCGTAAGCCACCCATGCTGCGGATGTCCTGCTCGTTGCTCATGGCATGGATCACAGAACCGGCACCCAAGAAGAGTAGCGCCTTGAAGAACGCATGCGTCAGTACGTGGAAGATAGACGAAGAAAAGGCCATTACACCCAGCGCCAGGAACATATAGCCCAACTGCGATACGGTAGAGTAAGCCAGTACCTTTTTAATGTCGTTTTGCGCCAGTCCGATAGTAGCTGCTAATAGCGCGGTGGCTACACCCACAATGGCAATAACTTCCAGCGTAGTAGGAGCCAGCACGTACAGTACGTTAGAGCGCAATACCATGTAAATACCCGCCGTTACCATGGTAGCGGCGTGGATTAGAGCAGAAACCGGCGTAGGGCCTGCCATCGCGTCCGGAAGCCAGGTAAACAACGGAATCTGTGCGCTTTTACCCATCGCACCAACAAACAGGAGCAAAGTTATAGCGATCATCACACCAGAGTCTATACCTCCTGTGTAGTTAGCGGCTTCAGCAAAAACCTGCGGATAGCTAACTGAACCGAACGTGATAAAGATCAGGAATATACCCAGCAGGAAGCCAAGGTCACCGATACGGTTCATCACAAAAGCTTTCTTAGCGGCGTTGTTATAGCTGGTGTTCTTGTTCCAAAAGCCGATTAGCAGGTAAGAGCAAAGGCCCACACCTTCCCAGCCCACAAACATCATCACATAGTTGGAGCCCATCACGAGCAGCAGCATCGAGAACATGAATAGGTTAATGAAGGCGAAGAACTTACCGAAGTTCTCGTCGTGGCTCATGTACCCGGCCGAGTATAGGTGAATCAGGAAACCAATTCCGGTTACCATCAGCATCATCAGCAGCGTCAGCTGGTCAACCAGAAAGGAGAAGCCAATGCGCATGTCGCCCACCGAAATCCAGTTATAGTAGTCAACCATGTAGGCACGGCTGCCATTGGATGTGAAATCAAGGAACAGGTAAACAGTAATTAGGAAAGAAGCCAGCACGGTGCTGCAACCAATAAAGCTTACCAGGCCTTTGGCGATAGTGCGGTTACCTAGTCCGTTAATTAGGAAGCCAGCCAGCGGCAGCAACGGAATCAGTAGACAAAGCAGTGCCATCCCCTGGTTGTTAATCGGCATTACAATCTCTTGCATCTGTATAAGGGTTTAAGCTAGTCAGCGTATATGAAGGCTGTTACCACTTCAGGTAGTTCAGCAGTTGTACATCGGTAGAGCGGATGTTGCGGTAAGTCATCACAATAATGGCCAGGCCCACGCAAACTTCTGCGGCGGCCACTGCCATGATAAAGAAAACAAACACTTGTGCATTGGCATCGCCTCTGTAAGAAGCCAAGGCTGTAAGTAGCAGATTTACAGCGTTCAGCATCAGCTCCACACACATAAAAATCACAATGGCGTTGCGGCGCGTCAATACTCCGATAACACCAATTACAAAAAGAGCCGCGCTGAAAAACAGGTAATAATCTAATGGGATGGTCCGGATGACCTCAGGTATGTTGTTCATTTTCTGTGTGGCTGAACGTATTACTCTTAAATTACGATCCAAAAATCAAGTCGCAAAGTTATCCCCATTTTTGTAAAAACCATAACATATTTCCTATTCTTATTGGGCGTGCAGGTGCCGGAAAGCCCTGCTTTTTCCATTGTTGGTGGCTATTCTTACATATTTTTTGATTTTCCTTTTCTGAAAGCGGCACCTTTGTGTTTTTATACTTTTGGGCTGTGTTTGCGTAGCTATGGAAGTTACACTTGATACTTATGAAGCACTCTTACTTATTATACTTTCTGACTCCGCTTCTGCTTCTGCAGGCCTGCAAGCCGGAGCCGCCTCAAGCAAGTGCCTCAACCTCTGAGGCTGTCGAGAAAATGCAGGTTCTAAAACTAACCGCCCGCACCACCCGGGAAGTCTTCTATGAGCAACTTCCCTCCGCCTCGGGGCTGGAGTATGTGAAGGGTAGGTTTTATGTGCTCGGGGATGATTCGCCTTACCTTTTTCAGCTGAATGATAAGTATGAATTAGTTAACCGCACGCCCTTGTTTGATACCTCAGGCGTAGTGAACGGCCGTATTCCTAAAGCTGTAAAGCCTGATTTGGAAAGTATGGCTGCCTTTACCTATGGACGTGATAATATGCTGCTCCTGCTTGGTTCAGGCGCCAGCAAAGCCCGAAATAAAGGTTATCTGGTTAATCTTTCTGAAGAGATGGAAGTGCAGGAGCTGGATATGGGCCGATTCTATACCTTCCTGAAGCAGGTGCTGCGGCTGGAGAGCGAAGGCCATCTAAACCTGGAAGGGTTTGCCACCGACCAGGTTTATACTTATTTGCTGCAGCGCCCGCTCGGAGCTGGCGGCAACACATTGCTGCGTTTTAACACAGATGCCTTCAAGGATTTTATACTTGGCAGAGCCGATATGCCTGCGGTGGCTGTCTATCATTTTGAGCTTCCAAAGCTGGAGCAGCTGCCATCAGGTTTTTCCGGGGCATTTGCTATGGGAGGCAAATTGTTCTTTACCGCTTCGGTAGAGGAAACTCCGAATGCGATTGAAGACGGCGAAGTGCTAGGCAGCTTTCTTGGCATGATTGACCTGAGTACGTTGCCTTATGCTTCTGATGCGGCAAATCCTTTGCAGGTGCCAGTGGTGCAGCTGCAGCAAAAGGATGGTACAGGTTATAGCGGTAAAGCAGAGTCGTTGGTGGTAATGGCAGGAAAGGAGCCGAAAAAGTATAAGGTGGTAATTGTCTCAGATGATGATAAAGGTCATTCTGGCTTGCTGGAAGTAGAGTTGGAGCTAGAGTAACAGAAAAGCAGAAGGCCGGAAGTATAAACTCCGGCCTTCTGCTTTTCTGTCTGCAAAGTATGATTTCTGTTAGAAATGACTTTCGCCTTCTTCTTTTTTACCCAGCATCACGGCTCCTACCATTGCTACTAAAAACAACACAGAAGCTAACTCAAATGGCAGCAGGTAATCCGTAAACAACACATAGCCTAGGCTTTCTACCATACCCACCTGTGAGTTATAGGTTTCTGGCGTGTAACCCACTACGCTGGCATCTTTAAGAGCAGAAATCAGCACTATAAATAATAAGCCACCAGCTATGGCACCGGCAAACTTGCTGATTGTAGAGGTTTTTATCTTACTGTCTCCGGCTTTACTCATGTTCAGGAACATAATCACGAATAGGAAGAGCACCATGATAGCGCCTGCGTACACAATGATGTTCACTGCTGCCAGGAACTGCGCGTTCAGGAGTACATAATGGCCAGAAATAGTAAAGAAAGTGATGATCAGGAACAGTACGCTGTGCACCGGGTTTTTTGATAAAACTACCATCAGGGCGCACAGTAGCGTTAGCGAAGCAAGGAAATAAAACAGGCTCTCTGTCATCGGGTTATCTCGTTTCAGTGGTTTTCAGTGGCTCAACTAAACGGTCTTTGCCGTAGATAAACTCGTCGCGCTCAAAGCGGGCTGGGGCAAGCTTATCATCCTGCAGGAAAATGGCTGCTTTCGGGCAAGCCTCTTCGCAAAGGCCGCAAAAAATGCAGCGCAGCATGTTTACTTCATACGTAACAGCATACTTCTCCTCACGGTACAGCTGCTCCTCGCCGGCTTTGCGCTCACCGGCTGTCATGGTAATGGCTTCTGCAGGGCAGGCCACGGCACACAGGCCACAGGCTGTGCAACGCTCAGCTCCATTCTCATCGCGCTTCAGCACGTGCAGGCCTCGCCAGATAGAGCTGCGCTCACGCGTCTGCTCCGGGTACTGTACGGTTGCTTTCTTTTTGAAGAAGTGCTTTAATGTAATTCCTAGTCCTTGTGCAATTGCAGGAAGGTATGCGCGCTCAGCCAGCGTCATGTCCTTTTTCTCCACTTGCTTTCTTCTATTTGATAGTGGTTCCATCTCTTGTCAGTTTTGATTGTTCTACAGGCATGCGATACATCTTAACGAACTGCCCGCCTGCAACATTCAAATTTCGGTACTATAGTTTAAAATAAATAGTCTTTCAGCAGAATACCGCCGCCTGTCAGCAGGATGTTCAGGATTGCCAACGGAATTAGGATTTTCCATCCTAGCTTCATCAACTGGTCATATCGGAAACGCGGAAGTGTCCAGCGTACCCACATAAAGAAGAAGATAAACAGGAAGATCTTGACGAACATGAAGCCCACACCCAGTAAAGTTACGATGTTGTTGGCTGTCACAACGCTATCAGTCGCATCTACCAACCAAGCTTCCAACTCAAACATGAACGGGAAGTTGTAAGCTCCAAAGTATAGCGTTGCCATTACAGAAGACGCTACAAAGATGTTGATGTATTCTGCAAACAGGTACATGCCCAGTTTCATGGAGCCATACTCTGTGTGATAACCGCCAATCAGTTCGGCCTCAGACTCCGGTAAGTCAAACGGGGTACGGTTCGTTTCGGCAAAGGCGCATACCAAAAAGATAAGAAAGCCCAACGGCTGATACCAGATGTTCCAGTTAAAGCCTGCCTGCTGTGCCGCAATCTCACGCAGCGACAAAGAGCCTGTCATCATCAGCACCGCAATCAGCGAAAGGCCCATGGCAATTTCGTAACTGATGTTTTGCGATGCAGCCCGAATGGCACCCAGCAAAGAGAACTTGTTGTTAGAAGCCCAGCCACCAATCATCAGACCATAAACGCCCAGCGATACCACACCAAAAATGTAGAGCACGCCAATGTTTACCTCTATCGCCTGTAAGTATATTTCGCGGCCATCCACTAAAAGCATGTCGCCATATGGAATTACCGCACTAGACATTGTTGCCACGAGCATGGCTATGCCTGGACCAAGTATAAAAAGCGCTTTGTTGGCTCTGGCAGGTATAAAATCCTCTTTAAAGAACAGTTTACCGGCATCGGCCAGCGGCTGCAGCAAACCAGCAGGACCAGCGCGGTTCGGTCCCACGCGGTCCTGTATAAAGGCTGCTATCTTACGCTCAAAGTAAGTCGAGTAAGTGGCTATCAGCAGGGTGATGCCGAAGATAACCAGAATGTAAATCGCTTTGTATAATAGGTCTACAGACTCCATTGCTTATTCCTGTGGCAGGTTTTTCTTGGTGGATGTTGGCAAGTTTGGTACAATCGGCACATTTATAACCGGCAGCTCATAATGGTTAGCCGAAATTACGGAACTGCTGTCTATGTGGCGCGGTCCTTCAATGGTCCAGTCCGATACCTCTTTTTTATCGAAGCGGCAGGTGTTGCAGATAAACTCTTCTACCTCGTTGTACTGGTCTTTGCGGGCTGTTACACGCAGTACTTCCTCGCCGCGCGTCCAAAGCGTTACCTTGCCAGAGCAGGTAGGGCAGTCGCGGTGCGCATCCATTGGTTTTGTAAACCACACACGGTTTTTAAAGCGCCAGGTCTTGTCTGTCAGGGCTCCTACCGGGCACACGTCGATCACGTTTCCGGAGAAATCGTTGTCGATCACGTTCTCTATGTAAGTTCCGATTTCGGCAGCATCGCCACGACCTAGCACACCGTGCACACGTTTTGCAGTAATCTGGTCGGCAGTATACACGCAGCGGTAGCAAAGAATGCAGCGCGTCATGTGCAACTGAATATAAGGGCCTAGGTCTACCTTGTTAAATGTGCGGCGGTCTTCTTCATAACGCTGTGCGCTCACACCGTGCTCGTAAGAAAGGTCCTGCAGGTTACACTCACCAGCCTGGTCGCAGATAGGGCAATCAAGCGGGTGGTTGATCAGCAGCATCTCTACAATGCCTTTGCGGGCGTTCAGTACCTCCTCGTTAGTGGTATTTTCTACCACCATGCCGTCCTGCACCTGCGTAATGCACGAGGCAACAAGCTTTGGCATAGGGCGAGTGTCTTTAGCTGAGCCTTGTGTTACCTTAACCAAGCATACACGGCACTTGCCGCCACTGCCTTTTAATGGGCCGTAATAGCACATGGCAGGAGGCACTACTTTGCCTCCTATTTTTCTTGCAGCCTGGAGAATGGTAGTTCCGTCTTCTACCTCTATCTCAATGCCGTCAATTGTTACTTTAGCCATTTTATATGATTTGCTCGTTTGTCGTTGTTCGCTTCTGAATAAAAGCAGGCCAACGAACGATTTTAGCTATACTATTTAATATCTCGCTGCATCTCCTTGGAAGTTGCAGGAAGCATGATTTTATACTTTATGCCGTTACAGCGTCAAGTTGCCCTCTGTACACAGCACCCGGAGCCGTAGCTTCTTTCGGGTTGTTGATGTGCCATTCAAACTCGTGGCGGAAGTGGCGGATAGCACTTGCCACCGGCCATGCTGCTGCATCACCCAGCGGGCAAATGGTATTACCCTCAATCTGCTTAGACACACTCACCAACAGATCAATGTCCTGCTGATGTCCGTGGCCGTATTCGATGCGGTGCAGTACTTTCTCCATCCAGCCAGTACCTTCGCGGCATGGACTACACTGGCCACATGATTCGTGATGGTAGAAACGGGCATAGTTCCATGTATTACGCACAATGCACTGGTCTTCATCGAACACAATAAAAGCACCAGAGCCCAACATAGAGCCGCTCACAAAACCACCGTCAGATAGCGATTCGTAAGACATCAGGCGGTCTTCGCCGGTAGCTGTCTTCAGTATCAGGTTTGCAGGCAGAATTGGTACGGAAGATCCTCCAGGCACCACAGCCTTTAATTGCTTTCCTTTCCAGATGCCGCCGCAGTACTGGTCAGAGTAGATAAACTCTTCCACAGGCACACCCAGCTCGATCTCGTAAACGCCCGGGTTATTGATGTTACCGCTGGCAGAGATGAGTTTGGTACCTGTACTTCTTCCGATACCGATCTTCGCATACTCTGCGCCGGTGTTGTTCACAATCCAAGGCACAGAAGCGATTGTTTCCACGTTGTTCACCACAGTAGGAGACTGGAACAGACCCTTCACCGCCGGGAACGGAGGCTTGTTACGCGGGTTACCACGCTTGCCTTCCAGCGACTCCAGCAAGGCTGTTTCCTCACCGCAAATGTAGGCACCTCCACCCGGAGCCACGTGCAGGTCTAGGTCGTAGCCTGAGCCAAGTATGTTTTTGCCCAGCAAACCGGCAGCGTACGCCTCAGCGATCGCTTTCTCCAGGATGCGCAGCACAAATAACAGCTCACCACGGATATAGATATAAGAGGTATTGGCACCCAGCGCATAGCTTGACGTGATCATACCTTCGATCAGCGCGTGCGGGTTTTTCTCCATGAACCAGCGGTCCTTGAAAGTGCCCGGCTCCGACTCGTCGGCGTTGCAAACGAGGTAGCGCGGAACACCCTCCGGCTTAGCCAGGAAGCTCCACTTCATACCCGTCGGGAAGCCGGCACCACCACGGCCACGCAGGCCCGAAGTCTTCACCTCTTCCACCACCTCTTCCGGAGACATCGTTTTTATGGCTTTCTCCACAGATTTGTAGCCGCCGTGCTTACGATATACTTCCAGCGTCTCGATGCCGGGAACGTTGATATGCTCAGTTAATATTTTAAGTCCCATTGTAGCAGGATATCTATTGTAGCAGCTTTTATACTTTGTCTGCTTATACTTTATCTATTTAAAGCCCTTGCAAGTGTTTTCACAAGCAAATAGTTTGTTGCTGTTGGTGAGATCATCAACGGCAACAAGTATAAATTATTTTTTCCAGACCGGCGTTTCGTGCTCCTTGTTGCGCATCATCTCCAGGAACTGGTCCAGCTTTTCTTCGCTGTCGATGTTCTCGTAGAAAAGCTCACGCACCTGCAGCATCGGGCCTGTGCCGCAAGAGGCAAGGCACTCCACCGGCTTCAGCGTGAACATGCCGTCGGCAGTGGTTTCGCCTTCCTCAATGTTCAGTTTCTGTTTGATCATGTCGATCATCTGGTCGGCGCCACGCAGGCAGCAAGGGCCGGTGCGGCATACTTCCAGCACATGCTTGCCAACCGGCTTTAGGTTGAACATGGTATAGAAAGTGGCCACCTCGTATACTTCAATCGACTGTATGTTCAGGATTTCGGCTACTTTGTCCATTACCTCCGGGCTTACCCAGCCGCCAAACTCCGCCTGCGCAATGTGCAGGATAGGAAGTATAGCAGACTTCTGGCGTCCTTCCGGGTAGTGGCTGATGTAGCGCTGGATCTCAGCCATTGCCTCATCAGAAAACTTTACTTCGTTTATTGTCTCTGCCATTTTTCGGTTGTCACTGATCGTTTCTGGCGATCAATGGTAAATGGTAATTGAATCTTTGATTATGCGTCCAGCTCGCCGGCAATTACGTTCAGGCTGCTTAGCGTCAGGATGGCATCGGCTAGCTGACCGCCTTTGATCATCTCGGTGTAAGCCTGGTAATAGATAAAGCATGGGCGGCGGAAGTGCAAACGGTAAGGCGTGCGGCCACCATCACTGATGATGTAGAAGCCTAATTCGCCGTTGCCGCCCTCTACGCTGTGGTATACTTCGCCAACCGGAATATCTGCCTCACCCATCACAATTTTAAAGTGATAGATCAGTGCTTCCATGCTCGTGTACACTTCCTGCTTTGGAGGCAGGTAGTAGTGTGGCGCATCAGCGTGGTAAGAGCCTTCCGGCAGGTTTTTATACGCCTGCTCAATAATTTTTAAGCTCTGCCATACTTCTTCGTTGCGCACCAGGAAGCGGTCATAGGTATCACCCTTCGCGCCAACCGGAATTTCAAACTCGAAGTCCTCGTAAGAAGAGTATGGGTTCATCACGCGCACGTCGTAATCTACGCCGGCGGCACGCAGGTTAGGGCCGGTAAAGCCGTAGCTCAGCGCACGCTCCGCAGAAATGGCTCCCACATCCGTCGTTCTGTCGATGAAGATACGGTTGCGGGTCAGCATTTTCTCAAACTCCGCCCATACTTTCGGGAAGCGCTTCAGAAACTCATCAATCATGTGCAGGGCTTTCGGCGAAAGATCGCGCTCCATACCCCCGATGCGGCCCATGTTCGTTGTTAGACGGGCACCGCATACTTCCTCATAGATATCATAGATGTGCTCACGCTCCTGCATCACGTAAAGGAAACCGGTAAAAGCGCCGGAGTCCACACCCAAGATCGAGTTACAGATCAGGTGGTCGGAGATACGGGCCAGCTCCATCATGATAACGCGGATATACTGCGCGCGCTTAGGCACAGTAATGCCTAAAAGCTTCTCTACCGCCATATGATACCCCATGTTATTGATAGGGGATGAGCAGTAGTTCATGCGGTCAGTCAGCGGCGTGATCTGGTAAAAAGGCCTGCGCTCGGCAATCTTCTCGAAAGCACGGTGAATGTAGCCGATGGTTGGCACGGCATCCACAATAACCTCCCCATCCATTTGCAGGATGTTCTGGAAGATACCGTGTGTTGCCGGGTGCGTCGGGCCCAGGTTTAATGTAGTAAGCTGCCGCTCCTCGTGCAGGGCAAGTCCGTGGTCTTTACGGAATTGCTCCAGTTCGGTAAGCTCGGCGGTTTTATTTTCAGTAGCCATGATGTTTTCCTTTTGTGTCAGCTATAGTTCTGGTAACTATAAAAAACTGGCTTAACGTCCGAAATAAGTATTGATCTTATCTTCCCTCGTCTGGTCTTCCAGCGGGTACTGCTTCAGCATCGGGTGGTATTCCATCTCCTCAATGTTGAGAATGCGGGTCAGGTTAGGGTGCCCGATGAATTTAAACCCGTAAAAGTCGAAGGCCTCACGCTCCATCCAGTTGGCGGTGGCGTAAAGATCCGTCATGGTTGGCATTACCGGGTCCGAAGCAGGCATAAACACCTTAATGCGGATGCGGTAGTTGTGGCGCAGGCTGTGCAGTTGGTACATCATGCACATTTCCTTATCGCCTTGGCCCGGGAAGTGAATACCGCACATAGTGGTCAGGAAGCTAATTTGCAGCTCCTTGTCATCGCGCAGGTATTTGATCAGGTTGTGTATCGATTCGCGGTTGGTGGTGATGGTCATGATGCCATCCGGGTTCATCGCGTCCCAGATGTTTTCTTCCCCAAACTCGCTGATGATCTTGCCGAGTACGTTTTCGTTCGTAAGCTCCATGCTGCTTATTTAATGTTGTAAGAGGCTAAGAGTGCCTGATATTCAGGAGAGTCGCGGCGGCGAAGTGATTCGCTTTCCGCCAGTTCCTGCACGCGCATCAGGCCGTCCAGTATCTGCTCAGGGCGCGGAGGGCAGCCCGGTACATACACATCTACCGGCACCACGCGGTCTATGCCTTGCAGCACAGAGTATGTGTCGAAAATACCGCCCGAAGAGGCGCAGGCACCCACGGCAATCACCCAGCGCGGCTCGGCCATCTGCTCGTAAACCTGCTTCACCACAGGTCCCATCTTCTTGGCGATGGTGCCCATTACCATCAGGATATCAGCCTGACGAGGGGAGAAGCTCGGACGCTCCGAGCCGAAGCGGGAAATATCATAGTTAGAGCCCATGGTAGCCATGTACTCAATACCGCAGCAGGAGGTGGCAAAAGGCAGTGGCCAAAGCGAGTGCTTACGGGCAAGGCCAATCACTTTCTCTAATGAAGTGGCAAAGAACCCGGCACCGGAAATGCCATCAGGAGCCTCCGCCATAGCTATATCTTTATTCGAATCGCTCATTTCAAGGATAATTTATTTTACATGCAGGCCATAACATGCCTGTAGATGCAACACTAAAGCGCTGGTTAAAGTTTAATCCTATTTCCAGTCCAGGATGCCTTTTTTGATCACGTAGAAGAAGCCGGACATAAGCAGCGTAATGAACGTGAGCATCTGTAAAAAGCCTGTAATACCCAGTGCTTTAAAGTTTACCGCCCATGGGTACATAAAGATAACCTCCACGTCAAACAGTACAAAAAGGATGGCGGTCATGAAGTACTTGTAAGAGATAGGCGTACGGGCATCCCCCACAGACTCAATACCGCTTTCCCAGGCTGCGCCTTTTACCTCACTGGTTCTTTTCGGGCCTAGCAGGTGGGTGAGCACCAGTGCAAAAATTACAAACCCGAGTGCAGCTGCAAACTGAATTATTATAGGCAGGTAATCCGACGGTACATACTGATTTACAGTTGGTTCCATATCTCTGTGTCGCTTTCTTAAGATTTGGGAGCAAAATTAGGTATAAATAGCCATTAATCAAAAGTATAACTAACCTCTAAAATGCCTTTAAACATAGTTTAACCCTGAAGATAGCCGCTAACAAAGTTGGAACAGTGGTTTATATTGCTGTAGATAGATATATAAAGTAAAAGGCCACACCCTGTTTGGGTATGGCCTTCGTGATTTTACTTGCTAAGTATAGCTTACTTGTTTTCGCCCAGGAATGGGTAACGGTAATCCACCGGCGATACAAATGTTTCTTTGATAGAGCGGGCAGATACCCAACGCAGCAGGTTCAGCATAGAGCCAGCCTTGTCGTTGGTGCCGGATGCACGCGCACCACCAAACGGCTGCTGGCCAACCACAGCGCCTGTCGGCTTGTCGTTGATGTAGAAGTTGCCGGCCGCCTGGTCCAGCTTCTTAGTGGCATACTCTATAATATAACGGTCCTGGCTGAAGATAGCGCCTGTAAGGGCGTAAGGCGAAGTGGCGTTTACCAGCTCCACAGTCTCTTCAAAGTTGTTCTCGTCATACACATAGATAGTGATAACCGGCCCGAAGATCTCCTCGCACATGGTAATATACTGCGGGTTGTGCGACAGCAGCACGGTTGGTTCAATAAAGTAACCTTTAGACTTATCGTAGTTGCCGCCTGCTATAATCTCTACTTCGTTGCTTTCTTTGGCATTGTCGATGTAGCGGGCAATCTTATCAAAAGACTTCTCATCGATGACGGCGTTGACAAAGTTGCCGAAATCCTCCGGTGCGCCCATTTTAAACGATTTCAGGTCTTCCTGCACATAGCCTTTTACCTCTTCCCACAGGTTGCTCGGGATGTAGGCACGCGAGGCGGCAGAGCATTTCTGGCCCTGGAACTCGAATGCGCCACGCGAGATGGCAGTTGCCAGCGCTTTGGCATCGGCAGACTTGTGAGCAAGTATAAAGTCCTTGCCACCCGTCTCGCCTACAATGCGTGGGTATGATTTATACTTGTGTATGTTTGTTCCGATGGTTTTCCAGATGTGCTGGAATACGCCCGTGCTGCCTGTAAAGTGAATGCCGGCGAAGTCAGCGTGGTTAAATACTACGTCTCCGGTGGTTGGGCCATCCACATACACCAGGTTGATCACGCCATCAGGAAGGCCGGCTTCCTTCAACAGTTCCATGATCATGTGCGCGGCGTAGATCTGCGTGTGCGCAGGCTTCCAAACTACTACGTTGCCCATCATGGCTACAGAGGTTGGCAGGTTACCGGCAATAGCCGTGAAGTTAAACGGCGTAAGGGCAAACACGAAGCCTTCCAGCGGGCGGTGCTCCATGCGGTTCCAAACACCCGGCGAGGACTCAGGCTGCATATGGTAAATTTCTGTTGCGAAATGCACGTTAAAGCGCAGGAAGTCTATCAGTTCGCAGGCAGAGTCAATCTCAGCCTGGAAAGCGTTCTTCGACTGCCCCAGCATGGTAGCAGCGTTCAGGCGGGCTCTCCAGGGGCCAGCCAACAGCTCGGCAGCCTTCAGGAAAATGCTGGCACGATGCTCCCAGCCCATGGCAGCCCAATCTTCGCGGGCGGCAAGCGCAGCGTTAATCGCTTGTTCCACGTGTGACGCATCGCCCTCGCTAAAGTGACCCAGGATATGCTGGTGGTCGTGCGGCTGCAGCATCGGCTGTTTGTTATCGGTGTAAACCTTGTCGCCGCCGATGTACATAGGCACATCCAGCTGCTGCGACTTCAGCTCTTTATAGGTGCGTAATAATTCCTCTTTTTCAGAAGAGCCAGGAGCGTAAGAGTTTATAGGCTCGTTTACAGGGGTTGGTACTCTAAAAAATCCGGTTGCCATTCGTTATATAGTTACAGATTTAGAATTAGATTTTCATAGTTAATACGGCCTCAGCAGGCCATCTAGACAAAGGTAAGGCTTATTATTTGATTTTTAGGCATCAACAGCCCTTAGCTTTGGCACAACTCCGGGCGCATTGCCTGTACGGTATTTTAATGCAGAGGCTGGCAGAACAGTATTGGCCGGGCGGTATTGTGTTGCATTGTTTTTTACCTGGAGCCTCCCGTGAGACAGCTTTAAAGATGGTTAGCTTTTAAATATGCAAGCATCATGTAACTAAAATTGCACTGTTTCCCGTATAAGGTTCCTGCCGTTGCCAGAATGTAGCGGTAGTTTTAAATTTAAGTACTATGAAAAATTCAAATAGAACATACGCTAAAGTGATGCTGGCAGCAGCCTTGGGCTTCTCTTTCGCTGCCGAAGCCACTAACTATAACAACATAAAATCTGAAACTGCGGCATTTACGGTACAAGACGGCCAGAACATGCTGCCTATGCAGCAGGAACTGCTAGGCGAATTTGCCAACATGAGTGCCATATCTGCAGCAAACACCCGACAGGCCTACATCACCTTTATGGAGAATGTGCGTGCGAAGAAAGACAATTGGGCCGACCAGGACTGGCAGAATGCCAAAAACGTGCTGGAGCGCCTGAACGCGCATAAAGAGACTGTAGAGAAAGAGCTAGGCACCGATGATAAAGGCAAAATTAAGTTGCTGCAAGCCGAGTTTAGATCGCTGGAGACAAAGGCAGATATCAAAGACTAAGTCTACAGCCAAGTATAAATGAAAAAGGGCGATGATCTTCATCGCCCTTTTTCATTTATAAAATTTGCTTCAGCTCGCTCAGACAGCTGATTTCAAAAGTTGGTTTGGGTCTTCTGCGGGCTTTGCCTTTCTCAGGGTTAAAGAAAACCTGGTCAATACCGGCGTTACGGGCGCCTTCAATATCGCACTCGTAGTTATCCCCGATCATCAGGCATTCTTCCGGGCGTACATTTACTCGGTCCAGCAGGTGCTTGAACATGCGCTGGTCCGGTTTTTTAAATCCGCAGCACTCCGAAGTTACCACCTCCTTAAAGTATGGGTGTAGCATAGCTGAGCCCATTTTTACCTTTTGCACCTCCTTAAAGCCGTTGGTGATAATGTGGAGCCCATACTTTGGCTGCAGGTAATCCAGCACATCATAGGTATAAGGAAAGACAGCCGTTTTAGTGGGGCAAAGCGAAATGTAAGCCTCCGAAATGCCTTCCGGCACTTCATGCGCTGCCAGTCCCAGGCCGGTCAGCGTTTTTGTAAAGCGAGTCTGGCGCAGTTCCTCCTGGTTAATCTTGCCTTTGTTGTACAAGTCCCAGAGCCGCAGGTTCACAAATTTATACTTGCGGTAAAACGAGTCGCAGGTAAACTTGCCGTGCTTGGCCAGCTCAAACTGCTCATATAGAGTATAGATGGTTTCTTCGGAGTTCTTCTCGAAATCCCACAAGGTATGGTCCAGGTCGAAGAGGATGTGTGTGTATGTCTTCATAAATATTAACAGGGTAAGGTAAGAGTACAACGCCTGGCGGGGGCGTATGTTTCGGGAAAGGCTGGGAAAGAGATGGCCGGGGCGGAACTGCTATACTAAAACATTGGTTCGGGAGTTATACTTTTTCAGGAGCCTGTTACGAAGGATCCCAGCGGCGGTTTTGCAGTTTAGTAACGGCCAGCTCGCGGTTAGAGTATAAAATGCTGTACACTTCCAGATCCTTTTGCAAGGCACTGTCACGCTCCATGTAAGTAAATATCTGGTTTACAAAGTCAGCTGCCTCGTCTTTTATGGAATAGTATACCCACTGGTCCAGTTTACGGGGAGCTACCAAGCCGGCGTTACGCAGGTAAGCCAGGTGGCGCGAAGTCTTTGTCTGGGTATAGTCCAGCACTTGCTCCAGGTCGGAGGTGCACATCTCGCGGTTGCGCAGGATCAGGTGCAGAATACGTAATCTGGATTCGTCGGCAAGGGCTTTCAGTATCTGCTGCCCGTAGGCCAGGCTGAAGTGTTTTAGTCTCATACGGCAGTGGTAGTGGCTGGGGGCAGTCTGAACAAAATTAGCCAAAAGTGGCTATTATAAAAGAATTAATAAGTATAATTGTAACCTATGATTTCTCCTGCCATACTTCATACTTCCTTCCCAAAAATGCTGAAGTGGTTGTGGCTGCCGTTGCTGTTATTGCTGCTGATGCCCGACGAGGCGCAGGCGCAGAATAAGCAGCGCGTAGTGCAGCTGTCGGGTTTTGTGGCCACCGGCGACAGCCTGTACGGAGTGGCGGGTGCGGGCGTGTACGTGCCGGGCACCAACCGCGGTACTTACACCAACGACTACGGTTACTTCTCTATGCCGGTGCTGGCCGGCGATAGCGTTCTGTTTAGCGGGCTGGGGTTTAAAACGCAGTACCTCATCATCCCTGAAAGCTACGAAAGCCAGAGCTATTCCATTATTATGCAGATGCAGGAAGACCCGACGGAGCTGCCAACCGTGGAGGTTTTTCCGTGGCCAACCGAGCGCGACTTTAAGGAGGCCGTGGCAAACGTGAGGCTACCTGACAAAGGCAACGCCATCATTACCCGCGACCTGGACCCGCGACGGCTGGAAGAACTGGCCCGAATAACCCCCATGAGCGATGCGCAGAACTACCGGTTCTGGCAAAACCAGCAGATACAGCATCAGCAGAACCGCATCATGGCACCTACGGTTAATATGATGGCCATACCTGGCCTGATCCGCACCCTCCTTAACGGCAACAACAAATAAAAAAAACTGATTTTAAGTGCAATGCTGTGCCTGCTCCGGCAAGTATAAGTATAGTATGATTTATGGCCTTGCTTAACCGCAGAGGCTGTTTTGGCAACTAACAAACAAGCTATCCGTTTGTTGCCAATGAGGTGTTGTGCGTATAGATAAGTATAGTGCACCGGCACCCGCTCATCACTACTGTACTAAATAAAATATACCATGCTTGAACCGGAACAACTCTCCCTTAATATTCCTGACACAACTAAACCCCGCGTAGTAATTATCGGCGGAGGCTTTGGCGGTATAAATCTTGCTAAAAAGCTCTCAGGTAAAGATTTTCAGGTGATAATGTTCGATAAGCAGAATTACCATGGCTTTTGGCCGCTGCTGTACCAGGTAGCAACCGCCGGCCTGGAACCGGATTCTATAGCTGAGCCGCTGCGCAAGATATTTGGCGCCGATGATTACGAGGACTTCCACTTCCGCTTGGTAAAAGTAATCGGCATCAACCCCGAATCCAGAACCATTGCCACGCTTATTGGCGATATAAACTATGACTACCTGGTAATTGCCACCGGTACTAAGCCCAACTACTTTGGCAACGATCAGATCAAGAAATACTCCTTCCCGCTTAAGCAGGTGCCGGAGGCGCTGAACCTGCGCAGCCAGATGCTGCAGTGTTTTGAGCAGGCCAACATGACCAAAGATCCGGCCATGCGGCAAACGCTCATGAACTTCGTGATTGTGGGGGCGGGGCCTACGGGCGTGGAGCTAGCCGGTGCCCTGGCCGAAATGCGGAGCCATGTGCTGCCAACAGATTATCCGGGGCTGGACTTTGGGCAGATGAACATCATGCTAGTGGAGGGAATGGACCGTGTGCTGCCGCCAATGTCGGTGGAGGCGAGCGAGAAAACTTTTAAATACCTAAAAGAGCTGGGCGTGGATATACGCCTGAATACCCTTGTGGATTCTTATGATGGCGAACTTGTAACGCTGAAAAGCGGCGAACAGATAAGCACAAACACGTTGATCTGGGCGGCGGGCGTATCAGGTGCGCTGATCCCGGGCCTGCCGGAGACATCCGTAGAGCGTGGGCGTATACTTGTAAATGATTACAACCAAGTGCTGGGCTATGATAACATATATGCCATCGGCGACATTGCCTTCATGAAAACGCCTGATTTTCCGAAGGGGCACCCGGGCGTGGCGCAGCCGGCCATACAGCAGGGCAAGCTACTCGGCAAAAACCTGAAACGCATTATCCGTAAAGAGCCGCTGGAGCCGTTTAAGTATAAAGACAAAGGCTCTCTGGCGATAATTGGCCGCAACCGCGCTGTAGCAGACTTGCCGGGCAACCTGCACTTTGGAGGATTCTTTGCCTGGGCTATCTGGCTTTTTGTGCACGTGATGGCGCTAGTAGGCTTCCGGAATAAGTTAGTAGTGCTCAGCAACTGGGTCTACAAGTTCTTCACTTATGAAAACGGTACACGCCTTATCATCCGTCCGTTTGTGCGGCGCGGCGACAGAGCCAAGCGTAAGTTCATAGATAAGTATGCGGGAGATTAGGGAGTTTAGGAGTTAGAGAGTTAGAAAGTTAAAAAGGAGCTTTTTATTAATTCAACTCCTTGGAGTAGGGCTGTTAAGTTCTCCACTTTCTGGCGCGGAACCGCTCTTCCGGATTTGCAATCCTGAAGTATGTCATTATCAGGATTTGTAATCCAATTCTGTACGTTGCCAGTAGCCAGGCTGCTGCTAAAAGCTAAAAGTCGGATCGCAAATCCTCCAATTAAGCTCTTCGAGATTACAAATCCCGAAGAGCAGTTCTCGCTTTATACTTGTCCTAATGGTAGCCTTGAAGGAGCAGGGGGATATTGCTTGTATCTGCCTTTTGAAATCCGCAAAGTATAAAACAGAAAAGCGCCTGCAGAATTTATCTGCAGGCGCTTTTCTGTTTCAGCTAAAGTATAAACCTACTGACCGCTGCCGCTCTGGCCGCCGCTGCGGCTGCTGGTGGCGCGCTCACGCTGCATAGGGTTCATGCGGCTGTTCTGCTGCTTAAATATCTCGAAACGAGATGGAGCAACCTGGCGCGGGAAAGTGTTGTTTGAAAGGTCCGTGTCTGCGGTCTGCAGGTATGGATCCAGTTCGAAACTTACCACTGGCTTCTCGGTGATGAATACCTTGGTAATCTCATCGTTGTTGTAGCGCCAGATCTCGGCCGGGATGTTCACCACTTCTTCAGAGCCATCCTCATATGCCATCCGCACGATTAAAGGCATAACCAGGCCGCCTTGGTTTGCAAAGCTAACTTCGTAGAAGTTTAGGCCGGAGTTCAGCTTCTCCTTTTGCTCAGGCGTTAGCTGGCCCAGGAACTGGCGGTATGCCTGCTCATCAGCGGCTGTGGTAGCCAATGGGTCGTAGTTGTTGTAGAAGTCGTTCAGCTGCGGGCGAAGCTCCACGCGCGTTTTCTTGATGTCCGTCAGGTTGCGCTGCTGCGACAGTGTTTGAGGCGCTTTATTCTGCTGCTCGCGCATCTGAGCGTTCACAAAAGCCGGGTCCTGCGAGTCGATGGTATACCATTTCACGTCGGTCATGGCAATATCGGTGTGGTCAGTGGTATAGAACCAGCCTCTCCAGAACCAGTCCAGATCCACGCCAGATGCGTCTTCCATCGTACGGAAGAAGTCGGCAGGCATTGGGTGCTTAAAGGCCCAGCGCTTAGAGTATTCCTTAAAGGCGTAATCGAACAGCTCGCGGCCCATCACTGTTTCACGTAAAACATTTAGAGCAGTGGCCGGCTTGCCATAGGCGTTGTTGCCAAACTGAAGCACCGACTCCGAATTTGTCATGATCGGAACCTGCGTGTTTTTAGCGCTCTTCATGTACTCCACAATATCCTGTGGCTCACCCCGGCGCGATGGATAGGTGCGCTCCCATTCCTGCTCTGCCAGGTACTGCATAAAGGTGTTCAGGCCCTCATCCATCCACGTCCACTGGCGCTCATCCGAGTTAATGATCATCGGGAAGAAGTTGTGGCCCACTTCGTGGATAATCACGGAGATCAAACCATACTTGATGCGGTCAGAATACGTGCCGTCCGGCTCCGGGCGGTACCCGTTAAACGACAGCATAGGGTACTCCATGCCACCTACCGGGCCGTGTACCGAAATAGCAACCGGGTATGGGTAATCAATAGTGTGCTTAGAGTACACTTCTAAAGTATGCGCTACAGCCTCGGTTGAGTACTGCCCCCAAAGTGGGTTAGCCTCTTTCGGGTAGTAAGACATGGCCAAAACATTCTTGCCAGCCACTTTCACGTTCATGGCATCCCAGATAAACTTACGGGAACTGGCCCAGGCAAAGTCGCGTACGTTATCTGCCGAGTATACCCAGGTTTTTTTGTTCTTGGCTTTGGTTTTCTCAGCTTTAGTAGCCTCCTCTTGCGTCACGATCACTACTGGTTCGTTGCTTTTGGCGGCTTCTGCCCAGCGCTTCTGGTGCGTAGAAGAAAGCACCTGGTTGGCATTTTGCAGCTCGCCGGTAGCAGCTACCACGTGGTCGGCTGGTACGGTAATGCTTACTTTGTAGTCGCCGAAAGGCAGGGCAAACTCGCCGCTGCCCAGGAACTGCTTGTGCTGCCATCCGTTCACGTCGTCGTACACAGCCATGCGCGGAAACCACTGCGCCATCTCGTAGAGGTAGTTGTCATCCTCCGGGAAATACTCGTAGCCAGAGCGGCCGCCCAATGTTTTCTGGTTGTTGATGTTATGTTTCCAGTCGATGCTGAAGGTAATGCTTTGCTTTGGCTTAAGCGGGGAAGGAAGGTCGATACGCATCATGGTGTTGTTGATGGTATACTGCAGCGCCTTGCCGCCACGGTCGGCCACTTTGCTAATCTTAAAGCCGCCGTCAAACTTCTCGCGCGTCATGTACTCCACGGCACGCAGTGGAATCTCTTGTCGCAGCTCCGCCGTCTGTGTCAGGTTGCTCATCGAGTTCGGCTCGAAGATGTTCTGATCCAGCTGCACCCACAGGTAAGAGAGTACGTCTGGCGAGTTGTTGGTGTAGGTAATTGTTTCGGAGCCGGTGATGGCTTGGTTTTCGTCGTCGAGCTCCACTTTTATAGTATAGTCAGCACGCTGCTGCCAGTACTGGTGGCCTGGAGCGCCCGAAGCGGTGCGGTACGTGTTAGGGGTTGGCAGCTCTTGCCCCAGCTGGGCAAACTTGGTATCCTGTGCCAGTGCCGCTAAAGGGCCTGCCACTAAGCTAACCAGAGCCAATCCTGCTAAAATGTTTCTCATGTGGTTTTAGTTAGGATAGATAAAGTAAGGGTTAAAGTAAAATTTACCTTTCTAGCTTAAGCTAGAAGATGTTGGTTTCTATCATTAGAATTAAGGAAATGCCGGCTGCAGCGCTGGAAAGCACCAGGATCCAATCGCGCTTTTTTGCCCGAAACAGGTTCATTATCAGGAATCCTACTATCAGAAGTATACTTACGATCAGCAGCTGCCCCAGCTCTATGCCAATATTAAAGGCCAGCAGCTGCTGCCAGATATTACCGTTGCGGCCCAGCATCTGGCGCAGGAAATTGGAGAAGCCCATGCCATGAATCAGGCCAAATAAAATCGCCAACAGGTTGTGCATCGACAGGATAGTTCCCTGCTTGCTTGCTGCGCCGTTCAGCTTAAAGAAGTTAGTGACGCATGTAAAAAGTATGGTTACCGGTATCAGGAACTCAATCAAGGATGAGTCAAACTTAATGATGTTGAAGGTGGCAAGTGCCAGTGTAATGCTGTGGCCGATGGTAAAGCTGGTAACCAGTGCAATTGCTTTCTTCCAGTCCTGTAAGGTATAAATGGCGCTCAGGGCCAGCAGGAACAGCATGTGATCATAGGCTTTAAAATCAAATATGTGATTGAAGCCCAGTTCTATGTAAGTATTGAATACAGATGACACTGCGTAAGTATATTAGGATGTAGATATAGCTAAGTTGCAAATTACGCATCTGCGGCTAAACATGCAATGTTCTGACAGGCTTGTGCAGCAGTTGCAGCAGGTATATCGACGAATAGAGGTATTAGCTCTATAAGTTTAGACGTTTAGTGGCTGCTTTCAGCATGAGCTATGCTTCAAGTTGTTGCCAAGTTTATACTTTAGCTGCTGCTGATTTCAGTTTGAACCAAGCTATACTCTCTAACCTTTGTTGATCCACGGCTTTACAACCTGCTTGATTCATCTCTGGCTTTGGTTCCCTCAAGGCCGGGAGGCCTCGTCTTCCCGCATCGCGCTGGGACCTTTTCCTTTGCTCCTACGTCGCAATGCCTCGCTATCGCTCGTCACCGGAAAAACTCCATAGGCGCTCAACGGAAAGACTGGGAATTATTTCGATAGCCACCGCTGACGGAGTTTGAACCGAACTCCCTCTCCTGTTTTGGGGGTAGGGGTCCTCGATAAAAGGAGAGGGCTGGGGTAAGGTAAGAATTCCCCTCCTTGGGCAAGGAGGGGTTAGGGGTGGTTCGACCCGGTGATGCAGAAACTCACAACCTTATACTTTGAAATGTGCAGGGAATGATAGTCATTACCGAGCAGACCCCGTTCCTGAGCAAAGGCTGAATCAACATAAAATAACATCAGCAAAGGCATTGACTTAAACTACTATGCCCGTAACTATACTTCCTTGGTAAGAATTTATACCTTTAGCTTCTATTCAGACTATCCCCCAAAACTATATTATGTATAAGATATTTAACCAAATCCGCCAGAAACTGGTAAACAGAGCAGCGCTGGTTTTTGCTTTAGCTTTGGCAGGTTGCAATACCGCCACAGAGCAGCAGGAGGCAGTAGCTACCACTACATCAGAATCAGACAGTATGAAAACAACTTTGCTATACGTGGGCACTTACGCCGACCCGAACGAGGAGAGCATTTTTCTGTACAGCTTGAACTCTAAAACCGGCGAGTTAACGCGCGTGAGTGGTTTTAAAGCAGGAGAAAACCCTTCTTACTTAACATTGGATGCTTCGGGTGAGTATTTGTATGCCGTAAATGAAACGCAGGAGTTTGAAGTAAAGGAAAGCGGTGCGGTGAGTGCGTTTGCGATAGAGGATGAAGGAGATAAACTGCGCCTGCTGAACAGAATGCCATCTGAGGGCGGTGCGCCTTGCTACATTGCCATGGTCGGTAATACAGTGCTGGTGGCCAATTATGTAGGAGGCAATGTGGCGGCGTTGCCGGTGCAGGAAAACGGGCAACTGGGCCAGCCCAACGTGGTGCAGCACCAAGGCTCCGGACCAAACCAAAACCGGCAGGAGGGGCCGCACGCCCATTATATTGCACCCTCTCCGGATGGCAAGTATAGTTTTGCCGTAGATTTAGGCGCTGATAAGGTTTTAGGGTATAAAGTGGAAAACGGGCAGCTGGTAAAGAATAGCCCGGACGTAGCTTATGCCGCTGCAGCTGGGTCAGGGCCGCGCCACATGGTTTTCCACCCGAATGGCAAGTATGCTTTTCTGCTGCACGAGCTCAATTCTACCATGACAACGCTTGCCTACGATGCAGCGAAAGGCACTTTTTCGGAAGTGCAAACCATCACCACGCTGCCTTCTGATTTTAAGGAAAACAACCAGCCTGCCGCCGTTAAGGTTTCTCCGGATGGCAGGTTCCTTTACGGCTCCAACCGTGGGCACAACAGCATTGTGGTTTACGCTATTGAGGAAGGCACAGGCAAGCTTTCGTTGGCGCAGCACGTAAGCACCGGCGGCGATTGGCCACGCGATTTTTCTATAGACCCATCCGGAAATATATTGCTGATTGCCAATGAGCGCTCAAACAGTATTACCTCTTTTAAAGTAGACAAAGCCACCGGCAAACTTACCGCTACCAGTAACACGGCGCAGGTGCAGAAGCCGGTTAATATTGTTTTCCGCTAAGGGAGGCATGTATAAACAGGAAAGGCCAGCTAATGCAGCTGGCCTTTCCTGTTTATTATTCCGTAACCCGCTCCAGCGTGGTAGTGGTTTTGCCGTCTTGTGTGGCGTGTATCATTTTATCTTTTCCTTGCCAAGAGACCAGTGCTGTGTCTGTGTGTGTGCCATAACGGATGCTGAGAACCTGAGTTACGGAGTCGTATAGGTAACCGCCGTGCAGGCCACGGCCATCAGCAGCTAACTCCATCCTAAACTGCCCTGACTCTTCGAAAACAAACCGCATGGAGCTTTGGCTTAGGGTATTTTTGATGTCGCTTTTGGTTTTTGCCCCTTCATCATTACCAATCTGCATATCCACTAATTTCCAGCTGCCAACTATAGAGTAGGCCTCCTGCTGCTTATCAGCAGTAAAACTTACAAGCGTACAAAGTATAAATAAGGAGATCAGCAGGAAAAGTAGTTTCATAAGGTAGGGTATACTGGGAATTTCGTGCTCTGCAAGTCAGGTTATAAGTTGCAGCCGCAGGCAAACAAGCAAGCATTTATAATTGATTCTGCTAAAACACTTACGTAAGTATAACTGAGATTGACGTAGATTATTGGCCTTTATTTAAAAGAAGAATTTACGTAGGGTGTCACTAAATATGGCGGTTATTTTCTTAAAACTGTAGGGATGCAGCAAAATAAGATCATGCTATGATACAGATACTTCCTGAATTACGGGCGATATGCTGGCCGTGCGTGTGAGCGGTGAGCTAACCAATGAAGATTTCGACCTTTACCGTAAGGAGATCCGCGATAGAATGAAAAAGTATGGCAGAAGTGGGCGGCCAAGCTCATCAGTCCGGTAAAAAATAAAGGCGTGCGCTACTTCGACCTGCACGAGCGGAAGCAGGCCATGCAGTGGGTGCGGGAGGGGGAATAAATTGGCATGACTACTGTGTCAGTGCCTCGGCCCTTGCCTTCTGGAAGAACAGCAGGTGATACTCCAGTGAGTTGCCCCAGTACTCCCACGTGTGCGCGCCTGGTCGCTCTATGTATTCATGCGGTACATTTTCGTACACCAAGCGGCGGTGCAGCTCCCGGTTGTCCTCTATCAGAAAGTCTTTTACCCCGCAGTCAATTATAAGCCTGAGGCCGCTTTTCTTAAGAAGTGGCGTTAAGTAAACGATAGAGCTTTGGCGAAACAGTTCCTGGTTCTGAGGTTTCGGACCGAGTACGGCTTCGATACTTTGCAAAAACTTTTCCTGCTCAATACCTGCTACGTTCACGGCGCCGCTCATGCTGCCGGCGGCTAAGTATAATTCAGGGTTCCGGGCTGAAATATATAAAGCCCCATGTCCGCCCATGCTCAGGCCAGAAATAAACCGTCCGCTCTTGTTGTTGATAGTTTTATACTTGCGATCCACCTCCTGCAGCAGTTCCTGTGTAAGGTATGTTTCGTACTGGATCGATTTATCCACGGGGCTATCATAATACCAGCTGCTGTAGCCGCCTTCCGGCGTTACAATGATAAAATCATACTTATCGGCCATCTGCTGGAGCAAATTGTTTTGGCGCGGAGACTTCAGCCAATTGCTAAAATTGCCGCTATAGCCATGCAGCAAGTATAAAACAGGATAGGGGCCGTTTTTCTTCTTCTGATAATCTGTTGGCGTCACCACGCCCGCCTTCAGCATTTTCTGCATCGATGGGCTCTGAATTGTAAGCGTGTCTACTTTGGCCTGGGCAGTAAGTATGGTGAAAGTAAAGAAGAGGAGCAGGGTGAAGCGGATATATTTCATACGGTTTGATTGGTGATGCTACGGCAAAGTATGAAATTTCAGGTGCTGTTTCAAGTTTCGGGATTGCGGAAGTATAGATGGTCTTATTCACGCAAGCTGAAAGCTTGACTTATACTTTACCATGAGCTGGAAGCTCGCGAGAGTATGATAAAACAAAAAGCCCCACCAGGCGGCGGGGCTTTTTCTCAACTAAACTTTAATCTTTATGCTACTCTTATTTCTCCGTCGGTAACTCGACGTCGATATTATTGAAACGAATCTCTCCGCTGTCTAGTACAGCCTCTACCACAGAATCTTTGTTAATCTTGCCAGACAGTATCTCTTTAGACAGTTCGTTCAGCACCTGGCGCTGAATCACGCGCTTCAGCGGGCGTGCACCAAACTGCGGGTCGAAGCCCCGTTCGCCCAGGTAATCCAGCACCTCGTCAGTGGCAACCAGCTGTATACCTGCTTCTTCCAGGCGTTGCTGAATTTGACGGAACTGGATGCTCACAATCTTGCGGATGTCGCCACGGCTGAGCGGACGGAACATTACCAGCTCATCGATACGGTTCAGAAACTCCGGCCTCACCGACTTTTTCAGCAGGTCAAACACTTCCTCTTTCGTCTGCTCCACTACCTCGTCGTGGTTCAGCGGCGTCATCTTCTCAAAATTGCTTTGGATGATATGCGAACCGATGTTCGAGGTCATGATGATGATGGTATTCTTAAAGTTCACCACACGGCCTTTGCTATCCGTTAGTCGGCCATCGTCGAGCACCTGCAGCAGGATGTTGAACACGTCTGGGTGCGCTTTTTCGATCTCATCCAGTAGCACCACAGAGTATGGCTTGCGGCGCACGGCCTCAGTTAGCTGGCCACCTTCTTCGTAGCCCACGTAGCCTGGAGGCGCTCCCACCATACGGCTCACGGCGTGGCGCTCCTGGTACTCACTCATATCGATGCGCACCATAGCGTTATCATCGTTAAAAAGGTAATCTGCCAGCGCTTTGGCAAGCTCGGTTTTACCCACACCCGTCGTACCCAGGAATATGAACGAACCGATTGGGCGTTTCGGGTCCTGCATACCAGCACGGCTGCGGCGCACGGCATCCGAAATGGCTCCGATCGCCTCTTCCTGACCAGCTACGCGCTTACCAAGTTCTTTTTCCAGGTTCAGGAGCTTTTCGCGATCGCTTTGCAGCATTTTGCTTACTGGTATGCCGGTCCACTTGGCAACAATTTCGGCGATGTCTTCTGAGGTAACTTCTTCCTTCAGCATCGGGTTTTCGCCTTGCATCTGGTGCACCTGCTCTTGCAGCTGCTTCAGGTGGGCCTCGGCTTCCTGAATCTTGCCGTAACGCAGTTCTGCCACACGGCCATAATCACCGGCGCGTTCAGCCTGCTCCGCTTCCAGCTTATAGTTCTCGACGTTCTCTTTTTCCTTCTGGATGCCCTCGATGATCTGTTTTTCGTTCTGCCATTTGGCTTTCAGGTCGTCGCGCTTTCCGCTTAGGTCGGCAATTTCTTTTGAGAGAACAGTTTCCTTATCCTTATCATTTTCACGGCGGATGGCCTCACGCTCAATCTCCAGTTGCATGATGCGGCGCTGCAACTCGTCCAGTTCTACCGGCAAGGAGTCAATCTCGATGCGCAGTTTCGCTGCCGCCTCGTCCATTAGGTCAATAGCTTTGTCAGGCAAGAAACGGTCGGTGATGTAACGGTTCGATAACTCCACAGCGGCAATAATGGCATCATCTTTAATGCGCACGCCGTGGTGTACTTCATACTTGTCTTTGATTCCGCGAAGTATGGAAATGGCATCCGGCACGTTAGGCTCATCCACCATCACCGCCTGGAAACGACGTTCCAGCGCTTTATCCTTCTCGATATATTTCTGGTATTCTTTTAGAGTCGTGGCACCGATGGCGTGCAGCTCGCCGCGCGCCAAGGCTGGTTTCAGTAGGTTGGCAGCATCCATGGCGCTCTCGCCGCCCGCACCAGCGCCAATCAAAGTATGAATCTCGTCGATGAAAAGGATGATCTCACCTTCGGCGTCGGTTACTTCTTTAATTACAGCCTTCAGGCGCTCCTCAAACTCGCCTTTATACTTAGCGCCTGCCACCAGCAGACCCATGTCCAGGCTCATCAGCGTCTTGTTTTTCAGGTTTTCCGGAATGTCGCCGGAAACCATGCGCTGAGCCAAACCTTCCACGATGGCGGTTTTACCCACGCCTGGCTCACCGAGCAGCACTGGGTTGTTCTTGGTACGGCGGCTCAGGATTTGCAGCACACGGCGGATTTCTTCATCGCGGCCAATCACCGGGTCGATCTTGCCGGAACGGGCCAGTTCGTTCAGATTTTTGGCGTAGCGCTTTAGTGAGTTATACTTGGCTTCCGCGTTCTGGTCGGTTACTTTGGCGCCGCCGCGCAACTCCTTGATCGCCTTCTTCAGGTCTTTCTCATTAAACCCGACATCCTTCATCAGGCCAGCTACTTTATCGCGGCCGGCCAGCAGGCCCAGCAGCATGTGCTCAATGGCGACATACTCATCGCCAAACTCCTTTAGGTAAGACGTAGCTTTTTGCAGCGCCGCCGCCGCGTCGTTCGCTAAGTATGGGCTGCCGCCGCTCACTTTTGGATAAGCCGCCACTATCTCGTCCAGTTTTGTGTGCAGGATGTTACCGTTGATGTTCAGCTTCTGGAGCAGGAAGTTGGTTACGTTCTCGTCTGTCTCCAGTATCGCCTTTAGTATATGCCCGGTCTCGATGGCCTGCTGCTGGTTGCCGCCTGCTACCTCGGTGGCCTTCTGGATGGCCTCCTGGGCTTTGATGGTATAGTTATTAAAATTCATATCGCTTTACCTGTTTTTCCCTTAGTTTTAATTCTACGAGCTTTATAGCAAAGGATACACCATTGGTATTTTTGGGCGGTTTTTATGTAATTTTGGCAGGCTATGGAGAAGAGTTTAGAAGGAACTCGGACTTTTTGTCTGAATCAGGATTTGCAGGATTATTGGATGGACAGGATGCTCTTGGATTAGTAGATGAGAGGATGAAAAAATTATGTTAAGGATTTATACTTGCTATTGAATACTTTCTTGTATTGGAGGCTGAGGCTACCGAAATTTATGAGCAATCCCACTGGCAAGTTATAAGCGACGGTATAATTCTTAGCCTGTGCTAAATGAATGTCTTCAAGATTAATCATCGCCTTAAGTTCTATCACAATGTTGTCTTCAACTATAAAATCTGCTCTCCTGCTACCAACCTCAATGTTATTGTAGTAAATCGTTTGCTCTTTCTCCCGCACAAATTCTAGCTCGGCCTGCTGCAATTCTATTGCTAAGCACCGCTGGTAAATCACCTCCTGAAATCCATTGCCTAAGGTATTATGCACCTTCATGGCACAGCCAATAATCTTGTATGTTATTTCATCTAGCTGCTTCATCAAGGTTTCAACTTTTTAATCCTTAAAATTTACTTAAGCTGAGTTTACTCATGCTGAAAAATCCTGTCCATCCTAAAATCCTGCAAATCCTGATTCAGACAAGTTTCTTAAATACCGCCGCATAGTGGTCAGCTAATCGTGTGGGTTCGGGGAGTTTGTGTTTCAGGGCGCAATGCATGGCAATATCGGTTGCAGCGTCTAAATCCATGAGGTGGCCCGGCGAGACGAACACAGGTTTGATATTATCCTTAGTACGGACTACGTTGGCAATGACTTCATCTTTGTAAACCAGCGGAGCAATAGAACCTTTGGCGGCGGCAGGTTCGGTATACTTGCCTACCAGTACTTTCTTGGCCACGCCCATGGTTGGCTTGTTGAGTTGCAGGCCCAGGTGCGTGGCAATGCCCAGGCGGCGCGGGTGCGAAATGCCATGGCCATCTACCATAATCAGGTCGGGCTTTTGCTGCAGCTTTTCGTAGGCCTTTAGCAAATTCGGGGCTTCGCGAAAAGACAGGAAGCCGGGAATATACGGGAGGTCAACCGGGCCATGGTGCCATACTTTCTCCGCTACCTCCAGCGCAGGGTACGTCAGAAGTATGAATACAGACAGAATCGTGTCTTCGCCGATAAACGAGGAATCACAGCCTGCGATATACTTTAGCTCGAAATCCGGTTTTTGCAGTATAATGCTTGCCTGCATTTGCCGCTGCTGTGCAGTAAGTTCCTGTAGCACTTTTGAGTCAGGTGGCGGCGCATCGTATCGTCTGTAGTAAGCCATGGGTAGTTAGAGAGTTGAATATAAGGTTAAATGATTCGTTGCTATTACGGCGACCAGTGCAAAAAGCTACCTAACCAGCCTGACTCAAATGCCTCAACCCTACAATTCCCTAACTCCCAAACTTTCTACGCGCTGCAAGGCGTGCGGAGGTCGGCGAAGAGTAGCAGCCAGCGGCCATTGCGGAAACCGAAGTGAAAGCGATAAGCGGTAGCTGTATGCAATACTGTGGCTTGCACCTGCTCCTGCAGCTGCTGTACTTGTTGGGCCTGTTGCTCGCTTAGGTTGGCGTATTGCCACATAGTTGTGGTCTGAAAACTGGAGGTGCTGAAGGTGTAAAAGCAGCCATCTTCGGCAAAACCAGTTGCGCCACGGTCCATGTCGGCACAATCAAAAGCTGGAAACGCCTCCCGGTGCTGCAACTCGCATACTTTTACCTCCTGGTTTATACTTGTAAATGGCCGCTGCTGATAGTTCCGCTGTACCTCCTGTATACTTTTAAAGTGGCTGTAAGCGGGCATTGCGCCGGGTTGCTCTATTAGCCAGATACCTGATTGGGCATCTACAAAATCGTTTAGCGCTGCCGTGTCGCCAGCTTGTAGCGCGTTAAAGAACCGGTTAAATTCTTCTGCAAAAGAGGCTGAGTCAGGTGCTGCTGGCCGGGCCTCTTCCTGTGCGGCCTGAAGGGAATCTACCCGTTGGCTGCCTAACATACCCGGCCTGCTGTCGGGGCCGCAGGAGGTGCACATAACCAGCACAGCAAGTATAGCAAAAGTAAAACGCATAGTAGAAAGTAAGCTTTAAACACAGATACGGCATTGGGTAGCCATGGAGTTATACTTGTGAACTTTGAATATGGCGGTTCGTAAAGTTAAGTATACATATTATCAATTACTTATACTGATAACCTACATAAACTATGACGAATTATACTTTTAACGAAAGCATCAGGATTGAGCTGCAGGACGCATCGCTTACCGGTGATCTGGCTATTCCGGAGAGTGCAGCGGGCCTCATTGTTTTCTCTCATGGCAGTGGCAGTAGCCGCCTCAGCAGCCGCAATCGTTTTGTGGCCAAACACCTGCAGCAATCGGGTTTCGCCACACTGCTCTTCGACCTGCTTACCGGGTCGGAGGATAAAGAATACAACAACCGTTTTGATATACCTAAGCTAACCCGGCGACTGATCGAGACAACCTACTGGTTGCAGCAAGACCCGCGCACACGCGATCTGAACCTCGCCTTCTTTGGGGCAAGTACGGGCGCTGCCTCGGCCATAGGAGCCGCCGCTGCCGAAGGCCCTCAAATTATAAAGGCCGTGGTAAGCCGTGGCGGAAGGCCAGACTTAGCTGATACCGTGTTGATGGACCTGCAGGTGCCTACGCTGCTGATAGTAGGCGGCAAAGATGAGGCTGTGCTGGAGATGAACATACAGGCGCAGAACCAGATGCAGTGCATAAAAGATTTAGAGATAGTGCCGGATGCCACCCATTTGTTTGCAGAACCAGGGGCCCTGGAACTGGTAGCCCGCCTTGCCACCGATTGGTTCCGGAAGTACGTGAAGCCCGAAAAGCAACAGCCCCTGCACCAAAATCGGCCTTAGCGAAAGTATAAACGAGTTTTAGGATGATCACATGAAATCCAAGCCCTAGAACGCACTCAATTTATACTTCTGCGCATCCTCGTACTTATGCAACTGCTGATTCAGAATACTCACCCATACACTTGTAATAAAATGTAAAGCTATGGACATGATTCGAAACAGGGCGGAGGCTGCGCAGCTGCTAACTGAGCGACTCCAGAAGTATAAAGGAGAACAAGGTGTGGTGCTGGCCATACCCCGGGGCGGTGTGCCTGTCGCGGCGCCAATTGCCAAAACGCTGGGCATGCCGCTGGAGGTGACAGTCTCTAAAAAAATAGGGCACCCCATGAACCCGGAGTTCGCGGTTGGTGCTGTAAGTATAGATAGCGTAACATATGACAAAAGGCCTGATGTGCCGGAGGAGTATATTCAGGCAGAGGTAGAGCGGATTCGGCAGAGCATTCAGCAGAAGTATGCGCTCTTTATGGGCAACCGCCGGCACATTCCTCTAAAAGGCCGTGTCGTGATTATTGTGGATGATGGTATTGCAACAGGCAAAACCTTGGAGGCTACCGTAATGCTGGTAAAAAAAGAACAGCCCCGTAAAATTGTGGTAGCCGTGCCAGTTGCACCGCCTGCCGCCGCCAAGCATTTTTCTGGACTTGTGGATGATTTTGTGTGCCTGCTCACACCTCCGTTTTTTCAGGCAGTGGGCCAGTTTTACGAAGAGTTCACCCAAACTTCCGACGAAGAAGTGATACAACTGCTACGGGACCAAGTATAGCTACCGCTCAAGAATAAATTTTGAGTGATATACCTTATCTCCGGAAGTAACGCGCACCAAGTATAAACCGGCCCCCTGTAGTTGGTTTGTCAGGATTTGAGTACGAAAAGCTCCGTTGCTTCCCTGTACGTTTTCCATTTTGTGCACCAGCTTTCCATCGAAAGTATACACACGCACTTCCGCTTCTTCTGCCGGATGGTTGTGGTGCAGGTGCAGGCTAACGTTTTGGCCTCTGCTACTCGTCGGAAAGACCATTAAGGCTTGTTCCCGCTCTTTTACCTGCACCTGCACAACCTTAGAAAAGCTGCTAGTGCCATCTGTATCAACCTGCTTTAACCTGTAGTAGAGCGTGCCTGCCATGGCAGCAGCGTCTGTGTAAGTATAACTCTGTGCCATAGAAGTCGTGCCGGCCCCGGTTACCCGTCCTATCTCCTGAAAATCGTTTCCGTTCAGCGAGCGCTGCACCTCAAAGTAGGCATTATCTTTTTCTGAAGCTGTTTGCCAACTCAAGGTAACATTCTGGTTTGGGTTGCTGCTGGCGCTGAAGGCGGCAAGTTCTACAGGGAGTGGAGTGATTACTATAGCCATCGCATCAAACCAGCGCTGAGCCATTTTCTCTTCTCCGCTGCTATTCGGATGTATGCCGTCCCAAGTGTCAGCACCAGGCACCGGATCAAAGTTGGCATTTTGGTTCACAACTATAACCGGAGATTGTTCTGTATTTAAGCGGTTGGCCAAGGGAGGTATTTGTGCATTAAAATCGTTGAGCCTGTCAATGGTATTCTGGCCGACTTTCTGTAGCCATATTGGTATGAGCTGGGCCATCAGAATGGTTACGTTAGGGTTCTTTTTTCTGATCTCCCGTACAACGCTCTCTAGCTCTGCAATTGTTTCTGCTACAGGCTGCTCCTGCATGACATCGTTAGAGCCCAGATGCAGCAGTACAATATCCGGCGAGTAATTTTTTAGCCATTCTTTCAGTCTGTTTTGTTTGTTATTGCCCTGGCCGTTCAGTATCTCATCTGTGCGCCAGCCCCAATGGCCTTCGTTACGGTTTGTGAAAGTTTTACCTTTATACACTTCTCCTCTCAAGGAGGGCGCTCCGTCCTTGTTCACATCATGCGATCCAACAAATTCAACGTCTACTTCAGCGTCGACAAGCTTTTTCCAGAGTCTGTACTTGTATCCCGGGTGTTCCGAATCTCCTTGCGTAATAGAATTGCCAAGTGGCATGACCTTAAGCTGTGCTGCAGCAGGCATACAAAAAGTGATCAGGAATAAAACGGAGAGAAAGAGCAAAAGGTGAAGGCGAGGGAAAGTATAAATTGCACTCATATTCAGCGGAATAATAGTAAGAAGTACTAAGCTATCTCAGACGGTAGCAGGTGATGGTGGTTACACTGTCCGCTGCAATAAACTGTGGGTATAGGGCAGGAGTGAGGGAGTGGCCATATCTGGTAAGTAAACTAAAACAGCTATGGTAAAAGAGGCTTCTGTTTGCACTCTAAGCAGCATTTACTACATTGTAAAGTTTAAACTGGAATATGTTAGCGCAGCTAAAAACTTATTGCTCAGGTATATTTAAAATCTGCCTTAGTATGGTGCTGCTATCAAACGACGCTAGTTTTAATATCCTGAGTAAGCCTACCCAAGTATAATTTATCTTGGAAATGAGTTATCTGGAAAAGCAGTTGAATGTACTTTGCCGTAAAGCAAGTATGTAGGTTTGGAGGGAGAAGCAGCCGCCTATTAGCTTTTAGCAGGATTTCAGGGGAAGCGCTGCATATACTTGCCTGCAACCTCGGCAATATCAAAAAGACTCTTATATTTGCTATTATAACCTATATTCACTTCCCTTGTTGGGAGTAGTATAATTTAAAATGAGAATAAAATGACGAAAAAATCAGACACCATTATTTATACTATAACCGATGAAGCGCCAGCTTTAGCAACGCGCTCTTTTTTACCTATCGTTAGAAGCTTTACAGAAGCCGCTGGCATTGAGATAGAGACAAGAGATATTTCATTGGCGGGCCGTATTCTGGCTACTTTCCCAGATAACCTGACGGAGGAGCAGAAGCAATCAGATGACCTTGCTTATTTAGGGGAGTTGGCTAAAACGCCTGAGGCCAATATCATTAAGCTGCCAAATATCAGCGCATCTATTCCGCAGCTGAACGCGGCTATCAAAGAGCTGCAGTCGCAGGGGTATAACATTCCAAACTATCCTTCGGAGCCTAAAAACGATGAGGAAAAAGATATTAAAGCCCGTTACGCTAAAATTTTGGGTAGCGCGGTAAACCCGGTGCTTCGCGAAGGTAACTCGGATCGTCGTGTGGCTGATGCTGTGAAAAACTACGCCAAGAAACACCCGCACTCGATGGGAGCTTGGTCGTCAGACTCTAAAACACGCGTAGCCCATATGGAAAGCGGCGACTTCTATGGCAGCGAGAAATCTGTAGTAGCTGATAAGGCGACAGACGTGCGCATCGAGTTTGTAGGTGCCAATGGCGAGACAAAGGTGCTGAAAGAGAAAGTAGCGCTGAAAGAAGGCGAAGTTATGGACTCTTCGGTAATGCATGTTGCCGAGCTGAATGCTTTCTTTGAGAGAGCTATTGCAGAGGCGAAGGAAGATAACATTCTACTGTCGCTGCACCTGAAGGCTACCATGATGAAGGTATCAGACCCAATTATGTTTGGCCACGCAGTGAAAGTATTCTTTAAGGATACATTTGCTAAGTATAGCAGCACTTTTAAAGAATTAGGCGTTGACGCAAATAATGGTTTAGGCGACGTTTATAACAAGATCCAAAACCTGCCAGAGGACAAGCGTGCTGAAATCGAAGCTGATTTGAAAGCAGAGATGGAGCAGCGCCCTGAACTGGCAATGGTGAACTCAGATAAAGGCATTACCAACCTGCACGTGCCAAGCGACGTGATCATCGATGCGTCTATGCCGGCTGCAATCCGCTCTTCAGGCAAAATGTGGGGACCGGATGGTAAACTGCAAGATACTGTAGCTATTATTCCAGACCGCTCTTATGCAGGGATCTACCAGGAGGTAATCAAGTTTAACAAAGAAAACGGCGCTTTCGACCCGACTACCATGGGTACTGTTCCGAACATTGGCTTGATGGCTCAGAAAGCAGAAGAGTACGGCTCTCACGATAAAACCTTCGAAATGGCTGAGGCTGGTACGGTGCGTATTGTAGATGCAGATGGAAATGCGTTGATGGAGCAGCAGGTGGAGAAAGGCGATATTTTCAGAGCTTGCCAGACAAAAGATATTGCTATACAAGACTGGGTGAAGCTGGCCGTTACAAGAGCTAGAATCACGAGCACACCGGCTATCTTCTGGTTAGACTCAGAGCGTGCGCACGATGCCAACCTGATCAAAAAAGTAGAGAAGTACCTGCAGGACCACGATACCAATGGCCTGGAGATTAAGATCATGTCGCCGGTTGAGGCGATGCGTTATACTTGCGAGCGTGCCAAAGCTGGTAAAGACACCATCTCGGTAACTGGTAACGTACTCCGCGACTACCTGACTGACCTTTTCCCGATTCTTGAATTAGGTACAAGCGCTAAAATGCTTTCTATTGTTCCGTTGCTGGATGGCGGTGGCCTGTTTGAGACAGGTGCCGGTGGTTCTGCACCGAAGCACGTAGAGCAGTTTATGGAAGAAAACTACCTACGCTGGGATTCACTGGGCGAGTTCCTGGCACTGGCGGTATCGCTGGAGGACAAAGCTTACAAGACCAAGAACCAGAAAGCAGAAGTGCTGGCAGAGGCGCTGAACAAGGCTAACGCCGAGTTCCTGGAGAAGGATAAGTCGCCAACCCGCCGCATCGGTGGCATCGACAACCGCGGCAGCCACTTCTACCTGGCGCTGTACTGGGCACAAGCAATGGCCGAGCAGAACAAAGATCAGGAGCTGAAGGAGCGTTTCTCTAAACTGGCGAAAGAGCTGACCGACAACGAGCAGAAGATTGTGGAAGAACTGAATGCTGTGCAGGGCCAACCTGTAGAGCTAGGCGGCTACTTCCACCCGGACGTTGAGAAAGCCCGCAAAGCCATGCGCCCAAGCGAGACGTTAAACAACGCTTTAGCTAGCTTCTAAGCTGAATTATAAAGTATAAAAAAGAAAGGCTGCCTGATTGGGCAGCCTTTTTTGGTTGAAGAATCTAGAACATTTAATATCAAAATGGCAGATCCGTCAGACTTTGAGATAGTTTGCTTTCGAGGCAATTTAACAACCTTTCTTTATCCGTCTCATTAGTTACAAATGGAAGTACTTTCTGCTGCAAATCCCTATTTAATGCTCTATAATCAAATTTTTTGATTTTTAATTTATCAGAAATAGTCATCAATTCTTGATCCAAATCTGAGATTATTTTATTATCAACTGCATTATATCTTTTTAGCCAATCTAAATTTTTGTATGATTCTTCAACTTTAGTAATTGAGCAAATCAGCGCTTTGTTATAAATTACTTCAGCAGCTTTCCTTAAATTGATTTGGCCTACCTCTTCATCACTTATTGTTTCAACGAACGCAATATTGTTTGCAAATTTTTCACAAAAGAAATCTAATAATATTGTGAATTGGTTGTCAATAACTTCCTCATACTTGCCTTTATCATTCCCTAAGATCTCTTTTCCTACAGAATTGAGCATCTCATTCATCATTAGTGTCACTTTTTTAAGTTCTGAAACTGTATCTAGTACTTTGCTCTCCTCAGAAGCCTTTTTTAAAGATTCTAAGTGGAGGTAGAACATACCTGAAAATTGAATTCTTATATAGCTTTCGATCTCCTCTACCTTTTCAAAGGTTTTAATAGGCTTTGTTCTAACCATATCAATAAATTTGAAAACATTGACATGGTCAACATGGGCAAATTTAAATTTTTTTCTTCCGGGAGGTTCGGTTTCTAGTGGTTTTAGATATAGATTATCAAAAAACTCTTGATTCTCTTTATAAGTCTGATATTCGGAGTAAACATTTCTGTCAACAAAAATTAGGATGGGAATATTTTTAATTGCCGCTGTTTCAAATTCCTTTCTAGTAATAGAGATATAGTCTTCGTCATACTTTCTTCTCTCTTCATCAATCTTTGTTTGTGATGATGGGGAGCCGTACCTTCCTCCTATAATTAATACCATTACGTGACACAAACCCACTTCATAATATGCGGACAAATCTAATTCCTTACCATGTTGATAAGTTACTTTGTCGCTTTCAAATAAGATTGGCTCAAACCCATAGTTATTAATAAACTTCTCAAGTCTCTCCCTTACATGCCTTAAATCATAATAAGTGGAACTAACAAAAATTCTAGGTATCATATTATACTTAAGGTTAAACACTTAGATTACAATATAGCAAATTTTATTTGTTACTTATTAATACACAAGCATTCCTCCGCTGGCGCGAGCTTGCAGCTCGTGACTTTCTTTCCAGGCAGCTATACCCCATTTAGTAACAGTACGAGCTACAAGCTCGAACTAGCAGAGGTGTCTCAGATTCGTTCCAGTTATAAACTGGCTGGATAAGCAGATTTAAGCCGCAACCTTTCCTACAAAAGCCTGTTACAAACCAAAGGTAAATAAACAGCTATGGAAAGTAACAATACTTCAAAAAAGCCAACTATAGTGCTGGCAGGAGCCACCGGGCATTTGGGTGGTCTTATAGCTCGGGCACTGCTTGAGAGAGGGGCCAACGTGAGAGCTTTGGCCAGGAACAGTAGCGCCAGTGATAAGATTGCGGGTTTGTGGGAGTTGGGCGCTACTGTTGTAGAAGTAGATTTCCATAATGCTGCTGAACTGGCTAAAGCCTGCGAGGGCGCCACCTGTGTGGTTTCGGCCTTATCGGGGCTGCACTATGTAATGGTAGGAATACAGACCTTGCTGTTGAATGCAGCTGTGGCTGCCGGAGTGCAACGCTTCATTCCTTCTGACTTTGCCATTGACATTACCAGGCTGCCTTATGGCAGTAACCGCAACCTGGATTTCCGGAAAGAATTCAAAGAGCGATTAGATAAAGCGCCCATTGCGGCCACTTCCATACTTAATGGCATGTTCACAGATCTGCTGACCGGAGAGGCACCTATTGTCCTTTTCTCCTTAAAAAGAGTGATGTACTATGGCAGTGCAGATCAACCGATGGATTTCACGACCATTCACAATACAGCTGACTATACCGCCGCCGCCGCCATGGATCCATCCACACCGCGTTACCTGCGCATCGCCGGCGATGTGCTTGATGCTCATGGGTTGAAAGATGCTGCCAGTAAAGCGACAGGAGAAGAATTTAAACTGTTCCGGGTTGGTGGACTAGGGTTACTAAATACTATCATTAAGATCACCAAAGCAGTTACGCCTAGTAACAATGAAGTCTTCCCGGCCTGGCAGGGGATGCAGTATATGCGCGACATGTTCAGCGGATTGCCAAAGCTGGAGCCCTTGGATAACGACCGCTACCCTGAGATAAAATGGACCAGCGTGGCTGAAGTGCTGGCGAAGAAATAAAAGTTATACTTTCACTACACCTAAGGCTATAAGTTAAGATATCTTAAATTGGCCAGTAGTACCAGGAAGAGTAAGTCCGTTGGCGCTCGTTTGTAGTTCTTGCTTTAGCCCTTTCACGCAGCTATACATTCATAAAATAACAATACGAGCTACAAGCTCATACTAGCGGAGCTTTTACAAACAAAGTGCTATCATCATTGCTAACCCGCTCTTTCGGATTTGCAATCAGAAAGTACACTAACCGCGGATTTATAATCCGTAATAGCAAAGGCAGATGCCACTGACAAGCAGACGGATTGCAAATCCGCAGTTAACTGAATTCCGAATTTCAAAACCAGAACAGTGTAAACAGGAAAGTATAGACAAAAAAATCCCCCTCCTGTTTTTAGGAGGGGGATAGGGGGAGGTTAATATCCAAACAACTCTTCTAGCTTCAGCTGCTTCACTTTGCCATACTTCTCAAGTGCCTTAAAGTTCAGCTTGTCTTTAGAGCCGATCACAAGTATAGCTTGCGGCTGTCCTTTTACATACTTCTGCTGGAACTCCTTTAGCTGGTCAAAAGTCATGCTGTTGGCGCTCTGGTATACATCCTGACGAATGTCATAGTTTAGACCTAGCTTCTTAGCGCGCTCGTAATCGAACAAAATACCGGCTTTGGTGATGCGCTCCGTCGAGATGCTGTTGCGCAAAGAGGCGCGTGCATTCTGGAAGTTCGCATCAGCCAGCGGCATATCAGTCAGTAAAGTCTGCATACCCGCCATAGCCTCTTCCAGCTTATCAGACTGTGCTCCGATATAAGACATCAGGTAGTTTGCACGCTCCTTCTTTGAGGCTGGTGCATAGAAAGAGTAAGTAGAGTAGGCCAACGCTTTAGACTCACGCAGGTCCTGGAACACGATACCGCCCATATACTCATTATACAACCTCACCACCGGCACAATATCCTTGCTGTAAGGCACAGATTTGCTCAGGAACAGCATTTCAGCCTGCACCATGTCGTAATCAGCCCAGTATACGGTTGGCTCTCTAAAGTCGAGTTCTGCGTATACTTTCTCGGCTGGCACCGGCTTAAGCGATGCAGGTACTTTATGGCCTTCGTTCAGGGTAGCTGCCAGAGCCTCTGTTTCACGTGGACCATAGTATAACACGCGGTGCTCGAAGGACGGGATGCTCTTGATGATGCTAACCAGTTCCTGCGGTTTCACGGCTTTCAGCTCTTTCTCGCTTAGCAGCGTGTTGAAAGGGTTCTTTTTGCCATACTTAGCATAGTTTACCATTGCCTGCTGCAAAATCACGCCTTTGTTCTTCTTGGCGTCTTCGCGGGCTTTTAATGTGCCGGCCACCATATCATTTAACGCTTGCTGGTTTGGCTTAGCGTTGGCTAACACGCTCTCGAACAGGTTAAGGCCCTGCTCAAAATTCTCGTCCAGACCGGTCAGGCTTACATACACCTGGTCAGCGCTAGAGAAAACGTCGAATGAAGTGCCTAACTTAAAAAACTCCTTCTGCAGTTCTTCTGCCGTATACTTGTCGGTGCCCAGGTACTTCAGGTAATTCACGGCCATGCCAAGTTTCTGGTCGTTGTTGGTGCCCATGTCCAGGATGTAGTACAGCTGGAACAGGCCGTTGTCTTTGTTCTTAGTATACAGCAGCGGAATGTCCTGCTTCAGCTTCACTTCCGTAATATCTTTGCTGTAGTCTATAAATACTGGCTCCAGCGGCTGCACCTCTTTGGCCATAAATTCCTTGTAGTATTCCGATTGCACATCGCGGTTTACGGCCACTGGCGTGATGGCTGGTTTCTCTACTTTCTGGGCGTTCGGGTCTTTGCCGTTGCGCTTGTAAACCAGTACGTAATTGTTGTTGAAGTACTTATTAGCCACATCCATTACTTCCTGCTTCGTGATGCTGGCAAACTCCTCCTGGCGGCTTACATACTTCTGCCACGGTATATCATAAATAAAGGCGCTTACAAAGGCATCGGCACGGTTTCCGTTGTCTTCATAGGCTTTCATGGTGTTGATCTTGTCGTTGTTCACTACTGCCTGTATCAGCGATTCATCAAAAGTGCCTTTCTTGATCAGGTCGAGTTGCTTGAGCAGCAAGTCACGTACCTGGTCCAGCGACTGGCCCTGGCGCGGCATGCCCGTCATCCGGAAGGTGCCGTAATCTTTCATCGGGGTATCGTAGGCGTAAGCCTGCAATACTTTCTGCTGCTGGTTCAGGTTCAGGTCCACCAGGCCAGCCTGCCCGTTGTAAAGCAGGTTGCTGATCATCTGCACTACCAAGGCCTCACGCTCATTTATACCCGGCGTGCGGTAAGCAATAGATACGTTCTCTGCATCCGGGCCTAGCACTTCTTTTACGATCGGCTTCTGAATAGGCTGCTCCTGGGCCACGGTAAAGTTTGGCACCTGGCTTTTGTTAATTCCTCCCCAGTATTTATCAATCAGGCGGATGGTCTGGTCAAAGTCGATGTCGCCGGACATAGCGATGGCCATGTTGTTGGGCACGTAATATTTATTATAATACTTTTTGATCTCAGTGATAGACGGGTTTTTCAGGTGCTCAATAGTACCGATGGTGGTTTGCGTGCCGTACTGGTGGGTCGGGAACAGTTCGGTATTGATAACCTCGGCTACTTTGCGGCCATCGCTGTCCAGGGAGCGGTTCTTCTCTTCGTAAACGGCTTCCAACTCAGTGTGGAAAATGCGGGGAACCATGTCACCGAAACGATCCGCCTCCAGTTCAATCCAGCGCTCCAGCTGGTTGCTCGGAATGTCATTGGTATACACCGTCTGGTCTACCCAGGTATAGGCATTGGTGCCTTTCGCTCCGATAGCGCCCAGTATTTTATCGTACTCGTTGGCAACGGCATAAGTAGCAGCTACGCCTGATACAGAGTCGATCTGGGCATAAATCTTTTTGCGGGCAGCTTCGTCTTCGGTAGCGCGGTATTTTTCGTAAAGCGCTTCTATTTTGTCGAGCTCTGCTTTTTCTTTCTCCCAGTTTTGGGTGCCAAGCTCTGAGGTTCCTTTAAACACCATGTGCTCCAGGTAGTGCGCCAGGCCTGTAGCGTCGGCAGGGTCGTTTTTAGAGCCGGCGCGCACGGCAATAAAGGTTTGGATGCGCGGCGCCTCCTCATAATCCGACAGGTATACTTTCAGGCCGTTGCTCAAAGTATAGATACGGGCGTTCAGCGGGTCGTTTGGCGCTGTTTCGTAGGTATAATCTTTTAGGGCAGCCGGAGAAGTGGCGGTTGCCTCTGTGGTGGATTGGGATTGGTATGCTTCGTTTTTGCACTGCGTAAACGTTAAGCCTAACGCAAGCAAGAGCAAAGAGTAGCCTTTTTTTATAGCCATAGTTTTGATGTTTGTTATTGCATTATAAAGATAGCAGGAAAACTTTTAATTCACGCGAACGCTGTGGTGCTTCTTTATTTTCTGCTGATGCTGCGTAGCTGCGATCCATCCTCTGACTGGCGTAAGCGTCAGCTTGTGCCTTTGATACCTTAGCCCTTGCTTCTAGCGAATCGATGCAAGCTATACTTTCTAGCCATAGCTTATCCACGGCTTTACATCCTGCTCGTTTCACCTCTGGCTTTGGCTCCCTCATAGCTGGGAGGCCTCGTCCTGGGGGAAGGGGCCCTCGATAAGGGCATCGCGCTGTCTACATTTCCTTTGCTCCTTCATCGCAATTTCGCTGAAGCGAAACTGGAAATATAGAAGGCGCTCAACCCAAGTACTGGGATCAGTTCGATAGCTGCGGCTGACGGAGCTTCAGCAGAATTCCCCTCCTTAGACTAGTGAGAACGAGAGTTCGAAACTAGCGAGCGTAGCTCTGAGGGGCAGGGGTGGTTGGATCAGGCGCTGCAGGTACTCCCTCTCCTGTTTCGGGGTAGGGGCCCACGATAAAAGGAGAGGGCTGCGGTGAGGTGAAAGTCCCTGTTTACTAGGAGCGGACAGTATTAAAAATCTGCGTCCAGGCCGAAGCGTTGTTTCAGGTCGATGATGACAGGGTACTTTTCGGCCAGATAGTTAAACTTGTCTGCAGAAGTATAAAGTTTGCGGCCTTCGTCCTGTGCCTCCACTACCTCAGCCCTGAGTTTTATACTTCGGTTGCCAAGTTCAAGCTTCAACTCACGCAGAATATCCGGGCGAAGGGCTGTAAACTGATCCAACATCACGTGGTTCTCCAGGTGAAGTATAATTTCGTTCTCCGGCCCAATGTGGTACTGGCGGTTGAGGAGCGTAAACTCCATCATGTTTTCAGATTTCTTGCGGCGAAGAATAGCATGCCATACAGTTTTCAGCTTTGCCTCATCCACGGGCACCACAGCGCCGTAAGTGGCATCTTCCTCCTCTTCTGCTACGGCTACCTCAGCTACCGCAACTGGCGCATTCTGTAAGTCTTTCAGGCTGGGCAGCTTGCTCAGTTTTTTCTGCGGAGGCAGTTGCAAACCGGCGCGTGGTTTATCCGGTCCGCGCTCAGGGCCAGTGCCTGGAGGTGTTTGTGGCGTGCCCGGTGCAATGTGCGCATCTTTGGTTACGTGTTGCGGCTTTGAGGATTCCTGCAATCCTTCGGAGGGTACATGCATTGGCGTGTGCGGCTGCTGCAAACGCTCCGACGGCACACTGCCCGGCGATGGCTGCTGCATCTGGGCCGATGGCGGCACAGACGGCGTAGTAGCACCTGCTGAACCGGTAGCGGCTGGTGCCGGCGCTGCTACCTTAGCTTTTTTTGATACGTCGCCTTCCTGTGCAAAACTGAGCGCAGCGTTCAGGTGCGCCATTTTCATGAGGCACAGCTCCACGTGCAGGCGCTGGTTTTTGCTGCTCTTGTAATTGGTGTCGCAGGTGCTAACCAGGTTAAGGCCCGACAGCAGAAACGACACAGAGGCCTTCTGCGACTGCTCGGCATACTTTGCCTTTATGTTATCCGATACCTCCAGCAGCTGCACCGTTTGCGGGTCTTTGCATACCAGCAGGCTACGGAAATGCTCGCCAATGCCAATCAGAAAGTTGTGCGCATCAAACCCGTTTTTCAGGATTTCATCAAACAGCAACAATGAGCCCGATAGGTTCTGCGTGAGCAGGTGGTCTGTCAGCCTAAAGTAGTAGTCGTAGTCCAGGATGTGCAGGTTCTCAACCGTGGATTTATACGTCACGTTGCTGCCCGAGAAAGTCACCATCTGATCGAAAATCGACAGAGCGTCGCGCAGGGCTCCATCGGCTTTCTGTGAGATCAGGTGCAGGGCATCCGGCTCGGCCTGTATACTTTCTTTTTGGGCTATGCTGCCCAGGTGGCGTACCATGTCCTCAATCCGGATTCGGTTGAAATCAAAGATCTGACAACGCGAAAGTATGGTCGGGATGATTTTGTGGCGCTCCGTGGTGGCAAGTATAAATATGGCATAGGATGGCGGCTCCTCCAGCGTCTTCAGAAAGGCATTGAAGGCTTGGTTCGAGAGCATGTGCACCTCATCTATGATGTAGATTTTATACTTTCCGGTTTGCGGGGCGTAGCGCACCTGCTCCACCAGGTTCCGGATATCCTCTACCGAGTTGTTGGAAGCGGCATCGAGCTCATGTATGTTAAAGGAGCTATTGGAGTTAAAGCTGCGGCACGATTCGCATTCGTTGCAGGCCTCAATTTCCGGGGTGATGTTCTGGCAGTTAATGGTTTTGGCCAAAATGCGGGCACAGGTGGTTTTACCCACACCCCGTGGGCCGCAAAACAGAAAGGCCTGCGCCAAATGCTTGCTGCTAATGGCGTTTTTAAGGGTATTGGTTATATGGTGCTGTCCCACCACGCTATCGAATGTGGTAGGGCGGTATTTACGCGCTGATACTACAAAATTTTCCATTACTACAAAGATAATCAAACTGAAGGTGAGATGGGAGTGCTTTTTATCCAGTGCTTTTCCAGATACTTATCCACCAGCAGCTATACTTTAGCCTGTATACTTACAACAGCATTTTTATAAAAATTAATGCCCTTCACTTAGATAAAGTATACATTTAAATTTTAACTTGCTGTACTATTACCTGTTGCTATACGCTCTAACATAGAGGAATGCATTGCCTTGTGCTGGCAATCTATATTTGCTCTAAAATCTGCTAAAAAAAATATCCAGCTATGAAAACGCTGAAAACGACCTTATTGAGCCTCACTGCTTCATCTTTCTTCTTGTTTACCCCAGCTCTGGCACAGAATGCGGCCTACAAAGGGTTGCCGCTGCTAAAGGCAAACGCCAGCAATGTAAACGTGCGGATTGGAAACGCGTTTGTGAAAGGCCTCTGGACCATTAAGCCAGAATATACTCCTAATGCGCTGCGCATACAGGTAAGTGACCAAAAAGAGAAAGTTATATTTTACACCGATATCGACTCCGCTGCATTTGATGTGCGTCCAGACCGATCCGATAAGTTTTACGTGCTCCTCAATAAGCAGCACTATGTACTGGCGGAAGTAAAAGGTTTTACGCTGGAGGATGAAATAAACGTACAACCCGAAAACAAGCTGCTGAACATCGACAAACCGCGCAGCAAAACCTTTGGCGCCCTCTGGGAAAAACACCACATAGGGGAGGTGGTAAACGACATAAACAACTATGCCGATAAAGCCTCCGGCGCCCTTAACTGGGTAAAAGAGAAAGTCTTCTAAATTGCGCCAAATTATTCTTAAACAGTATACAGCGTAGCTACCACCACTGCAAAGCCGCACACAAACAGCAGGAAACTGTAAGCAAAAAACAGCAGGAAAAACTTAGAAATGGTTCGCCAGCGCGAGTTGCCGTAAATGTTGCGCATCGACCGGTATATATACCAAAGAATCGTCATGCTACCCAGAAAAGAAAGCCAATCCGACAGAAAAGGCATTATCCAGCTAAGTATGATTAGCAGCGAGATAAAAAGGAACAGGAAAGAATGAACGTGAACAGAGTAGATCAGGTGTTCGACATATAGTTTCGATGATCGCCAGTGCACAAACTTGAGGATCAGGGCAAACAGCGGCAGAAGTATAAACATGATCTTCGGCAGGTGACTTACCAGTTTGTTTTTAAACAACTCGCTGCTGAGATCATCATCCGCTACTTGCTTAAATTTAGTTTTTAAGGCATAAAATACTCCGCTCTCCTCAGTCTCCACAGCTTTTTGCTCCGCCTCGGTAACAGGCTTTGTATAAATAACTGCCTCATTGGGTTTTATCTGACTTGTATCAAGGGCTGCCTCAGTCTTATCAAGTATAGTGTAAGTATAAGCTGCTGTTTTCTCTGATATTTCTCCGGCGGCTACATCTTTGTTTAATTTGTTCTTTGCCAAACTAACGGCCTTTTGTATGTTCTCCGTTTCGGTGGCTGGTTTTTCAGCCGTTGCATTTTCGTCTATAATTTCCCGTTTGTTGATGTTGGTATTTGCCGTAAACAGGAAGAAAAACAAAATGCTGATGAAGATATACATACTCACCGGGTTCAGGTGAGAGGCTCTTTTGCCAGCAAAATATTCTTTGGTAAGGTAGCCGGGTTTAGTAAAAAGGGGAACTATGCTGTTAAAAAGCTTAGACTCGAAATGAAAGTAATGACCTACGCTGTGCAGGGCCAGGTGCAGAAAGTTCTCATGCATTTCCAGGTTTTCCTGGCCACAGTTCGGGCAAAACTTATCGTGTACCGTGGTGCCGCAGTTGAGACAGTTTTTTTCGGAACGGTAATGCTTCTTCATACAAATTTTGGGCTTGGCTCTTACATTGCAAAAGCACCTACCAAGCCCCTACAATGCATACTACACATATACAGCCCTAAAATAGATAAAATCTTGTATTTTTTGTTGGCGCAATACCACTTTTATTTCTTTGGGATGAAAAAGGCAGCTCCTGTCAATATCAATTAGCTAATATTCTCCGAGAGGCTGTTCCTAAAGTATAAAATTGCCTGGGCTGCATCAATTATCTCTTTAATACTATACTTCTTTAGCGGCTATACGCAGAGGTAGCTTTACAAAATTACCTAACTAATTTCATCAAGTATAAGCTTTCGCCAAATATAAAAACGATTTGAGTAAGAGCTTTAAAAATATGTAGACTGCAAGTGTGGTATAAGTTGTAGTATTTTTATGAAGTTTAAATGTGATGACATTGAGTTTTACGCATTATGTTTTAGTAGAAATTAATTTTATTGCTTATAAATCAATTAATTAAATGATTTGTATTTATATATATCTATATTTTTAAACTAATGGTAAGGTTTTGCTAAAATATTAATAATACAATGAGAATATTGTTCGCTATTACCATAACTATATTGTAATATAGGGCGTACAAAGTTGACTTATTCCTTAATAACTTTATCACTTTCAAAGACAAATCATGGGTAAAAATCTACGCGCTTACACGCGGCTGGCTATTGTTGTAGCCATGCTGTTCGGCAGCACTGTTTCTTATGGACAAGGAGCAGGCAAGGCCGAGAAAAAACAAATTCCACAGGTAGCGCTTGATCATATCAAGAAGAACAAGCAAAAGATGCAGGTTACAGATCAGGACATAGCTGAACTGGAACTCAGCAGCGAAACACGAAGCAAAAAAAGCGGGGTGAGGCACCTTTACATCAAGCAGCTCCATCAGGGTATTGAGGTGCACGGTTCTGTTACAAACATCAGCATTACAAAAGAAGATAAAGTTATAACAATGGGCAACCGCTTCCATAAGGAGGTAGGTAAAAAAGTAAAAAGCAATAAGGCTAACCTGGATGCGGCAGGTGCAGTGGCGGCGGCAGCCAGCTACCTGAACGTAACCCTTAAAGAGCCGCTTAAGGTGCAGGAAAAAAGCTCTGAGCCAAACAAAGCAGTTACATTCTCCAAAGGAGGCATTTCGCTGGAGCCAATCACCGCAAAGCTGGTTTATCAGCCTATGGAAGACGGCAGCCTGAAACTTGCCTGGGAAGTAGCTATTTACATGCTGGATGCGCAGAACTACTGGCTGCTCCGGCTAGATGCTAACTCAGGCGAGGTGCTGGATAAGGACAACCTGGTAACGCATTGCAATTTTGAGAACGACGGAGCGGGAGGTAGCGTGCTCCACGAAAACCACAGCCACGAGCCTGCCGCTCCCTTTGCTCCTGAGACAGTTGTAGCAGCCACATTACTTACAGCAAACTATTACAATGTATACCCGATGCCAGCCGAAAGCCCTAGCCATGGTGGCAGAGTGCAAGTAAGCAATGCCGCTGCTGATGCGGTTGCCTCTCCATCGGGCTGGCACAAGGTTGGTGCAAACGCCTACACAACTACAAGAGGCAATAACGTATTTGCCTACGAAGACCCAAATAACACAGGCTATGTAGGAGCAGCCCAGGAAGTTTATGGTTATAGCCCAGAGGGAGGTTCAGAGCTTGTTTTCGACTTTCCGGTAGATTTTACCAAAGAGCCGGTAACCTACCGCGATGCCGCCATTGCCAACTTGTTTTACTGGAACAACCTGACCCACGACGTTTGGTATCAGTATGGGTTTGACGAAGAAAGCGGCAATTTTCAGGCAGATAACTTTGGCAGAGGCGGTACCGCCGGCGACCATGTAATGGCTGAGGCGCAGGATAGCCGTAACATAGTTGCCACCAGAAATAACGCCAACTTCTCAACCACGCCAGAGGGGCAGCGGCCAAGAATGCAAATGTATTTGTGGAGCGGCCTTCCGGATCAGGATATGTTCAGAATCTCTTCTCCTGCAAGTATGGCAGGCAGCTATGCAGCTGTGCAGGCGTCGTTTAGTATACAACTCACCTCCACACCGTTAACAGGCAAACTTGTGCTGGTAAACGATGGCTCTGCGGCTCCTGCCGAAGGTTGCGGTGCACTTGCCAATGCAAACGAAGTAGCTGGCAATATTGCCGTTATTTACAGAGGCAGCTGTGGCTTTGCCGTGAAGGTGGAAAATGCCCAGGCAGCCGGCGCAATCGCTGTGATCGTTATAAACAACGTACCAGGGCCGCCATCAACAATGGGAGGCGTGCCTGCTGTGCCTATTACCATTCCGGCTGTTATGGTAAGCAACGAAACGGGGGCAAACATTAGAACACAGCTTGACAACAACCAGGAGGTAAGCGTAGTGCTGAAAGACGATGGCTCTGGCCCTGAGATAGATGGTGATTTTGACAACGGTATTATTGTGCACGAATACGGACATGGCATTTCTAATCGCTTAACAGGTGGCCGTCTGGTAGTAAACTGCCTTGGCAACGCCGAGCAGATGGGCGAGGGCTGGAGCGACTGGTTTGGCCTGATGATGACCATGAAACCAGGTGACACAGGTGAAAAACGCCGTGGAATTGGTACATACGCCAATCATCAGCCAACCACAGGCCAGGGTATCAGACCGGCACCATACTCTACTGATTTCAGTGTGAACGGCTATACTTATGCAGCCACTAACAACACAGCTATCAGCCAGCCGCACGGTATCGGGTTTGTCTGGTCAACTATGCTGTGGGATATGACCTGGGCTATGATAGACCAGTATGGCTATGACGAGGATATCTACAACGGAACGGGCGGTAATAACATAGCCATGCAACTGGTGATTGATGGTTTAAAGCTGCAGAGCTGCAGACCTGGCTTTATTGACGGCCGAGATGCTATTCTGCTGGCAGACCAGCTGAACTATGGTGGCGCTAACCAGGAACTCCTCTGGAAGGTATTTGCTAAAAGAGGCCTTGGTTTCAGTGCTAGCCAGGGAACAAACACCAGCAGGCTAGACCAGGTAGAAGCGTTTGATGTGCCTCCGCTATATGCTTGCTCAAAGCCAGAGATAAAAGTAACGCCAACATCCAACGTGTATACCGGTGCTGCTCCCACAACTATCTTCTTAGGTTACGGACCGCAAAGCGTAATGCTGGAAGCAAGCGGTAGCGTAAATTATAGCTGGAGCCCGGCAGCAGGCCTGAGCGATGCCAATATTACAAACCCTGTGTTTACCCCGACAGCAGCGGGAACCTATACTTTAACGGTTACCGGTACCGACAATGTTGGCTGTACCAAATCAAACACAGTTACCATAGAGGTGATTGATGTGCGTTGCGGCAACAGCAAGAAAGACAAAGTGCTGGTTTGCAAAGATGGTGTAGCAGTGTGTGTAAGCCCTAACGCTGTACCTGCTCTCATAACTTCTGCCAAAGGTAAATTAGGAGACTGCGGTCTTGTGGCAACGTCTTCATCAGCTGCAGTTACCTTAGATAATCTGGGCAAGGATGGAAAACTAGCTTTAAGAGCTGTGCCTAACCCTGTAGACGCCAAAACTGATATTGACTTTACGCTGACAGACGATGCTAACTATAGGTTGGATATTGTGGACATGAGAGGAAAGTCGGTTGCTGTGCTGGCTGAAGGTGCTGGCAAGGCAGGAGAACATCATAGCTATCAGTTTGAGAGAGGTAAACTGGCGGCAGGTGTATATATTGCCAGACTAACAACTGACAAAGAGGTGACCTTTACCCGTATTGTGGTAAACAGATAACACAACTGTTTAGCAACAAGAAAGGGCCGGCAGAGTATTCTGCCGGCCCTTTCTATTATCGAACTGCTTCATATCCGCCTATAACTCCTTTTTTAGAGAGTACCAGTTGCCAAAGGTGGTTATTACGGGCTCGGAACGAGCCGGCGCTGGAGAGCAGGTAGTACTTCCACATGCGGTAAAAACGCTTACCATACTCATCCTGCAGCTGCTCCCAGTTATTGTCGAAGTTGCTGAACCAGGCCATAAGAGTAGGGTCATAATAAGGGCCGAAGTTGTGCCAGTCCTCCACCATAAAAACGTGCTCCATGGCAGTGCCCAATTGTTTGATGGAAGGTATAAGACAGTTCGGGAAAATATAAGTGTCAGTAAAAGGGTCTGCTGATACTTTTGAGAAGTTGTGGCCTATGGTGTGCAGCAGAAAAAGGCCTTCGTCTTTAAGGCAGTGGGCGGCGGTTTTCATAAAAGTTCTGTGGTTCCGATAGCCGACATGCTCCACCATACCCACCGAAACCACATGATCAAAAGTTTCATTCACCTCACGGTAATCCTGCAGTCTTATCTCTACAGGCAAGCCCTGGCAAAGTTGCCGGGCTAGCAAAGCCTGCTCCTTTGAAACAGTTACCCCCACTACTTCAGCGCCATACTTTGCTGCGGCGTAACCTGCAAAGCTGCCCCAGCCGCACCCGATATCCAATACCCGCTGGCCCGGCTGTATCCGCAGTTTCCGGCAGATAAGGTCTAACTTGTTTTCCTGCGCCTGGTCCAGGTTTTCTGCACCGCGCCAGTAGCCGCAACTATAGGTCATGCGCTTGTCGAGCATCAGCTGGTAAAGCTTGTTTCCGATGTCGTAGTGGCGCTGTGAGTTACGGGCGGCATTGCCTTTGCCCTGCATGTTCAGGAGTTTGGCCAGCAGCACCTGCAGCACTGATCTCCACCCAAGTTTGGCTTGTTTATATAAATCTGCTCGCAGAACCCTGAATACAAACCCATCTATACTTTCACAGTCCCACCAGCCGTCCATGTAAGACTCGCCAAGCCCCAGAGTTCCTTCGGTGAGTATGCGTTTATAAAACCTGCTGTCGTGCACCTGCAGGTCCCATGGGGCAGACCTGTTTATTTTAACGTCTGCTATGGCTAATGCTTCTGCAACCTGCTGCCGTAAGTTTTGAGAACTCATTGTTCAGAGGGTTAAGTATGCCGAATTGTATTATGTGTATTTATAGTTGTTTTATACTAGAACGCGAGCAGCAGATAATTGTTAAAAACTTGGGTGAATACGTAGCCAGGCAGAATGGTGAATTTTTAAGGATCCTGATGTTTTGTTTTTTATGGGTTTTGTCTTATGGGAGCCTATATTGTAAACGTTGAAAGTATGATTTTATACTTTAGTTAAACTGATCTTAAAGAACTTCTGCTCACTAAGACGTACTTTTAGAGGAGTGGCATCAAAACTCCATCCCTGCCCCTGCGGAAGGAGAGTTCCTGCTTGATTGGAGCACCCTATTTAATGATGGACTTAAAAGGAGGTGAACCTGAAAGAAGTAAGCTATTGCGGCTGCGCTTTAATTAAAGTATAGCTGAGCAGAACTGCTAGAAGTATAGCTTGAATACTGTGCCTACACCTTCCTTGCTCTCCACCTGAATGCTGCCTTTATGCAGCAGCATGATGTGTTTGGCCAAGCTTAATCCTATACCGGAGCCATCTTTATGCGAGGTGAAAAATGGTATAAATATACTTTCCTGCAGTTCTTCGGGTATGCCGATGCCGTTATCCTGCACCTCTAGTAATGTTTTACCGTTTTCGTGGCCGGCGGTAAGCGTTACTTTAGCATCAGGGCGGCCTGAAACAGCACGCTTGGCATTCAGGATTAGGTTAATAAGTACCTGCTCCAGTAAGTTTACATCGCCGTAGAGGGTGAGGCTTGGCGGTGTTACCTGGCAGTGTAGCTGCACGCCCTGCTCCTCCAGCTGCGGGCGCATCAGGCCGTTTATACTTTTAAAAAGCTCCTGCACATAAACCGTGGTCAGCATCAGCTCCTGCGATTTGTTCAGGTTGCGGTAAAAGTGGGCAAAGCGTAATAATCCTTCACTCCGCTTTTTTATAATAGAGATACCTTCTTCCGTGTCCTGCAGCAGCTCCGGGTCAATGTAGCTTTCCTGTTCATACTTCTCCCGCTCTTGGTGCAGGTGGCGGCCCAGTGTGTCGGCCAAAGAGGCGATAGGAGCCACGGAGTTCATAATTTCATGCGTCATCACGCGCAGCAGCTTTTGCCAGGCCTCTGTCTCGGTGGCATCTACAGTGGCACTCACGTTTTTAAAGGCAATCAGCAGCAGTTGGCGACGCTGTAGGGTAAAGGCAGTAGCAGAAACAAGCAGCTGCGAGGTGCCTTCCTGCAACTTTAGCTTAAGCAGGTGGTTATCGCCGGCCTTTATACTTTGCAAAGTTTTGTGCAGGAGCGGGTAGCGAGGCGCTAAACCGTTTATGCTTTTAAGGTAGGGCAGGTGCAGTATTTTCTTGAAGGCATCGTTTACCCACTCCACTTCCCCGGTTTCCTCCTCCACAGCTATTATACCTGTATCAATCATCTGCAGGATGGTCTGCATATACTGGAACTGCGCCTCCTGCTCCATGTGGAGTTGCTTATAGGTATTGTTGATCAGGTTGAAGGCGTAATGCAGCTGCCGCAGTGAGCTGTTGGTGGTGTGCTCGTTAAACCGTTGCGAAAAGTCCCGCTGTTTAACGGCCTCCAGAAAACGGGCTAATTCGTTGTTGCTACGGGTTACATACTTGGCCATTTCCCACAGCTGCGCCAGCATTACAAGTATACCCGACCCAACCTGCAGCCACGTAAACCGCACCAGGTAATGCACAGTGAGGTACATCATGCCCAGCAAAAGTATAAACCGGAGCAGTAGCCCAAACTCAAGGCGCCTAAATATCATGCTTGTTCAGTCGGCGGTAAAGGGCGGTGCGGGTAAGGCCGAGTTCCTTAGCGGTTCGGGAGATATTGCCTTTATTCTTTTCCAGCGCCCGGATAATGGTTTCGCGCTCAATCTCGCTTAGCGGCACTGGCGTATCGGGAATGTAGGCTGCGGCTGGTGCTGCAGGCACCGTCTCCATAGGCGAGAAACTGAAGTCCTGCGGTTGTAGCACACTGCTTTCGGCAAGTATAATGGCACGCTCCACGGCATGCTGCAGCTCGCGCACGTTGCCTGGCCAGCTGTGCTGCCGTAGCTTCTGCAGGGTTTCGGGTGCAAAATCGGGAGTGGCCTTGTGATTTTTCCGGGCATAGATGGCAGCAAAGTGCCGTGCCAGCAACTCCACATCGCCATGGCGCTGGCGCAGCGGCGGAAGCGTAACCTCAACAGTGTTGATGCGGTAAATCAGGTCTTTCCGAAACTGGTTGCGGGCCGCCAGCTCATAAATAGGCTCGTTGGTGGCCGATATCAAACGAATGTCTACAGGTGTGGGGGTGTTTGAGCCAAGCGGAGTTACCTGCCGGTTCTGGAGCACCGTAAGCAATTTGGCTTGCATAGCCGGCGAAATATTGCCTATCTCATCTAAGAAAAGCGTGCCGCCGCTGGCTGCCTCAAACCGTCCGGGGCGGTCTTCGCGGGCATCGGTAAAGGCACCCTTTTTATAGCCAAACAACTCGCTCTCGAACAAAGAGCCCGTAAGTGCCCCCATGTCTACGCTTACAAAAGGTTTGCTGGCCCTAAACGACTTCTCGTGCAGGGCTTTTGCCACCAGTTCTTTACCGGTGCCGTTTTCGCCAAGTATAAGTACGTTGGCCTCGGTGGGCGCAATTTTCTCTATCTTGTAAAGTATCTCTTTTATCGCCTCACTCTCGCCAAGTATAGTAGTGCTGGTATTTTTTGGGATAGCTGCCGCAGCTGTGCCTCCTTTCGCTTTTTGTCGCCGCTTCTCCAGTGTTTGGTGCAGCGTTTCCACTAATTTGTCGTTGTGCCATGGCTTTACAATAAAATCAGCTGCGCCTTCTTTCAGAGACTTTACGGCAAGTTCTACATCGCCATAGGCGGTAATAAGTATAACCGAGGCATCTTTATCCTTCTCCAGTATCTGCCGCAGCCAGAAAAGCCCTTCATTGCCTGTGTTCAGGGCGCTTTTAAAATTCATGTCCAGAAAAATAACATCAAACTTCTGGCGCTCCAGCAGGCCGGGCAGCAGGTCAGGGTTCTTTTCGGTTACAACTTCTTTTACTTCCGTTTTGAGCAGCATCTTCAGGGCGAACAGCACGTCCGTCTCATCATCTACCACCAGCACGCGGGCATTTTTTACAGTGGCCATAGTACAGCAAAATCTGTTTAAAGAACCGAATATAACAATTTCTTGTGATAAAATTAAAAATAGAAGAAACGGTATGTTGTAGTGAAGTATAACCTGTGTTTATACCTGTAGCGGAAGCGCACAGGTGTGGCGCAGGCAAGTGTATCGAAAACGTACACATCTAGGCTGTGTGCTGTTTGCAATTATCTGTTTTATAGGATTTTATGTTTTTGGCATCTTAATTTCTTGCAGCCTTGAGGTACATCAGAGGAAAACATTAAAAATTTTTCGCAGCTATACTTTTACATCGCTACAAAGCCTACAACTATGATTAAGAACTATTTTAAAATGGCCTACCGCAACCTGATGCGGCACAAGGTCTTCTCGCTCATCAACATATCAGGCCTGGCACTGGGCATGACCTGCAGCATTCTTATCCTGCTGTGGGTGCAGGACGAGCTGAGTGTCAACCGTTTTCATGCAGACGTTGACAACCTGTACCGAGTGATGGAAGTGCAGAGTTACCCGGGTGCTGATGACCTGACAGTGGATGCTACGCCGGGTCCTTTGGCCGAGGCGCTGGAACGGGATGTGCCGGAGGTGGTTCATGCCGTTCGCTCCACTACCTGGGACTGGAAACAGCTTTTCGCCTATAACGACAAAGTACTGAAGGTAAACGGAAGGTATACTGACCCGGAGTTCTTTGAGGTATTCACATTCCCGCTTTTACATGGCGATACTAAAAATGTGCTGGCTGAACCTAATTCTGTGGTGATCTCAGAAACAGTGGCGAACCAGTTTTTCAACTCTCCCGAGGAGGCAATGGGTAAGCTGTTCAAGGTTAATAACACCAAAAGCTACAAGGTAACTGGCGTGATGCAGGATGTGCCGAAGAACTCCACTATGCAGTTCGATTATGTGATGCCGGTGGGTGACTGGATCAACAATCCCGGAGGTGAATGGCTAAAGGAGTGGGGAAATAACGCCTTGCGCACCTTCCTGCAGCTGCAGCCAGGCACCGATATTGCCGCCTTCAACGAGAAGGTAAAGCCAATGATACAGAAGTATCACCCGGGCTCGAACACTGAAGTATTTGTGCAGCCTGTTAGCGAGATGTATTTGTTTGGCGATTTTACGGGAAGCAAAGCCACGGGCGGAAACGTAGAGAACGTGCGCCTCTTCGCGGTGGTAGCTGTGTTCATCCTGATCATTGCCTGCATCAACTTTATGAACCTGGCCACTGCCCGCTCGGCCAAACGCGCCAAAGAGGTGGGGGTGCGCAAAGCCATCGGGGCCAACAAATCAGCCCTTATCCAACAGTTTATGGTGGAATCGGTGCTGGTGGCATTCCTAGCGCTGTTCATTGCGGTAAACCTGATTGGCATCCTGCTGCCGCACTTCAACGACTTAACCGGGAAGTTTATAGAGCTCAACCTCTCTGATCCGTCGCTGCTCCTGATGCTGTTGGGGGTGGCTATACTTACAGGGGTTGTCTCTGGTAGCTACCCAGCCTTTTTCCTGTCCTCTTTCAATCCGGCGGTGGTGCTGAAAGGCACAGCAAAACTCAGCAAGAGCGTATCGGTGTTCCGTAAAGGCTTGGTGGTATTCCAGTTTATACTTTCTGCCTTGCTGATCATTAGTACCCTGGTGGTATACCTGCAACTGCACTTCATCCGCACAAAGAACATCGGCCTGAACAGAGAAAACGTGGTGCTGCTGCCACTGGAGGGAGAGCTCCTTGACCGTTACGATGTGATGAAGGAAGAGATGTTGAAGGTGCCGGGAGTAACAGGTCTTACGGCTGCCAACCAGAACCCGCTGATGGTCGGTAACTCTACGGGAGACATAGCGTGGGAGGGGAAGGACCCCAATGCGGACATTCTGTTTAGCATCCTGAAAGTAGACTATGATTTCCTGGAGACCATGGGAGTGCAGATGAAAGAGGGCAGAAGCTTCTCGAAAGAGTTTGGCGCAGAAGAATCCAAAGTGATCATCAATGAGGAAGCTGCCCGGTTAATGCAGATGAAGGAGCCTGTAGGGCAGTGGCTTGGCCGTGGAGATGAACGCGCTGCAATTATCGGTGTGGTGAAAGACTTCAAAACCACCTCTATGCACGAGACGATGAAGCCGTTGGTGATGATGCTGGACATGAATGACGCCAATACGGTATTTGTCCGCGTTACTTCCGGGCAAACAGCAGAGGTATTGTCTGCCATGGAAGGCATTGTGAAAAAGCACAACCCAGCCTTTCCGTTCGAATATCACTTCCTGGATGAGGACTTTGAGCGGATGTATAAAACAGAAGCCATTATGGGCCAGCTGACGAAGTACTTCGCGGGTATAGCCATCTTTATCTCCTGCCTTGGCTTGTTTGGTTTGGCCCTGTTCACGGCGGAGCAGCGCACCAAGGAGATCGGTATCCGCAAAGTGCTGGGCGCCTCCGTCTCCAGCATCGTGTACATGCTAAGCAAGAACTTCCTGAAACTGGTGCTGATCGCTAACCTGATCGCACTGCCGCTGGGTTGGTACTTTATGAGCGGCTGGCTGAACAACTATGCCGACCGGATGGAGCTGAGTTGGTGGATCTTTACCTTCGCTTTCATCTCAACCTTCCTTATTGCCATGCTTACCCTGAGCTTCCATGCCATTAAAACTGCCGTGGCCAACCCCGTAACATCGTTACGCTCTGAATAAGAGACATTCTCGGAATTTTGATTATACGAACCATTACTACAAAATAAAACCATGAAAAAATCATTCTCATTACTACTTGTGTGGTTAGTGCTGATAGCGCCGGCCTTCGCCCAAAATGTTTACAAGGGCTTCCCTGTTATAAAGGCAACTTCCAGCATGGCAGATTACAAGATTGGCAAGGAACTGGTAAAAGGGAACTGGAACATTTCGCCACGGCTTTCACCAGATGTGCTGAAAGTGCCGGTGCACAAGGCCAAAGAAAACTTTACCTTCTACACCAACACCGACTCGATCAGCTTTAAAGTACAGGCTGGCAAGTCGTACCGCTTCTACGTAAGCCTGAACGACACAGCTTATGCCCTGACAGAGTTACAGGGCTACGGCTTTGAGGCGGTTCAGTTTAATAAAGACCAGCGGGTGCCAGCTTATACCTTGATGTATGAGCAGAACCAAAACAACGCTTACCTACAGGAGCTACGCAGCAAGTATAACCTGGATGCCATTGTGGCAGGTGCTGCCAATGATACTGAGAAGGCGCTGCGTATGGTAAACTGGGTGCACAAGCAGTGGCAGCATAACGGAATGAACGAGCCAAGCCAGCCAGACGCGCTGACCATACTTGCTGAGGCCAAAGAAGGCAAGCAGTTCCGCTGCGTAGAGTATGGCATCGTAACAACAGCCGCTTTAAATGCCATTGGCTTGCCAGCCCGCACCATGGGTCTGAAGATGAAGGAAGTGGAAACAATGGAGTTCGGGGCCGGCCACGTGCTGCTAGAAGTATACTTGCCGGACATGCAGAAGTGGGTAATGCTGGACGGGCAGTACGACGTGATGCCGGTGCTGAATAATGTGCCGCTTAGTGCTGTGGAGTTTCAGCAGGCCATCGCCAGGAACTACAGCAAACTGGAGATCAGAAGCCTGTCTGGAGCCAACAAAGCGCAGTACGTAAACTGGATATACCCATACCTGTACTACTTTGATGTGAAGTTTGATAACCGTGAGGGGGTGGCCTTCCAGAGAGAAACCGTGGACGGCAAGAGCTCGCTGATGCTGGTGCCGGTAGGGGCTAAAGTGCCTGAAGTGTTCCAGCGCAAGTATAAATTGGACAGGTTTAAGTATACCAGCTCGCTCGCAGACCTGTACCAGGCGCCAGTGCTGCCTGCCACCACTGCTTCTAAGTAACTATAACGTATAAACCTGAAACTTTTTGGCTGTTGCCACACGTTAAATAAGCGTGGCAACAGCCAAAATGCCACAAACTTTTCTTATATTTGTGGCATACTTCTTGAAGTGTAAACAATAAGAATTCGTTCTTTAACTTATGGGGATGACCGGAATTGACAGCTTGCGCAGATTGCGTGTAAGCATGCCGGGTGATGAACGTGCCACCTGTCAAAAATTCGTTCGAACAATAACTGGCGAATCTAATTACGCCATGGCTGCCTAGTCTAGGTACTAAGCACTAGCCATAGTCTCGTGCAGGCTTCGTGAATCTGCTTGCACATCAGAGGCTTCGACCCGATTTACTAGTTTGTGTAAAGGTGCGGTGCACAGGCGAAATTAAGCATCTAAGGAGTGCGCATTAGTTTGGTTTATACTAGCAAGCTCCCGACAATCCGAATGAACCTAAGCATGTAGAAGGCACGACGGTTTCCTTGTCTGGACCAGGGTTCGAATCCCTGCATCTCCACTATTATATTAGCTATGTGCTTGTTTATTAGTTGTTTGCAGTTGTACTGCACAACAAAGTGCATAACATTCTTCCAAGCATAACAAAAGCCTTATCAATATTGATAAGGCTTTTGTGTTTCAAGTCAGTTACTGTTGTTCATCTACTTAAGCATAAACAGCTACTTAAAGAGTGGCTGTTTATAAGGTACATCCTTTGAAATGTAAGGCTTTATGAATAGAGTAATATGGTTTCTAAATAACATTTAAATTATAAATTACTTGAAAAAATGAACTATGGGTTGGCTTGATAGTAAACATAGGAGGTCGGAAGAAGAAGCGGAAACTCTACAAGTAGAAGAAATTGAAAAAATTCATAATAGACTCTCTGAAGTATATGCTGAGGTAGCAGGCAAAAAAGCGTTAAAATCTGTTTTAGATAAGAGAGGGTTTGATTTTGAAAACATTTTTGAGTTTGAGACCATGTATCTCTCTGATGAAACTCAATATACCGAATACACAACTGATAGGTATAGGTTAGCAAAGCCAATATTAGTTAGAGGTTATATCTATAAGATTATATACTTAAGTGATAAGCTTGTAAAAAATATAGGCTGTATAGATACACAGTATTAAAAGAGCCTCATCTAAACAAAGAGGCAGAAATTTTGCTTTTAAATCACCTTAACTACAACCCTGCCTTTTTCACAGTAGAATCCATCACAGATAATATTGTTATTGAAATCAAAAATCTATCTGATTTTGAGCATGATTCTTATCGTTTCACTGGGAAAAATAAGCAGTATAGTAACTATAAAGAACTTCTCGATGAATATGAAAAAAAGCATAATGAATTTGGGAGCAGTTTTGAGTTGGTTGAGCCAGTCCTATTTGCTGAAAATGATAATGGTGAAATAAGAGAATCCTATATGGTAATATCTCCTAAATAAGCACAAACAGCTACTTCAAAAAAGTAGCTGTTTGTGTTTGCCGGCACCCATACTTTCAAATATTCTTGGGGCATAGTAGAGGGCCACATTGATACCTACAAACTGCTGAAAAACCGAAAGCAGTATACCGATGATGATAATAGTTCTGCCGTAAGAGAGGAGTTTGCCGGAATGGTGCTCCACAGTGCTTTTGATATCAGTAAATATCCTTTTGGCAGCCTCAGGCCCGTTTATCTTTTTCAGTATCTTCATTGCCTCTTCATCTCTGCCTGCCATACTTAAATAGCGTGGCGTTTCGGGCACAAAAAATAGCAGAATACCAAACAGCCCTGCCGGAATGGCCTCTGAAAGAAACATTCTGCGCCAGCCTACTTCGTTGATCCATTCAATAGATTGGCCGCTGGAAATTCCCCAATTTACAAAGTATACCACCAGCATACCGAAGATGATGGCAAACTGATTTAGTGAAACCAAACGGCCTCTCAGGTTGGCCGGAGCTATTTCGCCGATGTAAACCGGACTTACTGCAGAGGCCAAGCCTACGCCTATGCCTCCAATTATCCTGTAGAAGTTAAACATGTAGAGCAAGCCCATCGTTGGCTCACTCTGGTTAAAGAACAGAGCCTCTGGGTAAGCAGACCCTAAGGCAGACAGAAAAAATAGCACTGGCGCTATAAGCAGCGTCTTCTTGCGGCCTAAACCAGACGCAAAGAAGCCTGAGATGGCTCCGCCTATAATGCAGCCGATTAAGGCGCTGGAGATTGTGGCTCCGTGCACCCAGGTGCTGAGCCCCAGCCCATCTATCAGGTAGTTCTGAACTGATTTCTCAGCGCCCGAGATAACCGCTGTGTCATACCCGAAAAGTAAGCCGCCTAAAGTAGCGATCAGGGTGATTCCGGCAATGTAGGGGAGGTTGTGCCCCGCTGTTTCTGTCTCGTTCTTACTCATGATGTTCAGGATAAATGGTTAAAGAACTTTGTTTCTCAGATGTAGCGGTTGATCAGGTTCTCCAGGTACTCCTGGCGTCCGCTTCTCACCTCGGGCTCTCCCTTTTCGGCAGCATAATTGCGCAGGTCCTCCAGGCTCAGTTTGCCTTCCTCGTACTCTTTGCCTTTGCCGCTGTCAAAAGAGGCGTAGCGCTCCTCCCGAACCTTTTTATAGTCTGAGTTCTCCAGGATGTTGTCTGCCGTGATCAGGGCGCGGGCAAAAGTGTCGGCACCACCGATGTGGGCGTAGAACAAGTCCGCTGGGTCTGTTGAGTTTCTTCTGATCTTTGCATCAAAGTTGATACCGCCACCCTGCACACCTCCTGCTTCCAAAAACACCAGCATGGCCTCTGTCAGCTCGGTGATGTTGTTCGGAAACTGGTCGGTATCCCAGCCGTTCTGGTAATCCCCGCGGTTGGCATCAATAGAGCCCAGCAAACCGGCATCGGCGGCTACCTGCAGTTCATGCTGAAACGTATGGCCTGCCAGCGTGGCGTGGTTTACCTCAATGTTGATCTTAAAGTCGTCCAGCAGGTCGTACTGGCGAAGGAAGCCAATCACAGTGGCCGCGTCGTAGTCGTACTGATGCGTGGTCGGCTCCATTGGCTTCGGTTCTATAAAGAACGTGCCTTTAAAGCCCTGCTTGCGAGCGTAGTCCTTGGCCGTGTGCAGAAACTTGGCGAAGTGTTCCTGCTCGCGCTTCATGTTTGTGTTCAGCAAGGTCATGTAGCCTTCGCGGCCACCCCAGAACACATAGTTCTCGCCGTTCAAGGCGATGGTGGCGTCGAGTGCGGCCTTCACCTGAGCTGCGGCGTGCGTCAGCACATGGAAGTCTGGGTTGGTGGAGGCACCATTCATGTAGCGGCTGTGCGAGAACACGTTGGCCGTGCCCCACAGCAGCTTTATGCCTGTTTCCTGCTGCTTCTGCTGTGCATACTCCACCATAGTCTGCAGCCTTCTCTCGTTCTCAGTAATGTCGTTGGTATAATCCACCACATCCACGTCATGGAAGCAGTAGTAAGGCATGCCGATCTTGGTGATGAACTCGAACGCAGCATCCATCTTATCCTTCGCCCGGGCAATAGGGTCAGACTTCGTGTTCCACGGGAAATGAAGTGTAGGCCCACCAAACGGATCAGAACCATCAGCATTAAAAGAGTGCCAGTAAGCCACGGCAAAGCGCAGGTGCTCTTACTTCTTGCCCGCCACCACGCGGTTCTCATCGTACCAGCGGTACGCCAGCGGGTTGTCCGACTCAAGCCCTTCAAACTTTATCTTATCAATCCCTTTAAAATATTCTGTTTGTGTTAAGGTATGGCTTGCCATAAGGTCAAATGGTTATATGGATGTTAAACTTCGTGTAGTTGTTTTTCAAGCAGCGCTTTCCACTCCTGGTAAACCGGCTCGTACTGGCTTACCGCATTGGGCTCTACTATCTGTAGCTTTTCACTGTTGGTAAAGGCCTCCTCTTCAGATTTAAAAGCCCTTACGCCGATACCTGCACCCAGCGCCGCACCCACGCTGCCGTCGTTGCGGTAAAGCTCAACTGGCACGTGCGTGGCGTTCAAAAAGGCTTCTGTAAAAGTGTCGCTCAGGAAGAGGTTGGCTTTGCCTGCCCGAATAATATTAGGGTTCATGCCATTCTCGCGCATGATGTCAAGGCCGTAGCGGAAGGCGAAGGCTATGCCCTCCTGCACTGCCCGGAATAAATGTGCCTTGGTATGGGTGTTCAGGTCGATGTGGTGGAAATGCGTGCCGACAATTTTATTGTTAAGCATACGCTCGGCGCCGTTGCCAAACGGTAAAACACGCAGACCATTACTGCCTATGGCTATCTTTTCCGCCATCTCATTCATGTCGGCATAGGTAATGCCCGTACCTGCAATATCCTTTATCCAGCGGTTAATGCTACCTGTGCCGTTGATGCATAAAAGCACACCCAGGCGCTTCTGGTTTCGGGTGTAATTAACATGGGCAAACGTGTTAACCCGCGATTGCGGATCAAAAACCAGTTTGTCGCTTATCCCATAAATTACCCCCGAAGTACCTGCCGTGGCAGCAACCTCACCGGGTTTTAGCACATTAAGCGAGAGCGCGTTGTTAGGCTGATCTCCGGATTTGTAGGTAACAGGTATGCCTGCCACCAGCCCGAGCGCATCTGCCACGCCTTTTTCTACGGTGCCGTGCTCTGAGAAAACAGGGTTGATTTGTGGGAAAAGCGATTTGTTGAAGTTGTAGTACTGAAGTATGTCCTTGGAAAGCTGCTCATCCTGAAAATCCCAAAATACACCTTCTGACAGGGAGGATATGCTGGTGGTGATGCTACCGGTAAGTCTCATGCCCACATAATCGCTGTAAAAAATGCAGTAATAAATCATAACTGTTGGGGTAGTGCTACAGTTTTCTTAGTACTACTTACCCCTCCTCCAGACTCAAAGCTAACTTTGCGTTTGCATGAATGGTGTTGGATCTTGTCCGCAATCTACTTAAAAAGGGCTTTGCATTGCCGCAAAGTCCTTTTTAAGCTATTTCAAGTATAAGCAGTTGCTGCAAAGGCCGCGTAGATTTTAGTATCTGCGCGGCCTTTGTATTTATAAACCATAGAAACTCTCTTTCCTGCATCTATGCCCTTAAGTTTCGAAAGCTGGTGTTTCGAAAGAAATAGAAATATCGCTTAGCTTGATTCTTCTCTGTATATATGTGTTGCTCCTGTATTGATATCACTGTTTCTTTTTTTGCTCTTTAAATGAAATAAATCAGGTGCTTAGCTGCAATAATTGTTGGCTAAAATAATCAGTTTACCAATGTTGTGCTGCATTCATACATGTGAGCAATCGCTTATTTATATATTTTTTATTATTTCGTTTCATTATTAAATAATTATCTATACTTTTATTTCGAAACAGTTAGTAAGTAATCAATTTATCTATTTGCCCTGTGAGTAATAAGAATACAAAGAGAAGCAACGTGTCGAATTTTAATCGCTCTCAATTAGTAAAGGAACTGGAGCGGGAGGAAAATGTGTGGGATGTTATTGTAATTGGAGGCGGGGCAACAGGGTTGGGTGTGGCTGTGGATGCGGCATCTAGGGGTTTCAAGACTGTGCTGCTGGAGCAGAGTGATTTTGCAAAAGGCACATCCAGCAGAAGCACAAAGCTGGTGCACGGAGGTGTGCGTTACCTGGCACAGGGCGATGTAAGCCTTGTTTATGAAGCGTTGCATGAAAGAGGCTTGTTGATAAAAAATGCGCCTCACCTGGTAAGCGAGCAGCCATTTATTATCCCGAACTACAGCTGGTGGAACAAAATGTTTTACGGTTTAGGGTTAAAGGTGTATGACTGGATGGCGGGCAGGTATAGGCTGCAGAAAACCTCACTTCTGGATAAGGAAACAGTTGCCCGCCTTTTGCCAAACGTGCGGAAGAAAGGTCTGAAAGGTGGTGTAGAATATTTCGACGGACAGTTTGATGATGCAAGGTTGGCTGTAAATATAGCTCAGACATGTGTAGAGCAAGGCGGAGTGGTGCTGAACTATATGAAAGTGGATGGGTTGGTGAAAAACCACCAGGGAGAGGTGGCAGGAGTTTTGGCGCTTGATGTAGAGACTGGCCGCAAGTATAAATTACATGCCAAGGCGGTTGTAAACGCAACTGGCGTTTTTGTAAACAATGTACTGCAAATGGATGCCCCTAGCCAGCAGCCGCTAGTGCGGCCAAGCCAAGGGGTGCACGTAGTGGTAAACCGCTCTTTCCTGGACGGGGAGAATGCTCTGATGCTACCTAAAACCCCTGACGGACGCGTGCTGTTTGCTGTGCCATGGCACGGACACGTGCTGTTAGGAACAACAGATACACCACTTGAGAACCCTAGCTTAGAACCAACAGCGCTAGAGGCTGAAATAGACTTTATACTTCAAACGGCCGGGCAGTACCTGGAGCGCAAGCCAACCAGAAAAGATGTGTTAAGCGTATTTGCCGGGCTACGCCCGCTGGCGGCTCCTCTCAAGAATGCGAGCAGTACCAAAGAAATCTCTCGGAGCCATAAACTGCTGGTTGCCAAATCAGGCTTAATTACCATAACAGGCGGTAAATGGACCACTTACCGAAAAATGGCAGAAGATACTATAGACAAAGCTATTGCTGTGGCAGGCTTGCCCAGGCGCTCCTGTGTAACGGCAAACCTGCAGATTCACGGTGCTATAAATAAAAAAAACAATATATTCGGGTCTTTAAGCATCTACGGGGCTGATGCCGAGGAAATAAACCTGCTCATTGCAGACAACCCGGAATTAGGTGTAAAACTGCACAAAGAATATCCTTACATGTATGCAGAAGTAGTTTGGGCAGTGCGACACGAGATGGCCAGGACAGTAGAAGACGTGCTGGCTAGAAGGCTGCGCGTGCTGTTCCTGAATGCCAAAGCGGCGATAGAAATGGCGCCTCAGGTAGCTGCGCTTATGGCTGCCGAGTTAGGCACTGACGAAGAATGGCAGCAAAAGCAAGTCGATGTCTTTACAGCGCTCGCCAACAACTATCTCCTGGAGCCTCTCAAAAAGATGGCGCCTGCAGCAGTTAGCCAAGATTAACCATACAATGCAAACCTATGGAGAAATTTATACTTGCTTTTGATCAGGGTACTACCAGTTCCAGAGCCATTATATTTAATCATGCTGGTGCTATTGTGTCTGTTGCCCAGAAAGAGTTTACTCAACTATACCCTCAGCCAGGTTGGGTAGAGCACAACCCTAATGAAATATGGTCTACACAGGTAGGAGTAGCAGCAGAATCCATCTTGAAAGCAGGGCTTCAGGCAAAGGATATTCAGGCCATCGGAATCACCAACCAAAGAGAAACTACTGTTGTTTGGGATAGGCATACAGGCGAGGTTGTACACAACGCCATTGTGTGGCAAGACCGACGTACTGCTGCATACTGCGATCAGCTGAAAGACCAGGGGCTGGAGCCGCTTATCAGAGAGAAAACAGGGCTGGTGCTCGATGCTTATTTCTCTGCCACCAAAATAAAATGGATTCTCGACAATGTGCCTGGAGCCAGAGAGAAAGCCGAATGCGGTAGTTTAATCTTCGGAACAATAGACACTTGGCTTATCTGGAAGATGACCGGCGGCAACAAGCATGTTACGGATGTTACCAACGCCTCCCGCACCTTGCTTTACAACATCCATACCCTTGCATGGGACGAAGACCTGCTGCACCTTTTTGGCATCCCGGCCAGCATGCTCCCTCAGGTAAAAGCATCCAGCGAGGTAGTCGGCCATACATCCAATTCTCTTTTCTCCACTCAAATACCCATCGCAGGCATTGCCGGCGACCAACAGGCTGCCTTGTTCGGACAAATGTGCACTAAACCGGGTATGGTGAAAAACACCTATGGTACAGGGTGTTTTATGCTGATGAACATCGGAGAGAAACCAATAATATCTGAGCACAGGCTGGTAACAACCGTTGCCTGGCAAATACAGGGCCAGGTGCATTACGCGCTGGAAGGAAGCATTTTTATAGCCGGCGCAGTAGTACAGTGGCTACGGGACGGGTTAGGTGTAATAGCAACTTCTGAGGAAGTAGAGCATTTGGCCAAAAAGGTAGCCGGAAGTGATGGCGTATACTTGGTGCCGGCATTTGTGGGCATGGGAGCGCCGCACTGGGACCAGCATGCACGCGGCACCATGGTGGGCATAACCAGAGGGACAACCTCTGCGCATATAGCCAGGGCAGCATTAGAAAGTATAGCTTACCAGACCTACGAGGTGTTAAAAGCCATGGAGGCAGACGCCGGAATCACTATCAAAGAATTGCGGGCTGATGGCGGGGCTACCGAAAACGACTTGCTCATGCAGTTTCAAGCAGACATACTTGGAGCCCGGGTGATAAAACCAGAGGTAACAGAGGTTACAGCCATTGGTGCTGCTTATCTGGCAGGGTTGGCAACAGGCTATTGGGGCAGTGTTGAGGAGATACAGCAGCAGTGGACTGTCAGTAAAAGTTTTCAGCCAAGTGCAAGCCTGTCTTCAGATGATCTTCTAAAAGGTTGGCACAAGGCCGTGAAGGCGGCAAAAGCCTGGGTGTAATCATGGACGCTAAAGCTAAAGTATAAATATGTCAGCGTTTTCAGCCGAGTTTATTGGAACCATGCTTTTGATCCTGATGGGCAACGGTGTGGTAGCGAATGTTGTCTTGAAGGGCACCAAAGGGAGTAACGGCGGGTGGATTGTGATCACCACAGGCTGGGCGCTATCTGTGTTTACAGGGGTTGTTATTGCGGCGCCTTATAGCGGAGCCCACCTTAACCCTGCCGTGACATTGGCACTCGCACTGGCTGGCAAATTCAGTTGGCAGGGCGTTGGGTTGTATGTACTGGCTCAGTTGCTGGGTGCCATGGTGGGTGCTTTGCTGGTGTGGCTGCTATACAGGCCTCATTTCGATGCTACCGAGGATGCGCCTTCGCAGCTCGCGGTGTTCTGCACAGGCCCTGCCATCAGACATCGGTTTTCAAATATATTCAGCGAGGCCCTGGGCACCTTTGTCTTGATCTTCGTGATCTTTTATTTCACAAATCCAGAGTTGGGAGATCAGAAAACACCTATTGGCATGGGCTCATTAGGGGCAATTCCAGTGGCTTTTCTAGTATGGGCGATAGGTTTATCATTAGGCGGAACAACCGGTTACGCCATTAATCCTGCCCGCGACCTTGGGCCGAGAATTATTCACTCGCTTATGCCTATTAAAAATAAATGTTCCAGTGACTGGAGCTATGCCTGGGTGCCGGTGGTGGGGCCTTTGCTGGGTGCAGGTATTGGCGCTGCGCTATATATGTTACTAAAAAGTTAAGTCTGGGTTGGCAGTGCCAGTTTGTTTAAAGCTTTTATAGTTTTGTATCTGAAATAGGTTTTGGGTTAAATCGAAATGAATAATAACCTGCCGAAACTTATGTAATGGTAAGTATGAAAACTGAAAGCAACATGCAAGTGCCGCCTCTTTGCCAACTAGGCACCAGAAAGCTTACTTGTTTCATCATTTTACCATAATACTATACTTTATATGAAGCTTATTTCTCCTGCTCAGCATACAGATAGGTTGCCTTTAGAACGGATTGATCCGGAGTATAAACGCTTGCGGTTTCAGGTTTTCCTGGGGATTTTTATTGGGTATGCCGGCTATTACCTGGTGCGTAAAAACTTCTCACTTGTAATGCCCGACCTGATTGCGCAGGGGTATTCTAAATCAGATTTAGGTATTGCCTTGTCTGGTGTTTCTGTTGCCTATGGCTTAAGCAAGTTTCTGATGGGCAATGTTTCCGACAGAAGTAATGCACGGGTGTTTCTAAGTGTTGGCCTTCTGCTCTCGGCGCTCACCATGATTATGATGGGCACAGTGCCAGTTGCTACCAGTTCTATTGCCATCATGTTTGTGCTGCTGTTCTTGAATGGTTGGTTTCAGGGTATGGGCTGGCCTCCTTGCGGGAGAGTAATGGTGCACTGGTTCTCCACAAAAGAGCGAGGCACGAAAATGTCGGTTTGGAACATTGCGCATAATATAGGAGGCGGTTTGGTGGGGCCTCTGGCAATAGCTGCCGTAGCGCTTTTTGGTACATGGGAGAGTAAGTTATACTTCCCTGGCATGATCGCCCTGCTCTCCGCCATGATCACATACATGTTAGTGCGGGATACGCCACAATCCTGCGGCCTGCCTACCATCGAAGAGTATAAAAACGACTACCCAAGCAATTATACATCAGATCATGAAAAGGAGCTGTCAGCGAAGGAGATCCTGTTTAAGTATGTATTAACCAGCCGTGTGCTGTGGTACATCGCATTTGCCAACGCCTTTGTATACTTAGTGCGCTACGGCATCCTGGACTGGGCACCAACCTACCTGGAAGAGGCGAAAGGCTTTTCTGTGAAAGAAACAGGCTGGGCATACTTTGCCTACGAGTATGCTGGCATACCTGGCACGCTGCTCTGCGGCTGGATCAGCGACAAGGTTTTCAGAGGCCGGCGCGCTCCTGCAACAATCATTTACATGGTGCTGGTGCTGGTGGCGGTTTTAGTGTACTGGAAAAACCCGGCAGGCAACATTTGGGTCGATAACATGGCCTTGATAGCCATAGGATTCCTGATTTACGGACCTGTTATGCTCATTGGCGTGCAGGCGCTGGATCTGGTGCCAAAGAAAGCTGCCGGCACAGCGGCGGGCCTTACAGGGTTATTCGGCTACATGGGCGGGGCTTTGTTTGCCAACATTGCTATGGGCTTTGTAGTGGACGCATGGGGCTGGGATGGTGGATTTATAGTGTTAGTGGCCGCCTGTGTGCTCGCTATTTTCTTTACTGCCCTCACCTGGAACAAGGAGACTAAACATTACAACCTAAATAAAATCAGCTAAATAAAGCTCTTGTCACATGAGAAAACATTTACCACTATCCTCAAAGGGGCGGCGCCAAATAAGTCGGGCAGCAATGCTCTCCTTGTGCCTCTGTTTAACAGGGCCCACGTTTACAACAGAATTAGCTGCAACTCCTTTGTCTGATAGGCTCGCGCAGGGCGAGAGAATAGAGGTTAGCGGAACCGTTTTGGATGATACGGATGGAATTCCACTACCCGGAGTGTCTATTGCTGCAAACGGCACCCCTGTAGGGGTAACCAATCAGGATGGTAAGTTTCAGCTCAGTGTTGAAAAGGGGGCAGTGCTTTCATTCTCCTACATTGGCTATAGGCCTGGGAGTGTAACTGTTAATCAGCCTAATGGTAACATTAGCGTTAGGCTAAAGACTGATAACCAGCAGCTTTCTGAGGTGGTAGTAACAGCTCTTGGCATTAAGCGTGAGGAGAAGGCGCTCGGTTATGCCACTACTACAGTGCAGGGTGAGGCATTAACGCAAGCAACGCCAAATAACTGGACCGATGCACTTTCTGGAAAAGTCGCAGGTTTGAACATGATCAAATCAGGAGGAGGCCCTGGTGGTTCTAACAAAATAATTCTGCGTGGCGAGAATTCTTTGGCTGGGGATAGTGAGGCTCTTATAGTAATTGACGGCGTTGTAACAGGAGGCAGTAACCGTCAAACCGGTACAGGTAGTAGTGCCTATCTTCAATCGGAGTCACCTGTTGACTTCGGCTCCGGCCTGAACGACATTAACCCGGATGATATTGAATCTGTTTCTGTGTTGAAAGGCCCTGGAGCAACGGCGTTATATGGAGCAAGAGGAGCTAACGGTGCAATTATAATAACAACAAAGTCAGGAACAAAGAGGCAAAAGGGAATTGGAGTTACTATCAACTCAAACACTTCTATAGAAACAATTTCGAGATGGCCTGATTACCAATATGAGTTTGGGCAAGGTACAAATGGTGCCAACTACTACTCATTTTTGAACACTGAGGACGGTGCCAGCACCCGAAGCACTAGTTCTGCCTGGGGGCCTAGGTTTGATGGTCAAATGTTCTACCAATACGACCCAGAGACTCGTACCACAGGGGCTGTGAGAACACCATGGGTGCCTTACGAAAACAACCGGAAGGACTTCTTCCAGACAGGTAAAACATTCACTAACAGTGTTACTTTAGATGGTGCAAATGATAAAACATCGGTGCGCTTCTCATTAACGAACCTGAAGAATGATTGGATAATACCTAATACAGGCTATAACAGAAATACTGTAGCACTGTCTGCAGGGCATAATGTTACAGATAAGCTAAGAATCTCAACCAAGGTTAACTATACCAATAAGTACACGGATAATCTTCCTTCAACGGGTTACAACAACCAGTCTTTGATGTACTGGCTGATGTTTCAAGTACCTAATGCTGACTTAAATTGGCTAAAACAATACTGGGAGCCAGGGCAAGAAGGGATTGTACAAAATTACCCATTCAGTAGCTTAGTGGACAATCCTTACCTGATCACTTATGAAATGCTGAATAAATCAAACCGAAACACAGTAACTGGTAATGTTCAGGCTACTTATGACTTTAATCAGGATCTGAGTTTAATGGTAAGAACGGCCATTGATTTTTCTTATGAAGCACGATCTCAGCAGCGCCCTAAAGACACAGAGAAGTTCAAGGAAGGTATGTTTTGGACGCAGAACATATTCTCGCAAGAGCTGAACAGTGATTTCCTGCTCCGGTACGGAAAAGCGATAGGCGATAAGTTCGACTTTAGTATTTCTGCAGGAGGTAGCAGAATGACTAACCGCTATAACAGGGATCAAACAAGAGCAAACCGTTTATTGTACCCTAATGTGTTCAATTTTGCAAACAGTGCCGATGTTTTACTAGCTTATCCATACCGTAGTGAGTATGCTGTTAACTCCTTGTACGCATTAGGAACCTTTAGCTATAATGAATGGCTTTTCCTTGACCTGACTGCTAGGCAAGACTGGACGAGTACATTGGCTACTCCTGGAATAGATAGGAGTCTTGGCTTCTTTTACCCTTCTGCTAGTGTAAGCACCATTGTTTCAGAGCTAGTACGAATGCCCTCTTTTATCACCTTTGCTAAACTAAGAGGATCTTTTGCTGAAGTGGGCAGTGGTACTACCAGACCTTACCAGACAGCTTTTACCTATGCCACACAAGTGGGTTTCCCGGGAGGCTTGTCTAACCCTAGTGCGATAGCTAACCCTAACTTAAGGCCTCTGCGCACGCAAAGTTTAGAGTTCGGTGCCGATTTACGCTTCTTTAACAACAGGTTGGGAGTGGATGTGTCGGTATACCAGAACAATACCTTTGATCAAATACTGAGTGTACCCATTGACAGGGCTTCTGGCTATAGTGCCGCCATCCTGAACGCAGGGGAAGTGCAGAATAAAGGTATAGAGGTACAGGCAAACGCTTCCCCTTTCAAAAATAAAGAAGGACTTACATGGAAGGTCACAGGTACTTTTTCCGCAAACCGGAATAAAGTAGTTGAGCTTGCTGACAGCCTAGACACCTACCAGATGCAGCGCGGTCCTGGTGGCCGTGGGTCAGTAGAAGCCCGGCCGGGTGCTACTATGGGGGATATTTATGGCCGCGGCTACCTGAGGTCTCCAGACGGACAAATTATCTATGAAAACGGATACCCTGTGCTAGGTGATGAAATGATCCTTTTAGGTAATACAATGCCAAAGTGGAAGGCAGGCATAGGTAATCAGTTTAACTTCAAACAATTCGGCTTCAATATTTTATTTGATGGATCTTTCGGAGCAAAAGCATATTCACTTACGCATGCTGTGTTAGCTGATGCAGGAAAGCTTGAAAAGACAATACCTGGGCGCTACAATGGCATTATCGGTAACGGGGTAATAGCAAATGGAGACGGGTCTTACCGCCCTAACGATGTCATTGCAGAAGATATCTGGACTTATTACAACAGGCATTTTGGTCGTGATAATGTGGAGGGAAACCTATTTAGTACCGACTATATCAAACTACGTGAAGTACGCCTCGACTACCGCTTGCCTTCTAATCTGCTAAGCCGCCTGAAGCTACAGAAGGCATCAATTGGAGTGTATGGCCGCGACTTATTTATGTGGACCCACTGGCCTGCCTTTGACCCAGAGTTTGGCACCCTGAATGATGGTACTATCGATGCCGGTTTTGAGCTTGGTCAGTTCCCGGCAACCAGAACTATGGGGGTAAATTTAACTATTGGAATCTAAGACTTTAAGCACTTACAAGTTACAAGAATGAAAAAGATAAAATTAATTGGCCTTTCTTTAGTAGCGGCTTTTAGTGTGTCGGTGATTTCCTCCTGTACAGATGGGTTCGAGGAGATGAACGTGAACCCTAACCAAAGTCCTAAGGCGCTCCCTGAAAGCCTTCTTGCTCCATCCATCACGGAGCTGGTTAAGCGAAACATGAACAGAGCTATACGGCTTACAAATGAGCTAATGCAGGTTCATGTAACTTTGGTGAATTCAGATGAAATTCATCGGTATGAAATCCGTACTGCAGAAGCTGATTATATGTGGAACAACTGGTATACAGAGTTATCCAATATAAGGGACATTTATACATCCGGTGAAGAAACTGCAAACAAGACCTATATGGGTATCTCTCTCATACTTGATGCTTGGGTGATGTCTTTGCTGACAGATACTTTTGGAGATGTACCTTATAAAGATGCTATTAAGGGAAGAGCAGGGCTTTACATGCCTGCTTTTGATAAGCAAGAGGATATTTACGCTGACCTTTTTCAGAAGCTTGACTCTGCTAACGTTTTACTGGCTGAGGGAGGTAATCTAGCTGTTGCACAGGCAGAGCAGGACCCTTTATACCAGGGTAATGCGCTATTATGGAGAAAGTTTGGAAACTCTCTTTACCTGCGCCTCCTACTGCGTGTTTCAGGAAAACCCGATGCGATTGCAGGAGGAAAGACTGCTGCTGAAAAGATAAGGGAAATAGTAGATGAGCGGCCCGGGGATTATCCGATCATGACGAGTATTGAAGAATCTGCGACTCTGAAGTTCACAGGGGTTGTGCCCTATCAATCTGAGTTCCATAATTGGCGCGCTTACGATTTTAATGGGGATAACTCTTTAAGTCAGTTCTTTGTCAATAACCTTGTGCAGTGGGGGGATCCTCGGCTTGAGCTGTGGGCCACTACTTGGGAGGGTATTTACTCAGGAGTGCCGAGCGGGTATGCTGTAACCAATTTGCCGGAAGGCCAATCAAGGTATAAGCCGGAGCTTGCCAGGGAATCCCGTCTTGGCAATATTCTTAATTACCCTGAACTGCAGTTCATTCTGGCTGAGGCAGCCCTTAAAGAGTATACTTCAGGAGATGCGCAAATGCATTATGAGAAAGGTGTGGTTTCCGCCATTACATTATGGGACGTTGAGGTGCCGGAAGGGCATTTAGAAAAGGATGAAGTTAAGTGGGGATCAGACTACAGCTTTGATTCAAAAATGGAGCTGATTCACTTGCAGAAGTACTATACTTTATTCTTTACTGATTTCCAGCAGTGGTTTGAGCATAGAAGAACCGGGCATCCTGTGTTGCCAAAAGGGCCGGGCCTGAGAAATGATGGCATGATGCCTGCCAGAATTAACTATCCGCTCTATGTGCAGTCCTTGAATCAAGCCAGTTATCAGGCTGCTGTGGCAGAACAGGGCCCTGACAACATCAACACAAAAGTTTGGTGGCAAGAATAAGGAGCGGCAGGGCTAAACATACACCGGTTTATATAAAAGCTCTATCTGTATGAAGATCTTTATACAATCAATAGTAATGGATATCAATATGAAAATTAAATTATATTCTTATTTGGCTTTGCTGTTAAGCGTCTTTGCTCTTACAGCCTGCTTGGAGGAAGACACAAATAATGCTATTGGCACCCCAAGTCCCATTATATCCATCGAGGATATTAGGTCTTTTTACAAAGGCAATGATGTTAAATTAACACGGGATAAACTACTTGGGGCGCAACAGGTAATAGGTGTGGTTATTTCTGATGCAACTGGCCAGAACGTGCCGGGTGGGAGCAACAGTGTTGTTATCCAAAACCATAGACGGGGGCAGATACGTGGTATACTTTTGAACTTTGATGGTGCGGCTAACCTGCCTTACAATGTGGGAGACTCTGTAGTGGTGCAAATAACTGGCACTACCCTCACAAAGAGCAGCGGGATGCTACAAATAAGTGGCCTTTCTGCCGGTGACATTGTTAAAGTTGCTGAAGATTCGAAAGTGCACCTGCGTGAGGTCACCTTAGAAGATTTAGCAATGAAAGCGGATGAGTACGAAGGAACTCTTGTGCGTGTTGTAGCCGGTAATATTTCTCCATTACCAGCGCCAACAGCCACTTTTAGTGGGGATAAAATAATGTCAGACGGGAGCAATAATGTGTATCTGCACACAGAGCCCAATGCGGCTTTTTCCAACCGCAGAGTTTACGCAAGCGCAAGCTATACAGGGATACCTGTTGCCTTCACCAGCCCATCCGGTACGGGAGAGGAGGCTTTGATGCAGTTCTGGATTCGAACGATAGATGATGTGAAAGACCCTAGTGGCCCTATTTATACAGGGTTTCCTGAAAGCTTCGAGGCTGTTCCACAGGAAACGAAGCCAAGCTATAACATGACTACGATAGATAACAATATCGTTGTAGCCTCAGGTGAGTGGAAACTATATCAAGCTATACTTGGAAACACACCAGGCCGAGACAGATTTACGGGAAGCCAAGGGGTTAGAATGCAGCAGCAACTCGACTATGATACTTATACCCAGATGAATTTTGATATGCCGGATGGTGCATCAAAAGTTACTATGCTCTACGGTTCCTACTATAATGATGCCTCTAGTAGTTGGCGATTAGAGTATTCGCAAGATGAGGGTACCACCTGGACGCAAATAGGGGAAACTGTAACGGATGCTAGTAAAGAAGCAAAAACAGCTGTTTTCTTAATGGATATATCTGGACCCGTAAGATTTAGAGTGGTTAAGCTTGGTTTAGGCACAACCACAGCAACAGTACAAAATGGCCGCCTGTGCTTTGATGATATTGCAGTTTACTCAAACTAAATTTATAATTAAGGGGGCGCCGGTATTAAACTAGGTGCCTCTTAGTTTTTTGTAGAATTACATCACTGCAGTCTTTACCGGTAACGCGCTTCGCTTCAACAACGAAACTATGGTCTTGCTGAAAGACCACATACTTTTCAGCGATTACATAAACTTTTTTAAGGAACTTAAAACCATTCAAGGTTTATAAAACGATCAGGTTAATCCATGAAAAGAAGAGAATTTATTGCTCGTGTCAGCCTCTTGGCCGGAGGGCTTTGGGTAGGAGGCCGCTCAGCATTTGGCCTGGCTGCTACCTCTACTAAAAAAATAAAAGGCACTGTTACGGCGCAGGGTAAAAAGCTGGGGCAGGTTGTCGTGTCGGATGGGTATAGCGTGGTGCAAACCGACAGAAAAGGGCGCTATGCATTGCCACATAACGAGCAGGCGCAGTTCGTGTTTGTATCGGTGCCGGCAGGGTACGAACTACCTAACGAGAACGGCATTGCCCGCCATTACCAGGTGCTTAAAGCAGGGCAGGAGAAGTATGATTTTGAACTGAAACCACTGGCGCAGGACGATAACCAGCATAAGTTTATCATCTGGGCCGATCCGCAGGTGAGAAACAAGCAGGACGTGGAGCAAATGATGACCCAGTCGGTGCCTGACGTGCAGCAACTGTTGCAGTCGTTTGGGGCCGGAGCGTTGGTGCACGGTATTACCGTAGGCGATATTGTCTGGGACAAGCACGAGCTTTTTAACGATTACAACCAGGCAGTTGCGGCCACAGGCATTCCATACTTTCAGGTGCTGGGCAACCACGACATGGATTATAACAAAGGCGGCGATGATGCCTCTGATGATACCTTTCAGGCAACCTATGGCCCAACCTATTACTCGTTTAACCGCGGCAAAGCCCACTATGTGGTGCTGGATGATGTCCGCTATTTAGGCACAGACAGAAACTATGACGGGCATCTGCCGGAGGTGCAGCTGGCGTGGTTGGCAAAAGACCTGGAGCAGGTGCCAAAAGACCACTTGGTTATACTTTGCCTGCACATACCTGTGCACAATGGCGTGAAGAACAGCCAGGAGTTATATGCTTTACTGAAAGACCGCCAGGTACACATCATGTCGGGACACACGCATTATAACCGCAATGTTATCACAGATAATGTGTACGAGCACGTGCACGGCACACTTTGCGGCGCCTGGTGGACCGGCCCGATCTGCGGAGACGGTGCGCCGCGCGGCTACGGCGTGTATGAGGTAAACGGCAATGAACTTAGCTGGCAGTACAAATCCACGGGGTATGACCTGAAGCACCAGATTAGCCTGCACCTCGACGAAACCAGCGGGCAGAAGAACCTGGTTGCCAATGTATGGAACTGGGACCCCGCCTGGAAAGTAGAGTGGTGGGCCGATGGCAAAGCCATGGGTGAACTGAGCAACTTTAAAGGCTTAGACCCACAAGCCAGCGCACTATACCTCGGCGATAAACTGCCACAGCCACGCGCTTTTGCAGAGCCTGTAGAAACAAACCACTTATTTAAGGTGGCGCTGCCTGCTGGAGCAAAACACGTTAAAGTGCAGGCTACCGATCGCTTCGGGCGCAAGTATGAGCAAGCCGCTGATGTAAGGATTTCATAAAGTTTAGAAGTATAAACTCATTTGATGAAGAGATTTTTAAGTATAGCTTTTGCTGCCCTTATACTTGCCAGCGGCTGCAAGAGTAGCGAACGAACAGCGCAGCAGAATATGCCGCTGCCAGCTTTTGATACGGAAGGCCATCGCGGTGCCCGCGGGCTGATGCCGGAGAACACAGTGCCGGCCATGCTCCGAGCCATAGACCTGGGCGTGACAACTGTTGAAATGGATTGCCACATAACACAGGATAATCAGGTGGTTGTGACGCATGATCCATACATCAACCATTTATATGCACGGACACCAGACGGCAGCGACTTTACCAAGGAAGAGAGCGAGCAATACGCCGTCTATAAAATGAAGTATGAGCAAGTGCGCCAGTTTGATGTTGGTTCTAAACCGTATGGTCTTTATCCGCGGCAGCATAAAATGAAGGCGCAAATCCCTTTGCTGGCAGATCTCATCGATTCTGTGCAGACGCACCTGAAGGTGAATAACCTGCCACAGGTTTTTTATAACATTGAGATCAAATCAAAAGAAGGTAAAGATAACGAGCTTCACCCGGAGCCAGCAAGGTTTACAGAGCTGGTGGTAGAGGTGGTGGAGCAGAAAGGAATTACGCCATGGGTAATTATTCAGTCGTTTGATAAGCGTGCTCTGCAGGCGCTGCACCGCCAATATCCGCACATCAGGGCTTCGCTGCTGGTTAGCAACCAAGATTCTTTTGAGGAGAATATACAGCAGCTAGGTTTTACGCCAGCTATTTACAGCCCCAATGCCAAGCTCGTAACCGAAGAACTGGTGAAGAAATGCCACGACCGCCAGATGAAAATAATCCCCTGGACGGTAAACTCCGCAGAAGAAATAGCCAAACTTAAAGCATTAGGCGTGGACGGCATCATATCGGACTACCCTGACCTGTTTGCGCAAAAGCTTTAGTTCCTGCCTCAGAAAGTATAAATTGAAGATCAGTTAAAGTATGAATTCCATAACCAGAACAGTTAGGGGCTGCTTTGCCCTTGTAGGCCTTTTAGCGTTGCCTCAGGTAGTAGTAGCGCAGGAGATAGAAGCCGCCTGGGACAGCACGTATCGGCCCGCTACCTACCAGGTGCAAGTAGATCAGTTTCGAGCGTACCCAAACTCCCGCAAAGACATCATTTTTCTGGGCAATAGCCTTACGGCACATCCAAACTGGAGCGAACTTCTGGAGTTAAAACATGCCAAAAACAGAGGCATATCTGGCGATATCACGTTTGGCGTGCTGGAGCGCTTAAATGAAGTAACAGAGGGCAAACCATCTAAAGTGTTTTTGCTGATCGGCATTAACGATATTTCCCGGAACATCCCTGACAGCCTGATTCTGGAGAACTATAAGAAGATTGTAAAAAGGGTTAAAGCTGAGTCGCCGGCAACTAAACTTTACATCCAGACGCTGCTGCCAACCAACAACACGTTTACAAAGTTTAAGAGGCATTATAATAGAGAGGAGCACGTTTTCTGGCTGAACAAAGAACTAAAGCAGCTGGCGGCAGCGGAAAATATCACCTTAATTGATCTTTATCCTGAGTTTACAGATAGCGAAGGTAAATTAAGGGAGGCCTACACCCACGACGGCTTGCACCTGACTTATGAAGGATACCAAAAGTGGGCTGAGATTCTTCGAAAAGGCAAATACCTGAAGTAGTTTAGGAAGTATAAAGTATAAAAGGCTGCACCATCTGCAAGCCTTTTATACTTTATACTTTAAAAGCAAAGGTGCTATACAATCGTGACTTTGATGCCCATCCCTTCCAGCGCCTTTACAACATATTCTGAAATGCCTTTGTCTGTGATGATATGGTCTACATCATCAAATCCGCAAATTTTTCCAAAGCCCCTTTTCCCGAATTTAGTGGAATCGGCTAAGACAATTGTTTTCTGAGACACCTTAATCATTTGCCGGTTTAGGTGCGCCTCCATAACATTAGTGGTTGTTAAGCCAAACTCCAGGTCAATGCCATCCACACCCAAAAACAACTTACTAAAAGAGAAGTCGGATAAAATACTTTCGGCGTAAGGGCCGGTTACAGACGAGGAGCTTTTCCGGAGAAGCCCGCCTAATTGCATCACCTCAACTTCAGGGTGCCTGATCAGTTCTAAAGCGACATTAAGTGCAGAGGTTGTTACGATCAGGTGACCCTGTGGCTGTATACTTTTAGCCAGCGCCAGCACAGTAGTGCCCGAAGCAATAAGAACGGAATCGTTAGGCAGTACCAGCGATGCCGCTTTAGCGCCAATCAGCATTTTTTCGGTAGACTGGATCTTTTCTTTCTCGTTTACAGACCGGTCTATAGTATAAGGGTTGTGCAAGGTGGCACCGCCATGCGTCCGGAACAAAAGCCCTTTGTCCTCCAGAAGCTTCAGGTCTTTGCGGATGGTAACAGAAGAAACATCCAGATCCTCGCATAAGTCCGTAACGTTGATTTTCCCCTCTTTCTGAAGCTTGCTTATAATCTGCTGATGTCTTTCAGCTATGTTAACCATATAGGATATTCTTTTTGGCAGAAATTTAGTTTGAAAATAAAACATTAATCGTTCTGCCCATAATTAAATGTTGATAATCTGATAGTCGAGCTAAAATTTATTTCATGTTCAGAGTATCTATTTAACCAGCACAGAACAAGTAGCGCTTCATGCTTTATAAGGTGGGGGTTTGATAAAATAAAGCTGAAGTATGTATAAATCAGAACTAATATTATATATTAGCTATCTTAAAATAGTTTATACATGAATTTTTCTACACTCGACTTTATTGTATTTATAGGCTACTGCCTGCTCATTATTGTTTTCGGTATCTGGATATCCCGGGAGAAAAAAGGGCATGTTAAAAACTCCACCGACTACTTTTTGGCCAGTAAATCACTGCCATGGTGGGCAATCGGGGCTTCGCTTATCGCGTCTAATATTTCGGCCGAGCAATTTATCGGTATGTCAGGCTCCGGCTTTGCCATAGGTTTGGGCATTGCCAGCTACGAGTTTATGGCGGCAGCCACTCTTATACTTGTGGCAAAGTTTTTCCTCCCGATCTATATTAAGGAAGGGATTTTTACTATGCCGCAGTTCCTGAAGCTGCGTTACGATGACCGTATCCGCACCAGCCTGGCCATCTTCTGGATCATGCTGTACATCTTCGTGAACCTGACAACAGTACTTTACCTTTCGGCGCTGGCATTGAGCGTAGTGTTAGGCATTAGTACCACTGCTGCAATTGTTGGTTTGGCTGTGGTGGCGGTGTCCTACTCCATCTACGGCGGTCTAAAAGCCGTGGCCTGGACGGACGTAATTCAGGTGGTGTTTCTGATACTTGGCGGCTTGGTAACTACATACTTGGCCCTGGATGCTGTGAGTGGGGGAGAAGGCCCTGTGAAAGGTATGGGTATGCTGTTTGCACAAGCCCCGGAGAAGTTCGATATGATTCTATCCGAAGAGAATCCGTTTTACAAAGACCTGCCAGGTATGACAGTGTTGTTTGGCGGTATGTGGATAGCTAACATAAGCTACTGGGGTTTTAACCAGTACATTGTGCAGCGTGCATTGGCCGCTAAAAGTGTGAAAGAAGTGCAGTGGGGCTTGGTTTTCGCCGCTTTCCTGAAGCTGTTGATTCCGTTGGTAGTGGTAATTCCGGGTATTGCGGCTTTTGCGTTAAATGCTGAGATCAGCCGTTACGATGAAGCATACCCTTGGCTGCTTGGCAACCTGGTGCCTACCGGCTTAAAAGGCTTGGCTTTTGCTGCGCTTATTGCCGCTGCCCTGTCATCCCTGAGCTCTATGATGAACTCCACGGCTACTATCTTCACCATGGATATTTATAAGTCGCACCTGAAGAAGGATGCCACGGAGAACCAAATGGTAATGACAGGCCGCCTTGTAAGCCTTATAGCGATAATTATTGCGGTGCTGGTGGCAGAGCCATTGCTTGGTGGAGAGGAGCAGATCTTCCAGTTTATCCAAAAATACACAGGTTATGTTAGCCCGGGCATTGTGGTGCTGTTCCTGTTCGGCCTGTTCTGGAAACGGGCTACTTCCAATGCTGCTTTGGCAACTGCCATTGCGTCTGTTCCTTTCAGTATCATCATCGACGTGATGTTCCCAACCATGCCGTTCCTGGACCAGATGGGGATTGTATTCCTGCTGCTCTCTGCGCTGATGGTAGGCTACTCGCTGTTCGAGAACAACGTAAGGGGCAAGTATCCGGAAAACACCGTGCACATTGATAAAGGTCTCTTTAAGACGGATAGCATCTTTAATGTCACAGCTACCGCTATCATCTTTGTGTTGGCAGCTGTTTACATTATTTTCTGGTAGAAAGTAAGTATAAATTTGATCTGAAGGAGTTACATCCTGCGCCTGCGCATTTCTTTTTGTAACAGCGATAGCTCTCTTCCCATTTGCCCTGCGATAGAAGTGTTCTCCTCTGCCCGCCGAATCAGGTATGGCACAGCAGTAACCACTTCTCCGTAGGGCAAATACTTGGATACATTATAGCCGGCATCAGCCAGGTTAAAGGTAAGGTTATCACTCATGCCGTATAGTTGCGAGAAATGAATGCGCTGCCTGTGGTTTTTAATAGGGTCCTGCTGAATTCGCTCGGTTAAGTAGGTAATGCTTTTTTCGTTATGAGTGGCGGCGCAAAGCTCCAGGCGGTGTAAGTGTGCAAGGCAAATGTCTATAGCCTGGTTAAAGCTCTGGTCTGTGTCCTCTTTTTTAATGAAGACAGGGCAAGGGCAGCCGTTTTCTTCTGCGCGTTGCTGCTCTTTTTCGAGGTAGGCGCCACGCACAAGCTTGATTCCTAGTATCACCGGTTCGCCTTCAAAGCGCTGCAGGCAGCCCCGGAGGTAGGCAACGCGGTCGGTGCGGTACATTTGTAAGGTGTTGAAAAGTACGGCCCGTTCTTTATTAAATCGCCTCATCATTTCTTCAGCCAGTTCATCAACAGGGTTCTGCAGGCAGCATTCTTCGGCATCAAGGTAAACTTTAATACCTGCCTGTGCTGCGGATTGGCATATACTTTCCAGGCGCTCCTTGGTTCTGGCAAAGGATTTTTGCTCTTCCTCATTCAACTCCTGGCTGTGGTGCAGCTTCTCAAAAATATGACTGTGGCCAATGCCGGTTGGTTTTACGCTAATGTAAGAGAAGCCTTTCGTGTCGCGGCCGGTCTCTATGTTTCGCAGCACCTCGTCCCGTACATAATCAAACCCGGCTTCTGTATCCTGCGCTTCGGCAGCATAGTCTAACACAGTATGTACTCGGGCGGCAGACAATTTTTGCACTACCTTTTGCGCCTCTTCCAATGTTTCGCCTCCACAAAAATGTCGGTAAAGCGTGCCCTTTATTAAAGGTGCGATAGGCAGGCCTAAACGTAAGGCAGCAATAGTAGCCAAGCCGCCCGCCTTTACAAGCGCCGGCTTTCCCATCATGGTAAACAGCCAGTAGGCCAGCCTCATTTCCTCATTGGTTTTGTTGCAGAAGGTTACCTGCAGGTTTTCCGGATCAAAGCGTCCGGGTGTATGTGAAGTGGCAACAGTTTGTTCCATAGTTGTAGGTATTAAGTTGTTTCTATTCCCAGGCTTTGGCTATACCTGTGTTCGTAAACCTGCTGAATAAGTTGTTGCTGTGATAAAGAGTAAATTGTATTATTTTTACTTTTGAGTGCTAAATGGGTTAAATATGGATTGAGATTCTGTACATAAGCTAGGAAGCCTTATGCATTACCTGGCTGATGATCAATGTTGATAAACTATTTTGGAGACTCGTAAATTAGGGAATCATACTTTGAGAAAGGCATATAAATTGCTTTTAAGCAAAGTTCTATACAAGCTGCTTAAGTATGATATCTTTTTTATCTAACTAAACTATTCTAATACTTAATATCGTTATAAGGATAAACTTCAGCATCACAGTTTATTTTGGTTTAATGGTTAGAGGATTCATATTAGCGCTGCTGCTGGTTGGCGGTATTACTTGCGCCTTCCCAACAGAGGCTGCTCCTGGAGAAGGGCCAAAGCTGCAAAAGCTTTTCCAGAAAAAAGGCGGTAAGAGCAAGAAGTTATTCAAAAAGAAAAAGAAGACGGTTAACTACCACCGCGCCGCAGCTAAAAAGCAGCGGAAGGCAAAATGGCAGCGCTATACTATGGTGCAGTAGCAGCAGGCGTACTTTTAACGGCGCTTACCGTATAAGCGCGTATGGCAACACACGATACGCACTACACACGCACCCCACGTTCCGAAAAGCTTAAATGGGTAGACCATATCGCCCATCTAATGGACAACCAGTTTCGGTTGCCCGGTACAAGTTTCCGTTTTGGTTTAGATCCTATTCTTGGGTTGCTGCCCTTTGCCGGCGATCTTGCCTCTTTCGGTGTGTCTGCAGTATTAATCCTGACAATGGCACGCCACGGGGCCAGCGGCAAACTGGTTGCCCTGATGATGCTAAATATAGGCCTGGACGTACTCATTGGCAGCATTCCCATACTTGGCAACATCTTCGACTTTGCCTTTAAGGCCAACGAGCGCAATGTGCGCCTGCTGCGCCGCCACTACGAGGAGGGCAAATACCAAGGCAGCGGCAAAGGTATTATGGCTGGTGTGTTAATAGGGCTTGTGCTGATGCTGGTATTCCTGATATGGGCGCTGTGGCAAATTGGCGAGTGGCTGTGGCAGCTGATAGCCTCATACTTCTAAACGGCCAAGGCTTTTGGCTACATCCCGGGCTTTCAGGGCACTTTCCTGCTTGTCTTTTATCTCCAGCATGATGTCCATATCGAGGCCCTCGGTTTCGGCCAGAAAATCGTGGAAGAGCTGTTCTTGTATACTTTGCACGTGCTTGCCGCGGCGCTCGTTGGGTGCCTGAGAGCTATAGTCCATCATCAGGATGCCGTCTCTGTCTGGTTGCCAGGTGGTAGCGGCCATTTCTACGGCCTCGCGCATGGGTTCTCCGTTGTTCACGCACTCGTGGTGCAGGTTATCGAAAATAATAGGCATTCCAGTTAGTTCGTGCAGCTGCAGGCAATCTTGCAAAGTATAGGTGCGGTCATCGTTCTCTACGCAAAGCCGGGTTTTTACGGCATCAGGCAACATGGTATGGTATACTTCTGCAAAGCGTTGTATGGCTGAGGCCTTATCACCGTAGGCGCCACCGCCGTGTATCTGTAGTTTGGCGGTAGTGTCCAGCTCCATCAAATCAAGTACGGTGCCCTGGTAGACTAACTCGGCAATGCTGTTGTGCACTGTTTTCTCGTTTGGCGAGTTGAGTACCACAAACTGATCCGGGTGCATGGAGATGCGCATATTATTATTTTTGATGTAGCTGCCCAATCTCCGGAAAGTCATTTTGAAGTGCTCCTGCCAGTTATACTTGTTTATCTCGTGCGAGGCAAATGGCACCAGGTCAGAGGTGAGCCTGAAAAACAGCAGCCCGTGCTGTACATTGTACTCCAGTATGCGGCGCAGGCAGGCCAAGTTTTGCTCTACGGTCTCTATCAGGCGCTCCTCAGAATACGAAGCAAGTCTAAATGTGCGGGAGGAGCTGCAGTCGAGCTCGTTATTGATGCAGGGGTATCCTATTTTCATAGTTTCAGGTAGTGATTTACTCTGAACCTACGAAACCTCCTGATGTTTGGCTACTTTACTGGTAGCCTTCGTTATTCTGGAAGTACTTATTATAATCATCCTCTTCCTTCCGCTTTAGCTTTGCTTCCTGCTTCTGTAGGTACTCTTGCAGGGCGCGTTTCTGTTTGCCTTCGCTGGAGAAGAGGTCATACATCAGGCTCATGGGGCTAAGTATGGTTGGAGCCGGTGCAGGCGCTGGCGGCGGCGGTTCCAGACCAGGTATAAAGTTTGGGTTTTGGGTCTGGCTGGTCTGCTCGCGCTTCATGTTGCGCAAGGCACGGTCTATCATCTCCTGAGACGGGCGGCTGGTAACCTCCACCTCGCCCAGCATCACACTATCTTCCTGCAGTACAATATTTACGCGCAGCTCCGATACAGGTAAAGCTTTGGGCAAGTATAAAAGCGGTTTAAAACCAAGTGCCCGAATCATAAGCGTATCCGTCTGCGCCACATCAATCAGAAATTTACCCGTTGTATCCGAAACCACTCCCATGTTCGTGTTCACTTTTACGATGGTTGCGCCAGGTATAGGCGTTGTGCGGTCGGGTTGCAGCACCGTTCCGCTTATCCGGATACTCTTCTGCGCCAAAGACGGCAAGCTGCAAAGCAACAGCATGAGCGTCAGGGTATAAAGCAGGAGGTGTTTGTGCATGAGAATATCTGTAGTGCTTTGGCGCCTGTTTTGTGTCACTATCAGCCAAAACTATGCCGGGCATTGCTATAACGGACAAGGCTACGCGAAATTACAGAATAAATAGCAGATAGACTAAAAATGCAAAAACCTGCCGCATGAGCCAAGGCAGGTTTTTGTGAGTGATGTTTTAGGCAGGATTAGTCCTGGTCGTTGCTTTGGCCTGCGTCACCGGTGCCGGAATCAGTGGTTATGCCGGTGCCGCTGGTAGCAGCAGCAGTGTCAGCAGCTGCCGGGCTTGTGGCAGCGCCTTGGTTTCCGGGCGAGCTGTACTGCTCTGCCAGGTCGCTGAGTTGGCGGCTCGGCGAGTAGTAAACAGTTACCATCTCCACGGCTACATTTCCCTCCAGTTGCTGGCGTGTTTCAGCGGGTACTGTTCTGGTGCTAAAAGCGTAGTACTGGTTTGGTTTTGGGTCTGCTCTGCCGTCAGCGCCAGGTTCTCTGTCGCCGTAGCCGCGTATGTGTGCCGGGTTAACGTTTTCATCTTCGTTGGCATCTACCACCTCGAAAGAAGTGCCTGTTTTGTCGTAGCTGCAGGAAGTGGCAAAAAGCAGTATGGCTGCAGAAGCCACCGGGATCAATATCTTGTTCATGGTTGTCTTGAAATTTTGTTTACATTGTCCATTTCTGAAAGAAACAGAGAGGTAAGAAGGCTTAGGAAGTAGTACGCTGGCGTAGGTTGTAATGTTCTGAGGGCGGTTCTGCAAAGGGAGCGACAAAAAAAAGCGCAGCCACTCAGGGCGCGCTTTTCAGCAAAGTATAAATATGTTTCGGTCAGGCTTTTTTAAGCTCAAACACAGTTATTTCCGGCAGAAAACCTACTCGGCCCGGATAACCTAAGAAGCCAAGCCCGGTGTTAACGTACAGGTGCTGGCGGCCCTTCTTGTAAAGCCCCGCCCATTGCTCGTACACGTACTGCACAGGGCTCCACTTCCAGCCGGGTATATTTACGCCAAACTGCATGCCGTGGGTGTGGCCCGATAGTGTCAGGTCAATGTCATCATACTTTTGGTTGATCTCGCCATCCCAATGCGACGGGTCGTGGGAGAGAAGCACCTTAAACGGTACCTGCTCGGTGCCTCTGTAAGCATCGCCCAGGCGGCCATACTTCGGAAAGCCCGCCCGGTTGCCCCAGTTTTCTACTCCCAGTACGGCAATCTGCTCTCCGTCCTTTTCAATGATGCGGTTCTCGTTCATCAGTAGCTGCCAGCCCATTTGGCCGTGGCTTTCTATCATCTTCTGGAGATTTTCGGCTTTTGCGTTTTCATGAGGCCACTCCCGTACATAATCGGCATAGTCGTGGTTGCCAAGCACAGAGAACACGCCTGACTTGGCGCGTATTTCCCGCAGCGCAGGAATGTGCTCCTGCACTTCTGAAGCCAAATTGTTTACTAGGTCGCCGGTGAAGAACACAAGGTCAGCCTCTTGCTTGTTAATAAGCTTTACAGCCTCTTTCAGAGGTTCTGTGGAGGTAAAACTACCGGTGTGCAAGTCCGAAATCTGTAGCATCTTGTAGCCATCGAAGGCGGCTGGCAAATTGGGGAAGCGCAGCGTAATCCGCTTTACACGGTAATCATAAGCTCCTTTTACCATCCCATAAATAAAGGCCGAAAAAGGAACAGCTGCTACCAGCAGGCCCATTTGGTTTAAGAATTTATGGCGCGAAGGGTCAAAAGAATCATTCCCGTTAGCGGAGTTCAGTACAATCTTGCCCAGGCGCACCGAGTCATCCAGCAGCAGGAAAAGGACCACCACTAACTTAGAGGCGAAAATAATGAAAAGCGTGCTGGCCAGGTAAGTTTTAAACGCATCGGGCGGCGTTCCGCGCGTGGCCGAGGCAAGTATAAACGTGCCTGCCGTAACGGCAAAAATCGCCCAGTGTATGGAGAAAATGATCTTCTGGGCCAGGGAGCTCAGGTTTTGCGTAACAGTTTTGATAGCCTGAAATACATAAAGGTCTACCAGAAACAGTAGCAGAATAATTATTGCGAATGATAACATACGTTGCATATCGGGGTGAAACAGCCAGGGGCCGCTATTGTTTGGCAGTGGCGGCAATTCTTCTAAAGTATAAAAGTACAAAAAAGGTATTTGCAGGCTGAACTATTTCTGGCGGAAAGAGATTCCACTTGCATCTGCTTATTATCAAATTCTGTACCGTAAGTGAAAGAGAACGAACTACCTGCCACACTGCCATACCTGCAGCCGCTTAATCTTAATATTAAAACCTGGGCCGAGGAAGACCGCCCGCGTGAAAAGCTTTTGCTAAAAGGAAGGGCCGCCCTGAGCGATGCTGAGCTCATCGCCATACTTATTGGCTCTGGCACCACCAAGTTGACGGCTGTGGATGTTGGTAAGATTATCTTGTCGGCTGTGGGCAACGACCTGAATGAGCTGGCGCGGCTGTCGGTAAAGGATTTGACCAAGCACCCGGGTATCGGCGAGGCCAAGGCCATTTCTATTGTAAGTGCGCTGGAGTTGGGCCGCCGCCGAAAAGAAGCGACTGTGGCCGCCAAAACGCGCATTACCTGCTCCACCGATATCTACAATTACATAAAGCCGCAGCTGCTCGACCTGCCCCACGAAGAGTTCTGGATTATACTTCTGAATCGCGCCAACGTGGTGATGAGGAAGGAAAGCATCAGCTCGGGCGGTGTGGCCGGCACCGTAGCCGACCCAAAAATGATTTTCAAAAAGGCGCTGGAGCAGCTGGCAAGCTCTATTATACTGGTGCACAACCACCCCAGCGGTAACATCAAGCCCAGCGCCGCCGACATTGCCCTCACCAAAAAAATGAAGGAAGCCGGCCAGTTCCTGGATCTCCCTATCCTCGACCACATCATCTTCACCGACAATGATTACTACAGTTTTGCGGATGAAGGAATTTTGTAAGTTAGAAGGTTAGAGAGTGCAGTATCCAACCACCCCTGCCCCTCCTTGTCTAAGGAGGGGAGTCTGTAGCTGCAACTTCAAAAGTATAAACTTCATGGATTGGGCTATTCAGGGTCATCCCCCTACCTCCAGGGCGAACCCTCCCGGACTTGAGGGCACCAAAGCTAGAGGTGAAACGATAGGTTTCAAAACTGAGGATGAGCAGCAGCTAGTAAGTATAGCAGTAATATGTAATACTAATCTTCCGGCAAAATCTCTTGCACCCGTCCAACCTCGCCTGTCTCCAGCCTTACCTTGATGCCGTGCGGGTGAGTAGGGGAGTTGGTGAGGATGTCCTGCACATAACCTTCTGTGAGGTCGCCGGAACGCTGGTCCTGCTTCTGAACAATATTTACGTGGGTGCCAGGTTTGATATTTGCGCGTTTTCTGCCGTCCATGGTAGCAAGTATAAGTGTAGTTTTGCCTGCAAGATACGCAGTAAAACCGGTGATGTTAATGTTGCTGCCCAACAATGCGGAAGCTCGGTTGTCGGTTTGCCTGCATAACCAGGGCGCAACTCAGAAGTAAGTCAGTTATACTTTCTGCGGAAGCAAGGCTGTGGCTGTAGGTGCCTGCAGCAAGTATGGCTATTTTCTCTGAAGCTGCTTTACAGGTTGCTGCATTGCTTTCTGCTCCTGCTCTATGTCGTTAATGTGCTTCATGTATACAAAAATACCCACTACACCCATTATATGGCCTACCAGTATAAGATAAAGCCCAAGGTAGTTATCAGATGGTTGTAACATGCGTAGTATAATGCCAACAACCGCAAACAGAGCGGCAATTTTATAAAGCATTTTTTCGATAGTTCTGTCTTTCATCTGGCAAAGTTTATAAGTATAACAAGAGCGCTATACTTTCTGCGTGCGCCAAGGCTTCAAAAAGTATAGCGTTAAAGTATTATTATGGCAGCCCTTAAACCGCTGAGGCAACAGCAGCTGGTGCACCTAAATCTATTTTAGCGCCTAGCACATCTAAAAAAGCCTTGATAAACTTAGGGTGACCAGGCCAAGCCGGTGAGGTAACCAGATTACCGTCCACTACAGCTTCTGTGGGGTCCACGGAAACGAAGGTGCCGCCGGCAAGCTCTACTTCCGGGCCTACGGCAGGGTAAGCCGTCAGGCGTCGGCCTTTTACCACGCGGGCAGCCGTCAGAATCTGAACGCCGTGGCAAACAGCGGCCAAAGGTTTGTTGTTTTCTGCAAAATGCCGGGTCAGGTCAATCACGCCCTGGTGCAGGCGCAGGTATTCAGGGGCGCGGCCGCCGGCAATTACCAACCCAGCGTAATCATCCGGGTTTATCTCCGAGAAAGTATAGTTAAGCGTAAAGTTATGGCCCGGTTTCTCTGTATAGGTTTGGTCGCCCTCAAAGTCGTGGATGGCCGTTTTGATGGTTTCTCCTTTTGCTTTGCCAGGGCACACAGCGTGCACCTCATAGCCAACCATCAACAGCATCTGAAAAGGCACCATTGTTTCGTAGTCTTCGGCAAAGTCGCCGGTTAGGAGGAGGATTTTCTTTGCGTTTTCCATAGTATCATATGTTATAAAGTGATGAAGGTAATGGTTACCGCCTCAGCGAATTAGTATTTTGTCCGGAGAAAGGTATAAAAAATAATTTGCAAAGTACAGATTGTGCCCAAAATTTGTTGAAAAAAACCATCTCTAAAATATTGATGTAGATGCTATTACCCCTACGATAGATTTGCTAAATCAGAAATATGAAGGATGCGCAGCATAGAAGTTTTCTTATGTTGATGCTCCTGCATACGCGCCAGTATATCGTGCAGCATTTCGATGGCCTGCACTACATGCGGCCCCTTGTTAAGCATTACGCAATCGGCACGCTGCGCCATGGCAGCATCAGTAATCTCAGCGCGCGAAGGACGCCCTTTCTTAGCCAGCGTTTCCAGCACCTGCGTAGCCCACACCACCGGCATATGCGCAGCCTCGCACAGCCACAAAATCTCCTCCTGCACCTCTGCCAGACGCTGCCAGCCACACTCTACAGCCAGGTCGCCACGCGCGATCATAATGCTGGCGGGATAGCTTTTCATGGCGGTCAGGAGCAGGTGCGGCAGGTTCCGGAAGCCCTCTTTCGTTTCAATCTTCAGCATCACACCCAAATTCTTAACCTTCAGCTTTCGGAGTTCCTGGTGCAGCGCATCCACAGTATCGGCATGGTTCACGAAAGACAGGTTGACGATATCGGCGTGCTTGGCCACAAATTTTAAGTCCTGGCGGTCTTTTTCCGTTAACCCGCTAATGTGTATTTTACTTTCAGGCAAGTTTATACCTTGGTCGGCCCTAAGCTTGCTGCCTGTGTTGCTGGCGTAGGTTATCTTTACGAGGAGCCGTTGAGGAGTTACCTCCTCAATAATGCCTTCAATTTTTCCGTCATTAAAAAGTATGGGTTGTCCGGCTTTGGTTTGCGTAAAAGCCTCTGAAAGCGTACAGGAGACGTGCGCTGGCTGCGCCACATGCCCGTGTGCATCGTAAGTGGCAGGCTCACCGGGAGTAGGTTCTCGGGTTAAAACCAGGAAGCTGTCTTTTTTAAGTATGATTGGAAGCTCCAGCGCCTTCAGGTTGCCTACTTTGGTGGTACGGTCCTTATAGTTTTTACCCTTCAGTTCCAGCTCTGTGCCGGTGTTGATGTAGGATGTTTTAAGCAGGTGGGCTAACATGCCTTTTTCCTCTCTGCGGATAACTGTAAAGCTGCGTTTGCGGCGGCGCGTGTCGGTAAAGTATACCTGGTCTCCTTCCTGCAGCTGCGCCAGCCAGTTAGCCTCTATCGGTAGCCAGGCATCGGCGTCTTTGGGCGGCGAGACATGCTGCGGTGCCAGCCATACTTTGGCTGCTTCGGTTATTTGGCCCAGGTTGTCCTGTACCGGGTGTATCACCAGCAGTTGCGGGCCATTTTTTAACGGACCAGTGCGTAATTTTGGCCCCATCAGGTCCATTAATATTTTGCAGGAGATGCCGGTTTCCTTCTCCGCTCTGTGTATGTTCTCCACCATTTTGAGCCATACTTTTTTGTTGTCGTGCGCGCAGTTAATGCGGGCGCAGTTCATGCCCGCCTTGAGCAGGCGCGGCAGCAGTTCGTACTGGTCGGCGGCCTCTGAGGGTAAAGTAACCATAATGCGGGTGGTGCGCTTTTGAGGTGTCGGCCCTAAAAGGGCTTCGGTGTGGCTGGTCAGTAACTCACGGTTCTCGAAAAAGGATACAGCCAGTTGCTTAGGTGTGGAGGCGCATTCTGCCAAAAGGCACAGCTGCTGGCGCACTGCCTGCAGGCTGGCCAAAACATGCCCTTCAGCCCGGCCCAGCGATGAAAGCCCCAGTTGGGCAAGTTGTTCCTGTAGCTCCCTTATGTCGTGCTGGCGCAGCGCCAGGTAGTGCAGCAGGTTTTTAGCGCTTTTCCTGAATCGGGAATGTACAGCCTTTACAGCCGGGGCAAATTTTGCTTCCAGTGCAGTGGCTTCCTCATGTAGCCGGTCTAACTGGTTTATCAAATCCTGGTAGTGGTACTGATTCTCTGGCATAGCTCCTGATGTGTGTATAGAAGCATACGAGTGAGTCGGGGCAGGAGATAGTATAAAAGGAAGTATGGCTCTACGGCAAAGTGCACTGTTTCAGATTCTTCTGCCTGTGGTGCAGGGAGGCAGAAGAATCTGAAAGAAGTTTTTACAAGTTGCACTTCAGCCTGTTTTTAAACAAACGCTGCTACAAAGCCACGCTATACTTTGGCACTTTATGGTGCAGAGCTGCGGTAAGGCAAAGTTCTACTTCTTTTGTAGCGGAGCACCTACCGGAATGGCACAATCATGGCCAGGTTGTCCGTGCGGCGGATTCATGCCGGGCGCTACGGGCACTTGCGCCGGTGCTACAGGCGATAGGTTCGGTTTCACCAGGTTAGGCTGTGGCGAGCCATCTAGCGGAGCGCCAACCGGAATCGCACAATTATGCCCCTGCTCGCCATGCGGAGGATTCAGGGCTACTGTTTGCGCCGGTGTCTGGTTTGGCTGCAGCTGATTGGTGCTGGCAGCAGGTGTAGTGGTAGTCGTAGAGCTTTCCGGCTCGTCTCCGGAGCAGCTTGCAAGCAGCAGTCCCGAAGCTATAAGAAAAGTATAAGGCGCAATTTTCATATAAGTAGTAAATTGAAGTATGAGTCTCTGAACATGGATTTATCCTGCATAAGTTTCCACCTGGGGCAGAAACAGCATTTGGCTGTACTATTTATACATTCCATCGCTAAAGTGCAACATTAATTGCAGGGCTTCCGGCTAAGTACTTCTTTGCGGCCGCTGCTTTCCTGCCCAAAATTTCTGACCTTTGCACAAACTAAAGCCACAGAGTTTTATGCAGAGACCGCTGAGACTTGTAATATTTGCCGGCCTGGCGCTGGTAATATTCTACTTTGTAAAGGATGCCTTATTTAACGACGATAACTATTTAAAGCCACTGCTGCAGGAGCGGGAGGAGAAAGACCTGTCGTTCAGGAGCCGCGCCAACAGTCCTTTTGATGATGCCGGCAGGCGTGCTTTTAAAAACCTGGTGTACTACCAGCCTAACCTGGACTACCGGGTAAGCGCCAAAGTGCAGGAGCTGGCCAAACAGGACACCCTGCTCATGCCCCTGACCAATGGCAGCTATGAACCATACTTGCGTTACGGCCTGGCCAATTTTGAGCTGGAAGGGCAGCAGCACCAATTAATGCTCTACCGCAAACTGAGCGAGAAAGACCAGCTTTTTGTGCCTTTCACTGATAAAACAAATGGCTTCGAGACCTATGGCGGCGGCCGCTACATAGACGTGCCATTTGAGCAAGGCGATACCGGAGTGGTGCTGGATTTTAACCGCGCCTACAGCCCGTTTTGCGCTTACAACCCAGACTATGTGTGCCCCGTGCCTCCTAAAGAGAACAGGCTAAGTATAGCCATACCTGCAGGAGAAAAAACTTATGAAAAACCCGAGTAGATTTTAAGAGCCGAGATGCAGGCAGCAGGACAAAAGGCTTAGGGTATGTTTGGGGATAAGCCCACAGCTCCAGACCCTGAATATTTGATCTGCAACATATTTAAGAAAAGTCTTGTGCCTTGCGCCCTCATACTTGCGTCTAGTTTTAGATATTATCCTTAATTTTGGAAAAGATTGGTTTCCGGAATGGAAACTAAAGAAACTATCAACATACAAAATCATGCTGATTTCATTCGACTGGCTGAAACAACTCATACATACTGATAAAACTGCTGAAGAAATAGGGGAGCTGCTGACAGGCACCGGATTAGAAGTAGAAGCGATTGATACTTTTGATGTAGTACAGGGTGGCCTGGAAGGCATTGTGATTGGAGAGGTACTTACCTGCGAATCGCACCCGGATGCTGACCGCCTGCGCATTACCACCGTGGACATTGGCACCGGTGATCCGAGCCAGATCGTGTGCGGTGCGCCTAACGTAGCAGCCGGCCAGAAAGTGGTGGTAGCTACCGTGAACAGCACCCTCTATCCAGCCGGGGGCGAACCTTTCAAGATCAAGAAATCCAAAATCCGTGGGGCAGTGTCTGAAGGCATGATCTGCGCCGAGGACGAAATAGGTATCGGCCAGTCGCATGCCGGCATTATGGTGCTGGATACCGAGCTACCGAACGGAACGCCCGCCGCCGAGTTTTTTGGCCTAGGCTCCGACAAAGTATTTGAGATCGGCCTGACGCCAAACCGTGCCGATGCCGCCTCGCATTACGGCGTGGCCCGTGACCTGCAGGCGCTGCTGGATACAAAGGCGCAGCTGCCGAATGTAGAGAATTTCAACGTAAACAACACCTCCCGCCCAATTGCGGTGGAGGTAGAGAACACCGATGCCTGCCCACGTTATGCTGGTGTAACGGTGTCCGGTATAAAAGTTGGCCTCTCGCCGGAGTGGATGCAGAAACGCCTGCGCGCCATCGGCCTCTCGCCGATCAACAACGTGGTAGACGTGACTAATTATGTGCTACACGAACTGGGTCAGCCACTACACGCTTTCGATACCGACAAGATCACCGGAGATAAAATTGTGGTGAAGAACGCAACGGCAGGCACTACTTTTAAGACGCTGGATGGCGTGGAGCGTAAGCTGAACCCAACCGACCTGATGATCTGCAACGCGGAGGAGCCGATGGCGATTGGCGGTGTGTTCGGTGGTGAAGAATCCGGCGTGACAGACGAGACCACGAGCATCTTTATCGAGAGTGCTTACTTCTCACCAGGCTCCATCCGCCGCACAGGCACAGCGCACGGCTTGAAGACCGATGCTTCTTTCCGTTTTGAGCGTGGCACCGACCCGAATATGGTGCTCACTGCCCTGAAACGTGCGGCCCTTCTGGTGCAGGAGGTAGCTGGCGGCGAGGTAAGCTCTGAGATCGTGGATGTGTACCCGCTGCCCATCCAAAATAACGAGGTGAAGCTGAACATCGAGCGCGCCCATACTTTAATTGGGCAGCATATCGGTGCCGAGCGCATCAAAACCATACTTACCGATTTGGGAATCGAGATCACCAACGAAACAGAAACAGACCTTACGCTGTCGGTGCCGCCGTTTAAGGTGGATGTTACCCGCGAGGCTGATGTGGTGGAGGAGATTCTGCGTATCTACGGCTTCAATAACATTGAAATGAGCGAGAACCTGGCCACTACATACTTAGCCAAGTTCCCGAACCCATACGCCGAAGACGTGACGGAGACGATCATGAGCTACATCGCGGCTAACGGCTTCCACGAGATCATTACCAACTCCATCACCAACTCCAACTACTACAAACCGGCCGGAGAGGCCGAAGTAGCCACTTTGGTGAATGTGGTAAACTATAACTCCGAAGACTTGGACGTGCTGCGCAAGAGCATGGTGTTCTCGGGCCTGGAGGTGCTGCGCCGCAACATCAACCGCCGCCAGCGCGACCTGAAGCTGTTTGAACTGGGCAAAGTATACGAGATGCAGGACGGCGACTACAAAGAGAGCCGCAAGCTGTCGCTGTACATGGTAGGCAACGTAACGGCCGAAAGCTGGCAGCAGCCAAGTATAAAATCCGCTTTCCACGATTTGGCAGCCGTAGTTCAAAACGTGCTGCGCAAGCTTAACGCCGGTGATTTTGAGGTGCAGAGCCTGCAGGAGCACCAATATATGCGCCAAGGCATTGCCTATGTTAAAAACGGCACTGTGGTGGCAGAGCTTGGCGTGCTGGATGCCGGCGTTACCCGCTTTATGGAGGTGAAGGAGCAGGTGTGGTACGCCGAGCTGAACTGGGATTACCTCCTGAAGAAGTACAAAGATAAACTGGTGGCTGGCGAGTTGCCGAAGTTCCCGGAAGTGCGCCGCGACCTGTCGCTGGTGCTGGACAAGCATGTGACCTTCGATGAGTTGAAGAAGGTAGCTTTTAGAGTGGAACGCAAGCTGCTGCAGGATGTGAATGTGTTTGACGTATATGAAGGCGATAAGATTGAGGCCGGCAAAAAAGCCTATGCCCTGAGCTTTACCCTGCAGGACAAACAACAGACCCTGACCGATAAGGTGATCGAGAGCACGATGAACCGCCTGATGCAGCAATTTGAGAAACAATTGGGAGCCTTTATCCGCAAATAATACCATGCCCAAGGAAAAACAAGTACAACAACTCCGGCATATTGAAGATAAGCTGCGAAAACTAATTCAGCGCCACACCGAGGTGCAGCAACGGCTCATGCGTGCGCAGGAGCAGGTAAAGCAACTGGAGGGGCTGCTGGATGAACGGGATGAGCAGATAAAAAATTTTCAAAATCAGGAGAATATTGTTAAAATTGTAGACGCGATAGCAGGAAACGCTTCAAATTCGACAGAGTTGAAGCTCAAGCTAAACGAATATATTAGAGAAATTGATAAGTGTATTGCTTACCTACAAGACTAAGTATGAGCCTTTAAGAAGCTCAGAGGTTTGGTAAGCCAACCCATAACCCACGCAACGGATGAGTGAATTATCGATCAAGATTCGCATTGCGGAACGCGAGTATCCGATGCGGGTGAAGGAAGAAGAAGAAGAAAGAATAAGAGCTGTCGGGAAGATTCTGAACGAGCGCCTGCGCTTTTTTAAGGATCAGTTTGGCATACAGGATAAGCAGGATCTGCTGGCAATGGTAGCGTTTGAGACCATGGCCGAGAAGATGAAGCAGGAGGATGAGCAGTCCTCGCAAGTATCCCAGATAGACCAGCAGCTTGACCTTCTGGATGATCTCTTATCATCAGTAAATAAATAAACCGGAGGAGGCCATTGCAGCTTCCGTTTATACTTCGTTTGGGCTAAGGAGCCACACCATGTCCGCCTTTGCAGGTACTTGCTATACGTGTTTAAACAAACCTAAACGCTATAGTTATGGATATCCTTTATATTCTATTAACCGCCTTAGTTGCGCTCATTGTGGGCGTACTGATTGGGCGCATGCTCCTGCAAAAAGTATTTAAGCAGCAGGAGGAAGAAGCTCGCCAGAGAGCAAAAAGCATCATCCGTGAAGCAGAGATTAATGCGGAAGCCATTAAAAAGGACCGCATTCTGGAGGCGAAGGAGAAACACCTGAAGATGAAGTCTGAGTTCGAGGAGGAGACGAACAAAAAGAAAAACATCATCATCCAGAACGAGAACAAGGTAAAGCAGCGCGAGCAGCAGGTGCAGAAGCAGATGGAGCAGGCCAAGCGCCTGGAGGCCGATCTGCACAAAGAGAAAGAGCAGCTTCATGCGGAGCTGGAGAAGGAAAGAAACCACCTGCATGTACAGCAGGAGCAACTGAAGAAGCGCAAGGAAGAGGTAGAGCAGCAGCACGGAGAGGTTGTGGGCCAGCTGGAGAGAATAGCCGGACTGACAGCCGCCGAAGCCCGTGAGCAACTGGTAGAGGCCCTGAAGAGCGAGGCACAGTCTCATGCTTCGTCGCATGTTAAAGACATTGTGGCGCAGGCCAAGCTTACCGCTACCAAGGAAGCCAAGAAAATCGTTATCGAAACCATTCAGCGTACCGCTGCGGAGCACGCCATTGAGAACTGCGTTTCGGTGTTCAACATCGAAAGCGACGACATTAAAGGCAAAATTATCGGCCGTGAGGGTCGTAACATCCGTGCGCTGGAAGCCGCTACTGGCGTAGAAATTATTGTTGACGACACGCCTGAGGCCATTATTATCTCTGGTTTTGACCCGGTTCGCCGCGAGATTGCGCGTCTATCGCTGCACCGCCTGGTGGCCGATGGCCGTATTCACCCTGCCCGTATTGAGGAGGTGGTAACCAAAACACGCAAGAACATTGAGGAGGAGATTGTAGAGATTGGCGAGCGTACCGCTATTGACCTCGGCATACACGGGCTGCACCCGGAGCTGATTAAAATGGTAGGCCGCATGCGTTTCCGTTCGTCGTACGGACAGAACCTGTTGCAGCACTCACGCGAGGTAGCCAACCTTTGCGCCACCATGGCCGCAGAGCTAGGCCTGAACGTGAAGCATGCCAAGCGCGCCGGTCTGTTGCATGATATTGGCAAGGTTACGCCAGACGAGCCGGAGCTGCCGCACGCCATTATTGGTATGGAGCTGGCCAAGAAGTATAAAGAGCACCCGGACGTGTGCAACGCCATCGGTGCCCACCACGACGAGGTAGAGATGACTGCCATGGTATCGCCGCTGGTACAGGCCTGCGACGCCATTTCTGGTTCAAGACCAGGCGCCCGCCGCGAGATAATGGAATCGTACATCAAGCGTTTGAAGGAGCTGGAGGAGACTGCAGTTTCATTTGAAGGTGTGAACCAATGCTACGCCATTCAGGCCGGCCGCGAGCTGCGCGTAATGGTAGATGCCGATAACGTGACAGATGAAAAGGCAGCACAGCTTTCTTACGACATCTCCCAGAAGATCGAGAAAGAGATGCAGTATCCTGGCCAGATCAAGATTACGGTTATCCGTGAGATGCGCGCCGTGAGCTACGCCAAGTAAGCATTACATTTGATATTAAATAAGGTTAAACCGCCTGCCGCATCTGTGGCAGGCGGTTTTGTTTTGTCTGTACTTTTGGTGGGGTAGAGTTTGCTTGATTGGATGAAGTAAAATATTTATATTGTAAGTTATATATAGTATGTTCGTGAGTCTAACTATGTTTACCCACCTATTGTTGATTGGCTAAATGTAATAATCACTTATGCCTTGTATTAGTACATAGACATTTTATCATGAATGAGATTAACATAAGATTAAACCAAAAGTATAAATCTTTTGATAATGGTTTCAATGCCTCTTTACAAGGTCAAATTATCATTTTGTCAGGTATTAATGGGTCTGGCAAATCCCAATTAATAAATATTATAAAGGGGAGAGAACAGAGGGACATAGAAGATCCAAGGCATCACCAAAGAAGTTCTACAAGTCATATTATAATCAATAGCACAGTTGAAATCAATGGAGTAAAAATTGATCAAAAAAGAATTGAATCAAAAAGCTTTAAAGATAATATTAACCTGCCTGAAATTTCTTTATCAACATCGGCACAGTCAAGCCAATCTGTAAATCAAGCATATGCTCAATTCGTAAATGGAAATTTAGACCCTAATAAATCACCTCAATTTGCTAGTTCTTGTATTAAAGCTATCAACATACTCAAAGATAAGTTTGGGGTACATTATAAGGATATCTCGGAAGCTGACTTTAAAAGCACTTTAAGGCAGAGCGATTTTATATGGCGTAATGAAGACCAATTTACTGATATTATTGGTTTTTTGTTTTATAATCATGCAATGGCTATTGCACAAGGTCGACAAGAAGCAGGAAGGAAATATGGACCTCCCTTTGATGAAACTTCATTAGGTATTGCCCCATGGAATGAATTGAATAATCTGTTTTCCGACTTGAAGCTAGAATATCGATTTAAAGAGAATTATGAGATAATTCATGCAGAACTTACTGAAACGCCTCGGCTATATTCAATTGATAAAGACAGTAATATAATTGAGTCAGAAATCCGAACTTTAAAAGATCTTTCTGATGGAGAGAAAACAATTATTTCATTATGCTTTACCTCATTAAGAAAAATAGAGAAGGAAAGTAAGGCGCTACTCTTACTGGATGAGTTAGATGCGGTTCTGAATCCATCGCTTACTGAAAGTCTTTTTATTGTCCTGAAAAAATACTATGTAGACAAAGGTATAACAGTAATAATAACAACACATTCTTCAGCTACAATCTCCTTAGCACCAAATAATTCTACTTTTTATGAAGTTTTTAAGAAAAACGATTTTACCTCAAGAATAATTGAAGTAAATCAGGACGAGTATAAGGAGCTTCAAAAAGTGAATAAAAGATTTTATGATAAGATTGAAAATCAATCCCAAAGAATAAAATATCTTGAAACTGATTTAGATTCTGATGATGGGATATTAATTATCACAGAGGGAAAAACAGATTGGAAATACATCTTAGGTGCTTTACAGTATTTTCACTCTAAGGATGAATTTACGTGTATCAAGGAAAAGTTCTTTTGTAAACATGGTTCACAAAAGGACTGTGATTCAAAAGTATGTGGTACTACCCACTTTGCTGAATTTAGTGAGGCTCAACTAAACAATTATCTTAGAAGCGAAATTGATTTAAGAGCAGGAGATACGGAAAGGCGAAAAAAAGTACGGATTGGAATTTTCGACTCTGATACAGATATCAAAATTAAAAAGAAGCCAGAATACGGTGTCCACTCTTTCAAAATACAACCTAATGGCATTTCAACAGAGTTCTTATTTGATGATAGTGAGATAAAGTCTGAAATAAAGGGGCAAAGACTTTTTATTGGAGATGAATTTAACGTTAAGTCATTTCGTCACATTACTCATCAAAATCTGAACTTAGGAAATGGTCCGCAGAACAAAGCCGGCAAAAGAGCAATAATTGATTGTGATGTATATAATGAACTACACGAAAACAAAGCTCTTTCAAAAGAAAACTTTTCTCAAGCCATTTATCATCGTAACATAAAAATCAAAGAAGAGAGTTGGGAGAGATTTCGTCATATTTTTGAACAAATTGCCAAATTACTTCCTGTGACAGAACCTATCGAAGAGAATATTTAGAAATTATGTATAACAATTAGTATAAGTCATAGCCTCACAAATCCAACGCAAAAGCAAAATACCAACTTCTAAGTCACTGCACGATATTTAAAAGTATAAGTAATTGCAGTTTCCCGTCATACCAAAAAAGTAAATTTAACAAAAAACACCCACAGAAACTGCAGGTGCTTTACTCTTAGCTATATGTTTTTGGTAGGACTAGTTTTAATAAATAGCCCATTGCGCTTTAGTCTGGTTTGGATTCAAAACTAAAGTATAAGCCTGGCAGCGGGGCTAAACAACAGGAGATAATTTTAGCTGCCGTGCCAAGCTTATGTTCTAAGTAAGCTATGTATAAAATGCGCAGTGCGCGTGAAGTTTAACTGATCTTATACTTTAGCTCAGGAAGGCCTTCAGCATCCAGAGCGTTTTCTCGTTTTCGTGGATGTCCTCGCTGATAAGGCTAACCGTACCTTCGTCGCCGGTTTCAGCGGCCAGCTTTAGTATGTCGCGCTCCAGGTCCAGCAGCGTGCTCAGGTTTTGGTGTGTGGCGGTTACGGTTTCAGGGCCATCGCTCAGATTGCCCGCCTCCTTTATACTTGACAGGCGCAGGTAATCCGAAAAAGTATGGAGCGGCTGCTGCCCGATGGTAAGAATCCGTTCGGCAATGGCATCTATTCTGCCAAGAGCCGTGTTATACAGCTCCTCAAACTTCTCGTGCAGCTGAAAAAAGTACACGCCTTTAATGTTCCAATGGAAGCCGCGCAGGTTCTGATAGTATAAATGATAGTTCGCCAGCAGCTCGTTCAGCTTCTCTGCCACCTGCTTGCTGTCTTCCTTCTGTAATCCTATATTCGATAGTTTTTCCATGGTCTCGTTTGTGTCGTATTTCGCTTAATTGTTGATACAAAGATCGCATTATTCGTATTATCTATCAAATCGATTGTTTTTATACTTTGATAGATATAGTTTATGATGTAGTTTTGTGTAGCCTGAAGTACAAAGTATAGGCGCCGCATTTTTATAGAGTATCCCTTATGACCATAGTACAGTTAGAGTACCTGGTGGCCGTAGACACGCACCGCCATTTTGCCACGGCCGCCGAGCACTGCTTCGTAACGCAGCCCACGCTAAGTATGCAGCTGCAGAAGCTGGAGGAGGAGCTGGGTGTGCAGCTGTTCGACCGCAGCCGCGTGCCGGTGCGGCCAACCGAGCTGGGGAAGGAGATCATTGCGCAGGCGCGCGTGGTGCTGGCCGAGAGCAAGAAGATACAGGAGCTGGTGCAGAACCAGAAGCAGGAGCTGAGCGGGGAGCTGCGTATCGGTGTTATCCCAACGCTGGCCCCTTACCTGATCCCGCTGTTCATCACCAGCTTCCTGGAGAAGCACCCACAGGTACGGGTGGTGGTGCAGGAGCTGCTGACCGATGAGATAGTAGAGAAGCTGAACCACGAGCTGCTGGATGTAGGCCTGCTGGTGACGCCACTCGCAAATAAAAGTATAAAAGAGCTGCCGCTGTTCTATGAGGCCTTTGTAGCTTACATAAACCCGAACCACCCGCTGGCAAAGCAGTCGTACATTGCCGCCGACGAGCTGGACTTGGATGAGCTGTGGGTGCTGAACGAAGGCCACTGCTTCCGGAGCCAGGTGCTCAACATCTGCAACCGAAGCGGCTCAGGTACCGGTAGCCACCTGGACTATAAGAGCGGCTCCCTGGAAACCCTGAAGCGCATTGTAGAAACGCAGCACGGCCTGACGCTGCTTCCGGAACTGTCGGTGCTGGAGATGCCGGAGGAAAAGCAAAAGATGGTACATGTCTTCGAAGAGCCGCAGCCACTGCGTGAGGTAAGCCTGGTGGTGCACCGCAGCTTCCTAAAGAAAAAGCTGATTGAAGCGCTGCGCCAGGAGATCATCAGCTGTATTCCGGGAAGTATAAAAAACCGCGAAAAAGCGAAGGTGGTGGCCGTAAAATAACGTGTGTAAAGGCTGCTGGTTGGGTTTCACCGGAGCAGGCTGCTTGCAACGGGTACTGAATTGAAGCAAGAAAAAAATAGAGCAATGCAAAAAGTAAGATGGGGGATAATTGGCTGCGGCGACGTAACAGAAGTAAAAAGCGGCCCGGCTTTCAGTAAGGTTGCAAACTCGGAGCTGGTGGCCGTGATGAGGCGCGACGGAGCTAAAGCAAGGGATTATGCAGAGCGGCATGGCGTGCCTAAGTGGTATGATGATGCCGAAAAGCTCATTCAGAACCCTGAAGTAGATGCGGTATACATTGCCACTCCCCCCGACTCGCATGCTGCTTATACTTTAATGGTAGCTGCTGCCGGTAAGCCTGTGTATGTAGAGAAGCCTATGGCCCTGAACTATGCGCAGTGCCAGGAGATGATCGCAGCTTGTAGTCAGGCCAACGTGCCGCTGTTTGTGGCTTTCTACCGCAGAAGCCAGCCTTCTTTTAACAAAGTAAAGGAGCTGCTGGAAAGTAAGGCTATTGGAGAAATCCGCTTCGTGAACATTAGGCTGTACCAGCCGCTGCAACCGGATCAGTATAAGAATGAGCTGCCGTGGCGCGTTCTGCCGGAGGTATCTGGCGGCGGCCTCTTCCACGATCTGGCACCTCACCAGCTCGACATTCTTGATTTTATACTTGGGCCTATTGCTTCAGCCTCTGGTCAGGTAGTAAACCAAGCCGAGTTGTACGAAGCAGAGGATCTGGTGACGGCACAGTTCAAGTTCCAAAGCGGAGTACTGGGCAGTGGTGTATGGTGCTTTAGCGTGGCAGAGCAACAGCAAACAGATAGTATAGAAATTGTCGGCAGCGCAGGCCGCATTACCTTCCCCACTTTTGCCAAAGAGCCTATATACTTGGAAACCACCGCTGGCACAGAACAGTTTCTGCTCCCGCCCCCGCAGCACGTGCAGCAGCCTTTTATACAATCTATTGTGGAGGAGCTAACCGGAAAAGGCAAATGCCCCGGCTCTGCTGTTTCAGCCGCGCGTACATCCTGGGTGATGGATCAGATTGTGGGGAGAGGATAGCATATAGATCAAACCTCGCAGTGGCCATGCTCTGAAATGCCTCGGAAATAATCAGAATTTTGATTCGTGGCAAAGTATGATTTAAAGTATAAGGCTAATCTAGCTTTAGTCCATTCCTGTCTAAGGGGGACTTTTTACCCCTCCCCGGCCCTCCCCTAAAAACAGGGGAGGGAGTACCTGCAACGCCGGGTCCAACCACCCCTAACCCCTCCTTGTCTAAGGTGGGGAATTCTGCTGAAGCTCCGTCAGCAGCGGCTATTGGAAACTGATCCCAGCCTTTGGGTTGAGCGCCTTTGGAGTTTTTCGGTCCCGCAGGGATTGCAAAGCGACAGCGAGCAAAGAAAAGCTCCCAGCGCGATGCCCGAAGGCGAGGCCTCTCGGCCTTGAGGGAACCAAAGCCAGAGGTGAAACAATAGATATGTAAGACTGAGGAACAGCAGCAGCTAGTAAAGATAGCCTGGCTCAAGTTGCCAGAATCAGCAGCTATGAAAGTATAACTAAGGTTTAGAAGTATGGCTTACATGGCTTGCAAACACGAGGCGGCAAGATCAACCAAACAACTAAGGCATTAAAAACAAAACAGGCTGCCCAAAAGAGCAGCCTGTTTTTATACTTTAAAGTATACTTTCTAAGTATAACTAAGCGTTGATACCAGCTTCCTGAAGGGCTTTTACCATTGCATCGCCGATCTCAGCCGGAGACTCTACCACATGGATACCGTTCTCACGCATGATCTTCATTTTAGCAGCAGCAGTATCATCTGCGCCACCTACAATAGCACCCGCGTGGCCCATACGGCGACCTGCAGGAGCAGTTTGGCCAGCGATGAAACCAACTACCGGCTTTTTGTTGCCAGATTCGCTGATATATTTCGCAGCCATTGCTTCGTAGTTACCGCCAATCTCACCGATCATTACGATGGCGTCTGTCTCAGGGTCGTTCATCAGCAATTCAACAGCATCTTTGGTAGGCGTTCCGATGATTGGGTCACCACCGATACCGATCGCTGTAGAAATACCAAGGCCAGCTTTCACGATTTGGTCAGCGGCCTCGTAGGTTAATGTACCGGATTTAGAAACGATACCGATACGACCTGACTTGAACACGAAACCTGGCATGATACCAACCTTCGCCTCGCCTGGCGTGATAACACCCGGGCAGTTAGGTCCGATCAGGGTAACATCTTTACCTTTCAGGTAGTTTTTAGCAGCCACCATGTCTTTTACCGGGATACCCTCTGTAATGCACACAATAACTTTGATGCCGGCAGCAGCAGCTTCCATGATAGCGTCAGCAGCGAAAGCCGGTGGCACGAAAATGATAGACACATCAGCTCCGGTTTTCTTCACAGCGTCTTCTACTGTGTTATAAACTGGCAGGTCAAGGTGGTTAGAGCCGCCCTTGCCCGGAGTAACACCACCAACTACGTTTGTGCCGTACTCAATCATCTGTGATGCGTGGAAAGAACCTTCCGAGCCAGTAAAGCCCTGCACAATCACTTTCGAATCTTTATTTACTAAAACACTCATGTGTATCTTTTTTAGTTTATGTATTGACGGTCGAACTATTAGGTAGTGCAAAAATAGGCTTTTTTGTGGCCTGTGCAAAAAATAGTTACCGCTAATATACCCTGCTGCAAGGAACCTCTGCCCGCTGCAGGTGGTTATCAAATTGCTGCCCAGCCTAAGTAACCGCTTTTTTGGCTATACCTTTGGATGCTAACCATTTCAGAGCAGGCGGCTGGCCACTTTTGCTACAAGGCAACCAAGGCCGAATGGGCAGCGAATTCACTTATTTTCCTTACCTTTGCACCCAAATTCAAAAAGAGAACTGATGAAGTATCTGAATAATATCACCGAGGCAATCGGTAACACGCCACTTGTAAAGCTAAACAACGTTACAAAAGGAATTAAAGCCACGGTATTGGCAAAAGTAGAGTACTTTAACCCAGGTAACTCTGTAAAAGACCGCATGGCCGTTAAAATGATTGAGGATGCTGAGAAAGCCGGTATCCTGAAGCCAGGCGGTACTATTATAGAAGGCACATCGGGCAATACCGGAATGGGCCTGGCTCTGGCTGCTATCTCTAAAGGTTACAAATGCATCTTTACCCTAGCTGATAAGCAAAGCAAGGAGAAAATGGACATCCTGCGCGCGGTAGGAGCAGAGGTTATCGTATGCCCAACCAATGTATCGCCTGACCACCCGGATTCATACTACTCCGTGGCAAAGCGCCTGAACGAGGAAATCCCGAACTCCTTCTATCCGAACCAATATGACAACATGTCGAACACGGCAGCGCATTACGAAGGTACCGGCCCTGAGATATGGGATCAAACTGAGGGGGAGATTACCTGCTTTGCTGCAGGCGTAGGCACGGGAGGCACTATTTCAGGGATTTCTAAGTACTTAAAAGAACAAAACCCAGCTGTCAAGGTTGTAGGAATCGATACGTATGGCTCGGTATTTAAAAAGTATAAGGAGACAGGCGAGTTCGACGAGAATGAGATTTACTCTTATGCTACCGAAGGCATCGGGGAAGATATCCTGCCAAAGAACGTAAACTTCGACTTGATCGACACCTTTGTGAAGGTAACCGACAAAGACGGAGCCCTGATGACACGCAGGCTGGCAAAGGAAGAAGGCATGTTTGTAGGCTGGTCATGCGGCTCGGCAGTACATGGTGCGCTGGAGTATGCTAAAGAGCATCTGACCGAAGACGATATTATGGTGGTGTTGCTGCCAGATCACGGTACGCGTTACCTTGGCAAAATATACAACGATGACTGGATGCGCCAGCAAGGCTACATCGACTAAAACAACAGCATGCAAGGATAAAAGCTCGGTAAAACTGCTGGGTTTTTATTTTTGAGTGGTAACACCAAGCGCTGTATCTAGTATAAAAACAAGCGCTTAAGTATTAGCAGCTACACTAAAACCAATTTGTTAGGCCCCGACATTCTTCGGCATAAGTGGTTAAGTGGCAAAAGCTGGAGCATGAGCTTTCTAGTAAATTGGATAGCTTCTATGTATGTAGATTATCAGAAGTTTTATACTTTTGTAAGCAGGCACAACAGGCTTTTATTTCCTTTGGGCTGATGAGTGACTAATGAACTATATGAGAAAACTGTCTGGTATATTACTTATTGACGATGATGATACGACCAACTTCCTGAACCAGCGTTTGCTAGACAGGATGCAGGTAACAGAAAATATCCGCACGTTCGTTAACGGCAAGCAGGCCTTTGATTACCTATATAACGTAAGCAACAACAATTACGAAACGGAGAGCAAAGACTACTTTCGTCCGGAGCTGATCTTCCTGGATATAAATATGCCGGTAATGGATGGCTTTGAGATGCTGGACTTGTACGAGCGCCTCGACGCAGATTTCAGGAAGCATATCGTGATGGTGGTGCTTACCACATCTACGCACCCACAGGATACAGCGAACTCAAAGAAGTATAATGCCGAGTATATTATTAAACCCCTGACTGCCGAAAAAGTAAGCAACTTGCTAGAAAAGCATTTTCAGGAAGAACGTGAAGATTCTTAGCATCGCAGCTAGTAAATAAAGTATAAAAAGGCGGGTCGCTACCATGGTAGCGACCCGCCTTTTTTGTGTTATGCTTTGGTAAACCTAAAGCAGCAAGTATACTTAGGTATCTGAAATTCCTGAATTTTAATTCTCTACCTTCTCTGCCACCGGCACAAACTGGAAGGTGTCTCCGTTAAACAGCCCCTGGTCACTAAGCTTAAGCGAAGGGATAACGAGCAGCGCCATAAAAGAGAGCGTCATGAACGGTGACTCCAGGGTGCTGCCCATCTGTTTGCTTATTTGGTCAATTGCTGCGTAAGCCTCAGCCACTTTGTAGCCATCCTGTGCCGACATAATGCCTGCTACCGGCAGCGGCAGCAGATGCTCCTTGCCCATACCCACAGCGGCCACACCGCCTTTTGCCCCGATAATCAGGTTAACGGCATTGGCTATACTTTCATCGTCCACGCCCACAGCAATAATGTTGTGCGAGTCGTGCCCGACGGAAGAGGCGATGGCTCCTTCTTTTAAACCTACATTTTTGATAAATGCCACAGCCGGTATAGTGTTTTGATAACGGTTTACGACGGCAATCTTCAGTACGTCCTGCGCCACATCAGAAAGTATAAACCCGTTCTCGACACGCGGCGTTGCCCATACTTGTTTGGTTATCAGCTGCCCGTCAAATGTTTCGATTACCCGGATTTTGTTGGCATCTCCTACTGGCACTTCAAACTGCTGCGCCACCTTCACGTCCGTATCAAAGTTGTTTATTTCCTCGCTTGGCGTAAATTGTATGTTAGATTTGCCCTTCTCCGCCACCAACTCACCATTGATGTAAGTGGCCAGCACGTTAAAGTTTTCGGGGTTGTCTATAAGTATAAAATCAGCCGCATCGCCCTCGCGCAGCAAACCAACCTCCAGTTTATAATGCTCTACGGGGTTTACGCAGGCCGCCTGCAGCACCTGAAACAGATTATTGCCTTTGGCCAAGGCACGTTTTACCAACAGGTTAATGTGGCCTTCCACCAGGTTGTCGGGGTGCTTATCATCAGAGCAGAACATGATGTTTTGGTAGTGCTCTGGCAGCAGCGGTATAAGTGCCTCAAAGTTTTTGGCGGCGCTGCCTTCCCGAATCAGGATTTTCATGCCTACGGCCAGTTTATCCAAAGCTTCCTCGGCGGTAAAGCACTCATGGTCGGTGGTGATGCCGGCGGAAGCGTACAGTTTTGCCTGCTCACCCATCAGGCCTGGGGCGTGTCCGTCCACGGCTTTGCCATACTTTTTGGCCAGCTCAATTTTCTCCATCACCTCCGGGTCGCGGTTCAGCACTCCTGGCCAGTTCATCATCTCGGCCAGATACTTAATCTCTTCCCGCTGGAATAATTTTTCAATGTCGGCGGCCGTTATCTCAGCGCCGGCAGTCTCAAAAGGAGTGGCCGGAACACAGGATGGTGCGCCAAAATAGAATTTGAATGGCACTTTTTTTCCGTTTTCTACCATGTACTCCACGCCTTTTATGCCTAATACATTGCCGATTTCGTGCGGGTCTGAAACGGTGGCTACCGTACCGTGCGGCACAGCCAGGCGGGCAAACTCACAGGGTACCAGCATAGAACTCTCCACGTGCACGTGTGCGTCCACAAATCCCGGTAGAATGTAATTAGTGCTGTCGGTGGCCTCACGAACTATTTCGGAAATGCGGCCGTTTGACAAATGGACCGTGCCCTGGTAAATCTCCTGGTTATGTATGTCGATGATGTGTCCGGATACAGTATGGTCGGTATGCATAGGTTGTAAATGTTAGACTTAAAATTGCCCGCAATGGGTGGGCTTAAACCGGCAAATTACCTTATATTTGCATCAAATTCAGTCGCTTTGAAAAAGTTAATTTCATATATCGTTTTAGCGGGCTTTCTGGCCTCAGGTACGTTGGCTGGCTGCTCCAGCAAAACACCTCAGCAGAAAAAAACGGCTAAATACCTGAAAAAAAGCAAGAGCGGCAACATGCCCTGCCCCTGCGACTCAAACTAAACTCCCTTTTTGATTCCCTCTGTTATGAAGAAAATTGTAATCGCGCTCGACGGGTACTCCTCATGCGGTAAAAGCACTACGGCCAAACTTGTAGCCGCCGAACTTGGTTATGCCTATATTGATACCGGAGCTATGTACCGTGCGGTTACATTATATTTTCTGGAGCACCACGTATCTTTCACTAACCCTAAGGAAATTAATGAGGCGCTTGATAACATTGACATCGAGTTTCATTACAACCCTAAAAATAAACGCAACGAGATTTACCTGAATGGCCTGAATGTTGAAGATGAGATCCGTAAGATGTATATCTCCAACATGGTGAGCGAGGTGAGCGTGATAGCAGAGGTGCGCCGGGCTATGGTGGCCCAGCAGCAGAAGATGGGGCGCAAGCGCGGTGTGGTAATGGATGGCCGTGACATAGGCACAGCCGTGTTTCCGGATGCGGAAGTAAAGATTTTTATGACTGCTGACGTAGACACCCGCACCAAACGCCGCCAGGATGAGCTGCTGGAGAAGAAGCAACTGGTAAACTATGATGAGATCCGGGAGAACCTGCAGAAACGCGACCTGATCGACTCCACACGTGCCGAGAGCCCGTTGCGCCAGGCAGAGGACGCGCACCTGCTCGATACCTCGCACATGACGATAGATGAGCAAGTTGAGTTTGTAATTGAGCGCGTAACAGGGCAGCTGCTTCGGAACGAGTATGCGGCCCAACAGAACTGAAGCTAAAATGAACATAACCATAGATAAGAATTCCGGCTACTGCTTTGGTGTAGAGTTTGCCATACAAATGGCCGAGGATGAAATGGAAAGCTGCGAGGAACTGTACTGCCTCGGAGATATTGTGCATAACAGTATGGAGGTGAACCGCCTCTACAAAAAAGGGCTGCGCATTATAGACCGTGAGCAGCTGCAAGAGCTGCGCGATTGCAAAGTGCTGATTCGTGCCCACGGCGAGCCGCCCGAAACGTATAAACTGGCGCTTGAAAACAACATCGAGCTGATAGATGCCTCCTGCCCGGTAGTGCTGAAGCTGCAGAACCGCGTAAAACACGCCTTCGACGCAGGCAAGCCAGCCAACGCGCAGGTAGTTATTTACGGCCAGGTGGGCCACGCGGAGGTGATAGGCTTAGCCGGCCAAACCCGCGACGAAGCTATCATTGTAACTACAGAGGAAGACCTGGAGAAGATTGATTTTACACGTCCTGTAACGCTTTTCAGCCAGACAACCAAAAGCACCAAGGGCTTCTACCATATAAAATCACTGATTGAGGAGCGGCTGCAGCAGGCTAACCAAGACAGTACGGCAGTGCCTGGTTTCGATGCGAACGACAGTATTTGCCGCCAGGTATCTAACCGCGAACCGCAACTGGCCAAATTCTCTACAGAGCATGATGTGATTGTGTTTGTAAGCGGCAAGAAAAGCTCCAACGGCAAAGCGTTATATAGCGTATGTAAGCAGCATAACCCTAACAGCTACTTTGTAGAAAGCGAAGAAGAACTGCAGCCGGAGTGGTTTGCCGAAGCTGGTAGCGTAGGGATTTGTGGCGCCACCTCTACGCCTATGTGGCTTATGGAGCAGGTAGCCGCAAGCATAACAGCCTTAAAGGCAGAGCAAGTATAAATATTAGCAATACACTATAAAAGCTTTTCGCTAATTTAGGCTTTGCTTCGGCAAAGCCTTTTTTATGCACCTAATAACATGAAAACCCTTTTTCGTTATTTCCTGAACGGCCTCCTGATCATTGCCCCGATCGCTATCACTGTTTTTATCGTAGTCGGTATTATCGACTGGCTCGATAGTCTTTTTGACTTAGGCATACCTGGTTTAGGCATACTACTGATGGTGGTACTGCTTACGGTAGTAGGCTTTATCGGCTCTTCCTTTTTCGTGAAGCCATTCTTTGTGATAATGGAGAAGCTGGTGCATAAGGTGCCGCTCGTGAGCATTATCTACTCAAGTATAAAAGACTTGTTTGATGCCTTTGTAGGTGATAACCAGAAGTTTAACAGGCCTGTGATGGTGAAGATGACAGAAGACTCCGAGAACCATAAGCTCGGCTTTGTTACGCAGGAGGTGCTGCTGCAGCTGAATGTGGAGGATAAAGTGGCCGTATACTTTCCGCACTCCTACAACTTCTCCGGCGAACTGTTTCTGGTGCCCAAGCGCAACGTCACCTTTATCGACCTGCCAAGCTCTGAAGTCATGAAGTTTATTGTTTCAGGCGGTGTTTCGAAACTTTAAAAAGTTAGAAGGTTAGAAAGTTGAGAAGTTATTGGGACGTATACTTTGTATACGCATTAGCATTCTTTGTTTTATCTTTCACTACTCCTAATCTTTTAATTCTTTAACTCCTAACTTTCTAACACTCTAACTTCCAAACTTTCCAACTCCTAAACTTTTTAACTTCCAAAACTCCAAGTGCCTTACATAATACAGGATAAGTCGAAATTGCATTACCGAGTTATCGGGCAAGGCAGCCAGGTGATGCTGGCCTTCCATGGGTATGGGCAAGGCAGCAGCTATTACCAGCCGATGGAGAAGGCGTTGGGCGAGGATTATACTATTTACGCCTTCGACCTGTTTTTTCATGGGCAGAGCCAGCTGCACAAGTATGACATGCCGCTCACCAAAGCGTTCTTGTCTAGGTTTGTTGAGCGATTTTTGGAGAAGCAGGGCATCCAAGAATTCTCGCTGATGGGCTTTAGCATGGGCGGCAAGTTTGCGCTCACGCTGGTAGAATACATGCCGCAACGCATCCGGGAGCTGTTCCTGATAGCCCCTGATGGTATAAAGACCAGCTTCTGGTACAATATTGCTACTTATCCCGGGTGGCTGCAGCAACTCTTTAAGCGTACGGTAGTAAAGCCTGAGTTTTTTTTCAAGTTTCTTCGGATGCTGCACCGGTATAACCTCGTGCACAAAAGCCTGCTCCGCTTTGCGCATCACCAAATGGACAGCACCCCAAAGCGCCTGCGCGTATACCGCAGCTGGGTCGGCTTCCGCGACTTAAATTTTGATATCCGTAAAATCGTGCAGCTGCTTAATAAGCACAAGGTCCCTGTCACCATGTTTCTGGGGGAGTACGATGAAATTATTTCTCCAAAGCGCGTGGCAGTTTTTATGGATGCGTTGGATAAAGGGGAGCTGGTTATACTTAAAACCGGCCATTCTCACTTGCTGCAGGAAGTAGCCGAGTTGCTGCACAAAAAACGCACTTCAAACGCAGGGTAAATCTATACTTGCGCTTCTAATACTCTTCCGGCAAACGCAGCGGCGGCAATAAATAATAGCGGCCATCTAACCGGGCAACATTAAAATGTACCTGAAAAGGCATGCCTATAGCAGAACTGAGGTGCAGCTGAACTGGAAAGATAACTGCGTTATGTGCAGCCGGGGTATCTGCAAAAGTAACTTCTCTAATGTAAGTAGCAGGCCAGTTTACCTCTAGCAGCACACCATCCTGAACCACCTTGCCAAAATCCCGCTGAAAATCCAGGAGCATATCGGTGGGGGTATAGAGCAGAAGTGTTTCGCGCACGGGGGCAGTGCCGAGCTGCATCATTTTATCATACACATACTTGTTGGCAAGGTGCTGGCTAACGGCATCAAAATTATTGGTTTGCAGCGCCTGGTGCAGCAGCAACGTAAGCAATTCTAGCTTTTCTACGCCAGCCTGTTTGTTGTACTCCTGGCGCTGCACCGCCAGCGAGTCAGGCTCTTGTGCAGCGGCGGGGGCAGCGGCTAAGGCCAGTGCCAATATTTTCAAAACTGATTTATACTTTAACATAGTGCCTGCCGTAGCTGTTGCTTGAACATTGTGTCTCTTCAAGAGTATACGTATCATGTAAGTTGTAAGGCTTTTGCCGCACCTATAGTATCACCCTGATGAAAAAATACACCTTATGAGAAAATCACTACGACTGCTTTGCCTGGGTTTCGCGCTTTCGGCAGTAAGTATGAGCTGTGGCTCTGACAACGGCGAAACCACCAAAACCGGACCCACCGAAAACCAGCAGGCAGACCAGAACAACGGCATTAGCCTGCCCACTGGCCCCATTGATAAAGACCTGCAACGCATAAAACTGCCAGAGGGCTTCCGGATAGACTATTATGCCAAAGATGTAGATAACGCCCGCTCCATGGCTATGAGCGAATCCGGGATATTGTTTGTAGGCACGCGCGGCAACGACAAAGTATATGCCATAGTGGACGAGAACAAAGACGGCAAAGCAGATGAAGTAGTAGAGGTGGCATCTGGCTTAAACATGCCGAACGGTGTGGCAATCCGGAACGGGGAGCTGTACGTGGCCGAAGTTAGCCGCGTAATCAAATTCCCTAACATTGAGCAGACCTTCCGGAATAAGCCAAAGTATGAGGTGGTGAACGATGAATTTCCGGGCGAGACACACCATGGCTGGAAGTATATTGCCTTTGGGCCGGATGATAAACTGTACGTACCTGTTGGAGCGCCCTGCAATATTTGCAAGGAGGATGAGCCGATTTATGCCAGCATCGCGCGCATGAACCCGGATGGATCAGGCCTGGAAGTATACGCTGAAGGTGTGCGCAACACGGTGGGCTTCGACTGGCACCCGACAACCGAAAATCTATACTTTACTGACAATGGCCGTGATATGCTGGGCGATAACCTGCCGCCCGATGAGCTGAACCGTGCCACCGAAAAAGGCCAGCACTTCGGGTATCCTTACTGCCACGCAGGCGCTGTTTCTGATCCTGATTTCGGGAGCCAGGGCAACTGCAACGATTTTGTGGCACCGGTACAGAACCTTAGCCCGCACGGCGCTGCGCTGGGCATGAAATTTTATACAGGCAGCCTGTTCCCAAGTGAGTACAAGAGCCGCATCTTTATAGCAGAGCACGGGTCCTGGAACCGTTCCGAAAAAATAGGCTACCGCATTATGCAGGCCACCACAGACGGCAGCGGCAACGTAACCGGCTATGAGCCTTTTGCCGAGGGCTGGCTGGAAGGGCAGGACGACTGGGGCCGCCCTGTAGATGTGCTGGTAATGAAAGACGGCTCGCTGCTGGTGTCTGATGACAAAAACAACGCCATCTACCGCATCACGTATGCCGGGTAAGTATAATACCGCCGCCGCCTTGAACCAAAACCCTCATTTTATACTTTGTTTAAATTCACGAGTGGTAGTGCATAAATCGCTATTATCGCATTATCTTTAACCGCTGATGAAAGAGGATAAACAAAATAAACCTAAGCCGGAAAAAAAGCTGATCGGGCGGCGAGAGCTGGTCTCTTTCCCGCAACTTGATATTGAGGAGATTGAGGCGAAGGTGGATACAGGTGCCTATACTTCTGCTATCCACTGCTCCGATATACACGAGGAAGTGCGCCCGGACGGTACCAAGGTGATCTGCCTGGACCTGCTGGACCCGTCGCACCCGCAGTACAACCACAAAAAACTGGAGTTTACCGAGTACGCCCTGCGCGAGATCAAAAGCTCGATAGGGGAGAAGCAGGAGCGTTTTGTCATTCGTACTAAAATCAAGCTTTTTGAGGAAGAGATAGAGGCCGAGTTCTCGCTCTCAGACCGCAGCGACATGAAGTACCCGGTGCTAATTGGCCGCAAACTCCTGAAAGGCCGCTTTATAGTGGATGTAGCCCGTAAAAACCTGGCCCACAAGTATAAGATCAAACATAAACAGATATAAAGAGCATTTATGAAAATTGCTATTCTCTCCCGCAACCCTAAGCTATACTCTACACGCCGCTTGGTAGAGGCAGCAGAACAGCGGGGGCACGAGGCCATCGTTTTAGACCACCTGCGCTGTGACCTCGTGATTGAGCAGGGAGATCCGCACATCCTCTACAAAGGGGAGCGCCTGACGGATATTGACGCAGTTATACCGCGTATTGGAGCCTCTGTTACTTTTTACGGCACAGCCGTGGTACGCCAGTTTGAGATGATGAAGGTAAAAAGCGCCGTAGACTCGCAAGCCATTGTACGCTCCCGCGATAAGCTGCGCTCGCTCCAGATTTTGGGCCGCGCCGGGCTGGGCATGCCAAAGACTGCCTTTACCAACTATTCTAAGGAAACCTCGGAACTGGTGAAGGAAGTAGGCGGGGCCCCGCTTGTGATCAAGCTGCTGGAAGGCACACAAGGCCTGGGCGTTGTGCTTGCCGAAACGCGCAAGGCCGCTGAGTCGGTGATTGAAGCGTTCCATAACCTGAAGGCGCGCATTATTGTGCAAGAGTTTATTGCCGAGGCCGGTGGTGCCGACATCCGTGCGTTTGTGGTAAACGGCGAGGTGGTGGGTGCCATGAAGCGACAGGGCAAAGAGGGCGAGTTCCGGTCTAACCTGCACCGCGGAGGCAAGGCTGCTCTTATTAAGCTGAGCCGGCAGGAGAAAGCCGCAGCGTTATTGGCTGCCAAATCTCTCGGTTTAGGCATAGCCGGCGTAGATTTGCTGCAGTCTAAACGCGGGCCGCTTATACTTGAGGTTAACTCCTCGCCAGGTTTGGAGGGTATCGAGAAAGCCACGCAGAAAGACATCGCCGGAAAAATAATACAGTACGTGGAAGGGCAGACTGTGAAACGTACCAAGAAGAGCGTTAAAGAATAGTATGCCTGAGACGATTGTAATCAACGGTAGAAGCATAGACCGTGGTGAAAAGGTGCTCACAAAACTGGTAATAAGCAAACTGCCCAGCGGTACCGTAATTGAAATTCCTGTTTATGTTTTCCGCTCGGTGCACGATGGGCCGGTTGTGCTGCTGATGGCCGGTATGCACGGCGATGAGGTGAACGGCACGGAGATTATCCGGCGTATGCTTTCCCGCAAAATGCTGTACCCGCTTAAAGGGACCATTATTGCAGTACCAGTGCTGAACATTTACGGCTTCCTGAATTTTTCCAGAGAAGTACCGGATGGTAAAGACGTTAACCGCAGTTTTCCGGGTAACCGCGATGGCTCCCTGGCCAGCCGCGTAGCACACCGCTTCCTGAAAGAAGTGATGCCTTACGTAGATTACGGTTTGGACTTTCATACCGGTGGCTCCAGCCGGGCCAATTATCCGCAAATTCGCTGCATGCTAAACGATTATAGAAACGCTGAACTGGCCCATGCCTTTGCGCCTCCTTTTATAATGAACGCGCCTTACCGCCAAGGCTCTCTGCGCAAAGAGGCCGGTAAATTGGGCAAATCCATACTTGTGTACGAGACAGGGGAGAGCCTCCGCTTTGATGAGAAAGGTATAAATTTGGGTATAGAAGGCACGTGCCGCGTACTGCACCACCTGGGTATGATGGCCAACTGCACGGATGCCACAGAGCCAACCGTGGTATGTATGAAAGATATCTGGCTAAGGGCTAAAAACGCAGGCCTTTGGCGAACTTCTATCAATATAGGAGATCACGTGAAAAAGAACCAGCAGATAGGAAGTATTACCGACCCTTACGGGGAGATGGAAGTGCGCCTGAACGCGCCGGCTACGGGGTATGTGGTAGGGCTAAACAACATGCCAGTGGTAAACCAAGGCGATGCGTTGCTGCATATTGCTTTTTAGTTTTAGGTAATTCATTCATGAAAAAGGGAGGCAGCTGTGTATAGCTGCCTCCCTTTTTCATGAATAATATACTTTAGTTATTTACACCCATCTCTTTTTCTCGCTGAAGTGGTTGCAGCCGAACTGGGCGCCAGTTATCATCTCGAATTGTTTAGGCTTCAGGTCGTTTGATGCTTCGTGCACCAGCGGCAGTACGTATGACGGCTCCATGGCATGCTGGCCCGTCAGTTCATCGCAAACGCCAAAATCCTTACTTTGTACCTGTACTTTATTTGGGTCCTGCTCCCAGTGGGTGCAGTGGTTACATGTTGCTTCCATAGGTTCGTAGTTTTGTTTTGTATAAGTATTTATACTTGCCTAAGAGGGCGCTGGTTTAGTTTAACGGCTGTTTTAAGGAAATTTAGAATTAAGCTAAATAAGCAAATGCACCAACTAGATTGATAAAGCAAAAGGCCCTGCTATACTTTAGCAGGGCCTTTTGCTTTATACTTTTGCAGCTTTAACATCAACACTAAAACACATACCGCACATGCAGCGCTGTGTCCCAGAAGCCGCCGCCGCTTGGTATGTTGATGTATGGCTTAATGTCGGCACCGATGGTGAACGGAATGTCACGGATATAGTACTCCAGGCCTAAAATCCCATCAACACCTACGCCTACTACGTTATCGTGGTAGTGCTTATGGTCGCGGTCATAATAGTGGCGGCCTTCCCAGAAGCCGATGTGGCCACCCAAACCGTAATACCACTGCAAGCCGCGGGCGTTAAAAGCCTGCGCATGCTTCTCGTAAAGTACAGTTATAACAGTGCCTCTGTACTTAAAGCTGGTGCTCAGGATACCCTCAATGGCAGCATCGCTCTTGATAAAATGCTTTACGGTAAGGCCGGATGCGGCACCGCCCCTAAGACCTATGCCAGTAGAGTAACCGCTTTGGGCTTGTGCACCAACAGCGGCGAAAAGTACAAATGCTAGCGCAAATGTCAGTTTTGTAAAGAGTCTCATTACTTTGGTTAAGTTGAAAATTCGTCGCGGGCCAAGGCTGTAGATAGCGCCATGGTTGCCGCGAAATTACAACTTCTAACGACGTTTAAAACTGTTTTTGTATGGGAGGGACTACTTTTTACCTTCAGATTTGTAATTCTGCAGGTATGCTGATTTCTTAGTGCGGCGGCCAATAAGCTTGAAAAATGATATAAAGCCTTGCTTATCAAGATGAAGTGCTTTGGCAAACGGGTCTCCTTCTTTAGAGTCCTCAAAGTCTTTCATATAATGTTCCCGCACCAGCCCAGCCTCGTTAATCTCTGCAGCAGCCTCTATGTGCACCAAGCCGGTTTTCTCCCAAAGCCTGCGCCACCAGTATATAGTATGTATAAAGTACCAATAACGTTGGTAATCCTCACGCAGAAAATCGGGCACCTGCTCCAGCGATTCTATCTCTTCGGTAAAGCAGACATCCACAATGGCAATACAACCTTCTGGTTTTAGAAATCTGGCAATATAGGGCAGGTACTTTTCGTCGGTCCCGAAGTAAGTATAAGAATCCACCACAATCACGGCGTCAAAATACTCCTGTGCAAAAGGCAGTGCACGGGCATCAGCCTCCAGCGGTATTACCCTGTCCTGGCAACCTGACTGGCAGATGCGCTGGAAATTATCGCTGGCTGATACGGCTTCATCTACGGCATACACAGTCACGCCAAACTCTTTGGCCAGAAAAATAGAGCTAATGGCTTTGCCGCAGCCCAGGTCCAGCACGCGCATGCCCGGTTTCAGGTCTAAAGACTTGGTGAGGCTCTCGAGGTTAAAAAGCACGTTCTCTCCCATAGAGTGGCGGCGCACCCATTCGGGGTCGTAGCGCATCGCCTTCGGGAAAACGTGTTGTAGCTTTTGTTTAGCCATACTTTATACTTTCTGAGAACAAGCTTACGCGGCCAACTGCTTAAAGTTAAGAGCCTAGGTGGGCAATATCATCGGATGGGTGAATGTGCTTGCCGGGTTTTTCAGCCTTGGCGGCAGCAAGCATGGCACGCGCCACAGTTTCTGCTTCTATAGGTTTATACTTCTCCAGCGGCCCAATCATGAGGGAGCTAAGCGGCTTCATCACTTTGCTGGCGAAGTCCTCGCCGGTGCGTTTCTCTTCGCGCTCTCCCAGCAGCAACGAAGGCCGGAAAATATGAACCGCGTTGAAGGGCTGCTGCTGCACATCGCGCTCCATCTCGCCTTTTACTTTGTTGTAGAAGATCATCGAGCCGGCATCCGCCCCCATCGCCGATACCACCAGAAACTGTATGGCTCCTTTGCGGGCCGTTAGTTCTGCCAGCTGCGTTACATAAGTATAATCTACTTTATAGAAGCTGTCTTTAGAGCCGGCCTTTTTTATGGTAGTGCCAAGGCAGCAGAAAACATCATCGGCAACCATCTCTGCGGCATAGTCCTTCATCCTGTCGAAATTAATAACCTGCTGGTCCAGTTTCGGGTGGATAAGCGGCAGTTCGTGGCGGCCAACAGAGATAACTTGGCTATAGCGCTCGCTCCTGAGCAGCAGGGAGAGCAGGTGCCCGCCTACTAATCCGCTGGCTCCGGCTATCAGTGCGGTTCTTACTTTTTGCATAAGTTTTTTTCTTATGCAGAAAATACGTTCTTAAGCGATATATAGTCTATGAAGTATAGCAGTTTAACCGAGAAATTATTGTTTTGCGGCACGGCAAAGGTGTTAGACATATTATCGAAGTACCGGTTTTCGATCTCGCTGCCTCTGTCCTCTATAAAATTCTTCCAAACCACGCGTAGCTCGCTGCCCGGTGCAAAGCGCCAGCTGTACACCAGGTCCATGGTGAAGGTGTTGTAATTGATGTCGTTGATCTCGGAAGTATAAACTCCCTGTTCCGTTGTGGTTGGCTGCAGCAGGCCGTCCTCAGTCAGTTCGAAAAAGCTTTTATAAGCGGCTCTGGACCAGTAATGGCGCATGTTCAGCGTCAGCCCTGAGCGCTCGTTAAAAATGTAGGCGCTGCTGATGGTGGTGCTGACGGTGGTAAGGGTGCGGTCGCCGAAGAGGATATGGGTGTTCTGCTGGGTATCCTCATACTTGTCTGCATACCCGATGTTGCGTTTGTCGATGCTGTAGCTGTTGCCGTTCACGATGGAGAATTTGTCGTTTACACGGAATCGTGGCTCAAAATTGAATGACCAGCTATTTTGGTCGTAGCGGCGGGAGCGCCAGAGGTTGGTAGAGGCGTCCAGGGCAAAGCGCTTGCGGTAATCGGTGCTGATGCCGATGCTGGAGCTAACGGCCGGCGGCTTAATAAATACCTGCGGAAAAGTGCGCGCCTCAAAGTAATCATACCTATCGCCGGGGCGCAGGCTGGCGTTTACCCACATGCTGGTAAAGTTACGGAAGCGCATACTGGTTCTGGCGCTCAGGTCGAAGGCGGTGAATTTATTTGGCTCGTACAGCATGCTGTGCCCCACGCTAAAGCTGTTGCTCCACGAAAGGAACTTCCAAACGGGCTGGTAAAAATTATAGCTGATGCTGGCGCTGGTGCTTATCTCGTTGTTGTTGCTCAGGTAACCCAGGTCGTTGATATCGTATGTATCAGACTCTACGTTATGGTTAATGCCGTAGCGCAAGTTGCCGCTTATCTTGCTTAGGTTCACAAAATACTGGTGGCCCAGGTCTACACCGTTTTCCTCATCCTTACCGTAGAGTTGGCTTAAGTTTCCGCCGCCGGTGAGGGCAAACATATTGTTTTTATCAGCAAAACGAGCGCGGAGGCCTGTTACGTTGGCATCGTAAAAGCTGCTGGCGCGGGTAACGTTGGTGTTGGTAAAGGTAAGGTATGAGTTGCGCGGCAGCGTTTGGTCCAGCACAAAAACATTATAGTTGGTAAACGGATCTGTGAGCACTTCGCGGGTGGTGCCGGTGAGGGAGTCTTGCACAGTGGCGTAGGTGTTGCCGGTAAAGGCGTTAAACAGGCCGATGCCTAAGCCTCGGCGCGTTCTTCCGGATACCTTGGCGGCGTTCAGTAATTGCGTTTCCACGGGGTTACGGTCTATTATCTCGCCATTCAACAGCTGCTCCTCTACGTAGCCATGGCCCACAGGTCTTGCGCCGATGCGGCGGGAGTAAAATAAGCCAGCTTTGTTAAACAGCTCAGTGCCTTCGGTAAAAAACTGCCGGTTCTCGCTATACTTTACTTCAAATGGCCCCAGGTTGAGCACTTGATTGTCCGACTGTGTTTGTCCAAAATCCGGGATCAGGGTTACGTCCAGGGTAAAAGCGTCGTTGATGCCATACTTTACATCCATGCCGCCATTAATGGAGTGGGAGACGTCCTTGGTGTCGCCATCGGTTTCGCTGTTGCTGTTCGGGTAGTGGTTTACGTACCCTGAAATGTAAGGCATAAATTGGAGCCTGACCGGAGACTTAACGCCCTCTATACCTATCACACGGCCCGCCTGGTTTATCAGTCCGCTGACAGAGTTGTCTACGTGGCTCCAGTAGGACTTTTCGCGGTTGCGGCGCACCACCCGCATATAATTCACGCCCCAGGTCTGCACCTCAGCCTCCGGAAAACGGATTGCGCCGTAAGGGATGCGCATTTCCACTGTCCAGCCATTTTCGTGGGTACTTACGCTGCTTTCCCAAACGGCATCCCAGTTCCAGTCTTCGTTGCCCTGGGAGTGCTTAATATCGGTCTGCACTCCGGCCGCTGACACCAAAAAAGCAAATGCATTCTGCTTGTCGTTGTAAGTGTCCAGGTATATCCCAAACATATCAGAGTTATTTTCGCCGGAGTCGCGTTGGCCCAGTTGGGTAAGTATAGAATCGGGGGCGGTATCGTAAAGCATTGCGCCAATGTATACTGCATCGTTATCAAAAAGCATGTATACCTCTGTCTTCTGGGAAGACGGCCTGCCGTTCAGGGGGTCGTAGCGGTAGAAGTTCTGCGCCGGCTGTACCTGTTGCCATACTTCCGGCTCCAGGTATCCATCCAGCACGGGCACTACCTGCGTTCTGGTAACTTTAGAGGTTTTACTGCTCTTGCTATTTTCTGTATCGTTGTTGCGTTTGGTTTCGTGTGCGTGCGCTCCGCCAGTGCACAAGCTTAATAACAGCGCGAAGGGTAATAGTTTAGTAAGCATACATCAAGGCTGCACCTTGTCAGGGGTGCAAAGGTTTTAAAAGTGAGATCGTCAGGTATGTTGTAGGTGCGTGTGTCTACTCGGGTGGCGGTGCGGCAGGTGTTATCCTTTTTTCAGCCGGATGTTGTCTGGCTCAATGGTGATTTTACCTGCTTTATACAAACTGCCAATGGCGCGTTTAAATGTTTTCTTGCTCATGCCCAGTGTCTGGTAAATGTCCTCGGGAGAGCTGTTGTCAGAAAGAGGCATCCAGCCGCTGCCCTGCTCCAGCGAGCGCATGATTTTATCGGCGGCATCGTCTTTTTCCTCTTTCTGGTTTATGCCTGGCTTGCGCAGCGTCACATCAATTTTGTTATCCGGGCGGATGAGCTTAATGTAGCCTGTCGCTTTATCGCCGATGCGCAAATCCTGGAATACCTCATTCTTATAAAGTATGCCCATGTACTCGCTGTTGATAAGTACTTTGATGCCTATATCGGTAAGCCCGGCTACAAGTAACTGTACTTCATCGCCCTCGCTTAGTTTAATGTCCTCATTGTGCAGGTATTTGCCTAGTTTGGAGGTAGCCACTACGCGGTCTGAGGTTTCATCCAGGTAAACATACACGCAGTACTTGCGGCCCACTTGCATTTTGTTTTTCTGGTTGTTTAGCGGCACCAGCAGGTCTTTCTCCAGGCCCCAGTCCAGGAAGGCTCCGAAAGGCGTTTCGTCGGTGCAGGTAAGGCAGGCAAACTCACCGATGGTGGCATAAGGCTCCAGTGTGGTGGCAATCATGCGGTCTTCGGAATCGCGGTATATGAAAACGCGAAGCTTGTCGCCTACCTTTGCGCCTTCGGGTAAGTATTTGCCCGGCAGCAGAATATCTCCATCTTCGGAGCTAAGGTATACGCCAAAGTCTACTTCACGCGCTATCTCCAGCTCGTTATAATTGCCTAAATCTACCATGGTTGTGTTGCGTTAAGAGGTGTTCTGGTGCAGAGGCTGCACTCCCTCTACAAATCTAATAAAAAGCGGGCGGGCTTAAAAGTTGCAACAATAGATAAATGGGTATAAATGATATATTTTGCTAGAAGTATAAGTATGAGCCGGTTGATTTATACTATGAATCATTTGTAACTGCGTTTTTTTCTGGCGCATGCCGCTGCTTGTTTTAGTTAGAAACAGGCTATACTCTATACTCGTCGGTTCATACTCGGATAGCCGCAGCCTGCTGTAGCTAGAACCAAGCTATACTTTCTAGTAGCTGTTTATCCTCTGCTTTACCAGCTGCTCGTTTCAACTCTGGCTTTGGCTCCCTCCAGGCGGGGGTAGGGGCCCTCTTTAAGGGAGGCCTCGTCCTGGGGGAAGGGGCCCTCTTTAAGGGCATCGCGCCTTCTGCATTTCCTTTGCTCCTGCGTCGCAATTTCGCTGAAGCGAAACCAGAAATCTAGAAGGCGCTCAACCCAAGAACTGGGAATTATTTCGATAGCCGCTGCTGACGGAGCTTAAACAGAATTCCCCACCTTAGCCAAGGAGGGGTTAGGGGTGGTTGGATGATACAGCTAGCCACCGCTTAACCAAAGTCCTCCTTCGAAGGAGCAGGGGACTGGTAATCGTTCACGAGCAAATCTATGGGTGGGTTCATACTTGTAGGGACAGGTCACGACCTACACGTACAATGACAGCAGCTAGATGTAAGCAGTGGCTATGTAATATCTGCCATGGCAAACACACATACAAAGTATAAAACCCCGGCAGCTTGCGCCACCGGGGTTTTATACTTTGTACTTGCAGAGGTGTCTTAAGCCTTGGCTTTTTTCTTTAATTTTGATTTAGACTCGTCGGCTTCCCCGTCTTCCATGATGTCTTCAGGTTTGGCAATCAGGCCGATTGATAGGCCGTCTTCGCCCAGGAAGTGCTCGATGTGATGGCAACGGTCCTCTGTCTTCAGCAGGATGCCTTCCAGCAGCGATTTGGTAGCAAAATCCTCCATCTCAAAAGCCTTCTTAATTGACTTGCGCAGCTCTACGGCAATGGTTTTCTCATCGTCCATATCTTTGTTCAGCATTTCGCGGATACGGAATTCGCCTTCTTCCTCGTGCTCCAGGTAAGCAATCTTGAGCTGATTGGCCGGGTGGCAGGTAGGGCAGTAGCCCATTACGGTAAGGCGCTCGGCAATGGCGTCGTACTGTTCGTGAATCTCGGTGTAATGCTCCTCAAAGAACAAGTGCAGATCGCGGAACTGCGGGCCTTCTACCAGCCAATGGTGTTTGTGATACTGATGATATAGTACAATAAATGAAGCCAGGTGGCGGTCGAGCTCTTTGGCCATGGCCGTAGCTGTTTCTTTAGGCAGACCTACCGGGTTTCCTTCATATTCGTTTTTCTCTCTAACTTTTTTCATAGGTGCGTAATTGCTGTTTAGGGTTTTTATACTACCCTATAAACAGGCTTAAGCGCCAAAAGGATACGAGATATTAATAAAACTCTGCTACGCCGGGGCGGCCAAACTCAAAATTTCGGAAGTCATAGAACGGTGCCGAAGACTCGTACAGCCTGAAATCCCGCATGTTACTGCTGGGCGGAAGCTGTGGGTAATATCCTAAAGTTATTTGTATGGTGCTAAAAGAGGTAAACTCGTTCCGGAACCTGAAGCCAATGCCGTAGCTGCGGTAGGGCTTCTCCTGAAACGGGGAGCTTTGGTTGCCAACCGAGAGCCAGGCTAAATCAGCATACACAAAAGTAGCCAGCCGGAAACCCAGCAGCGAGAGCGGAGTAAACAGGTTTGCCTCATAGTTAAACGATGCCCGACGCGTGCCCCGCACCAGGTCAGAGCGGAATCCCCGGACGCCACTTTCGTTATCGATAGAGAGAAGCTCCTCCGGGTTACGGTTAATGCCCAGCGTGCCGCGCCCCAGCAGATAATGCCGCAGCTTCCAGTTGCCCCACTCCGCCAGCCTGGTAATAAATAATGTCTCCACATCCAGCACGCCTTGCTCCCAGCGGTCATCCCTGATAAAAGTGCCGTAGCCAACCCTGCTGTAGAGGTAGCCGAAGTTAGTGCCATACTTGGCAAAGGAGAGGGAGGTGCCAAAGTAGCGGCGGTCCCAAATATCGCCATCCTGGTAGCCGCCTGTTACGGAAAACAGCGTGCCTACCGGTATGTCTTCTGTTCGGCCAAAGCCAAAAATATAACGGTCTTTGTAGTACTTCCGGATGCTGTAACCCACGCTGCCCATCATCAGCGTATTGTCCTGGAAATTCTCTGTCGGGGTGATGCTGTAGTTTGTATTGATAACGCGGGCGCCAAGTATAATACGGCCACGCGGCTCATAACCCAGGTTGTATGATTTAAACTTTAATGTGCGCCCCAGCCATGCATCCTGCTGCGTATAGCCAACATTGCCGAAACGCGCTACAGTGTCTTCTGGGGCGGATGGCAGCAGCAGGCGCTCCTCTATCCAGCTGGCTCCCACGGCACCGGCATACTTGGTGTTAAGCGAGAAGAAATCACGGCGCAGGAAAAAGCTTTTCTCTTTGTAGTAATTCTCGTCTACATAAGCCAGGTCGGCTGTGATGTAAGTTCTGCCAATGTTTTCAACAGTATAAAAACCTGCCACCTCCCAAGGCCGCGGTCTGTTAAGGTTAAACTTATACGTGCCTTCCACCTGGTGGCCCTGCCCTAGGAAATTAAGCTCCCGCAAGGTAACGCGCCCTTTGCCGGAGGAAGGCGTGTAAGAGCCGGAGCCGCCTAAACTGAAAATATCCCTTGTAACCACAAACACATCCACGCTGTCGTTGGTGGTGGTCTCCTCATTTACAATAATTCTGGCATCCAGGATGTGGCGCGTCTGGCGCAGCAAACGCTCGGATTCTACCAAAGCCAGTGGCTCCAGCCGTTCCATTTTGCGGAAAAGCAGCTTATTGCGGACTTGCCCGCGGCCGGTTTTGATGTGCAGCGAGTTGCCGGCTTTCTCGAAGAAATTGCGCGGGACCCTGGAGGTATCGTTAATAGAGTAGCCAAACGGGTCTAGGGTCAGGATATCAATGCGGCGCACTACTTTGTAGTTGTGCAGCTCATACTCCTTACGGATCAGCTCAGCATCCATGCCAAACGCTTCCTCCTCCTTCCTGTCAAAATCAAGCAGCGCCCTCAGCAGTTTGCCCATTATCGTTTTCCGCTCCGACATCTGCTTGAGGTTCTCGATGATACGGGCGTTAAAGGATTGCTGAACGGAGTCTTGGAAGGCAGGCTGAGTTTGAACCGTATCCTGAGGCTGCTCCTGCCCCTGACACACGCCTATGCAAAGCAGCAGCATACACAGCAGGCATGCCAGCGGCAGAAATCTAAATGTAGGGTGTAAGTAAGGCATAAGTAGTATAGCGAGGCAGCATCGGCTTCGGTTTTAGCCTTCCAATATAACGTTTTCTGTTGCCAGATATGATGGCCTGAGCCTATAAAAATAGCAATTATGGTACACTATAGCTAATCAGGCGAAAGTATGGTGTAGTGAGTGATGCTAATTTTGTTAGTTTATGAACACCTGCAGACAAAGATGTGGATAAAAATTGCTAAAAATATTGGGCTTATGTTTACAATAGACGTATCTTTAACCCATTAGAAGTAGAGAAGCACGGCGATATGGAGAACAGATTGATAGAAAAGCTAACTATTTTAGCAGATGCTGCCAAGTATGATGTTTCCTGCTCATCTAGCGGTGGCAAACGCAAAAATGAGAACAAAGGGCTAGGCAATGCTGAGGGTATGGGTATTTGCCATAGTTATACAGAGGATGGTCGTTGCGTATCGCTGCTGAAAATACTGCTTACAAACCATTGCATTTTCGACTGTGCCTACTGTGTTACCAGAAGGAGCAACGACGTGAAGCGTGCCGCCTTTACGGTGCAGGAGGTGGTGGACCTGACAATCAACTTCTACCGCCGCAACTACATCGAGGGCCTGTTTCTAAGCTCAGGCATCTTTAAAAATGCCGATTATACAATGGAGCGACTGGTGCGTGTGGCTAAAAAGCTTCGGCAAGAGCATAAGTTTAACGGCTACATTCACCTGAAAACTATACCGGGAGCCAGTGAGGAGCTGATAAAGGAGGCCGGACTGTATGCCGATAGGTTGAGTGTAAACATAGAGCTTCCGTCGGAAATGAGTTTGCAGCAGCTTGCGCCGGAGAAGAACTACAAAGAGGTGCTGGAGCCAATGGGCAACATTAAGCAGCAGCTGGTACAGGCCAAGGAGGAGAAGAAACTGTTTAAGTCGGCACCAAGTTTTGCGCCGGCAGGCCAGAGTACGCAGCTTATTGTAGGGGCCTCTGCCGAAAACGATCATCAGATTCTGCAGCTGTCGAGCCAACTTTACAAAGACTATAGCCTGAAGCGGGTGTATTACTCCGGCTATGTACCGATAAGCAGCGATAACCGCCTGCCTATTATTACAGAGCCGCCCATTATACGGGAAAATCGAATTTACCAGGCCGATTGGCTCATGCGCTTTTATGGGTTCGATGCTAAAGAGATTGTGGATGAGCTGCATCCGCACCTGGACCTGGACATAGACCCGAAGCTGGGCTGGGCGCTGCGCAACCGCCATATATTTCCGGTGGAGCTAAACACGGCTGACTATGAGATGATTTTGCGTGTGCCGGGTATCGGCATAAAGAGCGCTCAGAAGATTGTATCGGCCAGAAGATTTACACCGCTGAATTTTGAGCACCTGCGGCAGATGGGCGTCGTGCTGAAGCGGGCAAAGTACTTTATCACCTGCCAAACCAAAAGTCTGCAGCGCCAGGATTTTGAATCGGAGCTTATCCGGAGAAAAATTCTGTTTGGAGAGGGCTCTGTGCGGAGTGCTTTACTGAAGCAGCAGTTGGACCTGTTTCGGCAGGTAGGGTAGCAACAAAGGAGAAGGGGAAGAGGCATGAGAGAAAGGAAAAGGAAATCATTAATACCAAGTTATACTTCCAAATCAATCCAACCTAAGAAGGTGTTAGTTATGAGAAAGAATCAAAAAGTAGCTCGAGTATCTTTGTACTGTAAACTGAACATGCTGGTGCCACAACTGCAAAGTCTTTCATCTCGTGCGCAGGCTGAAACCGCTGAGAAAGGCCGCAACGCGAGTAAATAACACAGCCTGTAATAACCGGTTTATATTTTCAGATGCATCTTTATACTTACGACGGTACTTTTGAAGGGCTGCTAACAGTAGTATTTGAAGCCTTTGAACGTAAAGCATGGCCAACGGCTATTGAGCAGGAGCACGTGGCGCAGCCAAGTATGTTCGGGCAGACGGTTGCTGTAGTTGCCGATGAGGAGAAAGCCAACCGGGTGTGGCAGGGGCTCCAGAAAAAGCTTAGCGTCGGGGCGCAGCAGGCACTTTACCATACATACCTATGGGGGCAGCCGCAGTTTGAGCTAATTATTTTTGATTACACAAAGCTGGTTTTCAGCTCTAAGGAAAACATTGAAGGCAACTACGCCGCGCCCTGTGTGCTGCAGGTGCAGCAGGCCGCCAAGCAGGTGCACCGCGAAAAGCACAGGATGGAAGCATTTGTGCGTTTTCAGAAAACCACCGACGGTTTATACTTCGCTACAATCTCCCCGGACTTTAATGTGCTGCCGCTGATTGTAAAGCACTTTGAGAAGCGGTACGCTGACCAGCCTTGGGCGATTTACGATACAAACCGCCGGTATGGCGCTTATTATGATCTCAACCAGGTGTCATTAATAAATCTGGAGCTGCCGCCAAACCAAAAACATGCCACGTTAACTGCAGATGCCAAAGATCAGGAGGAGGATATTTACCAGCAGCTTTGGCAAGTATACTTCGATAACGTAAATATACCAGAGCGTAAAAACCCAAAACTGCACCTGCGGCATGTCCCAAAGCGCTACTGGAAGTACTTGTCTGAAAAGCAGCCCCGGCAGCTACGATAGAGCTTTATAACATTTACAACAACCTATAATCTATTGCATTAAAACTAGAAGATAATTGTACACGTTGTGCAACCTTTTTTCGATTTTATACGTTTATAAGTATATATATCGTTTTACAATTGCAGGAAAACGGCAAAAAGAATTTGCCGCTTTATAAGTTTACCTGCTTAACCTCATAATTGCACACCATGAATTCACGCGTACGAAAGAAACTCATTCAAGTAGCTCGCGGTAGAGCACATCTGATGTCTTTTCAGAACCTAATCTACGAAGCTGAGCTTGGCCTTAACCTGGAAAACCCGCACGAGAAGTCGATGCTTGCTGAAGTAATCGACGAAATTTCCGAGAGAGAGTATAAAGCCGGTCGCCCGTTGCTTAGCTCACTTGTTAGGGTAAAAGGACAAAAAAACCAGGGAGACAGCTTTTTCAGAATGTGCGAGCGCCTTGGTTACGGTAACTGGAAAGACCTTAAAAAGAACTCTAAGTTTATAGAAGATCAGCGCGAAGCCTGCCGGGAGTTTTGGTCAGACAAGAGTAATTTTACAGATCACCTATAAACAGTAATAATATGTTTAAATGCAGCGTGGTAACACCAAATTCACCCTTGGTTGCCACGCTGTATTTTTTATTTCCATCACCCGGAAGCTCGAAGCTCCTGGCCTTCCTGTAAAAGCATTTTTGGCATTCAGCTTAATCTAAATATCACTCCTCCATTTATCAGTACAAGCTTCAATTCTCCAATCAAGTACAATAACTGCAGACTCAAGCATATTTTGCTTAAATCAATAATCAAATCTAATAAAGTATAAGTAATGTGCGACTTGTAAACTTGCACAATACTAATACAGCGGATTTATACTTGAAGTAGCGTGTATACCAGTTGCTTTAGCTGGTCACATAATAGAATAGGTGTGAAATCGAAAATATGTACATGCAGCAGCGCCTCCTCCTCCTCAAAAAGTAATTGCCAGTTCTAGATTTATACTTACCAAGACTTCTGAAACGTCTATACCTATACAATTAAATGCTGATGCCTCTCGATAGAAGTTAACATTTATATAAAGTTTTAAAGTATAACTTTTACTAGTGATGCCGCTGTAGAATGTACTCTGTCCAATTATAAATCTCTAGATTTATCAATCATAAAAGCCTTTCCGAAGCGAAAAACTTTTGTGCACGGTTTAAGCTGCTTTAGCTTTTGTTAGAGCCTCAGCAGAAAAAGAAGCTGTTTAGAGTTTTTGGTTATAGGGCCTACACCCGCCATTGTTGGTGTTTTTCACCAACAATCAAAATGCAGATGCTGTTAATCTTGCTGGTGAAAACACGCAATAAGGGCAGGCAGTGTAGTATTAATAAACTCTAAACAGGCTCTAAGTATAACAGAGGAGGCACAGCAAACGGATACATATTTTAAAAAGTTAGATTAAAGCATTAAAGCACTGTTTGCTGACTAAATTAACGTCAGGAGAAGTATAAATTAGCCTTGAACGCAACTTGTATGATTTATCTAAAATACCTGATAAAAAATCTCTAGTTCATTTTGACTATATAGTAAAATATAGCTTTCTTTATAGAAAATTAAAAGGAGCTTGGTTTTATATCCTGCTGATTTGCTAAGCATTAAGCTGCCATCCCTTTGATTTTTACAAGTACTTGAAATTGCACGCACGAAACAGTTATCAATTATTTTAACATTGCCTATGAAAGCAAATTTTACAAAACTATTTGTACTGGCCCTCATTTTGGCCGGTTTTTCCCATCATACAGCCGCGCAGGTTGTAAAATTCGGCAAGGTATCCGAAGAGGAGCTTAAAATGAGCTCGTACGACAAAGACACCTCTGCCGCCGCTGTTATACTTTCTGACTACGGCTTTACCCGCTTTGATTACATAGGCGACTTAAAGGTGGTATTTGAGCGCCAAATCCGGATCAAGATATTCAAAAAATCAGCTTATGACTGGGCCGATGTGGTAGTGCCATACTACCAAAAAGGATCGGGCAAGGAGAAAGTAAGTTCCATCAGAGGGTTTACTTATAACCTGGAGGACGGAGAAGTTAAAAAAGACAAATTAGAGGGGCAAAGCGTTTTCGATGAGAAGACCTCTGAGTTTTGGTATGCTAAAAAGTTTACCATGCCTAACGTGAAGGAGGGTTCAGTGATTGATGTAACCTATACCATAACTTCAGATTTTGTATATACGCTACGGGATTGGGAGTTCCAGCAGAGCATTCCGGTGCTTTGGAGTGAGTACCGCGCACGCATACCGGAGTATTTTGATTATAAATTTCAGATGCAGGGCTACAACGGGCTCTATAAAAGCGAAAATGAAAAAGAGGTAGCCACTGGCGGCGCAAAAGTTACGCCTGATACCTATAACAACGCCTATGTTTGGATAATGAAGGATGTGCCGGCCCTAAAGGAGGAAAAGTACATTACCACGCTGCGCGATTATCAGTCGAAAATTGAGTTTGAGCTGCAGCGGGTGCATATTCCGGGGCAGGCATCCCGCACCATGACCGGCGATTGGGCTAAAGTTACAACAGACCTGATGTCAGAAGATAAATTTGGCGTGCAGCTGAACCGTAGCGGCTTTTTTAAGGATGAACTTGCCGCTATCCAGAGCAAGTATAAAGGGCAGGAGGAGCAGTTAGCGGCTATTTTTAGCCTGGTAAAAAACCGCATGAAGTGGAACGGCAGAAATAGCTTATATGCCAATACCACTATTCGGAAGGCTTGGGATGAGCGTACCGGAAACGCAGCAGATCTTAACCTGCTGCTAACATCTATGCTACAGGAAGCTGGTTTTGACGCCTCACCAGTAATTGTGAGCACCCGTGAGAATGGTCGCATTAATACGGCTATGTCGCCTATGATTTCTAAGTTTAATTATGTGATAGCCCAAGTAAAGGTAGGCGACAAGGAATACCTTCTTGATGCCACTGACCCTCTGGTAACGGTAGGGGTGCTTCCGGGCCGCTGCCTGAATGGCCAGGGCCGCCTGATAAAGAAAGGGGCAGACCGCTGGGTGAGTTTAACGCCAGCTACGAACTATACGAAGCTGTTCAGTGCTAACCTGACCATGAACGAGCAAGGTGAAGTGGTAGGGACTGGTCGCGAATCATTGGGTGGGTATGGTGCTATAAGCCTGCGCAGAACTATTCTGGATGAAGGCGAAAGCAAGTATACAGAGCGCCTGGCTAAAGAAGTGGGTGATTTTAAACTGACAAAGCCCGAGATCATCAACCTGAACGAGCTAAGTAATCCGCTGGATATTTCTTACAACATTAGCGTAAACGGCAGCGGCCGCTCAAACGATATTATCTACCTGAACCCCATGCTGGGCCGTGGCGAGAAAGAGAATCCGTTCAAACTGACGGAGCGCCTTTACCCGGTGGATTTCGGCACACCGGTAGACGAGACGTACATTTGCAACCTGACAATACCAGAAGGCTACGCAATAGAGGAAGCACCTAAAAGTATTGCTGTAAACCTGCCGGAAAACGGTGGCCGGTTTATGTACATGGTGCAGCAGCAGGGGAATTCTGTACAGGTTATGAGCAAGGTGAGCATTAACAAGCCCGTGTTTTACGCTCCGGAGTATGCCTATCTGAAGGAGTTCTACAACCAGATTATCGCGAAGCACGCGGAGCAAATAGTACTGAAAAAAATAGCAGCTAATTAATTTATAGGATGGCATTGGAGCAGACTTGCTGTGGCTACAAGCTATAGCAGGCCTGCTCTAACGCCTGCTACTTTATAGTATTGAGGTAATCAGCTATGTTACAAATAAATAAGAAACTTAATTGGCTCTGCGTTTTAATCTGCTGCATTTTGCTGGCACCGCAGGCATTTGCTTCGGACAGCACTTCTCTTTCAGAATTAAGCAAAGAGGCCAATGCAATTATACGATCCGAAGAAACAGTATTTACCGTTAACTCCATCAACAGCGGCACACTTCGTTTCAAAACCACCATCACCATCCTGAACGAGAACGGCGACCACCGCGCAACCCTTTATGTGCCTTACAGCAAACTCAGTAAGGTAAGCCACATCAGCGGCACCTCTTACGACCGTTTTGGGAAACGCCTGAAAAAGCTTAAGAACAGCGATATTAAAGACGTGAGCGCCATCAGTAGCATATCAGTATACGAGGATAGCCGCGTAAAAATTGCCAACCTGGAGTATAGCGTGTACCCTTATACAGTTGAGTTTGAGTATGAGGTATCGCAGTCTAACATGATGTTTTACCCGCGCTGGATGCCGCAGGACGAAGAAAACCTTTCTGTGGAAAAAGCCAGCCTGCAGGTGCAGGTGCCTTTAAACGCAAAGCTGCGCTACCTGGAAAGCAACCTGCCCCAAAAGGTGGAGGTGATAAACAGCGGCACACACCAGATTTACAACTGGGAGGTAAGCAACCTGAAACCTGTTGAGTATGAGCCCTACGGCCCCGGCTTCAGCGAATTAGTGCCTATGGTGCTGACGGCTCCCAGTGAGTTTGAAGTAGATGGCTACAAAGGAAGTATGGAAACCTGGAAAGACTTCGGGCTTTGGCAGCATAAGCTGAACCAGGGGCGCGGCGCATTGCCTGCTGAAACTGTAGCCAAGCTGACAACCTTAACGGCCAACGCTAATTCTACGGAAGAGAAAGTGCGCCTGGTTTATGACTACATGCAGGGCAAAACCCGTTATGTGTCCATACAGTTGGGTATTGGTGGTTGGCAGCCTTTTGAGGCAAACTTTGTAGACAGCAAAGGCTATGGCGATTGCAAAGCGCTCTCCAACTATACGCAAGCCATGCTGCAGGCAGTGGGCGTGGATTCTTATTACGCTTTGATTAATGCGGGGGAAGGCAAAGCCGATATCAGAACTGAATTTCCGAGCAGCCAGTTTAACCACGTTATACTTTGCGTGCCGATGCCACAGGATACGATGTGGCTGGAGTGTACAAGCCAGACGGAGGCAGCCGGTTATAACGGCAGTTTTACCGGCGACCGCCACGCGCTGCTTATCACGCCGGATGGTGGCAAATTAGTAAAAACCACAGCCTACAACGCAACGGATAACCAGCAGATCAGAAGTATAAAAGTACAGCTTGACGAAAAAGGCAGCGGCACCGCGAGCGTAAATACCCGCTATACCGGAATTCAGCAGGAAACCCGTGACCAGTTGATAGCTAATAGAAAACCAGAGGATCAGCGCAAGTGGCTTTACGAAAACACCACAGCTCCTCCCTTCGAGATCAGCAAGTTCAGCTTTGCGCAGAAAAAGGATCGCGTGCCAAGTATACATGAAAACCTGGAGCTGAGCCTGCGCCAGTGTGCCACGCTCAGCGGCAAGCGTATGTTCGTTAACCCAAACCTAATGAGTAAATGGACACACGTACCTAACCAGAAAGAGAAACGATTGACAGACGTGGTGCGCGTAATGGCCTATGTTGATGTAGATACGGTTGAGATTGAGATGCCAGTGGGCTATTCTGTTGAGTATCTGCCACGCCAGGTGCAGCACAAATCGGTTTTCGGGGAGTATACAGCGTCAGTAAAAGTTGATGGGCAGCGCGTAACCTATATGCGCCGCATGCAAATGAACAAAGGCCGTTTTGCACCGGAGACATATGCGCAACTGGTAGAGTTCTACAACAATGTTATCAAAGCAGATGCCGAGCAGGTAGTATTCGTGAAGAACATCCAATAGAGCCGGAGCTGCTGGCAGTACAGTTTTGTGCCAGACCAGCCGATGAGCTAAACAGCAAAGAATAAATTTAACTCCGCCAGCTTAGTATAATCCTGAGCTAGCGGAATTATTTAAACTATAGGAAAAATACTTTACTAAAAGCTGCGTCTTTTCAGGAGTCGCTCCGTCATCAGGGTGTAACAAGTATAAAACACCTAAAAAGATAGAGCCATGAAAAGATTTCACGTAAACGTAAGAGTTAAAAACCTGCAGGAGTCTACCGCTTTCTACACTGCCTTGTTTGGCTCTGAGCCAACCGTACTGAAGCCGGATTATGCCAAGTGGATGTTGGAGGACCCGCGTGTTAACTTCGCAATCTCGTTTCATCCGGAAAACGCAGGCATTGAGCATTTAGGCATACAGGCTGAGAGCGAAGAGGAGCTGGGGCAGGTATACGGACGACTTAAAGAGGCAAAAGGTGCCATCCGGGAAGAGGGAAAATGCACCTGCTGCTACGCTAAGTCTGAGAAGTCGTGGATTACAGACCCGCAGGGCGTGGATTGGGAAGCCTTTTATACTTTTGGGGAGTCTACTGTGTATGGTGAGCCAGCCACCAAATGCTGCCCCGAAGCCGCCGATGCCATTTAGTACAGAATAGAACAAAGGAAAAATCAGTAGCAGGCATACTTTCATACTTGCTACTGATTTACATTTACTCCCCAAAAAATGGAGACTGCAACACGAAACCTTGTGCAGCTTACCGAAATGCTGCCGGAGCAATATCCGCAGGTAAAGGAAATTTACGAGCTGGGCATAGCCACCAACAACGCCACCCTGGAAACCAAAGCTCCTGAGTGGCAGGAGTGGGACAGCAAATACATGAAATGCTGCAGGTTGGTGGCGCTGGCAAATAACGGGCAAGTGGCCGGCTGGGCAGCACTTACTGCTGTGTCGGGTAGGTGCGTGTACAGCGGCGTGGCCGAAGACAGTGTTTACATTCATCCTGGCTACAAAGGGCAAGGCATTGGCAGGCTGTTGCTGCAAGTGCTGATAAAAGCGTCGGAGAGAGCGGGCATCTGGACTTTGCAGGCAGGCATCCTAAAAGAAAACGTAGCAAGTATAAAGCTGCACGAACAATGCGGTTTTAGGATGATAGGCCTGCGGGAGCGGCTGGGGCAATTGCAGGGCCAGTGGCGCGACATCTGCCTTATGGAAAGACGAAGTAAAATAGTAGGCATTTAAAGTATGGATAACTGCTGCATCAACCCTGCTTCCAACCTGCCGAAAGACAGCTGCGCTGCCGTAGCACCTGTTTTTATGGCGTACGAGGCCCAGCTAAGAGGTTTTGTACGGAAGCGTGTGCAGGATAAGGAAGCGGCTGACGACATACTGCAGCAGCTTTACCTGAAGCTGCATAAAAACTGTGAGCAGCTACAGGGGGTGCATAACCTTAAAGCCTGGCTGTACCAGATTACACGCAACACGGTGCATGATTTTTTCAGGGAGAATAAAACCCGGGAGCCGCTGAGGTTTGAAGAGGAACTGCCGGACCCCGAAGAAATGGCTGAACAAAACCGGCAGGCAGTGGAGGCGCTGGTGGAGCCGCTCATAAATCTGCTGCCCATCGAATATGCCGAGGCGCTGCGCCTAAGCGAACTGGAAGGCGTAAGCCAAAAGGAAATTGCGGAACGGCTGGGCATATCTCACTCCGGAGCTAAATCCAGGGTGCAGCGGGGGCGCGAAAAGCTGAAGCAACTTTTTCAGGAATGCTGCCACCTGGAGCTTAGCCGCGATGGCCAAGTGCTGGGCGCGGAGGTGAAAGCAAACTGCGCAGCACTGCACGAACCCCAAAGCTGCTGTGAGAAATAGAAAGTGCAAAGTATAAGTAATTGCAAAGTATAAATTCCTGAACCTGACCAGGCAGCAAGCGCCTCTTTATGGCTTTTTAAACAATCCAGAAGCTGTAAAATCAGAATTTATACCTTACCTGCACCTTCACATCTGATCTTCTTGGCCCTTCAATCAACTCCAATCCACTGCCAATAGCATCTTGGTTGCGGTAATGGGTGAGGCCGTATTTTACCCAAACATCCAAATCGCGGAAGGGGCGCAGTTGCAGCAACGTATAAAACCGGGTGCCTTTCCCGCTGAAGGCAGGTATAGAGAAAGCATACAGTACATCGCGCTCATAGGCATACTGGCGGGTGTCGTAACTGTCGGTGTCGAAGAGGGCGTAGCGGGTGCTCAGCCGGATCTTATCAAATGTAAAGTTAACATCCTGCGAGATAAAATACCCCGTCTGCTGCGGCGACTCCTGCTCATAGCTACTAAACTGCACCCGCGACTTTAGATTGATGGTTTTGGATGGGGATGTCTCAAAGTATAAAAGATAGTTCCGGCGCTCTGCCTGTGCCACATAATCTATGGCGGATGTGTTGCCGCTCCTGTTTCTGCCTTTACTCTCGTAACGCATTTGGGCATAGAGGCTGCTCTGGCGGTTGGGCCTGTAGTATAACCGCAGCAGGTATTCATCGCCCCGCGAGGGAGCATCAACCAAATAGCGCAGCCACGGAAACCTGAACCTGTCGTAGTAAGCGGTTATTTCCCATTTAGGCAGTGGCCTTATTTTGATGCCTGTATAAAACCCCTGCTCGTTTATAGTGCGGGTGCCTTCCCCGAAAGCGCTGCCGTAAAAAGTATGGAAATTGCGGGCGTAGTAGCGGTAAAGCATCGAAAGCTCCACTTTGTTAGACAGATTGGTGATAAAGCCATTGATGCTGCCGATGCCGCCACTTTTGCTCATAGCCGTTTCGCCGAAGAAGTAAACATTCTGCCAAGTATAACTATAGTTTGCCCCTACATTATAATTGTGCGTGCCGCTAAACTCAAAGCGTTGGTAAGGTGCCCCGGCTTTTTGGATGGATGAGCTGTAATGCGTGCCTAGTGCGGTAATACCGGCAGAAAAAGTTTTATCTGAAGATTGGTATTGCGCGCTGCTGCCGTAAACCTGCTCCCGCACGGCATCTTTGTTGGCAAGTTCGGTGGGCGTGCGATGGAAGCCGGTGGTTTGTATGCCGGAGAAAAACTGCTGCTCTGTCAGCAAGGTGTCGAGTTGCGCTTGCAGGTTGGCGTCTACCAGTTTGTTAGAGTAAAAAGCGGTCACATCCACTTTGCCCAAATCATAGGTAACCGCGCCGCCTCTCATGAAAGCATACTCCAGCACAGAACTGTAAGGCCTTATGCCTAAGTTTGGCCTGCTTACAGTGGTAATGGTTTCGCTGCCCTTGCCCACGCTGTAGCCCGAAGACAACAGCAGCCCCTGCCCAAATTGTAATTGGTAATCGCCGAGAGCAATCGTTTTGAACCGGCCTTTGTTGTAGAGCTGCAGGTGAGCGGTATAATAGTCGAAGCCGTAGCGGCGGGTGCTGGGGCTCCAGGCAAGCTGCTCACCGGCATCTTTCTCGGCAGTAACCCCGAAGCTATAATCTCTGGCGTGGCTGATGCGGTAGCGGAGGAAGAGTTTATTCGGAGAGCCAAGGTAGCGGGTGGTGGAGCGGCTGCTGGTATCCACAGAAGTATAACCCTGGCGCTCCTGTAGCGTGCGCTCATACCGAAGTATAAGTGCGTTGTTGTCTTCCCCGATCATACGTTGCCAAAGCGGCCGAGCGTCTGACTGCAGTCCTGCATCCTGCACGCGCACAAAAGGCAGCAGCCGGTAAATAGTTGCCTGGTCTAGCTCCGGCACAGCCTGTAGTTCATATATGCTCAGCAGCTCCCCGTTTTCCTGTAGATAATTAAAAAAAGAGGTGATCTGCAGGCGCGAAAGCAGGTAAAGCGAGGCAAGTTCTTCAGGTGTGGTGCGGTTGAGGTCTATGGGGCGTTGGTAGTACTGAAACAGGGTTTCGTAAAAGTCTTCGTAGCTGATGCTCTCGTCATCCTGCTCCGAAAACAGCTCCTGCACCAGCAGGTCGAGGTCTATGTTCTGGCGCGGATAGTCCTGTGCCTGTAGCGGCAACAGCCACAGCAAAACCAAGCAGCACAAGAGCAAGCTCCTTTTCATAGACAACTAAAAGTATAAATAATAGTATCAGAATATTCTCATACTTATTCTGTCCTATAAAGTTGAACCCGCACTTGCCCTATGGAAATCTTTCATATTTTTTCAGTCATACTTGTTATCTCTGCCATCTTCGCCTACATCAACCAGCAATACATAAAACTGCCCGGAGCCATCGCGCTACTGCTGGCGGGGCTGCTGCTGTCGCTGGCGGTGCAGGCGGTGGGGGCGTTATCGCCTCAGTTTGAGACACTGGTGGAAGAGCAGCTCATTGCCCTTAACTTTTCGGAAATCCTGCTGGAGTTTATGCTGAGCTTCCTGTTGTTTGCCGGTGCCCTGCACACTGACCTGGAGAAGCTGCGCGAAAGCAAATGGCCCATTCTGGTATTTGCCACTGTGGGTGTGTCCATCTCCACTGCCGTAACAGGCACCTTGTTTTACTACCTGATGATGTTGCTGGGGCAGCCGATAGATTACATATATTGTCTGCTGTTCGGGGCGCTCATCTCGCCCACCGACCCAATTGCCGTGCTAGGTATCCTGAAAAAAGCCGAAATCCCGAAATCGTTGGAGGTAAGTATAACCGGCGAGTCGCTTTTTAACGATGGGGTAGGCGTAGTGGTGTTTATCTCTCTTTTTCAGATTGCGCAAATGGGCATCGGAAATATAGAAGGCTCGTTTATAGCGGAGTTGTTTATCATGGAAGTAGGTGGCGGCATCGGGCTTGGCCTGCTGATCGGCTACATTGCCTTTCACTTCATGCGCCGCATAGACCATTACCAAACCGAGGTAATTATTTCGCTGGCCGTGGTGATGGGTGGTTACAGTATCGCGCAGATCTTTCACTTTTCAGGGCCATTGGCCATGGTAGCTGCAGGCCTGCTTATCGGCAACCAAGGCACCAAGCTGGCTATGAGCGAGCAGACAGCCGATTACCTGACAAAGTTTTGGGAGATGGTGGATGAGGTGATGAATGCGGTTCTCTTCGTGCTTATTGGGTTGGAACTGATGGTGGTGGAGTTTAGGTGGGAGTACGCGGTGATTGGTGTCGTAACCACCGGACTTGTACTGGCGGTGCGCTATATGGCGCTGGCTGTGCCGAGTTATACGCTGGGCCTGCATCGTACATTTGCCCCTGGTGCTCTGTCCATTATGACCTGGGGAGGTCTTCGCGGCGGTATTTCTATTGCGCTGGCGCTCTCGCTAACACCAGATATGTTTCGGGACGAAATTGTGGCTATCACCTACACCGTGGTTTTATTATCGCTGGTAGTGCAGGGCCTTACCATAGAACCTTTCATTAAGCGGGTTTCGCACAGGATACAGGTATAGCGGGAAGAACTGCTATTCATCGGCGTTTAAAGTATAAGCTACAGAAAGGTGGTGGCTGTTGCCAATGGCTGAGTAGGAGCCGAAGGCATAATCTACCTGCAGCTGCCTTGCCTTAAAGCCGGCACCAAAGCTAAGGCTGTTGGCAAGGGTGCTGAAGCCGCTGCGAAGTATAAGTTTCTCCTGTAGCAGCGCATAGGCAGCGACTGCCTTAAAATCTGCGTTATGGTCCAGGTTCTTTTCTGTTTCGGCGGCAAGCAGTAGCCGGGAGGTTGGGCGATAGGAGAGCCCTGCTTTCATGGTAGTGGGCAGGCGTTCGTCTTCAAAAGAAGCTAACCGGGCTTGGTTAACGTTATAGGCAAAAGCTCCAAAGTATAAATCTGGCACCACTTCGCCCTGCACTCCCCCTGAAAGTGCCACTACTTTCTGGCTGCCATACTCCTGCACCCTCATTTGCCACACATCCGCCTTGGCTCCCAAGCTAAACTGCCCTAGTTTATGCGCTACTCCAATGCCTACGTGCTGCTGGCTGAAAAGCGCATCCCCAAACCGGCTCACGCTAAAGCCATAAGTGCCGTACTGCTGCGTAGGGTAAACAGCCTGCAGTGCAACCGTTGTAAAGCCACTCTCCCCAAACCTGTTCTCTGCATAAACACCAACTGCCGGAGCTTTTAAACCAGCTATCCCGGCAGTGTTGTTGCTCATCGCCCATACATCCGAGGTGGTGACCGAAGCGTTGCCCATGCCTGCCGCGCGAGCCCCAAAATTGCACAGCTGCTGCGCCTTAGTCTCTTGCTGCCATAGAAGCATTAGTAAGAAAAGTACAAGTATAAAACTGTGTTTCATGTAACAAGTTTTGAAAGATAACTACTCTGTAATAGCACAATAAATACTTTATCATAGATTAAAATATTTGATTATAGTGCTTTAAAAGTGGTTTTTCTCTTTACGGAAGTATATGGCAAATGATGTGATTTGTATAGAAATATATGTATTATTTTGACCATAACACCGGCTAAAGATTTTGGTATGTTAACACTATTTTTAAGACAGTTAGTATGTATTTATTTAAAAATTGTATTATTTAAATGGAGTAGAAGAGGGGGATGCACGTAAATAAGCAGTAATACTATGTTTAACAGCTAAAAACGTGCTTATGAAAAAGGTTCTACTACTTAGTCTAATGCTGGCTTTGCTATTGCCACTTTTAGGCTATTCACAACAGGCCAGAACTATAACGGGAAGAGTAACTGATCAGGAAACAGGTCAGGCATTGCCCGGAGTGGCAGTGATTGTGAAAGGAACAACTGTTGGTGCCACAACCGGAGCAAATGGTGAATATTCCGTAAGTGTGCCCGCTACCGGCGAAGTGCTGGTGTTCAGATACATTGGATATACCGAGGTGGAGCGAAAAATTGGCAATGCCAGTACAATTGATGTAAGCCTTGGCTTAGACACCAAGCAGCTAGGCGAGGTTGTGGTAACGGCTTTTGGTATAGAGCGGGAAGAAAAAGCCCTCAGCTATTCTGTACAGCAGTTGGAGGGGGAAACCGTCTCAAAAGCCGGTCAGCCAAATGTAACGAATGCCATTCAGGGTAAAGTAGCCGGTGTAATTGTACGGCAATCCAGTGGCTTGCCTGGTGCGTCTTCAACTATCACTGTGCGTGGCAACAGATCTTTCTCTGGAAATAACCAGCCACTGTATGTAGTGGATGGTATGCCAATCGAAAGTAACGCGCCTGCTCAGTTAGGCGGCTCAGGGCCAGGTACTGGTGGTGTAAGTGGTGCGGATGCATCAGCCCGTGCCCTGGATATCAACCCAAACGATATAGAGTCGATATCGGTGCTGAAAGGTGGTGCGGCAGCTGCCCTGTACGGCCTGCGCGCATCCAACGGAGTGGTTATCATTACAACAAAGAAAGGTAAAGGTTTAGCCGATAAAAAAGGAGCAACGGTAACTTTTAACACAGACTATACTTTTGATAGGGTATCTCGCTTGCCAGATTTGCAAAGCACTTACTCCCAAGGCAGCGGCGGGCAGTACAACCCTAATACCTCTCTCTCCTGGGGAGTACCTATAAGCGAGTTAGGAACCATAACAGACCAGTTGGGCAATGAACGCCCAGGCAATATAGTGTTTGATAACGTTGACCCGTTCTTTGAAACAGGCCATACCTGGAATACAGCTCTGAACGTAGCCAACAGCGGTGAACTCGGAAACTATGCCATAGGCTTTAGCTATACAGACCAGGAAGGGATAGTGCCTACAACAGGCATGCAACGCTATACAGGTAAAGTAGCCGGCGACTTCAACGTGCATGAGAAGGTAACATTAGGCCTATCTGCCAACTACTCTGATATTGATATTGATAAAATTCCGGGTGGTAGTAACTTGTCTAACCCGTTGTTCACGCTATACGCCGCCCCCAGAACCTTCGATCTCTGGGGTCTTCCTTTCGCCTTTCCAGATGATCCGTACAGGCAGCTAAACTATCGCAGCGCTATCGACAACCCCAGATGGTCTTTGGCAAACAATGAGTTTACCGAGCAGACTCGCCGCTTTATCGGTAGTAGCAACGTTACCTACCGGCCACTCGACTGGATGAGTGTTAACTACAGGCTAGGCATAGATCATTTTATTACCAACGGTAAAGAAGTGTACGAACTGGGTTCAGGCGCTACAGGCGGTAGAACAAACCCGCCGTCTGGTGGCCAGATAACAGACTATGCAATAGATCAGAATCAGATTAACTCTAACATATCTGTAAACTTTAACCGAGATGTAACTGAAGATCTTAACTTGAACCTGCTGCTGGGCAATGAGGTGTATGATATCAGGAGCCGACGAATTTTTAATATTGGTAACGGTATTCCAATAGGTGGTTTTAGAAACATTGCCAGTACAACATCTCAGCTCACCAACGAAGTAATCAGCAGAAGAAGGGTTGCCGGCTTTTACGCTAGTCTGGAAGCAGGTTTCCGAGATTACCTGTTCCTGAATGCAACAGCCAGACAAGATTATGTTTCTAACCTGCCTCGTGACAACCGTAGTTTCTTCTATCCATCTGTGGGTGTAGGCTTTGCGTTTACGGATGCTTTTGACTTAGGCATGAACTGGTTGAGCTTTGGTAAAGTAAGAGCATCTTATGCAGAGGTTGGTGCCGCCCCAGATGATCCGTACCAGACCCGGAACATATTCGTAGGCGGCGGGTCCGGTTCAGGTTTTCTGTCTGATGGTATAGTGTTTCCGTTCAACGGGCTTAACGCTTACTCTTTGAGCGATATCATTAGAACTGACCAGCTGAGGCCGCAGAATACCAAAACATTCGAGGTTGGCGGTGACTTCCGCTTTCTGGAGAATCGCATTAATATAGATTATACTTACTATGTTCAAACTACTGAAGACCAGATATTTCAGGTTCCTTTAGCGCCATCTGCAGGTTTTACAAGTGAGATCAGAAACGCAGGAGAGCTGGAAACAAAAGGCCATGAACTGGTGGTAACGCTGGTGCCGCTCAGAAGCACAGATTTTCAGTGGGAGATTATCACAAACTTCTCTTCTTACGAGAACGAGGTAAAAGAGCTGGCAGAGGGAGTAGAGAACATTTTCCTGGGTGGCTTCGTGACTCCAAATATCCGCGCACAGGCTGGAGCTGCTTATCCTATCATATTCGGAACATCGTTTGTGCGCGATGATAATGGTAACGTGGTGGTAGATAGCCGCGAGACAATAGAGGGTGAGGCCAACCCATACTACGGTATGCCGCTTCAGGGCCCTGCTGCTCCTATTGGTAATGTGCAGCCTGACTTTGAGATGACCTTTACCAACAACTTTACCTATAAAGGATTAAACCTATCGGCCCAGTTAGACTGGCGGAAGGGAGGTAACGCCTACGCCGGTAACACCCGTCTGCTGAAGCTATACGGTATGGCCGAGGTTACAGAAGACCGCACTACGGAGACTGTTTACCCAGGGTCTAAAGGCTTTGTTGATGAGAACGGAAACCTGGTGGTAGAGGGCACAAATGACATCCCGATTTTACAGAGCCAGACCTTCTGGAGTGATGCAATGGATGCCATAGATGAATCGAATGTATATTCCACAACTTTTGTGCGGCTTAGAGAGGTAACCTTAGGTTATACTATCCCGGCATCTTTAGTGGAGCGTACTCCTTTCAGTGCTGCCAGTGTGTTCTTTACAGGCCGTAACCTATTCCTGATTACCGATTATCCTAATTTTGACCCTGAGACAAGCGTAGGCGGCTCTGGTAACTTCCAGGGGCTGGAATATGTTTCGCTGCCTCAGACAAGGAGCTTCGGAGCTGGCATTAAAGTAACTTTTTAACCGTAAGACACGAGAAATATGAAAACGTATAAGTTTCTATCCTATATACTCGCGCTTGGGCTCCTGCTTACTGTTAGCTCCTGCGACGAAGACACACTAGATGAGATTGACACCAACCCCAATAGCCCCACAGATGTGCCCTTAAACCTGTTACTGCCTCAGGCAGAGACAGACGTGGCCTTTGCGGTGGCTAATACAGATGTAGCCTGGTATTCTTCCGTATTTGTGCAGCATACTGCCGGTGTACATGCCCAGTTACAGCAGGCAGACAGGCGCGCCAGCTTAAATGATGCGACGCTGGTAAACAATACCTGGACAACTATTTATGCCGGAACGCTGCCAGATCTCAACCTGATTATAGAGAAAGGCTCTGCAGGTGGGGATCAGGAAGGGTTCTTGATACACGTGGGCATTGCCAAAATATTGAAGGCGTTTACCATAGCTATTGCAACTGATACCTGGGGGCGGGTACCATATTCTGAGATAGGACAGGGCGCAGAGCAAAGGCAACCTGTTTTTGATGAGCAACAGCAAATTTACAACAATATACAAATGCTGCTGGATGAAGCAATAGCAGACCTTGCCGCTGGCGGTCCAAACCCGGGTGCCAGAGATTTGATTTACGGCGGTGCTACTGTACCGGCACAAAGTATTGTAGATAGCTGGACAAGGGCAGCCTGGTCGTTAAAGGCAAGATACTATAACCGGCTAAGCAACATTAACCCAACTGAGTCTGCCCAGCAGGCGCTGGCTGCTGCAGAAAACGGTTTTAGCAGTTCGGCCCAAAATATGAATTTTGCTGTCTTTACATCTGATGCCACTGGCCAGAATCCTTGGTTTCAGGAGGCTGCAGACCGGCAGCACCTGGCGGTAAGTCAGCGTTTTGTACAAACGCTGCAAGGCCTAAGTGACCCCAGGTTAGACGTGTTGGTTGCTCCGGCGCCTAGCACTGGCGAGATTACAGGAGCGCCTAACGGCACGCAGGATAATGACCAGGCAAGTGTGCTGTTCTCTGACCCGACGGATTTTGTTCTGAATGCCACTGCTCCTGTACCATTGATGACTTATGATGAGCTTAAGTTTATAGAAGCCGAGGCGCATCTTCGGTTAGGCCAACAGGTAGAGGCTGTTGCAGCTTTCAGAGAGGCTGTGTTGGCAGCTATGCAACGTCAGGCTAGCCTGTCTGGTACAGCAGCGGAAGCGTATGTTGCTCAGATTGTAGCGGATGGCCTGAGTCTGCAGGATATTATTCAGCAGAAGTGGATTTCCTTCTTCCTTTATCAGCCAATTGAAGCGTTTGCTGACTATAGACGAACTGATTTGCCAGAGCTACCGCACCCAATCAGCCGCGCTCCGCTTAGATTCCCATATCCGCAGAGCGAAATTGATGCTAATGCGGGCAATGTGCCAAATGTGCAGCTGACAGACGGTGTATGGTGGGATGACGGTACCGAAGATTAACTTATAGGTTTAAGAAAAGAAGGCTGCTGAAACTAAATTTAGCAGCCTTCTTTTATACTTAAATTTTACTGCACACTCAGCTCATCTACCAGCAGCCAGGTTTTTTGTCCTGCCGATGGATACTGCTCTGGGCTGATGCCTACATTGCGGGCAGTAATTTTTACATAACGGGCTTTAGTAGCCGGAATTTCGGCGGTAACGGCTTTGCGCAAAATGCCTTCTTCGTTTCCAACTTCTGTGCTGTTAATCACTTTTATGGTTTTATAGTTCTTGCCATCCTCAGACACGGCATACGCTACCTGCGCCGGCAGAAAGACACGGTAGCCGATGTGCTGAAAGTAGGAGCTGCTGATCTTGCTGATAGGCTGCACCTGTTTCAGGTCTATAACGGCTTCCATATCGTTGCCTAAATAGCCGAGCCATTGGCCATCGTAGTGGTCGGTGGTGCCGTGCAAGCCATTTACAAGTATACCTGTGCCCGGCGAGAAGCTTTTATGCGGTGCTGCGGCCAGTGTTACATTCTGGTTGAGCGCCTTGTTAGCATCAAATGTACTGGTTGTAACCTGCCCGACTAACTGCCCATCTACAAACGAGCCTGCTTTTATCAGTGCTGCTTTATCTAGTTTAAAAGATTTGCTATACTTCTGAGATTGTGCGGTTGGCTCTGATCCGTCCAGGGTATAGTAAATGTCTGCCCCGGCAGCGTCTGTAGCGAACGTTACAGTAGCAGATTTGTGTTTCGGGTTCAGTTCTATTTTCTGGCGCACCTGGTAGGCACTTTTGGAGTAGTTTACGCCCATGGCTTCGTAGCGCTGGTACTGCTGCTGCATGCGTTGCTTAAAGTTATCCCAGTTCTTTAGCTTGGCTGGTGTCCAGAGTACTTCTGAGAGCGCGGCAATGCGCGGAAAAATCATGTACTCCACATGGCTTTGTGTCGGGATATACTCTGTCCAGACATTGGCTTGGGCACCCAGTATATACTTTTGCTCATCTGGCGTGAGTTCAGCGGGTGTTGGCTCAAAATCATATACTTTGGAGAGTGGGCTGTAGCCGTGTATGGCAGTTGGTTCTAGTGTGCGGTCGCCTTGGTAATGGTCGAAATATACATGCGTGCCCGGCGTCATCACCACATAATGCTTTTCTTTGGCCGCCGCAATGCCGCCTTTGGTGCCTCGCCAGCTCATAACGGCTGCGTTTGGAGCCAGGCCTCCTTCCAGAATTTCATCCCAGCCTATTATCTGGCGGCCTTTGGCGTTTACGAATTTCTCCATGCGCTGCACAAAGTAGCTCTGCAGTTCGTGCTCATCTTTCAGTTTTTCATCTGCAATTCGCTGTTGGCATTTATCGCATACTTTCCAGCGGTCTTTGGGGCTCTCATCGCCGCCTATGTGGATATACTTGCTCGGAAAAAGGTCCATCACCTCCGTCAGCACATCCTCCAGAAAAGTAAATGTTTGCTCGTTTCCGGCGCAGAACACATCTTTAAAAATGCCCCATTTAGTTTCCACATGAAACGGCCCGCCAGTGCAGGAAAGCTCCGGGTAAGAAGCCAGCGCAGCTACGGCATGGCCGGGCATTTCAATCTCGGGTACTACGGTTATATACCGCTCCTGTGCATACTTCACCACCTCCTTTATCTCCTCCTGGGTGTAAAAACCGCCGTGTCGTTCTTTCTTGTAGGTCTGTGGCAGATCCCAGTAGTGGCCCTCAAGCGTACTGTCGCGCCAGGCGCTGGTTTGGGTAAGTTTTGGGTATTTTTTAATCTCGATGCGCCATCCCTGGTCGTCTGTCAGGTGCCAGTGCAAGGTGTTCATCTTATGCATGGCCAGGTAGTCGATGTACTGCTTCACAAACTCCACCGGCTGAAAATGACGCACAACATCTAAGTGCATGCCGCGCCATTGGTAGCGAGGTTTGTCAGCTATACTTACAGCGGCTATGGCAACAGGCGCTTTGGTTGGCTGCGCAGGCAATAGCTGTCTTATAGTTTGGCTGCCCCAGTAAAGGCCGTTTAGTTGGTTAGCGGCAAGTATGATTTTGTCTGGTGTTACCTCCAATGTATAGCCTTCGTTGCCCAACGTGTCGGGGGTAGAGGAGAGGCTGAGGTGGATGATGTTCTTCGCTCTTTTGGAGGGATTTTTCTGTACCACCTGTGGCTGTATGCCTGTCGCTGTTTTTATACTTTGCACCAGCTTATCAGCTATACTTTGCAGCTCCTCGTTTTTTGCCGGCACATAAATGCGGGTGTCAGCGGTAAGTATAAATTCACCTTTTTGGAGTGTCAGGTGCTGTGGCTTCGGTATAATGGAGGTGTTGTTGGCTTGTTGGGCAAACGTGCAGCTGGCGCTAAGGAGCAACACCAGGCAAAGCAGCAGGGGTAAGGTTCTTCTGAAGTTCATGAAACGTGGTAGTGGTGTTTAGACATCAAGAATAAGCATTATTTGATAGAAATGCCAGAAGTTAAAAGTTGATGTGCTTCTATAGCTGCTGGTGTTTTATGCAGTTTGATATAAGATATACTTGCTAGCTGCTGAAGTATGCAACTAGAGGCAGGTTACACTTTCTAGCTGCCGTTCATCCACGGCCATACAAGCAGCTCGTTTCACCTCCAGCTTGGCTCGCTCCAGCCCGCGAGGGTTCGTCCTCGAGCATCGCGCTGTATTCCCTCCTGCCTCCGCTGCGCTGCGGCTGCCCTTGGCGGGCACCGGATCTCACAAGGCGCTCAACCCAAGGACTGGGAATTATTTCGATAGCTAAGGCTGACGGAGCTTCAGCTAAATTCCCCGCCTTGGGCAAGGAGGGAGCAGGAGTGGTTGAGCCCGGCGTTGCAAAATTCACATGCTTGAAAGATCAGAGCGCTTAACCCTATAAAAACAAAACCGACGCTGAGGATGCCCCAGCGCCGGTTTTTATACTTTAAGTAAGAGAGTTGCTTAGTCCTTTACCTGCAGTTTTACTCTGGCTTTACCTTTTTTCTTATCAACCTTAAACTCAGTTTTGCCTTGCTCCAGGTTTTGCTTTGCTTCTTCTACGGCAGCGTTCAGAAGTTCGGCCTGAGGTGTTTGGGCTTCGGCTTTGGCTGCATCGCCTGCACCCGGGCTGTCAGATTCAACAAGTGTCATCTCGTTGATCAGGTTAGTGGCACCGGCATACTTGTCGATCAGGAAAAGCAGGTAGCGCGAATCCATGTTGATGCAGCGCTTGTAATCCGCATCATACACCAGGTCGCCGGTCATGGCTTCCCAGTTGCCGTCGAAAGCCAGGCCGATCAGCTCACCTTTCCCGTTGATTACCGGAGAACCGGAGTTACCGCCTGTAATGTCGTTGTCGGTGATGAAGTTTACCACCAGCTCACCTTGCTCGTTGGCATAGCGACCGTAGTCCCTGGCCTCATACAGCTGCTTCAGCTTGGCAGGCACCACAAACTCCTCGTTGCTCGGGTCCTCTTTAGACATCAAGCCTTCCATGGTGGTGTAGTAGTTATACAACACACCGTCCTGTGGGCTGTAGTCTTTAACGGCACCGTAGCTCAGGCGGATGGTTGAGTTAGCGTCCGGGTAGTATACTTTGTCCGGGTTCTGCAGGCGCAGGCCAGCTACGTACAGGCGGTTAGCCTTGGCCAGTTTCGCCTCGCTCTCGGCAAGTTTCGGGGCAATATTGTTTCTGTAGTTGCTGATGATGGCATCCACGATCTGGAAAGCCGGGTCGTTGTCCAGCGCCTTCTGCGTCGGGTTCTTCAGCCAGCTGTTCAGCTTCTGCTGGTTCACCACCATCGAGTTGCTGTACACGTGGTCGGCCAGCTTCTCGAAATTGCCGTTATACTTCTTCACCATGGCTTTAAATGCCTCTGGCTGCTGCTCCTTGGCGATGTCTTCGTAGTAGTACTTCATCATGGCAGCAAACACTTTTTTGTCGGCTGGCATGTAGTAGTCTTTAAAGAAAGCATCTACGCGCGGCTGCACATCTTCAGCGGCTTTCTTGGCAGCGGCAACGTTTCCTGATTTCAGGGCGTTGTGTACCGGCGTCAGGCGGTAAGCCATCAGCAGGGCTTCTGTTCCGAGTACAGCCTCGTTCAGGTACACAGAACCCAGGTTATACTTCTCGATGTTGCTGTAAGCCTCTTCTATCTCGTTCAGTACATTGCCATAGGTAGCTTTACGCTCTGCATCGGCGCTGGCCCATGTGCGGAACTTATCCTCATCCACAATCTTACCCTCTACCGTGCGCATGCGCTTGATGCCTTCGTTTTGACCGATAGAGTACTTGTAGTAGTTTGAAGTAGAAGCATACTTAGAAGCATACTTGATGCGGGTAGCCGGGTCTTTGTCCATGTCTTCTTTCCAAAGGCCAAGCTTCTTCTCACGCAGCTTAATGCGCGACTTGTTCAGCTGGTTTACCTCCAGTTTCAGGCCATGCGACGTCATGAAACGCTTCGTGCGGCCCGGGAAACCGAATACCATCGAGAAATCTCCCGGCTCTTTGTTGCCGATGTTGATTGGCAGGTGATGCGCTGGCTTGTAAGGTACGTTGTCTTTGCTGTAAGCAGCAGGAGATCCATCCGGAGCCATGTACACGCGGAACATAGAGAAGTCGCCGGTGTGGCGCGGCCACATCCAGTTGTCGGTGTCGCCGCCGTACTTACCGATAGATGACGGTGGCGCACCTACCAGACGCACATCAGAATAACGGTTATACACGAACAGGTAAAACTCATTGCCATTGAAGAAATCGCGCACGTAAGTTACATACTTGCCGTTTTCAGAGGCTTCTTTAGCCAGCGCTTGCATACGCTGCGCAACCAGCTGGGCACGCTGCTCTTCCGGTGTGTTTTTATCAATGCCTTCCAGCACTTTGCCGGTCACGTCATCCATGTAGTGCAGGATGTCCACGAAAAGGCCTTCGTTTGGAAGTTCCTGGTCTTTAGAAGTAGCCCAGAAACCCTCGGTCAGGTAATCGTTCTCGGTAGTAGAGTGCGATTGGATCTGGCCGTAGCCACAGTGGTGGTTGGTTAGAAGGAGGCCTTCCGGAGAAATAAACTCGCCGGTACAGAAGCCGCCGAACTGCACAATGGCATCTTTTAAGCTAGAGTTGTTTACAGAGTAGATTTCCTCAGCTGTAAGCTGTAGGCCCTTGTTCTGCATGTCTGTATGGTTCAGACGCTTTATGAGCATCGGAAGCCACATACCTTCGTCTGCCCTGGCCGCGAACGGCATGCTCAGCATGACTAAAAGTAAAAGTGAAAGGATTCTTTTTAGCATGGAAATTTGTTTAGATTAGTTAAACTATGGCAAATTTAGCAAAAACTGCCGCCTTTTGCTCATTTGTTACAAAAACCAAACCATGACCTGGATACTAAAGAAGTTTGTGCTGGGGCTGGTGTGGGTGTATCAGCACATGATTTCGCCGCTGACCCCTGCCGCCTGCCGCTACACGCCCACCTGCTCCCAATACGCCGTAGACGCCGTAAACAAGTATGGCCCTTTTAAAGGTGGCTGGATGGCGCTAAAGCGCATTGGCCGTTGCCACCCGTGGGGCGGGAGTGGGTATGATCCGGTGAAGTAAGGTATTTGCTAGATGTGGCTGCTTGTGTTCTGTCACTTATAGTTTGATACTAGCTATACTTTGATTACTAGGTTTGTACTTTAGCCGCTGCTTCTGACGACTTGAGACAAGCTATACTTTTCTAGCTGCAGCTTATCCTTGGCTTTAAAACCTGCTCGTTTCACCTCTGGCTTTGGCTCCCTCCAGGCGGGGGTAGGGGCCCTCGATTAGGGCATCGCGCTGTGTACATTTCCTTTGCTCCTTCGTCGCAATTTCGCTGAAGCGAAACCAGAAATCTACAAGGCGCTCAACCCAAAGGCTGGGATCAGTTTCCAATAGCTGCTGCTGACAGAGCTTAAACCGAATTCCCCGCCTTAGAAAAGGGGTTAGGGGTGGTTGGATGATACAACTGATGGAACTTTGCCAAAGCCCCTCTTCGAAAGAAGCAGTGGGATGAAATCGTTCTCAAGCAATTTCTTGCCTTGGAAGTGTTAGAGGTGCGTCCAAGCAGAACTGCAATCCCAGCGTTCAATCATATTTCATCGGGTATTCTGTGGGTTAAGTATAAACTCTCGTTTTGTTAGTCTAAATTATGGAGGAGCAAGTTGAATTGCAGCGTTTTTTTAAGCATATTTAGAAAACAATATATTAATGCTTCTCTATGCTGCTAACCTTACTCTCACACCAATGGAAAGCAAACTACCGCTCTTCCGTTTTTCAAAAAAGTGTGGCGCTCAATATTATCATGGGCCTGCTCATTCTTTACTTCGGAACGATATTTTTAGTGCTTGGCTTCACACTTGGTAATATTTTAGGGAAGGTGGCGCCAGGGCAGTCGGCGGTAGCGCTGTTTAATGGTGCGCTGCTGTTTTACTTCCTCATCGATCTGTTTTTCCGGTTTCTGATGCAGGAGCTGCCTGTGCTGGCTGTGCAGCCATACCTGCACTTGCCAATCAGGAAAAGCCGCATGGTGCATTTTGTGCTGCTAAAGTCGGTGCCAAGTATGTTTAACCTGGTATTTCTGCTCATTTTCATTCCTTTTATGTTTAGGGAAGTTATACCGGCTTATGGCACAGGAGCTGCGCTTGCCTGGCTTTTTGCTATTCTGGCTCTCACCCTGTTAAATAACTTTCTGCTCATCTATTTTAAACGTCTGCTTAGCATCAAACCTATACTTACGCTGCTGTTCGGTTTGGCGGTGGCGGGGCTATTGCTGCTGAATTACCTGGAGGTGTTTTCCTTATTCGCCGTCTCTCAAGTGGTTTTTGGGGCGATGATGGAGATGTCTTGGTTGGCGGCGGTACCGGTGTTGCTGCTGCTAGGCGCTTACCTGCTCAACTACCAGTATCTGATAGCCCACACATACCCGGAAGAGCTGGCGGTGCGCGAAAAAACGAATGTAGAAGGCAAAGGAATAGCGTTTTTGAGCAGGTTTGGTGAACTAGGCAAATTGATAGAACTGGAGCTGAAGCTTATGTGGCGGCACAAACGCCCGAAGTCAATGCTGATGATGTCTGTCTTCTTTATTTTCTATGGCCTGCTTTTCTACCCCAACGATACATACCTGGACGGCTTTGCCTGGCTGATTTTTGTGGGAATTATGCTAACAGGCATGCCCATGTTTAACTACGGCCAGTTTGTGCCGAGCTGGCAGAGCGGCCACTTCGACGCCCTACTTACGCGCCGCATTTCTCCTTACCAGTTTTACGCAGCCAAATTCTGGATTTTTGTGCCGGTTGCCTTGCTGGCATACCTGGTTACACTTCCTTATGGGTTCTTCGGGTATAAAATCATACTTGTCAACACGGCCACCTTGCTGTTCAATATAGGTGTAAATGTGTTTGTCATTTTCTTCTTTTCGGTGTACAACACCAGCCGCCTCGACTTAAGCAAAGGTTCTGCTTTTAACTGGCAGGGCGTGGGGGCGTCGCGGTTTGTAATGATGCTGCCGATGATGCTGCTGCCGGTGCTGATTTACCTGCCGTTTAAGTTTTTTGGCGTGCCTTACATGGGTATTGCGGCCATCGGCTTGGTTGGCTTAATAGGCTTTGTCTTTCAGAAGCAGCTGCTGCAATGGTCGGCCAACTGGTTTCTGAAGCACAAGTATAAATTAGCCACCGGCTTCCGCCAGGAGTAAGCAAAGTATAATTTCAAAACATCCATCACTGATAAAACAAACTGCCATGATAGAGGTAAAAAATATTGAGAAGAGCTACAGCGGAAAGGTAGTCGTAAATATTCCGGAGCTGACGGTTACAGCCGGGGAGGCTGTGGGTTTGGTGGGCAACAACGGCGCAGGCAAAACCACGCTTTTCCGCATGATCCTGGACCTGATCAGGCCCAGCAAAGGCAAGGTATACTCCAAGGGCCTGAACGTGGCGCAAAGCGAGGACTGGAAAGAATACACGGGCTCGCACCTGGACGAAGGCTTTCTGATTGATTACCTGACCACGGAGGAATACTTTAAGTTTATCGGCGATCTGCACGGCCTCACAGACGGGGACATTACCGAGCGCCTGCTGCCTTTTATGGATTTGTTTAACGATGAGATCCTGAACCAGCGCAAGTACATCCGCGACTTCTCGAAAGGCAACCAGAAGAAAATCGGGATTGCCGCTGCCGTGCTCTCTAACCCGGAATTGCTGATTTTGGATGAGCCCTTCGCCAACCTTGACCCGAGTTCACAGATCCGGTTGAAGAACCTGTTGCGCAACCTGCGCGAACATAAACGCATGACTATGCTCATCTCCAGCCACGACCTGAGCCATGTTATTGAAGTATGCGAGCGCATCATGATTCTGGAGAAAGGCCAACTGGTGCAGGACATGCAAACAAACGAAAACACACTGCGCGAGCTGGAAACATACTTTACAGTGTAGCAGCAAATTTATACTTAGTTAGGGAGCGAGGCGGAATATTTATACTTCTACTCGCTCTCTACTACCTAAAACGGCTGCTTGTACGTGCGCCGGGGCAGGTTACTGCCTTGTCGCCTAATCCAAACATCCTTGCTAAGAACCAGCTTATAGTTGCAGTAAAAAGGCGGCTGCAGCCAAAGTATACCTACGCAAACTCACCGAAGATTGGAAGGTGGTCGCTTACCTGCAGCCATTCCTCTTTCTTGCTTATTTCCAGTTTTACCAAGGTGCTTAAAAACTCGCTGCTGCCAAACATATAGTCGATATGGTAAGGCCTGTCATGCTTTCTGTTAAAGTAGAAAGTTGGAATGGATTCTTGCCCCTGTTCCTCCTGGTGGTGCTTGTGGTATAAGCTTTCAATCCCCAGCTCACTTAGCTCTTTTACCACGTCCGAATGATTCCACCACCTGTCCCACTGGTCCCAGATTTTGTTGCTGTTGAAGTCGCCTGCCAATAAAGCCTTTTGCAGGCGCGGTTTGTTTACCTGCAGGTACTTCCATACTTGGCCGATGTAACCAAAAGTCGGAGAGTCGTTCTGGTGCGCCCATACGCCTATTAACTGAAAATCATCGTTCACCAAACAGGGCAGGAAGTGCCGGACTGTATGATCGATAAATGTATTGCTCCAGTCTAAGGGCTGTAATTTTATATGTTCGCCCGCAAAAATGCCCAAACCCCTGTTTTTGCTGCTTCCAACCCAAAGGTAATTCTGAGCCCACTTTCTGTATGCTTTGTGCTGCGTTTGTTCAGGGTCTTCGCATTCCTGGATAATGTAAATGTCAGCACGAAAGTCCAGCAGGTTCTCAAACTTCTTTCTAAAAGCGCCATTACAGTTCCAGGTTAAAATCTTCATTTACCGAGCAGATGGATTCGTTAGTTTTTCTAAAGATGTTTTCCCGGTGGTAGGTATAAAAGGAATGAGGTTTATGCTCTTATGCTGGTGCGAGCTTGTAGCTCGTATCTTTTTGCAGTTATGTTGGAGTACGAGCTACAGGCTCGCACTAGCGGATACTAAACAACCAAGGCAGCGGTAAACCAAAGCAGGCAGACTAAACTTACTACCGGTATCGCTGAAAAATGGCAAGCCTTAACTGCGATGCCTCGGCCAGCAGTTGCACACAGGTTCCATCCATATCATCAAATTCCACTTGAAAGCCATCCTCATAGCCTTGCTGGTTGGTCATGCGCCAAAGCTGACTGATTTCTTTGCGCTGGTTCGAGATTTGGGTAAGGCTATACTGCTGCTCCAGCGCCCCAAAATCCAGCTCTGGAACTACGGAAAGTATGATTTCATCTGTGTCCTCGTTCACTGCTATTTGCAGCCATACTTGCTCTACCTGAAAGAGCACCTGTAGCAGCCAGCCAAATTCCAGGTCGTGCAGGGCAAAAGCTTGGGTTACTGTTTTGCCGGTAAGGGTATCAAGGTCGAGTGCGTTATCCATTTCCTTTCTAAGATAGAAGATTATACTTTGCCAAACTATAGCTGCATCTAAGCAAGTACTTTATTATTTTTACAGAGAATCATACTTTAGATTGATGACACCTGAAGCCCATACACTTAGTGCGCCGTCGGTGGGGCTGCTCTTGCATGTGCTGCGCCAGCAGGGGCAGGATGTGGAAACCATTTGCCGGCAAATAGGGCTGGACCAGCAACTGGTGCAGGACGTGAACGCACGCATTACGGTAGAGACGGTGCAGGACCTGTGGAACACTGCCATCGCCGCCACTCAGGACCCGGACCTGGCGCTGCACGTGGCTGAAAGTATAAACCCGACCTCCATGGGCACGATTGCCTACGTAATGATGAACGCCCCTACGCTGCACGAGTCGCTGCTGAAGCTGTGCAAGTACCAGGACATAATTTGTGGCGCCATCCGCACAAGCCTGGAGGTGCAGGGGCAGCAGGCGCTGGTAAAGCTGCAGATAGTAAGTCCGGCCCTGCAAAACCCGCGCAACGCCCTCGATTCAGAGTTGGTGATCTACAAAAATGCCTTCTCGGCGCTGGTGGGGCAGGAGCTAAAGTATAAACAGGTGCTGCTGGCTTACCCTGAGCCACAAAGTATAAAAGAGCACACGCGCATTTTTGCCGGAGCGGAGTTGGAGTTCGGCGCAACGTATGGCGGGCTTGTTTTTGATGCGGCCTACCTGAAGCTGCCAGTGGTAACGGCTAACCCGGAGCTGAACCAGTTCTTCGAGCAGTATGCCGAGGAGTACCTGCAGAAAATGCACCAACCGAAAACGGTACGGAAGCGGGTGCAGCGCCAGATAGCACAGCTGCTGAAAGGGGAGGAACCAGGTATAAGCACCGTAGCCCGAAGCCTGGCCATGAGCGTGCGCAGCCTGCAGGGGAAATTGAAGGAAGAAGGCACCACCTATCAGGCGCTGCTGGACGAGGTGCGCAAGCAAATTGCCGTAAAGCACCTGCAGGACAACCAGAACACCATCACCGACATTGCCTACTTGTTAGGGTACTCCGAGCCAAGCGTATTCTCCCGCTCTTTTAAGAAATGGACTGGTATGGCCCCGGCTGCTTACCGCCAAAGTATGGCTGCTGCGTAGATTTTTGTTACATACCTAGCTCCTCCCGAAAGTAGGATAGTTTCCGTTTGTAAAGCAGCAGCTCCTGGCGCAAACTTGCTTACCTGTTACCGGCATAAGTTTTTACCTTTGTTCCTGCATCCAACATCACCAGCACCATGAAAAAGTTATTTTTTACTGCTACACTGGCCAGTATTATACTTTCTTCCTGCTCCCAAACCCAGGAAACCAACATGCAAAGTATAGCCAAAGTTGCTGATACTGATTCTAGCTATGTGGCAAGTATAAACCAATGGCATGCGACGCGTTTGGAGAATCTGCAGAAAGAAGACGGATGGCTGGCACTGGCAGGACTTTACTGGCTGGAACCGGGCGAGAACACTTTCGGCAGCGGCAAGGGCAACAAGATTGTTTTTCCGGAGGGTAAGGTTGCTGCGCAGGCCGGCAGTTTTGTACTTGATGGCGATATGGTGAAGCTGCAGGTAAGCAAAGCCGCTGACGTAACGTTAAATGGCGAACCGGTGCAGCAGCAGGCAGTGGTATATACTTCTGGAACGGAGCATGCACTAGAAATGCGTCATGGCTCCCTTAAATGGGTCGTAATTAAGCGCGGCGACAAGTATGGCGTTCGGCTATGGGATGCCGAGAGCGAGGCACGTGAGGCATTTGACGGTATAGAGCGCTACCCAGTACTGCCAATCTGGAAGCTGGAGGCAAGGCTGGAGCAGAACCCACTGCCGAAGCAAATCCTAATTACTAACGTGCTGGGGCAAACCTCACAGGAGCCATCGCCGGGAGCGGTAGTGTTTACCGTAGAGGGCAAAGATTATCGCCTCGATGCGCTGGAGGAGGGCGAGGAGCTGTTTATCATCTTCGCTGACAAAACCAACGGCACCGACACCTACGGCTCTGGCCGTTACCTGTACATGCCAAAGCCAGACACCAGCGGCAAAACTTTCATCGACTTCAATAAAGCTTACACGCCGCCCTGCGCCTTCACCGGTTTTGCTACTTGCCCATTGCCGCCAAAGCAAAATTTTCTGTCCATAAGTATAACTGCCGGCGAGAAGAGCAAATGGTAAAAGTTTTAACAGTCAGAAAGTTAGCAAGTGCAGGTGTTTGCTTGTAGGGACAGGTCGTGACTCAATGCCATCAACTTAAGGTATATCTCGGGTTGCCTCCAGTAAAGCAGTCGCCTTTGCTGTGTCTTCTGACCAGCAAGTTGTTGGTGAGAACACGCAACAACGGCAAATTTAAACGCTTGAGTTGATGGTATTGGGTTTACACCTGACCGCACATAGGCTTTGCTACGCAGTAAGTATAAACTACAGCAGTTATTCACTGCCGACCCGAGCATTCTGTAAATCCTGATCCGCACATACTGTCTCTGGCGCAAGTTACTGCCTGTATTTTTTTCCTGCTTTTGAGAACACAAGCGGACGCTTGCGCCAGGAGTATCTCTAACCCCAAACTTTTTAATCTTCTAACTCACTAACTCCCTTCTGTGCCACGCCAATGTCTCGGCTATCGCCTGCTGCATGGGTGTGCGTTTCAAATTCGGTAAGGTATGGCGCAGTTTCTCGTCATTTAGAAGGATAGTATTTTGCCAGAGATAACCCATTTCGCTGATCTCGCGCATGTTTGGGGAGAACAAGCCCATCCACTTAAAAAGCCAGCCTGGGTATACTTTATACTTAGCTTGAGTGCCCGCTATCTCGGCTATCTGCGCCTGCCACTGTTTAGTGCTTGGCACCACCTCCCCGGCATAGTTATATTCAGTGTATGCGGCCTGCTGAGGCAGTTTTGCCAGTTCGTAAAAGGCGTGGGCGGCATCTGGCGTGTACACCAGCTGGTGCGGAATGTCGTTGCGGTAGAGCCAGGGCATTGGCTTGCCTGCTAACGCACCTCTGAAAACAGGCGCAATGCCCTCATTCATAACGTTTGGGCCCCAAAAATCAGGCAGGCGAAGGGTAATAACGCGGCACTGGTTCTGCTCCGCCGCCTGCCGCAGCAGCTGCTCCAGTTTTACCCGTATGGCTCCCTTTTTAGTGGTGGGGTTTGGAGACGTTTCTTCGGCAATGACCTTAATTAGTCCAAAATTATATATGTTTCCTGGGAAAAAAATCGTAGCTTTGTTTATGGCTGCGGCCTCAATAACGTGTTGCGTTACTCGCTCCATGTTGCCTTGCCACTTCCCGTAAGGATAGTTTACCCCATGGAAGATGTGCGTCGCTTCTGCTCCCAGCTTTTTTAGCAGTTCACCGTCCTGCGCATCTCCTTCTATCAGCTGTAAGGTCGGCTGTGGACCAAATAACTTTAGCGCCTTCTGTTTGTTTCGTACCAGCAGCGCTACCTGCTCCTGGTGCCGCAAAAGCTCCTGTGTAAAGGCAAACCCAATGCTGCCTGTTCCGCCGAGTACTAAAAATCTGAAGGTGTTGATAGCCATGGCGCTGTGATGTTAAAGTTTACACTGCAAAGGTAGAGTGCCTCATAGCTTTTATACTTGACAGATGCCGCGAACGACTTGACCATTTACGCAAACAGCTTTTCTGAGACAGAGGCAAGCAGCAGCGGCAGGCGGAACTATTTAAAGCGTAGATTTGTAAATATATAACTAAGACGATATTTCAGAACCACACAAAAATATTATGGTAGATACGACAATGGCAACATCATCAGTAATCACTCCCGAGCATCTTTCAAAAGCTATCACTTACACGCAGTACCGCGATATGATCGACAAACTGCTGGCTGAGGGCAAAACTACCGGCAACAATCATTCTGATGCCATGGTAGAGTATACCCGCATGAACATGCACCGTATGCGCCGCGTGGAGAGAACCGTGCTGGAAGATGAACTGGTACAGGTAATACTAAGCGTGCAGACCAAGATGACGTGGGTAGTGCTGACAGAGGCATGGTGCGGCGATGCTGCCCAGTGCTTGCCGGCCATCGTGAAAATAGCCGATGCATCCCCGCTTATCGACATAAAGCTGTTGCTCCGCGACGAAAACCTGGACGTAATGGACGCTTACCTGACAAACGGCGGACGCTCCATCCCGAAACTGATTGCCCTGAACACTGGTACTATGGAAGTGCTTGGTACCTGGGGGCCGCGCCCTGAGCCAGCGCAGCAGCTATTTTTAGATATGAAGGCCCAAAATGCCTCTTACAGCGAGTTTGCCGAAGTGCTGCATGGCTGGTACGCCAAAGATAAGAGCCGTACACTGCAGCAGGAGTTCAAGCAGCTGATCCGGGATTGGTCTAAGCTTACAGCGCCTGCCGATATGAACGTGGCCCGCTGCTCATAAAACATAATTTGCCAGTAAGTATAAAAGGCTGCTCCTAACAGAGCAGCCTTTCTTTTTTGTCCTATACCTTGGGTGGGCATCAGCACGAGGTGCCACCCCTTGGGGTCTTCTATTGTAATGGCTCTTTTTTCTTCCAGTATGGGTTTTCCGGTTGCGCCTCTGGGTAACCCATTTTGCTCCAGCCGCTGCACTACTTGGTTTATACTTTGCCGATCCGGTATGTGAAGCACCGGCAGCTCCTGAGGTTATACTTCCTGCATCAGTTTAAAGTATAAAATATCGGTTATTTATTCGGGTTACTTGCTGCTACAGGCTGCAGCCCCAGCACCTCCACATCTACTATTTTGTCTCCTACCTCCAGGCGGTGCACCACGTCCATACCGTCTATCACTTTCGCGAAAATAGTGTAGCGGCCATCCAGGTGCGGCGTAGGGGAATGGGTTATAAACCACTGGTTGCTCTCGGTGTCTTTTCCGGCAGAAGCCATGCCTACATAGCCTTCGTAGTAATGCATCGGGGTGAATTCGGAACGGATGGAATAATCTGAGCTGCCCCAGCCATCGCCGCGCTTATCGCCGCCCTGCGCCACAAAGTTCGGCACTACCCTATGGAAGTATAAGTTGTTAAAGAAATCCTGCTGCGCCAGTTCCACAAAGTTAGCCACCGAGCCCGGAGTGTCTTCCACAAAAAGCTGAAGCGTTATACTTCCCTTTTCGGTGCGCAACAGCACTTGCTGGTTTGTATGTATGGTTTTTACCAGCTCCCAGTCTATCGGGTGGGTAAACGGGTTCTGAGGTGTCTCGCTCTCCTGCTTTCCGCTCAGGTAGTCAACGGTTTTTTGTAGCTCGATGTTTGTCTCCATGTCGCGGGGGAGCTGCAGTTTCTGCTGTGCCTGGCTCAGAAATGCGTAGTTGCTGTACTGGCTGCGCAGGTTCAGCTTCGGGTCGCGGATGGCGGCGGCGGCCATGCCCACCAAGGCTACATCGCCGGAGGCTACAGCATGTTTAAATATCTCGGAAAAAGCAGTCTCCAAACGCTTCGGAAAGTCGGTTTGCTGGCGCATCAGGATCAGGGCCTCCATGCCGGTGGTGCCAATAACAGGCGCTTCTGCCAAAAATATTTGTTCAGCTATAAACTCATAGTTGTTAAAGTCGCCGGAGAGGGCTTTTAGCAGGTGCGCTTTATCATAAGCCGTGCGTGCATTATGGAACTGCTGCTTGTAACGTGGGTTCAGGTACAGGCGGTTCTGCACCTGGCTGTTTTTCAGGATTACCCAGATGACGTTGCTGCGCACGCGGGCATCGAGCAGGTTGGGCAATACGCCTAAAAGCGTTTGAGCGGGCACGCCTGCATGGTTGCTCAACAGAAACTCTGAGGTGGCCACGGCTGTGTTAATGTTCTGGTCCTGCAGGGCGGCAAGTATGGCTGTGCTGATGGCAGAGAATTCCAGGCCGCTCATAGACCGCACCGCACTAAGGCGCACACGGTAGTCAGGGTCGCTTTGCGCGATAGCAGACAGAAAACCCGCCTTATCCACCGCCCTTACTTTGCCCAGCGCCTGCGCCAGAGCCATCCGGACCTCTGGTGCTTTATCAGAGGTGGCGGAGTTTAGCAGTTGCTGGCGGTATTGCGTCAGGTCTAGCTTTGGCGTGCGGGCCAGAAAGTGGGCAGCGGCCAAACGTGCCTCGTAAATAGTGCTGGCCGATAAAAGCTCAACAGCCTTTTGTACCACCTGCTGGTTCTGCTGTTGCCGCAAGCCTAAGCGGTAAATTCCCCAGGCCTGCCCGGCAAGCGTCTCTGGGTTAGCGGCTTTGTAGGCTGCCAGAAAATCAGCTGCTTTAGCGGTACCGACTTTTCCGAGGGCTTCCAGCAACAGCGCCTGCGCTTCCGGGTCCTGCTCCTTGCCTAAGGTCTCCATTATTTCTGCTTCAGTTCGTTTGTGCCCGATCTGGCCCAGTGCAAAGGCGCTGGCTTGGCGTACAGCCGCTACCGAATCAGACAGAAGCGTGTGCAGCGCAGGCAGCGCGGCGGTATCCTGCACGGAGGCAAAGGCCAAGGCTGCGTGGCGGCGGTAAGATGTGTTTGGGTTGGCCAGGTAAGGTAACAGCGCTGTAGTGTTGCGCTCATCCTGCAAAGTATAAATCTGCTGCAGTGTTACATCTCCAAACTTGTTGTTGGCAGGCTCTGTGGTATCGTTGCTGCGTTGCATGGGCAGGTACTGGCAAGACGCCAGGGTGCCCAAAGCCAGCAGCCAGGTATGGTGTAATTTCATGTGTCAGTTCTTATGCGGGCTTCAAGTTACTAAAATGTGCCGACATGCAGCAGGTGCAGGTGTTTTGAAATATAAGGTGAATTTTATATTTTTAGACTGAAAATTGACTTGGGCCCTCATGCAGGACATCAGCATCAGACTTTTTGAAGGAGCTTATACTTTTAAGCCTCGTGCCGAACAGCGGATGATGCTGCTTGCGCTTGCCGCTATGGTGCTGCAGATGAGCTTGCTGCTATACCTTATCATCTTCAAAACTTTTGCAACCGGACTGGTGGTTATTCTGCTGCTGAGTCTGCTGGTGCCCGCCTACTTTATCTCGAGTGTCTGGCTGGATAAACGGCCGCAGTACCGCCGGCACCTCACCCTCAGCGCTGCCGGAGTACGCTACCGCACGCGTTTTTCGCAGGCAGAGCATGAATTTGACTGGGAGGAGGTTGATTTGGTAAAAATCGAACTTTTTAAAGTAATTTTTGTATTAAAAAATGAGGAGGTGCATGAGGTAAATTTGCATGGCATCCAAAACAATCGTGTGCTGCATGAGGTGAAAGAGCAGATTTTGCAGTACGTACGGCTTAAAAGCATTGATCTCAATTAACATCTGAAGGCAAGTTATATGTATGTAAATCTGTATCCGAGCAAGCAGCTGCGGTCCACTAAAAGGTCTTTGCTTCTTATCGGTCTTTTTTTGTTCTTTGGAGGAGGATACGCGTTGCTGCGAGAGTTTTTCTGGATAGCATCTTTCCGTGAAGGCTGGGCGTTGGCCAGCGGAGTTATGGTGTTGCTGGGCCTGCTCCCGATTGCCTACGGCACAGAAATCCTGCGCTTTAAAGACGCCTACTTCTCCATGACTCCGGAGCGCATTATCTACAGGCTGACTCTTTTCGGCACAGAAACTATAGTAGAGTGGCAGCAGATCCAGGAACTGCATATTACAGAGTACGTTGTTAACTTTATCCTAAAAGGAGGGAGTGTACTTAAAATGCGCCTCAACATTATTCAAAAACCAGAAATAGCCCGGCACGTGTCGCGGAGCATCCACTTGGCAGCTCTGGAAAAAGGGATCATGATAAACGGTGTAAAGCCATCTCCAAGCGAGCCGGCACTGCAAGTATAAACTCAAATAGGCTAGGGTGCTGTTAATTAGTTGCTTATCTACAGTAAAGCCTGTGCTGTTTCCCTTCTCAAAGCATTTCCAGACTTCTTTATCTATAGGTGATTCCTGGCACCTGATTAGCACAAAACCCAAACCTTTGCCAAATTGCGGCCTGAAGTATAAACTATGGCTGAACAGACAAAGCAGGTGTATGGGTTACAGTTTGGGTTGCTATGCCTGAGTTCCTTCCTCTTCTTTTCTAGCTTTAATATGATTATTCCGGAGCTGCCCGACTATCTGGCTAGCCTGGGCGGCGAAGAATATAAAGGCTTGATTATCTCGCTGTTTGCGCTTACGGCAGGCCTTTCAAGACCTTTTAGCGGAAAGCTGGCTGATAAAGTGGGGCGTGTGCCGGTAATGGTAGTAGGTAGTGCCGTATGCGTGCTGGCCGGGTTTCTGTACCCGCTGGTGGGCACAGTGGCTGCTTTTCTGCTGCTGCGTTTTGTGCATGGTTTTTCCACTGGCTTTACGCCAACAGGCAAGTCGGCTTACGTGGCTGATGTGGTGCCCGTTGAGCGGCGCGGCGAAGCAATGGGGCTGCTTGGCTTATCCGGGAGCCTGGGCATGGCGGCTGGGCCAGCTTTGGGTGGTCTCATCGCTGCTGAGTACACTGCTAGCATGATGTTTTATACTTCGTCGGCGGCGGCTTTTCTGTCGGTGGCTGTTATTTGGCACATGCAGGAAACGGTGCAGAACCCGGCAAAATTCAGCTGGAGCCTTTTCCGAATATCACGCCAGGAAATACTGGAGCCGCGGGTGCTGGCCCCTTCGCTGGTCATGCTGTTTACCTCCTTCAGCTTTGGCACCATCCTCACCGTTATCCCTGACTTTAGCGCCCACCTGGGCATCGAGAACAAAGGACTGTTTTTCACCTCCTTCACGCTTTCGTCGCTGGCTATCCGGTTTCTGGCCGGCCGCGCCTCCGATAAGTATGGCCGCGTGGCAGTATTGCGTGTAAGCTCCGGGCTTCTGGCCTTGGCGATGCTGGTTATCGGTTTAGTGTCTACAGATACGGGCTTGCTGCTGTCGGGTGTGCTTTTCGGCGTGGCCACCGGCATGAACTCGCCCACTATCTATTCCTGGACGATTGATTTGAGCCACCTGGAGCACCGGGGCCGCGCCATGGCTACCATGTACATTGCGCTGGAAGTAGGGATTGGCTTGGGAGCGCTGGCTTCTGGCTGGCTGTATGGCAACCAAAGTGCTAACTTCCCGCTGGCGTTTTGGGTGGCAGGCGCTTTTTCTCTGGTCGCTTTTCTGTATCTGATGCTGGTAGTGCCTGGTAAGCAAACTGCTTCGGCAACATAAGCCAAACATAATGAGCTGCGCTAGAAATGTAGCTCTCTCAGCATTCCATCTGTATGTATTCAGAATTTGAGGGTAAATAGAAAACAAGTAGCAAAAGGTGCAATAAATTTTGTTAGCCTATATAGTATAAATGCAATTAGTTGTATGGTTGATTGGCATAAAAATCTGCATTTTATTTAAGCCTTTTCTAACGAAGCTCCGTACATAACACCACATCTCCGTTCTCTTACATCCCTAATCAATCAAATTTAAATACTAATGTGGTTCCTCTGCTTCTCAAAATTGGGTAGCCCCGGGGTGATTTGTGTGTTTATATATTGTTAGAAAAATTAAATTGTGTAGTATGAAAAAGTTTACTTTTAATGCTTTGTTTTGTTGTTTTTTTGGTGTTGCGCTGATGAGTTGTGATAAAACCGAAAAGGTAGAAGTGAACGCATTATCTGCCTCACAGGGTAAAAACTTTGGCACCGACCCTACAAGCTGTGAGATAATTGAATTTGACGACTATACGCCAGCTGAAACCAGCAAAGGAGCTGTAAGCACCGTGTACAGCCAAAACACACCTGTGCGTGTTTTGGCACAATACCGTATTAAAGATGGCCGCTATTTTAACAGAAATACTGCACTGCTCTTTAACACCGGTGCCCCAGACAGCAGAAACCAGGAATTCAGGACGCCAAGCCCGGCCGCCATACGCCCCATGGGCCAGGTGCTAACAGTAGGGCGCGGCAACAGCAATATGACTTTCTTGTACAACAAAGGCTGCCGCATCGAGATGGATTTTTCGGCTATGGGAAGTATAAACCTGAAAGGCCTGCATGTATTGGATATAACAGAAGAAGAAGCTGACTCTAAACTGGAGCTGTTTGATGCAGAAGGTAATATTATTAAAACGATGAGCCTGCCGGTTACAGGCGCTTACGGAGCAACCCGTCTGCGTGTGGATACGCCGGGCGTAGTAAAACTGCGCGTGGTGTTTGGCAGCGAGAGCAGCCGTAGCGGCGGCGGCGCCATCGACGTGATTGAGTTCTGCCGCGAATAATTTATGCTGCAGCACAACAGAAAAAGGGAGCCCCTGCAGGGGCTCCCTTTTTCTGTTGTGCTGGTAGGTAAGGCGGGTGCAGCTTTTTAACAAATACCATCTTTTTTTGTTGAGGCTTAAACACCAAATTGCCGCATACGTTTTTAGGAACAACATGAACAGCCAATTTTTACATACTTTATTTGAAAGTCACCACAAAGCAAAACACCAGGTGCCGGCTTCAGCCATGTGCAAGCTAGTGGAAGGGGTGCTGCAATTGCTTTTTCCGCCCTTATCTGATGTGCGTTTTGAGACGGTGCAAGAGCTGGAGGAGTTTAGCCAGGGGCTTAAAGTGAACATGATGCGCATCCTCACGAGTATGGAGCAGGACCTACCCCTGCCTGCCGAAGAAGTGGCCGAGCAGATGATGCAGAAGCTTCCGCAGATTTATGAGCTGCTGTTGATGGATGCCGAGGCCATTGCCGCCGGTGACCCTGCTGCCCAAAGTATAGGAGAGGTGGTAAGAACCTACCCAGGCTTTAAAGCAGTTGCCATGTACCGCATGGCGCACGCCCTGTACGAACTGCAGGTGCCGCTGCTGCCCCGCGTGCTAACGGAGTATGCCCATGCCCGCACCGGCATCGATATACACCCTGGCGCACAAATCGGAACTCACTTCTGCATAGACCATGGCACCGGTTTAGTGATAGGGGAGACCTGTGTAATAGGCAATTACGTGAAAGTATACCAAGGCGTAACGCTTGGTGCCCTCAGCGTAGACAAAGCTATGGCTAACATAAAGCGCCACCCAACCATAGAGCACCATGTGGTTATTTACGCGGGCGCAACCATACTTGGCGGCAACACAGTGGTGGGTGCCCATAGCATAGTGGGCGGCAATGTATGGCTAACAGAAAGCGTGCCGCCTTACTCGCGTGTGTATCATCGGCCTCAGATAGATGTTCGCCGGTCTGCAGACCCTGCCAATGCAATCAATTTTTCCATCTGAAAAGTATAAAGACAAAGATAAGTTATGAAAGTAAACACCATACTTGAATCTATAGGCAATACGCCGCATGTACGTATCAACAACCTCTACAAAAAAAAGGTAGAGGTATGGATGAAGCTGGAGCGCAGCAACCCCGGCGGAAGTATAAAAGACCGCATCGCCATGGCCATGATAGAGGATGCGGAACGTAAAGGAACGCTTACCAAAGACAGCGTAATTGTGGAGCCGACTTCCGGTAACACGGGCGTGGGACTGGCCATGGTAGCTGCCGTGAAGGGCTATCAGTTAATATTGGTTATGCCTGAGTCTATGTCGGTGGAGCGCCGGCGCTTGATGGCAGCCTATGGCGCACACTTGGAGCTGACGCCACGTGAGAAAGGTATGAAAGGCGCCATTGAGCGGGCAAAAGAAATAGTGGAGGAAAACAGCAAAGCCTGGATGCCCATGCAGTTTGATAATGAGGCCAACACCCAGATCCACATAGATACCACCGCACAGGAGATACTGGAGGATTTTCCTGATGGCTTGGATTACCTGATTACAGGCGTAGGCACCGGAGGGCATATAACTGGTGTGGCCAAAGTGCTGAAAGGTAAATTCCCGAACTTGAAAGTATATGCGGTGGAGCCCTCTGCCTCGCCAGTACTAAGTGGCGGCGAGCCTGGGCCGCACCCGCTGCAGGGCATTGGCGCCGGTTTCATCCCTAAAATTCTGGATACGACCCTGCTGGATGGCGTGGTGCAGGTGCAGCAAGATGAGGCATTTGATTTCGCTCGCCGTGCCGCACGCGAGGAGGGCTTGTTTATTGGAGTTTCGTCGGGGGCATCGTTAGCCGCTGTCAGCAAAAAGATAGAGGAGGAGATTCCGGAAGGGGCCAAGGTACTTACTTTCTGCTACGATACCGGAGAGCGATACCTGTCTGTAGAAGGGCTTTTTGTATAAGTATAAATCAGGAACAAGTATAAAAGTCCTGCTGCCAACTTGGCGGCAGGACTTTTCTGTTTAATCTCCGGTAACAAGCGCGGACATCTGCCATTTGCCCTGTTTGTTCTTGTTAAAGATGGCGCGGTAACCGACTGGGCTGTGCACGTCTGAGTGGTGTATGTAACCCTGCAATTCAGCATCCGGTGCTTGCACATGCCACCATTCTTTCTGTGGTGCATCTTCGGGGTAAGATTTGCCATAATCTACTTTAAGTATAACCTGCTCCAAAGCGCAGACAGCAGCGGCGTTGGCAATGGGCTCCTCTCGAAGTATAGCGCCTTTCTTTACCACGGCTACATGCATAAAAGCATCCACAGAATCAGGCCAGTTGCTGTAGATGTACGGAAGCGCATAAAGATTTTGGTTGTTTTCGACAGGGTAGCCGCCGCCAAGGCGCAGCAAATGGTCTAGCAGCAGCCAAAGCTCAGATCGGTTGTTTTCCGGTTGCCACTGCCCCGCAAAGCTGCTCCAGCCGCCGCTGCCATCAAACCCGGCCCGTATCTCAGGCGAGATTAGCTCACGCAGCTGTTGCACATTCTGTGTTTGTACGGTCTGCTGCAGCTGTTGCATGTATTTTATCAGGCTGGCATCTGTGGTGGGTGTATCGGTTGGCAGCAGGTGTAGCGCATCGGTCTGGCAGCTGGGTAAAGCAACGACTGGCGCTGCTGTAGTGTCCTGCGCACTGTCTGTGGAAGCTGTGGTTTCCTGTGTGGCTGTGTTGGCCGATGTCAGTTCAGATTCCTGCTGTTTGCAGGCGTTGAGGCTAAAAATGATTAAAAGGGCGATGTATAATTTCTTCATATAGTTATTAAAATATAAAGGCGCGGATACAATATACGGTAACCGCGCCTTTTATACTTTATCTAATCGAATTATACTTCCAGAAGCTCCTGTATATCCTGGTGCATGGCCTCCTTTACTTTTTGCAGTTCGCCGGCTGATACGCAGTGGTGCAGCGCTTTGTATACTGCCTGAAAAGACTCTATGATAGCGCTATCCTGCAGGAAGTCATTATTAGCAGCAAATGCGTTCTTGCTCCGGATAAAGTTTATCCATTCCTGGCGGTCACGGATTTTAACGGGCACCTTGGCCGGGTCATACTGGTCGTAGTAAATACCTTTCCAGATAATAGGCAGTTGGGCGGCAAAATGTATGGCATCGTTTACTGGTAACCTGTCGCGGATGGCCTGCAGCACCGCCCGGAAAACCCGGCCTGCCTGGTTCAGGTCTTCTGTGCCCATCTCCTCTGCCACCTTTTTTAGCAGGTTAATCGCATCCTTCTGCTTATCCTCGAAATTAAATGCCATAGCTACCTCCTTTTTTTAATGAAACAAGTTCTAAGAATTACGGCGCAGGCAAAGGGCGGTTCTGCAAACCAAAGTATAAGGCCGTGAAGCGGCACGGATATTTAGGAAGGGCTTCAGGCAGATGATGATACTATAAAAGAGGGTGTCCTATACTTTAAAGTGTCAGGTAGCAGGAGGGGGCATATTAATCTATATACCGTGAGTTTGCAGCCTCAGCTCTTGCAGAGTGAATTTCAGAAAATACACATTGCCACGGGGCATCGGCTTAAAACAAAAAAGGCAACCCGTGTAGGTTGCCTTTCGTGGAGAATATCGGAGTCGAACCGATGACCTCTTGCATGCCATGCAAAACTGATAGTATTTCTCCTGTATTCATCTTTTAGTATGTGTTTTGTAAGTTGTTGCTATTTAGCAACTAACGCATATTTTTAGTTTGTATATCATTTCTTATATTTTCATTCATTCGCTATCTTTGTGTGTACCTTTGTGTGACCCCCTTAAAGGGTAACACAGCTAACCGCAAATAGTATGTTTGACTTTTCTGAAAGTGGCGTTACGCTATCTACCATACTTGAAACCCGCAAAGCCAATACAGATGGCTTGTGTCCTGTTAAAGTAAGAGTAACACACCTACGCCAGCGGGCTTATTATTCCACAGGCAAGCGCTTAACATCTGAAGATTGGGATAAGCTGCCAACTACTAAAGCCAGAGAGCTAAAAGCAATAAGGGAGTCAATTCAGAAGTTTGCTAAAGAATTGCAGGCCACAGTTGAGCTGCTAATCAAAAATGATGATTTCTCTATTGAAGTCCTGCAAGCTCAATTAAGCAAAGGCCAAAGCAGTACTTTGAACGCTGCATTCACAGCTAAGCTAGAAGAGTTAAAAGCACGGGGTAAAGTAAGTACTTCAGATTGGTATAAGTACACGCTTAGAAGCATAGGGCTATTTAAAAAAGGTAAGAAGATAGAGTTTAAACATGTTACAGTAGATTGGTTAAGGCAATATGAGCAGTACCTTTTAGGTGAAGGTAAAAGCTATACTACTATATCCATGTACATGCGGGCGTTGCAGGTTGTTATTAATGAGGCAAAGGCCGCAGGTATCATCAAACCCGCTCAACATCCATTCGGAAAAGGCCGCTATGAAATACCACAGCATGCAGGCAGAAACATTGCTTTAGCCCTAAGCGACATAAAGAAAATAGTACAGTATGAATGTGAAACCGATACAATAGAGAAATGCCGTGATCTTTGGTTTTTCTCTTACTTATGTAACGGGGCAAACATTACCGACATCTGTAAATTAAAATATGCTAATATTCGTAATGGCGAGGTTTGTTTTTACCGTCAAAAGACCTTAGCTAAGGCTAAGAAAAAGAAATTGATACATGCCACCTTATTACCCGAAATGCAGGCCATTATAAGCCGCTGGGGTAACGAAGAGGTAGATCTTGATACGTTTGTATTCCCTATCCTGCAAGGTGAGGAAAGCCCCGAAGAAGAGCGCACCAAGATTAAGAACATCACAAAGTTGATGAATACCAAGCTTAAAGCCATTGGTAAGAAGTTGGGTATACCTAACATTAGCACCTACACCGCCCGCCATAGCTACGCCACAGTATTAAAACGGTCTGGAGCTAACATAGCTTTTATTTCAGAGAGCTTAGGCCACCAAGATATTAAGGTAACTGAATCCTATTTAGCTTCATTTGAGCAGGAAGAGCGGGTTAAAAACGCTGCATTGCTCACTAACTTTTAGTGTTTGAAATAAATATCTATGAAGAAACTACTTACTAAAGACTACAACAACTGCTTTCTAGATACTATAGGTATGCCTGAAAGCGATTGGGAGAATCACTATCATAATTTCATACAAGATAATTACACAAACAACCCTCTGATTATTGAGGGGCTTGTAAATGCCGTAAATTGGGGTAAAGGTATACTTATATCAGAACTAAATAGGGCAGGCCATGTCAGTTGGGATGAAGACGAACAAGGCAATAAATCATATCATAATCATTTAGATACTCAGTACCCTACTTTAAACTATGTAAGGCTATCAGGTTTTAGTGGTAGGTCATATTATACCCACATAGGAGTATGGTTCTTTTCTCAACAAATAGCTTTATTAGGAACATTAAATCTTGTATTGCAAGCATGGGTAAAAGTTGAAGAATATGAAGAGCTACTTTATAAAAGTGGTTTACTCAATACTGAAACACTTGATAGAGTTAAACAGTTATCAAAACCCAATTTTCTAGATATCAAAGGAATTGAAAAGAAGCGTTTAGCTTTGGATAGTATCTATAAATCTGTGAATGATAAGCCAGAACCGCCAAAAACTAAAGAGAATATTAAAACTCAATCAACAACAATGGCGGAAGTACTTGAAATTAAAGAAGCTGCTATAGCTGAAACAATAGAATTGTTTAAAGATAAGTATCAATATGAGCCTGACTATCAAACATTACTTAGTGAGCTTAATAGTAATTATGATGATTACGGAATGAAGCATGAAATAGACCTAAATGTAAGCTACATCAAAACAGGTCGTGCAAAGGAGCGTGAAAAACAAATTCATGAATATTTAGAAACATGCCAAAGAGAGAAAGGCAAGATTATTATTAATGAGGGTAATGTAGTTTCAAATTGTAAGCCACCCCGTATGGCTTTAGATTATTATATCTATTCTTTTTGGGAGTTGTTCCACACTGCACAGCTTCAGAGCTTTAAACAGCCCAATACCCAGTCAGAGAAAATGGATAAGTCGGAAGAAGTACATGCAGTTAAACTGTTTGCAGATTTAGAATATCAGGACTGGAGGACGTTCGAAGAACAAGAAAGCGAGATAGCGAAAATAAAAGATTACACTACTAATAAGAAGGCAAGAGTTACAGAAAGAGATTTAACCCTGCAAGAACTCGAATATGAAGAAGCAGCAATAAATAGCTATACCTCACAAGTTATTGAGGCTTATCCATATCAAGGAATGGTATTTAAGCATGTTCCGAGCCTAAACGAGAAACATAAGCGGTTATTAGCGGAAAGCATTGCGGGTTTAGAATCACTAAAGAAGATTACTAAAGCAAGATTAGAGGCTAAGCGAAAACAAATCAATCTTGAGCAAGTTCAGCAACATCACTATAAAACAAGTACTACTAGTAAAACAGAAAATGAACCAGTAGAAGGAATACCTTATTTTACTCCAAGTGTAGCTAATGCTATTTGTGAAGCTTTAAAACCTCATTTTAAAGTAGAACATCATGAGGATCTGAAAACTCTATTAAAAACTGGAAAAACAGCCAATAACAAACCGCTGTTATTTATTAATAATGGGAATCTACTTGCAGATGCATTCAATGTTCTTTTTGAAAATAGCTTTATTACTAAATGTATAAAGAAACAGTTAAAAGAGTGGATCATTCAAAATTTCGAATATCAAGCAGATGGAAAAGATGTAAAGCATTTTACAGTTCCTTACCTAGATAAGGTAATGGTAAAAAATAAGAAGAATGGTTTTAATATGCACTCACCTAAATATCCTTTACCAATATTAGATTCTATCTGTAATTAAAAAAAATCTACTGTAGTTTTAGTGTAGTAGCAATTTAGCGCATTGAAGCTGCACTAAAACCACCTATACTATTGCGGTATTGTTTCACTAAATGATACTGTAATGATAATTGTTCAATTAACAGGGGAGCAGCTAAGCACTCTTATTCAAAGTGCAGTAAATAAAGCATTATCCCCACAAACAACCCCGCCCACCAAGCCTGACCGCTGCACATTCGCAGAAGCGTTGGAAATCACAGGGCTTAGTAAATCTAAACTCTATAAGCTTTCAGCCCAACATGCCATCCCTTGTAAAAGGTATGCTGGTAAGCTTATCTTCAGCCGTAAAGAACTCAATTCTTGGGTAGAAGAACAGACAGTAGAGAAGAGCAGCGATGATGCTACGGCTTTATTAGCCGCTTCAGCAAGACGTAAAATGAAAGGGGGTAACCGTGCATAAGCTCAGCAACCCCCTTTGTAATCGACAAGCCAAAGGTAATACCCACCGAACCCAGCTGCAAACCATATTTAGATATTTACAGAAGCACGTAGCTACGGCTTCAATGGTTTCGGCTGAAACAGGCATTCCACAGAAATGCATAACACGGTATAAACGTGATCTGGAAAGGGCAGGCCGCCTTTGGGAGGTAGTGCGTTCTACCTGCAAGTATACCGGATTTAAAGCATATTATCTTACCACAGATCCGGCCAAAGCACCTAAATCGTCTTCTCAACTTAGCCTGTTTTAGCGATGGATAGAAATGATCTTACATGCAGCACCGGAAATAGTTTTCCGGTGCATGCTTTTCCGCAGGATATACAAGACATCATCTATTTGCTTAACGAGCGATTACAATTCCCTATTGACTTTATAGGAGCGGGTATGTTATACGCAGCATCAGTAGCTATAGGCAATACGCACAAAGTACAGGTGAAAACAGATTGGCAGGAAAGCGCAGCAATTTACATTACGCTTGTAGGTAGGCCAGGTACGAATAAAAGCCACCCGTTAAGCTGGGCACTTACACCTGTATTTGAACGTGATAGCAAAGCGTACCAACAGTACCAACAGGAGTATGAGAAGTTCAGGCAGGCAGCTAGTTTATCTAGTAAGCAGCGCAAAGAGCAGGGCATATTTGAAGAACCCGCCAAACCTGCTCTGTTTAAACACATTGTACAGGACTTTACCCCAGAGGCACTAATAAAAGTACATTCTCAGAACTTGCGTGGCTTAGGTGTATTTGCAGATGAATTAGCCAGTTGGTTTAAGAATTTCGACAGGTACAACAAAGGCAGCGAGGAACAATTCTGGCTTAGTAACTGGAGCGGTAAAACTATCATCATTGATAGGAAAGGAGATAATCCGATTAGAATTGATACGCCTTATGTTTCAGTTTGCGGCACGATACAAAACGGCATACTAAGCGATTTAGCCAAAGACAGCCGCAGCCAGAACGGTTTTATAGACAGAATACTTTTCGCAATGCCGCAAGACCTGAAAAAGCCCTATCCAAACGATTTGGAGTTACCGCAGGAGGTTACACAGCGTTGGTATACTTACTTATCTAATTTGCTTGATCTGCCATTGATGACAGATGATGAAGGCAAGCCCCAGCCTCATGTATTGAAGTTCACAAAGCAGGCTAAAGCAGTCTTAAATAAGTGGATGAGGGTTAATACAGATTTGATAAACGAGGCTGAAGCGGAAAGTATTGCAGGGTTTTATACCAAGTTAGAAGTATACCTGATACGTTTATCGCTAATACTCCAGATGTTGAGTTATACCACAGGCGACAGCGCAAGGGAACACATAGAGGCCGAAACAGTAGAACGTGCTATACTTCTTATGGAGTACTTCAGGCAAACAGGTCTAAATGTACATGGCATACTAACCAGTACTCCTTATGATAGGCTAACTGCTAAACAGAGTAGAATATACGACCTATTGCCAGACACTTTCCACACGAAAGAGGGGGTAACCATTGCTTTTAGTAAGGGCATGCCAGAAGTTACTTTTAAGCGATTCCTGCAACGGTCTGACTTATTCACTAAAGAGAAGCACGGGCAATACTCAAAGAAATTCTAAAAGTGCAGGGTATGATATTATCGATACTTCTGACACTTTCAGCACATGATAATATCAATTATATCAATAGTATCATACCTGCAAAATCTGTAAAAAATCGACTGATAAGTATTATGGAAAGTGTTTTAAATGTACAGGTATCTTGTTTTAAAAGATGTTTCACACCAAGCGGTATGGTAACAGTAAATTTGCTAACGTGGCTAACATCTGATAAGTACGCCAAAGAAGTGCAGGCCATCAGAGCTGAAGAGTGTGCTATGGAGCGCAGCATCTTAAAAAAGCGGTTATTGCCGGTAATTACCCCATCAGGTATATTTCCTTACCGCAATGAAGCGAGTTATAAAAGCCACAGCGGATTAATACAGTTTGATATTGATGAAAATGATAACCCACACCTAACAGATCTTGACGCAGCAAAGGAAATGTTATCAATGCTGCCATACGTGGCGTATTGCGGGCTTAGCGTTAGCGGGCGGGGTTTATGGGGTTTAGTAAGTATTTATGAATCAACTCATCACAGCGAGCATTTTGAGTACCTAAATAGAGAAGTTGCCGCAATGGGTTTGAAGCTTGACACAGCCCCCCGTAACATAGCCAGCGCACGGTTTTACAGTCACGACCCTAACCCATACTTTAACCATTGGGCTAAGCCATTACGAGGCAGGTATAAAGCTCCCAAACAGGAGTACAAGGCCACAGCAACAGCCAACCCGACAGATGACCAGGCGAAGGTTGAAGCCTGCATTAGTGAGATCATAAGGCAGGCTATAGATCTTACCACATCTTACCATCAGGACTGGTTACCCATAGGCAGCAACTTTGCCAGTACGTTTGGCGAAAGCGGGCGGGGTTATTTCCATCAGGTAAGCCAGTACCACCCAAAGTACAGCCACAGCGAAACCGACAGGCAATATGATAGATGCTTGCAAAGATGTAACGGTATGGCTTCAATAGCTACTTTTTTAAGCCGTTGTGCTGCACATGGTATTAACTATAAGGAATTACTTACAGAGTCCAACAACTAAGTTTAAACGGTATGAAATCGACTAAGAATAGTTTACAGAAGTTTACAGATACACAAGCCAAAATAGATAAGTTATTGGCTTTAGATTCCATCACTTACGATGATTTGGAGATTCTTACAAAAGATGAGCGAAGCGCATTTGAGGAACGGGTTACTGAAGAATTTAACAGCCTGACAGATAGAAACCGTGATAAGTTCTTTAAGAAGATTGAGCCTATTATGTCTAAGGACTCTAAAAGCCATAATTGGGAGAGTAATCATAATCAGATAACATACGCCATATCTACACTAATGCAGGATTACGGGCGTATGCCATCAAAAACAGAAATAGCAACGAAAACAGGGTTAAGCCGCCAAACGGTACACAAGCACCTAAAGGAATACGCCACCCATCCAATCTATTTGGAACAGTTAGAGCAATTTAGGTTTATGACTGATAAGGTACTCGCAAGAGTTTTTAAGTATGCTGTTAATGGAGATGTTTCAGCGGCTAAGCTTTTCCTGACTATGATGACACCTGCAACACCAAAACAGAACGGCAACACGCTAATACAGACCCAAAACAACTACATACAAATTAACGGTACTGTATTAAGTCAGGAGGCATTGCAGCAACTTAGCCCTGAACAGCTAAATGATTTAGAGGAGATACTTAAAACTGCTTTACCACAAGCGGCACATAAACTTACCTGATACTGAGTTTGCGGACATCATACGCGCGCGTGTGATAGGTTGAAAGACAGTAACACATAAAAAAAGCCACTCCATACGGGGCGGCTTTTTTTGTTCCCTTCAATAAGGTTATATTACGTATAGGTTAAAGTTTTAATCAATTAAATTGGTTGAATGGATAAGTTAAAACTAAGGGAATACCTGCAAAGCAATACCTCCAGACTATTTATGATTGGAGGTATTGCATCAGATGATTTATACCCAAAGAAGAAGATTATAAGGCAGGTAATGCAGGGCAAGCCTATTGAGTTTGTGTATGAAGGCCCAACAAGAAGAGTTAAACCCTACCAGGCTAAACTTTGGGTTAGTGCAGCCCCTACCGTAGGCAGCTACGTTGGTTTCGGTTATACGAATTATCTTGACCCAGAAAGCCGTAATGGATTGGAAGCTATGGATTCCTTAGAGTCAGCTTGTAAGGCTTATGAAAATGAATTTGGTTACTATCTTGATAATATTCTTTTGGTGAGAGTTTAACAGCTGGTACTAGTCAACTTTTTTAAATTAGCTAAGTCTATTCATAAATAAATATCATTTCCAGGTTTCGTAACAAATATGTTTATTTTTTTTGCATTTCTTCTAAACGAATCATAGAAAGAACTAAATATACTTTTGAATCTAATTTTTGCGTACAGAGCTACATAAAATTGAATTTTTGATTCCAAAATATCACTTGTTATGGCTTCAATATTAATCTCATTAATATTTTGCTTGCTTAGCCCTTGACTGGCAATGTCATCGGTCTCTTCTAATTTCCTCAACAATTCGTTCTCAAGTTCAGGATCTTGTGCCCTGATTAAATAAATGAAATCATGCCTGAATTTTGAGAATAGCTCTCTTATTTCTTTGCTAGCTATTTGAACTACTTTGATTGCTTCAGTTCGTTGATTCTCATTTAACTTATCTAATTCATTTTTGGTATTGATCACCTTTTCAATAATTGAATTGAAAAGAGTATCTATTTTAGATATGTTCGGCTTGATAATAACATCCATGTACCAAGTTCTCCTCCCAGCATGTTTACCAACAAAATAGGCAATTGTTCTGTCAAAAAAGAAGATAATTATAACTAGAAAGGAGGCTAAAGGTACTATGTCAAAAAAGCCTTTTTCAACTTTTGATAATTCCTTAGGGGCTTCTTTATGAATAAAAAAGACAGCCTCTCTTTCATAAAGGCTGTCTTTAAGAAATTCTTTTAGTAATAAAGTATCTTTCAAGTTCCGTTAGATGAATGAACTAATTCCTGACTTTTTGTTAGCAAAATTGCTAGCGTATTGTATAGCTTCAGCAATATTCCCCATCAAGATCGTTTTCATTTCTTTATCATCAGTATCAACTGAGAATTCATACTTCTTTTTAAATCTATCTAACTCTAATTTTTTAATGCTTTCATAGAATAGCCCTAAAAAGAATGAAGGGTTAATAGAAGTAGTGTCACCAGGAATTCTAACAATAACATGATTAGGATTGATGTCTAATTTATCTAATCCTATCTTTTTTCGCGTATGTTCCCCTTCAGAGCGACCAGTAAAGCTGTAGCTGTCATGGCCTCTATAATTTACTAGGTTAATTTCCACGGCTTTCATTTTCTTTTAAAATTTGCTCAAAATGCTTTGAGCTTAAGTATATTCTTACTGATAACAATGTACCTGGGAAAGAGGTTCGTAGCTTTTTTAAATGCCTATCTGATGGTAATACTCTTAAATCTTGTTCTTTGTTTAGAGTAAGTACAGTAGCACCTTCACGCTCAAATGGTTTAAACTCGTTATCACATTTAATCATTGTATCTCCAGATACAATGATTAAACTTGGATCATGATTATTCTTAACGTCTACATAGCTCCCAAGATACATAAACGCATTTATAAAGTTCACAGTACCAGTACCTCTGCTCTCACTTAAATACTTTAGCCTGCTAACTCCTTCTTGAAGCGCAAATAAAGTAAATAAATTCGATTTATTGAATCTTTCTCTTTTCTCCTTGGGGTTGATTTTTAATATGGTAGAGTAAAGTGATTCTAATTGTGCGACTTGTGCTGAGTTAGAATCACTAGTTTTTTCTATGCCTTTAGAAATTGAATCACCATAATTAAGAATAGCAAAATCAAATACACCTATATCATCTGTTCCTCCATGCCCATCTTCATGAAGAGTACCCATCACATACCAGTCCTTTCCTATACTATGATCCTCAGCATTAGTCAATATTTCACCTATCATTCTACTGAGCTTATTCGAACTGGTATAAGTAAGTCCGACACCCTTTCTCCCCAACGACTCTGCTAAAAACCTTAACATTTCATCACTGATCTTGCTTTTAGTGTTTTCAGTATACGATATACGGTTAGCCGCTCCATGGCGAAAAGGGAAACGCAACTTAGGCTTCATTAATGGGTCAGTCTCACTTATCCCCATCTTATGAAAATCAGCAGCATTTAACAGTTGATTGACATAACGGCTTTTAGATGGTTCAAATTTAATAGTAGGTTGCACAATTAACCCGCCATATTTGCCACTGTACAACCTCCTAAACTCGGTTCTGAATCCTTCAATTAATGACTTAAGAATCAGTACTGATGGTAAGGAAATGTTATCACAATATTTGAATGAAATTATTATCTCATTCAAATCAGATCTTAATGAAGAATAAATTATTTTAAGGAATTTATTTACAATGCTATAGTTCTCAATGAATCTAAAGTCTTCAGGAATTATTATTTCCGGCTCAATCAGCAGTTCATCGTAGAAGCCAAAATCATAAAGATATGTATCCCTTGTTCCTTTGCTGATAGCCCTGCATAACTTCGTTCTCTCCTTATTTGCTTGTTCAGACTCCTGAGATATTTTGTCATAGTTATAAGTTCTATGTTTTCTCTTTAGATGTAAAGCATGCCTTTTAATGCCATTACAATGCATAATTTTGTTATGCCTTTTCTTCATATTAGAGTGTATCCTAGTGCCTGGGTATTTCAGTTATCTAATTTTACCCATTAAAATTTAACCATCCTTAAATAAGGGTCATAATAGAACTAGAATTATGAAAAGCAAATATCAAATGAGTCTATAATAGAACTTATACTATTTAGTTTTTCTAATAGAATTTCAAAAGAATAGGGGTAGTTGTGTGTACTTTTGTGTGACCCCCTAATAAAAAAGCCCTTACGTTTATAGCGTAAGGGCTTGATTATCAGTGTGGAGAATATCGGAGTCGAACCGATGACCTCTTGCATGCCATGCAAGCGCTCTAGCCAGCTGAGCTAATCCCCCGAATTGTGGATGCAAAAATAGCAGAAATTTTTTAGATGCAAAATATCAAGTATAAAAATATAAGAAATAATAGCTCTTGTAACTTATTATCAATGACAGAAGGCTCCATACTGCCTCAGTAGAAAATGATAGGCACTTACGGCAGACTGAACCTTTAAAAAAAACGTTGGAATGGGATAAAATAGGAGGGATGAGAAACAGAATTTGTAAATAATCAGAAATCTGCTAAATGCAAAGTTGTTCTGATATTTCAATGTTATGCTTATGTAAATTTAATAACTTACCTTTTACATTTTTTTAATCTTTTTAGTTGAAAATTACCGGATTACGGTTGTAATTTCGCACCCGAATTAATCAACCAACCAATTTTATAACAACTAAAAGATGAAGTACAATTTACTAAGTCTTGTTTTACTGGTTTTACTAACCGGTTTAACGTCTACAGACTTGTTTGCTCAAGGTACCGTTACAGGTAAGGTTGTGGATGCCACAACTAAAGAGCCTTTGCCAGGAGCAACAGTCATTGTTAAAGGTACGGAGAAAGCAGCACCAACCTCTTTGGACGGTTCTTTCTCTATACAGGTAACTGACCCTAATGCTACTGCTTTACTGGTAAACTACGTAGGTTACCTGCAGAAAGAAGTATCTATTGCCGGACTGAATGGCTCTAAAAACTTGGGCGCTATCCTAATGGAGTCTAACGTAACTTCTATCAATGAGGTTTTAATTACTGCTAACAGCTACGCTATCGACAGAGAGACTCCAGTTGCGATGTCTACTATCACAAGCGAAATTATCACAGAGAAGGCTTCTAACCAGGAATTTCCGGAACTGCTGAAATCTACGCCAGGTGTATATGCTACAAAGCAGGGTGGTGGTTTCGGTGACTCCAGAATTAACCTTCGTGGATTTAGCTCTGTAAACGTTGCCGTAATGATTAACGGTGTGCCGGTAAACGACATGGAAAATGGTAACGTGTACTGGTCTAACTGGGCTGGTTTAACAGATGTTACCAAGTCTATGCAGGTACAAAGAGGCCTTGGCGCTTCTAAAGTTGCCGTACCTTCTATTGGTGGTACAATCAACATCATCACAAAAACAACAGACGCTACTAAAGGCGGAAGCATTTTCCAGGGCTTTGGTAACAACGGTTATCTGAAGACTGGTATCTCTTACTCTACTGGCCTTGATGAGAATGGCTGGGCTTTCTCGGTAGCTGCCTCTAAAACAGAAGGTAATGGCTGGGCTGAAGGTCTTGAGTTTGAAGCTTACAACTACTTCTTCAATGCTTCTAAGCTGATCAACGATAAACACACAATCTCTTTAACTGGTTTTGGTGCTCCACAGTGGCACGGCCAGCGTCAGAACCGCGCTTCTATCGAGGATTTCAGAAATGCTCCGCAAGGCAGAAGATGGAACTCTGACTGGGGTGTGAAAGACGGTGAAGTAGTTAACGTAGAAGATAACTTCTACCACAAACCACAGTTCTCCCTGAACCACTACTGGACAATTGATGAGACTTCATTCCTGTCAACTGCAGTTTACGCTTCTATCGGTACAGGTGGCGGTGGTGCTTACACAGGCACATTCACAAGAACCGGCGACAAATACTCTCCTTACGACCTTGATGCAGCCGTTGACGCTAACGTAAACTCTACTGATGGCCGTGCGCTGTCTTTCCTGAGAGCTTCAAGAAACGACCATACTTGGGTAGGTATGCTATCTACTTACCAGAAGAGCCTGAACGATAAAATTAACCTGTTAGGTGGTATTGACCTGCGTCACTACGAAGGCAGACACTTTACAGAAGTAACTGACCTGCTTGGCGCTCAGTATGTGCTGGACAATACAGACGTGAATAACCCGAATAACAAAGCTCAGGTAGGGGACAAGATCAGCTACAACAACGATGGCATTGTACTTTGGGAAGGTGGTTTCCTTCAGGGTGAGTACTCAGATGGCCCACTGTCTGCGTTTATTTCCCTGGCGGCTTCTAACACTTCTTACAAGCGTATTGATTACTTCCAGTATGAGGAAGGAAACCAGGAAACTGATTTCCAGAACTTCTTCGGTTACCAGGCTAAAGGCGGTGCCAACTATAACCTGAACGAGAACCACAACGTGTTCGCTAACATCGGTTACTTTGAGAAAGCACCTTTCTTCAACGCTGTGTTCCTGAACAACCAGAACATTGTAAACGATGACGCTGAGAACGAGAAAATCCTGAGCTACGAGTTAGGCTACGGTTACAGAAGCTCTATGTTCTCTGCAAACGTTAACCTGTACAGAACATCTTGGAACGACAGATCTTTTACAAGAGGTTACAGCGTACCAGCAACCGGCGAAGTATACTTTGCTAACCTGCTCGGTGTAGACGCCCTGCACCAAGGTGTAGAATTTGATTTTACTTACCGCCCAACTAACAAGCTGAACCTGACTGGTATGCTATCTGTTGGCGACTGGACGTGGCAGAGCAACCTGGATGCTATCACAGTATTCAGCGAAGACCGTACTGCTTCTCGTACTATCGGACCAATCTACATGAAAGATGTGAAAGTTGGTGACGCTGCCCAGACTACGGCTGCTTTTGGCCTTAGCTACAACCTGACAGAAGAGCTGAAGATCGGAGCTGATTACAACTACTACACTGACCTGTACGCTTACTTCGACCCAACTACACTGACTGCACCAGACAGAGAAGTATGGGAAGTACCTAGCTACTCACTGCTTGACCTCAACGCATCGTTTAAGTTCAAGATCGCAGGCATCAACACGTCACTGTTTGCCAATGTAAACAACGTATTCGACACTGAGTATGTATCTGATGCCTCAGCTACATTTGACCGTGAGTCTGGCCTAAGCACTGCCGCTAACTCTTACGTGTTCTATGGTGTTGGCAGAACTTGGACAACAGGTTTAAAAATTAACTTCTAAGAATTAACTTATCAAGATAGATGAAAAAGTTTTTATATCTAATCTGCTCATTGGCTCTAACGGCTACTGCCTGTGATCCAATGGACGATGTTTACGATGAGCTGGATGCAGTAAATACAGGGTCTGACCTTAAAATGACCCTTACACTGAATGCGGATCAGTATAAAGTAGTAACTAATAAATCTTACTTCTTGTCTGAGGAGGATGCGGCTGCTAAAATTCCAGCAATCCTGGATAACAAGTTCCCACACCTGGATAATGGTACCTTAGCTACTATTACGTATAACTCTGTTACTACACCTTTCTCTAACACGTTTGTTTCTAATGAAGTAACGTATACAGTAACGGAAGAGGATTACAATGCATTAATCGCTCAGGGAGCTATCAAATACAAAAACTTCGATAGCCCGGACGACATTGTTGCACTCCTTAACTACAAGTATCCAAATGCAGCAGATAAGCAACTGGTTAAGCTTACTTTTAACTGGTATAGCGGATCAGCAAGCCCGTCTACACAGGAAGTAACTGACCATTTCTTCTTTGTAAATGGAGAGTGGGTTGATACATATGTAGTGACAAATGCCAACTACGAAGCTGTAGACCACACTAAATACTCTTTCTCTTCATCTGACGGAGCCAACCTTGATCTTTACCTGGATAAGTTTCTGAGAGAGAGTGTGCTTGGTGCTAAGCCTGGAGATGTGCAGTATGTGAGCTATGCCTATTACAGCAGCACTAGCAGAACTACTACTCAGCGTGTTACAGCTATGGCTTTTGACGGTACAAGCTGGACAGCTCTTAAGGACAGTGTTACTGAAGAAGCTACCTTGAATTTCTCGAAGCAAAAAGGTATTTGGGTGCCAGATCTGTCTATCAGATATACTTTAGTAACTGATGACTATAATTGGATCGCTCAGCAGGAAGGTGTTGCCGATGCAGCAGCAACTGCGAGCTTAGCCAGATACCGCAACTTTGATGTTGCTCTTTGGAGCACTGAGAATATTGTGAAAGCGATGGGTGCTTTAATGAAGAAGTACTACCCTAACGCTAAAGTAGACCAGAAGTTCAGCATCACTTATGTAATCTACGCAGGTGGAACTAGCTCTACAAGCATCAAGATTAAGTTGAACTCAGCTGGCAAGTACGAACTGGCTGACTAGTACAATTAATCATACTTATAAAACGCCTCCCGGTACAAACCGGGAGGCGTTTTGCTTTTAAACCTATTTTGAAGTATAAGTTTAGTTAAAAATATACCTTATCCCTAACTGGCCTCTCCACCTGGATGCAAAGTCATTTACAAAGTATGGGTCGCCGTCTGTAAGGCCTCGGCCGGTATAGTTGAACTGTGGGGTAGTAGTGCCGGATTCATAACCTATAAAATCTATTAACTGAAAAGCATTGAAGTTGGCTGTATACTGTCTGCCCCAGTCCTTATTTAGCAGATTAGTGAAGTTGAACACATCAAAAGTAATCTGGAGCCTGTGCGCATTGTCTGCCTGATTTAGCTTAAACTCCTGCGTAAGCCTGATGTCTACCTGGTTTGTCCAGGGCAGGCGGTCAGCGTTGCGTTCTGCATACTGGCCTCTTCTGTCGCTTAGGTAATCGTTGCCGGATATGAATGCATCAAGCGCCTCCCACTGCTCCTGCGGCGTCAGAGAACCAGGTACTACTGCTCCGGAGCGATCGGTTATCGGTACAAGATTGATTTCCGAAGCATCACGTGGCACATAGATCAGGTCGTTGGTTCGGCCGGCATCATTGTTCACGTCACCGTTATAAATGTAGGAAAGCGGCAAACCGGACTGCCCGTTGTAAAATAAAGCTAAAGTAGTTGAGGCAAAATCGAAGTAATTGACCTGGTAAGTAAGTCCGGCCACTACTCTGGATCTGATGTCGTTATCGGCAAAGGCTACATCAGTATTGTTAAGGCCGTTTACCTGGTTCACGTTTATCCAGTTAGAGCGGGCCTGGCTGGAGTTGCCCGGGTTTACATCTTTGGCCCGGGAGTAAGTATAAGCAACCGAACCAGACAGCCCGATCTCGTAGGTCTTCTGTACCTGACCGGTAACACTGTAGGCGTAGCCATCGTCGGTGTTGGTTAAGTAAATGATATCCTGAAAGCTGTTACCTGGTATTCTCCCGAAAACCGGACGATCATCAGCTCCGTTCAGCGTGCCCGTTTGCTCCAGGTTCAGGTTTTGGTAGTAGATGTTGTTAAGGTTTTTGGAGTATAAACCTTCCAGGGTGGCAATATAGTCACCGGGCAACCTTTGGTCTACGGCAGCGTTCACCCGGAAAAGCTGCGGGAATTTAAAGTCTGGGTCTGTTATGTTTATCTCGGCCGTTCTGTCTGACAAACCAAAAGTTGAGGCTGTTGGCTGGTCGGCGGGGTCTGGGTTAAACCTCACCTGCTCCAAGGTAGGGTTACCGGTAGTGAGCGAAAGGCTGCCAAGCAGTTGACCGGTATTGGTGTATTGGTTCGCAATCCATACGAATGGCACACGGCCTGTAAATATGCCGGCACCACCTCGCACCTGCGTATTGCCATCATCAAACACATCCCAGTTTACCCCCAGCCTTGGCGACAGCATAAACTGCGATCCGGGTGTTTTATCTGTAGCCAGCCCGCGGTCTGCAAAGGCTTCGTTAAACTCTTCGTTAACGGCGGGGTCATCGTTAAATGTTGGAATATCCAGCCGCAAACCTAAAGTGAATTTTAAGTTATTGAGTGCAGCGTATTCATCCTGCGCGTAAAATCCTAGCTGGTAAGCCGTAAACTCTGCACCCTGCTGGCGCACATCGGTACGGGAGTAGTTTCTGAAAAAAGCCGAGGGAGCTTCTTCATCTTCTGTGCCGATAGCCTCAAATGCTTCGATGGAGTTATACTCATATGCGCCGAATTCCTGGCGGATAAACAGGTTAAACGTTTTATAAAACTCGTTATGCGTGCCTAATGTGATTGTATGTTTGCCTTTAAAGATGTTGAAGTTGTCTGTGATAGTAAATACATCCTGGTCCAGCTGGTTCTGTACCGAAAACGGCTCACTGCCCAAAGAAATAGTTCTGCCGCCGGATAACCTGAGCGTAACGTTAGGGAAAGGGTCTCCGATAATATCACGGTCGTCGCGCACGCGTGTGTAGCCAAAGATAAACTCGTTGGCATAATCGCCTCCAAACTGGCTTCTTACTTGCAATACGCTGGAGTTGGTTGTGCTCGGGAAATACTCGGCATTGTTAGCGAAGCGAAGCGCATTGGGGTTGCGGCTGTTGTCGCGGTTTTCGCCATATACATAGCTGTGGCGGAGCGTAAGCTGGTGGTTGTTGGTAATGTTCCAGTCCAGGCGGGCAAAAACTTTGTCGCTTTTTGTCTCGTCTTCTATACTTCTAAAACTGCCCGGGTCGTACCCAAGCCGGTTTGCTGCTTCTGATACCCTTTGCGCTTCTTCTACAGTGATGTTAGAAGTAGGAGTGCCTGGCTCAAACAGCAGCGGTTGCGTTCGGTTAGTTTTCTCGCCGTTTACAAAAAAGAATAATTTGTCTTTGATAATCGGCCCTCCAACTCTAAAACCCACTTGGTAGTCAGAATAATCCGGCAGTCGAGTCCTTTCATCGTCAGGGCTTTTGCCTACCAGGTTTTCATTGTTCCAGAAATAGTAGGCTGAGCCGCTGAATTTATTTGAGCCGCTTCTGGTAATGGCATTAATACCGCCACCTGTAAAACCGCTCTGGCGCACGTCAAATGGAGCAATCACCACCTGAATCGCTTCTATTGCATCCAGCGAAATAGGCTGCACACCTGTTTGGCCGCCGTTGGTGCCGGTGGCAGAGAGGCCAAACACATCATTATTGACTGTGCCATCAATCGAGAAGTTGTTAAATCGGTTGTTCTGGCCGGCAAATGAAATCCCGTCTGTACCTGCCGTAGAAGCCTGCGGCGTTAACCGCGTAAAATCTTCTAAGCCTCTGGAGATGGTTGGCAGGGACTCTATCTGCTCCGTAGAAACGTTTGTGGCGGCGCCTGTTCTTTCTGAGTTAATTACCTTGTCTTGCGCTGCGGTTACCTGTACCTCTCCAAGCGTGGTGGTGCTTTCGTTCAGAGTCAGGTCCAGCCTGAAATTTTGGCCAAGAGCCAGGTTAATGTTCTCTACCACCTGCTCCTGATACCCCACATAGGAAGTCCGGACGGTGTAAGGCCCGCCCACGCGCATATTCTGGAAATTATAGCGACCCTCTGAGTTGGTATTGCCTATATATTGCGTGTTGGTAGGATTATGAACGGCAATTACTGTTGCACCGGGCAAAGATGTGCCGCTCTGGTCCTGCACCACGCCGTTCATGGCAGATGTGGTAGTGCCTTGCGCCCACAATAGCTGTACAGGAAGTAAACAGTAACATCCAAAAAGTAGTAATCTGTAGAAAAGTCTCATAATGCTTAATAACTAATTGAATAACAATGGATTCTTTTAGTTTTTAAGTACGAGATTTATACTTTTTGTAATGTTATTTTATTGTATAAAATGATAATAGTTATATAATGCTGTTTATATATAACACCAGGTGTAGTTAAAATACCGGCGGGCGAACAGCCTTCACAAAGATCTTCTGGTAGTGCGGTGCATAAAGGTTATTTTCGATTACTCCTAAGGAGGTGGAGGCATGAATAAACCTGATCTCGTCGCGGCTAATAACCTCGGTTACCATGCCAACGTGTGTGATGTTTCGTTTGCTGGATCCGAAAAACACGAGATCGCCTTCGCGCAAATCCTTTGTTTTAACTTCGGTGCCGTACTGGCTTTGCTCCTCTGAGGTACGAGGCAGCGCCACATCTATACTTTGGAAGGAGGTGCAGAGCAGGCCGGAGCAGTCCATGCCTACGCGGGTAGTGCCACCCCAACGATATGGAACTCCTGTGTAAGAGCGTGCTGCCTCAATTACAGTGGCTACATCCCTATCTAAATTGCGGTTGGGCATACGGGTGCGGCTGGTGCGGTCTTTTGAAGTGCCGCTAACACCGCTTGCATACTTCTCGCCCCGGCGGTTTCCCTTTTTTGCAGCGCGTTTCGCGGCGGCAATTTCACGAGCAGATTTGTACTCTTCCCCGCGTTTGCTAAAGGTAGGCTGCGTAGATTGGCAGGAAGCCATCAGCAGCAGGAAAAAGATAAAGAGGGCAGAAGTAGTATAAAGTGTTTTCAAAGCGTATTTTAGCAACCAAGTATAACAACACAAATTCGACTGGCTAATTTAAGGATTAGTACAGCTTTATTAAAATGAAATTTAATCCAATCACACCCGAAGCCATAGCAGCATTTGCAGAAATAGTCGGCCAGGAGCACATGCTGCTGCCTGCCGCCGCCGAAGATATGCTGCGCTATACCCACGACGAGACAGAAGACCTGCGCTATGAGCCGGAGGTAGTGCTCAAACCTGCTAACGCTGCTGAGATAAGCCGTATTATGCAGTACTGCTACGAAAATACAATTCCGGTTACTCCGCGAGGGGCCGGAACAGGATTAAGCGGCGGTGCACTGGCTATTCATAAGGGTGTTATACTTTCCACGGAGCGCCTGAACCAGATTATTGCTATAGATGAGCGCAACCTGCAGGCAATTGTTGAGCCGGGTGTAATTACACAGGTTTTTCAGGAGGCAGTTATCGAACGGGGCCTTTTTTACCCACCAGACCCATCTAGCCGCGGCAGCTGTTTTTTAGGCGGCAACCTGAGCGAGAGCAGCGGCGGACCAAGAGCTGTGAAGTATGGCGTAACCAAAGACTATGTGCTGAACATGGAGGTGGTGCTGCCAACCGGAGAAGTAACCTGGACGGGAGCTAACGTGCTGAAAAATGCCACAGGGTATAACCTGACGCAGCTGATGGTCGGTAGCGAGGGCACCCTCGGAATCATCACTAAAATCGTGTTCAAACTGATCCCGTACCCTCCGCAGAACCTGGTGATGCTGGTGCCTTTCCGAAGCGAGGAAGAAGCCTGTGCGGCAGTATCCAGAATATTTATGGCGGGCATTGTGCCGTCGGCGATGGAGTTTATGGAGCGCGAAGCTATTGAGTGGACGAGCCGCTACCTTGGTTTGGATGTGCTGATGGCAGCCGACGAGCAGGCGCACCTACTGATAGAACTGGACGGCAATGATATGGATCTGCTGTTTAAAGATGCAGAGCGCGTATACGAAGTACTGGAGAGCTTTGATGTAGGAGAAATATTGGTTGCTGACACTGAAAAGCAGAAGGAAGATTTGTGGCGCCTGCGCCGTAATGTCGGTCATGCCGTTAAAAGCAACTCTATCTATAAAGAGGAAGATACCGTTGTGCCACGTGCCGAACTTCCAGTGTTGTTACGCGGCGTGAAGGAGATAGGGAAGAAATATAATTTTAAGTCTGTCTGCTACGGCCATGCTGGCGACGGAAACCTGCACATAAACATTGTGAAAGGTGATATGAGCGATGAGGACTGGAATAACAAGCTACCGGAAGGTATAAAAGAGATTTTCAGGCTTTGTGTGGAGCTAGGCGGCACTATTTCGGGTGAGCACGGCATTGGGCTGGTGCAGCGGCAGTACATCAACATTGCCCTAAACGAGGTGCAGCTGCGGCTTATGCGCGGCATAAAAGAGCTTTTTGACCCGAGAGGTATACTTAACCCGGGCAAGATATTCTAAAAAGAAACAGGCGCAGGTTTAAAAAATCTGCGCCTGTTTTGTGTAGCTAAATATGCTGTGCTTCGGAAGCGGTAAAAACGCTGTCATACTTTGTGTTTGCCTTTTGTAGACTTATGGCTGCTGCTTGCCAAGTCCGAGAATTTAGTTTGGGCCAGCTTATCGTCCAGGCCGCGCAGGTTCTGCCACGATTGCATCAGGTTAGCGTGCGATTCGTTTAACGGTGCTTCTTGGGTTGGGTGGTTGGGTTGGGTGGTTGTTTGCGGAACTCTCATAGCGTATAATTTTTCTTGTGATTGTGATTCTTGTTCTGATGAGCCGTGCGCTCTTAAAATTGCTTCATCTATAGGTTTGTCAGTTTTCATTTCTCTTTCAGTGGTTATCTATTATTCGTTTACTAATTCATTTTTTTTCTGCTCTTCTTTAATAAAGTTACTCACGTAGCCAGCAATCTCCTCAGAGTTCTCTTCCTGCAGAAAGTGGCCGCCATCCTCAAACGGAATAACATAGCACTCATGGAAAAACTTCTTCCAGCGTTGCAGTGCCTCTATCTTAATCAGCTTATCGCGTTCGCCCCAAAGTATAAGTGTCGGTATGTCCTGAATTTTCTTTCGCTCTTTCCACAGCTCATCGTACCACCTGCTCACACCAACTAGTTCGCGGGCGCAGGCAAGGTTTTTCACACGCTCTTCCGGGTTTCCGAGTCCGTTCATGTAATGCTCCTTAATTGGCTCTGGCAAGTCATCCTCATCCTTAAAAAGCTCATGGATGAGTGTGTTGTTGGAAACATTTAGCTTAGAGTGCAGGAACTTACCTAGCGGCCCGACTAAATACTTGCTGGCCTTGGTAAAACTCTGGTGTTTGGAAAGCGACCACGTCCAGGAGTTAAGCATAACTACCCCACGTACGTTTTCAGGGTATTTTATAGCGTATGCCAGCCCAATGGGAGCCCCGAAATCGTGCACCAGCAGCGTAATATCCTTCAGCTGCAAATGCTCCATTAATTGCTCAAAGTTGATGGCGTGTGCCCGTGGCTTATAGCTCCAGTCTTTCGGTTTGTCCGATAAGCCAAAACCAATCATATCGAGGGCAATGCAGCGGTGGCTCTTGCGCAGTATTTTAATTAGGTTGCGGTACATAAAGGACCAGGATGGTGTACCGTGAACCATAACGATTGCAGGACCAGCGCCTTCATCAATATAGTGCATCTTACCTGCCTCCAGCTCAATATATTTAGATTTGAAGGGATACTCCTTCTTATCCAGCCAATCTGGTTTCATAGCTTTAGGGTGATTGTTAATTAACTATACTTCTAAACAGGAGGCAGGTTGTTTTTTCACTCAAAAAACAGGCTCATTCAGATAAATTTTGAACGCGAATTGATAATTCCAGTAGCTTTTATAAATGAGCCTTAATATTGGGGAGCTTGTTCTTTAATTGTTTGCTATAGATAGTGTTACCTGCCTGAAATTTATGATTATGCTAAACTTAAAAGCTTTATGCTCTGAACATGATTTAGTTATGAGGGTATGGAGTGTGGCAAAGGCAATTTATAGTGAAAGTTTGATTGAAAATTAGATAACTATTATACTTTGCTGTACGTATTTTTTGCGAGCTGTAGAAGATGCAGTACCTGATGTTACTCCAACATTAATTTTCAATCCTTGAGATGTTCAGCAAATTTGCTAGCCAGTTAGATACAAATATCCCGTAGTTGTAATAAAAGTATAACCTGTCGTAAAGTGAAAAACTTAACCTGATCTTGCTGCTGCACTTAAACTTAGCAGGAATGGGGCGGACTTTTATAAGTAATAAATTTGTGCTGCAACTGGATATTTCTGTACTTGCATAGTTATTAGAGCCTGAGTTCTAAAACAGTGGCACTACATGGGTCATAAAATGTATGTAGATGCCATCAACCGGATTGTGGTAAAGAAAAGTAGATAAACATATTTAAACAGAAGCAAAAAGAGCGGTTGGAGCTTCTGAATTATAGAATTTTTAGCCTTTAGAGAAAACACTTATGAGAATAGCAGTAGTTGGCACAGGGTACGTTGGTTTGGTGACGGGCACGTGCTTTGCCGAGGTGGGCATCGACGTGACGTGCGTGGACATTGATGAGAAGAAGATCGCAAACCTGCGCCGCGGCATCCTGCCCATATACGAGCCGGGCCTGGAGGAGATGGTGACGCGCAACTTCCAGAAGGAGCGCCTCTCGTTCTCGACCGACCTTGGGGAGGTGATCGGCGGCTGCGGCTGCGAGGCGGCCTTCATCGCCGTGGGCACGCCCCCGGGCGAGGACGGCTCGGCCGACCTGAAGTACGTGCTGGCCGTGGCCCGCGAGATCGGCCGCAGCATGAGTGGCTACCTGGTGGTGGTGACCAAGAGCACCGTGCCGGTGGGCACGGCCCGGAAGGTGCGCCAGGCCATCGAGGAGGAGCTGGAGGCGCGCGGCGAGCAGATCGACTTCGACGTGGCCTCCAACCCGGAGTTTCTGAAGGAGGGGGCCGCGATCGCCGACTTCCTCAAGCCCGACCGCATCGTGGTGGGGGTGGCCTCTGAGCGGGCCGAGCAGGTGATGAAGAAGCTCTACAAGCCCTTCCTGATGAACGGCCACCCGCTCATCTTCATGGACATTCCCTCTGCCGAGATGACCAAGTACGCGGCCAACGCCATGCTGGCCACCAAGATCAGTTTCATGAACGACATCGCCAACGTGTGCGAACTGATGGGCGCCGACGTGAACATGGTGCGCAAGGGCATCGGCTCGGACGCCAGGATCGGCAACAAGTTCATCTACCCGGGCATCGGCTACGGAGGGAGCTGCTTCCCCAAGGACGTGAAGGCGCTGATCCGCACGGCCTCCGAGAACGGCTACCGCATGCGCGTGCTCGAGTCTGTGGAGGAGGTGAACGAGAACCAGAAGTCGGTGCTCTTCGACAAGGTGCGCGCCCACTTCTCGGGCGAGCTGGCGGGCAGGACGTTCGCCGTGTGGGGCCTCTCGTTCAAGCCCAAGACCGACGACATGCGCGAGGCGCCCTCGCTGGTGCTCATCGAGAAGCTGCTGGCCGAGGGGGCCAGGGTGAAGGCCTACGACCCGGTGGCCATGGCCGAGGCAAGGCACAGCCTGGGCGAGACGATCGAGTACGGCAAGGACGAGTACGAGGCGCTCATCGACGCCGACGCGCTGCTGCTGGTGACCGAGTGGCCCGAGTTCCGCTCGCCCAACTTCGCCGTTGTCGGCAAGCTGATGAAGGGCAGGGTCGTCTTCGACGGCAGAAACATCTACGAGGGGGCCGACCTCTCCGAGAAGGGCTTCACCTACTACGGCATCGGCGTGAAGCAGCAGGTGCCCCAGAAAATTGACGCAACGCTGTAAACTATGAGCAAAAAAAGAGTACTCATCACGGGAGGGGCCGGTTTCCTCGGTTCCCACCTGTGCGACCGATTCATAAAAGAGGGCTACCACGTGATAGCCATGGACAACCTGATCACGGGGAGCCTGGAGAACATCGAGCACCTGTTCAAATTGGAAAGCTTCGAGTTCTACCACCACGACGTATCCAAGTTCGTGCACGTGCCGGGCCATCTGGACTATATCCTGCACTTCGCCTCGCCGGCCAGCCCGATTGACTACCTGAAGATTCCGATCCAGACGCTGAAGGTGGGCTCGCTGGGCACGCACAACCTGCTGGGGCTGGCCAAGGCTAAGAATGCGCGCATGCTGATCGCCTCCACCTCCGAGGTGTACGGCGACCCGCTGGTGCACCCGCAGCAGGAGAACTACTGGGGCAACGTGAACCCGGTGGGGCCCAGAGGTTGCTACGACGAGGCCAAGCGCTTCCAAGAGGCCATGACCATGGCCTACCACATGCACCACGGCCTGGAGACGCGCATCGTGCGCATCTTCAACACCTACGGCCCGCGGATGCGCCTGGACGACGGGCGCGTGCTGCCTGCTTTCCTGAGCCAAGCGCTGCGTGGCGAGCCGCTAAGCATCTTCGGGGACGGCAGCCAAACGCGCTCCTTCTGCTATGTGGACGACCTGGTGGAGGGCATTTACCGCCTGCTGTTGAGCGACTACCACCTGCCGGTGAACGTGGGCAACCCCTCCGAGATCACCATCCGGGAGTTTGCCGAGGAGATCTGCCGCCTGACGGGGGTGGAGCTGAAGGTGGACTACCAGCCGTTGCCGAAGGACGACCCGCAGAAGCGCCAGCCGGACATTTCGCTTGCCAAGCAGGTGTTGGACTGGGAGCCGCAGGTGGACCGTGCCGAGGGGCTCAAGCGCACGCTGGAGTTCTTCAAAGAGAAGATCCTGAGCCCGGCAGAGCAGAACGCCTAGCCGGTGCAAGAAAGTATAAAAAGAAGGGGCTGCCATTAATATGGCAGCCCCTTCTTTTTATACTTTTATATATGCTTATCCTTTTCTGTTCTCCTTCAGGAATTTCTTTGCTTCCTTATAGTTAGCTGATTTCTTATCGCTGGTCTTCAATACAACGGAGTAGTAGTTTTTAGCGGCTGCTTTATCTTTCTGCTGTTTGGCAATACGGGCCAGGTTAAGGTATGAATTTACAAAATAGCCCGAATCTCTTTCATTTGTCATCTCAGCATACATGATCGCGTTTTTGTAGTGGCCTTTAGCTTTGTCAAAATCACGGTACTTGTGCTGGTTGATATAAGCCAGAATATAGGAGGCATACCGGCCACTGACAGGCTCATAGCCTGGCATTTGTTGCTCTAGCTTGCTTAAGATTTCTTCAGACACACGCTCTGCTTTGGTAAAATGACCGTTCACAAACAGAAGGCGGGCATAAAAGCGCTGAAAATAAGCATTGTCAGGATACTTCAGTGCCAGGTCTTCGGCAATTTCAAGCGCCTCGTACATTTGCTTCTCTTCGTTAGCCAGTATTTTCATCAGGAAAAGCTTAGACTCTGTACCTGTATAAAAACCTGTCTTAGATACGTAAGAAAGCTGTTTTAGCCCCAAACGCTTATCGCCATTAGGAAAAAAGACTAGCACAGGGCGCAGCATGGGGTAATTATCCGGAATCCATACGGAGTAGTAGTTAAAAAGAGCCTCTCCGAAAAGGAACTCAGGGCTCAGGCCGTTGCCGGCTTTGGCTTTCTCCAAAAAGTCCAGAGAGCGCTTGCTGGCTACAGTAGCCTTGCGCCAGTTGCTGCGCTCAGAGTGCAGGCGTGCTGTAAAGCCGTAGGAGGCAGCTAGAAAGAAGGCGGCTTCAACGTTATTCTCATCCCGATCATACATGGCCTCCGCTTTCTGGATTGTGGTATCCATGTAGGCAAAAAAGAGGTCATCATACTTCAGCGTCTGTATATTGGTCGGTACAATCTTCCACCACTGGCTAAGGCCCATCAGAAAGTAAGGAAGCGGGTGGTCTGGGTAACGGCGGCGAATGGATTTGAACTGCTTTTCAGCGCGTGCATACTTAAAGTTATACATGTTGTCCACTGCGCCCTCCAACTCATACTGCAGGTCTTTGTTCAGAAGCAACATGCCTTTTATCTTGGCTGCGGCCGGCAACACCTCTACCTCGCTCATAACAACCTGCCGCATGGCCGTAGAATCAGTAGGCTGGGCAGGGAGTTGCGCTACTGCTAAAAGTGGGAAAAAGAGCGTGAAGATGGCGGAGATTAAGTTCTTCATGAAAGGCCAAAAATTGTAAGTTTGTTCGTGCCTGTTATACTAGTGGCTTTGCTAATTATAAAAGTACAACAAATCTGATTATTATGAATTCCATAAAGATAAAATAATTATGAAACTTCTTGAAACGCTGTGCCACATACATGCCCCATCAGGCAATGAACAAAACCTGACCAGTTTTTTACTAAACTACATAACAGAACATAAATTGAGCTGGAAAACGCAACCTGTTGTGCTGCACGGAGAAGGCTTTCAGGACTGTATTTTGCTGGTGTTCGGTAAGCCAAGGAGTGCAATTTTTGCCCACATGGATTCCATAGGTTTTACTGTTCGCTACGGTAAGCAACTGGTGAGGATCGGGGGGCCAGATCTGGAGAGTGGCTATACTTTGGTGGGTGAAGACTCTCAGGGAAAAATAGAGTGCACCTTAAAGTATGACGAAGAGACCCACGAGTTAAGCTACGAGTATGAGCGGGAGATAGAGCGAGGCACAGAACTTGTGTTTAAATGCGATTTTAGAGAGACGGAGGAGACGGTGCAGAGCTGCTATATGGATAACCGATTAGGTGTGTGGTCGGCGCTGCAGGTGGCTGAAGCCATGGAAAACGGCATTATCGCGTTCTGCTGCTGGGAGGAGCACGGTGGTGGATCGGTGGCATACTTGGCCCGTTACATTCATGAGCAGTATGGTGTAACACAGGGTCTTATCTCTGACATTACTTGGGTAACCGAAGGCGTGCATGCCGGCAAGGGCGTGGTTATTTCGCTGCGCGATAGCCTTATTCCCCGTCGGTCTTACGTGCAGCGCATTATTGCGCTTGCCAAAGAGGCCGGTGTGCCTTACCAGCTGGAGGTAGAAGGAGCAGGTGGCAGCGATGCCAAAGAGCTGCAGCGTAGCGCTCACCCCTGGGATTGGTGTTTTGTGGGTGCTCCGGAAGATAATGTACACACGCCTAACGAGATCGTGCACAAGAAAGACATCGAAAGTATGGTAGCACTTTACAAGGTGCTGATGGAGAAGTTGTAGGGAAAAATCAACAAGCTATACTTATACTTACCAAACCTTCCTATATATGAAAGAGAACCCATACCTGGCTTTTCTGTTATTCCTGATGGCTGTTGCGCTCCCTGCCTGTGAGCAGGTATCTGACAAAGAGGCAGATTATTGGTACAGGATTGAAAATACAGCCTCTTCCACTGTAGAAGTGGTGGTGGAGATAAAGCAGAACCCGAGCGTAAACATTGTTGGGGACCCAAAACGCTACTATACTTTAGCGCCAGGAGAAACAGCAGAGGTCTGGGCTACTTCTGGATTTGCTACGGACGAGGTTTATGATGAGGAGCAGGGAAACCCGGAGCTATACTGGATTAAAGTATCTGCAGAAAGTAATGGAAGGAGCGCCAGAGGCAACCTGAACCGCCCCAGCCGCTGGAAGTATGACAAGCACAGCAGGTTTAAGGCAACTTATACTTTAACACTGGATGAGAATACCTTCTAGCCAATTATGGCTGAGGAATTTGATGCAGAAAAGCGACTCCTGAAAGCTGCTTTTCTGTCGTCTAAGAGTCGGTAATGCAGCTGAAAGTATATAGACAGGCCTGTTTTGTAGATTGATGTTGTAACTTGTTAGTCCCTAAAGAAATAGGCGTCAGGAGCAGCAGCAGGAAAGGGATAGAGATATTTGGAAAAGTCTACAGAATCACTTTTCTTTAATAACTATATATTAATATCCCTTAACCCTTAATAAAACCGAATGGAACCTATTCTTTACGCAATTCCTGCCTTTGGATTGGCGGCCCTGCTGTATACAGCCATAAGGTCGGCCTGGGTGACGAAGCAGCCAAGTGGCAATGAGCGCATGACGGAGATTGCACGCCACATTGCTGATGGAGCCATGGCCTTTCTGAAAGCCGAGTACAAGGTGCTGACCTATTTTGTTATCATTGCCTCTGTCTTCCTGTTCTACCTGGGCTACACCGGTGAAAAGTCTCACCCGCTAATTGTGGGAGCCTTTGTTATAGGCGCGTTTTTATCGGCACTGGCTGGTTTTATAGGGATGCGTATTGCCACCAAAGCCAACGTGCGCACCGCAGAGGCCGCCAGAAGCAGCCTGTCCAAGGCGCTTAATGTTTCTTTTGTAGGCGGTTCTGTAATGGGAATGGGCGTGGCCGGTCTGGCTGTGCTGGGCCTGGGTTCGCTGTTCATATTTTTCTACTACATGTTTGTGCTCAGCACAGGCGGCAATGCGCGTGGCATAGAGATGGAAATTGCCCTGGAAGTGCTCACAGGTTTCTCGCTGGGTGCTGAAAGTATCGCCTTGTTTGCTCGTGTGGGCGGCGGTATTTATACAAAAGCTGCCGATGTGGGCGCTGACCTGGTAGGTAAGGTAGAGGCCGGTATCCCGGAGGATGACCCGCGTAACCCTGCCACCATTGCCGATAACGTAGGCGATAACGTAGGCGACGTAGCCGGTATGGGTGCGGACCTTTTTGGCTCTTACGTGGCTACCATACTTGCTACCATGGTGCTAGGCCGGGAGGTAGAGGTGTCGGATAATTTTGGCGGGCTTTCACCTATCATACTTCCAATGCTGACGGCAGGCCTGGGTATTGTGTTTTCTTTTATCGGGATACTGTTTGTGCGCGTGAAGGAGGGAGGCGATGTGCAGGCGGCCCTTAACCGCGGAAACTGGATATCAGTGATACTAACCGCTGTTGCCTCATATTTTGTAATTCATTGGTTGCTGCCCGAAAACCTGGTGCTCCGCAACTTTGAGTTTACCAACAACGGCGTATTTATGGCCGTGATTGTCGGCCTGGTAGTGGGTACTTTGATGAGCATCATCACGGAGTACTATACTGCTATGGGGAAAAAGCCTGTTAACTCAATTGTGCAGCAGTCCTCCACCGGGCATGCTACCAACATCATTGCCGGTCTGGCGGTGGGTATGCACTCCACAGTGCTGCCAATTATCGTGCTGGCGGCGGGCATTGTGCTTTCCTATGCAGCGGCAGGTCTGTACGGCGTGGCTATAGCAGCGGCCGGTATGATGGCGACCACCGCCATGCAGCTGGCCATCGACGCTTTCGGCCCGATAGCCGACAATGCCGGTGGTATAGCCGAGATGAGCGAATTGCCGAAAGAAGTGCGCGGCCGCACCGATATCCTGGATGCTGTAGGTAACACTACTGCCGCTACCGGTAAAGGCTTTGCCATTGCCTCTGCTGCACTTACTTCGCTGGCGCTTTTCGCCGCCTTTGTAGGCATAGCCGGCATTCGTACCATTGACTTGTACAAAGCACCTGTACTTGCAGGCCTCTTTATAGGTGCCATGATTCCGTTCATCTTCTCGGCTTTGGCCATTTCTGCAGTTGGTAGAGCGGCCATGGCGATGGTGCAGGAGGTGCGTCGGCAGTTCCGCGAGATTCCGGGTATTATGGAGGGGACAGGCAAGCCAGAGTATGAAAAGTGCGTGGCTATCTCCACTAAAGCAGCCATTCGGGAAATGATGCTGCCAGGCGCTATTGCGCTTCTGGTGCCGATTATCATTGGTTTTGGCTTTAGAGATGTGTTCCCGGATACTTCCTCGGCGGAGGTATTGGGTGGCACACTGGCTGGCGTAACGGTTTCCGGGGTGCTAATGGCCATGTTCCAGTCTAACGCCGGCGGTGCCTGGGATAACGCGAAGAAGTCTTTTGAGAAAGGCGTGATGATTAACGGCGTGATGGAGTACAAGGGCTCTGAGCCGCATAAAGCTTCTGTAACCGGCGATACCGTAGGCGACCCGTTCAAAGATACCTCCGGGCCAAGTATGAATATCCTGATCAAGCTGATGTCTATCGTGTCGTTGGTGATAGCGCCCCACATTGCGCTGGAGCAGGAGCCGCCAATTCCGGAGCCGCCAATCGAGCTGGACCATATCAACATGCAGCAGCAGGATGTAACGCCAGCTACCGCAAGTTATAAATAAGCATAATACAGTGGTAGCGCTGCCTGCTAATGCAGTAAATTAGGCCCTACAGGCAGATTACAGGATAAGCCCGACTTTAGGTTGGGCTTATTTTTTAATTTATACTTACCTTTGTTCAAGATCAACCCAAGTTTACATGGAACCGCGTACCATTCAGATTCACGATTGTGAATTCAGCACTTATATTTTCGAAGAGGAGATCATTGCCCGCATCACCATGCTGGCAGAGCAGATTGACAAAGATTATGCAAACAAGCAGCCTTTGTTTCTGGCAGTGCTAAATGGCTCCTTTATGTTTGTGTCTGATTTGCTGAAGCGTGTTTCTATACCCTGTGAGATTTCTTTCATCCGTTTGGCCAGCTACCAGGATATGCAGAGCACCGGTAAGGTGAAGGAGATTCTGGGCCTGACCGAAGATGTGCAAAGCCGCCACGTGGTAGTGCTGGAGGATATTGTGGATACAGGCCATACTGTGCACGGCCTGCTGCAGCAGCTAAAAGAGCGTAACCCCGCCTCTGTGGAAATAGCCACGCTCTTAATGAAACCAGATTGCCTGCAGCACCCGCTGGACGTAAAGTATGTCGCCCGGTCTATTCCGAACGACTTTGTGGTAGGGTACGGATTAGACTACAATGCCTTAGGCCGAAACCTGCGCGATATTTATAAAATTGTATCGTAACCCTGCAGTACAAGTAGCGTTAGCAGGCTTTCAAAGCAGGAGGTGCAGCCGCTGCAGGTCCTTAGAAAATCAGAAAGTACATAAAATTTATACTTATATTTGCTCTTTATAAAAAGCTATAAGATATGCTTAACATCGTTTTGTTTGGCCCTCCAGGTGCTGGTAAAGGTACCCAAAGTCAAAAACTGTTAGATAAATACAACCTTATACACCTTTCCACTGGAGATTTGCTGCGCTCAGAGATCGCTGCTGGCACAGCCCTTGGCATGGAAGCGAAACAGCTGATGGACAATGGTCTGCTAGTGCCGGATGAGGTCGTAATCGGTATGATCGAGAACAAGGTAAAAGATCACCGCCAGGCGGCAGGCTTTATTTTCGATGGTTTTCCGCGCACAGTGCCGCAGGCCCAGGGGCTAGACAAGCTGCTGCAGGACAACGAGACGGAAATCTCCGCTATGATTGCCCTAAAAGTGGACGACGAGGAGCTGACAAAGCGCCTGTTGCTGCGCGGGCAGACGTCCGGCAGACCTGACGATCAGAACGAAGAACTGATCCGTAAGCGTGTGCAGGAGTACAACACCAAAACAAAACCAGTAGCCGACTACTATGCCGGCCAAGGTAAATACTATGCAGTGGATGGCATCGGCGAGATAGAAGATATCTTTAAAGCCCTGTGCCAGCACGTTGATGCATTGAAGGAAAAGCAAGAAGAGAAAAAATAAGCCTCAAGCTTACAAGATTTGGCATCAAGCAACTTTATAGACTACGTTAAGATCTGCTCACGTTCCGGGCATGGTGGTGGAGGTTCCGCACACTTGCACCGGGATAAAATGACGGCAAAAGGCGGCCCTGATGGGGGCGACGGTGGCCGTGGGGGGCATATTATACTTCGCGGCAACTCCCAACTCTGGACGTTGCTGCACCTGCAGTACCGCAAGCACATTATTGCCGAAAACGGCCTGAACGGTGGTCAAAGCCACTCTTCCGGAGCACAGGGCAAAGATGAAGTGCTGGAGGTGCCGCTCGGTACCATTGCCCGTAACGCCGAAACCGGTGAGGTAATGTGCGAAATTACCGAGGATGGGCAGGAAATCATACTTACGCCAGGTGGCAGAGGTGGCCTAGGCAACGCGCACTTTAAATCCCCGACTAACCAAACGCCGCGCTATGCGCAGCCAGGTGAGCCCGGTGTAGAAGAGTGGGTGGTGCTGGAGCTGAAACTGCTGGCCGATGTTGGTTTGGTTGGCTTCCCGAATGCCGGTAAATCCACGCTGCTTTCTGTAGTGTCGGCGGCTAAGCCTAAAATAGCCAACTACGCTTTTACTACGCTGGAGCCTAACTTAGGCGTAGTGGCCTACCGCGACTACAAATCCTTTGTAATGGCCGACATTCCGGGTATTATTGAGGGAGCCTCGGAAGGCAAAGGCCTTGGGTTGCGCTTTTTGCGCCACATTGAGCGGAACTCCATGCTGCTGTTTATGGTTTCATGTGAGAGCGCTGATATTGCAGAGGAATACCAGGTGCTGCTGAACGAACTGAAAACCTATAACCCGGAACTGCTGGATAAGAAGCGTGTGCTTGCCATTACTAAATCCGATATGCTGGATGATGAATTGGAGCAGGAAATGCGCGAAACCTTGCCAGAAGGACTCCCGACGGTGTTTATCTCCAGCATCACAGGCAAAAACATTACGCAACTAAAAGACATGATCTGGGAGGCACTCAATAATTAGAGCACAGCCCGATAAAGTATACAACCAGGATCGGTAGAGGCTGCAAAGCTTGCTACCGATTTTTTTTGATGAGGGAGCAGCTCGAATTGCTGTATTGTTAATCAAGAAAAATCTCAGCAATCAACAATTTAGCAACCCGACAATTTAGTTAATGCCAACTTGGCACGAACAGTGGTTTGGCAAGACAATTGACAAGACAATATAGACCAATCAACCTAACTTTTTTAAGGCATTATGTCAGATAAAAATATTAAAAAGGAGCAGGAACAAGAGGAATTGCAGGATAACACTGCCAATGCTACCACTGATGAAGAACTGAACCAGGCGGACGAAACAGCAGAAGAAGCCGCCTCAATAGAAACTGAGGAAGACGATACTGCCATACAGCTGGCAGAGATGAAAGATAAGTTTGTGCGTTTAATGGCAGAGTTTGAGAACTTTCGCCGCCGTACCGCCAAGGAGCGCCTGGAGCTGATAAAAACAGCTAACCAGGACACTATGAGTGAGCTGCTGCCAGTGCTGGATGATATGGAGCGCGCGCGCCAGTCGATGGAGGCAACCAAAGACCTGGACAACATGCTGCAGGGTTTGGAGCTGGTGTTTCATAAACTGAAGCACGTGACGATGCAGAAAGGGCTGAAGCCGATGGAGACAAAGGCAGGCGACGCATTTGACAGCGAGCTGCACGAGGCGGTGACGCAGATTCCGGCTCCGTCTGAAGAGCTGAAAGGCAAAATAGTAGATGTAATTGAGAAAGGATACACACTTAACGAAAAGGTGATCCGTTTCGCGAAAGTTGTAATAGGAGCGTAAGCTATGGCTAAGAGAGATTATTACGAGATTTTGGGGGTAAGCAAAAGCGCCACGCAGGAGGAGATAAAGAAGGCTTACCGCAAAATTGCCATAAAATTCCACCCAGACAAGAACCCGGACGACCCCACTGCTGAAGATAAGTTTAAAGAAGCAGCGGAGGCTTACGAGGTGCTGAGCGATCAGCAGAAACGCCAGCGTTACGACCAGTTCGGCCATCAGGGTATGAACGGCGGCTTCGGCGGCGGCGGCGGCGGCATGAACATGGACGATATCTTCTCGCAGTTCGGCGATATATTTGGCGGCGGTGGCTTTGAGAGCTTCTTCGGTGGTTCCGGTCGTGGTGGCGGTGGTCGCCGTCAGCGCAAAGGCTCTAACCTACGCATCAAGCTAAAACTGAACCTGGAGGAGATAGCCAACGGCGTAGAGAAGAAAATAAAGGTAAAGCGCTATGTAGCGTGTAGCACGTGCGGTGGCAATGGCGCCAAGAACGGCACTGACATGCAAACCTGCGGCACTTGCCAAGGCTCGGGTCAGGTGCGAAAGGTGGTAAACACCATGCTCGGCCAGATGGTGTCTACGGCAACCTGCCCTACCTGTAACGGCGAAGGCCGCATTGTAACCAACAACTGCGAAGCTTGCCATGGTAGTGGAAGAGAGCTACAGGAAGAGGTGATCTCGATCAACGTGCCGGGCGGCGTAATGGACGGCATGCAGCTGTCTATGAGCGGCAAGGGCAACGTGCCGGAGCGCGGTGGCGTGCCAGGCGACCTGCTGATACAGATTGAGGAGGAGCCGCACCCAACCTTGAAGCGCGAAGGCAACAACGTGATCTTTGAGCAATATATCAGCTTTGTAGATGCGGCCCTGGGCGCTGAGGTAGAAGTACCGACAATTTCAGGTAAGGTGAAGATCAACATAAAGCCAGGTACGCAGAGCGGTGAGATCTTCAGGCTGCGCGGCAAAGGTATCCAGGACATCAACGGTTACGGCAAAGGCGATCAGCTGATCCACGTAAATGTATGGACGCCGAAGAGCCTGAGCAGCGACGAGAAAGCAGTGCTGGAAGGCCTGCGTTACTCCAGCAACTTTACCCCGAACCCCGGTAAGAACGAGAAAGGATTCTTTGAGAAGGTGAAGGATTACTTCCAGTAAAGGACCTTCCGTAACTATAGATTTAAGCCCGGTTTTCCGTATAAACGGAAGGCCGGGCTTTCTTTTTTATCGTGCCTTCCGGCTTAAATCTCGGATTCATCCGTTTTATACTTGGCTTTGTCGAATAAGTATAGCCTAACAGGTATATCTGCGCCATAATATTTATATTTGAGTAAACTAAACCCAAACACCCTTGAGTATTCTGAAGATTGATGGTGTAACCAAAACCTACGCCAACCACACTGCCCTCGACAACGTGAGCTTCGAAATTCCGCAGGGATGCATTTTCGGCTTGCTTGGCCCCAACGGTGCAGGCAAGACATCCCTCATCCGGATTATAACCCAAATTACCGGCGCCGACAGCGGCAAGGTATACTTTAAAGGCGAGCGCCTGAAGCCCGATCATATTAAAGAAATGGGGTACCTGCCAGAGGAACGCGGCCTGTATAAGAAAATGAAAGTTGGCGAACAGTTACTATACTTGGCGCAACTGAAGGGCCTGAGCAAAAGCGAGGCTACCGCGCGTATAAAAGCGTGGGTTGATCGTTTTGAGATACGTGAGTGGCTCGATAAGAACATCGAGGATCTGTCTAAAGGAATGCAGCAGAAAGTGCAGTTTATCGCCACCGTGCTGCACGAACCCTCGCTGATTATTCTGGATGAGCCTTTCTCGGGCTTTGATCCCATTAATGCCAACCTGATAAAAGACGAGATCCTGAGCCTGCGTGAGCGGGGCGCTACCATTATCTTCTCCACGCACCGTATGGAGTCGGTGGAGGAACTTTGCGATAACATTGCTTTAATTAACCGTGCGCAGAAAGTGCTGGACGGGCCGGTGAAGGAGATACGGGATACGTATAAAACCGATACCTACCAAATTATCGGCAACGGGCAGCTCATGATCACCTCGCCTGACTTTGAGGTGCTGGAGCAGCATAGCAACCACGGCATCTTCAGGGCCAACGTACGGCTACTGAACAACACCTCACCCAACGACCTGCTGCGCTACCTGATCCAGCGCGTAGAGGTGCACTCTTTTGTGGAACTGGTGCCAAGTATAAACGAAATCTTCATCCGAAAAGTAAAGGAAACACACCATGCATAAAATCTGGCTGATTATACAACGAGAGTACCTGACGCGTGTGCGCAAGAAGAGCTTCATCATCATGACGCTGCTCACGCCGTTGCTGCTGGCCGCGTTCATGATCCTGCCGAGCCTGCTGATTACCATGTCGGATGAGGCGGAGACGGTGATGGTGCTGGACGAGAGCGGCCTGTTTGAGGGCAAACTGCAGGACAAGAAGGACGTCAAGTTCATCCCGCTGGCTGGCTCGCTGGACCAGGCCAAGATGCTTTACCAGGAAACCGATAACACGGCCCTGCTCTACATACCGGAGATGGACCTGAGCAACCCGGAGGGCTTTGTGGTGTACGGCAAGAAGAACATCAGCATCCAGACGCAGGTGCGGCTGGAGAACATGCTGGAGAAGGAGATAGAGAACCAGCGCTACCTGGCCTCCGGCCTGGACCGCGAAACCCTGGACAAGATAAAGGCCAACGTAAGCCTGACGGCCATTAACCTGAGCGACCAGGGTGAGAAAGACAACAATGCCATCATTACCTCGGTGGCCGGTGTGGCAGGGGCCGTGATCATCTACTTCTTCATCTTCCTGTACGGGGTGCAGATCATGCGCGGGGTGATAGAGGAGAAGACCAGTCGCATTGTAGAGGTGATGATCTCGTCGGTGAAGCCCTTCCAGTTGATGATGGGCAAGATTGTGGGCATTGCTGCGGTGGGCCTGACGCAGTTTTTGCTCTGGGTTATACTTTCGTTTATGGCTGTAACGGCTGTGTCGGCAGCGTTTGGGGTGGATGCAGCACCCTCGCCGGCGGCGCAGTATGCGGCGGGGCAAGTGGCAGCGCAGGGCGAGGAAACCGCATTGAAAGACCCTGCATCCATGGAAAACCCCGAGGGGCAGGATGAGTTTGCCAGCACTTTCAACGACATCAAGACGAGCTTCGCCAACCTGCCGGTGGCGCTGATCTTCTTCAGCTTCCTGTTTTACTTCCTGGGTGGCTATCTGCTTTACGGGTCGCTTTTTGGGGCAATAGGGGCAGCGGTGGATAACGAAACAGACACGCAGCAGTTCATGATGCCCATCACCATTCCGCTGGCCATCGCCTTCATTATGTCTTACTCCATCGTGCTCAAAAACCCTGACGGGCCTGTAGCTTTCTGGATGTCGATGATTCCGCTCACCTCACCGATTGTGATGATGGTGCGGGTGCCGTTTGGCGTGCCTACCTGGGAACTGCTGCTCTCGATGGGGCTGCTGGTAGCCGGCTTCGTGTTCACCACCTGGATCGCCAGCCGCATCTACCGCGTGGGCATCCTGATGTATGGCAAAAAAGTGAACTATAAGGAGCTGTCTAAGTGGTTGTTTTATAGGGTGTAAGTGTTTGTGCCTTGTAAAGCAAAGTATAAAGATAGCCGGTGCCCTAGGTGCTGGCTATTTTTGTTATCTTGAAGTATAAATCAGACTCAAATAAGAATGAAGTATAAACTCCTGGCGCTTATTTTAATAACGATTACAACTGTAGGCATGGCCCAGAAAAAGGAAAAACCGGCTTACCGCCTGTTTACGGCGGAGGGCAAAAGTATAAACTACGGCAAAATGCTGAAAGAGCTGCAGGAGGCGGAGGTAGTACTCTTCGGAGAGCAGCACAACGACCCGATTGCGCACTGGCTGCAGCTGGAGGTGGCAAAAGACCTGCACCAGGCAAACCGGCAGAACTTTGCCATTGGAGCCGAGATGTTTGAAGCTGATGTGCAACTGGTGCTGAACGAGTACCTGGCAGGCCAGGCACCGGAGAAGAATTTTGAGCAAGAGGCAAGGCCGTGGCCAAATTACGCCACCGACTACAGGCCTGTTGTTCGCTTTGCCAGAGAGCAGAAAATTCCGTTTGTCGCTACCAACGTGCCGCGCCGCTATGCCGCCATGGTATCAGCAGGAGGTTTGGCGGCTTTAGAAGATGTTTCGGAGGAAGCAAAGCAGTACATTGCTCCGCTTCCGATTACTGTAGATATGGAACTGCCAGGCTACAAAGGTATGATGCGCATGTTTGGCAGCAGCACGCACGGCAATACCAAAAGCCAGAACATTGTGCAGGCGCAGGCGCTGAAAGATGCTACCATGGCTCATTTTATACTTGGGCAGGTGCAGCAGGGGCGGCAGGTGCTTCACCTGAACGGCGCTTACCATTCTGATAACTTCGAGGGCATCGGCTGGTACCTGAAACAGCTAAGACCGCAGGTAAAAACCCGCACCATTACCACCGTGCTGCAGGCAGATCTGGAGAATTTAGCAGAGGAGCACCAAAATAAAGCTGACTTTATACTTGTAGTGCCTGAAAGCATGACGAGAACCTTTTAAGTTAGAAAGTTAAAAGTTAAAGAGTTAGAAAGTGAGGAGAAGTGCAAAGCTTTATACTTTGGAGACCTGTATAGAAGTAATATTGAAAACTTACGAGCATCTGGTATAAAACAACAAAGCCCGGCTATACAGCCGGGCTTTGTCTATCTAGAGAGAAAGAAGGTTTCTTTTTTAAGCTGAGAATGAGCTTCCGCAGCCGCAGGTGCTGGTAGCCTGTGGGTTGTTAAACGTAAAACCGCGTGCATTCAGGCCGTCCTGGAAATCCACTTCCATGCCCATCACATACATGCCGTGCTTTTTGTCCATAATCAAAGTTACGCCGTCCAACTGAAACGTTTCGTCAGACTCTTTCGGCTTATCAAAGCCAAGCAAGTAAGAAAGTCCGGAGCAGCCACCGCCTTGCACGCCAATGCGCAGACCATACTCAGCTGGTACGTTCTTTTCCTTCAATATATTCTTCACCTCTTCCAAGGCTTTTGGTGTCAGGGTTATAGGTGCAGTTTTGGTTTCTGTTGCCATAGTATAAATGTCTTTATTTGTAGCCACAAACTTAAGCAATTATCTACAAAGATGCTTGCCAACGCTACGTTGTACTTAGTAAACAGGCAAAGCTATGAAATGATTCATGCATCTAGAATTAATTTTTTGCGATATTTATACTTTCAAACACTGAAAATATGGCTGACTTTTTCGCTTTACTGATAGAACTTATAAAACTTGCTTTGCCTGCGCTGGTGCTGGTAGGCGGATTGTATTATTTACTGCAGAAACACTATGAGCGCGAAGAACGACTGCGGGCGGAGCATGTGCAGCAAAAAAATAGCAAAGAATCAGAAGTAGTTACGCCCATTAGGCTGCAGGCTTACGAGCGGGTGGTGCTGCTGCTGGAGCGTATAACGCCTAGCAACCTGCTGCTGCGGGTAAGCCCAGCCGGACAAACTGCTGCAGAATACCACCGTTTGCTGCTCTCCGAGATAAGAAACGAGTTTAACCATAACATGTCGCAGCAGGTGTATATGAGCGAGCAGGCCTGGCAGCAGGTAAACCACGCCCGCGAAGATGTGGTGAAGCTCATCAACAAAACGTACCAGGAGCTACCCGAAGGTGCCCGTGGCACTGACCTGGCCAAACGCGTGCTGGAAACTGTGCTGGTAAATGAGCAGGATCCTACAGCTCAGGCTATCAACTTTGTGAAACAGGAGGTAAGGCAAACATTTTAAGTTAGATAGTTTAGGAGTTTGAGAGTTAAAAAGTGACTTTTCAAACCAAAGTCTATGGCGCAAACATTGGTTTGTGCTATGCTAAACCCTCTAACTCCCGCAGCTTTTCTAGCAGTTTCTTCACTTGCTCCATAGTATGCGCCGGAAAGTTGGCAATACGGATCTGACTCTCTTTATACTTACCGTAGCCACTGCCTACCTGCAAATCATACTTGGCTAAGTGCTTGTTTACTTCAGAGGCTGGAATAGTGGTGTTGGCTACAATAGTGGTTTTAGAGCAATGCTCCGGTTTCTGCACGGCTGGCAAAAAGATACTGCTCTGCTCCAGAAAAGCGTATACTGCTGCTGCCTTGGCCTCTGTCTCCTGCCGGATAGTAGCAATGCCAATGCGGTTCATGTCCTCCAGTACTTTGCCCAGCAAGTATATATTGAGCACGTTCGGAGTTTCTACGGTCTGGTTTTGCAGAGCCTTCTCCTGGAGCGAGGGTAACGTATGGTAAGAGCCGATAGAAATGCCGCTCTCCTGCATATCTCGGGCTTTGGCCATGCAGCGGTCGTTTACAAGCCATACGCCCAAACCCGCCGGTAAGCCGAAGCACTTCTGCACCGAAAAGTAAACTGAGTCGACCTTAGAATAATCGAATGCAGGGTAGGGGAGCGATGATACGGCATCCACATAAATAAGCGCATCCGCCGGTGATTTTCCCCTGAATCTGCTGATATCCTCCACCGGAAGGCAAGCGCCTGAGCTTGTCTCGTTCTGGATCAGGGCCACTAACTCCGCCGTTTCCGGCACATGTATACTTTCCAGCTCAAAGCCTTGGCTAAACGGCACCTCGTGCTGCTGCGCCTCACGGCCCAGTTCCTGCGCCATCTCATAAAATCGCTTCGAGAAAGAGCCGTTTACCAAATGGAAGCTCTCCCGGCGCACGTTGTTCTGCATAGCCCGCTCCCAAACCTCCGTAGCCGACGACACAAAGAATACTTCATACTCATCCGGCAACTGCAACAACTCGCGCAGTCCGCTTTCCGCACTAGCGTAAATCTCCTGAAACTGCTTGCTGCGGTGCGAAATGCTCCCGATTTTCTGGGCCATTGCTTCCTGCAGGTGCTGCGGCACAGTGGGGTAAAGCTCCGATGGGCCAGGGGTAAAGTATACTTTGTTGTTCATGGCTACTGCTAAAGTATGATGTTATGGCTTAGGCTGATTTTTTACTTATGAAAGGTTTTCCTTTTCCGGAAAGATGGTAAAGCTGCTTGTTCAAAGTATAAAATCAACCTGAATTAACTCTAATATAGTATGCGGAATTTGATAGTGTGCGGCACCTGCCTCATGTCACCTACTACTTGCTTGTCGTAAGCCTTATCAATGTCAGTGATTACGTAGCCTACATGTTCGTTTGTTTTGAGGTACTGGCCCAAGATGTTTACCTGGTTTTTGGCAAGCACCTGGTTGATGTTTGCCAGCACACCCGGCACGTTGGCATGTATGTGTATGAGACGGTGTGCGTTCTTCAGCTCCGGCAGCTGCAGGTTCGGGAAGTTTACGCTGCCGTAGGTATTGCCCGAGTTGATATAGTCCATGATACGGTTCGGAACAAAATTGGCGATGTTAACCTGCGCCTCCGATGTGCTGCCCCCAACATGCGGCGTTAGTATGACATTGGGCAATCCGCACAATTCGCTCTCAAACGGGTCGCTGTTGGTGGCAGGCTCCTCAGGAAACACATCCGCGCCCACACCGCTTATCTTACCTGATTTCATACTTTGCACCAGCGCCTCGATATCCACCACATGGCCCCGGCTCAGGTTCAGGAAGATGGCGCCGTCTTTCATAGCGGCAAATTCTGCTGCCCCAAACATGTTTTTGTTTTCTGGGCGGCCATCCACGTGCAGTGTTACGATATCGGCTTTCTCCAGTAGCTCGCGCAGGGTGCTGCACTTGCGGGCATTACCTAACTGTAGCTTCTCTACCACATCGTAATAATATACTTCCATGCCCATGGCCTCCGCTAGCACCGATAACTGCGCCCCGATATTGCCATAGCCCACAATACCTAGTTTTTTGTCGCGCACCTCAAAGCTGCCTTTTGCCGATTTATCCCACTGGCCCAGGTGCATTTTACTGCTCTTGTCCACTACGCCGCGGCTCAGCATGATAATCTCGCCCAAAGCCAGCTCCACCACACTTCTGGTGTTGCTATAAGGAGCATTGAAAACCGTAATACCGGCCTCCAGACAGGCATCTAAATCAATCTGGTTTGTGCCGATGCAGAAGGCGCCCACGCACATCAGGCGGTTGGCATGCTCCAGCACCTTACGCGTTAAGTGGGTTTTGCTTCTGATACCAAGTATAGACACGTTCTTGATCTTCTCGCACAACTCGTCCTCATCCAGGGCTCCGCTGATGGTCTCTACCTGATAGCCTTCTCTGCGGAACAGCTCAACAGCCTGCGGATGCACATTTTCGAGCAGCAGCACGCTGATGCGGTTTTTAGGATATGATATGGCCATGGGTAATTTATTTTGATACAGGAATTCGTCGAGGCTTGGGGCAATATGTTCTGCTTTAGCCACTACACTCTCGCGGGCCACGTTTTCTGTGAACGCGTAAAATTTATTTGCCAGTCCGGCTTCTTTTATCTCATAATCGGTGTAGCCGTCGCCCAGCACGTAAACATCGCCAGGCAAGGCCAAATGTTCCAGCAGTTTAATCTTGCCTTTATCCAGGCTCAGCAGGTTTGCTTCATCAAAACCAACTAAATTGCCCTGCTCGTCTACCTCAAACGTATTGGCGTAGATATTCTCCTCCTTAATGCCATACTCTGTTACAATAGGGACAATAAATTCTTTGAACCCGCTGGAGATAATAAATATCTGGTCGGCGTAGGCTTGCAGAAAATCGCGGTTGCGGCGGATGGACTCTGATACTTTGTCTTTAAGCGTGCTGATGAGCTGCGGCAGGTGGTTTTGGTGTGCCTGCAGGAGGTTAAGGCGCTGCGTCAGCCCCTCCGAGAAGGAGCTTTGGCCGGCCATGGCACTGTCGGTAATCTGCTTTACCTGTTCCAGTATGTGTTCGCGTTCCGGGTGGTTTTGGAGCGAAATAGCCCCCAGTTCATCTAGTGCCTCAACTTGTGTAAAGGTGCTGTCAAAATCAATGATGAAGTATTTATCCTTACTCATAAATACAAATAGCTTAAAAAGGCTTAAGGAGAGATTAAGCTTGTAAGGTATAAAAAAAGAACCGACCTTGCAGCAGCAGGCCGGTTCTTTTTGAAATTAAGCTTTTGTAGCGTGTAAGCCTTTATAGTATTGCCAGTTGCTCATCTATAATGCGCTGATAGAAACGCTCGTAAATAGGTACGATCTTCTTGATGTCGAAGTCCTTGGCGCGTATTAGGGCGTTGGCTTTAAATTTTGGAAGGTTTTCATCGTCTAATATGTGGAGGGCGTTTTCAACCATCTCATCCACAGCACCTACAGGGCTTGCAAAACCTGTTACGCCGTTAATGTTAAGCTCCGGTATACCGCCTGCGTTAGAGGAAACAACCGGCACCTCGCAAGACATGGCCTCTAAGGCTGCCAGACCGAAGCTTTCTTTTTCAGATGGCATCAGGAAGAGGTCGGCAATAGAGAGCACCTCCTCCACAGCCTCCAGCTTGCCTAAAAAGCGCACATCCTGGCAAATTTGCAGCTCGCGGCATAGCTTCTCCATTTTAGGGCGCTCGGGGCCATCGCCTACCAGCAGCAGGCGGCTCGGTATTTTGCTGTGTACTTTTGCAAAAATCCGGATTACATCTTCCACACGCTTCACTCCTCTGAAGTTGGAGGTATGCACCAGTAATTTCTCGTTGCTTGCTGCTATAGCAGTGCGGAAATGCTCTTTTTTCTGCCGCTTAAACTTCTCCAGGTCTATAAAGTTGGGGATAACCTCAATGTCTTTCTCAATCTGGAAAAAATCGTAGGTTTCGGAGCGTAAGCTATCGGAAACCGCCGTTACGCCATCAGACTGGTTTATGCTGAAGGTAACCACCGGCTCAAAAGAGGCGTCTTTGCCTACCAGCGTAATGTCCGTGCCGTGCAGCGTGGTGATAATAGGGATGTTGATGCCCTTTGTGCGCAGAATTTGCTTGGCCATGTAAGCCGCCGAAGCATGCGGGATAGCGTAATGCACGTGCAGCACGTCCAGCTTCTCGAACCGCACAATATCTACCATCTTGCTTGCCAGCGCCAACTCATAAGGCGGGTACTGAAACAGCGGGTAGGTAGGGATGTATACTTCGTGATAGAAAAGATTCTCGTTGAAAACATCGAGGCGGGCAGGCTGGCTGTAGGTAATGAAATGTACTTTGTGGCCCTTCAGGGCAAGTTCTTTACCAAGCTCAGTGGCTACCACGCCACTGCCGCCAAAAGTAGGGTAACAGACTATACCGATTCTCATAGTTCAGGATGTATGGCAAAACAACAAGTGCAGCCCCTTTTTGTTGCTGCACTCGCTAAACTACTGATTTTTTTTATGTTTTAGGCACCATCGCCTTGTAGATCACATCATGTATTCTGGTACGGATGTTATACTTTACAAGCTTGTTATTGCTGGCATCCGGGTATACCCGGTTAGACAGGAAGATGTAGATCAGCTTGTTCTCTGGGTCTGACCAGGCGGCTGTTCCGGTAAAGCCGGTGTGCCCAAACGTACTCTGCGAGGCTAAGCTTGATGTTGGCCCATTGCCGTCTGGGGCGGGTTTGTCCCAGCCTAAACCACGGCGGCTGGTGTCGAACTGCCGCGTTGCAAACTCATACACGACATCAGAAGTATAGTATCTGTGGCCGCCGTAGTTGCCGTTGTTCATGTTCATCTGCATGAGTATGGCCAGGTCGTTGGCATTGGAGAACAAACCCGCGTGACCTGCCACACCGCCCATCATGGCGGCACCCTGATCATGCACCGTACCGCGAATCAGGTTTTTACGGAAGTAATTGTCGTCTTCTGTCGGAGCGATGATTTCGCGCGGGTGTCTAAGCAGCGGTGTATAGGTTAGCGTGCTAAGGCCAAGCGGAGCATAAAAGTTCTGGTCCAGGAACTCCTCAATAGGCTGGTTTAGCATGGTTTCTGCCACCCGCTTCATAATATAGAAACCAAGGTCGCTGTAGGCATAGTTGTAAGTACCGCTTTTTTGCTTGGGTAGCAGCGGCGTCTTCACCGTCCAGGACCAAAGCGAGTCTTCCATGGAGTTTATGGAGTATACGCCCGGTATCACCTCGTTCATGTACATGTCGTTTTGTGTGCTGGCGTAGAAGGTTTGCTTCAGTTTGCGGTTGTCTATCGTTTTCTGCCAGGTAGGGATACCAGGTTTCAGGCCGGCCTGGTGCGCCAGGATATCACGCATTTTAAGGTTGGCTTTGTTCGTGCCTTTTACTTCAGGCAGGTAAGTGGCCAGGTTCTCGTCCAGATTAATTTTGCCCTGATCTTTCAGAAACATGATTGCCTGCAGGGTAGCGGCCACCTTAGTGATAGAGGCAATATCGTAAATGGTGTTTTTGGTTACGGGCTTAACCGCATCGTAAGTATAGTGCCCGTAGGTTTTATTGTACACCACAGTACCATCTTTTACCACCAGCACCTGCATACCTGGCGTAGCGGCATAAGTAATAGCCTCTGTGGCAATGTTGTCAATCTGAGCAAGTGTGTTGGAGTCCATGCCCACACTTTCCGGAACGCCATACTTCAGGCGGCCTAACGTAGCGGTAGGCAGGCCTGTGCCAGCAGTATACTTCGCGGAGGCCGAGATAGGTAGCTTGCCTTGTGCGGCACGGGCACCAAACAGCACCTGCGGCACCAAGGATTGCGACACAGGATTGTCTTCGTAGCCGCTTACCAGCCACTCATTGCCCTCAAAAAGTTTCAGGCTATAGGCGTTGCCCATCACGGCCACCACTACTTTTTTGTTGGTGCGCTCGCGCAGGTACTGGATAAAAGCGAGTGTGCCTGTTCCGATGCCAAAGTTTTTGGCAGGCGTGTTGTTCATGCCATGGATGCTTACCACCACCACATTGTTATGCTGCAGTTGCGGTATAATGTTGGTAAAGGCAGAATCAGGGGCGTAGCGGTTCGGAATGCTGAAACGGTTAACAGGTGCATAATTGGCCATTGCCTCCTGAAAAGTATTATCCGCTGAAGTGCCTATGGCCACAGAGGCAATGCTGAGCGTATCCAGGTTGCGGAAAGGAATAAGGTTGCTTTTGTTTTCTACTACCGTAACAGCATGCTCGTAAAGTTGCTCCTGAATCACTCGGCTGGTTGGGCGGTCAATCTCTTCCTGCAGGTTCTCCAGCTTTACTGGTTTATACTTGTTTAAGCCGGCCCAGTACTTAGCGTGCAGGATTTTTCGCACCCGCTGGTCTATTTCAGCTTGGGTAATCTGTCCTTTTTTTACAGCTTTTGATATTTTATCTACGGCAGTGGGAACATCTTCCGGAAACAGAAGTACGTCATTACCAGCTAGTAGCGCTTTTAAGTCTACCTCGCCTGGTTTATAGTAGCGGCTAACGCCCTGCATATTTAAGGCATCGGTAAAAACAAGGCCTCTATACTTCATCTTATCTTTTAAGAGCCCGGTAACTATGGGTTTAGAAAGCGTGGCAGCCTGGTTTTTGGTGGAGTCTACGGAAGGCAAGTATAAATGCGCCACCATCACACCCATTACACCGGCATCGAAAGACTGCTTAAACGGGTATAGCTCCACATCTGTCAGGCGCTGCATGTTGTGCTGGATAACAGGAAGGTTGTAGTGGGAATCGGTATCGGTGTCTCCGTGTCCGGGAAAGTGCTTGGCCACAGCCATCACACCATGGTCTTGTAAACCACGGATATAGGCGATGCCATACCTGCTCACAATTTCTTTAGTCTCCCCAAAGGAGCGGGTACCGATAACAGGATTGTTAGCATTGTTGTTTACGTCCAGAACCGGGGAGAAGCTCACGTTCACGCCAAGGCGCTTCATCTTCAAAGCAATCTCACGGGCCATTAAGTATACATAGCGGTCGTCATGCATGGCTCCGAGCGTCATCTGGCGGGCAAAGTGCATGCTGCTGTCCAGACGCATGTTCAGGCCCCATTCAGCATCCATGGCCACTAAAAGCGGTACTTTAGCCTGGCTTTGGAAGCGGTTGGTAAGCTTGGCCTGGCGCATAGGTCCGCCTTGCATAAACATAATGCCGCCAATGCCATACTGGCCCACCAGCGAGTCTATCTCACTTATGTGCTGCTGATTTTTGTTGGAGTAGGCGGCCACCATAAACAGCTGGCCAATGCGTTGTGAAGGAGTAAGCGAGGTCATCACACTGTCGACCCATTGCTGTTCCCGAGGGGGCGCAATAATCTCCTCTGATGGATTAAATGACATCAGGGGCCCCATGACAAGGAAAACAAGAATCAACACACCTACACTAAAACTCTTCAACATCTACGCTACTATTTATTAATTGGAACAAGTCAAAATTAAGCCTAATTTTGCATTAGGCGGTTCGGAAATACAGAAATAAAAGTCTGATAGCCGGCTTTTTTATTAACTGGCCTGATAAGAAGAAGGAAAACTTCCTGACAGCCTATCTGCAGCTATTGTGGCCTCAAAGGGTAGCCTTGTTTTGCTAACGCCACGTGCCCCGGCAATGATACAACTTATCGCCATACTTTTTAAGATGAAAGGAGAGGCGAATCAGTTAGCAGCTGCCCCAGCCTCTGACTGGCAGCAGTCTGTAATTTAATAATAATTTTAATCCTAAATTAGTTCTGTATTTACAAATAAGTATAAGCAAATATTTAGCCACAATGGCAGAACAGGCTGATTTAGAATGAAAAAAACTATATAGTAATAAGGAGTTAGAAAAGCGGATGCCTGATATCATACATTTACTGCCTGATTTCCTTGCCAACCAGATTGCAGCTGGTGAGGTGGTGCAACGCCCTGCCTCCGTGGTGAAGGAGCTGCTGGAGAACGCGATTGATGCGCAGGCTACTACCGTGCAGCTGATTGTGAAGGAGGCGGGCAAGCAGTTGGTGCAAGTGGTGGATAACGGCTTAGGTATGACCGAGACGGATGCCCGCATGTGCTTCGAGCGCCATGCCACCTCCAAGATCCGGAGCACAGAAGATCTCTTCCGGATCCGGACGATGGGATTTAGGGGCGAGGCCATGGCTTCTATAGGTGCGGTAGCGCAGGTAGAGCTTAAAACAATGCCGCACGGTGCCGATACTGGTACAAAACTGCTGATAGAGGGATCAGAGGTGGTGCTGCAGGAGCCGGTGGTAACGCCCGAGGGTACCTCTATTGCTGTAAAGAACCTGTTCTACAACGTGCCTGCCCGGCGTAATTTCCTGAAATCCAACGCAGTGGAAATGCGCCACATTCTGGAGGAGTTCCAGCGAGTAGCCCTTGCCTACCCGGATGTTACCTTTACGCTGCACCACAACGAAATGGAGGTGTTTAACCTGCCGGCCACCAAACTGAGCCAGCGCATTGTAAGCATCTTTGGCAGCACCTATAAAAACCAGATGGCATACTGCGAGGAGGACACAGGCTTTTTGGTGGTAAAAGGCTATGTGGGTAAACCTGAGCATGCTAAGAAAACACGCGGAGAGCAGTTTTTCTTCGTGAACAACCGTTACGTGAAGAGCGGATACCTGAACCATGCCGTGATGACGGCCTTTGAAGGACTAGTGGCTAAGGACAATCACCCGTTCTACGTGCTCTTCATCGACATCGACCCGGAGAAGATCGACATCAACGTACATCCTACCAAAACAGAAATAAAGTTTGAGGATGAAAAAACCGTGTATGCCATTGTGCATGCAGCCGTAAAGCGCGCCCTCGGAGCCTACAATATTGCCCCTTCGCTGGATTTTGAGCAGGACGTAAATTATGCACCGTTACAGCCTATACGCCTTCAGGGCGGCTTTAACAGCGAGTTTGAGCCGGAACGCAAATCTTTAGGTAGCGGCAGGAGCAGTGGCGGCAGTACCTCGTTTCCGGGGTTTACGCCTCCGGCCACTACTACAAAGCGCGCCACCTCCAGGGGTTGGGAGCAGCTGTACGAGCCGCCAAAGGAGGCGCAGCAGGAGGAGCGTATAAGTATGGCCAGCTCAGAAACAGGCTTGCTGAGCGATGCCTTTGCTGACACAGCGCCTGCCTCCACTAAAAAAGCAATTCAGATACACCAGAAGTACCTGCTGGTGCAGGTAAAGTCGGGTATGATGGTGATAGACCAGCAGGCGGCGCAGGAGCGTATACTTTACGAAAAGTATATCGCGTCGCTTCAGAAAAAAACCGGGGCCTCGCAGGCGCTGCTGTTTCCGCAAACCGTGGAGCTTTCGGCTACGGATGCTGTGCTGATAAAAGAACTGGCGGCAGAGTTTAAGGATATGGGTTTTCAGTTCGAGGATTTTGGCGGCAACACCATCATACTGAACGGTATACCTGCCGATGTGCATGCCGCTGACGAGAAAGAGTTGCTGGAGGAGCTGATTGAGCAATACAAAAACAACTCGGCTACGTTAAAGCTTGATAAACGGGAAAATCTGGCCCGCGCCATGGCAAAAAGGTTATCGACACGCTCGCAGGCACGTATGAGCGACCTTGAAATGAATTCGCTCGTAGACAAGCTTTTTGCGTGCCAGGTGCCAAATTATACGCCTGGCGGGCAAAAGACACTGGTTATTATGGAGCTGAGCCAGCTGCATGATCTTTTCCTGAAAAACTAACTTGACAGCTGGTTGTTAAAAGGTTGTTTTTCCGGCAAAGGCTGGGTATCCGAATCTACTATTGATCTAAAGTGCAAACCTGAAGTTAAGCTAACGCAGGGTTTATACTTTAACTAACGATAAAAGCATGTTCAATATCACCCCTATGGTCAGGAACCTCCTGATCATCAACGTGGTCGTTTATTTATTGCAGCTTAGCGGAGTAATAGGCGTACGCGATTTCGCACTGCACTATTTTGCATCAGACTACTTCAAGCCTGTTCAGTTGCTTTCTCATATGTTTATGCATGACACACGTTCATGGGGACATATCTTCAGCAACATGTTTAGCCTTTTTATTTTTGGGCCAATGCTTGAGAGGTTTTGGGGAGCGCAGAGATTCTTGATTTTCTATTTAATAACAGGATTGGGAGCAAGTATTCTCTACACAGGCGTAAGAGCGTATGAGTTAAATAAATTAGAAGAAGAAACAGTATACTATATTGAAAATCCATCTCCCCTGGCATTTGCTAATTATATGGATGAACACGTAGATGAAGGCTTTAGACGTGACCTTGCTGTAGCCTATAAAAAGAATGTTAACGATCCGCGATACATAGAAGCAACTATAGATCAGGTAAAGGAAGTATACGTTGCTATCTATAATAGTCCACTTGTAGGTGCCTCCGGGGCTGTTTTCGGTATTCTGATGGCTTTCGGCTTGCTATTCCCGAACCTGGAGCTGTTCCTGCTCTTTCTGCCCATTCCTATAAAGGCCAAATACTTTGTGCTGTTCTACGGGGCCTATGAATTGTATGCCGGATTCAACCGAGTACCCGGCGACAACGTAGCACACTTTGCACACCTCGGCGGCATGCTGTTCGCGTATATACTTGTAAGAATGTGGCAGCGCAACGATTACAGTAACTACTAAGGTATAATGAGTATAACCAACGATATAAAAAACGCTTTCCGGCAGCCCAACAACACGCTCAAGCAGCTCATACTCATCAACGTGATTGTGTTTGTGGTGCTGATCGTGACGCGCACCATCCTGATCCTGACGAGCGGCACCTGGGTCTATAATCTGATCATGCGCTTTATGGCGCTTAACTCTGACCCGCTCTTGTTTATAACCCGCCCCTGGACGCTCATAACGTATTTCTTTACGCACGAGGGTTTTCTGCACATCATCTTTAACATGCTGAACCTTTACTGGTTTGGTCAGTTGCTGCGCGAGTACCTGGGCGATAGAAAGCTGCTGAGCCTCTACTTTCTGGGCGGTATAGCGGGTGGTGTGCTGTACATGCTGAGCTACAACTTTATACCATACTTTGCAGACCGGGCGGCTTTTTCGTTTATGATCGGGGCCTCGGCAAGTGTGTTGGCTATTGTGGTAGGTGCGGCTACGCTGCTGCCTAACTTTGCCTTCAACCTTATACTTATAGGCCCTGTCAGGATAAAGTATATTGCGGCTTTTCTGGTGCTGCTCTCTATATCAGGCGCTGTAGGCGATAACGCAGGAGGTAATATTGCACACATTGGCGGGGCCGTGATAGGCTGGCTGTTTATTAAGCAGCTGCAGCGCGGCAACGATATGGGGCGCCCAATAATGGCTGTTTTCGATTTTTTCGCCAACCTGTTTAAGCGCAAGCCTACGCTCAGGGTTACCCATAGCCGCTTTACCGGAGGGGCTAAAACCAAACCCAACGGCAGGAGCAGCAGCCGGCCCGGCACGCCAGACCAGCACGAAATAGACCGCATATTAGATAAAATATCCAGCTCTGGTTACGAGAGCCTCTCCAAAGAGGAAAAACAGAAACTCTTCCAGGCAAGTCAGAAAGACTAAATTTTAAAATCGGCACCGCTCCCAAAGTGGTGCCGTTTTTTTTATGCACATACTTGGTGAGTAGGTAAGTATAGGCGTGTTAGCTCGATATAGCTGCTGCAACTGCAGCATTAGGTAAAACCCTACAGCGGCAGTTAAGTATAATCTTGCAATCACAAAGATTTTATGAAACCAAGTATAGAGAAGTGCAATTTTTGGGGCCTGCTGCTCAGCTGCTGGCTGTGCTGCCATGTGGCCGCTGCACAAAACATATCACCCCAACAGGATAGCATTACGGTAGCCATCGCCCCTGAGTACGATGATGTGACCAAGCGCCACCGTTTCTGGTTTGGCTACAATTACCGTAACCTCTGGGCTACACCTGTAAAAATGCGGGTATTCAGGCTTGATGAGGAGCAGGGCGGAATGAGGATTCTAAAGCGCGGTGGTGGGCAGCAAACCAAATCACTGCGCCTGCAGGACGCAACAGGCCGAGAATGGGTGCTGCGCACGGTGCAGAAAGATCCGGAAAAAGCCCTGCCGGAGAACCTGCGCGAAACTGTGGCCAAAGATATTGTGCAGGACCAGATTTCTGCGTCACATCCTTTTGGAGCCCTGGTTGTGCCCCCGCTGGCCGAGGCGCTGAATGTGCTGCACACCAACCCTGAGATAGTATACTTGCCCGATAGCCCAGCGCTAGCAGCAGACTCATTGGCCTATTATGCCAATGCCGTATACCTTTTTGAGGAGCGGGAGCCGATTCGCAACGGTGTGGATACCGACAACACAGAAACAGTGCTGGAGAAGCTGGAAGATGACAATGATGACCGTGTAAACCAACACGCCGTGCTGCGGGCAAGGCTGCTGGATATGGTGGTCGGCGACTGGGACCGCCATGAGGATCAGTGGCGCTGGCGCGATCTGGAGGATGAAATCGGAAAACTTTACGATCCTATTCCCAGAGACCGCGATCAGATTTTCTTTAAAAACGAAGGTGTTATCCCAAAGATCGGCTCACGGAAGTGGATTATGCCCAAATTTCAAGGATTTGATGAGGAGATACGCGGTATTGAGGGCTTTAACTTTAATGCCCGCTACTTCGACCGCATGTTTATGTCGCACCTGAGTGAGGAAGACTGGTTAGAGCAGGTGCGTTTTGTGCAGCAGCAGCTAACTGATAATCTAATTGACAGGGCCGTGCGCAGTATGCCATCTCCGGTATATGAGCAAAGCGGGCCGGAAATAGCACGCATTATAAAGGCCCGTCGCGATAACTTGCAGGAGCAGGCAGTTACTTACTATCGTTTTCTGGCAAAGGCTGTGGATATACCAGGCTCTGATAAGCACGAGGAGTTTGTGCTGAACTACCTGCCAAACGGCGACATCAACCTTAAAGTATACAAGATACTGAAAGAAGGCACGCGCGACCGGTTGCTGCTGGATCGTACTTTCAACCCAAAGGTTACCGATGAATTGCGTTTGTACGGGCGTGGCGATGAGGATGTCTTCACGGTGCAGGGTAACGGTAAATCAAGTATAAAAACACGGTTAATCGGGGGCGGAAGTGCCGATACATTTAACATAGCCAGTGATTTTCGGAACAAAGGCAAGCTGCTGATCTACGACCGATCTGACCAGGAAAATACGTTGCCTAATAAAAGTATGGCAAAGCTGCGGGTATCTACCGATACAAGTGTAAACAACTATGATCCGCGCAGTTTTAAGTATAACCAGCTCATGCCGCTAGGTACTGTAGGGTATAACTTTGACGACGGTATTTTGCTGGGGTTGGGATTTAGGTACACCAAACACGGTTTCAGAAAAGAGCCCTATGCGGCGCAGCATAAGCTTATGGTTGGCCATGCGCTGGCAACCAATGCTTTTTTCGGGAGCTACGAAGGCGATTTTCCGCAACTGCTGGGCAAATTGGACTTAGGCGTAAAGATTGATGCCAAGGCTCCTAACAACACCAGCAACTTTTTCGGTGTGGGCAACAACACCGATTTTATAGACACCGGAAGCCGGCCTATACGCTATTACCGCACCCGCTACGATTTTGTGGAGGCGCAGGTGGTGCTACGGCGGCAGCTTACGCAACGGTTTCAGGTATATGGCGGCCTTACGGGTCAGTTTTTCAGCATGCAACCCGGCGACAATGAAGGGCGCTTTATTAACCTGTATCAGGAGCAAAACCCGGACGAAACCCTGTTTACAAGCAAATACTACAGCGGTTTGGTTGGCGGCTTTACATTAGATACACGCAATAATAGTATACAGCCATCCAAAGGGATGTACTGGAGTGCAAACCTGCGCAGTGTAGGGCAGCTAAACAACGAAAAGGAAAAGTACACGCAGCTACGCTCTGAGGTAGGTATATACTTTAAACTGAGCGAAAACTTTGTAGTAGCCAATCGGGTTGGCGGCGGCACCACCTACGGAGACCCTGCTTTTTTCCAGCTTTTATACTTGGGCGGCACGGATAACCTTCGCGGCTACAGAAACTATCGCTTTGCGGGGGAGCAGATGCTGTTTCATAACCTGGAGCTGCGCCTCAAACTATTCGACTTTAAATCATACTTGTTTCCGGGTTCTGTTGGCCTGATCGGGTTCAATGATGTAGGGCGTGTTTGGGCAGAGGGAGGCGAAGACGGCGGCGGTCTGCATCATGGCTTTGGCGGAGGCTTTTATGTCTTGCCTGCCGAACTTATACTTTTGCACGGCGTTGTCGGCTTCTCAGAAGATGGCGTGCTGCCATACTTTTCGGTAGGGTTTAGGTTTTAAGCCTATTTAGAAATGCGGTGAGAAGCACTGAGTCCAATCACTCCTGGCCCAGAGCTATGCTCGCCACCTTCTAACTCTCGTTCTAGGTAGTCTAAGGCGAGTGCATTTTCACCTCACCCCGGCCCTCCTCTAAAAACAGGGGAAGGAGTTCGGTTCTAGTTGCATCAGCAGGGGCTATCGATCTGATCCCAGTCTTTCCGTTGAGCGCCTTGTATTGATGCGGTGCCCGAGGGGCAGCCTGCAGCGGAGCGATGGCAGCTTCAATACACAGCGCGATGCGGGAAGACGAGGCCTCCCGGCCTGGAGGGAGCCAAAGCCAGAAATGAAACGAGCAGGTTGTAAAACCGTGAATGAAAAGTAGCTAGCAATTATAGCCTATTTTAAGCTAATGGAAGCCGTGGCTAAAGTATAGATGACAGGCATTAAGTATAGCCAAAGTATAAAATATGGCTTTTCAAGCCAATTGAGTTACAAACTCAACATCATAAAAAGGCACAAGTATAAATACTTGCGCCAGGAGGGTAATCTACTCTAACTTATATATTTTGACACTTGCAGAAGCTTCGCACACTGCGAGGCCTGTAAAAACAAAATCGCCACTTCTGAAAAGAAGCGGCGATTTCAGTATCAATAAGTATGCGTTACTTATGCTTTGGCAGACATGTTGTCTAAAGCATCCATAACTTCTTTTACGTGGCCGCGCGATGTTTCAAGCAGTTGCTTTTCGTCTTCGTTCAGCTGCAGCTCGATGATTTTCTCGATACCGTTTTTGCCAAGTATAACCGGCACGCCTAAGTATACGCCGTCAATGCCATACTCGCCTTCCAGCTTCACGCAAACCGGGAACACACGGCGCTGGTCGCGCACGATAGCCTCTACCATCTGAGCAGCTGCGGAACCCGGTGCATACCAGGCAGAAGTACCCATTAGTTTTACCAGCTCGCCACCACCGTTCTTGGTGCGGTCTACGATTGCGTTCAGTTTATCTTCCTCGATCAGCTCAGTTACCGGGATGCCACCAACAGTTGTGTAACGCGGAAGCGGAACCATGGTGTCGCCGTGGCCACCCATCAGTACTGCCTGGATATCTTTTGGAGATACGTTCAGCTCCTCAGCCAGGAACGCACGGTAACGCGCCGTATCCAGGATGCCGGCCATGCCCATTACGCGGGTGCGTGGCAACTTAGAGGTAATATGGGCTGCGTACGTCATCACGTCCAGTGGGTTAGAAACCACAATAATGATGGCGTTAGGAGAGTGCTTTACAATGTTCTCGGTTACCGACTGCACAATACCTGCGTTGGTAGAGATCAGGTCGTCGCGGGTCATGCCTGGCTTTCTAGGAAGGCCCGATGTGATTACCACCACGTCAGAATCTGCGGTTTTGCTGTAATCGTTTGTTACACCTACAGTGCGTGTGTCGTAAAGGTTGATTGGCGACTTCTGCCAGATATCCAGAGCTTTGCCTTCAGCAAATCCTTCTTTAATATCCACTAGTACTACTTCGTTCGCGATTTCGCGGTAAGCCAGCACATCGGCGCATGTAGCCCCAACGTTACCTGCTCCAACTACGGTTACTTTCATGTTCGGATATAGTTTTATTATAGTTTGAGATTCGTTTAAGTCCTGTAAAAGTAGAAAAATCTATTGTAAAAAACTTCGTTTTTGTATCAAGTATCACGACACACGCACCACGGCTTTTTTGACTTCAAAATGCGCGTGATACCTGATACGCGCTATGCGATGCTTTTTAGCGAAATCTCCACCACCCGCTCAGTCTTTTCATTTACTTTAAAGCGGTTATCCAGGCGCTGGCCCACTACCCAGGCAATAGACTGGTCAGAGACTAATACAAGCGTTTGGCCCTTTAGGTTGGCGGGTACTTTCTTATCGATCAGTAAATCGCTGATTTTTTTCTTACCGTTCATGCCCAGCGGCACAAACCAGTCGCCCTCCTGCCAACTGCGCAGCTTCAGGGGGAACCTCAGCTGATCGGCATCCAGGGCAGCCACGTATGGTTTTGTGTTGAGTTTATACTTGTCGGCATCAATGTATTTAATGCTGAAAGTATGGTTTCCGGCTTCAACTTCCGTGTCGCCTTCCTGTATAAGTATACTTCCGAAGCTGCTTAGGTTACGCAGTGTAATTACCAGCTGGTCGCGGTCTTTTACCAGCGTATGGCTCGGCGAGTCGAACTGCTTGCCCGAAATACCCTCCAGCGCCTCCACCAGCTCCAGCACCACACTATAGCTGAAGTTGAAAGGCCGCAGCAGCTCGTGCAGCACCACCGGCAGGCCCGTCACGTTCTGCAGCGGCACCAGCGAGATGTAGGTGGCATTCTCATACTCTTTTACACTTTGCTCGCGCAGGTTCTCAATGTAAGCGGCTACAATGCTTTCGGCATGGCTTACACGCTCGGCGGTGTGCTGCATGGTTTCCTCCAGGCTCGGGTTTATCTCCTTCAGCACCGGAATCACCTCGTGGCGTATTTTGTTGCGCTGGTACTTGGTGGTTTCGTTAGAGCTGTCTTCGCGCCAGATGATCTTGCGCTCCGTCACGTACTCGTAAATATCGTCTTTGGTAACCGCAAGCATGGGGCGGATAATGTGGCCGTTCTTGGCCGGAATGCCGTGCAGACCCGCAATGCCGGTGCCTTTGGTCAGGTGTAGCAATATGGTTTCGGTCAGGTCGTTACTGTGGTGGGCTGTGGCAATATACTGATAGCCTTCCTGTTGGCGCACCTGCTCAAACCACTGGTAGCGCAGGGTGCGGGCAGCCATTTGGGTTGATAGCTTCTCCTGCTCGGCAAAGGCACGGGTGGCGAAGTTTTCGGTAAAGAACGGCACATCATACTTTTTGGCCAGTTTTTTGACGAACAGTTGGTCGGCTTCGGCATCCTCGGCGCGCAGCCCGAAATTGCAGTGCGCCACCGCAAAGTCATACTTAAGCTGGTGCAGTATTTCGCAGAGCACCGCTGAGTCGATGCCGCCGCTAACGGCTGCTAAAATTTTATCCGTAGGCGCACAAAGGCCTTGCGATTGTATGAAACCTGAAACTTTCTGTAGCATAAAGCAGCGGCTGGTAATTTTTTTCTAATTTTGAAGTATAAAATAGACGAAAGACTGTTAAGCAAAGGACAATAGAATCGGAATCCTTTGTCGTGATGTCTCTAGTACTTTGTCTACAATCTAAATGAACTATACAAAACTACTCTTTTCTCTCGTCTTTAGCCTGCTTGCGTTCACTGTTTTCGGGCAACAGCAGCGCCCGAGGCAGGGCCAGGCAGAGAAAATGCCTGTAGACCTGCAGCAGGCCGACAGCCTGATCGGCGGTACCTTTAACGGGCAGCGCATCGATAAGCTCATCGGCAACGTGATCTTTAAGCAGAAAGACGGCACGCTTTACGCTGACTCTGTGTATCAGTATAAAGAGCAAAACGTGCTGGAGGCTTTTGGTAATGTGCGTATCAATCAGGCTGATACGGTAAACATTACCGGAGACCGAGCTACCTATAATGGCGACACCCGCTCAGCGAAAATAATCGGTAACGTAGTGATGCGCGACCCCCGCATGACCCTGACCACACCAAGCCTGGATTATAACCTAAATACCCGCACCGCAACCTATACTGAGGGCGGCACCATTGTAGACCCTGAAAACCGACTAGTAAGTAAACGCGGCTCCTACAATACCAAGACTAAAATGTTTGACTTTCAGCAGGACGTGAACGTAAAAACTGCTGATTATACTATCAAGGCTCAGAATATGAGGTACAACACGCTCACAAAAGTGGTGTACTTTCAGGGGCCAACCTTTATAGACGGCGAGCAGGGGGATCTTTATGCTGAAGAGGGCACCTACAACACTATCACGAAGGTATCGAACTTTGGCCGTAACGCTTACATACTTACCCCGGAGTATCGTTTGGGCGGTGATAAGTTGTATTATGACCAGAGCAAAGGCTATGGCTACGCAGAGAAAAACGTGTCGCTGCGCGCCCTGAAGGATGATGTAACCATACGCGGCCAAATCGGGCGCTACTGGCGCGACAGGGGCGAGGCCAAAGTATACGGCAGCCCGACCATGGAAACGGTCATGGAAGGCGATACGCTTTTTCTGTCTGCAGATACGCTATACTCTCAGGAGACAAAGGGAGCCAGAACCGCAAGTATGATTTACGCCTATCCCGACGTTAAAATATTTAAATCGGACCTGCAGGGCAAATCCGACTCGCTGAGCTACAACCGCACCGACTCTGTAATGCACATGAATGTGAAACCGGTACTTTGGAACGAGCAGAGCCAGTTGGTGTCTGATACCATCCATATACAGTTGCGCAACCAAACCATCGACCGCATGTACATGTACAGCAATGCTTTTATTACTTCTGAAGACTCGCTGAAAAATTACAACCAGGTAAAGGGGCGCGACATGACAGCCTATTTTCAGGATGGGAAAATTAAGCGGGTAAACGTGAACGGCAACGGCGAGAGCTTATACTTTGCCTTGGAGGGAGACTCGGTGCTGACGGGAATGAACAAAGCCATCTGCAGCGATATGATTCTGAAGTTCGCGGAAAATAAACTGCAGACAATCTCGTTTCTGGTACAGCCGGATGCCAGTTTCGTGCCGCCCCATGAGCTAAACGAAGCCGATAGGCGCTTAGAGGGTTTCAACTGGATGGCAGAGTTGCGGCCAACAAAGCAGCAGGTGCTGGCAAAACAGCTGCAGCCTGCCGTAACCGCAGCGCCTAAAAAAGCACCAGCTGTTCCGTCTGCTAAGGCTAAAAAACGTGCGGCCAGGCAGAAAAACAAGCAGTAAGAAAGAAAGCTGTCGCCATTGCCTAATCTCTTTTGTAAATCAAACGGATATTCTATAATTTTGCCTGTTCATGAATAGAGGCTTTTTCCATAGTATCGCACTGTTTTGCCTGTTGCTGCTGGCCACTGGCTGTAGTAACTTTCAGCAATTGCTGAAAAGCAACGACGTCAGCAAGAAGTATAAAGCTGCGCTGGAGTATTATGAGCAGGATGAGTTTTACCGCGCTTCTCAGCTTTTTGACCAGGTAACCGATCTGTTGGCTGGTACGGAGGAGGCTGAAAAGGCACTGTTTTACCGTGCTAAGTCTCACTTTATGCAAGGCAACTACATCCTGAGCGATGCCTATTTCAGAAACTTCTACACGGTTTACCCACGCAGCCCTTTTGCCGAGGAAGCTATGTTTTTGCAGGCACAGTCGCTGTATGAGCAGTCGCCGAGCTACGAAGAAGACCAGACGCCAACCATAACGGCCATTGAGGCGTACGAGGAGTTTTTGATCCGTTACCCAACCAGCGAAAGAGCTACTGAGGCAAACAGAGTACTGGAAGAACTGTACACCAAACTCGATAGAAAAGACTTTAACCAAGCCCAACTATACTATAAACTGCGTTACTGGCGCTCAGCTGCAGTAGCTCTGAACAACTTTTTGCAGGAGCACGCCTCTTCGCCTTATGCCGAGGAAGCAGCTTACCTAAGGTTTGACGCACAGTACCGCTTTGCTTTGGAAAGCGTGCCGAGCAAGCAGGAAGAGCGTTATGACCTGGCACTGGATTACTTCCAGTCTTTTGTAGACATGTATCCGGAGAGCAGGTATAAGCGCGATGCCGAGCGTGTGTTCGATTCAGTGCAATCGGCTTTGGCAGATATGAGAAAATCAAAACAACAGAATTCATAAAGTATACATATATGGCATCAGTTCCATCATCAATCGTTACCCGCAACATGGCCGACTTTGCAGAGCAAACCGGCAACATGTACATGTCTGTGTCTGTTATCTCTAAAAGAGCAAACCAGATTTCTGTAAAGCTGAAAGAAGAGCTGAACTCCAAGCTGGCTGAGTTTGCCACTACGGTAGACAACCTGGAGGAGGTGTTCGAAAACCGCGAGCAGATCGAGATTTCCAAGTATTACGAGCGTCTGCCTAAGCCAACCAACCTTGCTATCGAGGAGTTTTTAGAAGGAAAGGTATACGTAAGAAAGCCAGAGGAAGAAACCGAGGAGGACATCAACCTGTAAAACAGGCGGATGCTGAAAGGTAAAAGAATCATATTGGGAGTTTGCGGAAGTATAGCAGCCTACAAAGCTGCCATACTCGTCCGCCAACTCATAAAAGCAGAAGCAGAAGTACAGGTCATTTTGACTGCTTCTGCTTCTGAGTTTATAACCCCTTTAACGCTGGCCACCCTCTCCAAACGGCCAGTGCTAAGCCAGTTTGTGAAAGACGAAACCGGCACGTGGAACAATCACGTGGATCTTGGGCTTTGGGCCGATGCTCTGGTAGTGGCCCCGGCCAGTGCCAACACAGTGGCCAAATTCGCAAACGGCTTCTGCGATAACCTGCTCAGCGCCATTTACCTGTCGGCGCGTTGCCCTGTTTTTGTAGCCCCAGCCATGGACCTGGATATGTACCGCCATCCGTCGGTGCAAAACAACTTTACCAAACTGCAGGGCTACGGCAACCGCATTATAGAAGCGGGCTACGGCGAACTGGCCAGCGGGCTGGTAGGGCAGGGGCGTATGGCAGAGCCGGAGGAGATAGTGCAGGTGCTTCAGAATTTTTTTTCAGGTGACAGAAAGATCGTTTAAAGGTAAAACAGTCCTGCTCACGGCAGGGCCTACGCACGAGCCCATAGACCCGGTACGCTTTATCGGGAACCACTCTACAGGTAAAATGGGTTACGCATTAGCAGAACAGTTTGCTGCGTACGGGGCAAAAGTTGTGCTGGTGTCGGGGCCAACCAACCTGCACACGCACCACGCCAACATACAGGTAAAGCGGGTAACCACAGCCAGCGAAATGTATAAGGCAGTTCTAAAGTATGCCGATGCTGCTGATATTTGGGTGTTTGCGGCTGCCGTGGCAGACTATCGCCCCAAAACTGTTGCCGCTAAAAAAATCAAGAAAGATGGCGACGAACTGACAATAGAGCTGGTGAAAAACGTTGATATTGCGGCAGCGCTAGGCAAGCAGAAGCAGGAGTGGCAGTATTCGGTAGGCTTTGCCCTGGAAACTGATAACGAAAGCGATAACGCACGCGGAAAACTCCGTAAGAAGAACCTAGACATGATCGTGCTGAATTCGCTCAACGACCCTGGGGCAGGTTTCGCGCATGACACCAACAAAATCACCATCATAGAAGAAAACGCCACGCATGCTTTTGACCTCAAAAAGAAAAGCGAGGTGGCAGAGGATATTGTAAACCTAATTTTGGAGCGAATACATGGCTAAGAAAGTACTTGTTTTGCTGATGCTGATTTTTACTGCCTGGAGTGCCAAGGCGCAGGAACTGCAGTGCGATGTGGTGGTAAACAGTGAGCAAGTACAGTACACAGACCGGCAATTATTTACAGAAATGCAGACGCGCATTTTTGAGTTTATGAATAACCGCCGCTGGACCAGCCAGCCTTATGGCTCTGATGAACGAATCAAATGCCGCATCCTCATCAACCTGACGGAGATGCCGGAAATCGGCTCTTTTAGGGCAAACGTGCAGGTACTGTCGGTAAGGCCGGCGTATGGCACCGGCTACGAATCCGTACTTTTCTCTTTTATTGATAAAGACTGGACCTTCCAGTTTAATGCCGCCCAACCACTAGAGTTTGCCGAGAACAATTATACATCCAACCTGTCTTCGATGCTGGCTTTTTATGCCTACATGATCATCGGGATGGATAACGACAGCTTTGGCCGTTTAGGAGGCTCGCCGTCTTTTGATAAAGCCAGGGCCATACTTAACATCGCTGCCTCGCAGGGTGCTGGCTACCCAGGCTGGAAAGCATTCGATAGCAACCGCAATCGCTACTGGCTGATCGACAATGTGCAGGACCCGCAGTTTTTGCCGTTCCGGGAAGGACTTTATACCATGCACCGCCAGGGGCTGGACCAAATGGCTGAGAAGCCGGAGGAGGCACGGCAGAACGTGCTCGGCATGCTCACCAGCATACAGCGCCTGCAGCAGCAGAAACCAAACGCCGCCATACTTCGTGCCTTCTTCGATGCGAAGGCCGATGAGCTAGCCAATATGTTCAAGACCGCCGCACCGGCGCAGAAGCAGCAGGCATTCTCCATCCTATCGCAGGTAGACCCTACCAACAACAGCAAATACGAGATTTTGCTAAAACGCTAAAATTTTTAGAATTTCGCTAAAAGCGCGTATCTTCACGGAGCAAAATTTGTTGCCGACTTTATACTTGCGCCCATGGGAAAACGCCAGATCCGCATTTTCAAAACTAAACTTTTAAACCACCGTTTTGAGCTGTTGCAAAGCCCTGCCGTGCAGGTAGTGTTGCGCTCCAAAGTAGTGCTGACCGGCAAGTTGAAGCGTTTAGATGAAAGTGGGGCAGAACTGCAGGACCTGCGTTTCAACTACCACAATTTTCCGTTGGAGCAGGTGGAGGAGATCATCTATGATGTGGAGGCTCCGTACTGAAGTATGAAGTATAGCCAGCTTACTGGGAGCTTATACTTTAGAAATAAATGGGAAAGTATAAATGCTGAAGATAAAAGAACTGCTGTTCCGGATTTATAATCCGCGGCTCCATACTTCCGGATTGCAAATCCGAAAGAGCGGAATTACTGGAAGTAACAGTTCGTGCAAGTATAGAAGTATGCTTTACCGTAATATTGCTGGAAAAAGAAAACTAATCCCAATCCTTGGGTTGAGCGCCTATGCGAGGTTTTACGGTGCCGCAGGCAGCCCGAGGTACGAGGGCAGGAAAAGCTCCCAGCGCGATGCCCAAGGATGAGCCTACTCGGCCTTGAGAGCGCCAAAGCCGGAAATGAAATGAGACGCTCGTGGGGCTGGAGGATCAGCAGTAGTTTGATAAGTATAGCTTGAATTCAATACTAAATCAAAGTATAAAATATGGCTTTTCAAGGCAGTCGGGTTGCAAACCCTACACCATAGAAGGCACGAGTTGCAAACTCGCGCCAGCGGCAGGTCAGTGTTGAAATGCTTGCGTCAGGAGCAACAGTAAAAGTCAGATTCCATACTTCAAAAAAAGAACAGAATTAACGAACTTTAGCATAGGCCAAAATACTTCTTATGTCTATAGTCATGTGTGATTAGTATATGCTGATAGATCTTAAAATAAAGAATTACGCCCTGATCGAGAAACTGGAGATGAATCCGTCGCCGGTGCTCAACATTATTACGGGCGAGACAGGTGCCGGTAAGTCCATTATGCTGGGCGCTATTGGTCTGCTGCTGGGCAACCGCGCCGATACCAAGCTGCTCTTTAACCAAGCGGAAAAGTGTGTGATTGAGGGCGTGTTCGATATCTCGAGCTATAACCTGCAGGAGCTTTTTACTAAGGAGGATCTGGATTTTGATAACCAGTGCATTCTGCGCCGCGAGATCAGCCCGAGCGGCAAGAGCCGTGCCTTTGTGAACGACACGCCGGTAACGCTGGACGTAATCCGCAAAATAGGTGAGAACCTGATGGATATTCACTCGCAGCACGATACACTGCAGCTCGGCGACACCAGCTATCAGCTAAACATCCTGGATATTTATGCAGGCAATACGTCCTCTATGGGCAATACTACTTTCGATATTTATGCCGGAAATCTATCGTACCTGCGCAAGTATAACGAGAGCTACCGCCAGTACAAGAAGCTGGAAAGTGATTATAAAAAGCTGACCGACCAACTGGCGCAGGCGCAGAAGGAGCACGATTACCATGCCTTTTTGCTGAACGAACTGGACGAGGCTGGCCTGCAGCAGAACGAGCAGGAGGAGCTGGAGGGAGAGCTAAAGCAGTTGGAAAACGCTGAGGACATCAAACTAAAGCTGACGCAGGCAGTACAGAGTCTTACAGAATCGGAGTTTAACATCACTTCTGCACTAAAAGACACTGTGCATACATTAAGCCAACTGTCGGCTTTCTCTACTAAGTATGAGGAGCTTCGCAGCCGCACCGAAAGCTGCATGATAGAGCTGAACGACATTGCCGGAGAACTGGAGGACGCCGACCGCAACACCGAAGCCGATCCGGAGCGCACGCTGGAGGTACAGGAGCGCCTGAACCTGATTTATACTTTGCAGCGCAAGCACCAGGTACATAGCAATGCAGAGCTACTGCAAATTCAGCGGGAACTGGAGGAGAAGGTTGGCAGCGTACTTAACCTGGACACCGCTATCACCAACACTGAAAAGGCCATGAAGGCCGCAGAGCAGGAGGTGCTGGAGAAGGCAGCCATACTTTCGGAGCGCCGGAAAGCATCATTCTGCACTTTTGAGGAAGAACTGTACAAGTTGCTGGCGGAGCTGGGCATGCCGAACGCTCGCATCGTAATTCAGCACAACGAGGTAACGCCATCGGCAACCGGTACCGATGATATAAGTATACTTTTCAGCGCCAACAAAGGTGCGCAGCCGCAGTCGCTGATCAAGGCCGCCTCGGGTGGTGAGTTCTCTCGCCTGATGCTAAGTATAAAGTATATGCTGGCCGACAAAACTGCCTTGCCAACCATCGTTTTCGACGAGATAGATACAGGTATTTCCGGAGAGGTGGCCGTGAAGGTAGGCAAAATGATGCAGCAGATGGCGCAGAAGCACCAGATTATTGCTATTTCGCACTTGCCACAAATAGCGGCACAAGGCAACTCGCATTACTTTGTGTACAAGCACGACACGGAAGACCGCACCATCAGCCGGGTGAAGAAGCTGGATAATCAGGAGCGCATCAACGAGATTGCCCACATGATTGCCGGTGCCAACCCAAGCGATAATGCCTATCAAAGTGCCAAAGAGTTGCTTTCACTCTAAATAGGAATTGCTATATTGCTGCTTCGTTTCCGGGCTTGCCGGTAACATTGGATTAGGCAATCAATAAAATAACAAAAGACATGTCTTATAATCTTTTAAAAGGAAAGAAGGGGATCATTTTCGGTGCGCTGGATGAGAAATCTATTGCCTGGAAGGTAGCCATGCGTGCCAAAGAAGAAGGTGCGGAGTTTGTTCTTACAAACGCACCGATCGCTATGCGTATGGGTGAGATCAACAAACTGGCCGAGCACTGCAATGCGCAGATCATCCCGGCTGACGCTACATCGGTAGAGGACCTGGAAAACCTGTTCACAAAGGCGCAGGAGATCCTGGGCAGCAAAATTGACTTTGTACTTCACTCTATCGGCTCTAGCCCGAACATCCGCAAAGGCAAAGCGTACGGCGACCTGAATTATGATTGGTTCCAGAAAACGCTGGATATCTCGGCGCTATCTTTCCATAAGGTGATGCACGTGGCTGAGAAGCAGGACGCCATGAACGAGTGGGGTTCTATTGTAGCGCTGTCTTACATTGCGGCGCAACGCGTATTCCCGGATTATACTGACATGTCGCATGCCAAGGCTATTCTGGAATCTATTGCCCGTAACTATGGCTACCGTTTTGGTAAGCTGAAGAATGTACGTGTAAATACCATTTCTCAGTCTCCGACTAAAACGACAGCCGGTACAGGTGTGGGTGGTTTCGACGCGTTCTACGACTATGCTGATAAGATGTCTCCGCTGGGCAATGCCTCTGCCGAAGATTGCGCCAACTATGCTATCACGCTGTTCTCAGACCTTACCCGCATGGTAACAATGCAGAACCTGATGCACGATGGCGGATTCTCTTACATGGGCGTTTCTGAGGATATCGTGGATATGATCTCTAAATAAGTTTGAGCAGGATACTCAACTTATAAAATATAAAATAGCCTCTGCTGATGTAGCAGAGGCTATTTTGTTTTAGAGAAACCAATACTCTCCCTACTTTAGGAGGAGTTTCTGCAGAGGTAAAAGGTATACTTAGCTACCCTATGTTTACTAAACTGAAGTAGTGGCCGGAGAGAGGAGCTATGTTTCATCCTACGGCTGAGCTCCGGTTATACTTACTCCTCCTCCCGGTGCACCGCGTTAAAATCAAAAGCGGGGATGCAGATAGACCAGTACTCGGTTTCGTGATTGTAGGGGTTGGAGTAGCGGATGCGGGCTCCGGCTTTTATAAGTATAGATTCACCGGCGTTCACCTCCACTTCCTCACCGTCAATTTCAATCAGTTTTTTGCCGCGGGTAACAATCGTTATCTCATCAAACTCCGGAGTTTGGTGCGGCTCTCCCCATTGCGGCGGCGCAACCATGTGCGCCACGCTAAAGGCATTGGTTTGCGTGGAGGCGTTTCCGAAATGCTCTTCTATCAGTTTGCCATCGGTGGTTGGTACCTGAAACGGCTTCGTCTGCTTAAAATATTTTTTCTGGCTCATAGTTAACGCTGTTTAAGTATAAGGCTATTGCTTGTCTGCGCATGCGCCCTGCGTGTAGGAGGTAACGCCAGCCTTATCGGCCATGCAGGAATTGCTGTATGTTTTGCCGTCGCAGCCGCATACTGGTTCATATTGCATGGTGCAGATAGCTTCGGGATCTATTTTTGCCGGATCGATGCAGGTGGTTTGCGGCGTATTGTTGTTAACGCAGGAGGCGAGGCTGGCAAGTATGAAGGACGAGGCGATAAGTACTTTTTTCATAGTTTCTGGTTGGTTAAAAATAGTTACGTAAAAGGCAGAAAAGCACACAAGCACTAACCTGTAAAGGCTGAGTGCGTATGTATCTGCAATTACAAAAATATAGAAATAAGAACGGATTCAGCCTGTCTTTTGGTATGGTCTGTTTAAACCCTTTTCTTTCTTATAACAACCGTTAATATAAAACTATGAATCAGATCAATAAAGACAGTGATAAAATTTTGATAGCCACGCTAGCCGGTATTGGTGTAGGTGTGGCTGCAGGAGTGTTACTAGCTCCAAAGACAGGACGTGACGCCCGCGAAGAGTTAATGCGCCAACTGAACAAGGCCAGCGAAGATGTTAATAATAATGTGAAACGCTGGACGGCTGATCTCAAAAATAAACGCAGCAAAAAAACAGGCGCACAAGCCGACGAAGACTATGATTTTGTGATGCACGGCTCCTGGGATGATGTAAAGAGACAGCTCCGCAATAATTACGACGACCTGACAGAGGAGGACCTGGATTACAAGCAAGGGCAAGAAAACGAACTGCTAGATCGTTTGCAGCAAAGAATAGGTAAAACCAAAGATGAGTTAAAGCGCATGTTGTCTGACCTTAACTTTAAACTATAAGGTTTTGAGAATTGTTATTTTCTCATAAATTTGTTGCTTATACGGCAACTATAATAGAATCTTATAGTATAGGTATAACTTAATGCTGTTGTAGCCGTTATAACAGCACACAAGAGTTTAAGGATTAAAGATCATAAAAATTAGACAAAAACTATGAAAGACAATAGCGGAAAAGTTTTGCTTGCTATGCTGGCTGGTGCCAGTGCCGGTGTTATTGCGGGTTTACTTATGGCACCAGATACAGGTGAGGTTACCCGTAGCAGCGTTAAAAAATGGGCGGGCAAAATGAGCAAAGATCTTGAGAAAAACCTTCAGGACGGCCTGGAAGAGATTAAAAAGATGAGCGGCGATACATTCGGTAAGTCTGCGGAAGGCAACAAAGGCGGTAACGATAATACCGGCACCTCTGCATCTTCCGGCTCATCATCAGCCTCTGCAGGATCAGCTACAACAGGTGGCAGCTCTGCAACCGGCAGCACAGGCGGAAACGCTTAGTCCCTGTAAAAGATTTAAATTCAGACAAACTACAGCCAAAACTGTGGCCTTGTGCCGCTGTTTGCTGAGGAGGCCAGTAGTGCGTCATCTAAAAAATCGCCTACCCTTAACTGGGCAGGCGATTTTGCTTTAAGCAGCAGCTATGTTAACCTAAAACGCTTGTTCGCGTTATAATTGATATAGTAATGCCTCCGAAGAGAGGTCTTTTAAAAATCAATATTAAAACAGAAATAAACTATGAGAACCCATATGGAATGCCGCTCACTTGGCGAGCACAAATCTAATTATAGCACACACGAATCTGTACGCCAGATTAAGCAGAAAGGAACAGAGCACAAAACCGGTAAAGCGAAGAGCAGCAGTGGCGGCCAAGTGGTAGCAGGACTAATTGCTGGTGCAGCCGCAGGTGTTATAGCAGGAATGATGCTTGCCCCGGACAAGGGCACTGTGATGCGTAAAAAAGTATCTAACCAGGCAAGCAAGCTGGGTGAGCAGGTAAACAAAGGCTACAGCAGCACCAAAGGCAAAGTTAGCGACTGGACAAGTAAGGTTAAAGGCGATAAGTCTGGTAACCAGATGCAAGGCAAAGTACAGAAAAGCCCATACACAGATCCTAATAAATGGGATGATCAGGAAAATAAAAATATGACCAACACTGCCAGAAACACACCTGGACTGTAGGTGAACATAAACCATAAAAAAACCGCCTGTTAATATTAACAGGCGGTTTTTTTATGGTTTATACTGAGAGTTTTACTTCTGCTCGTCCTCTTTCTTATCCTGCTTCTCCGGCTTCATCTGCGGGAAGAACAGTACATCCTGAATTGAGTTAGAGTCTGTCATGATCATGGTCAGCCGGTCTATACCTACACCCAAACCTGCTGTTGGCGGCATGCCATACTCTAGCGCACGTAAGAAGTCCTCATCCAGAGCCATGGCCTCTACGTCGCCGCGTCTGGCCAGTTCCAGCTGTTCCTCAAAGCGGGCACGCTGGTCTACAGGGTCATTTAGTTCAGAGAAGGCATTACAAATCTCCTTGCCGTTGCAAATAGCCTCAAAACGCTCTACCAAACCTGGCTTGCTGCGGTGCTTCTTAGCAAGTGGGCTCATCTCTACAGGGTAATCTGTAATAAATGTCGGCTGAATCAGGTATGGCTCTGATGTTTCCCCGAAAATCTCATCAATCAGCTTGGCTTTACCCATTGTTGGGTCTGTATGGATGCCCAACTTCTCTGCCGTCTGGCGCAGCTCTGGCTCACCCATTTCAGAAATATCGATTTTAGTGAAATGCTCGATGGCCTCATACATTGTGTAGCGCTTCCATGGGCGGGCAAAGTTGATGATGTTCTCGCCTACTTTAACCTCTGTAGTGCCGTGCAGGGCTAAAGCCACTTTCTCTACCATTTCCTCTACCAGCTCCATCATCCAGTTGTAGTCTTTATAGGTAACGTAAAGCTCCATTACAGTAAACTCCGGGTTATGGAAACGGCTCATGCCTTCGTTACGGAAGTCTTTGGCAAACTCGAACACACCGTCAAAACCACCTACAATCAGGCGCTTAAGGTAAAGCTCGTTGGCAATACGCAGGTACAGCGTCATATCCAGCGTGTTGTGGTGCGTTTTAAACGGACGCGCTGCGGCACCGCCATGTATAGGCTGCAGTATAGGCGTTTCTACCTCCAGGTATTCTTTCTCTGTCAGGAAGTTACGCATGGTGTTAACAAGCTTGGTACGCTTCTTAAAAGTATCGCGCACGTGCGGGTTCACGATCAGGTCTACGTAACGCTGGCGATAACGTAATTCAGGGTCGTTAAACGCGTCGTATACGTGCTCCACGCCGTTCTCATCTACTTCGCGCTTCACAATTGGCAGCGGTCTCAGTGATTTGGTCAGTACCTTCAGCTCTGTTACGTGTACAGAAATCTCACCTACCTGCGTTACAAAAGCATAGCCTTTAATACCGATGAAGTCACCGATGTCGAGCATTTTCTTGAATACCGTGTTGTACAGGTCCTTGTTCTCGCCAGGCGCAATGTCATCGCGCGACACATAGATCTGGATACGGCCAGTGCTGTCCATCAACTCCGCAAAAGAGGCTTTGCCCATAATACGGCGGCTCATTAAACGGCCAGCCAGCGTTACCTCCTGGAAGTTGTTTTTCTCCTTATCAAAATTTTCCTTTATCTCCTTGGCAGTGGCCGTAACCTCAAATGTCTCAGACGGATATGGGTTAATGCCCATTTTCTCCAGTTCTTCGCGCTCATGGCGTCTGCGTAGTTCCTGTTCGCTCAGTTGCATGCGATTTATACTATATGTGGTAAGTTCAAATCAAGCTGCAAAATTCGGAAATAATCGGCAGCTTTTAAAGTGTTAATTGCTGATTGTTAAATTGCTGAGGTGCTGTAGCAGGTTTTATGTTTGATAATGCGTGTAATCTGCTGAGGCGCATCATATTCTATGCTTTGTGAGAACTAAATAGCAGAGCAAGTTAAGGTGTAAGCTCAGGTGCAGAAAACGATACTTATACTTATAGCAGCAGGCAAAAAAAGGCCCCAGCAAGTATAAACCTGCTGGGGCCAAGGAAGGAAAGTATGCTTTATGCCGCCTGACCTAGTTCGTAGTCTTCGTTGCCAAGCAGCGGCTTTATCTGTTGTTGCAGTCTTGCCTCTACAAAGTTACCCTGCAGGTGCTTCGGCAATTCCCGCACAGAAGACTCATACTTTTGCAAGCCGACAGCCTGCGCCACATAGCACTCGTGTATTCCGTTCAGGTAGCTTACCAACTGCAGCAGCGACTCATGAAACAGTTTAAAGTCGATCTCAGCCTGCACGAAACGTTCAATCTCACGATGAGAGGAGGAGATGCGCAGGCGCGCCATCAGGTCAAACAGTGTAGTATAGCCTATGCGCCAGGTTAGCTGCTGCCAGTGCTGCGGCCCGAATTTCTGGAGTACCTCGCCGGTTTTGCTGCTCCGGATAGCTGTGGCGGTGTTGGCCTGCACCTGCTGCCTTACAGCCTTGGCGCGTTGGCGGCGGGTGGTGCGCAAAAACTGCCCTATCTGCGACTGCGCTTCCAGCTCTTTTCCCGCAATCTGCAGGCCCGGCTTGTAGTGCGCCAGCGGCAGGCGGTGTACGTTAAAATCATCATAATGGCCTGATGCGTAGAAGCCCATTGCCCGCGGGTACGCATTTTTTACTACCAACCTCCCGGCTTCACGTAGCACCCAAGCCTCATTATTTGTTTTTACGCCGCGCGTGTACAGGAACGCTTGCAAGCCCGCAAACACAGCATAATAAGCCTGCGGAAAAGTCCAGTGCAGCGCGTTACGCATGTATTCCTCATCGCCAAGCTCGGCGGTGGCACGCAAAGCATACTCAGTGCTCCAGCTATTTAGCAACAGCTTTTTTATAGCCTCCAAGTCTTGTTCGTTTAGATCCGGCTTCTGCTCATGCAGCACCGGCAGTTGGCCCGGCGCCACGGTGCCAGAGTTTTGGATGTGGTAGTTTATCGCAAAAAAGTAGTTCAGAAACACCTGTGCAGGTATGGATTTCTGCCATACTTTATCTGTGTTTTGTGTTTCCTCCTGATACAGGGGAAGCACCTTTTCTTCATCTCTCTCTTTCATATATAATAAACAAATATGAGGCAGCATCAGTTGCATAAAATCAGGAAATAACGGCTGTTTTGGTGATATTAAATTACTGGTTTACAGCTGGTTGTATGGGATGTTGAAATGTTCGTAATAAAGCATTGCAGCAGCGTTTTGGATGCTGCTTAACTATAGCCGCTCTAGTGCTTGAACTTGTTATTATAGATTGCTGAATAATTGTACTTTTATAATTTTATTAGCTGCTGAGGCGGGCAAAGGTTGTACTCAGGGGTTTGTTAAGAATTTAATAACACAACATACCATTTACATTTCTAATTTTGCAGGATATGTCAGGCGCCATACCTACAGTCTTGCACTTCCTTTTTTTGCAGCAGCAGCGCCTGTTGCCATATTTGTTGTCAACCCAAATCAATCAAATATTTTATGAGTAAACATTTACAAAAGCTAGGAGCTCTTGTAGCGGGCTTTGCTATGCTTGGCAGTACACAAGTGCTGGGGCAGGCTTCCGTTAATTCCCTCCCTTACAACCAGAATTTTGACGGCATGACTACCTCGTTACCTGCCGGATGGAATGCTGTTCGTTTCTCAGGTAGTGGCACAGCAGGAGCAGAACTGACTCCCAAGCAGTCAGATGGATCAGACAACTCTGGATCTGTATATAGCGTAGGTTCGTCTAACAGTTCAGACCGTGCCTTGGCTACGCTAGCCTCTGGATCGACTGTTCCTCGCTTTGGAGCCAGCTTTATTAATAATACTGGTGCTGCTTTAGCAGGAGTTAAATTAACTGGCGTAGCAGAACAATGGAGAAGTGGCAGTAGTAGCGATGTGAATGAGGTGGTTGTTTTCGAATACAGCCTGAATGCGTCTTCTATCAATGACGAGACAGCTACATGGGTGCCTGTGCCTGCACTAAATCTAATTGAGATATTAACAACATCATCAACAGCTGAAGGAGTTGATGGCAATGTAAATAAAACCAGTATTGCCGCAAGTCTGGCAGGCGTTACCTGGAATGAAGGTATTACTCTCTGGATCCGTTGGACTGATGCTAATGATGGAGGAAGTGATGGTATGTATGCGTTGGATGATTTTTCAATTACATCTAGCGACGAGCCGATTCCCGTAGACGAAACAGCGCCAGCAGTGGTAAGCCTTTCTCCGGTAAATGGCGGCGAAGGTGTATCGGTTAACAGTAAACTGTTGCTCACGTTCGACGAAGCTGTAGTGGCAGACGCGGTAGGCGTTATCATTATCACCAACGTAACAGCTGGTACTACTACCCAAATAGCTGCCAATGATGCTGATAAAGTAAGTATAAATGGCGGAGCCGTTACCGTTAATTATACTTTAGCACCAGAAACCAGCTATAGTATAGCCCTGGCAGCAAATTCTTTTAAAGATGCAGCCGGTAATTCTACAGCTGAAATAGCAGCCGGCAACTGGGCTTTCACAACGCAAGGAGTAGGGATGCCTGTGGCTGATAGCTACTTTGAGAGTTTTGACAACTGCTCTCCGGATGCCAGCACAACGCTATCAGGCAACTGGATGCACTACAGCGTAACCGGATCTGAGACGTGGGCTTGTACCCAGTATGGCGCTGACAACTCTTTCGGTGTGCAGATGAACGGCTACAACGGCGGCGTAAAAGTAAACGAAGACTGGCTGATCTCTCCTGCCTATAACCTGCAGGGCCTTGAGCTGCCGGCAATGTCAGTAAATTACGCAACCAAATACAGCGGCGCTGCGCTGCAGGTAAAGGTATCAACAAACTACAGCGGCACCGGCGACCCATCAGCGGCCACCTGGACAGAGCTGCTGACGCTTCCGTCGGACAACACGGATACCTGGAAACTGCTGCAGAACATCAACCTGACAGCTTATAAATCAGAAGGTACGCACATTGCCTTTGTATACTTTTCTGACAGCGATGCCGGTGCTTCTCGTTGGACGCTGGACAATTTCAAAATAGAAAATGCTTCCACAATATTCTCTGTGGATGAGCTGAATATCAACTTTGGCCTTGTGGCGGTTGGTAACACATCAGAGGCGCAGGAGTTTACTTTTAACGCCATTGGCTATGCGCAGGAGGTGGTGCTTACCGCTCCGGCCAGCTTCGAGCTGTCCAAAGACAACGTTGCCTTCCAGCAGAGCCTGTCTTATACTGCTGAGGAGGCTGCAGCCCAAAACAAAGTATACGTGCGCTTTAAACCGTCTTCGGCGGCAGTGTTTGCAGGTGCTATTACCTTTACCAGCGGCAACGAGCTGAACAAGGAGCACGGTATGCTGCAGGGTTCGGCATTAAGCTACGACAACACATTGGATATTGCCACCTGGAACCTGGAGTGGTTTGGCTCCACCAGCAATGGGCCGAGCAACGAGGCATTGCAGTACGAAAACGCTAAACAAGGCATAACTGCGTTGAACGCTGATATAATTGCGGTGCAGGAGATTGTAGACGTTAACCTAATCAAGCAACTGGCAGAGGAGCTTGGCTATAAGTATGAGGATATGGATACGGAGTGGCTCTACAGCAACTCACAGCGCACCGGAGTACTTTACAGGCCAGAGATACTTACTGTAAGAAAAGAGAAAACGCTGCTTTCTAAATTGTATGCTGATATCAAAGCCGGTAGAACAACATTGCCAGGGTATCCTTCTAGTAGCTCAACTTTCTGGGCAAGCGGCCGTCTGCCGTACCTGGTGCAGTTCGAAACCAACATCAACGGAGTTCGCCAGTACATCAACGTAGTTAACATACATGCCAAAGCCAACAGCGGCGATGACATTACGCAGTACGACAGACGCAAGTATGATGTGCAGGTGCTGAAAGACTCGCTTGATGCCCAGTACGGCAACACCAACCTGGTTATGCTCGGCGACTTCAATGATGATATTGACGAATCTGTAGTGGCCGGTGCCGGCCCGTCGTCTTACAAAGTTTTTGTGGACGATAGCAACTACAAAGCCCTCACCTATGAGCTGAGCTTGACAGGGGCTTACAACCTGGTTGGCTCGTATAAGAGCTTCCTGGATCACATCCTGATTTCGCAGAGCCTGGAGGATGAGTACATTGCTAACTCAATTGTTATCCGTAACGATTTCCTGAACAGCATTGCTAACTATGGCAGCACCACGTCAGACCACTTGCCGGTAATGGCCCGCTTCCAGCTGGTGACCAACGACCCTGAGCAGGAAACGCCAACTGGCATTGCTGATGCCACTAAAGGCCAGTTTAGTGTGTATCCTAACCCGGTGCAGAACTTTGTGAGACTGTCGTTGCCGGAGCGTGTGCGCGGCTTCAAGAACATCGCCTTGGTTGCTTATGGCATAGATGGGCGTGTGCTGTTTACAGCAAACGGTTCTCAGGAGGGTGTGCAGCAGGTGCTGAGCGCTGAGGCTGCTACATTAAAGCAAGGTATGTATATCCTGAAAATTGAGGCTGGTAAAGAGGTATTTGTAACCCGAATGCTGAAAAAGTAAGCTAATTTATTACCATACTTACAGGAGAAGCCTGCCACTAATGTGGCGGGCTTCTTTGTTTTTACAGCAAAATCAAAGAGAAACCAAGTAGGGCTGAAGGCGGTAAACCAAGTATAAATTTATTTTGAGATGAACATCGTAGACAGACCACAAATTGCCAATAATACACACGCCACCGTACTTGTAGGGGCAGGGCTAACCAGCTACTTCCTAAACGAGAACAGGCCTAAAACCGCTCTTATTCCTCCGTTGGCAGGCGGAACTTTGCTGCTCCTCAGTTCCAGAATCAAGTCCGGGGATAAGAGTGTGGCGCATGCGGCAGTTGGCCTGACTTCGCTGCTGAGCGTGATGACGGGTGTGCTTTTTTCCAAAGCCATTGCGCCATCAGAAATAGCAAAGCAAAAATTTAAGCCCGAAGTACGGCAGCGCAGGGCCGGCATATTCGGGCTGATGACGTTAACAGGTATAGCCGCTGTGGGCGTATATGTGGCAGGCTTTATTCAGAAGCGAAAGCAGGCCGAAAGCAAAGGCTAGAAACCGGCTGCGGCATCGTCGCCACGCGGGTCAGCGCCACCTTCCAGTTTACCGTTCGGCAAAACAAGTATGGCATCCACACGGCCAAACTGACCGCGCTGCTTTAAAATATAGCCTTTGCTTACCAGCTCAGCGCGTACTGCGGCAGGTATGGCATCGGCGGTGTGCTGTATTTCGTCGGGCAGCCACTGGTGGTGGAAGCGCGGTGCGGCTACAGCCTGCTGCATACCCATGTTATGCTCTACCACATTTAGGATTGTCTGGAAAACCGAGGTCATGATAGTGGAGCCGCCGGGCGTGCCGACAACCATAAACAGCTTGCCGTCTTTTTCAAGTATAGTGGGTGTCATGGAGCTGAGCATACGCTTGTTCGGTTGAATGGCATTGGCTTTTCCGCCTACCAGCCCGAACATGTTCGGCACGCCCGGCTTCGCGCTAAAGTCGTCCATCTCGTTGTTTAGCACAAAACCAGCACCCTTTACCACTACTTTAGAGCCGTATCCGCCGTTAAGTGTGGTGGTGATAGAAACGGCATTGCCTGCAGGGTCTACTATGCTGAAGTGGGTTGTTTGCTCCGTCTCATACACAGGCAGCTCACCAGCTTTTACGGCAGAGGAAGGTGTGGCCTGCGCCAGGCTCATGGTGCCCATACGTGCTTTTAAGTATTCCTCGTCCAGCAGTTCGTTTACCGGTACATCCACAAAATCAGGATCGCCGAGGTAAGTAGCGCGGTCTGCATACACACGTCTTTCTGCCTCTGTCATAAGCTGGATGGTTTCGGTGCTCTGCCAGCCATACTTGCGCAGGTTGTAAGGTTCTACCATTTTCAGAAGCTGCAGCAGCGCAATGCCTCCGCTGGAGGGCGGGCCCATTGAAATCACTTTATAATCTTTGTAACTGCCCGTGACAGGCTCCCGCCAGACAGAAGTATAGTTTGCCAGGTCTTCATGCGAGATGATGCCGTTGCCGCGCTGCATTTCCTTCACGAACAGATCAGCTGTCTCACCGGCATAGAAACCCTCGCGGCCTTTGTCGCGGATACGCTCCAGTGTACGGGCCAGGTCTGAGTGGCGCAACGTATCTCCGGCCTGCCACTCCTGTTCCTGCACCAGGTAAGGCAGGTGCTTATTGTTGTTGATAAAGCTTTGTTTTGAGTTGTTCAGGCCTTGCGCCTCTTTTTGAGTGAGTACTACGCCATTGCGGGCCAGGTCTACGGATGGCTGCACCAAATCTGCCCAAGGCAGAGAACCCAGCTTTTGGTGTATCTTCACCATGCCATCCACCGCTCCCGGCACACCTACTGCAAGGTGGCCGTCAGTGCTCAGGCCATCTACTACTTTGCCAATACTATCCTGATACATTCTTTCCGTAGCTGCGCCAGGGGCTGTCTCCCTAAAGTCGAGGGTTACGATATCGCCGGAGGCGCTACGGGCAACCATAAAACCGCCGCCGCCTATGTTACCTGCCACCGGAAAAGCCACTGCCAAGGCAAACTGGGTTGCTATGGCCGCATCATAAGCATTGCCTCCTTTGCGCAAAATCTCCATACCTATGCGTGAGGCATCCGGATGTGCCGATACCACCATGGCCTTCTCAGAAGTATAACCACGCGCGGCCTCAGGCGTTTCCTTGGGTGGTAGGGTGGCGCAGCCGCTGAAAAGGGTAGGGAGCAGCGCTATAAGCAGCAGCCATACTTTAGCCGTAGCAGTTAAAGGAGATGTCAGGTGCATGATGTTCGTGTTGATGTTTGGGCACATAAGATATAAAAAAACGCCAGCTATTGCACATAGCTGGCGTTTCTCTTCTAGATGGGTTTCGCTTATTTCAGATCTTCCTGAATGATGGCCACGGCCTCTTCCACGTATACATCCTGCTTTAAGCTCTTAATAAACTCTTTGTTACGGGCAAGTTTAGCTGTGTCGCTGCCTAAGGCTTGCATATCCTGCTGCAGGCGCTTCACATCAAGCACTGGCACCTCTTTCTGCGCTTCCTCCAGACGTTTGGCTTCTGCTTCTGCCTTTTGCTGCTCCGTTTTATACTTCTCCAGCTGCAGTGAGCGGGTAGTGTTGTCTGACTGCTTCTTCAGGCGTTCCGCACTTTCTTTTATAAGACCAAAGCTGTTGTTGTTTGATACACGCTGCTGGCTATGAGATTTTACCTGCGTCAGGTTTAGCTTGCCGTTGTTCCATGGCTTATATTTTGCCGGAGATATTTCATCAAACGGAAGGGCAAAATCCTGCTCCTTCTCGCCAAACTCCAGGTAAGCATAGGCATCCGGAAGCACAACATCTGGCGTAACGCCGCGCAGCTGTGTGGTGCCGCCGTTAATTCGGTAGAACTTCTGCGTTGTCAGTTTTAGTGCTCCAAACGGCTTATAAGGGTTAAATTGTGCAGGTAACGCCTCATCCAGTTCAAAGAACTGCTGCACGGTGCCCTTGCCAAAAGTAGAGCTGCCCACAATTACAGCACGCTTATAATCCTGCATGGCTGCTGCCAAAATTTCTGAGGCCGAGGCACTGTTAGAGTTTACCAGTATTACCAGCGGGCCGCCGTACTGCACTTGCGTGTCGCGGTCATCAAGTACTACGGCTTTGCCGGAGGCTGTTTTAACCTGCACTACCGGGCCTTGTTCTATAAACAAACCAGCCATTTCCACGGCATCGGCCAAAGAGCCGCCACCGTTATTGCGAAGGTCTAGGATAAGGCCTTTCATGCCGGCTGACTTTAATTTGTCAACTTCCTTTTTTACGTCAGCACCACTAAAGCGTCCGTTCTTGTTCTCAAAGTCGGCGTAAAAGCCTGGCAGTTTAATGTAACCGATTTTATCTTTATCCTCAATCAGGGCAGACTGAGCATATGTTTCCTCAAATACAATCACATCCCTCACGATTGGGATAATCTTATTTGAACCATCCGGCTTTTTCACGGTCAGACGTACTTCAGTTCCTTTTTTACCACGGATAAACTGGATTGCATCGTCCAGGCGCATACCTTCCACCAAGATTGGTTCTTCTGCACCCTGGCCAACCTTCTGGATAATGTCGCCTGGCTTTAGCTCACCTTGTAAGTATGAGGGGCTACCGGGCACAATCTCCATTACTCTAATCTGGCCATCTTTTTCCTGCAGAGAGGCTCCAATACCTTCCAGGCGGCCGGTAAAGTTAATGTCGAAATCAGCTTTGGCTTTAGGCGGGAAGTATCCTGTGTGCGGGTCGTACACGTTGGTAACCGCATTAATATAAGTAGCACGGTGATCTTCGCGGTTTATCTTAGCCAAGCGCTGGTAAAGGTCGCTGTATGTTTTCTGCACTTTCTCACGCGCCTCTTTCTCCAGCTGCTCAAAAGATTTCTGCTCTGCTTTAGGGTCCTTCTCCAGCTGCTTCTGCTGCTCTTCCTGCATGTCTACCAGTCGTATCAGTGTCTGGTACTTCAGTTGCTTGCGCCACGCTTCTTTCAGCTCTTCCTTGTTCTTGGCATATGGAAGCTTCTCGCCGTCCAGCTCAATCTGCTCATTTTGGGTAAAGTCGAACGGCTGGCCCAGAATTTCTTTGTAGTATCCTTCAGAATCCTTTATGCGCTGCTCATATAGGTCTGCAGACAGATCAAAAAACTGAAAAGTACCTTGTCTCAGCTCATCGTCTATCGCAGTTTCATACTTCTGCAGTTGCTGCACATCTGGCTCTAGCAAGAATTTCTTGTTGAAATCTAGCCGCTGCAGGTAAAGTTTGAATACTTTTTTAGAAAAGGCATCGTCTACTTTCTCTGGCTGATAGTGGCCTGAGTTCAAACCCTGCATCAAAGCTTTGATCAGAATCTCGTTCTTACCCTCTGGCGTAGCACCGTTTTTATAGAGTATGAATGATCCTGTAACAAGGATGACAGCCAATACCGACAGTATTATTTTGAAACGAGTTGTCAATGATATCATCTATTTAAATAAGTTGAACTAAAGGTTAGATTGCAAAAGTGGTGCCGCTTACAGGCTTACGCATGGATTTAATATGTAATGTAAGAGAAAAAAATATTTTATCATAGTGGCGCAAGCCAGCATCCTACAAAACAAGTGCTTAAAATACTACATACGTGGTACAGCAATTAATATTATAACTCCTTGCGGGCTTTTTTCGTTTCCGATAGTATAATGTACAAATTATAAAACCATTAACTTAAAACTATGAATAACAACGAAAGAACCATAGATGTTTTACAGGAACTGAATCAGTTTGTGAACGATAGAATTGAAGGTTACGAGCGTGCCGCCAACCATACAAAAGACCCGGCGCACCAGTCTTACTATAACGACCTGAAAACCCAAAGCCGCCAGTTCTCTAATGAGATAAACAGTACCATTAGCAGCATGGGCGGAGACACGCAAAGCAGTACAACCGCAAAGGGTAAGGTGTTCCGTGGCTGGATGGACGTAAAGTCAACAATTACCGGCAACGACGAGGAAGCACTGATAAAGGCTAACCTTACCGGCGAGGAGTGGGCTCAGAAAGCTTATAACGATGCGCTGGACCACAGAACCGAGCTTCCGCAAAATGTAGTACAGATGGTTGAGAAGCAAAAACAAGCCTCACTTGCCACCTGTGAGCGCCTACGCCAAATGGAAAAATCAGCTGATTAACAGTAGTTCAAGCATAAGATTGAAAAGGGTTGCCAACTAATGGCAGCCCTTTTTGTTTTAAGAAGTGTGGCACAACGAGTTTGCTGTTTTAGAAGATAGAAGTTAGATGAAGAACATACTTATATTTGGGGATAGCCTGACCGCTGGCTATGGTTTGCCTGCCGCCCATGCCTACCCCAGCATTATTCAGGAGCGGCTACGGCAGGAGGGGTATACTGATTATAAGGTGCTTAACGGTGGCCTCAGCGGCGATACTACTGCTGGCGGCGTGCACCGGGTAGACCGTTGGCTAAACGAACCCGTGGCTATTTTTATACTTGCCTTAGGCGCTAACGACGGACTTAGGGGCATACCTGCCCGCGAAACAACGCAGAACCTGCAGGAGATCATCAATAAAGTGCGACATAAAAACCCGGAGGCGAAAATTATACTTTCTGGCATGGAAATACCTGATATTGTGCCGGGGCGCTATGCCGCAGAATTTCGAAAGCTGTTCCGGGAGTTGGCTATTGAAAACAACATTCATTTTATACCTTTTCTGCTAGAGGGCGTGGCTGGCAACCGGCACCTGAACCTGCCAGACGGCGTGCACCCGAACGCGGAGGGGCAGAAGCTGCTGGCACAGCATACCTGGGGCAAACTGAAAAACTGTTATAAAAGCAGGAAGGCGAGGAGATTTCTCCTCGCCTTCCTGCTTTCTGTTTATAAGTATAGCGGATGCTTGTCTACTCGGGGGTAATGCCGGTGTCGCGTCTTTTAAGCTCTACTTCTCTGCCTTTTGCTTGCTCATACTGAGCTTGAAGCTCTTTTAAAGTATTACGCGCCCAAAACGAGAAAGGCGTTGCCTCGGCTTCATCCATATCTTTCAGCTCTCCGTCAAGTTCGTCTATGGCATCTTGCTGAGCTTCTGTTAACCTCTCCCAGTACGCCTCGTTAAAATTTTCGGCTTCGCGAAGTTCGTTGAGATGCTCTGTATGTTCCTCTTCTATCTGCTGAGGCAGCGTTACCTTGTACTCCTGCGCCAGTTCTTGTAGCTCTTCCTGTTTAGTGGAGTACCAGTCTACCAGGTTCTGACCGTAGCTTCTCAGTACCTCTGATGTGCCCTGGGCCGCAGCCAGTTTACCAAGCTCCATTTGCAGCATATTGTTGCGGGCGGTAAAGGCCATTAACTCTTGCCTGTCTTCTGTAAGCGTAGAATCAGTGCCGGCTATGGTGGCTGTTTGTGCGCTGGTGTCAGTGTTCTGTTCGCCGGATCCGGAGTCGCAGGAGGCAAAGAGTAAAGTGCCTGCCGCACACCAAATGGCTATCATCGCATTTTTCATAGTTTGCTGTTATATTAGAATATTAAATGTTATACCCTAGTGCATACGAAACTATGGCAAATTGTTTTCTGTGCGGGTGTGGCTGTGCAAGGCAAGTATGTTAGAAAGTGACGGAATGGAAAGAGGTTTTGCAATGAAACCAACCACCACATCATAGTTGCGTGCTCTTTGTTTGTGCATTTCCTCCTCAGAGGAAGTAAACATCGAGATGAACGTATCATGGCGTTGGGCAAAGCCTAAAGCATGGTAACGGTCCAGAAAATCAAACCCATCCAAAGAAGGCATGTTGATATCGAGCAAGATAAGATCCGGAAAAGCAGTATCTTTAGTAACCTCAATAGAATGAAGAAATTCCAGCGCTTCCGGCACACTGTGGCAAACAGATATCAAATCGCTGACATCAGCATCCTCCAATATGATCTGAGAAAATAAATTATTGATCTGATCATCATCAATAATTAAAATATGTTGCAGTTTATACATTTTTGGCTGCTATTGGGCTTTCTAATGATTAGTTATAGTTGAGTAGTACAAAGTAATAGCAAAGCCATACTTAGAATGCTCAAGGTTAGTAGCGGTGGTATTGTGTTATAACGTCAAAGTTAAGGAGAATAGTGTTCAATGCAGCATATTTATACTTGAATAGATACTAAAATAAATTAGATGCTTAGGATGAAGGATGTTTAAAGCTTTTTGTTTTATGCATAAAAAAAGCGCCTGAAACTACTACTTGTAGCTTCAGGCGCTTTGGTTTTAAGCGATTTATTTAAAAATATTAATAATAAATATGCTCGCCTCTGTTTTGCTGGAAATGCGTATCGAAATAGCGTGCATCTTCTGCGTTGTGTGGTTTGAAACCAAGCACGATATTACCTTCTTTTACGCCTGTCTCATATACTTTGGCTCTTTCTTCAGGTATACCGGCACCAATCAGTGCGCCAATCAGACCACCTGTTAAGCCACCTGCGCCAGCACCGGCTAAACCAGCCGCCAACGGACCAGCTACTACCAAGCCAAGGCCAGGGATTGCTATTGAAGTACCAATAGCTGCCACAGCACCTACAATAGCGCCTAGCGTACCGCCAATTGCTGAACCGGCTCCTGTGCCTTCCAATGATTTATTTCCTAATTCAGTAGTGTCATCAGCGTCGTCATCGCCGAAGTGGCGCTTTCTGCCTTCGTCAGACATTACCACATTGATTTCGTCTTTATCATAGCCACGTGCTCTTAATTCATCATAGGCACGTTCTGCACTTTCTCTGTCTCTAAACATTACGGTCATCATGCCCGCACTATCAGTTTTATTTACCATAGCTTTTTTAGTTTTGGTTTTATAATCATGTAAAGCCGACAAGCTTATTTTAGTGTCTGCCAACTTTGTAATGTATAACGGGTAAGCTTTCCTGTTAGTTACGAATATGAGCCAATGAATGCTTAATAAGCTGTTTTGTATTGATTAGCGGCTGTATTAAGCTCATTCTGCAGGCGGCCCAAGCACGCGGTCAACAATATGTACTATTCCGTTGGATGCCTGCACATCCATTACCAATATAGAGGCTTCGCCTACGCTAATATTATCGCCCTGCCTGGATACTATAATTTCATCCCCCTGAGCTGTTATCATCGGCATGCCGTTTTTCATCTCGCTGGAAGGTACGCGGTTTGGAAGCACATGCGCCTGAAGTATTCTCCTTAACTCCGGTTTACTGCCGGGGCGCTTCAGCGCTTCTACAGTGCCCGCAGGTAAAGCCGCAAAAGCATCATTGGTAGGTGCAAATACTGTATAAGGAGCAGGGCTTTCCAGTACAGTTACCATGTCCGCCGCTTTAATTAGCTCCAGAAAAGTAGACAACTCAGGGGTTTGTTGTGCCAGCGCTACAATATTTGGCTTTCGCCCCAATGGGTTATCCGCCGAAACTATTTCGCTTGTCTGGTCTTCAGCAGGCATATCTGTGTCAGGGTCCATGGTTGACTGCGAATCGGATGATTCAAGCCCTGATTGATCTTCCGTAGTTGAGCCTGTCGCATCGCCGGGAGCATTCACTGTATTATCCATAGTGGCGTTGGTGTCAGAACTGGCACAGCCCGAAAGTAACAATGCTGCCATAAAAGCGACCGAGAGTAGTTTTATTGTTTTCATAGTAAATAAGTATGGTACAGTCATTTTACATGATTGTGCCGCTAAATGTTAATCAGTTTATACTGTACTTTAGAAAATGAAAGTATAAAAAGCGATTGATGCTCTGGTATTTAGTATGAAATGTGGTTTGAGCTGATGGTCTAATCAGGTATGTATAGCAAGTATAAATCACTGCGTTAGAAATACTCTGATTTATACTTGAGGAGGCATAACCGCTGTAAATAGAGAAAGCCCTCTTTTAAAAGAAGGCTTTCGTGCTTATTAAATAAAATCAATCTCTGGATTAATATCCGATAGCATCGGTGTCTTGAGTGTTTTCACGAAGTATAACACTGTCAATAACATGAATAACACCGTTAGAACCTTCAATATTGCTTTTTACAATCTGGGCTCCACCAATACGAATATCTGTGTTGTTCACACCTACCTGTACCGGTATGTAGGAATCTTCACCAACCTGAATTTGCGAGTTGTTCTGGAACTGTAGCGAGGATACCTCACTTGGTAAAACGTGCATCTGCAGTACGCTCATCAGAACGGCTTTATTTTCCTCTTTTAGAAGAGACTCCAATTTTTCTTTCGGAACTTTAGAAAAGGCCTCGTTGGTAGGGGCAAGCAATGTATATTCGTCTAGTCGCTGCAGGTCGCTTACTAAGTCGCTCTTCTCAATGAGCGCTACAAAAGTGGATAAGTTAGGGTCCATTTTCGCCAGCGATAGCACATCGTATTGCTCAGTATCATCTATATCAGAGAACATATCGTCTATAGAGCCTGTGTTTTGCATTGATAAGGCAGCGGCTGATGTTGCTGTTGCCGTCATATCAGATGTAGCCATATTATCGGTACGCATATCATCTGTTCCTTCCATGTCGGAAGTTGTACCGGCCATTGTCTGGGTTTCGCTCATGGTCATGTTATCGTCCATGGCGGTAGTGTCATTCATCGCATCATTTGAACTCGCGCAGCCAAAGCCAAACAGCATAGTAGCGGCAAGAGCCATTGGTATAATCATTCTCTTTTTCATAGCTTTCAGTTTTTTATTAGTTGCTCAAAATAGTTGAGTAATAATTTCAACTATTATATAACTGAATTGCGCTGAAAATGTTGAGCTATGATGCTTATTTTGTGTGTGTTAAAGTGTGCTGAGAAGCAAGTGGGCTTAAAGGTTACCGCCTTACGCTAATTAATTATACACCTTCACCACAAATACGTACTCTTTCAGTTTTTTGAGTTGCTGTGGCCTGTTTTGAGCAGAAAGTGTATTATTCTTTGGTAAAATTAAAGGCTGCACTTGTCCTGTAATAGCCAATTCGTTAATCAGCTGCATTAGGTAAGCTGATTTAATGGCAAAGGCTGCTCCTTCCTGACCTGCCTGCTTGCCGCTGATTACACCAATCAGGTTGCCTCTGTCATCAAGTAAAGGGCCGCCGCTGTTGCCGGGGTTAAGCGGTATAGATATCTGGTAGGCTGTAGTATCGCCTTCAAAGCCGGAGGAGGAGCTGAGTGAGCCTTCTCCAAACACGATATCCTCGCGAGGGTAGCCAAGTGTAAACACCTTCTCGCCAAGCTCGCTTTCTGTATCTTTAAAAGTATAAGGCAATTTTCCGAAGCCCTCAAAAGTGTCTTCAGTAACTTTAAGTATAGAAAGGTCGTGAATCTCGTCGCGGTAAACTTCGGTAACTTTATACTTTGAGCCGGCTTTATTTTCTATCATAATAGAATCTGCGCCTTCCACAACGTGTGAGCTGGTTACCACATATCCATCGGAAGAAATAGCAAAGCCAGTACCGCTAAAGGCTGCAGGGCGTGGGGTTGCCGGTTTGCTGGCGTCGTTTATGCCATTGATGATGGCAGTCTGCGCTTTTTTGAGGCGCTCCACCTCGCGGCGCAGCTCTACATAGCGTGCAGTTTGCTGTTGCACCGGCGCCTTCATCTGCTGCACACTCCAAAGCGTACCGAATACCGAAAGCAACGAAACGCTGGCCGCTACCGCAACTGTTTGCCTGTGGCGGTTCCAGAACACTTTCCAACCGTTTGGCGTGGCCGGCTGTTGCTCAACTTCCATCTGGCTGTGAATGGTGTTCAGTTGCTGGCGCAGGTCTTGGCGCTGCCCAAAGGCTTTTAGGGCCTGTAGCATTTGCCTGTGCTCGCGCACCTGCTCAGCCAGGCGTGCATCAGTGCGCAGCAGTGCCTCAAAGCCAGCCCTTTCCTCAGCGGCCATCTGCCCGTTCAGGTAGCGTTCAATCTCTTCGTATGCGCGGTACTCTAACATCTTAGTCTTTCTCCCAGAATAGTGTTAACCTGATTAAACCTCAGGCTTATAGGTAGCAAAAAATATCTTCTTCAGGCGCTGCAGGCATTTATACTTCTGGTTCTTGGCTGTATCTGTATTGGTATAGCCAAACTTATCCGTAATGTCCTGCATGTTTTGCATGCGTATGTAATAGTCCTCAATTAAACTGCGGCACGGCTCCCCGAGCTGCTCCAAGGCGTCGCCCATCACGCCAAACTGCCTTTCCTGCTCCTCGTGCTGCAAGGTATCATCCTCAACGGGCACAAAGCTATCTGAGTCGTCTAGTTTGGTGGCAAAGCGGCCTTTCTCTGCCAGTCGCTTCAGCCAGAGCCTTCTGCACACAGAGTACAGGTAGGTTTTTATCTGGCAGGTAAGCTCCAGGCTGTTATCCCGAATCTTTTCGTAAAACACGATGACGCCCTCCTGGTAAATGTCCTTGGCCTCGTCATCGGTTCCGCTGTTATTCAAAATAAAGTGAGAGATCATCGGGAAGTATAGTTTGTACAGGTGGGCGAGCGCTCTTTCGTCGCTGCGCCGGATGCCCTCTATCACCGCCTCATCCGTCTCATACAAACTCTTCTTCATTCCAGTCAAATTTTAATACGCTAGCGGGCGTTTTGTAACCCATCAAAAAAATATTTTTAAAAACTTTCAGAAAGCAGGGTTACCTCTTCCCGTTTTCGGTATGAAGGTCAAAATCGAAACCAAAACTCTTAATCACAAACACAAAAATGAAAAATTTATTCCAATTCGCTATCGTAGCTCTTGCTCTTGTTACTTTCACTGCGTGCAACGAAGAAGCAACTACTGAGACTGAAGCTGTTGAGACTGAGGTTGTAGAAGAAACTCCAGTTGTTGAGGAAGAAGTAGTAGTAGAAGATTCTGCTGCTGTTGAGGTTGACTCTACTGTTATCCAGTAGTTATAGCTAAGAACTACAGCGAATAGCTTATAGTTCTGAAACACATCAACGGGCCTTGTGCATACGCGCAAGGCCCGTTGCTTTTTATGGGCCAGCTAAAGTATGCTTCTTCCTCAAAACAGGAGGGCCAGCTATACTTTAGCTGGCCCTCCTGTTATATTCTGTGGCTAGCGCTTTACTTTTTTGCGTCGCTCAATTTCGCTTTTTATTAAGCTGAACTCGCGGCTGCTCTGGCCGGCTATGGCTGTGTTTTCGTTGGCGCGGCGCAGCAAGTATGGCATTACCTCCACCACCGGGCCGTAAGGCACATACTTGGCCACATTGTAGCCGGCGTTTGCCAGGTTGTAAGATAGGTTGTCGCTCATGCCGTAAAGCTGTGCAAAGTACACGCGCGGATCGTTCGGGGCAATGTTATACTCTTCCATCAGATCCATGAGCAGGTAGCAGCTGGCCTCGTTGTGTGTGCCGTTGCAAAAAGCAATACGGTCTATGTGCTTTATGCAGAAGCGAAGGGCGTTATCGAACAGTTCGTCTGAAGCCTCTTTTGTAGGGTTGATCGGGCTTGGGTAGCCCTCCAGCTGCGCACGCTTTCGCTCCTTCTCCATGTAAGCACCACGAACCAACTTGGCTCCCAGGTAGTAGCCACCCTTTATGGCATTCTCATAATCCTGCTGCAGCACATCCAGCCTGTCGTGGCGGTAGAGCTGGTAGGTGTTATAGATGTTGGCTTTCTCCTTGTTATAGAGCTCCATCATCTCATAGGTCAGGTTGTCAATCGTCTCCTGAATCCAGCTTTCCTCGGCATCAATAAATACGCGCACATCACGCTGGTAGCAACTTTTGCAGATTTCATTTACACGGTCGCGGCCGCGCTCGAAAGCGGCGCGCTCGGTTGCCGAAAGCTCCTGCTTCTTTTGCACCTTCTCCAGCAGGTTGATGTCGATCAGGCCGGTGATCTTAAACACTGAGAACGGAATATTTTTGTTGCCGTGTGCTTTTTCAATGCCGTGCAGCAGCTCATCGCGGGTAGCGTCAAAGCTTTTCTCGTCGCCCTCGCCCTCCACAGAATAATCCAGAATAGTGCCGATGTTATACTTTGCCAGCTCCTGTATCGCACGCTCCGACTCCTCAATCGTTTCGCCGCCGCAGAAGTGGTTAAAAATAGTAGGCTTGATAATAAACTTAACCGGCAGGTGCAGGGTAAGGGCTGTGCTTAGCAGAGCGCCGCCGGCCTTTACAAACACGTTGCTGTTCATGGATTTAAACAGCAGGTACATCTTATATAGCTCAGCGTCGGATTTAGATGAGAAAGCGACAGCTGTATCGTCGAAAGACACTTTGGTAATCAGGTTCATGTAAGGTAGTATTAGTGGTGCAAAGATAGCGCTTCGGGCCTAGTACACAACCCTAAAGGAGAGGAGCGTTAGCTAAATTTATACTTTGCCCAAAGTATAAACACCCGGCCCAGGTTTGCTGTTTAGCTGTAAGGGCGATTTGGAGCATATGCCTCGGTAATTTATACTTTGTTGCTGCCTTTTTGCGCCGCATCGGCTACCTTTGTAACAATACACGCAATTGATGAAGTTTAATCAGAAACATTCTTTTTTTACAGAACTGCTGGCAGGGCAGGGGCAACCGCTGGTAATAGCAGGCCCGTGCAGCGCCGAAACTGAAGAGCAGGTGATGCAGACAGCACAGGCGCTGAAGCAGCAGCGTATACATTTATTCCGGGCGGGCATCTGGAAGCCCCGTACCCGCCCCGGCAGTTTTGAAGGCGTGGGGTCTGAAGGGCTGCTTTGGCTTAACCGTGTAAAGCGGGAGTTGGGCATGAAAGTAACCACCGAAGTCGCCACTGCCCGCCATGTAGAGGAGGCGCTGAAGCAGGAGGTAGATGTGCTCTGGATAGGCGCGCGTACCACGGTAAACCCTTTTGCCGTGCAGGAAATTGCCGATGCCTTGAAAGGTGTAAAGGTGCCGGTGATGATTAAAAACCCTGTAAACCCTGACCTGGCGCTGTGGATTGGGGCAATAGAGCGTATTTACCATGCTGGCGTGAGTGATATGGCGGCTATCCATCGTGGTTTCTCGTCTTATCAAAAATCAAAGTATAGAAATGTGCCGGTGTGGCAGATCCCGATTGAGCTGAAGGCCCGTTACCAAAGCCTGCCGGTTATTGTGGACCCCAGCCATATCGGGGGCAAGCGGGAGCTGATTTTCCCGGTATCGCAGAAGGCGCTGGACCTGGGGTATGATGGCGTGATGATAGAAACACATCCTAACCCCGAGCAGGCCCTGAGCGATGCGGAGCAACAGGTAACCCCAGCCAGACTAGCTGAAATACTGGGCCAACTGCAAGTGCGCAAAAGCCACTACGACGATGTTGAGCTAGAGAACCGCGCCGAAGAGCTGCGCCTGCAAATAGATGCTGCGGACCATGATATTATCGCTGCGCTGGCCAAGCGCATGGCCTTGGTAGAGCAGATCGGTGATTATAAAAAGCAGAATAACGTACAAGTGCTGCAGTTGGAGCGATGGAAGGAGATTTTCAGAAGCCGAGGCGAGTGGGCCGAAGATGCCGGGCTGCATGCTGCCTTTATAGAAGAGCTTTATAAGCTGATCCACGTGGAATCTATCCGTAAGCAAACCCAGATCCTGGACGGCGTTTAATTAATTATTGAATTGCTGTATTGTTAAATGTTAAATGGATGGTTTATTGGATTAATTGACAGAAAAGCCAAACAACTACTACCTCCACAATTTTTAACTTTTCAACTCTCTAACTTTCTAACTCAAAATGACTGAAGCTATACATATAGGCCCGGATACGCTAAAGGAGCAGCTGCCAGAACTGCTGAAGAACCGCGCGTTCAGCAAAGTGGCGGTGCTGGTAGATGAAAACACACTGCACCACTGCTACCCAACACTAAAGCCATACTTACCCGAGCACGACCTGATACAAATTGAGAGCGGCGAGGAACATAAAGCCCTGCAGACCTGCGAGCAAATCTGGCAGCGCATGACGGAGCTGAACTTGGACCGCTGGTCGGTGCTGGTAAACCTGGGTGGCGGTGTGATTGGGGATATGGGCGGTTTTTGTGCGGCAGTTTTTAAGCGCGGGATATTCTTTGTGCAGGTGCCCACAACGCTGCTGGCGCAGGTAGATGCCAGTGTGGGCGGCAAAACCGGTATCGATTTCCATGGCCTTAAAAACCACATCGGGGTATACCAGGAGCCGCAGGCGGTGTTCATCAACCCGGCTTTTCTGCAAACTTTGCCACAGCGGGAGCTAAAGTCGGGCTATGCGGAGATCATCAAACACTGGCTGATAGCGGACAAAAACGCTTTTATGGAGCAGCGCCACATTGGCCTGTTCACAGAGGATTGGGATGGGTTAATTCGCCATTCGGTAAGTATAAAATCCGGTGTGGTGGAGCAGGACCCGCTGGAGGGCGGCTTGCGCAAGATCCTGAACTTCGGGCATACCGTAGGCCATGCCGTGGAAAGTTATCTGCTGGAGCAGCCGGAGCGGAAGTTGCTGCACGGCGAGGCTGTGGCAGTTGGGATGCTCTGCGAAGCCTGGATCAGTAAAAAACATGACTTGCTCTTGCCTGAGGAACTGGATAAGATCGAAACTTTTCTGGTGTCTGTGTATGAGAAAGTAAGGCTATCGGAAGATGATATACAGCACATTGCCCAACTGGCGCTTCAGGATAAAAAGAACACCCGCTCCACTATCAACTGCACGTTACTGCAAGGCATCGGCAAAGCTGTGTACGACCAGCCAATAACGGTACAGGAAATTATTGAATCATTACGCTACTATACTTTACTATGAGCCAGAGCCTCACCCTAAGTCACCCTAACGGCAAATTGGCCGGAAGTATAAAATTGCCTGCTTCTAAAAGTGAGGCCAATCGCGCCCTCATTATCGCGGCGCTGTCGGGGCAGGAGTCGCAGCTGCACAACCTTTCTGAGGCCAACGATACACAGCTGCTTCAGCGCCTGCTGCAGAGCGATGCGGAAACCATAGATGCAGCGGATGCTGGTACGGTAATGCGGTTCCTGACGGCTTATTATGCTATAACCGGACAGCAAAAGACATTAACCGGAACAGATCGGATGTGCCAGCGGCCGATTAAAATACTGGTGGAGGCGCTGCGTGAGTTGGGCGCAAGTATAGAATATGTAGGCGAGGAAGGGTATCCGCCCCTGAAAATAAACGACTTTAACGGCAGCGGACAGAAGCGCTTGAAAGTGCGCAGCGACATTAGCAGCCAATATATTTCCGCTTTGCTGATGATAGCGCCCCTGCTCCCCGAAGGGCTGGAGCTGGAGCTGGAGGGAAAGATCGGCTCAAGACCTTATATTGAGATGACGCTCTCGCTGATGAAGCACTTTGGAGTAGACGCTGATTTCTCCGGAAACATGATCACTGTAAAGCCTCAGAAGTATAAATCCGCTGCGTTTACGGTAGAGTCTGATTGGTCTGCGGCAAGTTACTGGTACAGTTTGGTGGCTTTGGCCCAGGAGGCTGACGTTACGCTGCTGGGGCTAAAGGAGAAATCCTTTCAGGGCGACCGCGCTGCAGTGGACATCATGTACCGATTAGGCGTATATACCGAATTTGCCAAAGACGGCGTTAGGCTGCTGAAAAAAGAGCACGAGCGGCACATTTCCTTAGACTTCTCTGACTGCCCAGATCTGGCGCAAACGGTGGTGGCTTTATGCGCTGCCATAGGTGTAACGGTGGATATAACAGGCCTGGAGAGTCTGCGGATAAAGGAAACGGACCGTATTCAGGCGCTGCAAATAGAGGTCTTGAGCTTAAATGCGTCGCTGCAAGAGATTACACCGGGCATATTTCGTTTGAAGCCGGATATTATGCAGAAAAAACCTTTGTCGTTCCGCACGTATCAGGATCACCGTATGGCGATGGCTTTTGCACCGGTTGGGTTGCTGCAGCCCGTCGAAATTCAGGAGCCGGGAGTGGTGCGCAAGTCGTACCCGCGTTTTTGGGAAGATCTGGAGAAAGTTGGTTTTGATGTAAAGTATAAAGAGTAGCGCCAATGCAGGACCGGAAACTATATGGAGATGCCAAACTGATAGAGGAGCGCCTGAGCCAGATGCAGCTGATGGAAGAGGCCGCTGGCGGCTGGGCGGCTGTGTACAAGGATGCTGCTGCAGGAAGGTTCTGGATGAAGTGTTTTACCACTGCAGGCGAGCAGGGCGGCGGCTACCAACTCCTTATAAAGCTGCCTTTGCCCACCACTGATGAGCTGATTACAGCTGCGATAACGTCTGATTTTGAAGACGAGGCTGTGGCGGCTGTCATGCGCTTGCTGGAGGAGGAGGCAGTGGAGAAGAAGGATTTCAGGGAGCAGCTGGTGCAGCGGCTGGAGGAAACAGACCTGCAAAGTATGGGAACAGAGCAAAAGCAGCGCCTGCGAAAAGTAATCACGCTAACTTCCTTGATAGACCCCCTAAACAAACGGGAGGTGCTGGGGAAAACTGCCGCGGAAGTGCAGGCTGATACGTTATACTTTGAGGTGGTGTCCGAAAGGGCGCGGCGGCTGCTGCAGCTGTAATTCCAGATCTGCCACATTCATACTTATACTTTTAGCTCCCGCTTCACCTCATCAACTACCTGCTGCAAGTAAGCCGGAGCATGCAGCAACCTGCTGCCGTACCAGCTGAACATCTCGCCATCCACCACTTTTATACTTGCCTGCGGGCATATTTCCTGAAATTCCTGTATATGCTTTGCTTTAAAAGGGTAAGGCTCTGAAGATAAAAGTATAAGCTGCGGATTAGCCTCTTGTAATTGCTCTGGAGTGGTTTCCGGGTAACGTGCCAGGTCAGCGAAGGCGTTTGTAAAGCCGCAGCGCCCAAGAATGTGGTCTATTATGTTGTGGCTGCCCACAGCCATATAAGGCTCTCGCCAGATAAAGTAAGCTGTTTTTATACTTGGTTGCACCGGCTGCAGTTGCTTAAAGCCAGTTTTTATACGTTGCTCCAGTTCTGCGGCTCTCGCCTCTGTGCCTGTTACCTGGCCAACCTGCCGCAGCATCTCCAGCGCATCTGCCAAAGTATAAATATTGCTCATCCACACCGGGTACTTTTGCTGCAGCTGCTCAATGCCTTCCTTATAGTTTTCCTCTTTATTGCCGATGATCAGATCGGGTTGCAGTTCGTCTATCTTCTCGAAGTTGAAATTCTTGGTGCCGCCAACCTTTACCTGGTGCTTTACCTGCTCTTTTGGGTGGATGCAAAATTTAGTGACACCCACCGTGCGCTCGGCTAACCCTAAATCAAATAAAAGCTCTGTCTGGGAAGGTACCAGCGACACAATTCGCTGCGGCGGGTGCGGCAGCGTAACCTGATAGCCCATTTGGTCGGTAAAAATCATTTTGTCAGTTCTCAGTTACAAATTCAAAATCTTGAAGTAAAGGAAGTTCTTGTTTGGCTGCCGTGTATCTCTTAATATACTACGGCTGGAAAAACAAAACCTCACAGGCCTTAAAAAGCGCGCTGTGAGGTTTGCATATACTTGGCTAAAAGTATTATTCTAGATTAGTTTAGATAGCGGAAGTCCTGCTTATCTTCAATTTTAAGTATTGTTTCGTAAATCATGTTGATTACGTTCTCCACATCGTCTTTGTGTACTGTTTCTACGGTGGTGTGCATGTACTTAAGCGGCAGCGAGATTAAGGCAGAGGCCACGCCAGCGTTAGAGTAGGCAAAGGCATCGGTATCGGTGCCTGTTGCACGTGAAACAGCTGAACGCTGGAACGGAATCTCTTTCTCCTGCGCCGTTCTGATAATCAAATCGCGGAGGTTGTTCTGTACCGCTGGGCCATAAGCAATCACCGGGCCTTTGCCGCAGTGAATATCGCCGCTGTTTTTCTTATCGTACATCGGAGATTGCGTATCGTGGGTTACGTCGGTAATAATAGCCACGTCCGGTTTAATGCAGTGCGCGATCATCTCTGCGCCACGCAGGCCAATCTCCTCCTGCACAGAATTTACAATGTACAGGCCGAACGGCAACTGCTTACCCTCTTCCTTTAGGCGGCGTGCCACTTCGGCAATCATAAAGCCACCGATACGGTTATCCAGCGCACGGCCTACGTAGTAGCGGTCGTTCATGACGGTAAACTCATCCTCAAAAGTAGCCACGCATCCTACATGAATACCCATCTTCTCCACTTCCTCGCGGTTGCTGGCGCCACAATCCAGGAAAACGGTGTCCAGCGTTGGCGCTTTGTCGTTTTCTACTTTGCGCACATGTATGGCAGGCCACCCGAACACTGCTTTTACAATGCCTTTTGCCGTGTAGATATTTACGCGTTTTGAAGGCGCGATCAGGGCATCTGAGCCGCCGTTGCGCTTCAGGTAAATATAGCCTTCCGGAGTAATGTAGTTTACAAACCAGCTGATTTCATCGGCATGAGCCTCAATCACCACTCTGTACTCCGCCTCCGGGTTGATAACGCCAACCACCGTGCCGTACGTGTCTACAAAGTACTCATCAATGTATGGTTTCAGGTACTCCAGCCAAAGCTTTTGGCCTTCAGCCTCAAAACCAGTGGGGGCGGAGTTATTCAGGTATTTCTGTAAAAAATCAAAAGATTCTTGACGCATATGCTGCTAATTATGAATTAGAAATTAAAAATCATGATTCTGAAGAAATCAGAAAAAGCTTTTAAAGTATACGGGCCGTTTCTGATTTCTAATTCTGAATCTATAATTTTTTAAAGCGGAATGTTGCCGTGCTTCTTACGAGGAAGTGTTACAGCTTTGTTTTCCAGCATCTTAAATGCTTTGATTAATTTGGATCTTGTCTCTGATGGCATGATCACTTCATCAATAAAACCGCGGTGAGCGGCACGGTAAGGCGTGGCGAACTTCTCTTTATACTCCTGCACCTTCTCCGCCAGCTTAGCTTCCGGATCTTCGGCGGCGGCAATCTCACGCTTAAAGATGATTTCCGCGGCTCCCTGGGCGCCCATTACGGCAATCTCGGCAGTTGGCCAGGCAAAGTTCATATCCGCACCAATGTGCTTGGAGTTCATTACATCGTAAGCGCCGCCGTAAGCTTTGCGGGTAATAACGGTAATGCGCGGCACAGTGGCCTCGCAGAAAGCATAAAGCAGTTTAGCTCCGTTGGTAATGATGCCGCGCCACTCCTGGTCGGTGCCCGGCAGGAAGCCTGGGACATCCTCTAAAACCAGCAATGGCACGTTAAAGCTATCGCAGAAGCGCACGAAACGGGCTGCCTTAGTGCTGGCGTTAATATCCAGTACACCGGCAAGTACGGCAGGCTGGTTACCCACAATACCTATACTTCGGCCACCAAGGCGGGCAAAGCCAACCACAATGTTATCGCCGAAATTCTTGTGTACCTCAAAGAAAGTGTCCGCATCAATAATGCCTTCAATCACCTCACGGATGTCGTAAGGCTGGTTCGGATTTTCAGGGATGATCGTGTCGAGTACCTGGCGGGTTTCGTCGGCCTGCGCCTCGTAGGGCAGCGATGGCGGCAGTTCTTCGCAGTTCTGCGGAATATAGCTCAGCAGTTTTTTCAGGTAGGTGATGCACTCCACCTCGTTGGCGCAGGAGAAATGCGTGACGCCGCTTTTGGTGCTGTGGGTGCTTGCGCCGCCCAGTTCCTCGGAGGTTACGTTTTCGTGCGTTACGGTTTTTACCACGTTCGGGCCAGTCACGAACATGTACGAGGTATCCTCTACCATCATGATAAAGTCGGTGATGGCCGGAGAGTATACTGCCCCACCTGCACACGGGCCCATGATAGCCGAAATCTGAGGGATAACGCCAGATGCCAGCGTATTGCGGTAGAAAATATCAGCGTACCCGCCCAAGGATACCACACCCTCCTGAATACGGGCACCACCGGAGTCGTTGAGGCCGATAATAGGCGCGCCGTTTTTCATGGCCAGTTCCATGATCTTTACGATCTTCTCGGCGTGCGTTTCAGAGAGCGAACCGCCTAAAACAGTGAAATCCTGCGAGAAAACATAAACCAAACGGCCGTTAATAGTGCCATAGCCGGTAACCACGCCATCGCCTAGGTAATACTGCTTATCCAGCCCGAAGTCTTTGGAGCGGTGCATTACAAACTTGCCGATTTCTTCGAAAGAGCCTTCATCCATCAGCAGGTGAATACGCTCGCGTGCGGTTAATTTTCCTTTCTTGTGCTGTCCCTCTATTCGTTCTTTGCCACCGCCAAGTAAGGCTTCGGCGTTTTTGCGTTCTAGGGTTTCTATCTGAGCCTGTCTGATGTCTCCTGCCATATGAAGGGTATAAATATATATACAGTTCTGAATGTTAGTTTCCTCAAATTTATAAACTCTGGCGCTAATTACGGTACAGTTGTAGCATTTTTTGAATATCAGGCTGCTGCTGCCAGCATAATGCTGCTTTGCAGATGCGCTGCCATGCTTCCGGGTTGCGTGAAAAAGTGCAGCCAGAGAAGCTGGTGCAGGCTTAGTTTATACTTTTAAGGCACCGGTGGCAGCACTATCGCGTTATTTATGCCGCTTCGATTCTTAATTAACTGCAGATGTGCTATTTTTGGGATCTCGAACAGAAGGTAACGGAACCTAAACTCTGTTCCGAGCCTTTTATTTAAACTATGGCCAACGAAGTCAAAAACCCTAAAATTATCAGAAAGCGGAAGCCGAAAAGCATGGTGGTGCCCGGCCTTATTGCGCTGGTTATGTTCTTGTTTGTGAGCTTTTCTTACTACGCATACCAGATCGTGTACACGGCAAACGTGGATACAAAGGAGCGGGAAGTATACGTGCTGATCCCGACGGGCGCTACGTATGAGCAGGCAATGGATTCTGTGGAGGCAAGCGGCGTGATCATCGATAGATTATCGCTTCGGTTTATGTCTAAACTAATGGATTACGATGAACTGGTGAAGCCGGGCCGCTACAAACTGGAGCATGGCTGGAGCAATCGCCAGCTGATCGGGGTGCTGCGCCTGGGGCAGCAAATGCCGTTAAACCTCACCTTCAGCAATGTGCGCCTGCGCAGCCAGCTGGCTGCCAAACTGGCCACCGACCTGGAGGCAAGCGAGCAGGAGCTTGATAGCCTGCTCAACGATGCCGCTTACCTGCAAACGCTGGGTTTCGACACGACCAGTATCGTAAGCATGTTCATCCCGAACACGTACGAAGTGTATTGGACCACCACGGCCCCGGAACTGATGCAGCGCATGAAAACCGAGTACGATAAGTTCTGGACTCCGGAGCGTATAGCCAAAGCCGAGCAACTCGGCATGACGCAGCAGCAGGTGTCTACACTGGCCTCTATTGTGCAGGCCGAGACGCTGAAGAGCGATGAAAAACCGCGTGTAGCCGGTGTGTACCTCAACCGCCTGAAACGCGGTATGCTGCTGCAGGCTGACCCTACGGTTGTTTTTGCAGTGCGTGACTTTACGATTCGCCGTGTGCTTAACAAGCACCTCACCCACGATTCGCCTTACAACACCTACAAGTATAAAGGTTTGCCTCCGGGCCCTATAAACGTGCCGGTTATCTCCAGCATTGATGCCGTGCTAAACCCGGAGCAGCATAACTACCTTTACTTCTGCGCGAAGGAGGATTTCTCTGGCTACCATGCCTTTGCCACTACCGTAGCGGAGCATCAGGCCAACGCTCGCCGTTTCCATCGTGCGCTAAACGAGCGTAATATCATGAAGTAGACTTTTAAGTGTTGATTGCTTATTGCTGGGCTTCTATAAAAGGTAATCGCATAGAATATCTTACATGCCGTTGCCCTCACCATAGTATCAATTACACAGCGGGTATATTTATCAAACAATCAACAATCCAACAATTTAACCATTAAACCAGTGTTTGAATCAGAAGTACAGATACGCGTGCGCTATGCCGAAACCGACCAGATGGGCTATGTATACCACGGCAACTACGCCGCCTACTATGAGGTAACGCGCACAGAGGTTTTCCGCCGGTTGGGCATAGAGTATAAGGAGATGGAGGCCACGGGCACCATGATGCCGGTGCTGGAGTTGAAGAGTAAGTTTATTCGCCCTGCTAAGTATGATGACCTGCTGACTATCAAATTGTTGCTTAAAAGCAAACCGCACGGATCACGTATAAAGTTTGAGTACGAAGTGTATAACGAGCAAGGTACTCTGCTTACGATCGGGGAAACGATCATGGTTTTCGTGGATATGAAGACCGGCCGACCGACAGAGGTGCCAGCGCTCATACACGGTAAGTTAGACGAGCATTTTAGTTAATGAGGCTGAACCAGCAATACCTGAAGCGCCGCCGCGCCTATCGCAAGTTCATCGTTTTCCTGAAACGATGGCGGTTTAACAGTGGCAGGTCTTCGGTGTATGATGTGGCCGATGTGCTGATAGGGGAGCTGCGCCTGGACTCCATCACCAAGCGGGCTTCTTACATGGCCTTCAACTTTACGCTGGCAACCTTTCCTACCATCATCTTCCTTTTCACGCTCATCCCGTACATTCCCAGCATTCTTTCGCTGGATCTGGGGGAGAGCATCCTGGACTTCCTGGCAGACTTTATGCCCGAGGAGATGTATACGGTAACCTATAGCACCATTGAGGACATCGTAAACAAGCCGCGCGGTGGTTTGCTTTCTTTCGGTTTTCTATTTGCGCTGGTGCTGTCCACCAACGGCATTATGTCGCTGATGGATGCTTTCGATAAGAAATACCATACTTTTTATAAGCGTACCTACCTCCGCAAACGTATGATCGCCACCATCCTGACGGTTGTGCTCAGTTTGATTCTGCTTACAGCCGTGGCGGCTATCTTCTTCGGGCAGTGGATTCTGGATGTGCTGGTGTTCTATGAAATCGTAACCGAAAGCTATACTTATACTTTGCTGGTGGTGCTGAAGTATATCGCCATCATTATGCTGTTTCTGCTGGCCACCTCGCTTATTTATTACTTTGTGCCTGCCATTGAGGATAAGTGGCCGTTTTTTTCTGCGGGAGCCGTGGTGGCTACAGGGCTTATCTTTCTGGTTTCGATGGGCTTTTCGCTCTACATCAGCGCTTTCGATACCTATAACAAGTTTTACGGGTCCATCGGAGCCCTTATCGGTTTGATGATCTGGCTCGATTTTGTTTCCATGATCCTCATACTTGGCTTCGAAATAAACGTCAGCATCGATACCGTGACAAAACGCTTGGTGCGCATACCCACATCGCATTCGGGTAAAATGGCAAGAGCTAAAGTATAGCTTTTATACTATACCTTTTAGGGTTTTATACTTACCTTGGGTATGGCTGCTGCGTGTAAGCGGTGGCTGCAAACCGGATAATATATGGCCTTCTTCAAAAACATATCTCTCCAAAACCTGTGGCAGGGTGCCGCAAGTACATTTCTGCGCTTCCCGCTGGTGCTCTTGTCTGCTTTTGTGGGTACGGCTGCGGCTATTTACCAAGTCGGGTTAGAGTATGAGCAGCGGGAGCAAAACCTGTGGCTGACCAAAATCATACTTGTAAGCGTACTCGGCCTTATCCTGTTCTTTACGCTGGAGTTGCTCGGGCGTAAGTATAAATGGGCGCAGCCACTGCGTTGGCTGAGTTGGGTCGGCGGATTGGCCTTTTTAACGATCTACTACTGGCTGCTTCCGGAGTACCTGGAGCAGCGGCACTACCAGCGCCTGTTTGCGTTGTTGCTGGTGCTGCACCTGGCTGCCTCCTATGCCATGTTTGCAAACCGACGGATAGAGAATGCGTTTTGGCAGTTCAATAAAAACCTCTTCCTGCGCATTCTCACCGCTGTGCTTTATTCCGGGGTGCTTTACTTGGGTTTAGTGGTAGCCATCGTGGCACTTGACCAGCTTTTCTCTATGGATATTGATGGTGAAGTGTACGGGCAGCTTTGGTTCTTTATGGTGGGGGTGTTTAATACCTGGTTTTTCTTGGCAGGTGTACCAACCAACGTAGCCGAACTGGAGCAGGCGCATACTTACCCGAAAAGTCTCAAAGTTTTTACGCAGTTCGTGCTGCTGCCGCTCGTTACTGTTTACCTGCTTATTTTGTATGCATACCTGGGTAAAATCATTGTGCAGTGGGAATGGCCGGAAGGCTGGGTGTCGGTGCTGGTGCTGTGTTTTTCTATTGCCGGTATCCTGTCGCTGCTGCTCATTTACCCTATCCGCAACGAGGAGGGCAACACCTGGATACGAACCTTCTCGAAGTGGTATTTCCGTGCGCTGTTCCCGTTGATAATCCTGCTAGGGCTGGCCATTTGGCGGCGCGTGACGGAGTATGGCATCACAGAGGAGCGTTATATTGTGCTGGCATTGGCTCTTTGGCTCTTCTTAACTGCTTTATACTTTCTTTTTAGCAAGGCCAAGAATATCAAGTTTATACCTGTTACTTTAAGTATAATTGCGTTGGTAGCCGCTTTTGGGCCGGTAAATATGTTTAAGGTGTCGGAGTGGAGCCAGGTAAGACGCCTGCGCACGCTGCTTTTACAGGAAGGCATACTTGTGGATGGCAAGATTAAGCCGATGGCGGAAAAAGTAACCGAAGAGTCGCTGGTAGAGGTGAGCGCTATTACTGACTATCTGGCCCGCCACCACGGCTTTGAAGAAATAGAAGATTGGTTTACCTCTGATTTAAGCGAGGTTGCTGAAGTTGATAGCTCCGGGAAATGGGATGTGTGGCAAAGGCCAACCAACATGCGAAACGCTGTGCTTGCACAGATGGGTCTGGAGTATACCCTAAATGTAAAAATTGATTCCGAATTATACTTTGGATACAGGCTTAACGATTACATTGCCTACAGCCAAGTATTTGCCATAGCCGGTTATGATTATGCTGTGGAAGCCGCTTTTCATAAAGACTTGCAAAAGCAGGAACTGAAGTTAGGTGCTACCCCGCTCGTGCTCACTTTAGAAAAAGAAGTACTTTTTATTGCCTTGGAAAAGGAAACACTGCAGCTTGATTTAGCACCGATCATTAAAAAATTAGCCGAGACAGAAAGAATCAGCAGCAACCAGCAAGAACTGACTTATACTTTAGCAGGGCAGGAGGCAGAGGTCAAAATCATACTTAAAGAACTGATCGGGAATAAGCGAAAAGCCGGCAATGAAATACAAAACCTGGAGGTTTTACTTTTAATTAGCCTGAATCAGTAAAATTTTATCTTTGTAAATCAGGTGGTTGCGTACTTGTTGGTAGTGTTTAGTGAAAAATATTAGCCGGATATTTGGTAAAATCAAGCCAAGCCCATACTTTTGTACACGAAATAAGACAGAGAGTTGGCGGAGTGGTCGAACGCGGCGGTCTTGAAAACCGTTGACTGTAACAGGTCCGGGGGTTCGAATCCCTCACTCTCTGCTGGTAGGAATACCAAAATCAGCTAAAAGCCTGCAAATCAAGAGTTTGCAGGCTTTTTTGTTTTTACCGGACTCCTTAATTTTGCCCCTTTTCAGGTATTTTAGGTGAGTTGTCCGGTGAGTTCCTCCAACGCCTCCAATGACTCACCGAATAAGGGTGTAACTAATTGATTAACAAGGTGTACGAAAGCTGTACATCTTGACTGCGGTTGACTGCAAGGCTACTTTTGTTTAACCTTTCAAGTCACTGTTATGAGCATCAACTTCAGTATCCTCTTCTACCTCAAGAAGCCGAAGAACTACCAAACAGGCCCCGTGCCGATCTACCTGCGTGTCACTGTGGCCGGCAAGCGGGCCGAATTAACCACAAGCCGTTCCGTTGAGCCGGATAGGTGGATTTCCTCCGCGGGGCGCGCAAAGGGCACGAAGGCAGCAGCCAAGTCCTTGAACGCCTACCTGGATAACCTGCAGGCCAAGGTGTACGAGGCACACCGCCAACTCGTGGAGGCAGGACTGCCGCTGACTGCAGAGGCCATCAAGAATAAGTTTCTGGGGAAAGTGGAGAAGGGCAGGACGCTGGTGGAGGTCTTCTCCGAGCACAACAGCAAAGTAGCGGCCCTGGTCGGGGATGAGTTTGCCCCCGGCACCTTGGAGCGCTACACCACCTCGCTCAAGCACACGCAGGAGTTTATGCAATGGAAGTATGGGGTGGAGGACATGGAGGTCAGGGAGATAAACCACGCCTTTGTCACCGACTACGAGTTCTACCTGCGCAGCGTACGCAAGTGCTCCAACAACACGGCTGTCAAGTACATCAAGAACTTCGGCAAGATCATACGCATCTGCCTTTCCAATGGGTGGATTTCCTCGGATCCCTTCGCCAACTACAAGTCCAAGATAAAGACCGTAGAGCGGGTGTTCCTCTCAGAGGAGGAGCTGCAGCGGCTGGCGGAAAAGGAGTTCCCTACAGAACGCCTGGCGCAGGTGCGGGACATCTTCCTGTTTAGCTGCTTCACGGGCCTGGCCTACGTGGACGTGCAGAAACTAAGGTGCTCAGACGTACAAAAGGGTATTGACGGGGAGCAGTGGCTATGCAAGCAGAGACAGAAAACGGATACGCCCTCCCGAATTCCCCTGCTGCCGACAGCCCTTCGGATCATTAATAAATACAGACTGCACCCGCAGTGCCTGCATGAAGGGAGAGTGCTGCCGGTGCCGAGCAACCAGAAGATGAACGCTTACCTGAAGGAGATCGCCGCCCTGTGCGGGATCCAGAAGCAGATGACCTTCCACACCGCCCGCCACACCTTTGCCACCACCGTCACGCTTCTCAACGGGGTGCCGATGGAGAGCGTCTCGAAGATGCTGGGGCACACCAACCTGAGGACTACCCAGCACTATGCCAAGATCCTGGATGTGAAGGTGGGGGAGGATATGCGGCTGCTCCGGAAGCGGCTGAAGTTGTGATTCACTTGTTGGTGGAGGAGTTAGCTCTTCTCCATGTAGGGCTGCCAGTTGACGATGAGCACCTTCTCGTCTTCCAGCAGGAGGTAGCCGTAGTCGTAGCAGAAGTGGTAGGTGTTGCCACCCTTTGTGCGGTAGGTGTGGGTGAAATACCGGAAGTCTAACCCGGCTATCTCGAGCACCTGCCGGTAGGTGGTGGTTTTGCCCAGCGGGCTGGCCTGCCGCAGGATGGTGCGGTTGCGACGCAAGATGGAGTTGATGTTTAAGATTAGCTGCTCGCCGCTGTTCTGACGCCTGTTGGCGTTATGGGCATTTGCCCGGCACTGGTTGGAGCAGAAGCGTTTGTCGAGTCTTCCGGTCATTTTGCTGCCGCACTGCTCGCACAGTTTTTCCTCCTTCATGAGAACATCCGTTTTTTGAAACGTATAGTTGCGTTTATAAACGCATTTATGTGTCTCAAAAAACGGATGAGTTGCCTGCGGGGTTTACATTTGATCAAAAATACCATCGGACCCCATGCAGCAGACTTACCATACCGCCCCCGTCGTGTACCTGAACTCGCTCGAGCACGAGGGGAAGCCGTTCATCCGCCTGTGGTACAGGCCGGATCACCGCATTACAAAACTATTGAAAGGCGCCGAAATGGTTAAGTATAGCAAGACGTATAAGTGCTATGTGACGCACAAAACGCCACAGGCAATTGAGCTGCTGCACAGGCACTTTCAGGGGGTGGCGCTGGTGGACACGCGTTATCTAAACAGGCCCAGACGAATTCGGCCAGCCATGGGGGCCGTGGTCACATCCGGCAGCCTGCAGTCTGATCCGCTGGCCAAGCTGCCGGAGCTCCCCATCATCCGCCTGCAGCCGCTGGAGCACGGGGGCAAAACGCTCATCCAAATCTCATTCCCTTATAATGAGTTGATTTATAAAACACTGCGATGCAGCTCCTGCTGCCGGTGGCTGCAGGAGCCGAGGTGCTTTGCTGTGGGCACCGATGCCACGAGCCTGCACCAGCTGCTAGACGATGTGCAGGGCACGGCGCAGGTGTGGCTCGCGGGCACCATGAAGGTAAACGACATGACCGTCATGCGCAGGCTCTGGGAGCAGACCTATAGCAAGGCGGCCGGCTATGTCACCTGCCCGCTGCCCTACCTGGAGAAGCTGTACCTGCTTAACTACTCCGTAAACACGATCCGCACGTACCACTCGCTTCTGCTGCGCTTTCTTAACGGGCACAGCGTGCAGGGACTGGAGACAATCAACACTTTTTCTGTGAATGAAATCAATGCTTACCACCGGCAGATGGTGCAGAGCCGGCAGTACTCCTACTCTTTCGTAAACCAGAGCATCAACGCCGTGAAATTTTACTTCCACCGGGTGCTGGGCCGGCACACCATGGACCTGAGCCAGGTGGAGCGGCCCGAGAAGGCAGACCGGCTGCCCACCGTGCTCAGCAAGCAGGAAGTGCAGCGGATTCTCTCCGCTACCGCCAACCTCAAGCACCGCTGCCTGCTGCAGCTGCTCTACGCGGGCGGGCTGCGCATCGGCGAGGTGATCAACCTGAAAATTAGCGATGTGCAGTCAGACAGGAACCTGCTGCTCATACGCGGGGGCAAGGGCAAGAAGGACCGCACCACGCTGCTCTCGCAGAAGCTGTTGGAGAGCCTGAGGGCCTACTACAGGGAGTACAGGCCGAAAGTGTGGCTGTTTGAAGGGCAGTACGGGGGGCAGTACACCACCGACAGCATCCGCAACGTCTTTAGGGCCTGCATGGAGAAGGCTGGTCTACAAAAGAAGGTAACTCCCCACTCGTTGCGCCACTCCTTTGCCACGCACCTCTTGGAGCAGGGCACGAACCTGCGCTACATCCAGTCGCTGCTGGGGCACAAGAGCAGCAAGACCACCGAGATCTACACCCACATCACCAGCCACGGGCTGGAAAGTATCGTCAGCCCGCTTGATAATTTATAGGAATGTTCTATATTTAGCTTTAAAATGTATAGAAGATGAAACCGACACTACACCCTGCCAAATTATGCTCGGATCTAGTAAAGAAAATGCTTCGAACACTCCAGCTAAAGGGCCAATAACCGGAATAACTCCTTATACACTATAGTTAGCAAAGAATAAAATCATAAATCAACCCTTACTATATGAAAACTCAAGCTTTACCTTTTCTTCTCCTGTTTGCTCTTCTATCTTTTTCCTCCTGTAAGAAGAAGGACGCAAATCCAAAGGAAGAACTTCCAGCCGTTACCATGGAAGGCAAGAACACATTTGGAGCCATGGTCAATGGAAAGGTGTGGTTGCCAAAGGGCAGACCAAGTACGTTCCAGTCAAATTTTAATGTTATTTACGACCCTGCTTATAAAGGTGGCACTTTAAATATAGCAGCCTACAGGGAAACCAAAGAAAGTCCCGCAGAGTACGATTATTTTGTTATAGCTATGGCTCAAGTTAATAAAGCAGGAGTTTATACATTCGATAATGCTGAGATAAGCGGAGTAAGATTCTATAACGAGTATTGCGATTACGACAAGAGTCCAGATGTAACACGCAGCGGCACACTTGAAGTTACTAAACTTGATTTAGAAAATGGTATCATCGCAGGGAAGTTCTCATTTACACTGTCTAAGAATGGATGTGAAGTCATCCACGTTACCGAAGGCAGGTTTGATGGAAAACTGTAGAATACCAAAGAATATCCCTTGCTAACAAGGCACAGGCTCCATACTCGGCTTTGCCTCATTCACAGCCTGTACCAATCCGTTGGCAGTAAGTCTAAACAAGAAGTGAACTTAAAAAAAATAAACAATGATTCCAGATGGTATGGCTGTATATAGGTTTGAGTATGTAAAGCGGGATGCAATGATTCGGTTTATTCTTTTGGCAACAGCTTCTCTTATAACCTTGCTTGTTGTGTCAATTCCACTGATAGATTCTATTGGTTTTTGGCCAATTTTAATACTCCCTATTGGGGTGATCAGCATGCTATTGTCGGCTCCCCGGTTTTAGAACCGTTTAGGAGTAGAGTATTCAACATATTTCAAATCACTTCTATCACCACTACTA
>NZ_CANLZM010000004.1 GCF_947495565.1 uncultured Pontibacter sp.
ATCTGAGACAATGATACGAGTGGCTATGATTCACTTGATGCTTAAAAAATTATCAAAATAAAATCAAAACAGCCTCTTAGCAGCATGCTATATTAATAAGTATAACAAAAACAGCCTCTTAAGCAGTAGTAAGGGGTATGGTGAAGCATTCAGAAAAAATCAGGCATTATACATTTATACTTCTTTTCGGAATACTGCTAGTGTATGTGCTGGTGTCCGCCCGCGAGTTTCTGTACCCGATCTTTATGGCCATACTTTTCGCTTACCTGCTGTACCCCGTAGAGAAGTTTCTGGAGAAAAAAGGCCTGCCACGTATACTGGCAAATTTTATAACAGTGATAGTGGCGATGGCTTTGTTTGTGGGAGCCATCGTGCTGCTTTACAAGCAGCTGACTGTTTTTCTGAGTGATTTTCCGGCGCTGCAGGAGCAGGCCATTGAGAACCTGGACCGGCTGCAGCTGGCTATAGACAAGCGCTTCGGGGATACAAACCCTGATAACGAGCACTGGTTGCAGATGCAGGTGAGCAATGCCCTGGAGCTGAGCGGCAACTTCCTGAGCGATATTGTGATGGCTACCACGGGCACTTTGGCCAAGATTGGCTTGATGCCGGTTTATATTTTCCTTTTCCTATACTACCGCAATAAGTTTGAGCATTTCATTTACCGCCAGTTACCTACTCAAAAACTGGACAAGGTGAAGAAGATCATTTTTGAGATCTCGCATGTAACCAAGCATTATATGGCCGGAGTGGTAATTGTCATACTTATACTTTGCGTCATCAACTCCACTGGCTTGCTGCTGATCGGGGTAGAGTATGCGCTGCTATTAGGTATTATCTCTGCCTTTATAAACTTTATCCCGTACTTCGGCACTTTAATTGGCGGCGCTATACCGCTACTTTATACCCTGATGGTGCAGGGCGACCCAAACAAGGCATTGCTGGTGCTGGTTTTTTTCCTGCTTGTTCAGTTTACAGAAAACAATATACTTACTCCCAACATTACAGGCAGTAAGGTGAACATCAACCCGCTTTTTACTATTCTGAGCATTATTGTCGGCGGCATGATCTGGGGCTTGCCGGGCATGTTTCTGGCGGTGCCATACTTAGGCATGTTTAAAATTTACTGCGATTACAACGATGACCTATCCGCCTGGTCTTACATGCTGGGCACAGAAGGCACGGAGGAGCATGCGCTTACTTTGGAGAAGATAAAGGATAAGTTAGGTTTAGAAAAAAAGTAGCAGCTGATGCTGCAGCAGTAGTTTATACAGTGCAAATTACTTTTACCGAATCATGCTCAGGAAACTGTCGCGGTAGGTTTCTCCAATCGGGATTTCCGTGTTGCCAACGTATATGGTGTTGCCATCTATCATACTTACTTTATCAATCGAGATAATGTAGGAGCGGTGCACGCGGTAAAAAGGCGGCTGTGGCAGTTGCTCCGTTAAATCAGTTAATGATTGGTAGGTAACCAGCCGCTGGCCCGGCAAGTATAGCGACACATAATTTTTTAGCCCTTCCACATAAAGTATGTCGCTGTAAGCCACTTTCAGGAATTTGTTTTTGCTTTCGCCCTTCACAAACATGTAGTCAGGAGCCGGCGAAGGAATATTCTGATCGGCAGAGGGTGCGAGTTCTGCAGCCTCTGGCTTACCCACGTCCTGCAACTGCAGCATACTTTGCGCCTTGTGCACGGCTTTAAAAAAGCGGTCGAACGGAATGGGCTTTAGCAGATAATCCACCACGTCGTGCTCGTAACCTTCCAGGGCATACTCGGGATAAGCCGTGGTAAGTATAACTTTGCACTTGCTGCCGCAGATCTTCATAAACTGTATCCCGGTCAGCTCTGGCATCTGTATATCCAGGAACACCAGGTCCACTTTGCCGTCCTGTACCCAGTTGATAGCCTCAATCGGGCTGGTAGTTTTGCCAACCATTTCCAGGAAAGGCACTTTACTGATATAGTCAGCAATAATATTGGCAGCGTAAGCTTCGTCGTCAACGGCAATGCAGCGGATCATTTCAAGTTAGAAAGTTAAAGAGTTTAAAAGTAAGGATTTTGGATTTCAAGATGGACAGGATTTATGCGAAATGTTTTTGTTTTGATAATGACTTTTCATCCTCTTCAACTATCAAAGTCCTGAAAGTCCTTTAATCCCGCAAACCCTGACTCAGAGGGTTTGCAGCTTTAGCGTGGCCGTATACTGCTGCCCATCATCCTGTACCTCCAGCTCATACTTTCCGGGGTAGCTCAGCTCCAGCCTCCGGCGGATATTTGGCAGGCCGATGCCGGTAGTATGGTCTTTTTGGTTTTGGTTGATGCGGTTGCTCACGTTAAAGTATAAATTGTCTTTTTCCAGTTGCAGGTTTATGGTGATGGGCGCAGCCGCGTTATCTACCACACCGTGTTTCAGGGCGTTCTCTACAAAAGGAATCAGCACCAGCGAAGGCACCCGTTGGCCGTTTACATGGCCTTGGATGTTAAAGTTCACAAAGAAATTATCTTCAAAGCGCAGGCGGTAAATCTCGAGGTAATTGTGCAGGTAATCTACTTCCTTCTGCAGTTCTACCTTCCCGTCTTTGCTCTCGTGCAGCATGTAGCGCATCAGGTCGGATAATTTGATAATAGCATCGGCCAGTTTGTCTGAAACCGGATAAGCCAAAGAGTATAAATAGTTTAACGAGTTGTATAGAAAGTGCGGGTTGATTTGTGTTTTCAAGAAGGCCAGCTCGGCTTGCGTTTTTTCCTGTTTTAAGGTGCGGTTTTCGCGTTCCTTTTGCAGGGTTGCCTCCAAAGCCCAAACCACAGCTCCCAAAAAAATGCCCGGCATGGCCCAGTACAGGTTATCGAAAAAGTAATAAGAAAGTGTAATGGTAGTGTAATTACTAAAACCGAAAACAGCCATAAAGAACACTTCTTCTATGGTATACCGTAGGGCGATGTAAGTAAACATCACGCCAATTATACTTAATGCCAGCACCCACCATTGCTTATACTTTAGCCAGAGCGGAAAAACCAAGAGGTAGCAAAGGTAAAACTCAATGATTTGCAGCACGTGCTGCGACAGCGTCAGCATCAGCACCTCAAACCTCCAGTTGTAGAGGAAGTAACCTAGTAAACTATAACCGATGTAGAGCATCCAGCCCAGCAGGTGCAGCCCTATCTTTTTTTGTAGCGCATTCATGTTCTAAAACTATAAATAAGTTATCTCAACCGCACTTTTATTATATCAATCCGGTGGATTATTATGCTAACCCCCAATTTTACTGATTCCAACCCGTGTTTGGTGGCTTAATCAGCTTAGCATAATATTTTGGGAGGTTGGGATAGTATAATTTATATAGAATAAGCCGTGCTGCATCTTTGGCTCAATCAATAAACGAAACGTGAGCCATGAAAAAATCTTCTACACCCAACCCGCATAACCAGGTGCAGCATAAGCTAAAAAGTATAGTCCTGATCATTATGTTCTGCTTTTTCGCAATCACTGCCTGGGCACAGTCTGCAACTACTTTGAAAGGTGCCATAACCAATGCTGCCACGCAAAAGCCGCTGGATTATGTGTCTGTGGTGTTGCTGCAGTTGCCAGATTCGGCAGTGGTGGCCTCTGAGATGACGGATGCTGCAGGCGCTTATAGTTTTGCGCAGGTGAAGCCAGGCAGGTATATTGTAAAAGCCCTGATGGTGGGATTTGCCCCGGCCCAAAGTATAGCATTTGAGGTGCAGCAGCAGGAGGTGCAGTTGTCATTAATAACTATGCAGGAAAAAGCTAATGCGCTGCAGGAGGTAGTGGTAAAAGGCCAGAGGCCGCTGCTGGAGCAGGAGGCAGACCGCGTGGTGATGAACGTGGAGCAGCTAAACACGGCAGGCGACAACGCCCTGGAGGTTCTGAAGTATGCGCCGGGTGTGCGGCTGGACAAAGACGATAACATTGTGTACAGAGGCAGCAGCAGCGTGCAGGTGATGATCAATGGTAAAATGACTTATATGAGCGGTGCGGAACTGCAAAGCTACCTGAAATCGCTGCCCGCCACGGCTGTTAGCAAAGTAGAACTGATCGCCAATCCGCCGGCCTCGTTTGATGCTGCAGGCACAGCCGGTATCATCAACATCAAATTAAAAAGAGACGAGACGCTGGGCATCAACGGTTCCGCGAACCTGGGCGCTGGCTATGGCAAGTATGAGAAAGTATGGGGAGGCCTGAACCTGAACTATAATACCGGAAAGGTGAGCCTGTACACACGCCTGGATGCCGGTCATTACAACTCGTTTAACCGCCTTACCCTAAAGCGTAACATAAACGATAGCCTTTATAACCAGGTAAACTACTGGCACCCTGTTACCAAGAGCTATAACCTGACGGCAGGCGCCGATTATTTCATCAGCAGGAAGCACACCATTGGTGTTATGGCCAAAAGTTACGCCTCTCCGGAAGAAACGCTGACCACCAGCAACTCTACTAATTTTGATGCGGTTGGCAGGGCTTTCGGAAGTATGAGCATGCGGAACCCTAAAACCTCCGGCACCGACAACTACAGCCTAAACCTAAACTATAAGTATGAGATAGACAGCACCGGCCGCAGCCTCACTTTTGATGCAGACTATGTAAACTACAGCACCGATGCCGATGAGCTGTTTACAAATAACTTTTACGCCGCCACCGGTGAGGCTACGCAGGCACCGCTTGAGTTACGCAGTCTCAGCAAAGCCGAGGCAAGTATAAAAGCATTTAAACTGGATTATGTGCACCCCTTCGGGAAAGGCTTTAAGGCTGAGGCTGGTTTAAAAACGAGCAGCGTCAGCAACAACAGCAATATCCGGTTTGAGGAGCAGCAGGAGCAGGGCTGGGTAAACGATGCGAACCGCACCAACAGCTTTGCCTATTCCGAAACTATACATGCGGCCTACCTGAGCCTGAGCGGTAAGCTCAGCGAGAAACTAAGTTTAAAAGCCGGGCTTCGGGCAGAGCAAACCCTTGCAGATGGCCATTCTGCCACAACAGGTGAAACAGTAGACCGTGACTATCTTCAGTTCTTCCCAAGCATATTTGTAAGCTACAGCGCGAATGAGAACAATCAGTTTTCGGCATCCTACAGCCGCCGCATCAGCCGCCCTTCTTACCGCAGCTTAAACCCTTTTACTTTTTACTCTGATCCTTATACAGCCATACAAGGCAATCCTTTTCTGGAGGCTTCTTTCTCCAACTCGCTGCAATTTAATTATAACTACAAGAGCTTCCAGTTGCTGAGCCTGAGCTACATTGAATCGAACAATTTTGTAACGGATGTGATCAGGCAGAACGATGGGACTAGAGTGAGCATCAGCAAACCTGAAAATCTGAGCAAAGCAACCTACCTGAGCGCCAGCAGCGGCGGTACTTTACCGGTAAACGACTGGTGGACAACTACACTGCAACTGGAAGGATCCTACAATACCGTTGCATCGCCATTACAAGGCACTAACTATAACAGCTCCCGCTTCAGCTGGTCGGCGAGTGCAGAAGAAAGCTTTAACCTGCCTCATGATTTCAAGCTGCAGCTTTCTGGGTATTACATGTCGCCGTCGGTGCAGGGTCTGTTCCAAACTAAATCTAACTATCAGGTTGACTTAGGAGCACAGAAAATATTGATGGACGGCAAAGCTACCCTGAGCCTGAAACTGCGCGATGTGTTTAACACCAGCCGCTCCAGAGCGACACTAGCCTATAACAACGTGGATATGTACTGGCAAAACCAATGGGAGAGCCGCCGCCTGAACCTAACCTTTAATTACAAATTTGGCAGCAACAAGGTAAAAACAGCCCGTAACCGCAAAACCGGCACCGGCGAAGAGGAGGGAAGGCTGTAAGAAAGTATGTCTGCAGTGCTCAATCAAAAGTATGAGTATAGCAGATGTAGCCACCATACTTATACTTGCTCACGTTAAATAAAAAAGCCCGGACCAACAGGCCCGGGCTTAAAGACAGGTATAAAGTAATTTAATTAATTTCCTCCGGGTCTGCCGCCCCAGTTGCCTCGGCGGTTCTCGTTCGTGTCAGGCGCGTCTCCGCTCACAAACTTCCTAAGGTTGTAAGTAAAGGTCAGCATAAAGTAGCGCTGCAGCACATCAGACTGCACATCCTCCACATAATCAGGAGTGATATTGCGCTGGATGCTTATATTCTGCTTCAGCAGGTCATTTACGCTCAGGCTAATTTCTCCCTGCTGGTTCTTGAATACTTTTTTGCCAAGGCTCATATTCCAGAGCAGGTAGCTATTGTCTATGCCTTCAGAAAGGCCTGAATTGTACTGGTGGTTCAGCTCGGTACGGTACACGATGCCTTTCCAGATAATCGAGTTCAGGCGAAGATTGGTGGCATGTGTGTAATAATTGTTGTTCTGGGTGGTGCGCAGTGTATTTTCCACCAGGTTGTAAGTGCCGCTGGTAGATACATTAAAGTCTACTTTCTCGCTAATGTTGCTGCTCATGTTTAACCCTACCCTGAAGTTAGTATTGTTGGCGTAGTTGATTTCTTCGTTAATCATGCCCGGTATCCTGGAATAGCCTACGGATCCGTTCAAGTCTAGATTAGAACTTAGAACATTGATCGGCTGGCCGTAGTTAAAGAAAGAGCGCACACTCCAGAAGCCGTCCAGGTTAACAGGACGCGAGAAACGGGCACCTGCTCTGCGAACGTAATCTTCAGGCAGCTCAAAGGGCGCATCTCTGGTATAAATGCTGTTGGTGATGTAGTTCTGCGTCATCGTTCCGAAAATACCCATAAAGAATACCTTATTTGTTTCGGCGTTAAAGTTGCGGAAGCGCACGAAAAGCCTGTTTTGGTATTCCTGGTTTAGCTGCGGGTTACCAATGTTTGGCTGCAGCGGGTTAGATAAATCCAGTACGTTTTGCAGCTGCTCCACAGACGGCTCGTTGGTGCCGGTGCGGTAGTTGATTCTTAAGTTTGTTGACTTTGAAAACTTGTATTCATACTCTGCCGATGGCAACACATTGCTGAAGTTCCTCTTTAACGGAGACTGCTCCGGAAACTCGCTTTCGCCGCGAAGTGTGGCGTGCTGGTACCTGGCGTTCAATTGAAAGTTAGACTGCTCGGACTTAAACTGATAGCTTGGCCCGAAACGCTGTGTTAGGTAATCACTCTCAAACGTGTTGCTCAGCGGTATGTTGAAGTCGTTATAGCCTTCTCCTTCCACAAAATCAAAGGTTCTTCTATCCAGGTCATTTTCTCGGTTGCTGATGTTATACTCCAACTGCAGACGCGATTGCTCACCTAGACGCTGCGAATAATCAAGGTTGCCAGACCATTCAAACTTTGTTTTATCGAGGTTGATGAACTGGTTGCGGTTCACGTTCAGCTCTGGGTCTGAGTTGTTGATCGTGTTCTCGCGCTGGAACGTTTCCCCGTCAGTGGTGCTGTAGCTGGTGTTAACCTCCGAGGTCAGAATTCTGCCTGAATCGCCGAATCGGTGGGAGTACAGGATGCTGTTGCTGAAGTTAAGCGTGGTGTTATCCGCGTTATCCGAGTTGATGGAGTTCGTGATTTCCTCTGCGTTGGCAATTGTGCTTGCGTTCCTGCCTACTAAGGATTCCCTGCGCTGAATAGAAATGTTAGGCTTTACCAGCAAGCGGTTGTTCTCGTTGATGTTATACTGTAGCCTGAAATTAAAGCGATGGCTATCAGTTATGTTCTGGTTCAGGCTGTTTTCAGTGTATGTCGTGTCGCTGTTCACATAGTCACGGAAGCGGTACTGGTTGTTTACCACATCCTGGTTGGAGTAGTTATAGTTGCCGCCAACCTCTATGCGCTTGCCCCACATATCATTATAATTCAGGCCTAAGGTGTTGGTGTTGATGATGCCGTTAGGAGAACCGCCGCCCCAGCCTCTGCGACCACGCATGCCTCCGCCCGGTGTCTCGCCGATGGAGAAGTCAAACATGTTGATGTTGTTGGTAAGGCCGGTTGCTGTAATGCGCTGATCCCCGTTAAAGTAGTTTACCGTAGCGCCAAGCATATAGCGCTCATCTGTACCGTAGCCGGCAGATGCTTTCCCGACATAGCCTTCGCGTCGGTTTTTCTTCGTTACAAAATTGAGTGTTTTTACGCGGTTGCCATCATCAAAGCCGCTGAAGGCAGCCCGGTCGCTGGGGCCGTCAAACACCTGCACGCTTTCCACCATATCCGCGGATAGGTTACGTACCGCCGAGTTTACATCCTCGCCAGTGAATCGTTTACCGTCGATCATTACCTGCTGCACGTCTTCACCCTGGGCTTGCAATTTTCCGTCCTGCATGGTTACGCCAGGCATCTTAGTTACCAGGTCTTCGGCGCTGGCGTCAGGTAAAGTTTTAAAGGCCTTGGCATTAAACTGTGAGGTATCGCCTTTCTGCTCGCCCAGCGGTGCACGGCCGATAATCTGCACCTCCTTTATGGCCGTGGAGCCGTCTTCCAACAGCAACTGGCCAAGGTTAACAGAAGCGCCACTAACCTGAAAACTGCGCTTGAAACTTTGGAAGCCAATGTAGTTAATCTCTAAAGTATACTGCCCCTGTGCCACACGCTCAAACTTGAAGCGGCCTTCAGCGTCTGTGGCTGTTACGGCTTTGATGGCATCTGCTGCTCGTGTCAGCACAACGTTGGCGCCCGGAAGCGCAGTCTTATCGCTGTTGCTCTGCACTGTGCCGGAAACAGAGCCTGCCTGTGCAAACGCCTGCAGCACGGCTACAAGCATCAGTAATGTGGTAAAAAACCTCTTCATTTTCTGGTGTGAATATGGAATATTATCTCGCTCGATTAGACATGGGTTTAGTTATTTGGTTTAACACACTTATCAAATATTGTTAATATTTAGTAAACCCTTCATCTACAGGTAAAATGTTGGATTTTCTGCTGCAAGAAATTTAAAACTATTTAGCACTAGGCAGGTTACTTTTGCGTTGATGTAAGTATAAAAAGCAGCTGCAAAACATTTATCTGCAGCATGTGCCATGAGTGGCACGTAGCTCTTTGCTTTTTATGTGTAAAGCATCTTTCCTATATCTTAATTTACCTCCAGTGGCCGCTTACCAAGTCATTACCGATTTTCTGAAACGAAGGCTGCTGCAGCCGGTTTCTAACTTGCTGCGGCAAGGTATGACGCCGCGCAGCTTGTCGGCTACAGTTGTGGTAGGCAGTGTTATTGGAGTAGTGCCGGCTATAGGGATAACCACACTGCTGAGTACTGCCGTTGCTGCCCGCTTTAAGTTAAACATTGCAGCCACAGTGCTGGTCAGCTACCTGGTGCAGCCACTGCAGCTGCTGCTGGCTATCCCGTTTATTCGGTTAGGTATTTCCTTTTTTGGACTAGGGGAGCTTCGCCTGTCAATTGCGGAGATTCAGGCTATGTTTAAAGCGGATTGGCTGGATGCCATCAGCAAACTATGGCTGGCTAATTTGGCCGGTATTGCAGCCTGGGCCATACTTTCTATACCTGTTGGAGCCGTTCTATACTTTATGCTTCTACCCATATTCCGGCAAGTGCTGCCAAAACCTAAAATGGTTGCCGTAGCGACTGAGGGAGTAACGCAGGAAGTATAGATTTTAAAAAATAAATCTTAAAGTATAAAAATGAAACAGCCAGCTTCTGTAAGGAGGCTGGCTGTTTGTTTAATGTGTATTCTGTTCAGTGGTTTAAGTTGTCTCTAGTATTTTGAACAGTTCGTCAAGTTTCGGTGTCAGGATGATCTCGGTACGGCGGTTTTTCTGGCGGGCTTCTTTGGTCTTGTCCTCAGCCAGAGGAATATACTTAGAGCGTCCAGACGGTGTTACTCGTGTTGGGTCAACTCCTGCGTTTGCCAGTATACGTGTAATCTCAGTGGCGCGCAACACGCTCAGGTCCCAGTTATCCTGCATGCCTACAGTGCCTCTCGCAATCGGAACATCATCCGTATGGCCCTCTACCAGCACGTTTACATCCTGCTGCTCCTTCAGTACGCTAGCCAGCTTACGCAGGGCGTCTACACCTTTAGGGTCTACTTTAGTTGAGCCGGAGTTAAACAGCAGCTGCTCTGCCAACGATACGTATACTTTACCGTTGCGCACATCAATAGTCAGGTCCTTGTCGTTGAAGCCAAGCAGGGCTTTGCTTACGCGGTTGCGCAGGTTGGCTACGGCTGCATCCTTCTCATCCAGAATACGCTGAAGTTCTGCGAGTCTTGCCTCACGGGCTTTCAGGTCTGCGTTCAGGCGCTCAATCTGCGATTTGCTCATATTCAGGTTCTCGCCCAGCGCTTTTCCTTCTTTCAGGGCTTTGGCCAGGCTTTCCTCATACTCGCGTTTCTGCTGCTCTAGCTGTGCACGCTCTTCCTCCAGGCTGGCTTTGGCTGCCTCTAAATCGGATTTCTGCTGCTCCAGTGTAGATTTCTCTTGCTGCAACCCGGCTTTGTCTACCTCTAAGGCATTTTTACGGGACATCAGGTCATCGTACTTTTTCTTAGAAACCACGCACGACGAAAGCGACATACTACCAGCCAAAAGTATGATAGAAGCTTTAAATAGATGTTTTCTCATTTGCTTTAGCTAAAAATTTGTAATAGGGTGTTAGCAAATATAGCAAAAAACCAGTGATTTACTCAGCTTACTCTATATATGGAAATGATGCGCTAATATTTCACACCAATCTTTAATCAGCAGGTTTTGTAGATCAACTTAAAGAGTTGCTTAATAATTAATCGAAGTCGAATGTTAAACCATGTGTTGGAGCAGGAGGAGTAGATGCAGCCTCACGCCCGATCATCGCCATTTTTCTTTCGCTTCCCCAGCGGTATTCCCCAATGCCGCCCACACTTTTAATGACGCGGTGGCAGGGGATAAGAAAGGCAATAGGATTACTGCCGATAGCAGTACCCACAGCACGACTGGCCTTGGGCATATTTATGTGGCGCGCCAAGTTGGCGTAGGAGCTAAGGTGCCCTTCCGGAATGCGCAGCAGTGCCTCCCATACTTTAAGTTGAAAGGGCGTACCGCTCAGGTGAAGCTTTATTCGCCCCTGCGCCGGCGCTATTGAATTTTGTAAGAAGGCGTTTACCTGCAGATGCATCGCTTCCTGCTGCTGCACAAGTATAGCCTTAGGCCATGCCTGCTGCAGCTCCTGAAAAGCCTGCTCCTGGTTTTGGTAAAAATGCAGGTGGCAAATTCCTTTATCTGTGGATGCTATAATGTATGCTCCGAAAAAGCAGTTGCCATAGCTGTAGTTAAGCTGAAGCTGACTTCCTTTCATTTTATACTGACCGGGTGTCATTCCCTCTATACTTACAAAGAGATCGTGCAGCCTGCCGCCGCCAGAGAGACCGGTGGTTGAGGAAGCCTCAAAAACCGATGCGCTTTGTGCCAGAACGGTTTTAGCGTGGTGCAGGGTTAGGTACTGCAGGAACTTCTTGGGGCTTACGCCTGCCCACTCTGTAAATACCCGCTGGAAATGGTGCGGACTTAAGTGTACATGGCTTGCCACCTGGTTTAAGGTAGGTTGCTGCTTGGCGTGCTGCCTGATGTAGCTTAAAGCCTGCGCAACAATATCATAATGATTCATGGGGCAATTAGCTAAAACACGGCCATACTTTCAACCCGATTCTTGCGGATTTTATACTTGGTGCTAACAAAAAATCCCCGGCCTTTGGGGCAGGGGATTAAGTTTTTATTTTGAGGCACTCTCAGTGGTAGTGGCGTTAAAGAAACCTTGCGGGTCTGGCATCTGCGCTACCAGCTCCATAATGTAAGTATAATCTATGAGAGTCATGTTGATGTTGCGGCTCTTATGCAGGTAATCCCAGGCGTCGCTGTATTTTTTCTCGTGATATTTCACCATCGATAGATTATAGAGAGCATAAGCATTGGTTGAGTCCGCTGCGGTAGCTGTTTTCAAGTATGCGGCAGCCGCCTTCAGGTTTTTCTTCTTCTTTTTCTCCTTATATACGGCTAGGTATGATGAAGCCGCGTCTGAGAGCAGCAGGGAGTTGTTTGGTGCCAGCGCCATAGCTTTTTCGTACATAGAAATGGCATGCTGATGGTCTCCTCTGGCTGATGTTACCAAGCCAAAAGCCCAATAAGCATCTTTGTTATCCGGGTTCAGAAGCCAGGCTAGGTTAAAGCGGTACATGGCTGTATCAGCTTGGCCCTCGTTCAGGTACTCCCAACCACGCGCCATAAAAAAACTGCTGGCCTCCTTGCGGTCCCTGAAGTTTTTATCGCAACTGGTCAGGAACTTCTCGTCTTGTTTTTGTTCGGCTTCGGTTTTCTGAATTTCACCGAACATCGGTAAAATTTTTGGGCTAAGCTCAGCGGGATGTTCCTGGGCAAGGCTAAGGGTTGTGGCGCATGCAAATGCCAAAACGGCTAAAAATATTCTTTTCATAAAAAGGTTAGAGCTATACTATAAAAGACATGGCGCTCGCTATCAGGAGCGGTAATGTATAAAAGTAGCACAGCCGCGCTATACTTGCAAATTACCTTTCCGGTTGGGCAACATAAATTCCTTGCGGGTCACGCTCCTGCGCTAACAGGGCTGCTATAAATGTTTTGTCTTCTTTCTCCTTATCCTGCCGGATGCTCTGGTGCAGGTAGTCCCAGGCCGGCCCGAACTCAAGCAGATAGTAGCTACTCACGGCAAGTTTATAATATGTGTCCGCCGTGTCGTCAGGGTTTAGCTGAAGGGCCCGCTCCAGTAGTTTTTTACTTTGCTGCAGATCGTCCGGTGTACTGTATTGGTAAAAGCGGGCCAGGTGGGTTGTAGCCACATCTGTTAGCAAGCGTGCGTTCTCCTTATCTTTGTCCAAGGCGCGGTATAGGATGTAAAGCGCTTTGTCGTACTCTTCCTGCTGCCCGTATACCAAACCGTATCCCCAGTAAATTTCGTTGTTGCTGCGGTCCATAAGCCAGGCGCGGTTAAAAAACACCAGTGCCGAATCCAGCTTATCCTCATTGAAAGTCCGCTTTGCCTGCAGCACATAATAATCGGCTGCCAGTTTCGTGCTCTTAAATTTACCTTTGTTCTCCTCCAGAAATTTATTCTGCTTGGCCGCGGCTTCTGGTGTGGCTGGCGCCATTGGCGGAATTACTTCCTGCATCGTCAGCCTTGCCTGCTGTGGCTGGTGGTTTTCTGTCAGGGCATTTTGCATGTTACATCCACTTAAACCTAAGGCTAATGCTCCTGCCGCTGCTATCCATTTCTGCATTTTATACTTTAACTGGTTTTGCTCTCTAACGCAGTTGCACCTGCTTTAGTACCAACATGAGTCAGATACTGGCATCGAGAAACTATAATGCGACAATTGGCGTTATAATACCGACAAGTTTCTTATATTTGAAACACTTAACAGCCAACACCATGGGACAAGCCTTCAGTCTGGACAGTAGCATGAGCTACAAATTAATAGATGATAAGGACGTATTTATGCTGATCAGCACAGTGCGTGAAGGTATAAAATACGCCTTGTTTCAGACCATTGCCGATAAAATACCCTTTAGTGTAGGGGAGTGGTCTAATTTCCTGCATCTGTCGGAACGTACTTTTCAGCGATACAAAAAAGAGAAACGCACTTTTGACCCGCTGCACTCTGAGAAGATTCTGGAGATTACGCTGCTGTATAACAAAGGCACAGAAGTATTTGGCGACAAGGCAAATTTCAATGCCTGGCTTGAGGCTAAGAACGTGGCGTTGGGAGGCTTAAAACCTAAAGAATTATTAGACAGCACCTTCGGTATTAACCTTTTGCGCGATGAGTTAACGCGCATCGAACATGGTGTGCTGGCATGATTGTTTACCGCCTCAGCAGAGGTCCCTATCGTAACGACCTTTCAGGGCGCGGTGCGGAAATAGCGGGCGGCCGCTGGAACAGCAAAGGCACAGCCATACTTTACACCAGCGAGTCTATAGCCCTTTGCACCGTTGAGATTGCCGTACATATGCCGCTGGGTATTGTGCCGAAAGATTATTACCTCGTGCGCATTGAGATTCCGGATGATGTAAGTATAAAAACACTGTCCGAAGCAGATATGCCCGCTGACTGGAAATCATTGCCGCACGCTAACAGTACGCAAGAGCTCGGCGACAATTTTGTGCAGCAGCAGGAGCATTTGGTACTGAAAGTCCCTTCAGCTACAGTGCAGGGCAACTATAATTTTCTGGTAAACCCATACCACCCTGAGTTCAATAAAGTAAAAGTAATAGACACAGCTATTTTTGAGTTCGATAAGCGGCTATTCGTTAAAGAATAGTAAGGTATAACTTTACCAGGTGCAGAAATCATACTTTGTAATAAGTCCATCAGCACCTTTGAAAGGCTCAGGTTAGCACTAATTTCCAGGAACAGCGCTAAATGGTCTTCAGGCAATATATTTCTCCCCTCGCAGCGTGTTCAGACATGTTTACAACAAGTAACATGAGAATACAGGCTGATAAAGCTACTAAACTGATGGCTTAACATTAAATTGACTTCAGGTATATATATTGTTTCCGTTGTAGATCCTAACTTAGCGGCATGAAACGTTTTAAGACTTTACTACTTGCCCTGTTTATGGCAGCGCCCGCAATGGCGCAAAGTATAACAGCGCAACAGGTGGTGGAAGGGCGCAGCAACAGCCCTGAGCAAATGGAGAAGCCGTATGTGATCATGGTCTCGGCGGATGGTTTTCGCTACGATTATGCAGAAAAGTATAGGGCCAAGCATTTAAAAGCATTTGCAGCAGAAGGTGTGCAAGCGGAGTCTATGGTGCCGTCGTTTCCGTCTAAAACTTTTCCGAACCATTATACGTTGGTAACCGGCATGTATCCTGTTAGCCACGGCCTGGTTGGCAATAGCTTTTATGACCCAAAGCGAAATGACACTTTCTATATCAACGACAGAAAGAAAGTAACGGATGCCAGTTGGTATGGAGGGGTGCCGCTGTGGGTATTGGCTGAGCAGCAGCAATTGCTTTCTGCCAGTTTTTATTGGGTGGGTTCTGAGGCGCCCATTTTAGATACTTATCCTACGTATTGGTATCGTTATAACGAAGATGTGAAATTCAAGAAACGTGTGCAGGCAGTGGTTGACTGGTTGCAGTTGCCGGAGGAAAAGCGCCCGCACCTGATCACCTTTTATATGCCGGAAGTGGACCATGCTGGCCACACATTCGGACCTGAGTCGCCGGAAACGTCTTCTGAAGTAAGGCGATTGGACAAGCGGATGAAGCAGCTTACAGACGCAGTTGCCAAAACGGGGCTGCCTGTCAATTATATTTTTGTGTCTGATCATGGCATGACGCAGATAGACCAGCAGTCTACTATTTTGCTGCCGCCCTTTATCAATGAAAATGATTTTAAGATAGTAAGTGGAGGTACAATGACAGAACTCCATGCCACCAATGCAGCGGCCATACTTCCTCTCTACCAAAAACTGAAGTCTAACCCTAGCCAGTATTATGATGCGTACCTGAAAGATGAAATGCCGGCGCATTTAAACTATAGCGGCAAACAGGATCGTTACAATCGGGTGGGAGATATAGTGCTGGTAGCAAAGGCGCCTAAACTGTTTGCCTCGTCTTCAGGGCGTATGCCAGCGCCAGGCAACCACGGTTTCGACCCAATAGCTGTAAAAGATATGCATGCCACGTTTATAGCCTGGGGCCCGAATTTTAAAGAAGGCCTTAAAGTCGGGACTTTTAGCAATGTGCAGGTGTACGCGATAGTGGCAAAGTTACTGGGCCTGCCATACAGCCACCAGATTGACGGGGACGATACAGTTGCTGAGCAAGTGTTAAAAGCTGAATAATGAACGGATGGAGCTGCTATACTTTAGTAGCTCCATCCATGGTTCTGAAAGAAGTTATCTGCCCGGTAAATACACCTGCAGGCCAAGTGCCAGGTTCAAGCCGGACTCACCGCTTCCCACAGATATATCGGCGCTGGTGCGGGTGTAGCCAAGTATAGCTTCAAGTGCTACGTTTTGAGCCACAAAATGAGCATAACCTGCTCTTAAGCCAAATACACCTGAAAACACGGAATCTCCTTCGCTATCTTCTTCGGAGCTACCTCCTATACCTGCAACTACCTCACCAAACCAGCGGTGTGTAGGGGCGGCACCCTCCGGGAAGTAATACCGTGCAAACGGTGTTAAGCCATACCTGAATGTTTCTCCTCCGTCATAGATATCGAGCCCTAGCTGTATTTCCGTTCCGATAGCCGCATTATCGCTTAAAAAGTAGCCTGCTCGGGGATTAACGTTCAAGGTAAAGAAATCTGAATCGAAGTTGAACCCGATATTGCCTATACTTGCACCCACAAGCCAGTTGCCCTCCCGAATAGCCTCTGCTGAGACAGGGGCAGTGGTTTGCGGTCCTCTTTGCCTTATTTCTTCTTCAACCTGCGCCGAGGCGGAGATAGTTACTAATATCAGCATTGCAGCCAGTAAAATTGTTCGTTTCATAATATACTTGATATTTAGATACAGATAATTCATATTTTTTTGTGATAAAATTAGTATTTATATTAACGATACAATATTTTAAGAGTTATTTAATATGGTAAAGCTCCTTGGAAATCAAGTGTTTAGCTGTTTTAAGTAAGTACATGTACTTAGCAGATTGTGAGCTTTGATTGTACTTAAAAGATTTTAGTAACGCAATTAATTTAGCCAGAGCATTGCCGGAAGCTAATCATCAGGAATACAATAATTTATAAAGGACAGGACTCCTTTAGTATAAGAAATTCATATATAGTATATTAGACCATAAATCAAAGTAACTGATATGTCAAAAACGATTCTTGTGCTGCTTCTGCTGTTTTTGCCCATTACTTTTGCTTCGCATGCCCAGTCCAGAAAAGATAAAAAAATGCTGGAGCGGCTCCTGAAAAAACAACAGGACTCGCTGGTTAAGGCCGTCATGCAGAAACCTGAAAAATATCACCTTCAAATTATTTATACTCAGATTGACCGGGATGACAAGAACAGGGCTATATTTAAGACTTACTCTTTTGGCGTTGATACAACCCGCTACTTTTACCCTGCCAGCACAGTAAAGCTAGCCGCCGCTGCCGCTGCCCTCGAAAAACTGAATGATCTGAACATAGATGGCCTGAACAAGTATACTCCGCTCCGAATTGACAGTGCCTATGCGCAGCAAACCCGAGTTTTAACGGATAGCAGTGCTGTCGATAACCGCCCATCTGTGGCTCATTATATCCGGAAAGTTTTTTTGGTAAGTGATAACGATGCCTTTAACAGACTGTATGAGTTTGTGGGCCAGGAGCGACTAAACAAGACCTTGCATGATAAAGGCTACAGAGAAGTGCGCCTGCTGCACAGGCTGTCGGTTTTAGACGGGGAGGAGCGGGCGCGCTACACCAACCCAATGACTTTTTATACTTCAGAAGGAAAGATTGTTTACGAACAAGCACTTGCGTTAAATGCCCATACTTATTCTAACAGACTTAAGACAACTAACCTGGGTAATGGCTACTACAGCAAAGGCAAATTGGTAAATAAGCCAATGGATTTCTCAGATAAGAACTACATTTCCTTGGCAAGCCTGCACGGCATTTTACAGTCTTTGGTGTTCCCGAAAGATGTAGCTCCTGAGCGCCGGTTTAACCTGACGGAGGAGGACTATACTTTTCTGTACCGTTATATGAGTATGCTGCCCCGTGAAAGCGACTACCCAAAATATGACCCCTCAGAATATTATGACAGCTATGTGAAGTTCTTTATGTTCGGAGATAACATAGGGCAAATGCCTGAAAACATCCGGATATTCAATAAAGTCGGGAATGCCTATGGCTACATGATTGATAATGCTTATGTGGTTGACTTCGATAACCGGGTAGAATTTCTGCTATCAGCTGTGATACTTGCTAACGAAAATATGGTGTTTAATAGTGATGATTATCAGTATGAAACGGTTGCCCTTCCGTTTCTGACAAAATTAGGCCAGGCAGTTTACCAGCATGAGTTAAACCGTAAGCGCAAGTATAAACCAAACCTGGCGCGTTACAAAGCTGCTGCCAATATGCCCTAAGTATGTCAAGTTATATGAGCTTAAACGATAAGCCCTGTATCAGACAGGGCTTATCGTTTAATGTTTTTGACGTGGAGTTGATTACATCAGCACGCTAATAGTAACTGATTCTTCTGCAGTGTTTCCTTGTTCATCTGTAGCTTCTACTGTTATAACGTAAGCACCTTCCGGAGCATCATTAGGAAGCGTAATATTAATGTCTAAGTCCTTCTCCCGGTTATCGTTTAGGAAGTCACTAATGTCATCGTCCTCTACTTCGCTCGTGGTGCCGGTAGGGTTAGTTACCCAAACCCTTACATTTTCCAAACCTAAATTGTCTCTGATATCCGCTCTCAGTTCAACTTCATCTCCCGGTGCATAAATAGTATTTTCAGAAGGAGAAGATATCGTTATAGTCGGAGCCGTTACATCCAGGTCAACATCATCATCGTCATCATCGCATGCAATAAATGCAAAACTCAGGAGCAAAACGAATAGCCAATTTAACTTTTTCATAGCTTGGTGATTTTAAATGTGAACAAATAAATAGCTGTAATTCAATAATTTAATAAAAAAATATATATGCTTTAAATATACTTGCTAAGGCAGTACAGCACTTATAACGAAGAAGTATGCATTAAGTTTTTAAGGACCATTTTGTGCAAAAAATAATAAAATTGCATTCTTTGATAAATTATATTGATTCAGTTTGAAGCTTTAGCAATAAAAAAGGAGCTCCGTCTGAAGCTCCTTTTTAAAGATAGATTTATCAAGATCAGTTACCTGCTTTAAAATCATCTATGATACCGTCGCATAGCCAGTTTGCTAGGGCTTGTCTGTTATTCGGAATCACAAATCTTCTTTGGTCTTTGTCATTTTTAATATTGCCCAACTCCACAAAAACCGTGGGAGGGTTGCTATACTTGATCACATATAGACTACTGCGCGGCGTTACTGTACCAAAATAATCGCGGTTTGGCTGATATTGGTTATACTTTGAAGTAAACACTTCATGTATCCGCTGCGCTAGCGCAAGGCCGGGTGCGCTGTTTTCATGGTGGTAAAAGAACACATCAATGTTCTGGCCTTTGCTACGGCTGTCTATATGGATGGAAAGCATGCGCTGATGCGCTCCAATGTGCTTCTGATACAGCTTGTTTACATCCGCTACTCGGTTCCGAAGCCTCTGTTTATGATCATAAGGAATGGGCTTGCCAAAGTAGCTCACTTCATCTGTGTCCATTTTAAGGATGTTCTCATCCCGTATGCCATCGTCCTCATCCTGAACAATCATATAAACAGTAGCGCTGTGCTCCATTAACCGGCGTGCCAGCCGGATGGTAACGTCATATGCATACTCATCTTCACTTAGCAGATACGAGCCATACTTGCCGATTGCGCCTGGGTCCGGACCGCTATGGCCGGCAACCAAATAGTAAACAGCTCCCTGAAGCTGCCTATCTTTAATTTCTACACGTGCGTAGTTTTTGCCAAACAATGGCTCAACGAGCACAGCGGGAGAGGGGGAAGCTATTTTTTCGACTGGCTTTATTTCCACAGCTTCAACTGCTGAGCCAGATATGGGCAGCAAGTATGTTTTACCTGCATAAATGCTGTTGCCCTGGCCCAGGTTCTTTTGGTTAAGATCCAGAAACGGCTGCAAATGCTGACTTGGGTCTAAGCCGTGCCTACGAAGTAATACAAAAATGCCATCACCGTTCTTTGCTACCACTTTGGGGTAGCTTTGGCTAAAAAGGGTAGAGACATTTAAAAAAAGGATGAAGAAAAGTATATATCTACGCAATGCTATTACTGTTTATATCCTACTATATGTTACGAACTGGTAGCAGAAAAAATTTTACAAGCGTGAAAATATTCGGTTGTAACAGAGATAAAGTTATACTTTTTAAGCGAGAATTTGCCAATGGCAAGGGCATCAATCAATTAAAATTTTAGTGAATGGAAAAAAGGGTAGGGGCACTTCCATGCAAAACCCTGCTTCAGATAGCAGGGCTCCGACTCATAGCATCTTATTTCGAGATAAGTTTGATCATGGTGCCTCTCTCAACCTGGTCAGTCAGTTCCAGTCCATTAAGTATAGCCAGTTCCTCCATACGATCTTTCGAAACGTTATTATTCTGGAATATCTGGGATAAACTAGCTGGCTGCTGCACTGTTACAATTTGGATGCGTTTTGGTTGCCTGTTTAGCTTGTCAGCTTCTGTCAGCTCTGCAAAATTCTGCATGGTATTGCTGAAGGTTTGAAAATAAGTGTTAAAATCATTCGCCGTGGTAATGCCCATCAAACTATAGTTATAACCGCCATACCTGATCAGGTAAGTCAATGTTCTGATAACCTGCTGTTGCTGCTGCTGCTGCTGCTGTTGTTGGTCTGCCACAATCGCAATTGCAGGCAATCCGCTTACTGTTATGTTTTTAGACTCAACCGGCTGCAAATTATAGCCTTGCATTAACTGTTGCGCAGCCTCCTCAAGAGTTTCTCCTGGCACCAGCATCAGGTTCATCATTGCCTTGCCATCTTTAGGTGCCATTTGAAAAACCTGGGGAGAGTTCATGTAGTCCCAGCCTGTTGGTACCGGAAACCTAAACTTTAGCTCCGGATGATAAAAGGTATTATTTTCTACAAACCCTTGGCGCGGATCTTCACCGTAAACCATACCTTCAATTCGTTTCAAGTAGCTGTTGCGCTCAATCTGGGCTGTCGTAAGATTTTCCTTTTTTTTCCATTGCGCAGCCAGTTCGTGCACCGTAGTATAACGGTCAGCGGGGTTCGGGTGCGTCGACAGGAAATCAGGAATAGCCTGACCATTACCGGACTGTTTACGCTGAAGTGTAAGGAAGAAGTCGGCCATTTCAGCTGCATCATACCCAATCTTAGTGGAGTATTCTACACCAAGTTCGTCTGATTCACGTTCATCATCGCGCCCAAACTTCAGGAATAAAAGACCAAGGCCTTGCGAGGCCAAGTCGCCAAATTGCGCAATCTCCGGAGAGATAACCATACCGGCTATCAGGCCGATCTGCGCTAAAGTAGCTTTGGATTGCTGCTGAACAGAGTGTCGTGCAGTTATGTGGCCGATTTCGTGGCCAAGTACACCGGCAAATTGTGCTTCATTATTAAAATGGGCCATAATGCCGCGCGTGAAATAAACGTATCCGCCTGGCAAAGCAAAAGCATTTATAACCGGTGAATCAACGATTTTAAATTCAAAATCGAGATTTGGACGGTGCGAAACGGCCGCCATCGCTTGGCCTTTTTGCTGAATAAACTGTTGTAGCGCCTTATCTTCATACAAACCGAACTGGGCTATCACGGCAGGGTCTGATTGCGCTCCAAGCGCGATTTCTTGTTCCTCAGACATCAGAACAATATCTTTTTTGCCAGTAACCGGATTGGTTGCACAAGAGTTAAATAATAGAAGTATGGCTGTAAAACTTGCTACAAGCGTGCTTTTCTTCATAATTTGATTGTTTATACTTAAGAGGCGAGTAGATATAAGCTTATATATAACTATTGCATAATCTTTGTATGAACGGCGCAGCAAAATGTTTAGTTGCGAGATGTATTTAGCTTAAGCCATGGCAATGCGTGGTCCTGATAAACAATTATCTCTATTTAACATAAAGTAAATTATAAGTGACACTTCAAATAGATATTTTATATCGTACATTTTAAGTCTTATAATTTATATTATGTTAAGTAGCAAATGTAATTAGCCTTTGTTCTTATATGTTTCCTGCTCCTTATGAAGTGATTAAATAAAAAAAGGAGAAGCTTTTAAAGCCTCTCCTTTTTTTTTTATTTTAAGCAGTGTTGCTTAGTTCATCTTTGCAGATAATTTAGCAGCATCTGCTTTACGGCCTAAACGCGTGTAAACGTTTACAAGGTTCTGCATAGTTGCTTTATCCTCTGGCTGAATCTCATGCGCTTTCTCAAAGTATGGTAAAGCAGCCTGATAATATTTCTTTGCTTCGGCTTCTACAGCTTTACCGCGTTTCTGGTAAGTTGCATAGTCCATTTTAGCAGCTTTGTTATTAACCTCAGCGCCTTTGTTATATTCTAACACACCTAAGTTGTAGTAAGCATCAAAGTTAGTCGGGTCAGCTTGTATAGCTTTTTTATATACTTCTCTAGCGCCTTCGATGTCTTTTTTACGCTCCAGCAAGTTGCCTTTTACTGCGTAAAGGCTGGCATTTTTAGGATCTGCTTCGATAGCCTTGTCTAATTTAGCCATTGCCTCGTCAGCGCGATCGTTCTTCAGGTAGTATTTTAGCTCTTCCTGCATCAGGTACACACTGTTCGGGTGCTGCTCAAGGCCTTTAGATAATGTTGCCATCACAGCATCGTCGCTGGCTTCTGTAGCCTGCTGCAGCTGCACCTTAGCTTTGTATACGTCTTCAGTATTATGGCCCATGTTAATCAGCTCGTCATAGAAGCCAATTGCCTGGTCATACTTGTTATCCGCTGTGGATGCGTAAGCTGCGTAAAGTACTGCAGTTGTATCTTCAGGGCTGATTTTGTGCGCCAATTCATACTTTTGAATTGCGTTTGGCCAATCCTGGTTATTATGAAATTCAACAGCCTGGTTCAATACCTGGCCGTAAAGCATTTGCTTACGCTCTGGCACCTGCTTGCCATACTCACCGTTCTGGCCATCAAGTTCTAAAGCTTTGTCAAAAGACTCCAGTACTACTGTAGGTGTTTTATCATCAGTTAGTTTACCATAAATCGGGTTGCCGATCATGTCCTGATAAATCACGCCTCTGTAGAACCAGGTTTTAGCCTTATCTTTTGTCTTTTTATGCTCTGTAGCCTTTTCAATGTCAGTCAGGGCCTTATCAAGCGTACCATTCTTATGGTTTAAGACTGCACTGTTCACAGCCGAATTTTGAGCACTTGCAACCGAAATGGTACCGGCTACTAAGGCTGTTAAAAGTACTTTTTTCATGCTTTTTATAATGGTTTGAGTTGTTGTTTGCTTAACGTATTATGTTTGTAAATAATTCGTTCTTAACAATTTAGGCTTCCTCAGAGGTTTCCGGATCAATCATGGTGTCAGGCTGCAGAGAGTCATCTACTGATAGTTCAGACTGCTCCATTACCACTTCCTCCACATCTTCCTCGTTCTCCACCTCTACTTTAGCCACAGACGAAATCTGATCGCCTTCATTAAGCTTGATCAAACGGACGCCTTGCGTAGCACGACCAATTACGCGCAGATCACTTACGCGCAACCTAATGGTAATGCCCGAGCGGTTAATGATCATCAAATCATCCGTATCGATAACGCCTTTTATAGCAACGAGTTTACCGGTTTTGTCAGTAATATTCATTGTTTTGACACCCTTGCCACCTCGGTTGGTGATGCGGTACTCATCCAATGGAGAGCGTTTGCCAAAACCTTTTTCAGAAACTACCAACACGTCTGTGCTCTCATTCTCTACACAAACCATACCAACAACCTTATCATCTGGGCCCGCAAGCGTTACGCCGCGTACACCGGCAGCAGTTCGGCCCATTGGGCGCACTTGCGTTTCGTTAAAACGGATTGCTCTACCAGACTCCAGCGCAATAATAATCTCGCTGCTCGTATTGGTCAGTTGAACATCTAGCAGACGGTCACCATCATTAATTGAGATGGCATTGATACCGTTAGTTCTTGGACGCGAATAAGCCTCTAAAACCGTTTTCTTGATCGTGCCCTGCTCCGTAATAAAAACGAGGTTGTGGTTGAGTACGTAATCCTGATTTTTTAGGTCATGTACATTAAGCACCGCACGCACCTTGTCTTCTTTTTCAATCTGGATCAGGTTCTGGATAGCACGTCCTTTAGTCGTCTTCCCTCCTTCCGGAATCTCGTAAACCTTAAGCCAGAACACGCGCCCGAACTCTGTAAAGAACAGCATGTGATGGTGCGTATTCGCGATAAACAAGTGTTCTGTAAAGTCACTTTCCTTAGATGCAGCCACACCTCTGGAGCCTACTCCTCCTCTACTCTGGCTACGGTACTCGTTCAAGGAAGTACGCTTGATATAACCTTCATGAGAGATGGTGATTACCATATTCTCCTCCGGAATCATGTCTTCATAAGAGATATCGCCTGTGCTGGCTTCTATACCAGTGCGGCGGGCATCTCCATAGCGCTCCCTGATTTCTATTAATTCATCTTTGATGATCTGCATGCGCAGGGCTTCATCATTCAGAATAGAAGTCAGGTAATCTATGAGTTTCATTATCTCCTGGTACTCTGCCTGAATCTTATCACGCTCCAGACCGGTAAGGCGCTGCAGACGCATATCCAAGATAGCACGGGCTTGTATCTCGCTAAGTGCAAAGCGCTCCATCAAGCCATTGCGGGCGATTTCAGGGTCCCGAGATGAACGGATCAGGTTGATAACTTCATCCAGGTTATCAAGGGCAATTAATAAACCCTCCAGAATATGCGCACGCTTTTTCGCTTCATCCAGTTCATACTGTGTTCTGCGGATAACCACTTCATGTCTGTGGTCCACAAAGTGCTTGATCAAGTCCTTCAGGTTCAGCGTCATCGGGCGACCTTTAACCAAGGCCACGTTGTTTACGCCAAACGAAGACTGCAGCGCTGTATACTTATACAGGTTGTTGAGTACCACATTCGGAATGGCATCGCGCTTCAGGTCATACACAATGCGCAGGCCATCACGGTCTGATTCATCGCGTAAATCCGCAATACCTTCAATCTTTTTATCATTGATGAGCGCAGCTGTTTTCTCTATAAGAGAGGCTTTGTTCACCATGTAAGGGATTTCGGTAACGATGATTTGCTCTTTGCCGCTTGGCGATGTTTCAAACTCAGCTCTGCCACGCATCAGCACACGGCCACGACCAGTTTCGAAAGCAGACTTTACACCATCGTAACCATGTATGATACCACCGGTTGGAAAGTCTGGCGCAGTAATGTGCTGCATCAGCTCGGCAATGGTGATTTCAGTATCGTCAATAAAAGCAATGATGCCGTTAACTACCTCTGTTAGGTTATGCGGTGCCATGTTTGTTGCCATACCCACAGCAATACCGGACGTGCCATTGATAAGCAGGTTGGGGAGCTTGGCAGGCATTACGCTCGGCTCTTTCAGCGAGTCGTCAAAGTTTGGCACAAAGTCTACCGTATTCTTTTCCAGGTCGGCCAGCAGTTCATCGGCAATGCGCTTCAGGCGAGCCTCAGTATAACGCATGGCAGCCGGAGAGTCTCCGTCTATGGAGCCGTAGTTACCCTGGCCATCAACCAGCGGGTAGCGCAGCGACCAGTTCTGAGCCATACGCACCATCGTTTCGTATACAGAGGAGTCACCGTGCGGGTGATATTTACCCAGCACCTCTCCTACAATACGAGCAGACTTCTTGTAAGCCTTGTTATAGGATACGCCAAGCTCAGACATGCCATAAAGCACGCGGCGGTGCACTGGTTTTAATCCATCCCGCACATCGGGTAAGGCTCTGGAAATGATAACAGACATTGAGTAATCGATATACGCACCGCGCATCTCATCTTCAATGTTGATCGGTATTATTCGTTCGCCTTCTGTCATGTTAAAAGGTCTAAATAATGTAAATGGTGTGATAGAAAAGGCAAGTTAGGCAAAAATGGCCTTAACGCCTATATAGCTTAATTCTTATTTTTGGCTTTTGAGTGCCCCTCGTGAGTTTTTTCCTCCGAAACCTTATTCATTTTCTCTCCCATTTTAGGGTTCTGCTTTTTCCAGATAGGTTGTCCGCGGTATTCCTGATCGCCATGGATATGCTCCATGCGGACCTGGCAAGGACCAATAGGACAAACTGGTTTACAGGAAACTATAGAAGCAGAGAAAAGCGCGAAGGCAAGTATGAAAAGCGGTTTTTTGTGTGTCATGAGTTAAGTTTATGAGCAATGCATAAAACTAACGGGCGCTCAAATCCATATCATACAAAAATAAGCATTTTTGCTGACATTCAACATTATTTGACACGTTTATTGCCCCTTTTACAGGGCTTTTGAAGGTTTTACAGGGGATGAAACCCATTCACGGTGAAACCTCCGTCTACGGCTATGGTTTGCCCTGTAATATACGCTGCTGCAGGCATGCAAAGAAACGCCACCGTACCGGCCACATCTTCCGGTTCTCCAACTTTTTGCATAGGCGTGCGGCTAACCACATTGTTATAAAACTCCGGGTTCTGCAGCACAGTCTGGGCCAATGGCGTGCTGATGTACCATGGTGCCACCGCATTTACACGAATGTTGTCTTTTGCCCATTCTGCAGCCAGGTTGCGGGTAAGCTGCGTGAGTGCGGCTTTTGTCATGCCGTAAATGCTGCCGGTGCGCACATGTACCAGTCCGGCCACGGAGGTTACATGTATGATATTGCCTTGTTCTGATTTCTGCAGCAGCGGGTAAAGCAGCCTGTTAAGCTCAAAAGCAGACTGCAGATTTGTTTGCATGATAAAGCCGTATTCTTCCGAAGTATAGTCGGCGGTAGGTTTACGGATATTTGTGCCCGCGTTATTGATAAGCGCATCCAACACACCCCACTTTTGCTGCACCCAATCTGCCACAGCGGCTCTGCCCTCTGGCTGGCTTACGTCTGCAGATAATACATACAGCCGCTCCGGATGCTGCTGCTTTAGAGCATCCAGGTCTTCTTGTTTGCGGGCTACAGCCAGCACCTTAGCACCGAGAGCCAAAAACTCTTTAACGGTTGCCTCTCCAATACCTTTGGACCCTCCGGTTACTACAGCCTTCTTTCCAGATAGCTGCCATCTATTTTGTGTCATTATAAGTTTATTGTAAAGTGTACTAATCAATAAAACAAAAAAGAATTTAAAATCCTTAAGCTATAGACAATATTCTAGCTAAAAGACATCAAGATTAGCTTTCAAAAGTATAAATTGAACTTTGTTAAAAGGGTGCAAATCAAACTATCCTCAGCAAAAGATTATCGTTATGAAAACATTAATTTTGTTAGCAGCACTTGCTTTGCCTGTTCATGCTGCATTCTCGCAGATAAATAATACGCCAGCCGGCATCAATGCTCAAAGAAACCTGCAGGTTTTGGGTGAAGATGGCAATAGTACCCCAGTACAATTGTTTGATAACAGGTACGAAGGTGTGAAGGGTAGCCCATACTTTTTAGAAAACTGGGGGAAAGGCTCTATTACTGTTAATAACGTGACGGTGGAGGGTGTGCAGCTGAAGTATAATGTTTTTAAAAACCTGCTACTATACATAAATGCCAAGGGGCAACCTTATGAAACAAGCCTTAATGGCATCCATCAGTTTGAAATACAAGACAGCCTGACCTCGCAAAAGTATGTTTTCAAGCGCTTACCTCCTTTAGGCGCAACGGATACTGAACTGGCGCACCGCCTAGTTTTGTCGCTGTACGAAGGGCAGCAATTAAAGCTTGTTATGGTGCCCACTAAAGTATTCTTGAAAGCAAATTACCGGGGAGCCTATTCGGCGCATAAGGCGCATGATGAGATAAGAGATGAAGCTGTATTTTATCTGATTGGCCCGGACGATGCTGTCTCTAAAGTTAAACTAAACAAGAAGAACCTACTGAAGGCGCTGCCAGGCAAACAAGAGCAGGTTCAGGAATTTATGGCTAAGCAACAAGTTGATGCCAATACTGCCGAAGGCTGGAAAAAAGTGCTGGCGTACTATGAAGGACTTTAATGCACTAAGCGTAAGTTGATTAACTTACTTTTTGCCAAGTATGCGGTGCCAATAGGCAAGCAGGTAATTCTTATCTACTTTAGGCCGATTGTTTACTTCCTCAAATTTTAGCTTACCCTGCTGGTTTTGCCATACTTTATACACAAATACATAGTCGCCGCCACTCTCCTGCCAGCCGTCAAATTTGCCAAAGCGGAGGTCTTTTATCAGTAACGTGTCACTTTCTGTTTCTTCAACAGCGTAATAACCTTTCGTGATCTGGAGCAGCCGCTCTAGCTTTGGATGGCCGCGGTACGGCGCAAGGAGTTCGGCATGTTTAGGCTCAAAATCATACTTGATGGTTTTGTCTTCATCGAGCAAAGAGTAAAAGCCATTGTAGAAGCCGTCTGGGCCTTCAACTGTAACAGACCAGAAAACCGTATTTAGCGGTGTCGGTTTGCTGATGTAGGAAGTATACGGAATGCATTGCTTATCCATGCTCTTCTCAAAAGTATGGTCTGCTATACTTTTAGCCACGAAAGACCATAGTAGATAGCCTGTGCTGATAAACAAACCAGTATAATTCAAGCGTCGTCTTGTTGGGTTGTCACGGCTGTAAAAGGCAGCTGCAATAACCAATGCAAAAAAAGGCAGCGTGTACAGCGGATCAATAACAAACACATTATAAAAAGCTACCCCATAAGTTGAAAAGGGCCAGAAAAGCTGGGTTCCCCAGGTGGTGCAGCTGTCTAACAGAATGTGAGTGATAAACCCGAAGAAAAACAAAAGTGACCAGTCCCGGAAGGTAGCCGCGCTGCTTTTGTAAAGCCGGTGCAGCAGCCAGCCAAGTAAAGGCGACACCACCAACGCAAATAAAATGGAATGGGTAATGGAGCGGTGAAAGCTTAACTGTTGCACCGTATCAAGCCATGGGTTTAACAGCACATCCAAATCCGGAATGGTGCCGGCTATGGCCCCCCAGAGCATGGCCTTGTTTCCAAGCCTCTTCCCTGCTACAGCCTCTCCAACTGACGCCCCTAAAACAATCTGCGTTAATGAATCCATTTTAATTAAAAGTAAAGGTCATGGCAAGATTAAGTAGCTGCTGCAACCATGCCTTGCCTGTAAAGGTATAAACAAGCTGCTTTGCTGCAAAAGCGGCAGCCTATACTTGCACATTATGAACGAAAACCTTTACCTGATTTTAGGGATTTTAATTATTTGTCTTGGCACCTATGATTTGCTCTATACCACATTCGCGCCTAGAGGTGCCGGACTGTTGAGTGGCATTAGCTCCACGTTTATCTGGCGAGTATTTCTGGGGATGAGCAACCTACTGAAAACAAGAAAGGCTTTAGCAGGAGCTGGCATCGTGATTATTATGACAACCTTGCTGAGCTGGGTTTTTATACTTTGGGCCGGCCACTCTTTCATTTATTTATCTGATGTAGATGCCGTGATAAACAGCACGACAGAAGTGCCCGCCACTGCCTTTGACAGGGTTTACTTTACCGGCTACACGCTTTCTACATTAGGCAACGGCGATTTTAAAGGCGGAACTGATAACTGGCGAATCTACAGTGCCTTTATTTCTTTTTCCGGATTGATACTGATTACCATCGCTATTTCGTACATGGTGCCTATACTTTCAGCGGTTACAGAACGTCGTGCGCTGAGCATTCGAATCGCCTCCATTGGCCACAGCCCGCAGCTGATGCTGCTAAACAGCTGGAACGGAAAAGACTTCTCAAGTATAGAGCAACACTTCAGCGGTTTGGCACAGGAAGTTGCAAAGCAAGGGCAGCTGCACTTGGCATACCCTCTGTTGCACTACTTTTATCATTCCGAAAAATATGTGGCGCTCCTGCCTAACCTGGCAGCGCTAGACGAAGCTATCTCCATACTTCTGCTTTATGTTCCGGAGAACAAGCGGCCGAGTAATCAAACACTGGTGCCGCTGCGCCGCTCCATCACTACTTTTCTGCAGTCCTTAACTGCTATCACCCCGACACCTGAATCTCTGGAAGAGCCGGTTATAGACATAAAGCAGTTGGAAGATGCAGGAGTTCCGCTTCAGTTGCCTGAGGCTGAGCAGTTGGAGCAGCTGTGCAAAAGGCGCAAATTCCTCAACGCCATGCTAACCTATACTGGCTGGGATTGGGAGGAAATCGCAAACCCTAAATTTATAAGTGATCTGGACCTTCAGGAGATCAGGTGATTTTGTTTATACCTGATCTCCTGAAGACCATCCAGGCCAAACTTAATGTATAATCTTAGCTCGTTTAAATTCTTTTGATCTATCAAAAAGGTAGCGGTAGGTGATATGGGTTTTATAGATTTTGCCGCCGATCTGCTCCACTAAGCGCATCATTTTAGGATTAAAATCGCCAATCCAGTTCATCTGCAAATCATAATAAGGAATGCTGGGATTGTTGATTACTTTCTGGCCCGCAGCCACAATGATAGCAGCCTCCACTCCTTTGCCCTGATGCTCTGGCGTTATGCCGAATACAATTCCGTAGATGGTTTTGCAGGCGCCTCTCCAGCGGTGAAACAAGAACTTAAGTTTCCCCCAAAGGTTCAGTTTGCCGTTGTTGTACTTAAATAGCTGATTAAGCTCAGGGATGGCTATGAAAAAGCCAACAGGCTGGTCGTTGTAATAGGCAAACCAAATAATGCGCTCATCCAGAATTGGCTTCAACTGGTTCATGATGGCTGTAGCTTGCGCCTCACTCATTGGCTTTACGCCCTCATGCTTGGCCCAACCTTTATTGTAAACCTCCCTGAAGTCGCTGGTGTACTTGGGCAGGTTCTTCTTATCAAGGTGCCTGAAATGATAGTTTTTATCGTTTAGTATACGCTGTGCCTTTGCCTCATATTTTTCCGGAATCGGATCATGAACGGTGCGGTAATAGGTGTACTGCTTAAAAAACAGCTGAAACCCATAGTTTTCCAGCAACTGTTGGTAGTACGGGAAGTTGTAAGGCATGCAATAAGTCGGCTTGTGAAAACCATCCACCAGCACTCCCCACCACTTATCGCGCTCACCAAAGTTAATTGGGCCGTCCATTGCTTCCATTCCTCTTTCCTGCAGCCAATCGCGGCAGGCGTTAAGTAAGGTATCAGCAGCTGCCTGATCGTTGATGCAGTCAAAGAAGCCCATGCCGCCTGTTGGCTGTTCATTAGCTTTCGCCGTTTTCTTGTTAATGAAAGCCGCTACTCTGCCAATCGACTTGCCCTTGTCATCTTGCAGAATCCAACGGATAGCTTCGCCATCGCGCAGGAGTTTGTTTTTTTTGGGATCAAAAATATTATGAATGTCCTTGTCCAGCGGACGAATATAATTTGGGTCTTCTTTGTACATCCGCACCTGCACCATCAGGAATTCTTGGGCAAGTTCAGGTGTGGTTACCTCTAGTAGTGTCATAGTATGCTTTAATTCGGAATGCTAAATAAACTATAATCCCTAAGAAAAAGAAGTATAAACTGTTCGCTTAAAGTATGGCAAGTTCAATTTGGCGGATTTGTGCGAAAAGCCTATAAAACAAAAAAGCCTTTAGATTTCTCTAAAGGCTTTTTTGTTTAAGAGCCCCCTGCCGGGATCGAACCAGCGACCTACTGATTACAAGTCAGTTGCTCTACCAGCTGAGCTAAGGAGGCTTGTACTTATTTTGAACTTAAAAGCAAATGCAGTACAAACATTTGCTTTTGGAGTTGAGCCCCCTGCCGGGATCGAACCAGCGACCTACTGATTACAAGTCAGTTGCTCTACCAGCTGAGCTAAGGAGGCTTAACTTTTTTTGTGCTGCTTTATTGTGTTAAAGCGTTGCAAAGGTATGGTTAAGATTTTATTCTGCAAATACCTGGTTCAAATTTTTCTCCTGACTTTCTCTAAAAAATTGAGAGTCAGGAGAAAAAAATTTTTAACCTCTATAGGCATGGAGCTGGTGCTGCAGGTTAGATATGCGTTTTTGAGCCTCTTCTATGCGGCCTTCATACTCCTCTCGTAGCTTGTCCGCGTTTTTAGAACGGCCGAAGAATTCAATGTTAGTGCGCAGCGTCTGGATGTCGTTCTGCAACTGCGAAATCTCGCGCTTCAACGTGTTTTCGCGCTGGTGCAGTTTTTGGCTGGCATCCGGGCTGTGCTTAATGCGCTCCACTTGCAGCTTCACAAGCATATCGGTTCGCTCTTCCAGGTTCAGCTCCGGTACACGTTCCAGGTATTTCTCCATTAAAGAGATAAACTTATCTTCTGCTTTAGGGCTTGTGCGCTTGCCGCCTTTGTCTGTGTCACGCCACTGCTGTACAAGGCTTTTAAACTCTTCTACGGAGCCTGTGGCGCTTGGCTGAGCCAGTTTATCAGCTACTTTGTCACAGATCTCCATTTTCTCTGCAGAAAGCTTTTCAAGTTCCGCAGATTTTTGCTGCTCATTTACCTGTTTGCGGTCAAAGAACTCGTTGCAAGCCAAGCGGAAACGCTGCCATATTTTGTCAGAATGCTTGTCTGGCACACGGCCGATGGTTTTCCATTTTTTCTGGAGTTGTATGAGTTTTTCTTTAGTGCTGGCCCAGTCTGTGCTGTCTTTAAGGCTTTCTGCTTCTTCGCATAACTGCGTCTTCAGCTGCAGGTTTTGCATCTTCTGCTCATCAAGCGCTTTAAAGAAATGATTTTTACGCTGGAAGAATGCCTTGTAGTTGCTCCAGAAAGTCTTGTTAACATCTTCGGCATTCTCTTTAGGCACCAGGCCTGCTTTGTCCCACTCCTCCTTCAGTTTCTGTATCTCGTCCGTCTTGTCGCGCCACTCGTTTATTCGATCTGTATCGAAGCTTGCAAACGGCTGCAGACGCTCTAAGAGCCCTCGTTTTACAGTTAGGTTCTGTAGTTCACGGGTGGATCTTTCTTCGTGGTAGGCGCGGCGGCGGTCATGGATTTTTTCAGATGCTTGGGTAAATTGCTCCCAGATCGGGTCGCGCTGATCGTTAGGCACCGGCCCGATGTTTTTCCACTCCTCGTGCAGATGACGCAGCTCCTGCAGCGCTTTGTTTATACTTGGTTCCTCCTGAAGTGACTGCGCACGCTCTATCAGCTGTAGTTTGGCTTCCAGGTTGCGTCTGCGGTCCAACTCCTTCATCTCAAAAAACATGCTTCTGTTGTTGTAGAAGATGTCGAGAAGGGCGTGGTACGAGTTCCAAAGCTCCTGTGCTTCTCCGGCTGGCACAGGCCCTATCTGTTTCCACTCCGCCTGAAGCTTTTTAAGCTCATCACCGCTGTTCTTAGTCTCAGCTGACTCCACTAACTGGCGCAGCTGGCTAAGCAGTTCCTGTTTGCGGTCCAGGTTACGCTGGCGCTGCTCTTCCTGGCTCTGGCGTTGCTGGTAACGTGAATCACGGTATGCAGTCAGTAGCTTTTCGAGGTCCTGGTGCTCTTTGGAAGTATGGTAGTCAAAGTCTTCTTCAGTGCCGCCTTCCTCTTTAAACTTATTCAGAGCCTCCTGCCGCTCCGCCTGAAACTTAAGGTCATACTGGCGCTGCATTTCATTTATAGCTTTGAATTTGCGCAGAGCTTCCGTATTTTTCAGCACACTGCCCAACTGCTGCCGCAGCTCCTCTAAAGATAGCTGGCTATAGTCGGTATGGTCTTCTTCATCCTCCTCCTCATCGGAGTGGCTGTTTGAGTCTGAACCTTGATTTGCAGTTGTGGGTTGATCTTTTGCCTCTGAAGCTGTTTCGTCAGTTATACCTGGCTTCGCCTCTTCCTCTACCACATTTGTATTAGCGGCTGCAAAAGCTTCTGTTATATGTTCGGATTTCTCGCTTTCCTGCACGGATGCCAGGTCTGGTTTCACCTCAGGCTGTTGCTCCTTGGGCACTTCCTGCTCCGCTTCGGCATTTAACTTATTGATGTTGGTTTCTGGCGAGGCTGTGTTTTGCTCGTTTGCAGCAGCCTGGTTCTCTGGTTTGTTAGCCTCAGCACCGGTGGTGTCCATATGATTTTTATCAGTTGTCATGTCTACATTGTTAAGTACAACGGTTCAGTTCAGGCGTGGGTCGTCGGGGTAATTGCTTAGCACCTTAAACTTGCCTCCCATTTGCCGCAGAATGCTGCGCCAGAGGGTTTCTGTATCCAAAGTAAATAATTTATTTGCAGCATTGTTGTTAACGATCCAAACATTTTTATCTATTTCCTCCTGCAGCTGCCCAGGCGTCCAGCCGGAGTAACCGAGAAAGAATTTTATATCCTCTTTATCAACCAGGCCAGTCTCGATCATGGTGCGAAGCGTACTGAAGTCGCCGCCCCAGTAAAGGTCATCGCTCAGCTTCACGGCTTGAGGCAAATCAGGCATACGGTGAATGTAATGCAGCGTATTATACTGTACTGGTCCGCCAATGCCTAAAACCATATCAAACGAATCATCAAATACATCCAGCACATCCGAAAGGTGCAGGTTAGAGGCACGGTTCAATACTAATCCAAATGAGCCCTCTTCTTCTTCGTGGCTGCACAGCAGTATAACACTGCGCTCGAAGTTAGGATCGCCCAGATACGGTTCTGATATTAGTATGCTTCCGTTTTGCGGTTTTAAAACCTTGCTTTCTGCCATCATTCTTTCATCACGTTTATACATTGGTACCTTCGATAGCCCAAGGAAACCTGTTTTATTACAAATTTCTAGATAGTTATAATCATGTTAATATAACTACGCAAACCAGTGGATATGGTAGTAAAACAGTGCCCGGTGCTCGGCATTTTTGATGCTATACTGTAATAACTACTTTACAGTTGGCTTGTTAAGGCAATGTATTGCATAAAGAATTACTTTAGGGGCAGCGGATATTTTTATAATTTTGAACAAAACGATCAGATCAATGGCGCTAACTCATAATATTGCCGATATCCGGATTAACTATAAGAAGCACGCTTTATCGGAGGATTCTGTGGCAGCAGACCCAATAGAGCAGTTTCAAGTATGGCTTCAGGAGGCTCTCAGCTCGCAGGTGGAAGAACCCACCGCTCTGGTGCTCTCCACAGTAAATGCTGCCTGCAAACCATCTGGCAGAGTAGTTTTGCTAAAGGGAGTCGACAAACGAGGCTTCAGTTTTTACACGAACTACGCTAGCCGCAAAGGCCATGAACTGGAGCAGAACCCCTATGCCTCCCTCACGTTTTTCTGGCCCGCCCTGGAGCGCCAGGTGCGTGTAGAGGGAAGAGTAGAGAAAGTAATGCCCGAGGAGTCTGACGCATATTTCCACAGTCGCCCGAAAGGTAGCCAGATTGGTGCATGGGCCTCTCCGCAGAGCCAGGTTATACCTTCGCGCCAGGTGCTGGAGGAGCGTGAAAAAGAGCTGAATACACAGTTTACCGCAACGGACGCAGTACCAAGGCCGCAACACTGGGGCGGTTACCGCTTAATGCCCGTTTACCTGGAGTTCTGGCAAGGCCGTCCAAGCCGCCTGCACGATCGTATTGCGTACGAATCTGAAGGTGAAAGATGGGAGATAAAGCGCCTGGCTCCTTAGTACCTAAAGCAACCCGGGTTAGCTGCTAATGGCAAAATCATACTTTGTAAATTAAACGAATGGCTGAAATATTACCTCTGCGCGCCTGGCGCTACAACGACATCCTGAATGATAATATTGAAAAGCTCACTTCCCCGCTTTTTGATGTTGTGTCGCAGAAGCAGCGGGAGGCGCTGTACTTAAACCCTAACAACAGCATACATTTGTCTGTGCCCAGAGGCCAAAACCCTGCAAAAGATGCAGCCCGGCTGCTGCAGGATTGGAAGGAAAGCGGCTTGCTGCAGCAGGACGAGTTACCCGGTATTTATGTTTACTATCAGTATTTCAGGCTGCCTGGGAGCGAAAAAGAATATGTGCGCAAAGGATTTATATGCAACATAAAAGCATATGATTGGCACGAGCAAGTGCTGCTGCGCCACGAAAACACAATTCCGAGTGCAGTTAATGACCGGATTCAGCTTTTAGAGGAAACGGAGCTTAACTCAAGCCCGACCCATGGCCTCTACACCGATCCTGCTTTTACGCTGGAGCCCTATATGGATGAGAGTATCCGCACGCCGCTGTATGAAACGGAGGATTACCAGGGTGTGCGCGATGTGCTTGCCGTTATACATGACCACGAGGTGCTCAAGCTGATTTTACAGACGCTGGCGGATAAACAGATTCTGTTAGCGGATGGGCACCACCGGTACGAGGGATCACTCTTTTACCGCCGCAAAATGATGGCCCAAAACCCGGATCACACAGACCTGGAGCCATACAATTACCACCTCATGTACCTGACGAACTCTGAGCACGACGACCTGCGCATTTTGCCTACACACCGCCTGCTTCAGCATTTGCCTATGCCTGACGGAGAGTTTGTGGAGCGATTGCAGGAGTTTTTTACGGTAACGCCCAAAGAAGACCCTTACGAGCTGAATGAGGTGATTGTAGGCAAACCCTGGGCCTTTGGCTTGTACATAGACGGCAATGCTTACAAACTGCGCCTGAAACCGGAGATCCATAAAAGTATAGAGTGGAATTTTCCAGAGGAGGTGAAGCAGCTGGACTTGACCGTGATGCATTATTTCATTTTTGAGAAGGTTCTTGGCATCTACCGCCAGGAGCAGCGGGATTACAAAGGCCTCAGCTACGAGCGTAATTTTACAGCCTGCATCCAAAAAGTAGACAAAGGGGAAGCGCACCTTGCCCTGATTACCAATGAGGTATCTATGGAGCAGGTGAAGCGCGTGTGTAACAGCGGTGCCGTCATGCCTCAGAAGTCTACTTTCTTCTACCCAAAAGTTATCTGCGGATTTTTGTTTAGCTCAATTAAAGAAGATGAATTTACAACGGCCGCTGCTGCTTGCCTCTAACTCGCCGAGGCGCAAAGAACTGCTCTCTAGCCTTGGGCTAACGTATGAGGTGCTGGTAAAAGACGTTCCCGAAGACTTTCCGGCGCACCTGAAACGTGAGGAGATAGCAGAATTCCTGGCTTCGCACAAAGCCGATGCCTATGTTACCGATATCACCAATCATGCCCTGATTACAGCGGATACAATTGTATGTTTGGGCGATAGGGTTTTAAATAAACCAGCTGATTACCAGGAAGCAAAAAAAATGCTGCAGGCGCTATCAGGAACTCATAACGAAGTTATCACCGGCGTGTGCATACTTACCCGGGAAGGCAAAAGTGTGTTCCATGATGTAACCAAAGTATACTTTAAGCGGCTCACAGAAGCGGAGATTGACCATTACATCACCTATTTTAAACCCTACGACAAAGCCGGAGCCTACGGTATTCAGGAGTGGATCGGTATGATCGGAATAGAGCGTATAGAAGGTTCTTATTTTAATGTGGTGGGCCTGCCGGTGCAAAAGTTGTACGCAAAGCTGGAGGAGCTGGAAATTATAGCTGCCGGTTAATAATTGCTGATCGTTTTTCCTCATTAAGCTGTATTGCCACACCCTACAACTAATAACGCCGAAATGGCTACCTTTGCATAAAATTATACTTTGGTTGATTGTTTATACTTAGGCTCAGTCTAAAGTATAAACAATCAGCAATCAACCATTAGCAATTAAGATGTCACTTATTAAATTATACTTAGCGCCAGGTAAGGAGCACTCCCTCAAGCGCCAGCATCCGTGGGTATTTTCCGGGGCTATTAGAAAAGCAGACGGTGAGCCGGCGGAAGGCGATGTAGTAGAAGTATACTCCAGCAAGCGTGAGTTTCTGGGTATGGGCCATTATGCACCGGGCTCTATTGCCGTGCGTATTTTCTCTTTTGAGCAAGCAGAACCGGACTATACGTTCTGGAAAAGTAAAGTGCAGAAAGCGTTTGATTACCGTCAGGGCCTGGGCCTGATAGATAACCTGGACACAGATGTTTACCGCTTAGTATATGCTGAGGGTGATGGCGTGCCAGGTCTGATCGTGGATTTTTACAAAGATACTGCTGTTGTACAAACACACACTGTGGGCATGTATAATGTGCGGGAATACGTGACGCAGGCGCTACAGGAGATCTACGGCGACAGACTGCGTGCTGTATATGATAAAAGCGCGGAGTCGCTGCCACCAAAAGCACCTGTTCAGGCGCAGAACGGCTACCTGTATGGCCAGTCAGAAGGTGGCGTGGTCGTAACGGAGTATGGCAACAAGTTTTTTATCGACTGGGAAACCGGTCAAAAGACAGGTTTCTTTATTGACCAACGCGAAAACCGCGACCTGCTGGCACGTTACGTGAAGGACAAATCAGTCTTGAATACTTTCTGCTACACAGGCGGTTTCTCGGTGTACGCCTTAAACGCAGGTGCTAGTCAGGTACACTCTGTAGACGTTTCTAAGAAAGCAATTGAGCTGACGGTGAAAAACGGGGAGCTGAGCCAAGCACCCGAAAAGCATGAGGCTTTTGCCGTTGATACTTTCGAGTTTTTGAAGGGCAAGGAAGACTTGTATGATGTCATTATACTGGACCCTCCGGCTTTTGCCAAGAGCCAGAACGTGCGCCACAATGCGTTAATGGGCTACAAGCGCCTGAATGCAGAGGCGATGAAAAAGATTAAGCCCGGCGGTATTCTGTTTACCTTCTCCTGCTCCCAGGTGGTCGATAAATACCTGTTTAATAATACGGTGATGGCTGCCGCTATAGATGCCGGACGCAATATTAAGATCATGCACCACCTCTCCCAACCCGCTGATCATCCTATTTCCATCTTTCATCCGGAAGGAGAATATCTGAAAGGCTTGGTGCTGTTTGTAGAGTAAAGAGGAATAGCATCAGCAATAAACGGCAAGGCCGGAGCTAAATTAAAAGCTCCGGCCTTGCCGTTTATACTTTACAACTATCATTTAATAACCAGTCCGTCTTCGGGCAGCTCTGCAGGAAGCTCCATCCGGATGCGCCACTCTTTTGGGTAATAATTATTGAGTCGGCTGCCGATTTGCTTTGCCCAACCAAGTGGCAGGCCTTTGTACTGCAGCAGCAGCCAGTTATTTCCGCTTAAGCCCAGGCTGATATCCTCTTTGCGCAAATAGCGCAGCGCCTGCTCCAAATCAAGATCCGCAACCTCGAAAGCCTCCTTGTTGAGGTGCTGTGAGAGCGCCATTCCCTGCAACGGCTTAAGCTTTTTACCTTTAACTTCGGCTACCTCAGTGCCAGCGTAGATCACATACAGGCTTTGGTATACTTCATCTGCGGCTTCAAACAGGTTAGCAGGCAACGCCGAAATAACCTCGCCGTACTGCAGGAAAGTATACTTCTCAGGTTGCAGCAGCCAGTTCTGCACTAGCGCCTGCTCTTTCTTTCCGGCAGCAGTCAGCTTATACTTCTTCTTCCGGCTTTTGCCGTGGCTAACAACTTCTGCGCTACCTGCTTTCCTCACCACAGCCATAAAGAAACCTTCGCCTTGCACGCGGTGCGGGTAAAAGCGATAACCCTCCACGCCCTCAAGCTGCGTTGGAACCACTCCCCACTCCGGCTGCAGCTGCAATTTTATACTTTCCGCACCTTCCTGGTCCGACAGCCAGGCAATATTTTTCTCGTTTTCCTGTTCGTTCCAAGTGCAGGTGCTATAAATCAGCAATCCTCCCGGTTTCAATGCCTCCCATACATCCATCAAAATACGTTGCTGACGCTGTGCGCAAAGGTTCACGTTCTCCTCCGACCACTCTCCTATGGCTTGCGGATCTTTACGAAACATGCCCTCGCCACTGCAAGGAGCATCCACTACCATCACATCAAAAAAATCAGGAAGCCTGCCGAAGTCACGCGGGTCGTTGCTGGTGACAAGCACATTGCCGCTGCCCCACTTGGCAACATTTTCAGCCAGTATGGAGGCTCGGCTACGAATCACTTCATTCGAAACCAGCAGGCTCTCCTCAGAAATAAGGCTTGCCAGAAGTGTAGATTTTCCGCCTGGTGCGCCGCAGAGGTCCAGTACCTGAAGCGGCTCATCCAGGTTTGCCGCCTGCCTTAGCGCTTGCTCCACAAACATAGAGCTTGCCTCCTGCACGTAGTAAGCACCCGCATGTATGGCAGGATCTAGGGTGAACAGTGGGCGCTCAGGCAGATAAAAACCAGTTTCAGCCCAGGCTACAGGCTGTAATTCGGCTGCCGCTACTGCTTTGGCTTTGTTGATGCGGACACTCACAGGTGGCGTCTGTTGCAGGGCTTTCAGAAAATTTTCATAGTCCTCTGAACCCAACAGGCGCTGCATGCGCTCAGTAAATGAAACAGGAAATTGCATGGCACAAAGGTACGGCTAAATTGCAGGTTCTGAAAGTATGGCTATCGGCAGGCATTTCTTAGCTGCAGGTATTCCTGAACTATTGGCACATCAGCTGGGCACCAATTATAATGAGGCAGTTCATCTGGAGTTGCCCAACGGTAAGCCCGGTGCTCATGCAGCTTAATAACACCGTCGGTATAATGGCAGATATACGGGATCAGTTCTATACTTCGGATTGGGGAGTGATGCAATACTGGCGACAAGCGCTGGTAAGGCTGAACAGTTATATTGAGTTCCTCCTGCAGTTCTCTCGCTACGCACCCAGTTTCTGTCTCCCCCGGCTCCACTTTGCCGCCCGGAAACTCCCAAAGCAGCGCCTCATGCATCAACTCACCTCGTTGCGTAATAAGCAGATTACCGGAGTGCTCCACCAACGCGCAAACTACCTTAATCACTTTCTCTTTAGCCATAACTGTATAGAAGCAATGTCAGCTAATCTCCTGAATATTTAAAGTAACTCAGCCAAACAGTAATTTGGGTTCAAGCTTGTAAAACATATACCCTAAAGTGATAGGTATGAAGATGTTGGCCAGGTGCGGCAGGTCTTGATTGGCAATCCCAAAATATACCACCTGCACCAGAAAAATATGGTACGATGCTTTGCCCAGTTCCGACAGCACAAGCAGTGGTATGAAATTAGAATAATTGGGAAGCAGCTTAATCAGCAACCATATAAGCAGCGCAGCATAGCCAAAGGTTAGCAGTTGCTGGGTTTGCCATTCAGGCCGGATTATATTCTCAATTCTGATCTCTCCGTACTGAAGCAAGTATAAAGAATAGCCTGCCACCAATCCTAATGCGGCAAGAAGTATGAGATACCTCCACCTGAATGGCTCCCAAACCAATTTAGATAACCACAGCCCATATGCAATTGCGGTGAAATAGCGCGGAAAAGCAGCATCATAGAGATAGTTATTATTATTAAAAAACGAAAAATGTGCCGCCCACAGCTGAAAAGCTACTTCCAGAAGTATAAGTATAAGTGTGGTAACCATAGGAACTCTACTGAAACCAAACCCTATAACGGGCAACAGCAGCACAGATTGCAGGAGGAGCGTAATAAAGTAGTTGCCACGGCCAGTTATAGGTAACACGCCAACCCAGGTATAACCGCTAAATTCCAGCAGCTTTTCTCCTGTCAACCACTCCCATAGCAAACCTATAAGTATGGAAAGCAGGAAGATGATGATGAAGGGCACAAAGATACGCGCGGCTTTTTTTGTAAAGTATTTTCTGGTGTACAGCAACTGCAAATGCTGTGTTTTTCCGTGCAGCGATAAACTGAGATTGAGCCCCATAACGACCATAAACAGCGGCACAGCCTGCCAGATATGATACACGGCAAAGCTCTGCTCCAGCGACTGCCGTGTAAGGGAGTGCAGCAGCAGCACGGCCAGCATGGCAATGCCTTTTATAACGTCTATCTGCTGGAGGTGCTGTTTCATGCCTGTTTAAATTTGTGTTCTCAACAGCCGTTGCTAACGCAAAGATTTGCAATTTCTTGTGCTTCTATATCCTTATGGCTCATTAATAAGTATAGGTAATTGTACAGAAAAGGTTGAACTCATGCATATAAGCCTGAACTATAGGTTTTTACTTTCGCTGGCAGCTATACTTGCGGTGGCCTCCGTCACCCTTAGTATGTTGCTTACGGCTATCATGTGGATGCCCTACAAAGAACTTCCGCTTTGGGGGCAGCAGAGCATTGCGACACACCTATTCGCCTATAGTATGATAGCCGGATTTGCTATCGGTTGGGTAGCCACCATAGCCACACGCCGTGCGTTGCGCAGCCGGAAGGTTTTGCCGCTGCACTGGCACTTAAGAAGCCAGACGCTAATAGACAGATTGCCTTCCAGAATGTTTAATCGGGCTTTTATGTTTGCCTTGGCAGGCTTTGCTATTGCTTCTATCATGCTCCTGCTCCTGGATCTGCTGCAGCTTTACCATATACCTTATACTGAATTTCAGGTGCTTGCCAGTGTCTATAGTATTTGCTTTTCGGCGGCTATTACAATCATGGCAGTTTACCGAGCTCTTGGCGATAGCATTATGCGGCATTCCAACTTATAAAAAAGGCACACCTGATTCAGGTGTGCCTTCTATGTTTGTCAATCCTTTTATTTAAGCTTCTCTTTCAGAATCTCAAATTCTACAGCCGGAGAAATACGCTCGTACAGTATATGGTATACAGCCGTTGTAATAGGCATACTAACCTTTAGCTTCTTGTTGAGCTCATAAATACTTTGCACCGCATAGTATCCTTCAGCCACCATGTTCATCTCTATTTGCGCCGATTTTACGGTATACCCCCGCCCTATCATATTACCGAATGTGCGGTTGCGGCTAAACTGGGAGTATGCGGTTACTAATAAGTCGCCGAGGTAAGCGGAGCCGCTCAGCGCCCTGTGTATCGGCATAATAGCATCCAGAAAGCGCTCTATCTCAAACATCGCATTGGAAACCAACACTGCCTGAAAGTTATCTCCGAAGTTCTGGCCACGGGCAATCCCGCAGGCAAGCGCAATAATGTTCTTCATCACGGCGCAATACTCAATCCCGTCCAGATCGTCCAGCGGGTTTGCCTTAACGTAACGGTTCCGGAGCAACTCGCAAAAATGCTCTGCAGTGGCTAAATTGTGAGAGCCGATGGTGAGATAAGACTGCTTCTCCAGCGCTACTTCCTCAGCATGGCATGGTCCGGCAATAACCAGCAGGTTCTCACCAGGCACATGATAGGCATGCTTCACATAATCCGTAATCAGCACGTTATCTTTCGGTATCATACCTTTGATAGCGGAGATGATCACTTTGCTGGTAAAAGCATCTTCCTGTAAATCGGCAAGTGCCAGCTGCACGAATGCGGCTGGCACTGCTAGAATTACCCAATCCGCAGAGGCTACAACAGCCTGTATATCTGTGGATGGTTTAACGTAAGTAAGATCAAACGAAACCTGGCTTAAATAGCGCGGGTTATGTTTAAATTTGATCAGGTGCTGCACATCATTTTCATTGCGCATCCACCAGTTTACTTGGGATTTGTTTTCGGAAAGGATTTTGACCAAAGCAGTCGCCCAACTTCCTCCTCCCAGTACTGCTACTTTTTCCAAATCTGTTAGTTGTCTTTAGTATCCGCAGCGATAGCCTGTTTATTTAGAGATTCCTCTTCTTTAACTGCTACCTTAGCGCCATTTTCCAATGTTTTTGAAACTGCTCTAAATGGCCCTGCTACAATTTTCTGCCCAGGTTTAATGCCGCTTAGTATCTCAATATTCTCAAAATCGCTGATGCCGGTTTTAACGTTTACAGCTTTTACTGTGTTAGTGGCTTCGTCATAAACAAAAACTACTTCGTTAACTTCTGCCGGTGCAGCTTCTTCCTGATCGTTCTGCTGTCCGTTCTCCTCTTCTTCTGCTTTAGCTTTATTCTCGGCTTCTGGTTTGGCAGAGCGGGTAGTAACAGAAGACAAAGGTACAGATAAAACATTAGGTTTTCGCTCCGTTATAATATCTACAGAGGCTGTCATGCCGGGTCTGAACGGGCGGGACGAGGTGCCGCGTAAGTGGTCGTAAGACTTATTCAGCAGTCGGATGCGTACTTCAAACTCAGTAACGGCCTCAAGTGTGGTGGCATCTTTGGCCGTGTTGGCTATAGCTGTTACTACGCCTTTAAATTTTTCGTCCTGACTGGCGTATGAATCTACTTCTACTTCAACAGAGTCGTTTAAATTAACGCGGATAATGTCGTTCTCATTTACATTTACACGCACCTCCATGTTGTTAAGGTTGGCAATACGCATAATCTCCGTACCGGCCATCTGCGAGGTACCCACTACGCGTTCGCCTTGCTCTACGTTCAGCTTAGAAACCGTTCCGCTTACAGGGGCGTAGATCGTTGTTTTGTTAAGGTTTTCACGAGCATCTTTGAGTGATGCCTGGGCGTTCTGAACATTATACTCAGAAGCTCTTACACTTTGGCGGGCAGACTCAACCTCAGACTTAGTAGCCAGGTAGTTTGCTTCAATTTGTTGCCACTCAGATTGAGAAATAACTTTTTTCTCGAATAGAGGCTGGTTACGCTTATAGTTTTGCTCTACCTGTGCAAAATTCGCCTGCGCCTGTGTCAGCCTTGCTCTAGCCTGAGCTAAATTTGCGCGCTGGGTATTTACAGATGCCTGCTGTGCATCCACCATTGACTGATAATTGTCTGGGCGAATGCGAAGCAGCAGCTGTCCTTTTACCACAGAGTCGCCCTCCTCTACATTCAACTCAATTATCTCACCGGATACGTCCGGGCTGATCTTCACCTCAGTCTCAGGCTGCACCTTTCCGGATGCGCTTACTTTTTCAATGATGTCTACTGGTTTAGCCTCAGCCAGCACAACTTCAGTGCCTTCTTCCTGGCCTATCCAGCCGGCTTTTTTAGCAACAACGATAAATCCTATCAGCAATACCAGTACACCGATCAGGATAGGGATAAGCCTTGATTTTTTCTTAGCCATAGTTTTAGAAAGATATGTCTTTGCCCTGGTAGAAGTCCAGAACTTTTAATTTGAAAATATAATCATACTTTGCCTGCAGTAACTCTGACTGTGCACTGCGGAAGGTGTTGGCTACTATAACATACTCTACAGAGTTTATAATGCCTGAATTTAGCCTAAGCTCAGCATTGCGCACATTTCGTTCAGCAGCTCTTACCTGTTCACGGGAGGCGTTATACTTGCGCTTTGCAGCCACGGCATCCACATAGGCTTGCTCAATAGTCTGGCGCAGGTTGTTGCGTGCTATATCAGCGTTCAGGTTAGCGTTCTCCTGAGAAATTATAGCCCGCTGCACACTGTTTCGCACCTGAAACCCATTAAAGATTGGCACCGAAAGTGTGAAACCATAGTTCTTGCCCACGTTATCTTTTGCCTGGTCTAAAAATGAGTAATCGTCATAAATCGGTGCAGGCTGGAGCAGGTAAAAAGACTGCTGTTCCGTGCCTTGAGGGTTGGTGTAGAAAACCTGCTCTATAAATCTGTCTTCACGGCCAACAATAAAATTACTCGTGCTTGAGTAACGTGTATTTATACCGGCGCCTAAACTTATACGAGGGAAATAATTGCCTCTGGCGGCGTCAACACCTTTTTGTGCGCTTTGCACCCTTAGATCAACAGCTTTAATAGCTGGCAAGGTTTGCACCGCTATATCGTATACTTGTGATCCGTCTACAACAAGCGGGTATTGGTCTGGTTCCGGCAGCTCAGGTATCTGAATAGAGAATTCCTCATTCGCTTTGATGTTAAGCAGTTGCATCAGGTTCAGGCGAGAGATATCGCGCTGATTTGTAGCGTTAATAACGTTCAGCTCATCTGTAGCTAACTGAGACTCCAGGTCCAGCACCGAGTTTTCGGCTACACTGCCGGCATCGAAAAGTATTCGAGTGCGATCCAGTTGCTGCCTGGTGGCATCACGTTGCAGCTCCGACGTCTTTATTAGCTCGTCTGAGAAAAGGATGTTCAGGTAAGACGTTACAAGCTGAATAGTGATGTCATTTTGTGTAGACAGCACATCTTGCTGGCTTGCTTCTAACTCAAGCTTATTTTGCTTAATTAAGTTGGTCTGCCTAAAGCCTTGAAAAAGAGGGACAGAAGCACTTGCCGAGAAATTGGCTGTTTGCGCCTCCTGAGTCTGTACCGAAAACGTTACCGGGTCCTGAAATGAACCTGTGTTAAAGAAGTAGCTTCCGTTAGCATTAAGGATAGGCAGGCGATCCAGCTGAGACTGCTTATAGTCAATCTCGTTTATTTTGCGGTTAAGGTTTGTTTGCTTTACCTGCAGGTTATTTACCTTGGCATACTCCACCGCCTCCTGGAGTGTCCATACGCCATCGCCACTCGGGTCTTGCTGAGCCCAGGCGCCGGTGGTGCCAGCCAGCGAAATACCCAACGCCAATAACAGCGTTTTTGATGTTTTTTTCATAGTAGCTATACTTGTTTAAAGGTCAATATTAGGAATATAGACCACATGCTTTACCCAGCTCAGCTGTTTAAGGTATTCGAGCGTTATCGGTTTAATTCCTGAGTCCATTTCAATAAACTGTCGTGCCCGCTCGTGCTTTCCTTTCCGCGACACGCTCATGGTAGCAATATTACAGTCATCATGAGCCAACACCGACGCAATAAAAGCTATACTGCCTTTCACGTCAGCCGCATCTATGATGAGTGTGTGCAGCGTAGCCGAGAAATTTGCTGAAAACCCATCTACTTCTGAAATATTGATGACCCCACCTCCACGGCTTTGGCCAACAACCTCAACCTCACGCCCTTCGGCTTTCAGGTTGAGTTTTATAGTATTGGGGTGCATGGTAGAGGCATTGCCAACCGATCTGAAAGTATACTTAAGGCCTCGCTCCTTTGCAAAGTCAAAAGCTTCTTTAATCCGCTTATCGTCAGTTTTAAAATCCAGTAAACCGGCTACAATGGCGCGGTCGCTGCCATGTCCCTCATAAGTGCGTGCAAATGAATTGTAAAAAGTGATAATTACCTCTTGTGGCGCCGCTCCCAAAATACGAATGGCAGCTCTGGCAATTCGTACCACCCCAGCCGTGTGGGAACTGGATGGCCCTATCATAACTGGCCCGATCATATCAAAAACACTACTTTTCTCAGCCATACGCTCTATATCGTGAAAACCAAATTTAGCAATTTACTAGCAGCTTTGCGCTATTCTGGGTTTAAATTAGCTTTAATTCTACAAACGCCTGTATTCCATCTACAAAATTGAACCGAATTTCTATTAAGCAAATGCGGCTGCTTCTTAATCCGCAGCGAATTGCAATTTGTAAGGTTGTTTTATGCCGCAGTTTAAAACAAAGCTGAATTTAATGCTGCCTCTAAATGTTTTCTTATTTTTGCATGGATCATCCCAAGTTATAAAAATGGAGCATTCTTTTAAACCTGAAGTACTGGAACAGCTAAAGCGGCTGGAGGAAAAATACGTGCCTTTGGGCCAGGATCTTGCCGCTTATCTGGAAGGGCTTTATCACACCAATTTTCTGACTTACTGGGATTACATTCATCTGGACACCCTGCTGAGTTTACAGAACCCGCGCACCAATATTCCGGATGAGAAGATCTTTATCATGTATCATCAGATTACCGAATTATACTTTAAGCTCTGCCTTGAAGAATATCGGCAAATAGGTGAAGATAAGTCAATTAAAGTTGATGTGCTGTTGCTTAGGTTGAAGCGCATTAACCGGTATTTTGATAACCTGATTAACTCTTTTGATGTGATGGTGGATGGCATGGACCCTAAGCAGTTCCTGCAGTTCAGGATGGCTTTGATGCCCGCCAGCGGGTTTCAATCGGTTCAGTATCGCCTTATTGAAATCGCATCCACGGACCTGCGCAATCTAGTGGATAAAGCCAAGCGCGCCGTGCTTGGGCTGGAGAGTACGCATGAGGAGATGATCGGCTGTATTTACTGGAAAGAAGGTGCGACCGAGGTTGCCTCCGGCGCTAAAACCCTTACTCTAAAGCAGTTTGAGGATAAGTATACGGCTCATTTAATCAGTTTTGCCAAAGAGTACGCTGATAAAAACGTGTGGCACGTTTATAAAAACCTGCCCGAAGAGGATCAGCAAAACCCTAAGCTAATACAGGCATTGCGTAACCTGGATAGCAATGTAAATGTGAACTGGCCTCTGATGCACTACAAATCCGCTGTTCGCTATCTGCAGCGCGACCCGGAAGTTATTGCTGCCACAGGAGGCACTAATTGGCAGAAATACCTGCCTCCCCGCTTCCAGAAACGCATTTTTTACCCAGCGCTTTACACAGAGCAGGAGATGGAGGAATGGGGAAAAGGATGGGTTGAGAAAGTACTTAACGATTAACAGTAATCAAGCCTAAAGCAAGTAAAGTCTGCAACATGTTTTGCAAGGCAAATTTATACTTTAGTTTGAATTACGCCGACTTCCTTTTTGTTGGTAAGTAACGCATACATCCAAGCGAATTATTAATCTATAAGTTTAAGGTTAACTACCTTACCTGTTAAGAATGAGAAAAAAGGAAATTGACCTGGTGCTTCCGCCAGAGTTGGGTTTTGATGCCCAGCAGTTAGAAAGGGAAATTTTAAAAAATGCTAACGTACAGCCAGAGGATGTTAAGTTTCTGCACCGAATAAAACGCTCTGTTGATGCCCGTGGTCGCCAGGTGCAGGTTCGGGTGCGGGCAGATCTATACTTGGACAACCCTCCTACTGAAATCATCTCTCCTCGGTATGATTACCCGGACGTAACAAATGCCAATAAGGTAATCATCGTGGGCGCAGGGCCTGCCGGACTCTTCGCTGCACTGCGATGCATAGAACTTGGCTTGAAACCGATCGTGCTGGAACGTGGCAAAGACGTAAGAAGCCGCCGCCGGGACTTAGCAGCCATCAACAAAGAACATACGGTTAACCCAGACTCTAACTACTGCTTCGGGGAAGGCGGAGCCGGAACATACTCTGACGGAAAACTTTATACCCGTTCTAAGAAGCGTGGTGATTTGCAGCGTATTCTGCAGATACTGGTGCAGCACGGCGCCACTCCTGATATTCTGTTTGATGCCCACCCGCACATTGGTACAAACAAATTACCCAAGATCATTGAAGCCATACGCGAAACTGTCCGTAACTCCGGCGGTGAAGTGCATTTCGATCAGCGCGTTACTGATTTTATACTTCAGCAGGGCAAAATACGAGGGGTTTTTACGCATAATGGCCAGGAATACACCGGAGAGTCAGTTATACTTGCCACAGGCCACAGCGCACGCGACGTCTTTGAATTGCTGCACCATAAGGGTATAACTGTTGAGGCAAAGCCTTTTGCCATGGGAGTGCGTGTAGAGCATCAGCAAAGCTTAATCGATAAAATACAGTATAAATGCGAAGATAGAGGGCCTTATTTGCCGGCATCTTCTTACGCACTCGTGCATCAAACGCACTATAAAAATAAACAGCGCGGGATATTTTCGTTTTGCATGTGCCCCGGCGGGTTTATAGTGCCTTCAGCCACTGCTCCCGGTGAGGTAGTGGTAAATGGAATGTCTCCCAGCCGCCGCGATTCACGTTTCTCAAACTCCGGTATTGTAGTAGCCATAGAGCTTGAGGACATGGACTTGCATAAACACGGAGCTTTGGCAGGCTTGCGCATGCAGCAGGCCTTGGAGCAGAGAGCTTGCCAAATGGCGGGTGGCACGCAAGCTGCACCTGCGCAGCTTTTGCAGGATTTTACAAAATTCAAGTCGGGCGGAGAGCTGCTCGAAACATCCTACCAGCCAGGGCTTGTACCTGTAGATATGAATGAGCTTTTCTCGGATGATATGGCTTATCGTATGCGGGAAGGTTTCAAGGCTTTCGGCAACAAAATGCGTGGCTACTTAAGTAACGAGGCGCAAATCGTGGGGGTTGAAAGCCGGACTTCCTCCCCTGTCCGAATCCCTCGTGATCGGGACACACTGGAGCATGCGCAGGTAAAAGGCTTATATCCGTGTGGTGAAGGAGCAGGCTATGCCGGTGGTATAGTTTCGGCAGCCATGGATGGCGAACGATGTGCTGAGAAGGCAGCTATAAGCGCTGGAATAGCAATAAGTTAAATCTGCTTACTGAAAGTATAAATTTATATTTTAAAAAGCCTCCCGCCCAGATGGACAGGAGGCTTTTTAATGGTCTATTAGCGTCTTGGATTAACTTTTTACGGGGCTGCAAAGTACAAGAGGTATACAATGTTGAATCTGAACTGAAATTTAATGTATGAAAAAAACAGTCGTATTAGGAGCCTCTGACAACCCAACCCGCTATGCTTACAAAGCTGTGCACAGGTTGCAGCAGCATGGCCATGAGGTTGTGCCTGTAGGTATAAAAAATGCTGAAGTTGGCGGGCAGAAAATTGTAACTGATAAATCTGAGCAAATTACGGATGTAGATACCGTGACTTTATATGTTGGCCCACGCAACCAGCCTGTTTGGTATGATTACATACTGGATCTAAAGCCTAAGCGCATCATTTTTAACCCTGGAACGGAAAACCGGGAATTAGAGGAAATGGCTCAAAAGGCTAACATAGAAACGCTCCATCACTGCACGTTGGTTATGCTGGCTTCGGATAGCTATTGATAAAAATTTCTAGGACAAAGTATAACCTGCCAATTAGTAAACCGTATATAAAAATAAGAAGAACAGATGGCATTTGTTGTCTATGTTCTATATAAACAGGGATTCTTAAAAGATCCCTGTTTTGCTTTAGTCACTAAAAAGGCGCCACCGATATAATATACTTATAACGGTGGCGCCTTTTGGTTTTATACTTACTTAGAAATTATCTGTTCTCTTCTGCAGGTTGTTCGTCCTCCTCTTCTTCCATTAAATGCCGCATGTTAGCTGCCAAAGCCATATCCGGCATAATGTTAGCGCTGGTAGCCTGCAGTTTATTTTTAAGACCTGATATGGTTCGCGTTTCCCCATGCATCAGTGCGTCATAACCGTCTTTAGCTACTTCTGCAGGCTCTGATAAGGATCCGTTTGCTGCGCGGGTATGTGCTGCGCCTGCTCTCCTGAAAAACATGGTGTTGCTTGCCCCAGGGCAAAGTGCGGTAACCGTAATGCCCGTGTCCTTTAGCTCGTTGGATAAAGCCTCTGAAAATGAAAGTATAAAGGCTTTAGTGGCTCCATAAATAGCCATCAACGGTGATGGCATAAATGACACAACTGAGGCTAGATTCAATATCTTTCCTGATTTTCTGCGCTTCATATCCTGCAGGAAAAGCTTTGTGAGCTCCACCGGCGTATTAATGTTAAGCTGTATAATAGCTTTTTCACGATCAAGATCTGTTTCAGCAAATAGGCCATGTATGCCAGCACCAGCATTGTTGATCAGGATATCTACTTCAAGTCCACTGTTTTTAACTTCTTCGTATACTTCTCGCGGCGCTTGCGGACGTGTCAGGTCTGCCGTTATGATACAAACGTGCTCTAGCTGATGTTCGTCCTGCAGGAAATAACCAAGTTTTCTTAGTCGCTCTGTGCTGCGGGCCACCAGAATCAGGTTATAGCCGTCTTTCGCGAAGATTTTGGCAAACTCCATTCCGAAGCCATTAGAGGCTCCTGTTATTAATACTGTTTTGTTTTTATTCTCGTCTTTAGATGTTCTCATAGCCTTACAAGTCTTGCTTTTGAATTATGCATTAGTAATATAACGTATTACCATTTCGCAAGCATTAGGGTTACTTATTAAGATATTGGTAAGTACTAAAAACTTGTATGGAGCAACTTTTCCGGAAGATGCTCCTTGTTATATACACTACCTTATGAGGCTGTTTACTGTCTAAAAATCAAGTTATTTAGTTCGCTATTTATGCTGCTTCACGGCGCAAGACCTCTAACGGCGGCCGGTTCAGAATACCACGGCTATTAAGCATGCCAATAAAGACAGTAAGCACTGTAATGCCAATAAACACAGGAGGCAATGGCGACAGGTCTGGCACAAAAGCCACCTCAAAACTGAAAACAGCCAGGGCCCAACTTGCCACTACAGAAAGTATAATGCCTGTGCCGGCTGCTAATGCGCCCAGCAGTAGGTATTCGAAAGCATTTATACTTAGTATCTGCTTACGGCTAGCACCAAGAGTACGCAGTAGCACACTTTCCTGCACGCGCTGGTACTTACTGTTGTTAATAGAGCCTATCAGCACTAATAAGCCTGTACTGATACTGAAAAACGCCATAAAGCGTATCACAAAGGATATCTTGCCGAGAATGTCGTCTAACGTTTCCAAGATCAAGCCAAGGTCTATAGCCGAAACATTTGGGAACTGGCGGACGAGCGTCTGCTGAAATAGCGCCGCCTGCTCATCGGTTTTGGTGCGCGTCATGAGCACATGAAACTGCGGCGCCTCTTCCAGTACGCCTTTCGGGAAGACGATGAGGAAATTGGTTTGTACACGGTTCCATTCCACCTCTCGTAAATGCGTGATCACAGTAGGTAAGCGTGCGCCCTGCACATTAAATAATAGCGTGTCGCCAAGCTCTGCTTTAAGCCTTTCGGCATAACCCTCTTCTACAGAAATAGGTATAGGCGCATTCTGATCTGTAACTTCTCCCTGCCACTCGCCGGCGTTAGTTTTTTCTGAGCTGATAAGGGAGTCGCGGTAAGTCACACGGAATTCACGGGTAAAGGCTCGTTCAGAGATACCTAAGGTAGTATCTGCCCGAACATCTGCAGCGGTAAATCCATTAATTTCTTCCAGGCGCATTGTTACCACGGGCACCAACTGTAGTACTGGCAAACCCTCCTGCCTGGTAAGCGCAGCCACTTCGTCTCTTTGCGCATTCTGTATGTCGAAGAGCACCATGTTTGGTTGGTTCTCGCTGGCTGCAAAAGCCACTTCGCTTAAGAGTATGCGTTGCATCAAAAACAGAGTGGCAATTAGAGCTGTGCCAAGCCCGATGGACACTGTAAGGAGTAAGGTTTGGTTATTGGGCCTGTACAAATTTGCTAGGCTTTGGCGCCACACATAACCCCAACTCACAGGAAAGAAACGTTTTACCAGCCACATCATCAGCCTAGCAATAAGCGCCAACACAACAAATCCGATTAATACACCACCTGTAAAGCCCAATGCTCTTAGCCAGGTGCCCAGCTGGAAGTATGAAAACATGAAAATAAACGCAATAATCAGAAAGTACACACCCCAGCGCAGCTTATCTGGTTTCTTAGAGACATGCTCTATGCCGGCGCGAAGTGTGATCAGCGGGGAGATGTTGCGAATAGAAAGCAGCGGCAACAGGGCAAATAAAACAGCTACCACCACACCAATTGCTATACCTTGCAGAATGGCTGACCAAGATACGGCCAACGTCACCTCCACCGGAAGGAAAGATTTAAACAACTCAGGTAAGTATAACTGAATCAGGCTTCCAAGTATGGCTCCCAACACAGATCCGATTAGACCCATTGCCAGCACCTGAAACAGGTAAATCAGAAAAGCCTGACTGCCGCTTACGCCCAGGCAACGGAGCACACCTATCGTGGCCAGTTTCTCCCGAATGTACACATGCACTGCACTCGCTACGCCCACACAACCTAATAGCAAGGCCACAAAACCTACAAGCGCCAGGAACCGGGCCAGGTCTTCATAAGACTTGCCCGTGCTTTCCTTGCGGCTTTCGATCGTGTCGTATCCAAAACCGGCTTCATCCAGCCTTTTCTCCAGTTTGGCAACCAACTTGTCTGCGTCTGTATTGTCGGCCAGTCTGTAGTAATGATAGTAACTGACGCGGCTGCCTTTCTGAACCAGACCTGTTTCGGCCAGGTACTGCTTAGGTATGTAAACAGCCGGCGCTATGGTAGCCGTCATGGCAGACTGCCCCGGTATTTTGTGTAAGGCACCGGCTATCTCGAATGTTTGGTTGCCAACACGTATGGAGTCTCCGGGCTTGGAATTGTACTGCAACAGCAAAGTTTGGTCTACCAAAGCCTTGCGTCCTTCTTCCCTGAAGGTAGTGCTGGCATTTACAGGCTCAGTTTCTATGGCGCCGTAATACGGGAACCCGCCTTGCTCCAGCGCCCTAACCTGTACCAGCCGAGTGCCCCCGGAAGACTTGAACAGCACCATAGACACAAACCGGACTTCATCTGACCGTTCGCCGCCAATTGCGATAGAGTCTAGTAGTTGCTGCTGATCCTCTTCAATTTCTTTGTTAGCGGCAATTACTAAATCAGCGCCTATCAGTGATTTAGCTTGCTTGTCTATATCGGTGCGCAGGTTGTCAGAAAATGAATTGATCGCTACTAAAGCCGCTATGCCCAGCACAATAGAGGAAATAAACAGTGCCAACCTGCCTCTGTTGCGGCGGCTGTCGCGCCAGGCCATTTTTAAGAGCCAGCGCAGGCGTAAAGGTCGTTTCTCAATTGAATGTATGTTGGAGTCTGACACAGTTACTTTGTTTGATTGTTGAGGATGAACAGAGATTTAGGCCTATACTTTGTATTACTCTTTGCTAGCAAAAGCCGTCACCTCGTCAGAAACTACGGTACCGCCTTTAATGCGGATAATACGGTCTGTCTTGGCGGCCAACTCCAGGTCATGGGTTACAAGCACCAGCGTAGTGCCTGCTTCCTGGTTCAGGTCAAACAGCAGTTTCTCTACACGCTCTCCTGTTTCTTCATCCAGATTCCCGGTTGGTTCATCTGCAAAAAGTATGGTTGGTTTATTAGAAAAAGCCCTTGCCAGCGACACCCGCTGCTGCTCTCCTCCTGAAAGTTGTGTCGGGTAATGGTCGTGGCGCTCGGCTAAGCCAACTCTGGCCAGCAGTTCCATTGCTTGCTGCTGCACGTTGCGCTCGCCCCTTAGCTCCATCGGCACCATCACATTCTCCAGCGCTGTGAGGGTAGGAATCAGCTGGAAGTTCTGAAAGATAAAGCCCACATGCTGGTTGCGCACCTGTGCCCGCTCATCCTCAGAAAGCTGATCCAGCTTAATGCCGTTAAGTATAACAGAGCCTTCAGAAGCTCTATCTAAGCCGGCGCAAAGGCCAAGCAGTGTTGTTTTGCCACTGCCGGACGGCCCGACAATAGAGCAGACATCTCCAGCCTGTAACGAAAAATTTATACCTTGCAGCACGGTCAGGTGGCGATCGCCGCTGTCATAGGTTTTCTTCAGATTCTGAATATCAAGTATAGTAGGCACTTGCGAAGTATAAATTAAAGGTGGACGAAAGAAAGGAGGCATTTAAAGGCTAAGGCAGCAAACGCGTCCTCCGAACAAAATAACTCTTTGCATACGTTATAGGTTTAGCTCAGGCCAAGTATAAATTTAGTAAAAAATAAAAGATGACGATAAAGAATCAATTTTTAGCCATAGGTTTAGCAGTCATTACCACCCTGAGTGGCTGTAGTGAGAACCAGGCAAACGAGCAAATTACTGATCAGCAGGAAACCAGAACTGTAGGAGATGCAAATGCGCAAGCCGCAGCAGAGGCTGAAACAAAAACTATCTTGTTCTTCGGCAATAGCTTAACGGCAGGTTATGGTTTAGACGACCCTGATCAGGCATTCCCGGCGCTTATTCAGCAAAAAATAGACTCTCTGGACCTACCCTATAAAGTAATAAACGCAGGTTTGAGCGGAGAAACAACAGCCGGAGGCAAAAGCCGTGTGGATTGGCTTCTGAAGAAACAGCAGGTGGATGTATTTGTGCTGGAGTTAGGCGCAAACGACGGTTTAAGAGGAATTGCTACCGAAGAAACGTATGCAAACCTCAAAGCTATAATTGAGAAAGTCCGTGCCAGCAACCCTGATGTGGAGATAGTGCTGACAGGTATGCAGGTGCCGCCAAGTATGGGGCAAAAGTATTCTATAGACTTCAGGGAGGTGTTTACCCGTGTTGCTCAGGAAGAGAATGTTGCCTTGGTGCCTTTTCTGCTGGAAGGTGTGGGCGGAGAGGCAGACTTAAATCAGTCTGATGGCATACACCCAACAGAAGAAGGGCAAAGGATACTTGCCAGCAATGTTTGGGAAATTCTGCAGCCGCTACTTCAGGAGAAAGGGCCCGCTTAAAATTTTTTCCTGCTTTGTAACCTTCTTTAACTACAGGCGTTAGAGAGAATGGCTAAAAGTTGAAAATTAGATTTTCAAAACCAAAAGGGCTCCTCAATAATGAGGAGCCCTTTTGGTTTAAGCTAAAAATACAGCTACTCAGCAACTTCAGTCTTCATTTTTTCAGCAAGTATATAGGAAGCCCCCTGCTGCACAAATTGCGCATCCTGCGGTAGCTCTTGCCCTATCCTTACTTCTGTAAATCCTTTTTCTGTTATACCTGTTTCCACAGGCACCATTTTAAATGTTTTGTCATCTAACTGCTGAAATATGTACTGCTGATTTTTGTATAGCACGATGGCTGCCTCCGGTACAGAGGATGTGGTATGCTTGCCCGTAAGTATAAAACCATTTATATACATGCCAGGAAGCAGCCCTTTATTTTGATTGTTTTTAATCTCCGCGTGGACCGGCACTACCCGCGCCTCCCCTTCAAATGATTTTCCGATGGCAAAAATCTCTCCTTCCACCTCTTCACCGGATACATTGGGTAAGGAGAACACTACTTTCTGCCCCTTCTCCAGCCTTTGGAAATCCTTTTCAAATACATTCAGGTCAAGGTGCAGATGGCTATCATCTATTATTTGCAAAATAGGTGTGTTGGGTTCTGTATAGGAGCCCAAGTTTACTGCTATGGACTGAACAAATCCTGAGATAGGAGCTCGTAGGCTTAATGATCGCGTGATACGGCCCTTCTCAACATTATCTGGTGAAATCCCCAAAGTTTGTAGCTGCTCACGTAACGAATTGCGCTTTGCCTCCAGCACCTGCACATCAGCTGATGCCTGCTGATACTTTTTCAATGCGCCCACTTGTTCATCCGATAACATTTTCTGGCGCTCGTATTCCTGCCTGGCCATGCTTAACTGGCTATTTACTGAAAGATATGCTTCCTGTAACTCTAAAATACTCGGGTTCTCTATAGTGGCTAGTACCTTGCCTTTCTGAATATAGTCACCTTCTATCACATGTATGCTGCGTACCATGCCCCCTACAAGCGGGCTGACACTTGCCTTGCCCTGAGGAGGCAAAGATAATTGCCCCTTTGCCGGCACACGAGTGGAGAGGGTGCGCTCTTGTAGCGGCCCCACCTCTACCTGGCTAACCTGCTGCATTTCTTTTGTAAAAACTATGATGTCTGTTGCCGTTTCCTCTGCAGCATGAGGCTCATTTACCGCCTCCGTTTGCTTTGAACATCCGGCTGCTAATAAAGTAGCTGCTAGCGCTGCTGGTAAAATATATCGTTTCATGCTTATTCTTCTCCGGTTAAATACTGTAGGTTAATGATACTTTGGTTGTAATTCAGCAGCGTAACAAGGTACTGTAGCCGAAGCGTATAAGCCTGCTGCATAGCCTGCACAAACTCAATGTAGTCTGCTTCGCCTAATCTAAAAGTTAATGCTGCGGCTTTCTCCAACTGAGCCGCCTGCCGCAGTGCACCTTGCTCATAGTACAGCAACTGCTGCCCCTGTTTTTTTAACTCATAAAGGGCGCTCTGTAAGTCAGCGCGAATAATAGCTTCTCTGGCCTCTGCTTGTTTCTGCACGGCCTGCTCGTTCAGTTTGGCAGCATTTATTTTGGCTTTTTGAGCTCCGAACCATATCGGAACGGCTATGCCGGCTTCCACGCCTGCGAAGCGGTCAGAGCTGTTATAGATATGAGAAGGGTCACGAGCCGGACTCTCTCCAACAAAAGTTTGGTTAAAGTACCCTATGCTAAAGTCAGGCAATAGCCTAGCTTTTTCCAGTTTCGTCTGCGCTTGTGCCACTTCCACCTCATTTTGTAGCATCTGAAGCCAAACCTTAGCAGCGGCAGTATCGGTAAGTATAACAGCACTATACTTTTGATGCGGTTCTACTACAAAGCTTATTGTGCCTTCAGGTGCGTGCAGCAACTGGCGCAGTCGGGTCTGGGCTTTGGCTGCGTCTGCGTTTACCTGCACCAGTTCAGCTTTCATGCTGAGTCGCTTGGCTTCTGCTGTGGCTCTCTCCAAAGCCCCTGTTTCACCGGCCTGTTGGCGGACACGGGCTGCCTTCTCGAAGTTTTCGTAAAGCGAGTCTTGCGCCAGCACCAATAGCCTAACAGCCTGCATGTGCTGCCATTCTCCGTAAGCAAGCTTTACATCGCGCAGTACCTGCCGTTCCACTAGGCGCTGACTAATTTCCGCCTGGCTTGCTTGCGCACCCGCTAAACGGGCCTGCCGCCCGTAAACTGTCGGGAAGGCAAATTGCTGTGCAACTGTAATCTCTTCATCGGTTTCGTTAGTACTTATCTGGCCGCGCCTATAATTAACCACTGCCTTGGGTAAATCAAACGCGGCACTTTGCAGCATTCTTTGCCGTTCGGTTTCGAGTAGTGCAGCGCGTAGTGTTGGGTTATTCTCTTTGGCATACTCCAACGCTGCCTTTAAATCCAGTTGCTTTGTCTGTTGCTGCGCTTGCGTGGATAAGCTGCTTCCAAAGTATAAACTTATACTTAATATTATAAGCACAACATTTTGTACCACTGAAACTTGAGGTTTTCTCTCATCTCTGGATGTGAAAATAAAATACAGCACTGGCAAGACTACTAGTGTTAACAGAGTGGATGTAACTAAACCGCCAATTACCACAGTTGCCAGAGGCTTTTGTACCTCGGCACCAGCCGAAGATGAAAGCGCCATAGGCAAGAAACCGAGGGCTGCCACCGAGGCTGTCATCAGTACTGGCCGGAGCCGCACAGTGGTTCCTTCAATAATGCGCTCGTATACATTATCCCAGCCATCTTGTTTGAGTTGGTTCAGGTAACCTATCAGTACAATGCCATTTAATACAGCTACACCGAAAAGGGCTATAAAACCAACGCCTGCCGAGATGCTAAAAGGCATGCCTCTAAGCCACAAGGCAAAAATACCTCCAATTGCAGCCAGCGGTATAGCACTGAAAATTAGCAGGCTTTGTTTTACCGACTTAAAGGTAAAGTATAGGAGCACCAGGATAAGCAGCAATGCAGCAGGCACTGCAATCTGCAGTCTTTCTCTAGCGTTCACTAAGTTCTCGAACTGACCACCGTAGGTAATGTAATACCCAGCAGGCAGCTCAAGACGCTCAGCAAGTTTTTGTCTTACCTCCAGCACAATTGACTCCACATCACGGTCACGCACGTTAAAACCGACAACAATGCGCCGCCTGCCTTCTTCACGGGATATCTGCATCGGACCATCCTCATAGCGGATGTTGGCTACCTGCAGCAGCGGCACCTGCCCTCCATTAGGCAAGGGAACAAACAGTTCTTCTATATCGCTCAGGTTGTTACGGTAATTTTGCTCAAGCCGTACCACCAGGTCAAATCGACGGTCACCTTCGTAGACAGATCCAGCAGTCTCACCTGCAAAAGCCGTTCGCAACACACGGTTTACGTCCTGCACATGCAGCCCATACTGCGCCAGGCGATCTCGCTTGTATTCAACCACAATCTGGGGAAGGCCGGTTACCTCTTCCACATATAAATCCTGTGCACCCTGAACCGGCCTGATCAAACGTTCTGCCTCACTGGCAAGCTCACTTAGTTTTTCCAGGTCTTCTCCATAGATCTTAACTGCTACGTCCTGACGGGCACCGGTAATAAGTTCATTGAAGCGAAGCTGAATTGGCTGCTGAAAACCATAATTTATACCTGGTATAACCTGCAGAGCAGAATCCATTTTGGCAGCTAGTTCTTCACGGGTGCTGGCGCTTGTCCATTCGTCACGGTCTTTTAGCAGGATCATCACGTCTGCCGCCTCTATTGGCATAGGGTCAGTAGGGATTTCAGCCGTACCTATTTTACCGATTACCTCTTTTACCTCCGGGAATCTGCTTTTTAGTATCTCGCTGGCTTTTAGGGTTGTATTTATAGTTTGCTCAAGTGAGGCTCCAGGCACGAGCCGCAGGTCCATGGCAAAGTCTCCCTCATCCAGCGTAGGTATAAACTCACCTCCCATGCGGCTAAATATCACTAAGCTAATAGCCAACAACCCTATGGCAAAACCCAAAATTAGCATTTTGCTGTGCAGTGCGAACCGTATTACAGGCTGGTACAAGTGCATGATCTTGTCCATGATTCGGTCTGAGATATTGCGCTTGTGCTTAGTCTTTTTGCTCAGTGCCAGCGTTGAGATCATAGGAACGTAGGTGAGTGATAGTATGAATGCGCCCATAATGGCGAAGCTCACTGTCTGCGCCATCGGCTTAAACATTTTCCCCTCAATACCCACCAACGCCAAAATAGGCAAGTATACAATCAGGATAATGATCATCCCGAAAGCCGCTGAGTTCATGATTTTTGATGCGGCACCCTCCACTTCCAGGTCCATTTCGCGCTGCGAGAGTTTGCGGAGGGGCAGGTTAGTGTTTTTGGCCACAATGAAGTGCAGCACAGACTCTACAATAATAACAGAGCCATCCACAATTAACCCGAAGTCTATGGCACCCAAGCTCATAAGGTTGCCAGACACGCCGAAGATGTTCATCATAGTGATAGCAAACAGCATGGAGAGCGGTATAACTGAAGCAACCACTAAACCAGCACGCAGGTTACCAAGAAGCAGCACTAATACAAAAACCACTATCAGGCCTCCTTCAATCAGATTTTTGGTCACTGTGTTCACGGCCCTATCCACCAGTTCGCTCCGGTCTAGGTATGCATCAATCACAAGGCCCTCCGGCAAAGAGGCTTGTATTTCTTTCACTCGCTTCTGCACCTGCTTTATCACCTGGGATGAGTTGGCATCTTTATACATCAGCACAATGCCGCCTACTACTTCTCCCTCGTTGTTTCGGGTAAGGGCGCCGTAGCGAACAGGATGGCCATACTTCACCTCCGCCACATCAGTCACAAGCACTGGCACACCACTTTGGTTACTTATTACGATTTGTTCAATATCAGCCAGTTCGTTAACCATCCCGAGGCCACGGATAAAGAATGCGCTGTTGTTTTTCTCGATGTAGGCAGCGCCAGTGTTTTCATTGTTTGTGCTGATGGCTTCCAGCACGTCAGGCACTGTTAGGTTGAGGCTGCGCAGGCGGTCAGGGTTCAAGGCAACCTCGTACTCCTTCAAAAAACCTCCAAAGCTACTTACATCGGCTACACCAGGCGTTCCGAGCAGTTGCCTTCTTACTATCCAATCCTGCACGGTGCGCAACTCCATGGCAGAGTATTTTTTACTGCTGCCTTCTTTGGCATGTATGGTGTACTGGTAAATTTCGCCCAATCCGGTACTTACAGGGGCCATTTCCGGCGTGCCTACTCCGGCAGGAATTTCTTCTACGGCCATATCCAGTCGTTCCTTAATTAATTGCCGAGCTAGGTAAATATCCACGCCATCCTCGAAAACTACGGTAATAACGGACAGGCCAAACCGTGAGACTGAACGCATTTCAATAGCGTCTGGTACGTTGGCAAGCGCAATTTCTATGGGTGTTGTGATAAAGCGTTCTACTTCCTGGGCGGCTAATGTTGGGGAAGAAGTAACGACTTGTACTTGATTGTTGGTAATGTCTGGTACAGCATCTACAGGCAGTTTAGTGAGGTTATATAAACCTATCACCACCAATGCCAGCACCATCAGCCCTACCACCAATTTATTATGTATGGAGAAACTAATAATCTTCTGAAACATGATATTTTATTTAATTCATTGAATGATCCGGTATAAACCTGCGGCAACTCAACTAAAAAGTAAGCTGCGCAATATGGACTAGCACAGCAGGGCTGGCTATGGGTTTACCGTATTATTTGGGAATTAAACTGCCAGCCGTGGCGGGTGCCACAGTACAAATGCGATGTGCTTTTCCGGCTGTTCTGCCAATTGCAGCGGTACAGCCTGCGGCTCGACAGGAATACGGAAAGCAAGTTGCAGCGCATCTTGGGTAACTATAAGCGAGGCACAGCAATTACAGGAACAGAAGATTGGGCAGGAGTCTTCATGAAAAGGGCTCTCGCCGGTAGTTTTAGCAGGATCAAGCAGGTGCTCGTGCTCATGCTGGGGTAGCACCATATCAGTGCACGGCTGCCAGACCATCCAAAGCATAAACAAAGACATCACTAACGCAGGTATCCGCATAGGGCAAATTTAAGACATCAACCTTTTTTTCATATAGCTAAACCTTATACAGAATTAATCTAAACAAAAGCAGTAATATTTTTATGGCTGATGATCAGGTATTTATAGTTTAAGAGTTGGGGGCATCGAAAAAAAGATGAAAATTTAAATATCCTCAGGCAACCACCTTGTGTGTACTTTACATCTTAAGGGTACAGAGCAACAGATGATGCTCTTGATAAATAGAAAACAGCTATAGAATAAACCTCTACAAAGCGTGACAGAAGCAGAACTGATAGCGGGATGCCAAATGGCAGACGGAAAGGCGCAGAAGCTCCTGTACGAGCGATTTGCCGCGCAAATGTATGGGGTTTGCCTACGCTACCTCAAAAACCAGATGGATGCGGAAGAAGCATTGCTCAACGGATTCATGAAAATCTTTAAGAACGTAGATCGTTTCGAGGGCAAAGGAAGTTTTGAAGGCTGGGTGCGCCGAATTATGGTAAACGAGGCGCTGGCTTTTCTGAGAAAGAAAGAGCCGCTGCACATAGCTATAGAAGACAGCTACATACAGGTGGCTACCACTTCCGGTGCAGACCAAGACCTGGCTGAAGGCGAGCTGCTGGAGCTACTCAAAACGTTACCCGCAGGCTACAGAGCGGTTTTTAACCTGTACGCAATTGAAGGATACTCACACAAGGAAATAGCTGATATGCTCGGTATTACCGAAGGAACCTCTAAGTCGCAGTTAAGCAAGGCACGACACATGCTGCAGCGCCGGCTGGAGGGACAAGAAGCTATAGCCGGTTAATGAAGGAGAAAGACAATGAAACCAGAAGACATAGACAAAATATTTAAAGAGGGCCTGGGCAACTCCTCGCCCACTCCTCCTGCCGATCTTTGGAGCCGTTTGCAGGAACGGATGGAGCCGGAGCAGGAAAAGCCTATAGTTTTAATGGTGCCAGAATCGGAGCAGAAAAATCGAGGCAAACAGCGTAACATGTGGTTCTACTCTTCTGTGGCTGCTACCTTATCGCTGCTGCTGGCGGTTGGAGTTGTGTTCTATAACATCAACACCGGCACTCCTGAAATAAGTGAAACCATTACTAAGTATGACCTTAAGCTGCCGGAAAGCCAACCAACTGCCGCCCCTATACTTATAGATGTGCCGCAAACTGCACCAGGAGAAAGTATGATGGCTCAGAACGGAGTTGCTGAAGAAAACCTCTCCTCTCAGGAAAAAAATCTTACACCTCAGGCAACCGCCGAAGCCAAAGCCGCATCTAACATTACAAAGCAGCCTGCAACTAAGAAGATGTTAGCTGAGGCAAGACCTAAAGCTTTACAGCAAGCAAGCCGAACTAACACAGCTGTAGAAAAGGAAACTAAAAGCGATGCGCAGACGGCCATCGCAGCAAACTTAACACCAGAAGCACCTGCCGCAGAGGCAGCTCCGGCAAAAGAACCTGCAGGTTTTGCCAAGGCCAATCTCAACGCTGAGCCAGTTGAAATTATCATTAAACGCGCTGTGGCCTCTCAGACTGCTATGCCAGAAGAAGTGCAGCAGACAGGCCGAAGCAGCAAGAAAACACTGGCTAAAAACATCTTCAAACAGGTGCGGAACCTTGCCTCCGGCGAAACCCTGGAGCTGGAGGAGCTGGGCATCCGGGCCGACCGGGTAGCTCTTGAAACACAAATCGGCAAACAGAAAATATCAAAAGTTATCAATCTCTAAACCCAAGATCATGAAACGGATTATACTACTCGTAATGGCCATTTGCATGGCTGCCGCTACCGGTGTGTCTGCTAAAGGCGGCTCCACCCTTAAAGAGCGCTTACAAACGTCTAACCAGGACACCATTGTGGTGAAAATGGCAAACGGCGCCAAGATGATCCTGCACCTGGAAAACATTCAGCAACTGCAGGCTTTCCAAAACTACAGCCTCGACTCCCTGATGCGCGAACTGACCAAGTATGTGGAGCGCGTAGACCAAATGGAGAGCTCCAACAAGGAATCCAAGGAGATGACTGTTACCTTTAACAAGCAAGAGGCGCAGGCTGGGCAGACGGAACAGGTAACCATCACAGTGCAAGAGCAGGATTCCATTAAAGGGCAAGGCACAAACAAAGAGACGCATGAAGTGCGCATCAATAAAAGCATTGTGATAAAGGTGGATGTGGAAGAAGACAATGGCAACACGAAAGTAAATGTGGACATGCCTTCCAAACAGGAGCGCGACAGTACCAGGGAAGCTAAAGAAGCAGAAAGCTATAAAGCCACACGCTTCGGTTTTGATATGGACTTAGGCTTTAACACCTTCACAGACATAGATAACACACCGGATCTGAAAGCCTGGGGCTCTCGCTACGTTAGCCTTAACTGGCGCCTTACCTCGCAGATAGGCGGCCGTAAAAGCCCGGTATACTTACTCTCCGGCCTGGAGTTCGCCTTTAACAACTATATGTTTGAGGATGATGTTCTGGTACAGGATATAGACGGAGTTACGGTTTTCTCCATAGACCCGGAAGTGAACTACGAGAAGAGCAAGCTCACCCACTCCTCTGTAAACCTGCCCCTGATGCTTATGCTGCAATCTAAGCGCGACAATGGCAAAGACGGTTTTACGATAGCTGCCGGCCCTTTTATAGGCTACCGATTGGGCAGCCACTCTAAGCTGAAGTTCAACGGCGATAAAGAAAAAGACCGTGACAGCTTTAACCTAAGCGATATTCAGTATGGCGCGGAAGGTGTGATTGGATACGGTTCTTTGAAGCTGTTTGGCAAGTATAACATGAACGACCTGTTTAAAGATAACCGTGGCCCAGAGACAAGTGTAGTGAGTTTCGGACTTCGCCTGTTCCTGTAGCAAAGATGTTGTTTGTTTAAGTTGAGTTTAAAGGAGGGGCTTTTGCAGGTCCCTCCTTTTTTTAGCTGTTGCGCATAAAGTTATCAATGATGATGGCTGTAGCCGTAGCCACGTTTAAAGACTCAGCACCTCCGAAAGCAGGAATTTTGATGAGTTGATTTACCTGCTGCGCTACCTCTGGCCGAATACCGTTCGCTTCATTTCCTAGCACAACAATACCTTCCGGCTTCAGCTGCATGCGGTGCAGATTGTTCCCACTCAGAGCCGCTCCGTAAATTTTATACTTGTAGGTGTGCTGCTGCAGCCAACCTGGTAAATCAAGATAATGCACCTGGATGCGCGTAAAAGAGCCCATTGTAGCGGAAATTACTTTGGCGTTGTAAAAGTCAGCACAAGTTTCTGAACAAACCACATGCTTCATACCATACCAGTCCGCAATGCGAATGATAGTGCCCAAATTGCCGGGGTCACGAATATCATCCAGGGCAATTACAAAATCATCCTGCTTTAGCTGAAGCGCCGGCAGCTGGCGCATACTGGCTACTGCCAGAGCGGCGTTATTACTCGAAAAGGAGCCGGCTTTTACCAGATCGTCCTCCTTCACCACCTCGTATTTCAAACCTTTGCTAAGCAAACCTGTATGTTCTGCAAGAAAGTGCTCGGTAACAAACAAATGCTGCAGCTTAAAGTCAGATTGAAGCAGTTCCAAAACACTTTTGGCTCCTTCCACTACAAAGGCTTGGTGTTGGTTGCGGTATTTTTTTACTTGCAACGATTTAATGTACTTTACAACTGCTTTTGATAACATAGCTGGTTACGCGTTTGAGATCACGATTATACATAGCTGCCCTGAGTTTTACAATGCTTGGCTTACATGCTTGCATCCCTACCAAGAACTTGGGCGAGAATGAGAAGCTGCTTGTAAGTATGGAGCCTAAGGGCTTGCAGACAGTAGAACCCACTGCCATTCAGAGCCTTTACCAGCAACAGCCTAACCGCATGGTGCTTGGTTCAACACCTTATCTGGCCCTTTACAATTTCGGTAAAAAGTTTTACGATCCGCAAAATATCCAGCAACGGATAGCGAAGCAGGAAAGCCGCATGGACCGCAAAATTGCAGAGGCAGGCACTGATACGCTTAAAATTAACAAACTACGCGATAAGTTTAGCAACCGGATAGATCGGCTGAAGGACAAACTGCAGGAAGGTAATTTTGTGATGCAGCTTGGTGAGCCTCCCGCCATTTATGACTCCCTGCGCATGCAGGACACGATGGACCAAATCGATATTTACCTCAACTCCAAAGGGTATTTCAACCATAATATAGACTATACCAAACAAGTAAAAAAAGACAAACTTGTTTACATAGATATAAATATTGAGGAGAATCGGCCTTATAATTACGCCGAGCTAAGCTACGATATCAAAGACCCGAGAATACTGCGGATCGTGAAGGCCACAGAAAACCGCTCGCTCCTACAGTTAGGCGAAAGGTATGACGAGGATCAGCTGACCAAAGAGCGGGACCGTTTATATGAATTGCTGAAAAACCGTGGCTACTATGATTTTGCCCGTGCCTACATAGCGTTTGATGTAGATACCAGCTACGCTCAGAACACAGCGCGCGTCAAAACTATAATTGAAAGCCCGGAGCAGGACTCAACTCACAAGGTGTACACCATTAAAAATGTATACTTTAAAACAGATGCCGACAGGTTTGGCATACCCCGCGATACGCTTGTTTACAATAGCATCAAGTATGTTGCTTATGATCATAAGTACTCTCCGCTGATACTTGATAAAAAAGTAGATATATACCCTGGCCAGCGGTACAGCCAGTTTCGGACACTCACCACGCAGCGTAAGCTTGCAGATCTGGATGCTTTTCAGTTTAACAACGTGTTCTATAACAAGGTACAAGCTCCCACAGACTCCACCTATGAGTTAAATGCTTTGGTGAATGCCCTGCCTGCTAAAAAATTCCAGGAAACGGCAGAGTTGGGTATGAACTTTACAGAGAAAAGGCCTGGTCCATTTTCTAGCCTCTCGCTGCGGGTGCGCAATGTATTTGGCGGAGCTGAAAACCTGGACTTCGGCATCAGGGGCGGTATTGAATACCAGGCCAGCCTTAGTGATGCAGGTGAGGCCGTGATGATCAAAGAGTTTGGCCTTAATTCCTCCTTGTCGTTTCCGGTTATACTTTTTCCGTTTACCAACAAGAACCTGCTTTCGGAGTTTAGCCCGCGCACGCGTGTGTATACTGGCTACAACAGCGAAGACCGGCAGGAATACATCCGCTCTACCTATGAACTTGGCCTTGACTACATTTGGCAACGGTCTCGCAACCCGCTGCAGCCGCCAATTATGCAGTTTATTTTCTCGCCGGTCAACTTTAACATTGTGCAGGGCGAGATACTGGATACTGACTTCAGGAGCAGACTGGAAAATAACAGTACAGGCAGCCGTTCTCTGTTAGGCAGTTTTGATGACGGTATCATTTCTTTCGTCGGCTTCAATTTTATCTATAACACAAATGATATTACCCAGACCCGGAATGCCCGCTATTTTCGTACGCTTGTGGAGCTGGGCGGGCTGTCAAAGGAACTGGGGCTAAACTTAGAAATTAATGACCTTCGGACATACCAGTATGGGCGCATTAACCCGGATTACCGCCGTTATATACCTTTAGGCGGTCAGCGCTTTTTTGTTTACCGTGTCAATGCAGGTGTTGCCTCTCCCATGTTCAGCGGCAATACAATTCCTTACGACAAGTTTTTCTTTGCAGGTGGAGCATCCAGTGTCAGAGCATGGCAGTCGCGGCGGCTCGGCCTTGGATCTTATACTTCTCTAACGGTAACTGAAGATAAAGAAGGCAATAAACAGATTGTCAGGGATTTCAACATAGAGCAGCCTGGTGAGGTACTGGTGGAGGCAAACGTAGAATACCGCTTTAATATGTTCAGCTTTATAAACGGCGCTTTGTTTGTGGATGCAGGCAATGTTTGGTTGTTAAAGCCAGATACGATTAGGCCCGGTGCTGACTTTCAGTTTAACCGCTTCTATAAAGAGCTTGCTGTAGGTACAGGCTTTGGCCTTCGTTTTGACCTCTCCGTGCTTATTCTGCGCTTCGACTTTGCTACCAGAGTGTATGACCCAGCTGCTTACAAAGAAGACCGGTTTGTGCTTCCCAACTTCAACCTAACTGATTTCTTTACCCAGGATAGCTATCAAAGCACCCTACAGATTGGTATTGGCTATCCTTTTTAAATTGATCATTGCCGGTTATTCCAACAACAGAGTTTGACCGGGTGGAAGGTTGCCACAACTTAATAGTTGAATTCTGTTTCAATATAAGTACTTTAAGATCACAAGTATTAAAACAGAAAGCCCCGCTAGGAGTAGCGGGGCTTTCTGTTTTAATACTTGTCTAAGCTTAATAGTTTAGCAGTTCCTTTAGTTTGGCAGCTACTTTATCGGCATTTGGCAGCATTTTTTTCTCCAGCTCCACGTTAAGCGGAATGGCAGGCAAATTGGCCGCACCCAAAGTATAAATCGGTGCATCCAGTTTTTGGAAGCAGTCTTTAGACAGCCTGCCAGCCAGCGATTCAGCGAACGAGTTCATCAGTGGCTCCTCTGTCAGGATTAACGCTTTGCCATGTCGTTCTACAGATGCTTTAACAGTTTCGTAATCAAGCGGGTTAAGCGTACGCAGGTCAACAATCTCTATACTTCCAGGATACTGTTTAGAAGCTGTTTTTGCCCAGTATACTCCCATGCCGTAGGTAATAACAGTCATGCTGTTGCCCATTCGCATCTCTTGCTCATCCGCCTGCTGCACAACATTGGCTTTGCCCAAAGGCAGAATGTAATTCTCGTCCGGCTCAATTGTTTTGGCATCCTCAGTGCCGGGCACCTTAGACCAGTAAATACCTTTATGCTCCAGCATCACAACAGGGTTCGGGTCCAGGAAAGCTGCTTTCATCAGGCCTTTCATATCAGCCGCATTGCTTGGGAATACTACTTTTATGCCACGGATATTGAGCAGCGTAGATTCTATACTTCCGGAGTGATAAGGTCCGCCGCCACCATATGCGCCAATCGGCACCCGGATAACTGATTGAATCGGGAATTTGCCGTTGCTTAAGTAGCAGCTCTTAGAAAGCTCCTCAACCAATTGGTTGATACCTGGCCAGATATAATCGGCAAACTGGATTTCTACAATGGCTTTAGCTCCCACTGCAGACATGCCTGCTGTTGAGCCTACTATGTAAGCTTCCTGAATAGGTGTGTTAAAGACGCGGGCATCTCCATACTTTTTAGCTAACAGCGCCGCCTCCCGGAACACGCCTCCCAGTTCGCCGCCCACATCCTGGCCGTAGAAAAGTGCCTCTGGGTACGACTTCAGGATATCCTCCACAGCGTGTAGAGCAGCATCTACCATAATTGCCTTCTCTGCTCCCGCCGGGCTGCGTTCTCCTTTTTCCTCGGTTACAGGTGTCGGAGCAAACTCGTGGGTATCAAAAGTTTCCGGGTCAGGATTTGGGGCATCCAGAGCACGTTTATAATCTTCGGCAACCGTGCGCATTGCCTCTTGTTCCAGCAGCTTTACTTCATCCACGCCTAAGCCTGCTCCTAAAAGCACTTCACGCAGCTTTGGGATCGGGTCGTCAACGGTGTGCTGCTGCAGGTTGTCTCCGCGGTACCATTCTCTGCGCACACCCGATGTATGGTGGCCCAGCAGCGGCACCTTGGCATGTACTAGTATGGGTCTTCTAACCTTACGAGCGTATTCTATAGCAACGCGCATTCCTTCATAAGACTCTTCAAAGTCAGAGCCGTTTACCCGAAGGCGCTCCATACCTTTAAAGCCAGCGGCATACTCAAAGGCATCCATGGCACGCATTTCTTTGCCTGTGGCCGATATACCCCAATCATTGTCTTGTATCAGGTAGATGATCGGAAGCCCCTTTAAAACAGCCATCTGGAAAGCCTCCGCTACTTCACCTTCCGTTACCGAACCATCACCAAGCGAACAAATCACGATAGGTTTCTCATCTCCCTGCAGCAAACCCTGTCCTTCCAGGTAGGCCACACCATGCGCCATACCTGTGGCAGGAATAGCTTGCATGCCCGTTGCAGAGCTTTGGTGCGGAATTGTCGGGAAGCCCTCTCGCTTCAGCGACGGGTGCCCGTAATAAGTACGCCCGCCACTGAAAGGGTCATCGGCTTTGGCCATCAGCTGCAGCATGAGTTCGTAAGGCTGTAAGCCCATCCCCAGCAGCATGGAATCATCGCGGTAGTAGAGCGAAGCGTAGTCGTAAGGCTTGAGTTGCATGGCCGCTGCCAGCTGTATGGCTTCATGTCCGCGCGATGTGCTGTGCACATACTTGCTACAAATCGCCTTGTTCTCTTCGTAAGTATCTGCCAGCGTTTTGGCAGTAATCATCAGTCGGTAAGCCGTTTTGAGTAGTTCCAGATCGAGTTTGGTGGCTTCCAAGGTATCTTTAGACATAGGTTGCTTTAAGGTTTGCCCGAAGTTACAAATTTTAAGAATTAAGTAAAATACGGAATGGGTTCGGCAATGCGCCTAAGAATCGGTATTTTTGCCAAAATTTCAGTGTCACAAGACTTCAGCCTTGGAACAAAAGAAATTTTGAAGGCCAGAGCTGCTTTATACTTTGTACTAAGTCTATTTTCTTGTGCCTAACGTCTAAAATCATACTTCAAGCATCTATAACAATGTTCAGAGAAAAAGTTGAGGCGTTTATGCGCCAGTTTCAGTCAGACCTTTGCCATGCACTTGAAACCTGCGACGGTGGCGCTACCTTCAGCTCCGATGTATGGGAGCATGAGGGCGGCGGCGGCGGCAACTCCCGTGTTATAGAGGGCGGAACGGTTTTGGAAAAAGGAGGCGTTAACTTTTCTGCTGTTCAGGGCGAGCTTTCACCGCAGTTCCTGAAGGCGCTGCAAATGCCTGATCCGCGTTATTTTGCCACAGGTGTATCGGTAGTTATGCATCCGCACAGCCCCATGGTGCCTATTACGCACATGAACGTGCGCTATTTTGAGTCTGGAAACGGACAAGCGTGGTTCGGAGGCGGCATAGACCTGACCCCAATTTATGTAGATGTGAAGCAGGCGCGCGAGTTTCATGAGCAGATGAAGGCTGTCTGCGATAAGCACCATCCAAGCTATTACACAGAGTTTAAAAAATGGGCGGATGATTATTTCTATAATGAGCACCGGGACGAGACACGTGGCGTAGGCGGCATTTTCTTCGACAGGTTAATGGCAACCGACGAGATAAGCCTGGAAGACCGGTTTGACTTTGTGCAGGATGTGGCTTACGCTTTTATACCTTTCTATACTTCTATCATGAACCAGAACCGCGAGTTGCCTTACGGAGAGCGTGAAAAGCAGTGGCAACTGATCCGTCGCGGGCGCTACGTGGAGTTTAACCTGGTTTACGACCGAGGCACCAAGTTCGGGCTCCTGACAAAAGGCAGAATTGAGTCTATCCTGATGAGCTTGCCAACACATGCCTCCTGGGTATATAATTTTAAACCTGAACCAGGGAGCCCCGAAGAGCAGACAATCAATTATTTAAAGAAGGATATTGACTGGCTTAACGAAGGCAAGTAATGATAGAGGCACTGGAGCAGCTGGATAAGGATGTTTTTGTTTACCTGAACAATATGCACAGCCCTTTCTGGGACGCGGTGATGGTGTTTGTGTCCGAGAAGCTGGTATGGATTCCCTTTTACGTGGGCCTTATTGGTTACTTGATTTGGCGCTACCGCCGGCAAAGTATACCCATGCTGCTGCTCGTGGTTATTGCCATCGGCTTAGCTGATTTTATTGCCTCCGGTCTCATGAAGCCATACTTTATGCGTCTTCGCCCTTGCCACGACCCTACCCTTTCCGAGCTGATAAATATTGTGGAGGGCTGCGGCGGCAAGTATGGTTTTATCTCCTCGCATGCAGCCAACACGTTTGCGCTGGCAGTTTTTTTCAATTTGATACTTTCAGACCGTTACCTGATTTTTAAAGTGGTGCTGGTGGCCTGGGCGGTGGTGGTAACGTATAGCCGTATCTACCTTGGCGTTCACTTTCCGGCTGATGTAATGCTGGGGGCACTTTTAGGTGCTGTTTTAGCTTTCATAGCCTCTCTGGTTTACCGTCATTCAATAAAGCGATACAGCTACTTCAGAGGCTAAACCTTTCCCGGCAACTGCTGTTAAACCATAATTAAAACAGCGAACGTATTGCGGAGCTTCATCTACTATTTCATTACCCTTTTGGGCTTGCTATGCCTGCAACCAGCTGTGGCACAGTCTGTTTACACGCTGTCAGGGCGTGTGCTGGATGCGACATCCGGTGAGCCGCTTCCGGGAGCCGCTGTGGTGCTAAAAGAGAGGCCGGCTGCCGGAGCCATTACAGATGCCTCGGGCAAGTATAGCTTTGCCGCTCCGGAAGGTATGTACACGCTCACTATCAAATACATCGGATACAAGACCTTCGAGCAGCCGCTGCAGCTAAATCAATCCCTTAATTTAACCACCCGATTAAACTCGGCAGCCTATCAGGTGCAGGAAGTGGAAGTTGTGGCCGCACGTAAACCTCCGATTAATGAAACCGCCGCCATGGGCCAGCTGGAGCTGCCGCTGGAGACGCTCAAAACGCTTCCGGTTATTTTCGGGGAGGTTGACATACTGAAGACTATTCAGCTGATGCCAGGAGTGAAATCTGCTGGAGAAGGCAGTACAGGCTTTTATGTGCGGGGTGGAGGTGCCGACCAAAACCTTGTCCTGCTTGATAAAGCCACCGTTTACAACCCGGGCCACCTTTTTAACTTCTTCTCCGTTTTTAACAGCGACGCTTTAGACAACACCACGCTTATCAAAGGGAACATGCCCGCTCGGTACGGAGGCCGCCTTTCCTCTGTGCTGGATATCGGCATGAAAGAAGGAGATTTCCAGAATTTCAGAGCTGATGGCGGCATCGGCCTAATCTCTTCCAGGCTCTCTGTGCAAGGCCCTTTAGTGGAAGACAAGGCATCATTTATACTTTCAGGTCGGCGGACGTATGTGGATGTGCTGCTGAATCCGTTTCTGAACAATAGTGAACAAGGCGGTGTGCCTTACCACTTTTACGACCTCAACGGCAAACTAAGCTTTATACTTTCTGATAAAGACAGACTGCACCTGAGCGGGTACTATGGCCGTGACGTAGGAGAATTTACGCTATCGGATGGGCGCTTCGATGCTGATTTTTTTTGGGGCAATTCCAGTGCAACCGCCCGCTGGAACCATACTTTTAGCAATAAGTTAGAAATGGACGTGTCGGGGGTGCTGAGCAAGTATGACTTTGAGTTTGGCTGGGATTTTGGCGGATTTGCCACCCTTGCTGAAACAGGTGTGCAAGACTATACCGCTATGGTGGACTTCAACTATAAGCCGAACGCTCGCCACCACCTGCAGTATGGCCTGCATTATACCTATCATAAACTGCGCCCCAGATCAGGTGAGGCGGAAAGTGCCAATGGCGAAATCTTCGGAACGGATCAATTGAGAACCAAGTATGGCCATGAGTATGCTTTTTACTTTTCAGATGATATACATCTAACAGACAGACTACTGCTTAGCCTTGGCTTACGAAACAGCTACTTTACCCAGGTGGGGCCATTTACGTTATATCAATTCAACGACAACCAGTTTGCGACGGATTCTGCTACCTACGGGCGGGGCGAAAAAGTGAAAACCTACCATGCCTGGGAGCCGCGTGTATCCATGAAGTATGATTTAAGTAAAACAGCCTCCCTAAAAGCCGCTTATACTCAATCTGCCCAGTACCTGCACCTGGTTTCCAATGCCTATACTACCTTGCCGCTAGATGTGTGGGTGCCTAGCTCGGCACTGGTAGAGCCCCAACGAGCCACACAGTATGCCTTGGGTTATTTCAAAAGTATAAAAGATAACCAGTATGAAGGCTCTGTGGAAGTATACTATAAGGAACTGGAAAACCAGCTGGAGTACAGAGAGGGTTTTGCGCCTGGCCCAAGCAACCGCGATTTGGAATATGAGTTTGTGAGCGGCAGCGGCAGATCTTATGGTGTGGAGCTTTTCCTGCGTAAAAACTATGGCAATTTACAAGGCTGGTTTGGCTATACCCTTTCCCGCACCACCCGCACTTTCCCTGGCCTTAATGACGGCGAGCTTTTCCCGGCGCGTTATGACCGTCGGCACGATTTGTCTGCCGTGGCCAGTTATAAGTTAAACGAGCGCTGGATATTTGGAGGAAGCTTTGTGTATGGCACCGGCGAGGCTACTACTTTACCAATGCGGCGATACTTGCTGGAAGGAACGGTAAACTACCAGTACGGAGATCGGAACAGCTTTAGAATGCAGCCAACGCACCGCTTGGATCTTTCAGCCACTCTGCAGGGCAAGAAGTGGAAGAACATAGAAAACAGCTGGACCTTTTCAATTTACAACGTGTATGGCCGCAAAAACCCATACTTATACTACATAGATAATGAGGGCAGCGCCTATGAGGGCAGCGTGAAGCTTCAGGCAAAAAAGGTATCTATCGTGCCATTCCCGTTACCCTCTGTTACCTTAAACTTTACCTGGAAGTAAAATTATGCTGAAGTATAAACTCATACTTGCACTCATAAGCGCTCTGCTCCTTTTAGGTTGCGAGGAAGATATTACCATTGCTATACCAGAGGGAGACGAGCAGTTGGTGGTAGAAGGCCATATCGAGCAGCAGGCGCCGCCCATTGTCATACTTACCAGAACAGTTCCTGTTTTCTCTGACATTTCAGCGGAGGTGCTGGAGCAGAGCTTTGTGCATGATGCAGAAGTAACCGTAACTGTAAACAACCAAAGCTATACTTTAAAAGAAACTTCTTCAACTGCTTTTACAGAAGATCTTAAGCAGGTGATTTCAATGCAATTTGGGCTTAGCCCTGGAGTGTTAAATAGCGCAAGCGGATTTTCCTTTTACGTGTATACGACTGACGAATTGCTCGGAGAAGTTGGAAAAACCTATAATTTGAAGGTCAGCCATCAAGGTAAAACCCTTACTTCTTCTACTACCATTCCTCACTTAAACCCGATAGATTCTCTTTGGACGATACCGCACCCTAATCCCGAAGAAGATAGTCTGCGCCAGCTCTACTATCGTTACAATGACCCGGACACGCTGGGGAATTACATTCGGTATTTTACCAAACGCAACCAGGAGCCGTTTTACCCTGGGCTTTTGGCTTCTGTGTTTACGGATGAGTTTGTGAACGGCGCTACAATAGATTATCCCCTGGACCGTGGTGAGCCGAAAGGTCAACCCGAGGTAAATGAGGACCTGTACGGCTACTTCGGCAAAGGCGATACTGTAACTGTACGCTGGGCAGCCATAGACCGCCCCCACTACAGCTTTTGGTTTACCTTGGAAAATGAGCAACTGAATAACGGCAGCCCCATTTCATCTCCCAACATTACGCAGTCCAATATTACAGGCGGCTTAGGTATATGGGGCGGTTACGCCGTAACGTATCATACTATCATAATTGATTGATTAAGCGCTTCTGTCGAACTTATAGCCGCAGTTGAAGCAAAAGTACGCGTTGTTGGGGTGTCCTTCCTGGTGGCAATTCGGGCATACCCGTGTGGGAGTCATCTGCCTCTCGCTCCGGGACATTTCTACGGTAACGATGCCTGTGGGCACAGCGATAATCCCATAGCCCATAATCATCACAAAACTAGCCACTATCTGGCCAAGAGCCGTTTGAGGCGCAATATCTCCATAGCCTACCGTCGTGAGCGTTACAATAGTCCAGTAAATGCTGGTTGGGATGCTGGTAAAACCGCTGGCAGCACCCTCAATAATATACATGGTAGACCCTATAATGACGATCAGGAGCACCACTGTGCCTATAAAAATAAGGATTTTAGTAGCGCTAGCTCGTAAAGCAGACGACAGCACCTGCCCTTCGTTGATGAACCTGGTTAATTTAAAAATTCGAGCGATACGCAGCAGGCGTAGCACCCTTACCACCAGCAGGTACTGCGATCCGACTATGAAAAGGCTCATGTAAGTCGGGATAATAGAGAGTAAATCTACAATACCGAAAAATGAGAAAACATACTTTAAGGGTTTTGGTGTGCTATAGATGCGTAGAATGTATTCTATTGTAAACAGAATCGTAAACACCCACTCCATAGTCAGGAACAGCGTCAGGTAATTGCGGCGTAAGGCTACAATACTTTCCAGCGATACGATTATGACACTTGCAATAATCAGTACGAGCAACAGGACGTCAAAAGCTTTTCCGGCACTTGTATCAGCCTCAAATATAATGCGAAACATTTTCCTTCTTACATCGCTTTTAGTTGGCATCAGGCAAGTGTATATATAGTTTATAGTTGTTACGGAAATCTGCCGATAAAGCTTAATTGCTTAATATATAATTAGTTAAAAGCTAAAGCTGCAGTAGTACTAGAAAGTGGAGATAACCTGTACGGAGTCTCGCTGCAATTTGTAGCTGAGGTAGCCTTTGATGCGGTTTTCATACTCCTGCACCTGCTTGGCCTGTAACTTCGGCTTTACTGGTTTTTTAGCGGCTGGTTTTGCTTTGGCTACCGTTTCCTGAACAGTTGGTTGCTGTTGCTCTCTCCAATCAATCATCACTAATGTTATTGTATCAGGTTTGGCGGGGTTCGTAGTGCTTACCATATCGCCAACCTGTACTTTTTGTATTTCCGGAAAAAGCATCCTCAGGTCGCTGGTCGCGCTGCCATTAACCTCTAGATTTTGGCGCCTCCGCAAACTGTCGGTGTGTTGCTCCTGCAGTTTCTGCAGCTCCAGCGTCTTCAAGAGGTCCTGGGTCATGTTGTTGGTAATGTCGTAAGCGATTTTCTGCACCTCCTCCGGCGACACATCCAGCTGCACCAGCTTCACTTTATACTTGCCGAGCTTGTTTTGGGCCAATACTTCATCGTAGTAGTTAACCAGGTTTTCGTCCACTTGCTTTCCTACGCTATAGATTTTGATGTAACGCAGAGAATCGCCGGGCTGCAACTCCCATTTTATGATTTCGTTATTGCGTTCTTTAAAATCCGTGATGATAAGCTGCTCAATCTGCTTCTTCGTTTTTACATCGTTGTAAATGTTGTAGAGGAAGTAGACGCTTGGCAGCACCACAATTACCAGCACCGCCACCATAGCCTGCGCAACCCGTTTCTGCTTGGCCTGATCTACGTATGCTTTTGTATGAAAGTGAAGGTACTTCACAATCATGTAAGTGGCCAGGCTGATAAAGACCGCATTTATGAAAAACAGGTAAAATCCACCGAAAAAGAAATCATACCGGCCTACAGCTAAACCGTAACCAGCCGTGCAGAGCGGCGGCATGAGGGCTGTGGCAATGGCAACTCCAGGTATGGCATTAGATTTATCAGCCCGTGAGATGGAAACGATACCGGCCACTCCGCCAAAAAAGGCTACACCTACATCTAAAAGAGTCGGGGTTGTCCGGGCCAGCAGTTCGTTGGTAGGCTCCCCAAGCGGTGTTACGCTGAAGTATAAAGTACTCACAATTAATCCTGCAGCCGCAGCCAAAGCCAGATTCTTAATAGAGTCTATCAGCATTTCGCGGTCGTTGATACCCACCGAGAGCCCCACGCCAAGTATAGGCGACATAAGCGGGGAAATTAACATGGCTCCGATAATCACTGCACCGGAGCTGGTATCCAGGCCAATAGAAGCAAGCATTGCCGAGCAGATGAGCATCCAGGTGTTATTGCCCCTGATCGGGATTTTATCGTTTATCTCACGGATTGTGCCTTCTTCATCGGTCTCATGCTGAATATTTAAGATATTACTCAGCATTGCTTTTAAGGATTTTAGCAGCATACTATAATAATGTAAGGCTGCAAAATTAAGCATTTTAACCACAGCGCCTAATGCGCACCTTTCAGGGTTGGCAGTAATTTGTCCATCACATCCATCTTATTTATCTGGTTTACAAGAAGATTTATTTTCTGCTTATCGCCGGGGTTTAGGATCGCCTCCTCTGCATCGTGCAGCAACAGCACAGCCTCCTGGTGCAGCACCGGTAGCAAGTGCGGATATGGTTTAACCTTGTGCAGCAGGCTTTGCAAGAGCAGCAGCATCTTTAGCACAAGTATGCTGTTCTGCTTGCCATACAAACGCAAGGGAGTAAGGCAAATAGCGTAGATATCTTTGAAAGTCTGGTGTTTGAAGCGAACTCGCCCTGCTCCGTCATCATCATATAAAATTTTTTCGTCTGTAAGCTGCATGCGTTTGGCAAACAGGGCTGTAAGGTAATCAATAGCTTTTATGGCAGTGCCGGGGTCGTTAATACCAGGGCTGAGAGCTTTAACCGCACTTTCTGTGATGTGCTTAAACCCAAAGATATAGTTGATGCCCGGTCGCTCTTCCCTGAAAAAGTTAACGTGGTCGAACAGGCGGTCTGTAAACTCATCCATGTTCTCCACCCTTTTGTTGATGCGGGCAAACGGGATTCCCTCCACCAGAAAGCTGCCCAAGGGGTATTCAAAATCAAGCACAACGTCAAACTCCATCAGCAACTTCATGACAGCCACCTGATCCAGGCTTTGCACGTATCCGGTTTTGGGGCTTTTCAAGTATAACCAGTCCTTCTGATTAAATATGTTCGGCATGTTAGTGCCTTTATCACGCTCAATTTCTTCCTCCAACTGGCTTACGGTAATGTTATAAATGCCTTCTAATATACTCTCTATCTGAATGGATTCTGAAATAGAATGTATGAAGTACACAAAGAAGCCCAGGCAGGCTATAGCAAACGCCATAGACAGAAATATGGCAAAACCGGGTAAGTCTACGCTGTAAAACTCTGACCGCACGTTTACCATCACCACCAATGTATAAATCAGGGTGCCGAGGTAAAGACCTGTTACAGTTTGGTTAGCCTTATAAGTAATTAGCCCCGGAATAACTCGAGGAGAAAAGTTAGAGCCAGCCTGGTTTAGCACCAGCATCACCATTGTAAAGCTGAAAACCGTGAGCGAAATAACGCCAGTGGCAATTGTGCTAAGTATAAGTCGGGCTGTCTCTCCGTTGCTGATGATCAGGAAAGGAAGGGTTTCTTTTAATGTCACGCTCAGCCCCGTGGTTTCGAGATAAAGCATCAAAATAGCCAAAAGAAAGAAAGCCAGCGAAATAACCGTAGGTATAAACCCTAAACTTGATATAATGTATTGATAAATGAACTTGATTCGGCTAAATATTTTATCCATAAATATTGGTTGTGGTAGCTGATGATACGTTTTGTGGCTGTTTGCTATTACTCGTATTCGTTGGCTGAGGTTATAAACCAGAAGGGCAGGCTGTGTTGCAGCCTGCCCTTCTGGTTTTGTTATACTTATAATAGCGTTGATGCTGAACAAGTTGTGTAACTGATCATCTTCAGTAGCAACTATTTCACAATCATTACGCCATTCATTCTCTTCCAATAGCCGGGGTAAGTACAGACAAAATCATACAGCCCTGGTTTTAAGGGTGCCGTAAATTCTATCTCTACTGTCTGGCCGGGCAAGGCCATTGGAGAAGCCGCAATAACAGCCTTACTATCGGGAACGTAATTTCCAGACGCACCCACGTTAGCACCGGCAAGCGCCACTTGCTTATACTTGCCCGGAGCTGTAATGACAACATTATGCACCATGGGCATGTCAATGCCTTGGTTTATAAAAGTTAGTTTAATTAATGCGCCGGCTTTAGCCTCTAAAGTGTCTTTGCTATACCTGATTTCTTCTACCGTGTTCCCTAAGGCGCGCAGTTCCAGGTGCTGAACCTCCTGCAGTGTGGTGTCTTTTGGCTCCACCAGCGGCGCGCTGGATGCTGTGGCAGTGTCTCTTCCAGAGGCAGTTGCTTCTGGCTCTCCCTCAGTTTCTGGTGGGCTGCAGCTCCAGAGCAGTAGCATAAAGGGCAGTATGCTTGCAAATAAATTTCTCATGGTACTATTTTATAACAACTGTGGCAACCGTATTGGCTGCCACAGTTCATGCTATCCAAAATATTCTGACTTCAGCTTCTTATCGTGTCCATAAAGGTCTTCCCTGAAATGAACATTGCCTTCTTCATCAACCCAGCTTGTAAAGTATACCAAGTATACCTGGATTTTTTTCGGCAACGTTACCCATTTTTCCTCGCCGCCGTTAATGGTCTGCCTGATGCGGTCCTCATCCCATTCCGGCATATTCTGCAGCACATACTTGCCAAGCTCCACTGGTTTTTCCAGGCGTACGCAGCCATGGCTAAAGTTTCGGGTGGTCTGGCTGAACAGGGCATCGGCCGGTGTGTCGTGCAAGTATATGGCGTGCTCGTTAGGGAATAAGAATTTAATCTGGCCTAAAGAGTTTTTCGGTCCCGGCTTCTGGCGCACCATGTACTGGAAATTACTCTCCGTTACATTTGCCCAGTCAATTGAAGACGGCGAAATCGGTTTAGGGTCTCGCTCCTTCGTCACGATCTCCATGTTCTGAGTGTTAAGCCAGCCGGGGTTGCGCAGCATTTTAGGTTTAATTTCTTTCGCAACAATACTGTTGGGCACATTCCAGTAAGGCGCCAGCACTACATACTCTAATTTCTCGCTGAAAATAGGCGTTGCGTTCATTGTTTTACCTACAACCACACGCATGCTCATCACTTCTTTATAAGCTCTTTCAGCTTCCGGGTCGTTGTTAGGGTCTTCGTAGATATAAAGTTTATACTCCGGAATGTTAACCCAGATATACTTCTGATCAAGGTTTTTGGGCACCATGCGCTTCGGTATCCAGCGCCAGCGCTCCATGTTAATCATGATCTGCTCGATGCGCTCTTCCAGCGGCACATTCATAGTGGCAAGCGTGTTCCCGCCTACAACACCGTCCTCTGCAAGGCCGTTCAACATCTGGAAATTCTTTACCTGCTTGTCAAGCTTATCATCAAACAACCACAGGCGCTTGTCCTTTGGATCAATTTGTAGGTTAGGGTTTAAGCGTTTGCGGATGGTTGCTACAGCCTGTGCCGTGTCTCCTTTCTGCAGTGTCTTTCTGTTGCCTAACTCCACTTTTGGCCAGCCGCCCTTGTCCTGTAAACTTCTATAATCCTGCAGTGCATCGCGGAGCCTGGTATAGCCGGCATGCAGTGCCTCAAATTCATAGTATGGATAAGTGCTTTCGCGCTCTTTCAGAATGGTTTGAAGCGCCTTATGTAGTTTTATCTTATTTTTCTTGACCTCCCAGTTCACATTATTCTGAGCTGTGGGGTCTACACGGCCACGGTAAAAGTCGGAGGCATAATTAAAGTAAGAGGCCGTAAGAGCGACATCTATCTGCTGCTGCAGGTCCAGGCGTGCAGAGTCCTGGGCATCTATTTGCTCATACTTTTGGAAAAGCTCTTTAAAATTTACAAGTTTATATTTGTCAGGGTTAAGGCCTTCTACTGAGGATGAGTCAATTACCTGCAGAAACTTATTCGCCTCCGGCACCAGGTCATTGTCACGGAACCAAGCCAGCGAGTAGTCACGGTCGCTGTAGAATTTAAACATCAGGTCCTCGTGTTCCTTAACAGCATCCTTCTCAGCAATGAAATTCTTGACGAATAAACTATCCGTGCTTGCCTGCGGTAGCTCTTTTTTCTTGAAGATATCTGTAATTCCGCCGGAATCGGTTTTATTCTCATCGCTCTGGTTACAGCCCGAAATCCCGAGCAGGACGGGGGCTATGGCACTCAGAACAAATAATCTGATTTTATAAGGGTTCATATGTTAACTGTTTAGCTCAGGTTAGTTCCAGCTTTTAAAACTTATACTTTACTGTTTTAAGAGCTCTTACTTAAGTACAATACTGGAGCCGCTGAGTAGGTTTTATTACGCATTTTAGCCTTTTGTACTGCAAAACCAGGTAAAATGTTTTAATGCTTAAGCTGTTCCTACGCCAGCAGATTTAGGGATAAAGTAAAGCGATCAGTACATTGATGAAAGTATAAAATATGATCAAAGGGCGTTTCACATTTGGTTCGGTTGTTGTGGATTCAAGGTTTTCCGAATTCGTACAGAATTCCTATCTTACGTCGAAAAGCATATATAGCCCTATGAAATATTATCACCGTTGCTTACTAGGACTCGGTTTGGCCGGCAGTTTACAGCTTGCCTCCTGCTCCTCCACCACCACTAACGACAACGAAACTATGACAACTGAACAAAACGCCCTTGCGCAAACCTCGGGCGATGTGCACAGCTACGCCAAAGCTGCCGAGGCTGTGGCAAAGCATCTGGACCTGGATATTGAGGTTAACTTCGACCAGAAAATACTCAACGGCACTGCCTCCTACCTAATCGAAAACAAAACCGGAACAGATCAGATTATTTTTGATACACGCGGCCTTCAGGTAGAAAAAGTATACTTGGGAGACGCCATGGAAGAAACCACCTTCTCACTTGGTGATGAAAAGGAATTTTTGGGGCGCCCGCTTACCGTCAACATCAAGCCTGATACTAAAAAGGTAACTGTAAAGTATAAAACATCTCCCGATGCCGCCGCCCTGCAATGGCTAAACCCGCAGCAAACAGCTGGCAAAAAGCATCCGTTTCTCTTCACGCAGTCGCAGGCTATACTTGCCCGCACCTGGATTCCGATCCAAGACAGCCCCGGTATAAGGATTACTTATAACGCTACAGTAAAAGTGCCGAAGGAGCTGCTGGCTGTGATGAGTGCAGAAAACCCGGTGGAGAAAAATGCGACAGGCGTTTATACTTTTGAGATGAAGCAGCCGATCCCGTCTTATTTAATGGCCTTATCCGTTGGTGATCTGGTGTTTGAAAAGATTGGCCCCCAAACCGGTATTTACGCAGAGCCTGCCACCATCAAAGCTGCTACTTACGAGTTTGCAGAGATGGATAAAATGCTGACAGCTGCCGAAAAGATTTACGGAAAGTACAGATGGGACCGATATGACCTGCTGGTGCTGCCGCCGTCGTTTCCGTTTGGAGGGATGGAAAACCCGCGCCTGACTTTTGTAACGCCTACCGTACTGGCAAAAGACCGCTCCCTTACCAGTCTGATCGCTCATGAGTTGGCCCACAGCTGGAGCGGCAACCTGGTAACCAACGGCACTTGGGATGATTTCTGGCTGAACGAGGGCTTTACCGTATACTTTGAGCGCCGTATTATGGAGGAAATTTACGGGAAAGATTATGCCGCGATGTTAAATGTTCTGGGCTATCAGGACATGATGAGCACCATAAACGATATCGGGCCAGAAAACGAGGACACCCGCCTGAAGCTGGACCTGGAAGGCCGCGACCCTGATGAAGGACTGACGGATATCGCTTATGAAAAAGGAAATTTCTTTTTACAGAACATCGAGAAAGCCGTAGGGCGAGAGCGTTTCGACGAGTTCATCAACAACTATTTTAACACCTTCGCATTTCAAAGCACGGATACGGACAAGTTTCTAAATTTCCTGCGCACTGAACTGATTAAAGGTGACGAAGAACTGGCTGAGCAGATTAATATTGAAGGATGGGTATACTCACCAGGTCTTCCAGAAGGGTTTGAAGCTCCTACCAGCACAAGATTTGCGAAAGTAGAGAAAGCCTACCAAGACTGGAAAGACGGCAAGCCAGCAGCACAGCTCAACACGCAGGATTGGTCGAGCCACGAATGGCTGCACTTTATACGGATGTTACCGGAAAACATGAGCCAGCAGCAGTTGGCTGATCTGGACAAGGCCTTTAACTTTACCAATTCCGGCAACTCCGAGGTGCTGGCTGCCTGGTTTATACATGCTATCCGCAATAATTACACTACAGCAGACAAAGCGTTAAATACTTTCCTGACCAATGTTGGCCGACGCAAGTTTCTGGTGCCTATCTACAAAGCGCTGGCGGCTACTCCGGAGGGCAAAAAGAAGGCGCTTGAGATTTATGCCAGAGCAAGGCCAAATTATCACGCTGTATCTACTGTTACTTTAGATGAAATGCTGAAATAGCAGCAAAGTATACACTGTAAAATCAAAAAGCGGCTGCCAAAGTATGGCAGCCGCTTTTTGTTGGTATCCACGGAAAAACAGAAAGCTCTGTGACCTTCTGACCTGCTTGGTGGAGCCAGGCGAAGGTACAGAGCCTTCCAAACATATCTTATCGGTTATTTTTCAGCTTTAAGGTTAATTGATTTCTCTGCAATCATGGTTAGTTGTTCGTCTGTTTGTTTTTCTTCGTTCAACGTCTCCACTAGCAGTTTCACCACATCATCCATACCCAATTGCTTTGCATATGTGCAAACTGTACCGTAGGCTGCTATTTCATAGTGCTCCACACGCTGTGCAGAGGCTATAAGCGCAGCATCCATTACGCTGGCATCCGCTTTTTCGCTCATCATGGAGTCAGCTTCTTTAATGATGCCCTCCATGGCTTTGCATTTCTCTCCTTTCGCCTTCTCACCTATCAGATCAAACACTTTTTCAAGTCGCTCAATTTGCTTTTCAGTCACGTTCAGGTGGTCCTCAAATGCCATCTTTAATTTGTCAGAAGATGTTGCTTTAATCATCTTAGGGAGCGCTTTTGTAATTTGCTGCTCAGCATTATAAATGTCTTTAAGTTCGTGGATCAGGAGATCCTTTAAGTTGTTTAGTTTCATAGCTTGGAAAGGTTACGCGTTAATTTGCAAAAGCTTCTCGCTTGTTACAGACCTACTATACGGGCTGATACCAGCCGGGTTTAGAGATATGATTTTTTATTTGCTAACGCATTAAAATTAACTGCAACCGCATTATTAAATATAACTTATTATATATAGCTAGATATAAACCAAGCAATACTTAAGGTGTCAGCTAGCAGCAAACCATCATACTTTGTGTAAATTGAAACGATTTTAGCTAAAAGCTGTAATCATACTGTACATATACTCTTATGTGCAGTGGTAAATAGAATTACGAGCATAAACAGATTCAATCACCCGTGGATACACCTAAAGGAAAACTAATTGCAATAGGCGGAAACGAAGATAAAGGCAGTTACCCCAACCCAAAGTCTAAGAGAAAATACTACCTTGATTTTTTTGAGCTAGGCATACTGAAGCGTTTCCTGAAAGAAATTCCGGTTAAAAACCCCCACATAGAAGTGGTAACCACAGCCTCTATGATTCCAGAGGAGGTAGGCGAGCGTTATACCAGTGCTTTCGGTATTCTTGGCGTTGAGAACGTGCAGTTGATGCACATCCGAACAGAGGAAGACGCGCTTATTCCGGAATATATTGAGCGGGTAAAAAAGTGTGACGGAATTATGTTTAGCGGCGGTGACCAATCCCGGATTACCCGCATGTTCCTGGACACAGAGATTCTAGACGTTCTCAAGAACCGTTACCAGAACGAGAATTTTATTATAGCCGGTACCAGCGCCGGGGCCATGGCCATGTCTAAGGAAATGATTAAAGGAGGAAGTGCCACAGAGTCGTTGCTGAAAGGCGCTATAAAAATGGGCCGCGGGCTACACCTGATAAACGGGGTAATAATTGACACTCACTTTGTAATTCGCGGGCGATTTGGGCGCTTGATGGAGGCTGTGGTAACGCATCCCAAAACAATCGGCATCGGCTTGGGCGAGGATACCGGCGTATTGATAACCGAAGGGCACATGATTGAGACAATCGGCTCTAACTTGGTGGTGGTGGTAGATGGGCACGATGTAAAGTATACTAATATTAACGATGTTGACGCAGGCCGACCCGTGGCTATTGACCATATGGTGATGCATGTGCTGGCCAAAGGCAACCTGTTTGACATGGACTCCCGAAGATTTTACCAGAGCGAAGAGGCTTACCATCTGGCACAACTACAGGAACTGAACCGCTGATAAGTAGCAGCAGGTAAAGCAGTTCCTTTAGTTGTGCCCGGAATTAGTATCTTACCTTTTATAAATCTCTACGAAAGTCTCCTGCTGCGCCACTTTACTGGCTCGGTACATTCCCTCAGAATTAAAAGGCATAGCCACCTCTCCTGCTGTTGATACGGCGATTAGCCCGCCTTCTCCACCAAACGCCACCAGTTTCTTCATCACCACCTCGTCACAAGCTTGTCGTAAAGTATAGCCTTTGTACTCTATCAGGCATGATACATCATAAGCTACTACGGCGCGCATAAAAAATTCCCCATGGCCGGTGCAGGAGATGGCGCAGGTGCGGTTATTGGCATAGGTGCCCGAGCCTATAATCGGCGTATCCCCAATACGGTTGTAACGTTTATTGGTCATGCCTCCGGTAGAGGTCGCGGCAGCTACATTTCCTGCCTGGTCTACAGCAACAGCACCTACTGTCCCAAATTTTTCATCGCGCTGCTCCGTGTGATCCAGCATAAAAATATCCGAGTCCCGCACCTCGCTCCACTGCTCATACCTATACTTGTCAAAAAAGTATTTTTCAGGAGCAAACTCTATTCCGTAAGCCAGCGCAAACTCTTCTGCACCATAGCTGCTCAGCATGACATGTTCTGAGTGCAGCATGACGGCACTGGCAAGTTTTATAGGGTTTTTTATACTTTTGACGCCCGCTATAGCGCCCGCTTCCAGCGTTTTGCCGCACATAATGGAGGCGTCCATTTCATGCTTTCCCTCTTTGGTGAAAACTGAGCCTTTGCCGGCATTAAACAACGGTGAGTCTTCCAGGTACACTACTGCTAATTCTACTGCCTCTAAAGCTGTTCCGCCCGCTGCCAATACCTGGTGCCCCGCCTCCACGGCTTCTTTCAGAGCTGCTTTGTAGGCTATGTCCTGCTCTGCTGAGAGTGTGGCCTGGGTGATAGTTCCGGCTCCGCCATGTATGGCTATTGCTGTTTTCTGCATGCTGCTTGTACTTATATTGTAGTTTGCTTACCCTCTACGCCAATATTGCTGCGGCTGTTTAACTACGCTCCTGCTCTACCCATTTTTGTTTAAATGGAGCCTCTAAAAGAACCTAATTCCGGGGAAAAACAGTTACCTTTGTGAGTAGTAAAAACAACCACATTAACTTATTTCATTATGTCTTTTGATATCCAAGGTAAGCTGTACGAAATCTTTGAGGAGCAACAGATCAGCGATAAATTTAGAAAGCGCGAGTTTGTTCTGGAGATTCCGGATGGTTCTTACACGCAATACGTAAAGTTTCAGCTGACGCAGGACAAATGCAACCTGCTTGACTCTTACAAGAGCGGCGATGAGGTGAAGGTAACTTTTAACCTTACAGGCAAGCCTTTCACCAAAAACGGTCAGACGATGTACTTTACCAACCTGCAGGCCTGGAGAATGGAGCCAGCGGCGAATGACTTTGGCGGTGCTCCCGGAGCTGCTGCCCCTCAGCAAGATGCGCCGTCTTTTTACAGCAGCGATGCGGATAACGACCTGCCGTTCTAACCAACAGCGGTTTTTATCAGAACTATACTTGAAAGCGGGCCTTAACGGGCTCGCTTTTTTTTAACCCCCAGCTAAAACTCAGTTATAAAGTATGAGCAGAGCAATACGCTTTATAACAGCTGCAAGCGGAAACTTAAGCCTTTGGGTTCAGTTATAGTAAATAGCATCTGTAAAGCATCTCAATCTACTACCACTATGGACGAATTACAGCGCCTGATCTGGGAAGGCGAAAACGACACAGTTGACTTCAAGCAGCGCATCACTAAACCCGAAAAAATAGCCCGTACGTTGGTTTCTTTTGCAAATACTCGGGGCGGTGTTATTCTGGTGGGCGTGAAGGATAATGGCTATGTATGCGGCGTGGACCCCGAAGAAGAAAAGCATACGCTGCAGCTAGCGGCAGATTTTTACTGCGATCCGCCGGTGCAGGTGCAGTATGAGGAAGTGGATCAGGAAGACAGGGTGGTGCTGAAAGTAGTGATACCAGAGAGTAAGAATAAACCGCATTTCGCCAAACTAAGCGAAGACGATTGGCGTGGCTATGTCCGTGTTAAAGATACGAGCGTGCAAACCAGCAGAATGGTAAACAAAACGCTTGCGCAGGCGCCTGAAACATTCGAAACACTTCCTTTAAACCGACACGAGGAAGCAGTGCTGGAGTACTTGCGGCTGCACCCGCGCATTACGCTGCGCCAGTTCATGAAAATGGCCAACCTTTCCGAGCGCCGAGCTTACAGTACCTTGGTAAAGCTTGTCATACATGGGTATTTGCTTCTTCATGATAAAGAGAAAGAAGATTTTTATACCCTGGTCTAGCAGCAGCACCGTTTCTAAAGCATAAGCTTTCTTGAAAGTATAAATTGTAAATTATAAAGTATAACTCCAGTTTAAAAAACTGTCTTTTATTCTGATTTGCTGCTACTCACCAGTTTTCCGCTACGGTAGGTTTCTGTATGCGATAAACTCCCCTGCTCATCATATACCTGCCATTCTCCAAACCAAAAATAGTGCTCTTGTGTAGGCGTTCTTATTATCCGGGCAGTACCTTTTCTAGCTATGTTCCCGTTCTCATGGAATTTCTCAATTAGAATAATATTATTCCGTCTGTTGTATCGCTCCACCATAAATAGGCTGCCATTAGGGTAATAGTATTTCCATTTTCCGACTTCTATTCCATGCTTAAAACGTCCATTTCTCACTAGCTGCTCGTCTACATATACTTTCCAGCGCCGATGGAATTTGCCATGCTTATCAAATCTGTTTACCTTCCAAAATAAGAATCCCTGTTTGTCAGCCTTTATCTTTTTAGATGCAGTCTCTTGCGCAAAGGCTAGCAAAGGCAGGTTTAAAAGTATGAAAAGGCTGATGATTCGCGGCAGGTCCATATCTTATCATTTATATATTCTCTTCTATACTTAAAGAAAAATATAAAAACATTTACGAACAACTAAATCTTTAGTTTATTATAATTCTAATTTTAATGCTCTATTATTCAACACTATATAGTGTGACTTGAATTCTTAGCGGATTTCAGGCAATAGCTTCTGCTGCTACAGCGGCTATAGAACTTCGTCCTTGGCTTGAAATATATCGTAAACAAGATCAAAGCCGCATTTATACACGCTGCGCTTTTAAGAGTTTCTAAAACAAGGTTTCACCCTAACCCCACGCTTATGCCTAAAGCAACAACAGAAACCAGCGTAACCGGCAAAACCACGCGCAAAGCTGCCGTTAGCAAATCACCAACCACCAAACCCGCCTCAGCAAAAGGAAAAACCACGGGAGAAAACGGAAACAAGATTTTCGTGTTAGACACCTCCGTTATACTTTATGATCACAGCGCTGTCCGTAACTTTCAGGAACACGATGTAGCCATACCGATTACGGTTTTGGAGGAGCTGGATAACTTTAAGAAAGGCAATGATATTAAAAACTTTGAGGCCCGGGAGTTTATCCGTTTTATAGACAAGCTGTCTGCGGAGCATAAACTGCAGGAATGGATTCCGTTGAACGGTAAAAACAAGGGCAGCTTTAAAGTGCTGATGAACAGCTCCACTTCTGGAGTGGATGCAGTAAATATCTTCGGAGATAAGAACGACCACCACATCCTGAACTCAGCTCTTAAGCTGCAGCAGGAAAAGCCTCATAACCGTGTAGTGCTCGTAACCAAGGATATAAATCTGCGCCTGAAAGCACGTGCTCTGAATATAATTTCAGAAGACTATGAAACAGGTAAGATTCAGGATGTAGCGGATCTTTATACTGGTTGCGATACCATAGAGGATGCGCCTGCCGCCGCTATTAACGAGCTGTATGAACACGGCTTTTGCGATGCAGATAAAGTACTCTCGGCTAGTCCAAAGGACAATCACTTTTTTGTGCTAAAGAGCTTTAAGAACTCTGTGCTAGCTTACTACAACACAACTGAAAAGCGGCTGGAGCGGGTAGATAAGCAAACTGCCTACGGCATAAAGCCCCGCAATGCCGAACAGGCTTTCGCCCTGCATGCCCTTACCAGCCCACACATCAAATTAGTTAGTATACAGGGAGTGGCAGGCACCGGTAAAACTCTACTGGCGCTTGCCAGCGCGCTGGAGCAACGCCGTGAATACAAACAAGTTTACCTGGCGCGTCCGGTGGTGCCGCTCAGCAACAAAGATATCGGTTACCTTCCCGGAGACATCAAATCGAAGCTTAACCCCTACATGGAGCCGCTTTGGGATAACCTTAAGTATATTCAAAACCAGTATCCCGAAACCAGCAAAGAGTACCAGCGGCTGCGCGAAATGGTGGAACTGGAAAAACTGATGATTACACCGCTGGCTTATATACGTGGCCGTAGTTTGTCTAACATCATCTTTATAGTGGATGAAGCGCAGAACCTGACACCCCACGAGGTAAAAACCATTATATCCAGAGCCGGCGAGAACACTAAAATCATCTTCACCGGTGATGTTTATCAGATTGACACGCCTTACCTGGACTCGCAAAGTAATGGCCTTTCTTACCTGATTGACAGGGCTAGAAACCACCCGCTGTACGCGCACATCACCCTGCAAAAAGGCGAACGGTCGGAGTTGGCCAACCTGGCAAATGAACTGCTGTAGCGCTTTAACTTTTATACTTATATAACAGCAGGGGCCGCAGTTGGTTAATACCGCGGCCCCTGCTGATGTTTATACTTATTTAGTACAGTAGCTACACTAAAAATACTAAATTTTAATCTTCTTGCTTTGGAGCAGTTTATGAAGCCCCACTAAACCCTGCTCCACCTCCTGCTGCATCTTATACTTGTGCCACAAGCCATACATTTTGGAAAGCGGCGTTTGCTTTAGAACTGCCTGCTGCCGCCATACTAGCTGTGTGCCGCCATTGTTCGGTGTTAGTATAAACGTGCCTAAAGTGGTTGTAGAGTCGCTTGAGTCGCTTTGCTTGTAGATTAGAGAGTGAGATTCTATACTTTCTGTAAACAACAGCTGACCGCTGCCTACCCTGTCGCCGCTCCATTGCAGACGGGCACCCTTGCCCTGCATAGGTCCGCCGTACAGATGGATCATGCTGGGGTCGTTCAGCTTGTTCAGCACGCTCCAGTTCTCCCATTCGGTAGGGTTGTTCAGGAAAGGGTAAATATCCTCCGGTAACTGCTGCAGATGTATAGACCGCTGCACCTCAATCTTGGAAGGCAGAAAGTATGCGGCACCGAAAAATGCAGCTGCTGTGCAGGGCAACGCTATGAGCATGATTCTGAGCAATTTCATATGTAAGATGGCAAGTTGGTGAGGTTGGTATTATTGCAGGCTATAAAGTGTCAATTTTAAGGAGGTTAAGTCACCAAAGCAAGCATTACTGTTAGAAAATATTTGTTAATTTTAAATTGATAAGGCGGCCACATGGCATAAAGGCAGCTTTTAACAGGCGATACACGTACAGTGGATTAAAAGATATTAAATAGAAAATGCTTTATGCTACAAGATTGGATACAAAAAGGATATAGCTACTCCCAAAACCCTATCTTCAAAAAGTTTACAGGTAAAGCAGGTGCCTTGCTCTCTAAACCAATGAAAATTGGGCTGTTGCTGACAACTGCTTATAATAAGCTGGTAGATGTAAATGACAACGAAACAGGGTTTCAGCAGCTAAAGAGCCTGATGCTGACGTTTATGCGCATGGCCAGAGCCTACATTAAGGGAGACTACCGAGACGTTTCAAAAAAATCAATGGCCATTGGTGTGGCTGTACTGCTCTACCTTGTTACACCCCTGGATATTATTCCTGATTTTATACCAGTAATCGGCTTGATGGATGATATTAGCTTGATGGCGTGGTTTGTGGATGCGTTCAGTAAAGAAATAGCCAAGTACCGCGAGTGGGAAACCCAAATCAGTTACGAAAATATCGGCCGCTTTTAACAGAAGTTTGGTCTCTTAAAAATATTTTAAAGCATCCTGAACAGAGGGATGCTTTTTTTATGTCTTCTCCATCTTGAGCTTACATATAAAATATGAACAAGCATAGTATCAATTTAAAGCGCGAATTTATACTTGCCGGTCAGTTTGCAGCGCACTTAAAGCCTGTTGTTGAAATTCAATAAAGTAAAATGGTTAACTTTAAGCATTAAAAACTAACCAATCTATACATTACATGATCAGTAAACGCATATTATCTTTTTTTGCGGCTGCTTTGCTTAGTATTGGCATAACAACTGCTCGCCCTGATGAAGGCATGTGGCTGCCAATGCTTCTGAAACAGCTAAATGAGGCCCAGATGCAAAACAAGGGCATGAAACTCACGGCGGATGATATCTACAACGTGAACCAGTCCAGCTTAAAAGACGCGATTGTTTCTTTTGGAGGGTTCTGCACCGGCGAGATGATCTCTGCAGAAGGCCTGCTACTCACCAACCACCACTGCGGCTATGGCCAGGTACAGCAGCACAGCACAGTAGAAAACGATTACCTTACAGAAGGTTTCTGGGCCATGAACCGGGAGCAGGAACTGCCTAACCCAGGTCTGACAGCTACCTTTATTGTACGCATGGAAGACGTAACCAAGCAGATTCTTGCTGGTACGGAGGCGGCAGAAACAGAGGCAGCACGCGAGTCCATTATCCAGCGCAACATCTCTAAAGTAGGCAAAGAGGCGACAGCCGGTACGCACTACAGTGCCGTTATCAAGCCGTTCTTTTATGGCAACGAGTATTACATGTACATCACCGAAACATTTAAAGATGTACGTCTGGTTGGTGCGCCACCTTCCTCGATCGGTAAATTTGGAGGCGACACTGACAACTGGATGTGGCCGCGCCACACCGGCGATTTTTCCATTTTCCGTATTTACGCAGGCCCGAACAATGAGCCAGCGGAGTACTCGCCCGACAACAAACCATACAAGCCAAAGCATCACCTGCCAATCTCGCTAAACGGCATTCAGGAAGGTGATTTTACCATGGTTTTTGGTTTCCCGGGCCGTACCAATGAGTACCTGACATCGCAGGCTGTGCAAGAGATTTACGAAGTTTCTAACCCAGCTAAAATCAACATCCGCGAAACAAAGCTCAACATCCTGGATAAGGATATGAAAGCCTCTGATGATGTGCGCATAAAGTATGCGGCTAAATACGCCAGCATAGCCAATTACTGGAAAAAGTGGATCGGCGAAAACCGTGGCATCCGTAAAGCCAACGCTATTGCAGAAAAGCAGCAGCTGGAGCAGCAGTTTGCGCAATGGGTGGCTGCCGATGCAGGTCGCAAAGCCAAGTACGGAAACCTGCTCTCTGATTTTGAGAAAAACTACAATGCACTGGAAGGCATAACCATCTCAAGAGACTATATTAATGAGGCAGCCTTTGGAGTAGAGATTGTGAAGCTGGCAAACAACTTTACAACGCTGCAGAGCATGTTGGCGCAAAAAGCTCCTCAAAGCGATATAAATGCACAGGTGACAAAGCTGGAAAACTACTCTTCCGGCTTCTTTAAAGATTACCACGCACCTTCTGATAAGAAAGTATTCGCGGCATTACTGGACCTTTACTATAGTAACATCGATGCTAAGCTGCACCCGGAGGCGTTCAAGATGGTTCGTACTAAGTATAAAGGTAACTTCGAGAAATACGCTGATGAAGTATTCAACAGATCAGCGTTTGCATCAGAGGCTGGCGTTAAGAAGCTGTTGGCCGACGCCAAGCAAGGTAAAAACTCCATTGCTAACGATCCTGCTTTTGAGCTGGCAAACAGCATAGCAGAATATTACCGTGTGAATGTAATGCCGACTTATACCACGGTTAACGAGAACCTAAACCTTTTGTACCGTATGTACATGGCCGGTTTGCGCGAGATGCAGCAGGATAAAAACTTCTACCCGGATGCTAACTCCACCCTGCGTGTCGCTTACGGTAAAGTAGAGCCTTACAAGCCTTTGGATGGGGTGCAGTACACCTACTATACTACTTTAGAGGGCGTGATGGAGAAAGCCGCCTCTGGCGTGGCTGAAGATTATGCCATACCTGCCAAGCTACGCGAGCTGTATGAGAAAAAGGATTACGGCCGTTACGGCGTAGACGGCAAAATGCCGGTTGCTTTTATAGCTTCCAACCATACCACAGGCGGTAATTCAGGCTCTCCTGTTATCAATGCAAACGGGCAGCTGATCGGTACTAACTTTGACCGTAACTGGGAAGGCACGATGAGTGATATTGTTTACAACCCAGATCAGGTTCGCAATATCTCTGTGGATGTACGCTATATGCTTTTCATTGTCGATAAATTTGCCGGAGCAGGCCACCTGGTAGAAGAAATGACGCTGGTGACGGATGACACCTCAGGTTTAGCGCAGGTGGATGCCCGTAAAAAGGAAACAGAGCAGTCTTCTAAAAAGGACAAGAAGAAAGACCGGAAAAAGAAGAAAGCAAAGGCCGAGGCCACTGCTTATTAAATATTACAAGTATAAAAATCCCGCCTGAAGCCTCAGGCGGGATTTTTGTTTTAACGGCTCCTCTTCGTATTTTGAGAATCATTTAGCATACTTAGAATGCCCCATACCACCCTGAATTTTAAAGAGAACTTTGTACAACTGGATAATGTCACGCTGAAGCTTAAGTGGATTAATTCAGCACCTGAGGGTGCAGCAGACAGACCTATACTTGTATTTCTGCATGATTCCTTGGGCTGCATAAAGCTATGGCGCGATTTCCCGGAGAAGTTAGCAATGGCAACCGGATGCACTGCATTGGTGTACGACAGGCAAGGCTATGGCGAATCAGCTCCATTCACAACCTTAAAGCGCGATCATGATTATCTGGAGCGTGAGGCGGATGTGCTGCACAACTTGCTGGAGCAGCAACAGGTAAAAAGCGCCATTCTGTTTGGCCACTCAGACGGAGGCAGTATAGCGTTGCTGGCGGCGGCAAAGTATTCAAAATTAATTACCGGGGTCATAACTGAAGGGGCGCATGTGTTTGTAGAAGATGTAACGTTGGCTGGCATAAGACTAGCCGTAGCAGCCTATAAAGAAACAAACCTGCGGGAGAAGCTTATGAAGTATCATCAAGATAAAACAGATGATGTTTTTAATGCTTGGACGGAGACGTGGCTATCAGAGGGTTACCGCAATTGGAATATAGAACTTTTTTTGCCTGCCCTATTTTGTCCGGTTTTGGTTATACAAGGTGAAGCAGATGAATACGGCACACTGGCGCAGGTGGAAGACATTGTGCAGCAGGTACAGGGTCCTGCGAACCAGTTAATCATACCTAAGATTGGCCACACGCCGCACCGCGAAGCTGAGGTTGATGTGCTGCAACATTCAACTGACTTTATTAACCGATTACGATAATTTGAACAGTCAGTATTTTTAAAATGAAGCTGTTTAGATTTATTGGTTATAGGGCCTACACCCGCCATTGTTGGTGTTTTTCACCAACAATGGCGGGTGTAGTTAATCTTGCTGGTGAAAACACGCTGCAAGGGCAGGGAGTGCAATGAATAAATTCTAAACAGGCTCAATGCCTGTGGCTTGATATTTAGTGAAAACAATGAGGGATTAAGCCTAAAAACTATTAATTTAAGAAAACACTGGTTTGCTAAAGTATGGCTAAACTGGTTGCAAGTATAAATCTATCAGATGATGATGAAAAAACGTCAGGTATACTTAAGTATAAGTGCAGCGTTGGTTTTTGCCTTGTGTGCTAAGTCCTCCGCAGCTCAGGATTATAAACAGCTTCACGAAGAGGCAATACTGGTTGACACACACAACGATGTGCTGATAGCGGTAATGGATGGCTTAGATATTAGCAAAGATCTCAGCGGCCGCACTCACTCGGATTTGGCGCGTTTTAAAGTGGGTGGTGTGGATGCCCAGTTTTTTTCGGTGTGGAGTGATGAAACCGGCACTTTCAAGTATGCAATCCAGCAGATTGATTCGCTGGGGGCTATTGTAAAGCGGAACCCCGACAAAATGATGCTGGCCACCAATGCGCGGCATATACAGCAGGCCGTTGAGGAAGGTAAGCTGGCAGCCCTGATTGGTGTGGAAGGCGGACACATGATTGAAAGTGATTTGGAGAAGCTAGAGCAGCTGCATAAGCGCGGGGCGCGTTACCTGACGCTTACCTGGAACAACTCAACCCCTTGGGCCACCTCCGCCATGGATGAAACTTCCGGCAAGTTACCGGCTGCCAAAAAAGGCCTGACTAGTTTTGGGAAGCAAGTTGTGCGCCGCATGAACGAACTGGGCATGATGGTAGACGTAAGCCATGTAGGCAGTAAAACTTTCTGGGATGTAATGGCAGTCACGAAGAAGCCCGTACTAGTATCACACAGCTGCGTGCATCAGATAAATCCGGTGTTCCGAAACCTTACCGATAAGCAAATAAAAGCTGTCGCTAAAAACGGAGGCGTTATCCATCTTAATTTCTTTTCCGGCTTTTTAGATCCTGAGTTTGTGCCGCGCGTAAATCGTTTTCAAAAGGCTCATAAAAATGAGATTGATTCTCTTAAAACGAAAGGCTGGAATAATGATGCCATCATGGATTTTCTGGCGGAAACATATCCGACAGACGTTCAGAACCTGCGGCCTCCCCTTTCGCTGCTGCTAGATCATCTCGATCATATTGTTAAACTGGTAGGTGTTGACTATGTAGGCTTAGGCTCCGATTTTGACGGCATTACCTCAGCTCCTCAGCAACTGGACGGTGTGCAGGATTTCCCACTCATTACCAAAGAATTACTAGCCAGAGGTTATAGTGAGGCTGACATTAAGAAGATATTAGGCGGCAACTTTTTACGGGTTTTCAAAGCTAACGCCGAGTAAATTTAACTGATAAGGTATATTCTGTTTTTTTATGAGTTATACTTCCCGGTCATACTGTATAGAAAGTATGATGACTCCTCTTTAACTTGCCGTCTCTTTAGAACAGGTACACGTGAGCATACAGTATATTTTAGAATTGATAGGAACTGTGGTTTTCGCCATGTCCGGGGCACTGGCCGTTAGCGAAAAAGATAAGGAGCAGGACTGGTTTGGGGCAGGCTTTACTGGATTCGTGACGGCTATTGGCGGCGGCAGCTTACGCGATATTATGTTGGGAAGCTATCCCTTAGTATGGATTCAGGATGTGACTGTGCTCTACACAATTATAGCCGCAATTATCTGCAGCGGCCTGTTTTATAAATGGCTTTTACAGCTGCGCCGTACCTTCCTGCTGTTCGATACATTGGGTATTTCTATTTTTACAATTGTAGGTATGGAAAAAGCGCTCAGCCTGGGAGCTAGCCCGGAGATAGCGGCAATTATGGGCATGTTTTCGGCAGTGATGGGTGGTGTTATCCGGGATATACTTACAAACGAAGTCCCTGTGCTGTTCCGGCAGGAGATTTATGCCAGTGCCTGCTTGATGGGCGCATCTTTCTACCTGGCACTCGAGTACCTCGAAGTATCCAGAAATGTCAACTTTATCGCCTCCGTTCTACTGATTATTTTCATTCGGCTTATTGCTGTGCGTTACAACCTGAGCCTGCCCAAATTCAACCGCTTACATTAGGCAACCTATCCATACAGTATAAATTCCGTAAGCTGTATGGGTTGTATAACAAAGTATAGCGATGGCTTTGAAAGATAGAATTTTATTTACGCATGATACTTGGAGCTTAACCATAGTGCGGGCATTTTTAGCATTAGTAATTTGGCCGCACGGTGCGCAGAAGCTTTTTGGCTGGTTTGGAGGCCACGGACCAGCAGGTTTTATGGATGCGTTTCAGATGATGTCTGGATTACCGGGATGGTTGGGTTGGCTTGTCATCATCATTGAGTTTGTTGGCGCCATGTGTCTGCTTCTTGGCTTCTGGGTCCGGTTCTGGGGTTTGGCACTAATAGGCTTATTTGCAGGAATCATACTGACAGTACACTTGCCCAACGGCTTTTTTATGAACTGGTCAGGAAACCAGTCCGGCGAAGGTTTTGAGTATCATTTGCTTATAATAGGTATGGCGTGGGCTTTGGTAGTAGGTGGTGCCGGCAACCTGAGCGTAGACCAAAGTATGGCTAACCAGGAACGAAAGTTTTAGGCCGCAAAGTATAACCCAGCTAATCTTCAGCCTCCTCGCCTCTCTCCACTATATCTCCTTCAGAAAACAGTATAAGCTTCATCATGTCGCGCCAAACGGGCTTTTTGCGCAGCAGAAACTCCAGGTTCATTCCGAAATGCTTAAATTCCTCGTGCTGCGCATTTTGCATGATGGCCTTAGCCACTGCATCTTTTTCTACCGATATCCGCTGCTCATACCAGTTAATAGCCTCAGCCTCCTCAATTACTGAGGTTATCATACGCGCAAACGTGCGCGTTTCTTCCGATAATTCATTGGCCGGTTCGTGATATTGCTCTGTTGCCATGTTTTCGCTCAGTTAAGTTTCATACTTCATCTTAACGAAGGCAACAGAGCGATGGTTGATACTATACTTTAACCCGGATATTACTTGTTCAGTAATCTGGCCACATACTTCCCGATAATATCAAACTCGAGGTTAACGGTATCTCCTGGTTTTACAGCGTGCAGGTTTGTGTGCTCGAAAGTATAAGGTATAATGGCTACCGAAAATCGATCTTCCTGAGAGTTTACCACTGTCAGGCTTATCCCGTTTACGCAGATAGATCCTTTTTCTACGGTTACATTGCCTTTACCGGCATCATAACGGAAGGTAAATACCCAGCTGCCGTTCTCATCCTTTACATCCTCGCATACGGCAGTCTGGTCTACGTGCCCCTGCACTACATGCCCGTCAAAGCGGCCATTGGCTTGCATGCAGCGTTCCAGGTTTACAACATTACCTACTTTCAGGCTATTTAAGTTGGTTTTCTGCAGCGTCTCGTCAATAGCTGTTACGGTGTACTGCTCTCCTTCTATGCGTACCACTGTCAAACAAACGCCATTATGAGCCACACTCTGGTCTATTTTCAGCTCATTTGTAAACGGACATGTGAGCGTGAAATGCTTATTTGTGTGCTCTTCCTGTATATCGGTTATGTGGCCCAAAGCCTCAATAATTCCTGTAAACATAATTTGAAGTTAATTGTCTTTTAATCGGCTGAAAGTATTAATGCTACCGCTCTAAATATGTTTATCAAAATTAGCAGGTTTAGATGTTGAAGCCGAAGCATTTTAAAATAATATGGAGGAAAAGATCTTTTATACAAGAAATATTGCTCTCAGATGCTTATTTTCGCAAACCTGCCATTGAGCCAGGTAGTACCCACATTAAGAACCTGAACTTTTTACCACCATGCAAACTGACACGTACAGGCACAAGGGCATGCGCCGGGCTCTAGTAAAACAGCTACGCGAAAAAGGCATTCGTGATCAGCGTGTGCTCAACGCCATCGAAACTGTACCGCGTCATTATTTCTTTGATAAGGCTTTTCTGGAGCAGGCTTATCAGGACAAAGCATTTCCCATTGGCGAGGGGCAGACCATCTCCCAACCATATACTGTTGCTTTTCAATCTGAACTGCTGCAGCTAAAACCAAACGATAAAGTACTTGAAATCGGCACCGGTTCTGGTTATCAATGCACTGTTTTGCTGCAACTCACCCCCAATGTATATACAATAGAGTATAACCGGCCTTTGTTTGAAAAAGCACGTTTATACTTCCGGAATCATGGACTTAATCCCCACACCTTCCACGGTGACGGCTCCTTGGGGTTGCCAGCATACGCTCCTTATGACAAAATTATTGTTACTGCCGGAGCGCCGGTAGTACCCAAGGAACTGCTGCGGCAGTTAACGGTAGGCGGAATTTTAGTTATACCTGTAGGCGATGAAAAAACCCAGCGAATGCTTCGTATTACAAGGGTAGAAGAAAATGAATTTACAAAAGAAGAATTCGGCGACTTCAAATTCGTGCCTTTGCTAGGCCGTTCAGGCTGGAGCGGCGGCGAATAATACAGCTCATTTAGCCTTTGAGGCCAAAGTTGATTTTAACCTTTGCCTCATGCAGAGTATCTTTGCCTCACTAATCAATAATTGGAATGCGTAAACAAAAAAAAGTATCCGACTCTTACGTTATCATGACGGAGCTGGTGTTGCCTAACGACACCAATACCCTTCATAACTTAATGGGTGGTAAAATGATGCATTGGATGGACATTGTGTCTGCCATTGCTGCGCAAAAACACTCTAACCGAATAGTTGTAACAGCTTCGGTAGATAACGTGTCTTTTGCAGAAAGTATAAAATTAGGTAACGTAGTTACATTAGAGGCAAAAGTAACACGCGCTTTCAACTCTTCTATGGAAGTGCATATTGTGGTATATGCAGAAGATATACCTAGCGGCAAGAAAATGATGTCGAACCAGGCCTTCTTCACGTTTGTGGCTGTAGACCAGTTGGGCAATCCAATTGATGTTCCGGAAGCAATACCTGAAACCGAAGACGAAATTAAACTTTATGACGGAGCACTGCGCCGCCGCCAGCTGCGTTTAGTCTTAGCCGGACGTATGCAGCCAAGCGAAGCAAATGAGTTACGCTCTATCTTCGACATCAAAGAAGATACACAAGGATAAGTATAAATGGCAGGTTTGCAGGCAGATATCAACCACGGGTTTCTTAAAAACTTTATTTCGGAAACTGTTTATTTAGTAGATGGCGATATAACTGTGCCTGCCCCTGCTGATCAAAATTTTGCACCTGCGGCAAAGGCCCAAGAAGTGGATGCTACCTCTCCGGCTACTGTATCTGCCCCAACCGAAACTATAGCGCCGGAACCGGTTTTAGAAATACAAGCGCCACAGGATACACCTAAAATTCCAAAGCAGGAGGCAAAGCAGCAAAAGTATAAACTCACTGGTGAAAACCGTAAAGGCGTTGTGGTGCTTGTTACGCTGCCGGAGACGGAGTATACACAGCTGCCGCAGTTGCAGTTTCTGCAGAAGATACTTTCAGCTATTGGTTTAAAGCCAGAGGATGTTGCTTATGTAAATAATGTATCGGGTGAGCTGTCGCTTTTTGAGGAGCTGCAGCAAGAACTGCAGGTAAACTACATCATCAGCTTTGCCAGCCGAATCGAAACGGCATTTCCTCATGATAAATTCACGCTTTATAACCCGGTGAAGGTTGACGACGTGCCTGTCATTTTCTCGCAATCTCTAAGTATGCTGGAGCATAATGTGGAGCATAAAAAGCTGCTATGGGGTGCACTGCAGAAGATATTTAATATTTAATAATCCAGTAATAAGTATAAAAAAGAGCGGCCTTCCTTACTTTGGGAGGCCGCTCTTTTTTATACTTATTTTTATATTCTGAGCTCGTTCTACTGCAGCAACGATTGCAGCTTATTTTCCAGCTCCTCTCCTCGTAAACCTTTTGCAACAATTTTTCCTTCCGGATCAATCAAAACTGTTTGCGGGATTGCAGTTACGTTATAAAGTTGTGCTGCGCTACTCTCCCATCCTTTTAGGTCAGAAACCTGAGGCCAGGTTAGTTTGTCTTTCTCAATGGCTGCCAGCCACTTATCCTCCGATTGGTCAAGCGACACTCCAAAAATCTCAAAGCCTGTGCCCTGATCCTTTAGCTTATTGTACATCTTTACCACATTCGGGTTTTCTTTGCGGCAAGGTCCGCACCAGCTAGCCCAGAAATCAATCAGTACATACTTTCCGCGCAGCGAAGACAGCGATTTTGTGCTACCGTCAGGGCTGGGAAGTGTAATATCTGGGGCAGTTTGGCCAACGGCAGTGCTGCGGTGAGGCTGCAAAAGCTCGTTTACCTTAGTCGTATACTTTGAATTAGGAATATGCTGGTTATACAGCGTTGCCATACTATCGGCAAAGGCAAAATCATTTACCGGATCTACCAAATTAGCCGTGCCAAACGCAGACACAACAGATTTTGGATGACTTGCTATAAATTCCTTGATCTGGTTCTGTAACCTGAAGTATTCGCTTCGCAAGCGCGCACCCTCTGCTTCATTACCTTCCTGCATTACTTTAGAGTACTGCTGCTCCAGCTCTGCTTGCTGCTGACGGGTTTCGGTCACCAGCTTGTTCAGCTCAATAAACAGCTTGGATTCTTCAGAGCCTTCCACTTTTGCGGTACCGTTCATATCCATGGCATCAGCTTCCACTACAATCTTGCCTTCTTCCAAAACAAGCATCACGCCATTCTGCTCATTCAGGGCAATACGGTACAGAGTGGGCTCCTCTACATTTCCTGAAAAACTAAAAGTACCTTCAGTGCCAACCTCTGCAGTGTCCCGCGGTTCAAAACTCTGTTCCCCCAGCTCGAAAAGGTAAATCTGGCCTGGGGTAGCATTGTTAAGTTTACCTTGTATCGTGTAGTTGTCCTCACCGTTTGTGGCGGACTTGTTACCCTGGCAACTGGCAAGTATGGCAGTAGCGCAGGCAACAGCAAACACGTTTTTAAATCTTATTTTTAGCATATTTATGCGTTAAGTTTCTCTCTAAGAAGTTGGTTCGTTACTTTAGGGTCGGCCTTGCCCTTGGTGGCTTTCATGATTTCTCCCATAAACATTCCAATCAGCGACTGCTTGCCGGCCTTATACTCCTCCACTTTAGCAGGATTATCAGCTAACACCTGCTGCACAATTTGTGCCAGTTCGTCCATATTAGATTCCTGCAGCAAATTCTGCTCCTCTGCAACGCGCTGTGCGGTGTAATCCGGGTGCTCCAGCATGAACGGGAAAACTTTCTTAGCCGCTACAGAGTGGCTCACTTTGTTCTCGTCAACTAAAGCGATTAGCTCTGCAATTTGTTCAGGCTTCAGCGGAAAGTCCTTGATGTGCAGCTGCAGCTCATTTAAGTATGATTTAACCGGCCCCATCACCCAGTTAGAAGCCGCTTTGTAGTTTTGAGTGTGCTGCGCCAGCTTTTCAAAGTATAGTGCAATTTCCTTTGCATCGGTCAGTACGGCTGCATCATACTCTGGTAAGCCGAATTCCGTTACAAAACGCTTGTAAAGCTCCTGTGGCAAACTTGGCATGGCTTCTTTCACAGCATTCAGCCACTCCTGCTCTATAATCAATGGCGGAAGGTCCGGCTCCGGGAAATAACGGTAATCATTTAATGTTTCTTTTGAGCGCATGGCCGTGGTAGAGCCGGTGTTTGCATCAAAGTTTCTGGTTTCGCCGTCAACTTTACCGCCATTCTCCAGCACCATGATCTGGCGCTCTATCTCGTGTTCGATAGCGCGTTGTACATTGCGGAAGGAGTTCATGTTTTTCACCTCTACCTTAGTACCCCAAAGCGGTGAGTCTTTCAGCATCACAGAGATGTTGGCATCGCAACGCAGCGAACCTTCTTCCATGTTGCCGTCACATATATCTAGGTAGCGCACCAGGCGCTTGATCTCAATCAGGTAGTTATATGCTTCCTCCGAATCCCGGATATCCGGCTCCGACACAATCTCGATCAGCGGAACACCGGCGCGGTTAAAGTCCACCAGCGTCTCAACCTCACCTGGCAAGTGCATCGATTTACCGGCGTCCTCCTCCATGTGGATGCGTGTGATACCGATATTTTTCTCCTCGCCGCCAGCGTCCTTAATTAAAAGATGCCCTTTTGTACAGATGGGCGTTTTGTCCTGAGTAATCTGGTATCCCTTCGGAAGATCGGGGTAGAAATAGTTTTTGCGGGCGTACACGTTATGCTTGGTGATCTCACAGTTCGTGGCCAGTCCCATTTTAACCGCCATCTCTACTACACGCTTATTCACACGCGGAAGCGTGCCCGGATGACCCAGCGTAATCTCGCTTAGGTTCGTGTTCGGCAGCATACCATACTCTGTCGAGTCAGATGAATAGGCTTTGCTGGCAGTAAGCAGCTGTGCGTGCACCTCTAAACCAATTATGGCTTGATATTTATCTCTTATCGCTTTATCCATTTCTTTAAGAAAGCTTGAAGTATGGGGATGGCCTAAAAACCCTTCTCCTATACTTCAATAATAATTATTATCCGTTAATTAAAGACTTTACAAGGTCAATTGCTTTGGCAGGCACTGCGCCCAAACCGGAAACATCTTTACCTCCCGCCGTGGCGTAGAAAGGCTGGCCGCCACCGCCGCCTTTAATCTCCTTGGCCAGTTCGCGCACCATCTGGCTCGCATTCATACTTTTATCCTGCACCAGGTTATCCGACAGCATAACCGCGATCTGTGGTTTTCCGTCAATTTCAGCGGCAAGTACAAGCACTAAGTTATCAACTACTTGGCGCATGTCAAAAGCTAGTTTCTTCAGGTAATCAGCAGAGCTCAGGTCTACTCGCTCCGTTATCAGGTTGATGCCGTTCAGTTGCTGTGCTTTTTGTGCAAGCGTATCCTTTAGGCTACTCAGCTGTCTCAGCTCAAAAGCCTCTAGCTGCTTCTGCATAGCTTTCAGATCGTCCTGCATTTTCTGTACCGCTCCCGATACGTTGCTCTGCGTGTTCAGCACCTCACGCACCGCATTCAGCTCGTTTAACTGCTGCTGCATATACTCTTCAGCTGCCTCAGCGGTGATAGCCTCGATACGGCGAACCCCGGCGGCTACAGAGCTTTCAGATATAATTTTGAAGTAGCCGATGTTGCCGGTGTTGTGCACGTGCGTACCGCCGCAAAGCTCTACAGAATAATCATTGCCAAAAGTGATGACACGTACAAAGTCGCCATACTTCTCTCCGAACAGGGCTGTGGCTCCCATTTCTTTGGCTTCGTCAATTGGAACATTACGGCGCTCATCCAACGGAATAGCCTGGCGCACGCGTTGATTGACGATATGCTCAATCTGGCGCATCTCCGCATCTTCTACTTTGGCAAAATGAGAGAAGTCGAACCGAAGTATTTTTTCGTTTACCAGAGAGCCGCGCTGCTGCACATGGTCTCCTAAAACTTTTCTTAAAGCGGAGTGCAGCAAGTGCGTAGCAGAGTGGTTTCTTCGGATCATGTTGCGGCGCTCAGCATCAATTTCAGCACTGAAGCCAGCCTCTACATTTTGCGGCAGCTTATTAGTAATATGAAGTATAAGATCGTTTTCTTTCTTGGTGTCCAGCACCTCTACTCGCTCGCCGTCTGAAACCAAAAAGCCAACATCGCCTATCTGCCCGCCGCTTTCAGCATAGAAAGGCGTTTTGTCTAGCACTATATGATATTCGCTTTTGCTTTTGGTCTTTACCTGGCGAAACCGCACAATATGCGAATCAGAGATATCGCAGTCGTAACCGACAAACTCGTTTACCACATCCGGCTGAAGGATAACCCAGTCGCTTTGCTCAGAGGCAGAGGCGTTGCGCGAACGGCTTTTCTGCTGCTCCATCTCCTTGCTAAAGCCAGCTTCATCTACTTTCAATCCCTTTTCACGGGCAATCAAAGCAGTCAAATCCAGCGGGAAGCCGAAGGTATCGTACAGTTCGAAGGCAGTTTTGCCATCGATGGTGTTGCTATTCTGCTTAAAGGTTTCCTCCAGGGCGTCCAGTCGCTTCAGACCGTTTTCCAGCGTGCGCAGGAAAGCATTCTCTTCCTCCTCAATCACGCGCTGTACAAAGCCCAGCTGCTGCTTCAGTTCCGGGAACACATGCGAAGTCTGTTCAGCAAGTACTTCTGTTAGTTTATACAGGAACGGCTTTTTAAAATCAAGGAAAGTGAAACCATAGCGAACTGCACGGCGCAGAATGCGGCGGATTACGTAACCGGCTTTATTATTGGACGGCAGCTGACCGTCGGCAATGGTAAAGGAGATAGCACGAATGTGGTCAGCGATAACGCGAATGGCGATATCCTGCTTCTCGTCCTGGCCATAGGTTATGCCAGCTTCCTTGGCCACATACTGAATTAGCGGCTGGAATACGTCGGTGTCATAGTTCGAGCGCTTACCCTGTATGGCCATGCACAAACGCTCAAAACCCATACCCGTATCTACGTGCTGGGCAGGCAGTTTTACAAGCGAGCCATCGGCCAAACGGTTGAACTCCATGAATACGTTGTTCCAAATCTCCACCACCTGCGGATGGTCGGCGTTTACCAGTGTCTTGCCATCCACCTGAGCGCGCTCTTCGTCCGTACGAAGGTCTATGTGTATCTCAGAGCATGGCCCGCATGGGCCGGTGTCGCCCATTTCCCAGAAGTTGTCCTTCTTGTTGCCCATCAGGATACGGTCTTCTGAAATCATGGTCTTCCAGATGTTGTAAGCATCCTGATCCCTCGGCAGGTTCTCAGACTTATCACCCTCAAAAACAGAAACGTACAGCCTATCTTTAGAAAGCTTGAATTCCTCCGTCAGCAGTTCCCAAGACCACTCCAGCGCCTCTTTTTTAAAATAATCGCCAAATGACCAGTTGCCCAGCATCTCAAACATGGTATGGTGGTAGGTGTCATACCCTACCTCTTCCAGGTCGTTATGCTTGCCACTCACACGGAGGCACTTCTGCGTATCGGCCACGCGCTTATAGGGCGCAGGTTTGTTGCCCAGGAAGTAATCCTTAAAAGGCGCCATGCCTGAGTTAATAAACATCAGGGTTGGGTCATCCTTCACCACAATGGGCGCAGAGGGCACAACCTGGTGTTGTTTGGAAGCGAAGAAGTCCAGGAACTTTTGTCTAATTTCAGCTGAGTTCATGTATGAGTGTTAAGCCTTTAGATACTAAGTGCTATACTTGTTGTTTAAGAGCGAAAAATATCTAATTTTTGCCAAATGGTAATGCCACTTTAAAAGCGCATGCCAACAAGTACATTACTGGCAAAAGTAGCATATTTAGCTGTAATCAGGAACTATTGCACAAAAATTACGCCTGCTTTGCCCGATAAACGACACGATTATGCCATACAAGGAAAAAGAGATAGAGAAGCAGTATTATACCATTGGCGAAGTTGCCACCATGTTTGACGTAGCCCCTTCCCTGATCCGCTTCTGGGAAACAGAGTTTGAGCAGCTAAAGCCGAAGAAGAACAAGAAAGGCAACCGCCAGTACACGCAGAAAGACATTGAAACGCTGCGCACAGTGTATCATTTGGTGAAAGAGCGCGGTTACACCATACAGGGAGCCCGTGATGTGATGAAAAACAAGCCGGTGCAGGCCAAAGATAAGATGGAAATTGTGGAGTCTTTGGAGAAGGTAAAAGCTTTTTTGCAGGGTATTAAAGAGCAACTGAACACTAAAGCCTAATTGCTTCGTAAGTTCTTTACTTATGGTGGAAGAACATAGTATTTATGAAATTGCTATTACCCGCATGCCTGGTGTGGGTGCGCAGCTTACGCGGCAGTTAGTAAGCTACTGCGGCTCACCCAAAGCTATTTTTGAGGCGTCTCCAGGCAAACTGCTGAAAATTTCCGGGGTTGGCCCTAAGCTGATCCAGAATATACAGCAACATGCCAAAGCCTCCTTGGTGCAAGCAGAGGAGTGGGTGAAACGTGCGGAGGCAGAGGATGTAAAGTTGCTATTCTATACGTCAGCCAAGTTTCCAGACCGGCTGAAGCAGATACCAGATGCCCCGACGCTTTTATACTTTAGAGGCAACGCTAACTTAAACCAGCGCCGCATCATCAGTATGGTAGGCACCAGGCAAATAAGCTCTTATGGCCAAACAGTAACTGAGCGCATAGTAGACGACCTGAAGCCATACAACGTGATGATCGTGAGTGGCCTGGCTTATGGCGTAGATGTGGTGGCGCATCGGGCGGCGCTGCAGGCTGGCCTACCTACTATTGGTGTAATGGCAAGCGGACCTGATATTGTTTATCCTGCCGTACATCGTAAGTATGCTGAGCGCATGCTATCTAATGGCGGTTTGCTTACAGAAAATCCTTTTGGCACCAAGCCAGATGCGCCTCGCTTCCCGGCCCGTAACCGCATTATTGCCGGCATGAGCGACTGCACTATAGTGGTAGAGGCAGCCATGAAAAGCGGCACACTCATCACCGCCGATATCGCTCACAGCTATGACAAGGAAGTGATGGCTGTACCGGGAAATATCACCTCTTCTGTATCTGAAGGTACGAACTACCTGATAAAATCCCTAAAAGCTGTTGCCTATACTTCGGTGCAGGACCTGGTGGAGTTACTAAACTGGGATTTGGAAGATGAGGCCGCACAAAAAAAGAAAGCCTCCTCTCCTGCTTTTGACCCCACCGAGTTTAATGAGGAAGAACTGAAGGTGCTGCAGGTGCTGCAACAGAGCCGCGAAGAACACATGGATAACCTGAGTTGGAAGGCGCAGGTGCCGGTAAGTCTCTTGGCTTCGGTGCTTTTAGGGCTGGAGTTTAAAGGAATAGTAAAAGCTATGCCGGGTAAGCGCTTTGTGCTATTATAATGTTTGTTGCCGTTGTCGTAAGTCCTCGTATACCTGCTGATACTGCGGCACCGGCAAGCCAAACTTTTCTGCCTCTCGGACGATATAGCCTGTCAAGTTCTCCAACTCAGTTCTGTTTCCGCTGGCAAAGTCACGCTCCATAGACGATGTAGCCTCCTGCGGCAACTTCTCCACTACTGCCAGGTTACGCTCCACCATATCCAAGGGTAAGTTAATACCTTTGGCTTTTGCCACCAGTACCAGTTCCTGCATCAGCTGCTGCAACTGTAGTTTTAACTCCTCATTCGCCATAATGCTGCCCATGCTTTTATGAGTCAGAGAGGTTAAACTAGCTACAGGTGATATAAACGAGAACTTCTCCCATACCTTCGCCTCTACTTCCTGCCCGTAGAATTCGTGGTTGATTCCAGCCTCGTCGAAAAGCCATTTTAGATGCTCTAGCTTCTCCTGCTTAAGCTTAGGGTTACCCCATACCAAGCGGTTGTATTTGCCCTGCACCTGCACGACACCGGGCGATTTTATACTTGAAATAATGTACACGCAGCCCCACAGCGCCTGCGCCTCCGGAAGCGTTGCTGCAGGTATTCTATACTTTCTATACCGTTCAGCAGCGGCAGCAGCAGCGTATATGAGTTTATACTTTCGGCAAACTGCTCGGCCACCTGCTCCAGGCTATAGCTCTTCACGCAGAAAAGTATGAGATCTAGCTGTCCCATTTGTTTTGGATCAGAAACCACTGAGTCAGGCTTTATTGTCTGCACTTCCTCTCCCAGCTCCAGTGTAAGACCATACTGTTCTATAGCTTCTTTATGTGCGCCTCTTGCAACAAAGATGATTTCATACTTATAAGTGCGCGCAAAACGCTGTGCCAACTTCCCGCCGTAATAACCGCCTACACCACCAAGGCCCACTACTGCAATTTTATACTTCCCCATAGTTGTTGTTATGTACCTGGCTTACTTTCTGGAATGACTTTCTGAAAACACAACTCTGCCCGCTACTTAAATTTTAGACAACCGAGGCTACAATTTCCTATAAATAAATGGAGCAAGAGGAGTTTAAATACCGTTCTGGGCTAAAGCAGCAGGCTTAAAAGCAAAAAGGCACCAGTAGCTACACGAGTGATAAACTCCAGCGCATCAGTAAGTATGGCATTTGGATTATTTGTAAAGGTAAGGAACTTCAACTTTCATTTGCCAAGCCTGGAAAGCAAAACGAGTTTTGCCTGTTGCGGCAGATGGCAGTAGCTATATTTTAAAGATCAGTTTTTTATTCGTCAAGCGTATCGCTGAGATCAAGCCAGTTGGGATTCATGGATTCTATGAGATGAATGGTGGAATCCTTGCTTTCTCCCTTAAGCTGCTGCTCCCTTGTAATGGCTTCGTCCTCGGCCTGGTAATGCTCATAGTACACCAGTTTCGGGGGGGTAGATGTACTTTTTCCCGGCTGGTCTGAGGGTTTAGAATGAGTGAGTTGGTGCAAATCTCCCGCTACACCAATTTCAACGTTTTGGCGGGGCTGATCACCAAAAATATAAACAAAATAATGTGGCTCCTGTGCTTGCATAACTTGACCTTCTTTTCGTAATGAATATACGGTTTACTGGCTGCTGCGTTGATACCTGGCAGCCATTTCTGAAGTATAATCTTCAAACGCTTTTACAGCACAACTAATATGTACCCCACCGCTTTTTTCTAATATTCGTAAAATTCAAACATCGCCACTAAACGATGCTTATGAATATATTAGATAAAGATTTCGCCTCAATAAGCGTTGATAATGAAAACAGCCTTATAGAAATAACCTGGCATCGGCAAACGACTGAAGATGAATTTAAGGAAGCTTATATACTGGGCCTGGAAACTGCCTTGAAAGAAAAGCTGCGTTTTCTGCTGTCAGATAACTCAAGAGGTATAAATCTGGTGCTGGCGCAGCAGCATTGGGTAGCAGCCTACGGAGCTAATATTGTACAAAGTCTTAAACTGGAGCGCTATGCCAGGGTTGTGCCGCAGGATGCTTTTCAGGAAGTGGTGTCCTATAAGATGTTTGACTGTGTTAGCCGAATAGATCATGGCCAAATGCAATTCAGAGTGTTTTATAGCAGAGAGTCTGCACTGAATTGGCTGTTAACGGACTAAATAAAAATCTCTCTATTTATACTATGAGCATCAACCCTAAACTACAGCAGTTACTGGAGAAAGTTTACAAGCCGAACACGCGGTACGACCAAAATTTTGCCGGCAAGGATATTACCTACATTACCAATGAGCTGGGCGAACCGGTCACGCTGTTTATCGGCAGGCGCAACGAAGATGGAAGTATAGCCGGTGAGCGGCTTGTACGGCGTATTGTGCGACAGCCGCAGGGTAACATAATTCTAAAAAGCCACTGGGAAAAGAAAGGCAACGTGCGCCGCAGCTAAAGCTACAGTTCTTCCAAGTCATAGTCTTTGCCCTTTCCATATTTAATGAGCTCGTTCAAGAAGTAATTCTCCAGGGTAAGCAAGTCCTTCACGCGATACATATTTTCCTCCGGCATGTCCATCACCTGAAACTCAAATGTTTCCCCGTAGTTTGTCAGTCGGTATTTTTTGCCTTTCCGGAGGTTGTCTATTGATATGGCCATGCACTATGTTTTGTCGAAATTGGATTACAACAAATATACGGGCAGCTTTAACAAATAACCTTTTAAATCATGAATTTCGCCCTGCTCCACAATTAAATTACACGCTGGAGTTTAACCATAGCTGCTGTGCAAGCCTGAGGATTCTCTTATCTTTGTGAAAAAAGTAAGAGTGCTAGAGATAATTTATGAAGATGCGTATTATGTGGCCATTAACAAACCGAATGGCTTACTTGTACACCGCACGCGCATAGCCGAAGAGAAAAAGGAGTTTGCCCTGCAAATGCTCCGCGACCAGTTAGGGTATCGTTTATACACCATACACCGATTGGATCGCGGCACGTCCGGGGTGCTGCTGTTTGCTAAGTCTGCTGAGGCGACCACACCTATTGTCCAGGCTTTTGAGGCCCGGGAGCCGGATAAAACATACTTTGCCATTGTACGCGGCTACACACCGGAGGCTGATGTGATAGATAACCCAATTCGCCCCGATAAGGACCACAAGCATAAAAATCCCCAAGATGCCAAAACCCGCTACGAACGTCTTGCTACCGTAGAACTTCCTATACCTGTGGGCAGGTACAGCACGTCACGCTACAGCCTGGTTAAAGTGATGCCGGAAACAGGGCGAATGCACCAGATACGAAAGCATTTTGCGCACATTCGCCACTATATTGTGGGTGATAAGCGCCACGGTGACTGGCGCCATAACAAGATGTTTCTGGAGGAGTTAGAAAGCTCTTATTTGCTTCTGCACGCAGCTGAACTGCAGTTTAAGCATCCTTTTACAGGCGAGGATATAAGTATAAAGGCCCAGATACCGCAAAATACGCTGCGCCTATGCGAAAAATTTAACTGGCTGGATGTGCTGGCGGAGCAAACTGCCCTACCACGGCCTTTGCCACAGCTTATAAGTTAAGGAAACGCTTCACCATCTCGACCTGCGTGCGAGCAACCAGATCGTTTTTGGCATTGGCATTCAGTACCATCAGCATATAAGCCATCGGAGAAAGGCGCCAGTCCTGCACTACCTCGCCATTTCTGGAGCGGTACACCACTTTAAAATTCTCCTGTAGCGGCAGGTGCATGCTGTTGCAAACTTCTGTGGCTCTTTTTATGGCCTGGCTGAGCTCATTCATACTTTCACAGCCGTGCTGCTGCAGCAAGTCAGAGGCATAGCAGGTGAGATCTTTTTCTGCAAGGCTGTCCAGGAAGTTATCCAGCGGAGAATAAGTACGCGATTGTTCAATGGTTACTAACATGGCAAAATTGGCTTGTAACTATACTTGTTATTTATGCTGCCCGTGCTTTGCGCATATCGCGTAGCCGCTCCAACAGCTCTCGTTCTTCTGGAGTGATGTTGGTTGGCAGCGCTACCTCTATTTTTACGTAAAGATCGCCGTGTTGGCTGGCTTGTCCGTAGCGTGGCATGCCTTTGCCTTTCAAGCGCAGGGTTTTGCCAGGTTGCGTGCCTGCCGGAATCCTCAGCTTTACCGGACTGCTCAAAGTGCTTACCTGAGCTTCGCCGCCAAGTATGGCTGTGTACATATCCAGTGGTAAAACGGTTGTCAGATCATCTCCATTACGCTCAAACGCTGGGTTCTGAAGCACGTGCACGTTAATGTATAAATCGCCCGGCTCGCCTCCTGCAGGTGAGGGTGCTCCTTTGGCTTTAATGCGTAAGACCTGACCATCGGCGACACCGGGTTTAGTAGTGATGCGCAGCTGTTGCTCGTTTACTTGCAGCAAACGGCTGGTGCCGGTAAAAGCCTCTTGCAGCGTAATCTCCATATTGGCTTGGTAGTCCTGCCCTTTCCGGGTTCTTTGGCCACCAAAACCGCCACGTGCGCCGCCACCGCCAAAAAACTGTTCAAAGAAATCTGAAAAGCCGCCGTTGCCCCCGCCAAACATATCCTCGAAATCACCGCCCTGGTAAGAGCCCCGGAAGCCGCCTCTAGGTTGGCCGTAATACTGTCCGCCAGCACCGCCTGCCTGCTGAAACTGCCGCCAGTTTGCTCCTAACTCATCATACTGCTTCCGCTTTTCCGCATCCCCCAACACTTCGTAAGCTTCGCTGATGTCTTTAAATTTCTCTTCTGCCTGTGGGTTGTCTTTGTTTTTATCCGGATGGTATTTCTTAGCCAGGGCACGATAGGCCTTTTTTATATCGGCTTGCGCTGCTTTCTTTTCTACACCTAATATTTTGTAATAGTCCTTGTATTCCATTGCTCACTTACAATTTCTTTATGATACGTCTGCTTTACAGCATAATGTTATCAAGCTATTTTGTTTTCTTACTTTTCAGTATTTGACGGCCGTTTAAACATACTTATCTTAAATCTTTATGAACTTGTTTAAAAAAAAAGCACCGCTTCTGCGGTGCTTTTCATATTCAGCTATTTAGCTTTTACTTAAATCGTGTCTGTTACAACCAGCAAGGCATGTATAATACCTGGCAGCACAAAAAGCAGCGTAAGTATGATGTTGATCCAGAACGATGTTCCGATACCATCATGCAGGAACACGGCCAACGGAGGCAGTAGGATGGCAAGTATGATTTCTACCACAGAGGTACGGGAACCGCTTTGGCGCATCATTTCTTTTACCTCCTTCTTCAGTTCTTTCTTTTCAGCCTTGGTCATGGTGTTGAGGCGCTCTTTTGCCATAGCCAAAGCTTCTGCCTCTGCCACAGTCATTTCACGCTCAACCAGTTTCACTTTTTCTGTTGCTGCAGGGGCCTTCACCACGGCGGCTGTTTTACGAGGAGCTACAACCGGCGTAGGCTCAGCGTTAGCCTCTAGTGTTAAATCGGCTTCTTTCTCTTTTTCAGCTGCAAGCGCAAGTTCAGCTACAGACGGCGATACTTCCTCCACCTCGTTTACTGCCGGGGCAGGTTTCTCTTTTACTGTATTATATGCTTCTGGCTTATCAGGAGAAAATTTATAGTATTCTGCTGAGCTACAGGAGAAAAGGAATTGACCTAATGCCAGTACCACAACTAAATGAAGTAAATTTTTAATTCTCATAGTCTTTCTGTTTTTTTAAAAGTGTTTGATTGTCATTATCACCCCCGCATACGCTGCTAGCTGATTTTAGGAAGGGTAATTTTCAATTAAATACTATAAATGAAGATATTTTGTTTTCATGATACAAATATTTAACGCACTTGCTCTTCTGCCTTCATTTGCAATATTACACTTTTAAGACTGCTTTTGATTGCTTTCTGTATCCGCTCCCACTGTTTATCATGTTCAAGCGGAAATTTCTGATTAACCTCTAACTCAATGCCCATGTATTGCTCGTTCGTAAATCTCCGCCGTAAATAAGTCGGAAATCCGTCAGCAATACCCAGGTAAGGATAGTTAAACCGAACCTTTAGATCCTTTTGCTGATGCAGCAAAGCTTTCTTCCAGGAACGGCAAAATACCCGTTCTCCTTCTCTACGTGGATCATACAGTAAACCTATATCTGCTTGCCGCTCAAGGCCATCCATTACCGGAGTAAAAGTATGTATTGCAACATGCAGAACCTGATGCCCAACCATTGTCAGGTCATGCACCAGCTCCTCCACCCGCTCTCGGTATGGGTAGTAATAATTTTTTAAAATATCTGATTTTCGATTTTTAGGGAGATTTTGAGTAAGCTCAGAAAAGAGGGTTTTATGGTGCGGCGACCGATTCAGCTCAACCAATAAGCGGGAATTGGTTGCATAAAATGACTTGTCGGCTAGGTCTTTTAGTGCATCAAAAAGCTCTAAAGCACCAATATCGTAACCTTTATGCGACTCTAATAATGCTTGCTCTGCTGCAAACAGCTCTGCATAAGCTTCAGGAATTTGGTTGCCTCCATGCTCACAGGTTATAATTACTTTTAACATGGCTCATCTGGTAAAAAAACGCTTCCCTTCTGCAGGCATGCAGCAAGTTCAGCGTATACTTCACGAATCTTTTCTTCTGAAGGATTACTGCCCAAAGCATTTAAAATTCGTTTGGAAAGATTACCTCTGGAAACTATTACGTTTATGGCGTTGGCGACCTCCGGCTGCTCATCCAAAGCCAACACTTCCTGCACCAGGTGCTTCCATAATTCGCCAACCGAGCAGTTCTGCGCACAATCATACTTAAAGAGGCGGGTATAATCGTGGTCAGCAAGGATGGCTTCCTGCCCTTTCGCAATCACTTCTAAAAGTATGGCTGAAAGCCTATCTTCGTGCCAGGTCATCAGCTGTTGCAATGGCGACCAGCGCTCTGATATCAGTGCCTGCAGTACCGCCACTATTGTCTGCAACACTGCCATGTCGGCCAGCGGACTCTCCTGAATATCCAGTAACCTTATCTCAATAGTATTGCGCTCGAAACGGGCTATCGCACCGCGTGAATTCAGAAACTCTTCCTGCAAAGTTCCTTCCGGATCATGCGGGGCTACCTCACGGTACATTTTCTGGAAAATCTGTTGCTCATAGTCTTTTTCAGAAAACACCGCTTCAGGAACTACCTTGCCCGTTATACTTGGCAACTGCTTCTGGTTCTGCCGGTACACCTCCAGGCGAGAGTCAGCCAGACCGGTTATCTTACCGTCAAGAACTGGTGTGGAGGCGCTAAGCGCAGGCATGATAGGCAGCAGCACACGAATAGCGGCATGAAGTTTTGCAAATTCATCATCATCATAAAAAGGCAGGTTCAGGTGTGTGCTCTGCAGGTTTGCCCAGCCGTGGCCGCGGCAGTCAAAAATACGATTGTATGCCTCATACACTGCATTATGCTCATGCGGCCATAATTTAGTATCCGTGTAAGGGTTCATAAGGGGGTGCGCCCCAGTCGGCAGCAGCATGGCGTTATACTTCTGCAGCATGCCATTTATTTTATTTACATGCCCCTGAAACTTTTGCTGCAGCTGCACAAGGCTTTTAACCGGCCCCTGTGTTTTAAGCTCCACCACGTGCAGCACCAGTTCATTGCTCCAGGCTATATCTCCAAACTCAATATCTGAAAGATACGCCCCCACCTCATCAAAAATCAGTTTGTCTGTGATGGGTAATACCTGCAGGCTATCGCGGTGCACTATCATGTACTCCAGCTCCACACCGAATCCTTCGAACAGGTGCAGCGGCTTCTTGTGCTTATCTTTCGGTTCTGCCGTTTCCATTTTTATGATTGTCTATGCGTTGCTTTAAAGATTTGATGATAGAGGTATAAAGCCCTTTTTTAAGGATTTTATCTTCAACACCAGCGTCGATGCTCGGGTTATCATTCACTTCAATGATATATGCTTTGCCGTCGATCTCCTTCACATCCACACCGTAGAGGCCATTACCGATTAAGTTGGCTGCTTTCAGCGCCGTGTGCAGCACATGGAAAGGCACCTCCTCAAACGGAATCACTTCGCCGTCACCCTCCTCATCCTGTTTCTTTTTGCCGTTCCAGTTGTATATCTGCCAATGGCCTTTGGCCATGTAGTACTTACAGGCATAAAGCGGCTGTTTATCCAGCACGCCAATACGCCAGTCGAAATCGGTGGGCGTGTACTCCTGCCCGATAATCAGTTCCGAGTCGTCCAGCATTTTGTCCAGTTCCTCCTTCAGGCTCTGACGGTCTTTTGCTTTTACTACGCCCTGCGAAAATGAGCTATCAGGTTTTTTCAGCACACAAGGCAGTCCTAGTTCCTCTTCCACTTTATCTTTGTTGTCTTTGTGGATGATCATGGTTTTGGGCGTCGGCACTTTGGCTTTAGCGAGCAGCTCGGCCAGGTATACTTTGTTTGTGCAGCGCAGGATAGAAACCGGGTCATCAATCACAACCAACCCATCGGCAAAGGCCTTACGGGCAAAGCGGTAGGTATGGTGGTTTACAGCAGTGGTTTCCCGGATAAATAGAGCGTCAAACTCGGGCAGCCGACGGTAATCATCCTTGGTGATAAGCTCTGTGTAAAATCCCATACTTTCGGCGGCCTCCACAAAATGCTGAATGGCACGGCTGTTGGAAGGCGGCGCTTTTTCCTCCGGGTCTACCAATATGGCAAGGTCATACGCTTTCCTGTTGATACGCGCACCTGAGAAGCGGTGGCGGGCAAAGTAAGCTTTGGCAAAGCGTTTCAGGTATTTACGATGCTCGTCCTGCACCTCGTTTATGGGCACCTGCGAGATGCTCTGCAGCACCCAATGGTCTTTGCGTACAAACTGCGCGCGTAGCAGCGGCGCCTGAAAATGATCGTGCAGCGCCTTGCACAGCTTCTCATACTTGTGCGCCAGGTTTTGTCCAAAGTAAATGCTTAGTGTAAAGCTATCAGACCTCAAACCAGCCAGGCTTTTCTGAATCAGGTCTTCTATTTCAACCGTAATGGCGCGCACAATAGTGGGGCTCTTCAGGTCTTGCATAGTGGTAACGCTAGGTATGGCCTTATGGCCTCGTGCCTCCGCCAACAAAGAAACATAGTAGCCAGCGCTTTGGTAGCGGTGCGAGCGGCAAAGGTTGAAGATCCGGGCGCTCCTGATGTCGGTGTAAGTAGAGTTGGTGAGGTATGTCTGGGCATCGACTACCTCTGTGTCTTCAATTGCTTCCTCCCAGTCTTTGGGGTGGTCCACAATAATTATTTTTCGCATGTATTATTCTTCGAGAGGTTCTTGATGAGCGGGCTGTATGGCTAGCAAATTGGCATCATAAGTAGCCATACCCAGCATAATAGAGTTGATTAGGTGCGTCGCCTTTACTTCATAGTAATTGTCGTTAAAGAAAGGGTTTTCCCGGTAAGGGTCAGCTACCACAATGCTTTTCTGATCTTCTCCAAAACCGCACAATACTACAAAATGTCCCATAGGGAAGCCACGGACATCATCATAAACCGAGTCCCCCTGTTCATTCCCAAACTCGCGGGCACTTTGGTACAGGTAAGTGGCGCTTAAGCCGGTAAGCAATGGTATATTCCGGTCGAAGTACTCGCGCAGCAGGTTTTTCGTAAGGTCCTGGCAGCGCAGCTCGCCACCCAGGCGCAGAAACTCAATATAGGCGTTAGTGGCACGGTGCAGTTTAGCGCCTTTTTTATACTTTAGTTGCTCCTCCAGTTTTAGGATGATCTCCTCGTTACTCAGCCCGATCCAGGTTGGGTCAAAAATGAACATATTGTACGTATAGATGCGGGCGCGATAGCCGCGTTTGAGGGCATGGCAGGCCAAGAGTACCTCCAGCGTGCCTCCCTCGTCCAGAGACGGAACTTCCTTAATGACATCTACGAGCGAAATAGGATCTTTGAAATAACGATACACGGCATGCAGGCTTGTGGGGCCGCAAGTGGAATCATCAGGTTGAGTATGGATTTTTATTGGAATCACGTTAAAATAAATCAGCTTAAGAAAGTACAACAACGTGTCTTTTATACGCTAGGAAAAGCAGAAGTAGTTGAATTTAATAAAGATTATACGTGCAAATTAGAAGGGCCTGAAGAAGAACTTTATCGCTGGAGTTTGGCTTCTAATTAAGAGAATGTGTATATTAAGATGCACTTGTAACTAATACTATGGATTGGAGCTTCAGAATTAGTCACCGTAATAGAATAGCGCTGGCACTGGCGTTTGTATTCCTGATTATAGTGCTGGCAAACTGGTTTGTAAGTTACAGCATGACCAAGGTGAGCCAAAGGTTTGAATCCGTGTATGCTGACCGGCTTGTGCCAGCCCTCGACATCTCTGCCATGCAGGAGAAATACTATCAGAACCGTCTTCTGCTGGAAGAGCACCTATTAGCCACAACAGCGAAGGAGGAGAAACAGATTATGCAACAGATAGAGCAGAACGAAACCGACCTGGACTCGCTGCTGCACAAGTTCAGGGCCACCTACCTGACCTCTCAGGAGAGTGAGGATTTAAATGAGTACCTGAAGGCGGGGGAACGTTACAGCAAGGTTCAGCAGACTATACTTGTGATGAGCCATACCCAGGACAAAGCGACTGCCATGGCTATGTTCAGGCAAGAAGGCATGCAGTCGTTTCAGGAGCTGTTACTGCCGCTCCATGCCTTAAGCCAGCTTCAGGAGGAGGTTGGGCACGAGTTGTATGCTGACTCTGAGCGGCAGATGAAATCATTGAAAGTGCTCTCCTACCTTGTTATTGCGTTGGCGGTTATACTTGCACTACTGGTTGGGTCTTTGTTACAGGCATCGCGCCAGCTGAAGCATATCAAGCCGCAGAAGTATCACCTGAATTAGAAGGCATTAGCTAAGGTGGTTTAAAGTTTAAATTTATACTTTCAACCACCTTAGAAGTTATGAAGCACCAGTCAGGTTTGCGTAGGCCTGATACACCCGCTCAAAGTTAAATTGCTGCACCAGCTGCTGCATCTGCTCTGCAATTTCATTGTTACAAAGGTTGCCTATACTTCCCTCGTGCGTGTGTGTTACTTCCGCCGGAGCCTGAAAAGTACCTGCCTCTATTTGCTCTCCCACGGCTTTATAGGCATCTCTGAACGGCACCCCCTGTAGCACCAGCGCATTGACGGCATCTACGCTGAACAGGTATTTATACTTCTCATCTTTTAGAATATCCTCCCGCACCTGCAGCTGCTGCGCCATGTAAGCCATCATCTGCAAACAACTTTTTATCTCCTGAAAAGCTGGGAAAAGGCTTTCCTTTAGTAACTGCATTTCGCGGTGATAGCCGGATGGCAGGTTGATGAGCAGCATACTTACATCAGTTGGCAGTGCCTGCAGCCTGTTACATTTGCCACGCAGCAACTCGAACACGTCCGGATTTTTTTTGTGCGGCATGATGCTGGAGCCGGTAGTCAGGTGGTCGGGCAGCGTTACAAAGCTGAAGTTCTGGCTCATATACAGGCACAGGTCCATACTCATGCGGGCTACTGTGGCAGCCACAGCAGCCAAGGCCACAGCGACGGTTCGCTCGGTTTTGCCACGGCCCATCTGTGCATACACCACATTGTAGTTCATACTATCAAAACCCAGCAGATCGGTAGTCATCTGGCGATTAAGCGGAAAAGAAGAACCGTAACCAGCTGCAGAGCCAAGAGGGTTTTTATCGGCTACTTTATAGGCGGCCAGCAGCAGTTGCATATCGTCCAGCAAACTCTCTGCATATGCTCCAAACCACAAACCAAATGATGAGGGCATGGCCACCTGCAGATGCGTGTAACCTGGCAACAGCACATTTTTATACTTTTCGCTCTGGGCCTGCAGCACTTCAAACAGATTCTCCACTTCCTGCACTACCTCTTGCAGCTGATGACGAAAGTATAGCTTCAGGTCTACCAGCACCTGGTCGTTGCGTGAGCGGCCGCTGTGGATCTTTTTACCCGCCTCACCCACTCTCCTAATCAACTCCAACTCCACCTGCGAGTGTATGTCTTCCACACCTGGCTCAATATTAAAATCTCCGGCTTCTATACTTTTATAGATGTTTTTCAGCTCCGCCTGCAGCACCTGTAGTTCCGCTGTAGTTAGCAATCCTATACTTTGCAGCATCTGCGTATGCGCCAGCGAGCCCAGCACATCGAAGCGCGCCAGTTCCATGTCCAGTTCCGCATCGCGGCCAACAGTAAATTTTTCTATTTCAGCGGCTACAGCCGTGGTTTTCTGCCAAAGTTTCATGTAGTGGTGTTGAAAAAGTGGGTAAGCTTTTGAAGCATGTATTTAACTATTTAGGATAATCACGCTCTCCAGCAGCTCAATATAATTTTTGATTCCTTCTTCTATTTCATGCAGGTAAATGTACTCGTCTGCCATGTGAGACCGCCCTGAGAATCCTGGCCCTATTTTGAGCGAAGGCATAGGCAGCAGCGCCTGATCTGAGAGGGTCGGAGAGCCATAGGTTTGTCTGCCTAAGCGAAGGCCGGCCTGTACCAACGGGTGCTCTAATGAAATGTTAGATGGTTTCAGGCGCATAGAGCGCGGTTGTACTTCGGCCTTTACATGCTGCTGAATTGTCTCCAATACTTCTTCCATTGTATAAGCATCGGTCAGGCGCACATCTACGGTAAAGGTGCAGGTGTCCGGCACTACGTTATGCTGCGTGCCCGCCTGCAGTACCGTCACGCTCATTTTCACCGGCCCCAAATGCTCCGACATTTTAGGAAAAGTGTAACTCTGGAACCATGCTATATCCGGCAGCGCCTCATATATGGCATTTACGCCTTCTTCACGTGCAGCGTGGCCAGCTTTGCCTTTGGCGGTGCAATCCAGTACTATCAGCCCTTTTTCAGCCACGGCTAAATGCATTTCTGTCGGCTCTCCAACTATGGCAGCTTCTATATGGCCCAGTTGCGGCAGTATAGTTTCGATGCCGTTGCTACCGCTGATTTCCTCCTCCGCCGTTGCCGCCAACACCAGGTTATACTTCAGGTCCTGCCGTTCATAAAAGTATAAAAAGGCCGCCACCAACGACACCAGACACCCACCGGCATCGTTACTGCCCAAGCCAAAAAGTTTACCGTCTTCTATAGCTGCCTCAAAAGGGTTGCGGGTATACCCGACGTTTGGCTTAACAGTATCATGATGGGAATTAAGAAGTAAAGTTGGAAGCGCCGGATTAAAGTGCCTATTGAAAGCCCAGATGTTATTCTGTTGCTGATGAACTGATTCTACGCCTCTTCCTTTTAAGAAGCCTGAAAGTATAGCGGCTGTTTTATCTTCCTCTCTGCTGAACGACGGCGTTTGAATTAGCTCCTGCAACAGCTGCACCGCCTGGTGGTATAGTTCTTTTTGCTTCATTAGGTAAGGCTGAGGGTGGTGCCGCTGTAGTGGTTGGTGTTTATACTTGTCAAAGCTTCTGCCTGGCAAATTAGGACCTGTGCCACTCCCTGCTGCAGCGCAGCAAAGGCATTATCCATTTTCGGCACCATGCCTGCGTTAATCACGCCTTTACCTTTCAGCTTCTCGAACTTTTCACTGTCAATAGCCGAAATCACAGAATCATCGTCTTGCGCGTTTTGTAGTACTCCCTTCTTCTCAAAACAGTATACCAGCTGCACTTTATGCTTCGGAGCCAGTGCCGTGGCTAGTACCGAAGCAATGGTGTCGGCGTTGGTATTGAGCAGGCTGCCTTTCGTGTCATGGGTGAGCGGGGCAAAAATTGGAATAAGCCCAGCCTGTAAGAATACCTCCAACGCCTGCACGTTTATACTTTCCGGGCCTGTCACATCACCTGCAAAACCATAGTCTATAGCTTTCACCGGACGTTTCTGCGCGGGAATAATGTTGGCATCAGCACCAGTCATGCCTATGGCGTTACAGCCCAATGCCTGCAGCTTCGCTACCACCTGCTTATTTACCAATCCGCCGTAGACCATGGTTACCAGGTCCAGCGTTTCTGCGTCTGTAATGCGGCGGCCTTCTACCATATGAGGCGTAATGCCCATACGCTGGCCAATGGCAGAGGCTATTTTTCCGCCTCCATGTACCAGTAACTTTGGGCTGGGCAACTGCGCGAAATCAACTAAAAAAGCTTGCAGCCGCTCCGGATTATCGAGGATATTGCCTCCTATCTTTACTATGATCATGTGTTAAAGTAATTTCCTGGCGAGGTGGTATTAAGTAACCGTCAATAACCGTGTTATCAGTTGATAAGTTTTATATCGAAAATCCCTCACCACTATTTATACCAAAGCCTCCAGCATACGCTTTAGCACAGCCTGAGCGGCATAAGTACGGTTATTAGCCTGCTGCAGAACCAGCGAGTTCGGGCCATCCAAAATCTCATCACTTAGCTCCACGTTGCGCCGCACCGGCAGGCAATGCATTACCTTCGCATTATTGGTTACCTGCAGCTTCTCGTTAGTCAACATCCATCCTTCTCCATCTGTCAGCACCTTGCCATAATCTGTATAGCTCGACCAGTTTTTGACGTATACGAAATCAGCATCTTGCAGCGCCTCTTGTTGGTTGGTGGTAACGTTAGCGTTTTGGGTAAACTCATTGGCCAGCTCATAGCCTTGCGGGTGCGTTATCACCAGGTCTACATCTGCGTACGCCATCCACTCAGCAAAAGAATTTGCCACGCATTGCGGAATCGGTTTGATATGAGGAGCCCAGCTCAGCACCACTTTCGGGCGCTTGCCGGCCACTGCGTTTTCTTTAATCGTCAACAAATCTGCCAAACTTTGCAGCGGGTGGCGCGTAGCCGACTCCAGGCTCACGATTGGCTTTTTGCTATACTTGATAAACTGCTGTAGCAGCTCCTCGCTGTAATCTTCCTCCCGGTTCTGCAGTTTCGGGAAAGACCTGATCCCAATAATATCGCAGTATTCGCCCATAACGGCAGCAGCTTCTTTAATATGCTCCACAGTAGTGCCATTCATGATGGCTCCTTCCTGTGTTTCCAAAGCCCAGCCCTCCTTATCCAGGTTCATCACGATCACGTTCATGCCCAGGTTCTGCCCAGCCTTCTGCGTGCTCAATCGCGTGCGCAGGCTGGGGTTCAGAAAAATTAATCCCAAGGTTTTATTCTCGCCGAGCGTTTTATACTTGTAGGGGTTCTCTTTCAGGTGCTGCGCCTCTTCTACCAATTGGTTCAGGTCGGCTACGTCATGCACAGAAGTATACTTTTTCATTAGATAGCCTGTGGTTCAGTTTGATAAAGGACGGCCTCAAAAGCTGTTAGGAATGCATCTACTTCGCGCATGCCGATGCAGAGTGGCGGCAGTAGGCGCAGCGTATTCTTGTTTGAAGAGGAACCTGTAAAGATCTGGTGCTCCTCCAGCAGCTGCTTTCTTATAGCGGCACAAGGTTTATCTAGCTCCACACCTATCATCAAGCCTTCGCCTCGTACTTCTTTTACACCTGGCAGATGGCGCAGCTCATGCATCAGGCGCTGCCCGATATTGTGTGCGTTTTCCATCAGTTTCTCCTCCTGCATCACTTCCAGCACAGCCAGTGCAGCCGCACAAGCCAGGTAGTTGCCCCCAAACGTAGTGCCTAGCATCCCGTGCTTTGCTTCTATTTGCGGATTGATCAGTACACCCGCCACCGGAAAACCGTTGCCCATACCTTTTGCCATCGTAATCAGGTGCGGTTTTAGGTCTGTATGCTGATGCGCAAAGAATTTACCTGATCGGCCATGGCCCGACTGCACTTCGTCTAATATCAGCAATGCGCCTGTTTTATCGCATCCTCTAGCAAGGGCTTGCAGAAAACCTGGCTCCGGAAGCTGCACGCCTCCCACGCCTTGTATACCTTCTACAATCACAGCGGCCAACTCAGAACCGTGCTCTTGCAGCGCGTTTTCAAATGCTGCAATATCGTTTAGTGGCAGAAAAATGAAGTTATCCGTCTTGTTGATTGGCGCCTGTATCTTCTCGTCGTCTGTAGCGGCTACGGCAGCAGAGGTACGTCCGTGGAAAGCTCCTTTAAAAGCAATTACTTTACTACGGCCTGTGTGGAAAGAGGCGAGTTTGAGGGCATTCTCATTTGCCTCAGCACCTGAGTTACACAAAAATAGGCTGTAGTCATGGTAACCACTTAACTCGCATAACTTCTCTGCCAGCTCCTGCTGCATCGGCATCTGAACGGAGTTGGAGTAAAAGCCGATGTCGTAAAGCTGGCGCGCAATGCGCTTAACATAATGAGGGTGGCTGTGGCCGATGGAGATTACGGCATGGCCGCCGTAGAGGTCGAGGTAACGGTCGCCTTTTTCGTCCCAGACATAGGCGCCTTGTGCCCGAACGGGCGTGATATCGAAGAGCGGATAAACATCAAATACATTCATGATCTAAGGTATAATTAGATGTAAGAGGTTAAACAATAGATGAAATACTTTACGTACATAGCTTAACTGCTAAAGTGTTGTTAATTTGATAGCTGGTAATATGCTTGGTATAATCCCACCTAAAAAGGGAGATTATATATTTAGAAAGCCGAAGCTTTTAGTCTCAAACCTGCTTGTTCCTCCAGCCCAAACAGCAGGTTCATGTTCTGCACGGCCTGTCCTGAAGCTCCTTTCAAAAGATTGTCAATCAGACTTGTGATGATTAAGTAATCTCCCTCCTTCTGTAGGTGCAGCAGGCATTTGTTTGTATTTAGAACTTGTTTTAGGTCAGGGGTGCTGGCGCTGATGCTGACAAAAGGATGGTGGCTGTAATAGCTGCCATACAACTCCCCTGCCTCCGCCTGGCTCAGGCTGCAGCGGGTGTAGCTGGTGCACAAAATACCGCGCGTAAAGGGGCCTCTGTAAGGTACAAAGTTTATACTTGGCAAGTCATTGCTTTGCATACCCTGCAGCGTGCGCCGGATTTCGTGCAGGTGCTGGTGGCTGAGGACTTTATAGTTTGATATATTACCGCTGCGCCAGCTATAGTGCGAGGTGGCACTCAGACTTTGCCCGGCTCCGGTGCTGCCTGTAATGCCGCTGACCTGCACCTGCTCGGTTAGCAGATTATGCTGCGACAGCGGCAGCAGTGCCAATTGTATAGCCGTGGCAAAACAACCAGGGTTGGCAATGTTGTGAGCTTGTTTAATACTCTCGCGCTGAAGCTCAGGTAAACCATATACAAAGTCTCTGCCACAGGCGTTTACCACCTGCTCCTTCGAGTCTTCATTCCACCTGAAATCCTGGCTCAGGTCAATCACTTTTATACTTTGCTTTAGCTGCTGCTCTTGCAGGAACTTCCTGGCCGCGCCATGGCCTACGCACAGGAACAGCACGTCCACGTTCTGCTGCAGCTCATCAGTAAAGTATAAATCAGTATCGCCTAGAAGATCTTTATGGGTCTCGTGCACGGGTGCGCCTGACTGGCTGTTGCTATGCACAAAACTTATTTCTACGTTCGGGTGGTTTAGGAGCAGGCGTAGCAGTTCGCCACCGGTGTAGCCAGCGCCGCCTACAATACCTGCTTTTATACTTATTCCGCCCATTCTGTCGTATTGTTTATTGTGTGGTACATTTTGGTCTGGTTTCCGAAAATTTTGGCAAATCCCTTCACATCATCTGAGGTCCAGGCGCGGTTCATTTCACCGTAGCTGCCAAACTTGTCGCTCATCAGGTCATGCTTGCTTTCTATACCCTCCACCTGAAAGTGATAAGGCGCCAGTTGTACAAATACTTTACCGGTTACGTTTTGCTGTGTGCTCTCTAAAAAAGCCTCCATATCACGCATGGTCGGGTCAAGTAATTGGCCTTCATGCAACCAGTTGCCGTACCATACCGAGAGTTGGTCTTTCCAGTACAGTTGCCATTTGGTAAGCACGTGTTTCTCCAGCAGGTGATGTGCTTTGATGATCACCATCGGGGCAGCGGCCTCAAAACCTACACGACCTTTAATGCCGATGATGGTATCGCCCACATGCATGTCGCGGCCAATGGCGAAAGGCGCGGCTAACTCCTGCAGGTGCTGTATGGCCTCTACCGGATGCTCGAAAGACTGCTCATTTACGCCTTTAAGCTCTCCTTTCTCAAAGTATAAAGTCACGCGCTCTGGTTCGATTTTGCTTAGCTGCGTTGGGTAAGCCTCCTCCGGCAAAGGCAAGTGAGAGGTCAGGGTTTCCTTTCCGCCAACAGATGTTCCCCAAATACCTTTGTTAATCGAATATTGCGCCTTCTGAAAATCCATCTCCACGCCATGCTCCTTCAGGTAAGTGATTTCCTGTTCCCGCGACAAACGTTTATCACGAATCGGGGTAATAATCTCCACCTCCGGAATGAGTGCCTGAAACACCATGTCGAATCGCACTTGATCGTTACCAGCACCAGTACTGCCATGAGCCACAAAGTCTGCACCCACGCTTTTTGCATGATTGGCAATGGCAATGGCCTGCGTTACACGCTCGGCACTCACGCTAAGCGGGTAAGTATTGTTTTTCAGGATGTTGCCATAAACCAAATAGCGGATGCAGCTATTGTAAAAGTGCGCTGTCTCATTTAGGTGGGTGTGTTGTTTTACGCCCATTGCGTAGGCCCTGCGCTCTATTTCCTGCAGTTCATCTGCTGAAAAACCGCCTGTGTCTACAATGGCTGAGTATACTTCCAGGCCAAGTTCTTGCGCCAGGTATATGGCGCAGTAAGAGGTGTCGAGGCCGCCGCTAAAGGCTAAAACTACTTTTTTCATTCCTTAGTTATACTTTCTGATGTTCACTTATACTTTTACTGGGCTCATTTCAAGCGCATTTAACCCCGGCTTCTGACGATGACGCAGCCACCGCTCGTTAGCGCTCCCTGGCTTTGGCACTGTCTTTTTCTCTACCACAGGCAAAGCTATAAACTCCTTCTCCTTGGTAGGGTCGTACAGCATGGCGGTGCAGAGGCAGTTTGTGCGGTTCTTGCTTTGTAGTATCTCAAAATTCACGCAGCTGCGGCAGCCTTTCCAAAACTCCTCGTCATCAGTTAGCTCCGAGTAGGTTACGGGCGTATAGCCGAGGCCGGAGTTAATGCGCATTACCGCCAAGGCAGTTGTCAATCCGAAGATCTTAGCATCCGGATACTTAGTGCGTGAAAGTTCAAATATTTTCTTTTTGATAAGACGCGCCAGTCCGCTCTTACGCAGCTCAGGTGATACAATAAGGCCAGAGTTGGCGACGTACTTGCCGTGGCCCCAGGTCTCGATATAGCAGAAACCAGCCCAGGTACCGTCCTGGTGCAGCGCGATTACGGCTTTGCCCTCCAGCATTTTTTGGGCAATATAATCCGGTGAGCGTTTGGCAATGCCGGTGCCGCGCGCCTTAGCCGAAGACTCCATTTCGTTGCAGATTTGCAGCGCATGGATAATATGTTGCCCTTCGGCAACCGTCACGATGAATGCAGGTTGATCCATTGTTACAAAAGTATAGCTATGCTGCTTTGGGCACAGCTAAAGTCAGCTTATAAAAATTTAACCGGAAAATTGAATGCAACGAAAAAGCAGCTCAGGCAACAGCCGGACAGCTAAAGATCGAAATGCAAAAGAATATTGGTGGATAGATGACTACCGCATAGGCAGTCAGGAAAAATGTAGGCTACCGCCTGTAGCGGACCGCAGGTATAATTACCCTCAAAACTACCTTATCAGAAAAGGTAGAAAAAGCCGCACCCTCCGTGGCTGGAGTGTGTTTTATCACATCAGATGATAAAAGCGTCTTTTTTTTCATTAGTTGTTTTAAAATAGTGGGTTCTGTGTTATACCCTTATTTACACTGCAAATGTTTCGTAATAGAAACGACTTATGCAAGCAAAGCGCTAAATTTATTTAAAATATTACACATTATAGCGCTTAAGTAACAAATAGCTCCTTAACTGTAATGAGTTTTGTTTCTAAACCCGATCAATTCAGGAGCATCTGAATCAAAATTTATAACTTGCGCCGTCATAAGCCTGTGGGGCTGCTGCTTAAATCTGTTACATGAAAAATTTGTCAATAAGAATTATAATCGGGATTCTTTTCTCAGCTATTGGATTGGTTTCGCTTTTCTTTACAAGTGACGCCCTGATGTCGGCTATTTGGCTTAGCTTCGGCAATGGCCTTATACTTTCCGACCTACGTTTTGAGGGAGTAGATGATAACGGAAATATATACCTAAAGCCTATCCCAAGAGCTCGCACTTACGCTGCCATACTATTAATTGTGATGGCTGTTTTGCTGCTGATCTTTCAGATATTCACGGATTTACAACATCCGTAAGCTACTGTTGGTTAACAGCTTCAGATTCTGCTTTGAAGTACAAAATTAACATCAATAATCTCCTCCTGCCGCTTCAGGCGCAGCTTTAGTTTACGCCCCGGTTTGCTGTCGAGCATGTTTAGCAGCTCCTGCAGTTGAAGCTCGTTGCAGGAGCGGCCGTTTATATGCAGGAGCTGGTCGCCGGCCTGCATTCCAACTGTCTTAGCTGGCGAATCTTCCACCACGTTAGACACTACATAAAAATTTGCGCCCGGAAGTGGTGTACTTACCTCAAAACCAGCCATGTTGTAGTTAAATGGCTCTTTAAACCTTCTGTTAGGTGAAAAAATGATGCGCTCGTTTGGGTAATCGAAAATAACCGTGAACCGCTTCAGTATTGCCGACCCTAAATTGCCATTGCGCCCGGCTATGTTCAGCGCTAGTTTTACAGCCTCCTCATCAGGATAAGAAGCCGTCAGGTTTTCTATCTCATACTTCCCCAGCTTAAAGCCCTCCAGTCTTCCTATTTTACCATTTATATCGCCACCCAAACCACGGCCAAGGTATGCCTGCATCACTTTGGGCGGAAGCTCTAGCCGATCATTGGTTGGCAAGTATAGCGAAATACCATGACTGGCGCCCGTATCCACTATCAGCTTCACATCCAGCGAGTCTCCGTTATGCTGCTTCACTGTGGCATTCAAGTATGGTTTAGCATCTTCAATCAGTAAAGGGTACTCTTCCGCTCTGCGCGGCTTTCTGATTTTGTGGTCTGGTCTGTACAGCGTTATGGTTTCTTTGCTGTAGTTTATCTTTACTATAAAATTTTTAAAAATATCATACCCGATAATCCCGTGCACAGGCATCCCCATACGCGTGGACAGGTTAAAAATATCCTCCAGCAGCACGTATACAGTATGGTTGTCGCCTTTGATGCCAGACATAAAAATGTTGTTGCCTATGCTGTGCAGCGCCTCTATGGAGTAGCCCTCTCCCAGCCCTCTTATCTTAATGCGGTTTGATTCCTTTAAATCTAACGAGTCGGTATAATACAATTTCGTAATGAGGGTATTTCTTACTCCGGAATCAAGTATGAAGTTGAGAGGCTTTGAGCCGTTAACCTGAACCGGCAACACAATAAGGTTATGCACCAGCTTGAAAGGCATTGTTATTTTTTTACGGTTCGAGATGAAGTATACCGTATCAGGTTCTTGCAGGATTTGTGCCTGTACTTTGGCTTCGGATAACAAAATAAAAAGGCAAGCACAGAACATCGCAGAATAAATGGCTATTCTCATAAGCGAGTGTTTGGCGTGAGACATCTATATAGTTATACGCAGAACTTCTATACAAAGGACACCATTAGCAGCTGATATATAATCTCTTACAGCTGCAATTAGTAATAACGCTTATACTTGTTTTTGCACTCTCGCCACTTACGTAAATCGACTTTCTTCCTTTCCACAACCTCCGGCAAAGGTTAGGTCATTTCAATTATTCTTAAATTGAAATGTTCTAATAATTTCACGCACATAGAAATACAAACACCTGTTGTTATACATTCCATACTTCTTAAGATTTGTACAAAATCGGCTCAGCCTTCCGATTCATTTTAAACGATATGACCTAATAAAACGACTATCTGCTGAAAATGGCTGCAAAAATTAGTACCTTAAGGAGTAAACCTGAGAATTGAAATTTAATAAATTTATACTTTTCTAACATATGCACTACATCGACCTCTCCATTTTTGTGCTCTACATGCTGGCTATGCTCGGCGTTGGATTTTACTTCCTGAGAAAGAATGAAGGTGCTGAAGATTATTATGTTGGTGGCCGAAGTATGAGCAGCAGCCATATCGGGCTTTCTGTAGTGGCAACTGATGTGGGCGGCGGCTTCTCCATTGGCCTTGGCGGTTTGGGCTTTGCAATGGGGCTCTCAGGCTCTTGGATGTTGTTTACAGGCTTGCTAGGTGCTTGGCTGGCAGCTGTTTTTCTGATTCCAAAAGTTAAAAGCAACCCTGCTTTTGCCAGTTTTCTCACCTTTCCCCAGATATTCGGTTATTACTTTAATGCGCGGGTTGCATTGTTGGCCGGTATTATCTCTGCTATTGGTTATACAGGCTTTACCAGTTCTCAAATTCTGGCTGGGGCTAAGCTTGCCAGTGGCACGTTTGTCGATTTAGACCTTAACACTGCGCTACTCATTATGGGTATCATTGCGGTGGTTTATACTGTGATGGGTGGCCTTAAAGCAGTGATTTATACGGATACCATACAGTGGGCCATTCTAATGGGCGGACTCATATTTATCGGCATACCGGTCTCTTTCCTCGCTGTCGGGGGCATGGACACGCTTGACTTTTCCCAGATGTTAAGCCCGAGCTACCTTTCGGAACAAGGAGGCCGAAGTATGCAAGCCATCAGAACTACGCTGCCGGCACATTTTCTGAGCCTGACTAATATTACCTGGCAGCAGATCGTGAACTGGGGAATTACCATTATCCCGATCTGGTTTGTGGGCATGACTTTATACCAGCGCATTTACGCCTGCCGCGATGAAAAAACAGCTAAACGTGCCTGGTTTATCGCCGGTTTTTTTGAGTGGCCGCTAATGGCATTTATGGGCGTTAGTTTAGGCATACTGGCACGCGTGGCCGCCGAGCAGGGCATGTTCGATTCGCTGGGCGCTGGCGCTGTGGTAGACCCTGAAACTGGTTTGCCAATGCTGCTGCGTTCTGTTCTTCCGGTAGGGCTAATGGGCCTGATGCTCTCGGCCTACTTCTCGGCTATACTTTCCACTGCCGATAGCTGCCTGATGGCCTCTTCCGGGAATATCGTGACAGACGTATTGAGCCATTTCTTTAAGATTGACCCTGAATCACCTAAAACTTTGCGCTTGTCGCAGTTAATTACTTTGCTGGTAGGCGCATTTGCGCTGTGGCTGGCCTCTACCATGACAAACGTGCTGGACCTGATGCTTTACTCATATGCCTTTATGGTATCTGGCCTTTTTGTGCCGGTGCTGGGAGCCTTGTTCTGGAAGAGGCGCAGCAGTGTGGCGGCGTTCTGGGCAATGCTGATGGGCGGTGTGGTAACCGTGGTATTACAAATAAGCACTTTGGCTGCTCCGGCACCGGATGCTGATATCACAGGTTTAGCGAAGTCGTTACACCCCTACTTTCCGGCAGAGGTTAGCCAAACCTGGTTGAGCCTGAGCGAGTTTGAATTGCGCGGATTGGTGGAGCGTACACTTTCTGACAGCAGCATCGTACATATCTCGTGGCTGGATCTTACGTTTGCCCTGCCTTTTAATCTCGACCCTAACCTATTTGGCCTCACCGCCTCACTTATACTTTATATTACACTAACACTATTATTCCCTAACAAAACAGAGACAAAACTATGGCAGAGAACAACGGCATCAGCTACCACCGCTATACGCCATCAAACCACGCAGATTTAAACCGTGACCAAGTACTGGATTTCCTTTTTGAACACCTGGATGAATATGGAGATAAGCGTGAGGATATTGCCAAATGCATGGATTACGCTTTATCGGGCGCTGAAGGCAAAGGAGGCTCGGTACTGGTGGCCACCGAAGATACTAAAGTGGTAGGTGCCCTAATTCTGAACAATACCGGCATGAGCGGGTATATACCAGAGAACATACTTGTTTACGTGGCTGTGCACGGCAGCACACGCGGAAAAGGTGTTGGCAAAGGGCTGGTACAAATGGCCATTGATAACACCAACGGAAGTATAGCGCTGCACGTGGAGCCGCAGAACCCGGCGCGGCATCTGTATGAAAAACTCGGCTTTACAAACAAGTATTTAGAGTATAGATTAACGAGATAACATGGCAGTTCTAAAGCTGAACCACAACAAGCTACTACATAACTACAACCACCTTGATCATGTTTTCAGGGAGCATGGCATAGACTGGGGCATTGTAACCAAATTGCTGTGCGGCCATGAGCTCTTTCTGAAAGAGGTGCTCGCCTTGGGCGTGAAAGAGATTCATGATTCAAGGGTATCTAACCTTAAGACGATAAAGAAGATGGCGCCCGATGTGCAGACCGTGTACATAAAGCCGGCACCAAAACAAAGTATACCCGAAATTATCCGTTACGCTGACGTAAGCTTCCAGACAGAACTTGAGATAATACGGCTGCTGTCGGAGGAGGCAGTAAACCAGGAGCGGCTCCACAAGATCATCATCATGATTGAAATGGGCGACCTGCGAGAAGGCGTGATGGGCGAAGAGCTAGTGGACTTTTACGAGAATGTTTTTGAGCTGCCAGGCATCTCAGTTATAGGCTTAGGCGCTAATTTCAACTGTTTGCACGGTGTTATGCCTACTCAGGATAAATTAATACAGTTATGCCTGTACAAACAAATTATTGAGGCCAAGTTTAACCGTAAAATTCCGTGGGTATCGGGTGGCACGTCTGTTACCATTCCGTTGCTGTTCAACCATTTATTGCCGCAAGGCGTCAATCATTTTCGTATTGGCGAGGCGCTGTATTTTGGGCTGAACCTGTTTACCAACGAAACATTCGAAGGCATGCATGATGATGTTTTCGAACTGGACACAGAAATTATAGAGCTCACTGAAAAGCCTATGATTCCGAGTGGCATTCTGGCTGAAAACCCCAGCGGCGAGAGCTTTGAGATAGATGAAAAGCTGTACGGCAAAACATCGCACCGCGCCATACTAGATGTGGGCCTTCTGGATATAAATCCCAAATTTTTGATTCCGAAGGATGAAAACATTAGTGTGATAGGCGCCAGTTCGGATATGCTTATTGTTGAGCTTGGCTTGAATGAGCAGAACTATAAAGTTGGCGATGTGCTGCGGTTTAACCTCCGATACATGGGCGCATTAAGTTTGCTTAACTCACGTTACGTAGAGAAAGAAGTGATGAAATAACCATACTTCATACTATTGTCAGAAGCCACAGTTTTATACTTAAAGCTGTGGCTTCTGCATTTATGTTCCTCTCCTATTGTAGGATATAGCAGAACATTTGTTTTGGCTGCCACGTCATTAGTTACAAGTTGAACCAACACACGCGCACCTTGAACAAGACAATTACCGCTAAGCCAAAACTTTATCAACGCATCCTGTACCCGCTCCTGGAGTTTGTGAAGGCAGAGTCCTTCAGCGGCATTCTGCTGATGTTCGTCACTATCATTGCTATTGCCTGGGCCAACTCCCCTTGGGCAGACACTTATGAAAAAGTATGGAATACGCCGTTTACCCTAGCCTTAGGAGATTATGGCCTAACTAAAGCCGCTATACTTTGGATTAACGATGGACTGATGGCCATATTCTTCTTTGTGGTAGGGTTGGAGATCAAGCGCGAAACAATGGTGGGTGAGTTATCCTCTATTAGGTCTGCAGCCTTTCCGGTTACAGCGGCCTTGGGAGGCATGGTTGTACCGGCTGGCATATTTGTGCTCCTAAATCTGAACAGCGATGGCTTATCAGGCTGGGGCATCCCTATGGCCACCGATATTGCCTTTGCCCTCGGCATTCTTATGCTGCTAGGCCCCCGTATACCACTCTCTCTCAAGCTTTTTCTTATTGCCTATGCCATTGTGGATGATATAGGGGCTGTGCTGGTAATAGCCCTGTTTTATACTTCGGAGGTTAACTTCCAGAGCCTCTGGATTGGGTTTCTGCTCTTTGGCTTGCTGCTGGCAGGAAATGCCCTGAAAATGCGCAACATCTGGATCTATGTGCTGGTCGGTATCATCATGTGGGTAGCTTTCCTGAAATCTGGTGTGCATGCAACGGTGGCCGGTATTCTGTTAGCCATTACCATACCCGGCCGCTCTAAGATAACAGAAGAAGAATTTGTGAGTAGCACAGGAAACATTGTGGAAGAACTACAAGTTTCCCATTGGGCAGTAAAAGAAGACCCAGACCTGGAGGTCAACAGCGAAGCCTACCAAGGCGCGGTGTACACAATAGAGGAAAACTGTGAGGAGGCGCTCTCGCCGATGCACCGGCTGGAACATGCCCTGCACCCTATTGTAGCCTATGCCATTATGCCGATTTTTGCCTTGGCAAACGCCGGTATATTTATCAATGCCGACCTGGTGGGCGGTTTATCAGCATCGCTTCCAATAGGCATTATACTTGGGTTGGTGCTGGGTAAACCCCTTGGTATACTTCTTTTCGCCTGGCTTGCCTCTGCCACAGGCATCGCTGCTAAGCCAAAAGCTTTTAATTGGATGCAGTTGCTGGCTGTTGGTTTACTGGGAGGCGTAGGTTTTACCATGTCTATTTTCATCGCCAACCTTGCGTTTGCTAACTCTGCTTTACTGCCGCTTTCTAAGTTAGCCATACTTTGTGCTTCTGTTGTAGCGGGTATTGCGGCTTACCTCATCCTACGGTTTTCCGCACCTAAGCCTACGGTTGAATAAAGCAAGTGTAAAAAAAGGTAAATCCTCTTAAATTACTTTGTTTCACTAACCAAAAAAGAAAAACCCTGCTTTTTAATAAGGCAGGGTTTAGTGTATACTTTGCACGGACGCATTAAGGAGATAACAGAGCATCCAGAAAGCCCATGTCTTCGTCTTTTTTCTTGAACACAAGCAGCGGAATATCCAGGTCGTGGCGGAGTATCTTTTCTGTAACACTGCCCAGCACAAACAAAGCAGCCGCCGACATGCCTTTTGCGCCAATCACTAAAAGGTCGGCGCGTGCGCGCTTAGCCTCTACAACCACTAATTCGCCGATATCTTCTTCCTCCTGCCGCACCAGCGTCAGTTCTGTTCGGTTGTCGAGCTCCGGAAAATGAGTAATAAGCTTCTCATACTTGGCCTGTGCAAAACCGCGCATACGCTCATCAAACGATTCGTAGGTCATACCGAGAGTGCGATGGCCGGAGGGCACCTGATACGCGTGCAGGCACACTACGTGTATGTCCGGCTTCTCCTGCGCCACCTGCAGCACCCGTTCCAGTGCCATCTCGCTGTATTCCGAAAAATCTATGCTCACCACCACATTTCGTAAGCGCGGCTCACTATTTTCAGGTACAAACAGTACGCTGATCCTGCCTGTGCGCAGCAGTTTTTGGGCCAGCACACCTGTACCGCGTAAGCTCAGCTTGCGCCCCATTAGCAGCAGGTCAATATTCTTGATCTTGGCCCAATGCAGTATTTCTTTTACGGGTGTACCCTCCTCCACCAAAACCTCCACCTGCACTTGCGGCAGTTGTTTAAAAGCAGGCCCCACTAAGGTCATAATCATCTCGCGGATGCTCTCGTCGGCAGGAAGGTTATTGCGCTGCAGGCTTTGCAGCAGCTCGCTTGGCACCTCCAGGCTCTTTTCTACATGAATGAAGTATAGGGTCTCCACATGCAGTTGTCGGGCTAAAAAAGCTGCATACGTCACCATCGACTCGTCCATGCCTGTGAGGTCCAGCCCCACCATCAGTCTGTTAATCTTGTTCATAAGAGTAGGTCTTTAGATTGAGTTTGAGCTAAAATAGAATCATTAAAACCAGCACCAGTCATTTGCCGGAGCAACTATGGCGCTAACTTATAAGTACTCATACTATACATACGCCAACATTCATAATTTATATATAAAAACCAAATTTTCATGTTCTATGCGCTCCTTATAGGTATTTTAGCCGCCGCGGCTGCCCCGCTTCTGTTCCGGGCAATAGGCCGGCGTGTGGTAGTGCCAATGGTCCTGATTGCGCTGCTGCTGTTTGTATATTATTGTACATTTCTGCCGCAGGTGCTGCAGGGCCAAAACCTGGTAGAACAGTATAGTTGGGTGCCGGAGTTAGGTATTAACCTGCAGTTCAGGATGGATGGCCTGAGTTTGTTGTTCGCCCTGCTGATTTCCTTTTTTGGTGCCCTGGTGATGTTATACGCGAGTGGCTATCTGCACAACGACAGGCTGCTGGGTCGTTTTTACCTTTACCTAACTCTTTTTATGACCGCCATGTTGGGTTTGGTAACTTCAGATAACATATTTTGCCTGTTCATATCATGGGAACTAACCAGTATCAGTTCTTACTTGCTTATCGGTTTTAAGCAGGCAGACAAAAACGCGCGAACAGCTGCCTGGCAGGCTTTGCTGGTTACAGGCTTGGGTGGTCTGGCTTTGATGGCTGGCCTTATTCTGATCAGTATTTCAGCGGATAGCTATACTTTCAGCGGACTTACGGAGCAACGGCAGTTGGTGCAGCAGCATATATTTTACCTTCCGGCTGTTATACTTGTACTTGTTGGCTGTTTTACCAAGTCTGCGCAGTTTCCGTTCCATTTCTGGTTACCCAACGCCATGGCAGCTCCCACGCCTGTCAGCGCTTATCTCCACTCTGCCACAATGGTGAAGGCAGGCATATACTTACTGGCCCGTTTGAATCCGGTTCTGGCAGGCCCTGATGTATGGCACTATGCTTTGATGGCAGCGGGAGGTATTACGGCAGTACTTGGTGCCGTGCTGGCGCTGCAGCACACGGATCTGAAAGCCATACTTGCCTACACAACCATCAGTGCGCTTGGGCTGCTGGTAACCATGCTCGGCCTTGGCTCTGAGTATGCCGTTAAAGCTATGCTCGTTTTTTTACTGGCTCACGCTCTTTACAAAGGCACCCTGTTTCTGGTAACCGGCTGCATTGACCACTCCACTGGCACCCGGGATTTGCAGAAGCTGCATCATTTAGGCCCTGGTATGAAGTATAACGGATGGGCTGCTTCGCTGGCGGCGCTATCCATGGCCGGAGTTTTTCCCTTTATCGGCTTTGTAGGCAAAGAGCTGCTGTATGAGTCTACACTGGAGAGCCTGCTTTTGCTGGCCGTAAATTTTATAGCGGGTGTTGCTTTTGTGGCAGTGGCTATTATTATAGGCTTTAGGGTATTTTGGCGAAAAGCGACTGATAAAACCCAACTGCAGCACAAAGCCGGCTTCAAGTTATACTTCCCTCCTTTGGTGCTGGCCGGTATTGGCTTGCTGCTTGGCGTACTGGTTAGTTCTGTTCCGTCGCCGCTTCTGCAGCAGGGTGCCAGAGCAGTTCTAGCCGACGAGACAGCCAAACTGAAGCTGAGTCTCTGGCATGGGTTTACGCCAGTACTGGGGCTGAGTGTACTTACAATCATAGCCGGAATGTTAGTCTATTCATTTTTACCGGCTATTCACACCCGCGTAACTGCACTACAGCCAGTTTATAAGTATGGCCCAAACGCTGTTTACCATAAGCTGTTTGAGCAGTTTCTGGTAAAAGCAAAAGCATTTATACTTTGGCTTCAGGATGGCTACCTCCGCAGTTATGTTATGTACATCATGTTATTTTTCTGCGGACTGCTGCTCTTTACCCTCCAGCGAGACACCCCCGGCATTAATATTACAGACCGCATTTACCAGCTGCAGGAGGTGAGGCTTTATGAGTTGGTGGTGCTGTTTCTGGTGATAGCGGCTTTGGTATACTTGCTGGGCACACGGTCTAGGCTCACATCTATTGTGGTCATGGGCTTAATCGGCTATTCAGCGGCGCTGTTCTATATTCTTTTCGGAGCTCCGGATGTAGCCATCACACAGTTCTTGATCGAAACGCTTACCGTAGTAATTTTTGTGCTGCTCCTGCATAAGCTGCCCGCTTTTACGTACCTCTCTCATCAGTTTAAAAAGTATAAATTCATCGCTATTTCTGTATTATTTGGCTCCTTGATGACTTATGTTATGCTGCTGGTGCAGCAGCAGGCTATCCCTTCAGAACTGAAAAAATATTATGGAAAGATGAGTTATATGGAAGCTCATGGGCGCAACATTGTAAACGTTATTCTGGTTGATTTCAGGGGGCTAGATACTTTGGGAGAGATAACTGTACTGGCAGTGGCCGCGCTGGGTATTTTTTCACTGCTTCGCCTAAATCCAGAGAAAGGAGGTAAACCATGAGAACTATCATTTTTGCTACAGCCATTCGCTACCTGACGCCGGTTTTCCTGTTGTTTTCAGTTTACATACTTTTCAGAGGCCATAACCACCCCGGCGGCGGCTTTATTGGCGGCCTCATCGGCTCAATTGCCTTTGTGTTTCATGTGCTGGCGCATGGCTCGGAGCGTACGGTTAACACTTACTTTCAACTAACAGTTTTTCATCAGAACAGGCAGGAAAACCATAGCCGCACCAAGTATGTCTGGGATCTGGTGGGAGCCAATACCTGGAAGCGCATACAACCTTTTAAGTCAGCTAGTTGGCAGTTTTATATACTGCGTGTGCGCCCGGCATATATGATGGCCACGGGCCTTTTTATAGCTGTAACGAGCGGTGTGGTTGGCCTGCTGCGTGGGCAGTCGTTTATGGCCGCTTGGTGGATGGAGGGTGAAATACCAATCATCGGGGCGATTGGCACACCCATCTTGTTTGACACCGGTGTTTACCTGCTGGTATTGGGTATGGTCTTGAAACTGGTGTTTACAATGTCTAAAGAATAACACGTATGGAAACACTACTTCCGCTTATGGTAGGCTCTCTCTTTGCTGCAGGCCTGTACTTTATACTGCACAGGCACCTGTTCAAGGTTATACTTGGGCTGATACTTTTCGGGCTGGCTACTAACCTGTTTCTTTTTGTTGTTGGCGGCCTTACAAGAGGAGGCACTGCTATCATAAACAAACATGAAAAAGTAGCCGTCGAACCTTACGCAGATCCAGTTCCGCAGGCTCTTTTGCTCACTGCCATAGTGATAGGTTTTGGCATTCAGGCTTTTGCTATCGTCCTGATCCGGCGTGTCTATCAAACTTTCAAGTCGAACAACCTGGACGAACTCAGGAAAGAAAATGAGGCACATTAGCCTCATAACACCTCCAGGCATCTATCATTTAAACCAACGCGTTTACCTTAAAGCACTTACCCTTCTACTAAACCTTATGCCATCAGATCTACTGCTGTTACTACCTTTGCTTATTCCGCTTTACGGCGCTTTGCTTTGCCTTATGTTTTGGCAGAAGGAGAAGTGGCAGGCGGCAATGGCAGGTTTGGCGCAGGTGGCGTGGCTTGCTGGTTCCGCTTTCCTGTTGCAACGGGTGTGGGTGCAGGATGTGGTTTCAACCCAAATCGGGAATTGGCCAGCACCTTACGGCATTACGCTTGTAGCAGATGTTTTTAGTGCGCTGCTGTTGCTGGCTGGGGCGGTTATCGGCTTGGCAGTTTATCTTTTCTCGCTGCAAGGATTGGATGTTACACGTCGGCGTTTCGGGTATTATCCGCTGCTGTTGCTGCTGCAGATGGGCGTGAGTGGCGTTTGCCTTACCGGCGATCTGTTTAACTTATATGTATGGTTTGAGGTGCTTCTGATCTGCTGCTTTGCCCTTTTGAGCCTGGGCAGTACCAAAGGGCAACTGGAGGGTACCTTGAAATATGTCACAATCAATTTTCTGGCGTCTGGTTTACTGCTTACTGGTGTCGGGGTTGTGTATAGCCTTTTTGGCTCCCTTAACCTGGCCGAACTGGCAGTGCTTGTAAGGCAGCCAACTCACCCAAACCTGCCGCTGCTAAGCATGGCAAGCATTTTTTTTCTGGTAGGCTTTGGTGTGAAATCCGCTATTTTCCCGCTGTTCTTCTGGTTGCCAGCCTCTTATCATACTCCTCCTATTGCCATCTCAGCGTTTATTGCAGGCCTAATAACCAAAGTAGGAATCTATACTTTTATCAGGCTGTTCACGCTCATTTTCGTCAGCGACCTTGGCTTCTTACTACCGTTACTCGCTATACTTTCCGGGCTTACCATGCTGGTGGGAGTGATTGGAGCTGCTGCCCAAACTGATTTTAAAAAAATTCTTTCTTTCCACATCATCAGCCAGATCGGGTATATGCTGATGGGGCTGGCCATTTATACGCCGCTGGCCATAGCAGGAAGTATTTTCTTTATCGTGCACAACATCCTGGTAAAAACCAACCTGTTCCTGATCAGTGGTGTGGTGGCAGAGCGTTACCGTACCTTCTCACTTAAAAAGCTGGGTGATGTATACTTAGAGCAACCCATACTTGCCCTACTGTTTTTGGTATCGGCGTTAAGTTTGGCGGGCACCCCTCCTCTATCTGGTTTCTGGGGGAAGCTGATGCTGGCGAAAGCCGGTTTAACAGCCGGAAACTATATTCTGGTGGCTACTTCGCTCTGCGTCAGCCTTGTCACACTTTTCTCCATGACCAAGATCTGGAATGAGGTTTTCTGGAAGCCCAAAGCGCAGTCACTTGAAAAAAAATTGACTCGTGCTCCTGTTAACCTCTTTCGCCTTCGGCAGCTCTACCTGCCAGTTATACTATTGCTTGTGTTCATCTTGTTTATAGGAGTGTGCGCTAGGCCGCTTGTTCAGCTGTCTGAGCGGGCGGCAAATGGGCTCCTGCACATCGAAAACTATACAGAGACAGTATTAACTAATAACAACACGCGCAAATAGAAAGCCCAGATGAAGTTACTTTTAATACATATCGTAGTGGCAGGCGCCTTAATTTACGCCTATTTCCGACAGCCTGGGGCATTGATACCTTATACAGCTTTGAGCACTGCGCTGCTTTTCCTGCTCCTCATCATTTTTCTCTGGGTCAGCTCAAAGTTTTACAACAGGTCTTATTATCGTAAGCTGCCCAAGCTTTTCTACTTTTTACTTTACTTTTTGAAGGAGCTTTTTGTAGCAAACCTGAAAATAGCTTATGACATTGTAACCCCGCATTACAGAATGCAGCCTACTTTACTTGCCTTGCCGCTTAATGCCAAAACAGATTTGGAGATCTCCTTACTGGCCAACATTATCAGCCTCACACCCGGCACGTTAAGTATAGATATAAGTGAGGATCGGTCCGTTTTGTACGTGCATACGCTCTATGTAAAGCATGGGGATGTTGAACAGCTGAAACGAAGTATAAAGGATGGGTTTGAACGCAGAATTTTAGAACTGACAGCATGAGTATTTTACATGTCACACTGATTATCTCTATGATAATGCTAAGTATATGCCTGTTGCTGAACGCCATACGCTTTGCCATTGGCCCCACGCTACCAGACCGCATAACGGCATTTGATCTATTCGTAGCGAATATTATAGGCATCATCATCATCTACACGGAGCTGACTGATAACGAAGACTTTATAGACGTGGCTATGGTCCTTTCGCTTTTTGGGTTCTTAGGATCTATTTCCTTCGCCTATTATATTATGAAAATCACCAAATAGAGTATGGCAGGCACTATAGATTGGGTATTAGTAAAAGAGATAATAAGCTGCGTGTTTATACTTACAGGCGTAATTTTTATGCTGATTGCCTCAATTGGCCTGCTGCGTTTCCCGGATTTTTACATACGCATGTCTGCCATTACCAAAGGGGCCACTTTGGGGTTAGGGTTAATATTGCTAGGTATGGGAGTATACTTCAACCAGCCGGGGGTAATGCTTAAAGTGCTGGCTATTATCGGGTTTACTTCCATTACGGCGCCAGTGGCAGCCCACGTTATAGGCAGAACGGCAGTCCAGAACAGAATTTCATTTTGGCCGAAAACCAATTTAAAAGAATTTGAGGATTATATTACCAAAGAACACCTGGAGCAGCCTATTAACCACGACAAGTATACCGAAGATATAAAAGAAGATATCAGGATGGAGATGGGTGGTGGTGATGATGCTGATAACGGATAAAAGGCCTTACAGACTCTGCATACGTTTGATAGGATTCTACTGAAGTAAGCTTGTGCTCAGGATAAGTCAGTGCCGTAAGGGTTCCTCCAAACACACAACCTGTATCGATGTTGATGGTGTTGTTTCGCCAACTTGGTTCGTGCACCGGAGTGTGGCCGTAAATCACTACAGCTTTTCCGCAATATTCGGCAGCCCAGTCTAAACGTATGGGCAAGCCTTTATTATCCGTTTCGCCGGATGTGGGGCCATACAGGCAAAGCTCTCTAACGCCTTTGGTGTTGTGCCCATGCAGCCTTTCCTCCAGCCCGGCGTGTGCCACTACCAACCTGCCTTCATCCAGTATAATGTGGTGCGGCAGGTTACTAAGAAAATGCTTTACGCGTTCCCGGAAAACAGCGTCGTAAGGCTCCAACTGCGCCTTGGTAAGTTCCAGCCCGTGGCGCACCTGCACGTTGCGACCAAGCAGCATGCGCAGCAGCTTATCGTCGTGGTTGCCGCTCACGCAGTAAGCGAGTCCCGCCTCTGCCATATCCATCACCAGTCGCAGCACCTCCGGCGAGTTTGGGCCTCGGTCAACTAAATCACCAACAAAAATAACCTTTGCCCCATCTGGCGGCACAACATCATACTTGCTACTTTCCTTATCAAACCGGACATCATATCCCAGGCATTCAAGTAACTCCAGCAGCTCGTTAAAGCATCCATGTACATCCCCTATCACATGAAAAGGGCCATGTTCTTCCGGAAGCTCAAGATTAAAAAAAGTATGATTTACCTTTTCACCCATACATCAAAATCGGTTTAAAAATTGCGCAAACAATGTGCTGCCTATATATTAACAGCGAAACATGGGTTCAGGTTAGGCTACGGACAAACATTTTTAAGCACCGCATCGGTTAAAAGAGTGCAAAAAAAGATTGGCCTTGGGCGATGGTCTTTCTAATTTTGTAGGAATATACTAAAAAAACCTTCTGGCTTACCACCTATAATGCCGTCTTCTTACAAGAAAATAAAAATTCCGCTGCTTTGGCTTCGCCGCCATACTTCAGATAGAGAGTTCATGCTCATCTCAAGCGTACTGGTGGGGCTAACTGCCGGGGTGGCAGCCGTTATACTTAAGTCGCTGGTACATTACATACAGGCGCTGCTGGCTTATGGCAACCGCCTGTTAGACCAGCCTTATTGGCTCGTTGTTTTTCCTCTGATCGGCATTTTGCTTACCGTTCTAATTGTTAAGGTTTTCTTTAAAGGCAGCATCGGGCGGGGCACAGCCAATATACTTTTCAATATCTCGCAAAAATCCAGTTTGGTAGAGCGGCACAAAATGTTCTCGCATGTGCTTACGAGTGCTATCACCGCAGGCTTTGGCGGCTCTGCCGGTCTGGAGTCCCCGATTGTGGTCACGGGCTCTGCCATAGGCTCCAACTATGGCCGCGAGTACCACCTCAACTACCGCGACCGCACTTTGCTGTTGGCATCAGGCGCCGCCGCCGGTATAGCCGCCGTGTTTAACGCACCCATTGCCGGTGTGCTTTTTGCCATCGAGGTGCTTCTCACAGACATTAGTATCTCAGCTTTTATTCCGCTTATTATATCAGCTGTGGTTGGTGCGCTTAGCTCTAAAATCATTTTAGAGGAGGATATTCTGTTTAACATTAGTCAACAGGAGTTTTTTGCGGCAGGGCATGTGCCATTTTACGTGCTGCTGGGTATACTATGCGGCATGATCTCCGTCTACTACACCCGGATGGCGCTGCGGGTTGAGGAGCTTTTCGAAGAGTACCAGACTACGGTTTTTAAACGCGCTATTTTAGGCGGTGCCATACTTGGTTTACTCATCATGCTGTTCCCCCCGCTGTTCGGCGAAGGGTATGATAGCATAAGGCTGCTGGAGCGGAACCAGGCACAGCTGCTGCTGCAGGACAGCTGGCTTGCTTTTTTCGGCACCAACGAGTGGCTTATACTTTGCTTTGTGGGTGCGCTGGCGCTGGTTAAGGTTTTTGCCACCACTATAACCATTGCCTCTGGCGGAAACGGAGGCAACTTTGCTCCTTCCATGTTTGTGGGCGCGAGCACTGGCTTCTTTTTCTCCCGCATCATCAACATGTTAAACATCAGTAATTTGCCAACCAGCAGCTTCTCGATGGTGGGCATGGCCGGTATATTGAGCGGAGTGATGCACGCGCCGCTTACGGCAGTTTTCCTGATTGCGGAGATTACCGGAGGTTATACTTTGATGATCCCGCTGATGATTGTGGCGGCCAGCTCTTTTGCACTGGTTAAATACTTTGAGCCTTATTCGCTGGATACTAAAAAGCTAGCACAAAAAGGCCAGCTCCTGACGCACAATAAAGACCGCACTATCCTGCGCATCATGAAAATCCGGCACCTTATCGAGACAGAGTTCCAGCAGGTTTCGCCTGATGCTACGCTAGGCGAGTTTGTGGAGGTGATAGCCCATTCGCGCCGCAACCTGTTTCCGGTAGTAACAGCTGACGGCAAGCTAGCGGGAGTTATACTACTGGAGAACGTGCGCGAGATCATGTTCAAGACGGAGAAGTATGACAAAGTGAAGGTAAAGGAGCTAATGATTAAACCACCAGCCATCGTGCAGTACGACGACAGCATGGCCGACGTCATGAAGAAATTTGATGAGTCGGGCGCCTGGAACCTGCCTGTGCTTCATGCTGACACCTACCTCGGCTTTGTGTCCAAATCCAGCATCTTCACTAAATACCGTAAGCTTCTTATCAAGACTACTAACGTAAGCTAAACATACTTTTAATTTAAAGTTTGAATTATAACTTAACTATACATCTCGCCAAAGCACACCTTGCCTGATCTGTAACGGCGACGGAATGTTGTTGTGGTAAAGCTGGCCTGTTCCCAACCCATGCGGAAGCTGGACGTCATATTGAGCAGTAAACTGGCTGATAGCGTTCAGACCGATGTTGGACTCTAAAGCCGAGGTCATCCACCAGCCAATGCCGCGTTCGGCTGCCATACTTATCCAGTCGGCGCTGGCGGCTAGACCGCCTACTAATGTTGGCTTCAGGATGATGTACTGTGGCTTTATACTTTCAAGGAGCAATGTTTTTGCCTGCGGCTCCTGCACCCCGATCAGTTCTTCATCCAGGGCAATAGGCACCGGTGTATACGCGCAAAGCTGCGCCATTTCCTGTAGCTGCCCCTGCTTTATGGGCTGCTCAATGGAGTGAAGCTCATACTTAGCCAGCCGCTCCAGCTTTTTATAAGCTTCCTGCGGAGCAAATGCGCCATTGGCATCCACGCGCACCGTTAATTTATCGGCACCCGCCACCTCTCGTATACTTTGCAGCAGCTCCAGTTCTGTTGTAAAATCCAGGCTACCGATTTTCAGCTTCAGACAAGTGTAACCATCCTTCAGCTTCTGCGCTATCTGCTCCTGCATAAAGGTTCTGTCGCCCATCCAAACCAAACCATTGATCGGTATGCCTTTGTTGCCCCGGCTAAACTCATTATGATAGATAATGCCGCTGCCATCTTGCTTCAGATCCAACAAGGCGGTCTCTAGTGCAAACTTAATGGAAGGCCACTTTTCAAGTTCAAGCACCTGCGACAGCTCCTCCGCTGCCTCCAGAGTTACTTGCGCGTGGTTGATGTCCGTGATTATCTGCTGAAGCTTCTGCTCTAAATCTGGCCTGAAGTCTATACTTAAACCTGCCAAAGGCGCACATTCCCCAAGCCCGGAAATCTCAGGATGTTGTGTATCCCACATTTTGATGATGTAAACCTTATGCTCTTTGATAGCGCCGCGTGAGGTGCGGGCATCAAACCTGAACTTTAGGGTATGGGGCGTATAGCTAAGCTGCAGACTCATAATTTCCGATGGTTAGAAGAAGCAATATAAACCATAAACACTGGATTTGTCGTAGAGGAAGAACAAAGTGCCGCGATTTTACTGAACCAGATGCGCCATCACGAAGCTAAACTTAGCAGCCGTGTTTCTGGTTATAAATAAAAAACGTAGAATTTTGGTATGCAGCGGCTGTTTCTCTAGTCCATTCCATACATTACATTAGCCCTAACACTTACCAATTATGACTATACTTACTGCCTCCGCCAGCCAGGTTCTTCTGGAGCATTTCAACAAAATCAGGCAGCGTACCGAGCGTATTTGCAGTCCGCTGGAGCCTGAAGATACCGTGGTGCAGCCTATCGTGGATGTGAGTCCTCCTAAATGGCACATGGCCCATACCAGCTGGTTTTTCGAAACGCTTATACTTGCGCCCAACTTGCCTGGGTATGAAATTTTTCACCCGCAGTACGCTTATCTCTTTAACTCATACTATAATAGCCTTGGCAGCCGTGTGTTACGCGACCAGCGCAGCACACTTACTAGACCACCTCTGCGTGATGTGATTGCCTACCGCAAGTATGTTAACGAAAACATAAACAAGCTGTTGCAGGAGCTTGAGGAGGAGAAGATTGAGCAGTTGCGGCCATTGCTGGAACTTGGTCTGCAGCATGAGCAACAGCACCAGGAGCTGCTCATTACCGACATAAAGTATATCCTGGGCACAAACCCAATGCTTCCGGAGTATTTACCGGCACCGCAGCAGAACCCTGAAAGAGAGGCAACGCCAGTTAAGTTTTTAGAAGTGCCAGCCGGGAAGTATAAAATCGGTTACCAGGGAGAGGGTTTTTGCTTTGATAATGAACTTGGGGTGCACGAGGTACAGCTGGATGGTTTTGAGGTGATGAATCGCCTGGTGACCAACGGGGAGTACTTGGAATTTATGCGCGACGGCGGCTACGGCGATTTCAGGCATTGGCTTGACGAAGGCTTTGCCATGGTAAACCTGAACAAACTAGAGGCGCCGCTGTACTGGGTGAAGCAGGGTGACACCTGGTACCGGTTTACCTTGCACGGCCTGCAAAAAGTAAATTTGAACGAGCCCGTTTGCCACCTGAGCTTTTACGAAGCAGATGCGTTTGCTAGTTGGTCTGGCAAGCGCCTGCTAACTGAATTTGAATGGGAGGCTGCCTCACAGGTATACCCTCCGCAGGGCGGCAATTTTGTGGAAAGCGAGCAGTTGGAGCCTATCGCAGCAGATCCCTCGGCAGCAGGACTCCAGCAGATGTACGGCGACCTTTGGGAATGGACCTACAGCGCTTATCATCCTTACCCGGGTTTTACAAAAGCCCCAGGACCTGTCGGGGAGTATAACGGCAAATTTATGATTAACCAGATGGTGCTGAAGGGCGGCTCCTGCGCCACTCCAGAAAGCCACATCCGAACAACTTACAGAAACTTCTTTCACCCTGACAAGCGCTGGCAGTACACAGGTATCAGGCTGGCAAACAAGAAATAGCCTCATGGAATTAACCTCAACCCTTGCACACATGATAGAATTAAGCCGCCAACAGGATGGCTCTACAGATACAACCGCCTTTGCCAAAGACGTGGCCAAAGGCTTAAGCCAAAAGCAGAAGTCGCTTTCCTCCCGCTATTTTTATGACGGAACGGGCAGCAGGCTTTTTCAGCAGATTATGGAGTTGCCCGAGTATTACCTGACACGCTGCGAACTGGAGGTACTCACAGAAAATAAGCAGGACATGGCGGAGCAGTTCTCTAATGGCGGTTTTTTCCATTTGATCGACTTGGGTGCCGGCGACGCGCTTAAGACGAAGATCCTCTTAAAAGAGCTTTCAGGACAGCAAAGCGCCTTTGATTATGTGCCTGTAGACATTTCGGGTGATGCGATGCAGGAGCTTTCGGAGAGCCTACAGCAAGAGCTGCCGCAGGTAAAAGTTGAGGCCGTAGTGGGCGAATATTTTCGGGCGCTGGAGTGGCTTCAGGAAAATAAGTCGGAGCGTAAAGTAGTGCTGTTTCTGGGGTCTAACATCGGCAACTTTGAGCAAGAGGAAAGTATAAACTTCCTGAGGAGCATCCGCAGCTACCTTCAAACCGGCGACCAACTGCTGATGGGCATTGACTTGCGCAAAGATCCTGAAACTATCTTAAAAGCCTACAACGATGCAGCGGGCGTAACGGCAGCATTTAACCTTAACCTGTTGCACCGCATCAACCGCGAGCTTAACGCAGACTTTGATGTGAGTCAATTTTGCCACCATGCCATCTATAACCCGCTGGAAGGCGTGATGCGCAGCTTTATCGTAAGCAAAACCGATCAGGATGTACGCATTGGCAAAGCAGATATAACAATCCATTTCGAAGCCTGGGAGGCAATCCATACAGAGAATTCTTACAAATACAGTATTCCGCTGATAGGAGAGCTCGGGCAGCAGTGCGGATTTAAAATTGAGACAGTATTTTACGATAGCCAGAAACGTTTTGCAGATGTGCTTTTCAGCGTACTTTAAAACATATACTTTTGAGGTACATATCAACCGTTGCAGATTTTAAATGGAAGTAATCTCGCTAGCTGCCGGGAGCAGCTATTTTAACAGTCCGGCAAGCGCTAAGGCTGCGGCCATTGCCGCCCTGCAGCACGATAAAACATTTTACGGCCCGACGGAAGGAACGCTCCCCTTGCGCCGCGCCGTTACCCAAAAGTATGAACCTGCAGGTATAGAGCTGCGGCCAGAGCAAGTATTAGTTACACCAGGTGCCAAACAAGCCCTTTATAACCTGTTTACGGTTTTGCTGCGCCCCGGTAACGAAGTGGTAGTGCCTACACCAGCCTGGTTTGGGTTCCATGAGCTTTTACGGTATACTACGGCCAAAGCTGTGCCTTTAGTAACACACTCAGCAGAAAGTTACAAGTTAACGCCTGATATGCTGCGGAGCACTCTATCTGAAAAAACCCGCATCCTGCTGCTGACCAACCCCGGCAACCCCACCGGACGTATGTATACAAGACAGGAACTGGAGGCTTTGCTGGACGTAGTAAACCAGTTCCCGAACCTATACTTGATTTCAGATGAAATATATGACCATGTTACTTACGGCAAGCCTTTTACTTCTATCCTTTCCTGCCAAGGGGCGAAAGCGGCAAGAACAGTCGTCGTAAACGGCTTCTCTAAATCGTTTGCTATGTCCGGCTGGCGGCTCGGATTTATACTTGGCCCGGAGGAGCTGATTAAAAAATGCACAGCTTTTCAGAATGCGACGCTATCCGGTGTAAGCGTGTTTGTTCAGGATGCCGCACAGGCTGCTCTGGAAGCCCAAGACGAGGAACTTCCAATGATGCAGCAGATACTCGCATCCAACAGAGAAATTATGCGCAATGGCCTGGATGCAATTCCGCAAGTAGATTATTATTTGCCTGACGGTGCCTATTACTTTTTCCCTGATCTGAGTTATTACCTTAACCGCACAAGTATAACCGGCGAGCTTCTAGAGACAACCCCTGATCTTTGCAGATACCTGCGCGGCTGCTATAACCTCAAACTCGCTCCCGGAGATAATTTTGGCGCTTCGGGCCACGTCCGTATGTCATTCGCCATCGAACCTCACCGCCTGCAAGAAGCCATGCAACGACTGCGGCAAGGGCTGGCGCTCTTAACCGAACGTGCAGACTAATGTGGATTAATAAAGCGCGTGTCGGTTATTTACGCTAATTTTGCGGCCATATAGCTCAGAGATTACGTGCCGCATGGAGATTACAGATTACAAAGACCACTTTTCCAAAAATTTCACCCTAGCTTACCCAGTGGTGTTGAGCCAACTCGGGCACATACTGGTTAGTGTGTTTGATAGCTTGATGGTGGGTCAGACTGGCACAATGCCTCTTGCGGCAGCATCGTTGGGCAACAGCATCTTCACGATTGTGCTGGTGTTTGGTTTAGGAGTATCGTATAGTATAACGCCTCTTATTGCAGCTGCTGATGGCCGCAACAACTATACGCGGATATCACTCCTCCTGCTTAACGGACTGGTGTCCAACGTGCTGCTGGGTATTCTGCTTTTCATTGCCGGCTATTTCCTGTCTCCTTACATTACCATACTTGATCAGCCCCCTAAAGTAGTGGAGCTGGCGATTCCATACATCAATATACTTTTCCTGTCTATGGTGCCGCTTATGGTGTTTCAGGCTTTCAGGCAGTTTGCTGAAGGCTTATCACTTACCAGGCAGGCGATGTACATTTCTATACTTGCCAACGGACTGAATGTGGTGCTGAACTATATTCTGATCTTTGGAAAATTAGGTTTTGAACCCATGGGATTAATAGGTGCTGGCTGGGCAACGCTTATCTCCCGCGTAATCATGGCAATTGCTATGGCAGCTTGGGTGCTCTATGCCAAACGCTTCGGGGTGTACCGTCATTTCTTGCGGCTGCGCCACCTCTCCTTTATTCACATGTACCGCATTTTTAAGCTAGGCCTGCCTATTTCCGGGCAAATGATTTTCGAGATGGGTGCTTTTAGCTTTTCTGCCATCATGATTGGGTGGTTGGGAGCAAAAGAACTTGCCGCTCACCAGATCGCCATTAACGTAGCCGCAGTTACATACATGATGGCCAGCGGTATAGCCGCCGCTGCTACCATAAGAGTGGGCAACCAAAAAGGCTTGGGCAACTTTAATGCTATGCGTGTAGCTGGGTACAGCAACCTGATTATGGGAGTAGCCTTTATGTTGGGGAGTGGTCTGCTGATGGTGCTGCTGAACAAGCATATTCCCATGCTCTACATTGATGACCAGGAAGTGATTCAGCTGGCTTCCAGCCTGTTGATTATAGCTGCTCTGTTCCAGATTTCAGATGGCGTGCAGGTAGTAGGCCTTGGCGCACTGCGTGGCCTGGAGGATGTACGAATTCCGAGCCTTATCTCATTATTAGCATATTGGGTGGTTGGCTTGCCTATCGGGTATATGCTGTGCTTTAAAGCCGGATTTGGAGCTAGTGGCATTTGGATGGGTCTGCTTTCGGGGCTTTCTGTAGCCGCTATTTTGCTCACGCTCCGTTTTCGGAAATTAAGTAACTTGTTGACACTCAGGTAAAGTACAAATTTGTGGCACTTTTTAACTTTGGCTGCTGTTGCTATACTACAAACAGTATTCACTTTTAGCCGAGTCCTACATGTTTACCTTTACCTTATTCCTGTCATTCTGGGCAAGAATTCTGCTTCCCCATCTATACCCAGATGCTTCTGCAGCAGCCACTTCTGCTGCAAGTATAGCTATAAAAACACCTGCAGATAATGCTATTAGTGAGCAAGTTACCTGGTCAACGGACCGCAGATTAACCTGGGATGATTTCAAAGGTTTACCCGACGATGCCAATCCGCACCATGCCCTCACAGCAGCCAACCTGGCAGTAAATGCGAGTTGCAAAAACAGCCAGTACAGCTATGTGGTAAAGTGTGTCTTTCTGCCCCAGCAGTCGTGGTCCAAGAAAAAAAATTCTGAGAAATTATTGGCGCACGAGCAACTTCACTTCGACCTGACAGAAGTACACGCCCGGCAGCTTCGCCACGACCTGCAGCAGATCAGCTGCTCTAACCTTAAAACTAAATTAAGCTTAGTGGTTAATGAAGCCTTCAAGCGTTGGAGAGCGGAGCAGGATATATTTGACAAAGCTTCTAAGCACGGCATGGAGAAAGAAGAGCAGGAAGCTTGGGCCGCTAATATTGCTGTACGCCTGAAAAGATTAGAGGCTTATCAATAGTTATTGATAAGCCTCTGAAGTATGGTTTTATTTGCGCTGGCTTAGCTTGCCGGGCCAAGGTCTGAACTGGCGGGTCCTGTAATTACCTTACCAAACGGATCGAAACGAGAACCATGACATGGGCAGTCCCAGGAGCTCTCCACGCTGTTCCAGCTTACCACACAACCTAAGTGAGGACATACAGCTGAGCACTGATGACGTACGCCATCCTGATCACAGTACACAGCGACTTTTTGGGCTCCTTTGCGCATAATCCGGCCGGTGCCAGGTATTACATCAGCCAGCTCATCCACATCACCCGGTGTAACAAAATCTTTCATTTGAGCTGCCACATTCAGGTTCTCCTTCAAAAATTCCCCTACTGATTTTAGGCTGACACGGGAAGGATCATACAATTTGGCCCACGGGTTAGGTCGCTCCATAATCAGGTCAGTTATAAGTATGCCTGCTATAGTACCGTGTGTCATGCCGTGTCCGGAATCACCTGTAGCGATGTACACATTTTCCTCATCGCCGGGGTTTCGGCCTATATATGCCAGTCCATCCACAGGCTCAAACACCTGGCCAGACCAGCGGTAAAGCACTTCCTGAGCCTCTGGGAATTTAAGTTTGGTCCATCGCTCCAGTTCCTGAAAACACTCTATAGGATGCGCATGCTGCCCTGTCTTATGGTCTTCTCCCCCTACAATCAGCAAATCGTACCGGGATTCTCCGGTTGTTTCTTTCTGTAGGCGGATGTAGTGGTAAGGATCTTTCATGTCCCAATACAAGGCATCGGCCACAGAGTCTTTCGGCACCTGCACCCCAATGGCATACGTGCGATAAGGCGCTTGTTTGGTGTGCATGGTTACTCTGTCGTTTACGGGAGTGTTGGTTGCCACCACCAGGTGATTGGCAGCTACGGCGTACCCTTCGGCAGTTACCGCTGTGGCAACTGCACCCGATCTAAACTCCTTCACATGAGACCCTGTATAGATGCGCCCACCTTTATCTATAAAAGCGTTGGCTAGGCCATTCAGGTATTTCATTACATGGAAGCGCCCCTGGTTCGGGTAGTGCAAGCAAGGAAAAGCTGTTAAGGTATCAACTGGGCAGCGTTTGCGCATTACCACATCCTGCCAGCCAATCTGTTGCAAAGCCTCTAGCTCCTGCATCAGCTTCTCCTCTTCTTCTGCCGAGGCAGCAAACAGGTAGCCATCTATACGGGTAAAGTCACAGTCGATATTTTCTTCGTTCGCAATTTCTTCAATTTTGTCGATTGCCTGCGCGTGGCTTTGGCAGGCTAGGCGGGCGCCATCTTTGCCGAAAAGCTTTATCAGATTATAATACTGCTCATCAAGCGCATTAGAAAGATGCGCCGTAGTTCTGCTGGTCTCACCGCCGCCAATGTCTTTAGACTCCAGCACCACAACCCGCTTCCCTTCTTTAGCCAACAGATAAGCTGTTGTAAGGCCAGCTATACCTGCTCCCACCACACACACATCACACGAAAGGTTTTCCTCAAGCGTTTTTGTGGGCGGCAGCTGCAACTGATTCATCCAAACTGGTAAAGTGGCACCGGACTCCTTTTTCATAGTTTTAATTTTGTACAAATGGAAATTTGCTGAGCCTTGCCAAGGCGGCAAAGCCGGATGAATAGGAGTACGAAGCAGGTTGGCATATGTTGCTCAAGGGCTCCTGCAGAGGCTTTGTGTTGTTAAATAGGCAGCAAACCTATACCTTAAAACTGCATGAGTTGCAAAGCCTCAAAACTTATACTTATCTTGAGCGGCTACACCAAATAAGCAAAACTATGCATGTACCTGAACACACTATGGAACAGATTACCTGGCAGGAGTTTGAAAAGACGGATATCAGGGTGGCTACTATTGTAGCGGCTGAAAACTTAGAGGGCGCGCGCAAGCCAGCCTATAAACTACAGCTGGACCTAGGGCCGCTTGGTATCAAAAAATCTAGCGCTCAGATCACGAAGCACTATAAACCGGAAGAGCTGCTAGGCCAGCAAGTGCTGTGCGTTACAAACTTAGGCAAAAAACAGATTGGCAATTTTATGTCGGAGGTACTCGTTACAGGTTTCGCGGACGAATCGGGCGACATTGTACTGGCACAGCCGGCGGGCAAAGTACCAAACGGAAGCAAACTGATGTAGCCGAACAGCTTTTACTGCGCCTGCAGCTGCTGCTCCTGCTCGGTGGTGGCTTCCTGGCCTGTGCCAGCTTTAGCCTTTGTCTCGCGCATGCTCAGTGTATCCACTATAATCTCATAAAGCTCATCCATATCTTTGAGGTTATCCAGGTAGTAGTCATACGTATCCTCAAACTGGCTTTGCGTCACGTTGTAGCGGGTAAATATCTTCTCCTGCTCCTGATTGAAAGTCATCAAGGCAGTGTCAGGGTAAATCACATTCGATTCGATCATCGCCTCGGCAGTATGAATGTCGGCCAGTATTCTTACCATTTTATCCTCCGGAATAATATCCTTCGGTTTCTGGTCGCTCTGGCTCTGGCAGCCGAGCATGCTAAAGCAAAAAAGTATGCAGAAAAGTCGTTTCACGGATGCATATTACGAGTTTATCACTTAATTTTAAAATCAGACTGCAGCTTACCTTTACATGAGAGAGCTTGTTAAGAAGCTACGAAAGTACGAAATACGCATTCGCAAAGCGATAAACACCCAAATGCAGGGCGATTTCCATTCTGTGTTTAAGGGCACAGGATTGGAGTTTGATGATGTGCGCGCCTACCAGTATGGCGATGACGTGCGCTCTATTGACTGGAATGTATCAGCAAAAGGCCACGGGACGTTTGTTAAAACTTACCGCGAGGAAAAGGAGCAGTCAGTGTTTCTGATGCTGGATGTAAGCGCCTCGCAATGCATCGGAACCGGGGCGCAGCAGAAGCTGGATGTTGGCAAAGAAATATGCGGAGTGCTTGCTTTGTCTGCGGCAAGGCAGCAAAGCCAGATCGGGGTTATCTGTTTTTCTGACAGAAAGGAAAGATACCTGAAACCGGCCAAAGGAATTCAGCAGGCCTACGCGATCATAAAATCGCTGAGTGAGCTGGTGCCGGTATCCAAGCAAACAAGCTTATCGGCAGGTATAAAATTAACCCTAGATATCATCAAACGACGCAGTATTATCCTGCTCCTCTCCGACTTTATAGATAACAATTATGAGAAAGAGTTAAGTATGCTGGCACGCCGACATGACCTGATTGTGCTGCACCTGCGCGACCTACGCGAACAGCAGTTGCCAGCCATGGGCATTGTACCCATACTTGATAAAGAGACTGGCCGCACACTTTGGTTAAATACTTCAGGCGAGGAGTTTCAGAAACGTTACCTGATGCAGTATACTGAAAACCAGGAGCGGCTGGTGCGCCTTTGCCAGAAATACCAGGCCAATTACCTGGCTATAGATACCAACGAAGATTACGTGCCGCAGCTAGTGAACCTGTTCAGGCTCCGAAATAAGTCAACTAAGAAAAGTGCGTAAACTGCTTTTACTTCTGCTCCTAAGCCTATGCCAGCTGGCTGCCGATGCGCAACAGCTACTGCAACCCAAGGGCTATTTTAACCGCGATACCATCCGGCTTGGCGAGTTGGTGCAGTTTACGCTGCTGCACCGCCACCCTGACACGCTTGAAGTTATACTTCCGGCTGCCAACTATAACTTTGCTCCCTTTGAGTTAGTTAGAAATGATTTTTACCCTACCAGCACAAAAGCGGGAGTCAGCACGGACAGCGCGGTTTACACGTTACGAACCTTCGAGACCGACACCCTGCAGCAACTGGCATTGCCTGTTTACATACTGCGCGAACAGGATACGCTTTCGCTTTTTACTGATGTAAATGCTGTGCACCTCAAGCAACTGGTTAAGACGGTGCAGGAGCCTTTGGTGGTTATCTCCAGCACAGCGCTAGCCCCCGTAGAAGAACGGTTTAACTGGCCCATTATGCTGCTTTGGGTTGTGACTGTGGTAGCTGTTGTTTCTCTGATTTGGCTTCTGTTTGGGCAATCGATTAAGCGCAGATATAAACTTTATAGGCTTCGCAAGGACCACGTTTACTTTGCTTCGCGCTTTAACTCACATAAAGACCGTTTTCAGAAATCCGGTGTTCAGGCGAGCCTTGAGAAAGCGGTTACGCTCTGGAAAAACTATCTGACTAAGCTAGAACGTAGCGGCATCAACTCCTTTACAACCAAAGAGATTGTTGAGTTTTACGAAGACGATGAGGAAGTGAACACTGCCTTGCGCATCTGCGACAAAGCCATTTACGGAAACCTGCAAACGGAGTCGGAAGGTGAAGCGAACCTAGCGCTGAGCATGCTGCGCCGTTTCTCGAAAGAACGCTACCAGTTACACAGCGAACAAATCAGAAATGCAAGAAATAGATAGCCAATTGTGGGACTGGCTGAGCAACGAGTGGTTCACCTACAGCACCCTCCGCTCCTTTGATTGGGTGTACCCGCTTGCGCTGTATGCATTGCCGGTAATTCCGCTCTTATTTTTTTTAAAATCCATACTTCGGAGCAACACGCGCATTAAGCTGGAAATGGCTTTGTTTGAAGGGCGCGTAAACTGGCAGTGGAGCAGCTTACTTCGTTTTGTGCCACGGCTGGTATTTATGCTTTTCACGATGCTGGTGCTGGTGGCGCTGGCAAGGCCGCAGCGTGTAAACGAGCAACTAGAACTGACTTCAGAAGGTATAGACATTGTGCTTGTGCTGGATGTATCCGGCTCAATGGAGTTGCAGGATTTTGTGCCGAACCGCTTGGAAGCAGCTAAAGAAGTGGCGCTTAACTTTATAGACGGGCGCGTGCAAGACCGTATCGGTTTGGTAGTTTTTGCTGGCGACGCCTATTCTCTGGCCCCGCTCACCACCGATTACGACCTGCTGCGCGAAAGTATAAGAACCATTCGTTTTAAGATGATCCAGAACGACGGGACAGCCATTGGCAGCGCACTTGCTGTAGCCACCAACCGCATGCGAGACTCTGATGCGCAAAGCAAGGTTATTATCTTGATCAGTGATGGCGAGAACACTGCCGGCAGCCTGAACCCAGCGCTTGCGGCGCAGCTATCTTACGCTTACGGTATAAAACTTTATACGATCGGGATTGGTAAAGATGGGCAAGTACCGTATGAGGTGGACGGAGCCGGCCAGGTGCTTTACGTAGAGACGCAAATGGATGAATCAAGTCTCCGGGAAATAGCCGCTCTCGGTGAAGGGCAGTTTTACAGAGCCGACTCTAAAAGCACGCTGCAGGAGGTTTTCCAAAATATCAACCGCCTCGAAAAAACAGAGGTGACAGAGAGGCGCTTCCGTGATACACAGGATTATTACCAGGTATACCTGAAATGGGCGCTTATGCTGCTCGTGATCTGGATGCTGCTTAAAAACACCTTTATAGCCAATGTACTGGAAGATTAACTAAGGTTAAAATAATTTACCTATACTATAACTCATGAGCATTAAAGATAATATACTATACTTTGACGGACAGCTTCAGCGCACCCCTTGCCGACTGGTGGCTGTTTCTAAAACGCATCCGGCTGAACTGGTAAAAGAAGCCTACGACGCCGGACACCGACTATTTGGAGAAAATAAAGTACAGGAACTGGTTGATAAATATGCCCTGCTTCCGCACGACATTGCCTGGCACCTGATCGGCCACCTTCAAACAAACAAAGTAAAATATATTGCTGAGTTTATTGACACCATACAATCTGTAGATAGCCTAAAGCTGCTAGTGGAGATAAACAAGCGCGCTGAAATGTACGGCCGAACGCTGCCTATAAACTGTATGCTTCAAATTTCCATTGCCGATGAGGATAGCAAGTATGGCATGACCTGCGCTGAGGCCGAAGCACTGCTGCAGTCAGATGAATACCGCCAGATGAAGTACATCCGTATCACCGGCGTAATGGGCATCGCCACTAACACCACAGATGAGCTAAAGTTGAGGCAAGAGTTTAGTGAGTTACGGGCGTGCTTTAACCGGCTGAAGGAAACTTTCTTTATGGCAAACGACGACTTTAAGGAAATCTCGATGGGTATGACTTCGGATTGGAAATTAGCCGTGGAAGAAGGAAGTACCATGATCAGGGTCGGCAGCGGCATTTTCGGGGCCAGAGATTACAGTAAAAGCTAGCGTAAGGCTGCAGCAGAAGTATAACCCATAGCTTTTTTGGAGAATGAAAGTATGATGATGAAAGCTGCTACCAGCTTCTTTTACAAGTATGTAAACGATGATAAAAGCCATATTTTATACTTTGCATTTAGCTTTTCTGTTGTTAACAGCCTGCACAACTTCTAACTACATGCAAAATACTCCTCCTGCTGCAGCTACACCGCCACTTCCGGAGTTTGACCTGGAAGGGCATCGGGGTGCGCGCGGGCTATTGCCAGAAAATACGGTACCTGCCATGCTCAAGGCGCTGGAGCTGGGTGTCACTACTTTGGAGATGGATGCGCATATTAGTCAGGACGGGTTGGTGCTCCTCTCTCACGACCCGTATTTTAATCGGGAGCATGAGCTGCTGCCATCCGGCGAGCAAATACCGGCAAAAGATGCTAAGAAATATGTATTGTTCCAGATGCCGTACAGCGAGATTCTCAGGTTTGACGTAGGCTCCAAATACTACGACAAGTTTCCGGAGCAGCACCTGATGAAAGTGCATAAACCGTTGCTCTCAGAAGTAATAGATTCCGTTCAGGCTTATATTAAAGAGCATCATCTTGATCAGGTTTTCTATAACATTGAAACTAAATCAAAGCCTTTTGGAGATGGACGTTACCACCCGGCACCTGAAGAATTTATTGATAAGCTGGTAGCTGTAGTGGAGGAAAGAAAAATACGACCATACGTTATAATACAGTCTTTTGACCCACGCACGCTCCAAGCACTTCACCTTAAATATCCAGATATAAAAACTTCTCTGCTGGTGGAGAATCTGAAAGGTTTAGAAAAAAATATAGAGCGGCTCGGCTTTACGCCCAATATTTATAGCCCTTACTTTAAACTCGTTACGTCTGCTCTCGTAGAGGCAACCCATAAACGAGGAATGAAACTCGTGCCTTGGACTGTAAACAGCGTGCAGGAGATGAAAAGGTTTAAAAGGTTAGGCGTTGACGGACTTATTTCAGATTACCCTAACCTGTTTAAGCAGCTGTAACCGGCATTCAATTGAGCAGATATTCTTAAAGTATATAGTTTTTTTGTAATTTGCTTTTAAAATCATACTAAAACCATTAAACAACAACATATGACACAGCATGCAAACAACATTGAGCAACAGTATCAGAACTTTATAAAGCATGTTGTGCAATCAGAGGAAGTCTGGGGCTTAACTAAAGATGAAACCTGGGCCACTTCCAGTTCATCTGAATTTGAAGATACAGAAGTGATTTTGTTCTGGTCTGGCAAGGAAGGTGCTTTGGCTTGTGCTGAAGATGAGTGGGCAGACTATGTGCCGGAGCCAGTGTCTTTAGTGGAATTTCTGGAGAACTGGTGCGTTGGCATGTATGGCGATGAGCTGCTTGTTGGAGCAGACTGGGACAAAGACTTAGTTGGCAAAGAAGCTGAGCCGCTTGTAGTAGCCTTAGATGTAGTGACGCAGCTGAAAGCTGAGGGCAAAACGCTGGAGTTTGTACAGTACGATAGCCAGCAGGAGTTTGAAGAGCAACTGATCGAAGCCCTGGAGGCCGAGTAAAATCTGCTTATCTGGATTTGCTGTCGTATCTTTATGCGCCCTGTAAACTTTGCAGGCTCATTTATTCTTTAATACCGTGACGCAGAAAGCCATACTTTTGATTGCCAGCGCATTAGGTGCCTTAACAGTAGCTATTGGCGCTTTTGGTGCACATGCTCTTGCTCCTATGCTGCAGGCCAGCAACCGTGTAGATACCTTTGAAACAGCTGTTAAATACCAGATGTACCATACTTTGGCACTTTTGGCTGTCGGGCTGCTGCTATTTCAGGTGCAACAGCCTGCATTACAGGTAGCCGCGTGGTGCTTTTTTATGGGTATACTGGTCTTTTCTGGTTCCTTGTATGTACTGGTACTGACGGGGATAACATGGTTGGGAGCTATAACCCCTATCGGTGGCACACTGTTTATTGTTGGCTGGGGAGCACTTTTCTATGCTGTTCTAAAGGCTCTTTAAGGCAGATTTTTAGAAGAATAAAGTGCAAGTAATCAAAAACATAGCACAGCTATAAAAACAAAGGCCGCTCATAATAGAGCGGCCTTTTATACTTTGGCAGAACCAGCTAATTAGTTTTTAGCAGCGCTGGCGTTAGATTTCTCTTTGATGTTAGTTACAATGTACACATATTTGGCTCCTTCGGCAGCATTTGAATGTACAATGATAGCTTTCTTCTGCTGGCCAAGCTTTCCGGCGCTGTTAAATTTAGCTGTAATAAAGCCAGTTTTACCAGGCATAATCGGCTCTTTAGTCCAGGCTGGGGTAGTGCAGCCACAGGTTACGTCAACGCGCTCCAGTACAAGTGGCTGGGTGCCTGTGTTCTTAAACTCAAAGGTATGCTCCACCACATCTCCCTGCGTAATATCTCCGAAGTTGTGCTCCGTGGCCTGGAAGGTAAGTGCTGGGCCGTTTTTAGCCTGCTCCTGCGGGGCAGTAGCCTTAGGTTTTTCCTGCGCCACAGCGCCGCCAACAAACAGGGCGGCAAAAGCAAAAGAAAGGATTACTTTTTTCATCTTATGTAGAGGGTTAAAGTTTATTCAATTTTATATATACTTATCTTCAGCAAAAACGATGCAAAATAAGCTTTTCTTTTTCAGTCAACTAATAATTGTTCGTTAAAGTTCAGGAGGAAAAGCTCTTCCGAGGAGCGGGTAAGGGCCGTGTAAAGCCAGCGAGCGAACTCCTCATTCACCATATCCTCCTTCAAAAAACCCTGATCCACGAACACGGCCTGCCACTGTCCGCCCTGTGCTTTATGGCAGGTAAGCGCATAAGCAAACTTTACCTGCAGCGCATTTAAGTAAGGGTTTTTCTTTAGCTCCTTGTAACGCTCTTTCTTGGTTTTGATATCCATGTAATCTTGCAGCACCTCCTCATAGAGCTTCTTGTTCTGATCCGATGGCAGCGCCGGGGAATCAGAGTAAAGTGTGTCGAGCATAATCTTCACCTCCTCTTCCTGTGCATCAGGGTAGTCTACAAACCGGAGCCTTACGTCGGCAAAGCGGAAACCATACATATCCTCATAGCGGATAATTTTAGTTACCTCCACAAAATCGCCGTTGGCCATAAACCCTATGTCTGAGTCTTTAGGAAGCCAGAAATAGTTGTTGCGCACAATCATCAGGTAATCGCCTACCCCCAGTTCATCCTCAGCAAAGAATATTCGGCGACGGATGTGCTGGTTATATTGGTTGGCATTTTTGTTAGAGCGGCAGATAACGATGGTATTTTCCACACCGAATTTATCATAGGCATACCTTAGGCCGTCTTCCAGCTTCTCGCCTGTCATGCGGTAAATATCGCGCCAACCTTTGGTAAACAGTTTAATATCGAGCTTCTCCTGCTTCATGCGGTCGCGGAGCTGCGTGGCGTTCATCAGTATACCTGATGCTTCTGCTTGCCGCATAACCTGGCGCAGCTCTATTTGCTGTACTTGGCACCGAAAGTTCTGCTTCATGTATTCAGCATCCAAAGACGGACTCAGCGTCTGGCCCACCGGTGGCAGCTGAGCCGTATCCCCGATCAGCAGCAGTTTGTTTTTCTTTTTGTCGAACACATACTGCAGCAGGTCCTGCAGCAGGCCGTTTTCGCCAAAGCCGCTTTCGTCCGATATCATCGAGGCCTCATCTACAATGTAAATGGTGCTGTCAGTTTTGTTTGGCTGTCGGGTAAAGGAAAGCCCATCAGAAAAAGGGTTAGCGGTTTGGCGGTAGATTTTTTTATGTATAGTAAATGCAGGGCGGCCACTGTAGCTAGACATTACCTTGGCGGCACGGCCGGTGGGCGCCAGCAGCACATACTTATACCCAAACGAGTTCAGGATTTTAACCAATGAGGTAACAACGGTGGTTTTACCTGTACCGGCATACCCTTTCAGCAGAAACACCTGCCGCTCATCGGTTTTATTAAGTATAAACTCATCAAGTTTAGCAAAAAGCTTCGCCTGGTCCTCTGTCGGTTCAAACGGGAAACTGTTTCGTAAGGCTTCTACCGGGCGCATCTTAAAAAGTTAGAAAGTTAAAAGGTTAGAGAGTTTGGAAGTTGGCTAACTGACTTGACTTCGTTGAAGTATAAGTCTAAAGTATACTTTTCATTATCCGTAAGTATAAGTTTTTAAGACTCTTTAGCCTTCTAACTTTTTATCTCTCAAAATATCTTCCGGAGTAATGGTGGCCATACTTGTGCTGGCTTTGGCGATAAGCAGCGGGGGCTCCTCTCCTTTTACGGAGTATACTTCGGCTTCGCAGAAATTAATTTTTCGCCCCTGCTTTAATACGTAACCTTTTGCCAGCAGCTTGTCTCCAAGTCCAGGGTGAAAGTATGAAACTTTTATCTCGGCTGTAACTACATTATGGCCTTTTGGCACTAAACTTACGGCTGCAAAACCTGCCACAATATCCGCTAGAGTGGCTATAACACCACCGTGAGCGAAGCCTTTGTGCTGCCGATGCTTCTGTTCCAGCATTAATTCGCCTTCTATCTTACCTTCTTCTATCTTTGTAACGTTAAAGCCCAAGAGTTTCATAAACTCCTGTCGCTCCAGCTTTTCGCGTATGTCTGTTTCGTAATCCGGATTATACGTTTTAATCATACTGTAAATTTACGATCAAAACACCATAAACCTATTATGTCTGATTTAAACCCTGCCGCCGCTGCCTACGCTAAGAAATTACGCGTGCGGGCGTGTGGCATCTGTATAAAAGAGAATAAGTTACTTTTAATGCGCCACAGCAATACAATTGGCAATAATGCATTTTGGGCTCCTCCCGGGGGCGGCCTTCAATACGGAGAAACTATTCATGATTGCCTGAGGCGTGAGTTTGAGGAGGAAACAGGACTGCAGGTTGAGGTGAACCGTTTTCTTTTCGTGAATGAGTTTTTGCAGGAGCCCTTGCACGCCGTTGAGTTCTTTTTTGAGGTAAACCCTGTCGGCGGAGAAATGACAACCGGCTCCGATCCTGAGGCTGAAGACGGAAACCAGCTAATTGAGCACCTGCAGTGGCTGAGCGTCAAAGAGATTCAAGCAATTCCTTTTGGAGATAAACACCGTTCGCTACAGCTGTTGCTTTCACTGGATGACTTGCTGGGCCTGCCACATAATTTTATGCCATAGTGCCGGCCCCGCTGCCTTTTGCCATAATTTTTTTATACTTGCAGTAAGGCGGCTTTGCCCGCTGTAGCTTACACATGACCACAGTAGACCTTGAACACCATCAACACACACTACAGGCTCTCCCACAGGATACAGGATGAAGCTTTTTCGCTGGAGCAGGCGGGGCAGTGCAATTTATATATCGCTCTCAGCCAAAAAGCCATACGCCTGGCAGTGGCTAACACAGAACGCAATAAGTTTGTGGTACTGGAAGATTATGAGCTGATTACAGTTTTCTCTCCAATGCAGGTGGCGGAGCAACTGCGCCTGATTGCACAGGAAAACGAGCTGCTGCAGCAACAGAACTGGAACATGGTGCGCGTATCGGTGAGCAACCAGCACTTTACCCTCGTGCCCGAAACGCTATATGAGCCCACTCATCAGCAAGATTACCTGCGCCTGCACTCCGACTTTAACCCAATTCAGGATGAAGTGCTGTGCTACAGGCATAACGGCCTGGAAGCTATAAATATTTTTGCCATAGACGGTAATCTGGTGAAGGCGCTGCAAGATTTGTTCCCGAAGCAGTCGCTGCAGGTGGTGCACCTCACAAGTTCACTTATTAGAAGTATACTTCACCAAATCCCACGTACTAACCTCCGCAGCATGTATGCCTTTGTGGAGCGCAATTATGTTACGCTATTGGTGATTGGCCCCGGAGGTCTGGAGTTCTGCAATATATTCCACTATGTAAGCCCGGAGGATTTTATCTACTACATCATCTTCATCATGCAGGAGCAGAAAATGAACCCGGAGCAGGAAACGCTGACGGTCTGGGGCGACATCACGCACGATTCATCCCTGTTCAATATTTTGCAGAAGTATATCCGGCAGATCAGGCTAGGCAAAAAACCTTCGGATGTGGAATACAGTTATAAATTCCATGACATGTTTGAGCACCGTTACTTTGAGTTGTACAGCCTGCACCTCTGCGAGTGAGGCTTAATTGCTGATGGTTGAATTTTTAGATTGCTGGATATAGATCTTAAGTATACTTTCAACTTATGGTAATTCAGCACTTTACTAAACCAAATCAACCCATTTAAATAACTATAGCAGCCGGAATTCAGGCATCAACCATTTAGCCATCCTACTATTTACCAACTTAACCTCATGAAAAGAATCGCCCTATTCCCTGGATCTTTTGACCCGTTCACTAATGGCCATTATGATGTAGTGATGCGCGGCGCAAAGCTTTTTGATGAAGTGATTGTGGCAATAGGTAACAACAGCAGCAAGCAGCGCTACATACCGGTGGAGAAAATGGAGAAAGTCATGACGCGCATTTTTGCCGATCATTCCAACATTAAAGTCGTGACGTTTAAAGGGCTGACGGCAGAATATGCGCGTGAGACAGGCGCTCAGTTTCTGTTACGTGGCCTGCGCAACACCACTGACTTTGAATATGAAAATACCATCGCTCAGGCCAACCGCCATGTAAACCATGATTTGGAAAGCGTGTTTCTGATTACGTCACCGCACCTTGCCGCCATCAGTTCCTCTATAATTCGGGAAATTCACCGATTTGGCGGCAACGTGGATGAGTTTATACCTTTCCAGTTTTCTGAGATTGCAGATAGTGTCTCATAATAAAAGCAATTGACATATAAGCCTTAGGCAGCACCTCCTGTACCTCCTCGGGTGTCATCCAGCGTACTTCTTCTATAAACTCCTCGGCCTGCGGCTTCATTAAACTGTCGTCGGTGCACTCCATCAAGTACCAGCTGGTTCTTTTCAGGATCTTCTTTCCTTTGAAGGCGTAGGAGTGCCAGGTTTTCGGTAGCTTCTCCACTACATCAACTTTTATGTTGCACTCCTCTTCTACTTCACGGATAGCGCCTTGGCGTACTTTTTCCTTTTTCTCCAGTTTTCCTTTTGGCAGGTCCCATACACCAAGCCGGTAGATCATCAGTATTTTGCCGTCTTTCAGAACTAGCCCTCCGGCAGCTTTCACAATTTTGAACTGGTCCTTCAGGTGCTCGATCATCTTTTTCTTTTTGTCGGCAACAAGAGTCAGTGATTTCAACTTTTTGAGTTTTTTCACCTCCATCAAACGTACCAGGCGATCTATCAGCTGCGGGTCTGCCTCTTTTATAAGTACATCTCCAATCAGATCTTTCGAGGTAAAATGCTCTGAAGCCTTCAGAACCAGGTCATACTCATGCTTGTATACCTTATCTGTAGCTTTTTTTAGTATAAGCGGAATGTCGTTAATAAAAACGTTCATGAGGTTTGGGTGCTTCAGTGGAAGCGTAATTTATACAAAACAAAAAATAAATCAGGTCAATCAAAATAAGCAGCCTTAAAAAGGAAGATTATTTCTGTAAATTCGGGTCATGGATTCTATGACAACAGCACATCAGGTGGCCTCGTTCCTGCTCGAGACAGAGGCCGTAAAGTTAAGACCGGAGCAGCCATTTAAATGGAGCAGCGGCTGGAACTCCCCTATCTACTGCGATAACCGCGTAACGCTCTCCTTCCCCTACATCCGCAGCTACATAAAGCAACAGCTGGCAGAACTGATTAAGCAGCAGTACCCGGAGGCTGAAGCTATCGCTGGCGTTGCCACAGCAGGCATAGCACAGGGCGCCTTGGTAGCTGATTTGCTGGAGATGCCTTTCCTATACGTGCGGCCGGAGCCAAAGAAGCATGGAATGGGCAATCAAATTGAAGGACGGCTGCTGGAGGGCCAGAAAGTGGTGATGGTGGAAGACCTGATCTCGACGGGTGGCAGCTCATTGAAAGCCGCTGAAGCCGTTAAGGCAGCTGGCGCAGAGGTGGTGGGAATGGCCGCTATCTTTACCTATGGCTTTGCTACAGCAGATAAGAATTTTAAGAATGCCGGTATTCCGCTGCATTGCCTGAGCAATTATGAAGCACTAGTAGAGGCTGCCGCGAAGCATGGTTATATTCAAGAGTCCGCCATGGACACGCTGGCTGAGTGGCGCCAGTCACCGGAAACCTGGGGCGTTTAAGATATAAGCCAAAAGTATAAAGGGAGGGCACATACCAATTGACCCTCCCTTTATACTTTACAGTATCCGCATTTCGATGCGACGGTTCAACTGGCGGTTTTCTTCTGAGGTATTAGGCTGAACTGGCTTTGATTCGCCATAGCCTTTGTATCTGATACGATTTTTATCTACGCCTTTTTGGGCCAAATAATCTACCACAGACTTTGCCCTGCGCTCCGACAGTAGTTGATTTGCCTTGTCAGATCCAACATCGTCGGTATGGCCTGAAATCTCAATCTTCACCTGTGGGTTTTGCTTCATAAAGGCAATCAGCTTGTCCAGTTCCGTCTTTGAGTTTTTCTCCAGATTATACTTCCCAGTATCAAAAAATAGGTTGTTCAGCACCATCGCCGCTCCGGATTTGATCGGCTCTAGGTATACATCCAGCGCCACCGGCGACAATGCCTTAGAGGAAGTATAATCAAAGCTTCGGCTATTTAAAAGGTATTTTGGGGCGGACACATACAGCCCATACTGCTTACCCTGCGTCAGCACCACGGTATACTCCCCAGAAACCTTATCGGAATTTACCTGCTGCACCAGCGAATCAGCCTCTAAGTCATAAAGCTGCACCTGTGCCGCAAGCGGTTTTTTAGAGGAGGCATCAAATACACGGCCTTGCGCATAGGTACTGTTCACGCGGCTACGCCAGGCAGCGGGCACATCAAACTTATACAGCTGTATTCCCGAAACACCGTTACCGGTATTATCCTGACGTGAGTAATACCCAATCTCACTGTCTGGGGTGATGAAAAGGGAGCCTTCATTGGCAAAAGTATTTAAGGGATACCCAAGGTTCTGGGGCTTAGTCCATTTGCCGTTTTTGTTCAGGTCGGATTTAAAAACATCCAACCCTCCCATACCTATATGCCCGTCGCTTACAAAGTATAAAGTGGAGCCGCTCATGTGTATGGAGGGCGCCATGTCGCGGCCGGTAGTATTAATATCCCTGCCCATATTGACAGGTTTTACCCATGAGCCGTCATCATTTCGGTTAGTAACCCAGATGTCCTCCTTGCCTACTCCGTCGCCCCGAGTGGAAGTAAAGTATAAAGTACGCCCATCGGCAGAAAGGCTTGGCTGAGAATCCCAGGCTTTAGAATTTACAGTTTTACCCATGTTCTGCGGCTTGCTCCATTCGCTGCCTGTCCTAAAGGAGATGTATAGATCGCAATCGCCTTGGGAATCCGGGCGGTTACAGGAGGTGAAAACCAAAGTCTTGCCATCCCCGGAAATTGTAGCTGCTCCCTCGTTAGCCGGTGTATTGATGTTTTCGGAGATAGAGACAGGCGTTTGCCACTGCTGATCTTTGTATTGGCTTACATAAATATTTTCGTCATGGTCAGGTCGGCCACTTACACGCGCGGTATAGATAAAGTAGCGCTGATCGGCTGTAGTATAAGGGAAGTACTGAAGCCCGAATTTATTAAGCGTACCCGGTAGTTGCTCCGGGTTGAACTGCACCGGCTGCTGCATGGCCTCTTGTGCAAAAGCTGCGGTTTTTAGTTGCTTTTGCGCCCATTCAACCTGTTTTGTATTGTTAGCGCCTGTTTTTAGAAAAGTCTCATACCATTCGCTTGCCGCCTGGTAGTTTCCTTTGTCAAAGTATAACTCGGCCAGATCGAAGTAGTTGTTGGCTTGTCCTTTTGAGAACGGCAGTAGCTTGAGCCCTTTTTCCATGTTCTCGAAAGCGGCTGCCTTATTACCCGTCATCTTGTGCAGACTGGCGGCACGCAGGTAGGCATCAGCAAACTCAGGGTCTTTCTCTATTGCCTCACCAAGCAATTGCAAAGCACGGTCAAAATCGCGGGCCCGCACGTAGCTATCCGCTTTCTCGTATAAACGCTCTGCTTTTGCCGATGTAGTGTTGAGCTTTTGATTTTGCGCCAGCGAAGTTGTCGCTGAACCCAGCACGACTAAAGAGGCGATTAGGAGCTGTTTATACTTCATGAGGTGTTAAGGGATATCCATGTACTTGTGCGTCTGCAGAGACACACGCCACCGGGGGTTGCTTTTCACATACTCTACGATAAGCGGCGTCATCTCACTGACTTTGCTCCACTCCGGCTGCAAGTATAGTTTGCAGTGCTCCCCTACTTTGGCTGCGTGCTCTTCAGCCCACTTAAAATCACTCTTGTTAAAGATAATGACTTTTAGCTCATGCGCAAAAGGATATACCGAAGGGTCAGGCTGTTTAAACTTTTTCGGCGACAGACAAATCCAGTCCCAGTTGCCGCTAACGGGATATGCACCAGAGGTTTCTATGTAAGTCTTAATACCTCTTGCCTGCAGTTGCTCGGTTAAGGGTTTAAGGTTGTAAAGCAGAGGCTCCCCACCAGTAATCACGACTGCCTTGCCAGGGTAAGCGGCGGCGGCTTCAACGATATCCTCAATTGGGGTAAGCGGGTGAGCTTCAGCATCCCAGCTCTCTTTCACATCGCACCAGTGGCAGCCCACATCGCAGCCGCCCAGGCGTATAAAATAAGCAGCCGTGCCTGTGTTGCCACCTTCACCCTGAATAGTATAAAAAGCCTCCATCAAGGGTAATCTGCTGCCGTCTTTAGGCACCTGATGTATAGAGGCTGTTTTGTATGCTTTTAATTCTTCCAATGCTTTCTCTCCTCAGGCCATACTTTAAATTAATAGCACAGCCGTTTATACTTGCGTTGCTGCCTTTTAGAAGTATAAACTATACTTCCGGCAGAACTCGCAAAGTTACAAAAAAGGATTAGGATTTACAGGATTAAAAGGTATACAGAAATATACATTCAGAATGGATTCTATAGATGATGAGAAATTAAAACGCTGACCATCCGGATTATATATAAAAAGATCGCCCCTCCTATTTATGAGGAGGGGCGATAGTAATTTAGCTATATACTTCTTTTTTTGCTGCTTTTAATGTGTTCATCATCAGCATAGCAATTGTAAGTGGGCCAACACCACCGGGAACAGGCGTAATATAACTGCATTTCTCGGCTACATTCTCAAAATCCACATCGCCTCTCAGCCTGAATCCGGATTTGCGGCTGGCATCCGGCACGCGGGTAGTTCCAACGTCAATTACCACAGCTCCTTCTTTTACCATATCGGCTGTTACAAGCCCCGGCTTCCCTACAGCTACTATCAGTATATCAGCTTGGCGTGTGTGGTGCGCCAGATTAACTGTATTACGGTGGCAAATCGTAACAGTAGACTCTCCCGGATAGGAGCATTTAGACATCAAAATACTCATTGGAGTACCCACAATATTGCTTCGGCCAATTACTACGCAGTGTTTGCCTAAGGTCTCAATGTTATAGCGCTTCAGTAGTTCAAGAATACCGGCAGGCGTAGCAGGCAGGTAGGCAGGCAAGCCAGCTACCATACGGCCAACATTGGTCGGGTGAAAACCATCCACATCTTTTTTCGGATCAATGGCCTCAATTACTTTATTGGAGTTAATATGCTTTGGTAGCGGCAACTGCACAATAAAACCATCCACTCCCTCATCCTCGTTCAGCTCTTTAATCTTGTTCAGCAACTCCTCTTCAGTTACAGTGTCTTCGTAGCGGATTAGCGAAGAGCCGAAGCCAATGCGTTCACAAGTAAGCACTTTGTTGTTCACATAAGTCACAGAACCGCCGTCGTTTCCTACAAGCACAGCAGCCAAATGCGGCGTTTTGCCTCCATTGGCTTTAATTTGAGCTACTTCAGCAGCTATTTCGTCTTGAATAACTTCGGATGTTTTTTTACCGTCGAGCAGAGTCATTTTTGGAATTGTATATTGGGAGTGATGAATTATTATTGATGTAGTAAATCCGTATAAGCATTGTGCACCAGGTCTTCATCGCCGATCTGAAGTTGATCTTTATAAAAATTACACTGTTGCCGTAGCACTTCTAATCCTATGGTGCCTTCCAGGTCTATCGCCTCTATTTCAATAAAAGTACCGAAGCATTCAACTTGATCCAGGTGAAACTTTACATTATCAAGAAAGAATATTTTACGCACTTTCTCTACCTGGCTTATTATACTTTTGCCCTCACAAATACTGGCAATTGTAGCGGCGCTCGGGTTCTTCAGAAAAAGCTGTACTTCTGTTCTCATAGCATTGCCCAGCTCCACTCTGTTGTAATGGATGAGCACGTTTTCTATTACGCCCTGCCGGTGCTTCAACTGTCCGTAGGCCGTTTCGTAATACACATCCGTTTGCACATCCTGGCCAATATAATCAGCGCCAAGTCCTAAAAGTATACTTTCGGCCTCTGCAGGCTCGTAACAGTAAGCTTTTATAGTGATGTCAGAATACAAAGCTAAAGAGGTAAAAGAAAAAAGTATAAAAGTGACAAGCCCCGACGCGCAGGGACACGTTGGGGCTTGATAAAATATTAGTCGAGTTTAAGCACGGCTAAGAAGGCTTCTTGTGGAATTTCCACGTTGCCTACCTGGCGCATGCGTTTTTTACCCTTTTTCTGTTTTTCGAGCAGTTTACGTTTACGGGAAATGTCACCGCCGTAGCACTTAGCCAAAACGTTCTTGCGCATGGCTTTCACCGTTTCTCGGGAAATGATTTTCTGACCGATGGCAGCCTGGATGGCAATTTCGAACATTTGGCGCGGCAGCAACTCACGCAGTTTCTCACAAAGGCGCTTGCCCCAGTCATAAGCTTTATCGCGGTGCACAATGGCGCTAAGCGCATCCACTTTCTCGCCGTTCAGCATGATATCCAGTTTCACCATGTTAGACGGGCGGAAACCGATCAGCTCATAATCCAGGGAGGCGTAACCACGGGAGATTGTCTTCAGTTTATCAAAGAAGTCGAATACAATCTCAGCAAGCGGCATCTCGAAAGTCATTTCAACACGGTCGCTGGTCAGGTAAGTCTGGTTCTTCAGAATACCGCGCTTGTCCATACAAAGCGTAATAATCGGCCCAACGTAATCTGACTTGGAGATAATTTGCGCTTTAATAAACGGCTCCTCGATATGGTCGATATAGTTTGGATCTGGCATCTCCGACGGAGCGTTTACCTTCACCATTTTCTCCTTGGTAGTATAAGCATGGAACTGCACCGATGGCACCGTCGTGATTACGGTCATGTCGAACTCACGCTCTAAGCGCTCCTGTACAATCTCCATGTGGAGCATGCCCAGGAAACCGCAACGGAAACCAAAGCCAAGGGCTGCGGAAGTTTCCGGCTCCCAAACAAGTGAGGCATCGTTAAGCTGCAGCTTCTCCATGGAGGCGCGCAGTTCTTCGTACTCGCTGGTCTCCACCGGATAAATACCGGCAAATACCATCGGTTTCACATCCTCAAAGCCCTGTATGCCTTTAGCCGGACGATCTACGTGCGTTATCGTATCACCAACTTTTACCTCTTTAGCATTTTTGATACCTGAGATTAGATACCCTACGTTACCTGCGCCCATTTCTTGGCGCGGCTCCTGGTTCAGCTTCAATACCCCGATTTCATCTGCCTCGTACGTTTTACCGGTGTTGATGAACTTCACCTTCTCCCCTTTTTTCAGGTTGCCGTTGAAAATACGGAAGTATACTTCAATGCCTCTGTAGGAGTTAAAAACGGAGTCGAAAATCAGTGCCTGTAGCGGAGCTTCAGGGTCACCTTTCGGAGCCGGAATTCGGTCGCAAATGGCGTTTAAGATTTCCTCTATACCGATGCCTGCTTTACCTGAAGCATGTATGATGTCCTCTCTGTCGCAGCCAATCAGTTCAATAATTTGGTCAGACACCTCTTCCGGCATGGAGTGCGGCAGGTCGATCTTGTTCAATACCGGAATAATTTCCAGGTCGTTACCGATTGCCAAGTATAAATTCGAGATTGTCTGCGCTTCTATACCTTGCGATGAGTCCACAATCAGAAGTGCGCCCTCACAAGCGGCAATCGAGCGGGAAACTTCATAAGAAAAGTCAACGTGGCCTGGTGTATCAATCAGGTTGAGTACATACTCCTCACCTTTATAATGATAGTTCATCTGGATGGCGTGGCTCTTAATGGTGATGCCCCGCTCGCGCTCCAGGTCCATATTGTCTAGCAGCTGGTGTTGCATTTCACGCTCCGCTACCGTCTGGGTAAACTCCAGCAGACGGTCGGCCAGGGTACTCTTACCATGGTCAATATGGGCGATGATGCAAAAATTACGGATGTTCTTCATAAATATCTATACGAAGAACAAAGTTAATAAATCTTCTATTCATGTCAGCAGATTTAGCTTATCCTTGTAAAGAAATAAACCGACTGAGGTTATGGATGGCTATGTTTATGGTTGCAATCTGCCTAAAACTGTACTTTGAATCTAATTCCAGCAGCTTAAGTTACTCAGTTGGTTGTGAAGAAAACTAACCCAGAGAGATGACAAAAGAAGAATTTGGAAGTGTGTTTCAGGAGAGCCTGGACGCAATATTGGAAGCAATGGCTGAGAATCAGGAAATTGACCCTGAGAAATTTTATAATATGACCTGCATCTTAGAGAACCTCAGCTTCTTCAGTCCTATACTTTACAATGCCATCCGGTCTAAGAAACTATAAAGTTTGGTTAAGCTTACATTCAGATTGTTATCAGGTACAAATGTAAGCTGCTATTATAAATACCTTTTAAATTTATCATCGCCTCAGGCTTTTTGCTCCCTCTGTACACTTCTGATTACCGTAAAGTCAGGTAACTGAGCACCGCCTGCTTCTGATGCCGGCAGGGCGTACTGCTACAGCAATTGTGCTACAAAATGAGTATATTCGCATCAAATCTGGAAAAAACCTGTTAATATAAGTATGCAACTTACTAAAGTAGAGCCTTATAAGCCTGTCAACCATATCCGTATTGTTACAGCCGCCTCTCTATTCGATGGTCACGACGCTTCCATTAACATTATGCGTCGTATTATTCAGGCCTCGGGTGCAGAAGTAATTCATTTAGGACATAACCGCTCAGTACAGGAAATAGTGGATTGCGCCGTGCAGGAAGATGCGCAGGCCATTGCCATTACCTCCTACCAGGGCGGGCACCTAGAATATTTTAAATACATGCACGACCTGCTCAGCGAGCGTGGCTGCGGACACATCTGCATCTTCGGCGGCGGCGGCGGGGTTATACTTCCCACCGAGATCGAGGAACTTCACGAATACGGCATTTCCCGCATCTACTCCCCTGACGACGGGCGCGCCATGGGCTTACAGGGCATGATCAACGATATGCTGGAAAAATGCGATTTCCCAACCGGTAAGGACTTAAATGGCGAGGCAAAGCACCTCCGTGATAAAGATCCTAAAGCGATTGCCAGGCTGATATCAGCAGCAGAGAACTTTCCGGATGAGGCAAGGGCTATACTTAACGAGGTAAAAGAGCAGGCAAAGGATATTAAAACGCCTGTGCTCGGCATTACAGGTACGGGTGGAGCCGGTAAATCTTCTTTAGTTGATGAACTGGTACGTCGCTTTCTGATGGACTTCCCGGAGAAGAAAATCGCCATTATATCAGTTGACCCGTCGAAGCGAAAAACAGGCGGTGCGCTGCTCGGCGATAGAATCCGGATGAACTCTATCTCCAACGAACGTGTGTATATGCGCTCTCTGGCTACCCGCCAAAGTAACCTGGCCCTTAGCAAGTATGTGCAGGACGCCGTGGACATTGTTAAGGCCGCTGATTTCGATCTGATTATACTGGAGACTTCTGGTATTGGCCAGTCCGACACCGAGATTATCGAGCACTCCGACATGAGCCTGTATGTGATGACACCAGAATATGGTGCCGCTACGCAGCTCGAGAAAATCGACATGCTGGACTTTGCCGATGTAATTGCCCTAAACAAATTCGATAAGCGTGGCGCCCTGGACGCTCTGCGCGATGTGAAGAAGCAGTATAAGCGCAACCATCAGCTTTGGGATATCAATGACGAGGAGATTCCGGTATTCGGGACCATTGCCTCGCAATTTAACGATCCGGGCATGAACCAGTTGTACCGCGCCATTATGGCGACTATTTCAGAAAAAACAGGTGTAGCATTTGCTTCAAATCTTCAGACTTCTAAGGAAATGTCGGAGAAGGTGTTCATCATCCCTCCTAGCCGCACACGTTACCTTTCTGAAATTTCTGAGACTATCCGCAACTATGATAAGTGGACGAACGACCAGGCAGAAGTAGCGCAGAAACTATACGGCATCAAAAAGTCTATTGAGGCGGTGCAAGGTATAGAAGTGGAGGACAAAGACCGTTTGGTGAAGCAACTGGAGCAGGCATATGCTGAAGTAGAACTGAATCTGGATGGCCAGAACAAGAAAATCCTGGAGAACTGGAAAGAGAAGGTTCAGGCGTACAAAAATGAGTTCTATGTCTTTAAAGTTCGTGATAAAGAGCTAAAGATAAAGACACATACCGAGTCGCTTTCGCACCTACAGATACCTAAGGTTTCTACACCACGCTATGAGGCTTGGGGCGATTTGCTGAAGTGGAACCTGCAGGAGAACGTGCCGGGCGAGTTTCCTTACACGGCAGGAGTGTTCCCGTTCAAGCGCGAAGGTGAAGACCCTACCCGTATGTTTGCCGGCGAGGGCGGGCCGGAGCGTACCAACCGTCGTTTCCATTACGTTAGCCTTGGCATGCCAGCCAAGCGTTTGTCTACGGCCTTTGACTCTGTAACGCTTTATGGCGAAGACCCGGATTACAGACCAGATATTTACGGTAAGATAGGCAACTCAGGTGTAAGCATCTGCTGCCTGGATGATGCTAAAAAGCTATACTCCGGTTTTAACCTGGCCGACCCGAAAACATCGGTTTCCATGACCATCAACGGCCCGGCCGCCATACTTACGGGCTTCTTTATGAACGCCGCTATCGACCAGCAGTGCGAATTATACATTAAAGAGCATGGCCTGGAAGATGAAGTAAACGCCAAAATCGAAGCCATCTATAAGGAAAAAGGTATTGCCAGACCAAGCTACCAAGGTCCTTTGCCAGAAGGAAACGATGGTTTAGGCCTGATGCTACTGGGCGTTACCGGTGACCAGGTTCTGCCTGCCGAAGTATACGGACCGATTAAAACACGCACCTTGGCTGCCGTTCGTGGCACGGTGCAGGCAGATATTCTGAAAGAAGACCAGGCGCAGAATACCTGTATTTTCTCAACGGAATTCTCGCTGCGTTTAATGGGCGATGTACAGCAATACTTCATCGATAAGAGCGTACGTAACTTCTACTCAGTTTCTATTTCCGGTTACCATATTGCGGAGGCGGGTGCCAACCCAATCTCACAGCTGGCCTTTACGCTGGCAAACGGCTTCACTTTTGTAGAGTATTACGTGAGCCGAGGCATGGACATCAACAAGTTTGCGCCAAACCTGAGCTTCTTCTTCTCCAACGGTATTGATCCGGAGTATGCCGTAATTGGCCGTGTGGCGCGTAGAATCTGGTCCAAAGCCATGAAGCACAAGTATGGCGCTGATGCCCGTTCGCAGATGTTGAAGTACCACATCCAGACATCGGGGCGGTCGCTGCACGCGCAGGAAATCGACTTTAACGATATCCGCACCACGCTACAAGCGCTTTACGCCATTTACGACAACTGTAACTCGCTGCATACCAATGCTTACGACGAGGCGATTACTACGCCAACTGAGGCTTCGGTGCGCAGAGCCATGGCGATACAGCTGATCATTAATCGAGAGCTTGGCTTGGCTAAAAATGAGAATCCGCTGCAAGGTTCGTTTATCATCGAGGAACTGACTGATTTAGTGGAAGAAGCTGTATTGACCGAGTTTGATCGCATTACAGAGCGTGGCGGCGTATTGGGCGCCATGGAAACTATGTATCAGCGCGGAAAGATTCAGGAAGAGAGTTTATACTATGAAACCCTGAAGCATACTGGCGAATACCCTATTATCGGCGTTAACACTTTCCTTTCCTCAAAAGGCTCTCCAACAGTTATCCCAACTGAGGTTATTCGTGCCACTGAGGAGGAAAAGAAATACCAGATAAACATGGTGCATATGCTTCAGGAAGGTAATTCCAGCAAGTCAGCAGAGATGCTTACCAAACTGCAGCAGATGGCCATTAACAACGGCAACATCTTTGAAGAGATGATGGACACTGTTAAATACTGCTCACTGGGCCAGATTACAAACGCCTTGTTTGAAGTAGGCGGACAGTATAGAAGAAATATGTAAAACTAATTTGATAAAGGAAAAGCCGGATTCATTGTCCGGCTTTTCCTTTATCACACTTCTATTGCAATAATTTTATATTATTGGGAATCAATAGTGTAAAGCTACCGTAAGTATAAACTTGTTTCGCACAGCATGAAAATTATGAGGGAACCAACCGCTACCAGAGTATTGATGGTTTTCGGAGTGGCGCTAGCAGTTTTAGGAACAGCGGCCTACCTGATCGTTAACAACAGTTTTGATGAAGATGATTTCGAGTTTGACACCCATGATGAACTTAGCGACGACTATCTTTAGATTTAAAACCATCTTCTGAGCTTAAATTAAAAGAGCCCGCTATACTCCAAGTATAGCGGGCTCTTTTAATTTACAGTTACCACTTTTAAAAAAAGCTACTATCTCTGCAGCAGTTTAAGATAAGCTCCTGCAGAGATATTAATTTAACACATAGTTTTGGCTGATGCTATTAGAAGTCTGGTTTTTAGAAAAATACAGCTCCTTGAAGCTCATGTTTTTGCCCTGTTCCACGCGGCGGAAAATCTTATCAGGAGTAATGCTGCTTACGCTGTCAAAGCCGCAAGCCTCCATCACTTCTATGGTAGATTTGATAGTATTTCCGTGGAAATTAGCAACGCGCACGCGCTTATCAGCCACATCAAGTCCTTGATACAGGTTTTTATCCTGCGTGGCAATTCCCACCGGGCAACGACCAGAGTCGCACTGAAGCGCCTGTATACAGCCTAAAGCAAACATCATTCCGCGGGCACTGTAGCAGATATCCGCCCCTAACGACACGGCCTTGATAATGTCAACACCTGTAATAATCTTTCCGGCAGCAATTAGCTTTATCTCCTCACGCAGACCATACTTGTGGAGCGTATTTTGAGCGAAGGCAAGCGCATCGTAAAGAGGCATGCCCAGGCTGTCAGTAAACTCAAGAGGTGCAGCTCCAGTACCTCCCTCTGCCCCGTCTATAGTAATGAAGTCAGGATAAATACGGTTGTGCATCATTTCCTGGCACAGGCGCTCAAACTCCTGCTTATTACCGATACAGAGTTTGATACCTACCGGTTTACCTTCAGAAAGCACACGAAGCTTCTCGATAAAGAGCAGCATGGTAAACTGATCATGGAAAGAAGCGTGCGCAGGAGGTGATGCCACTGTCGTAAATGGCTCAACTTTACGGATGGCAGCAATTTCAGGTGTGTTTTTAGCCGCCGGAAGTATACCACCGTGTCCGGGCTTGGCACCTTGAGAAAGCTTCACCTCTACCATTTTTATCTGCGGATGAGCCACCTGCTCCCGGAAAAGCTCCTCTGAAAACTGGCCAATTTTATCGCGGCACCCAAAGTAGCCGGTGCCAATTTGCCAAATCAGGTCGCCACCCCCTTCTAAATGGAACGGGCTTACACCACCTTCACCGGTATTGTGGGCAAACCCTCCTAACTTAGCTCCAGCACTTAAGGCCGTAACCGCAGTTTTGCTTAAAGAGCCATAGCTCATAGCCGAAATATTGTAGATGCTGGCATTGTAGGGCTGCTTGCACCGGCTGCTGCCAACAGTTACACGCAGGTCCTCTACTTTAACATGCACCGGAAACATGGTATGAGCTATCCACTCATAACCCACCTCCAGGCTATTGCTGTGCATACCGAAAGGCACTGTCTGCCGAACGTTTTTAGCACGCTGGTAAACGATGGACCTTTGACGCCGGCTAAAAGGTTTGCCATCCGTATCTGATTCAAAAAAATACTGCCGAAACTCGGGGCGGATACTTTCGAAGAAGTAACGCAGATAGCCTACCAGCGGATAGTTACGCAGCAGCGAGTGCTTTGCCTGCCTAATGTTGTACAGGTACACCAGGTGCAACGGCACAAGCAGCAGCACCAACCAGAGCATCTGCCGGTCGAAAATAGATAGGAAAAGCGTAACAAGGTAAGCACTTGCAAAGGCGTACGAAAACGTGCGCCTGACGCTAACAGTTGTAGCCATATAACTGATTAAAATGTATGACGGATTTTTATACTTTAGAAAGCCTTGGGGATGTAACACCAGAACTGCCGGAGCTAAACGTAGCCAACAACTCTGGAAAGATTAGCTAAAGTCTTTAGGAGTGGTATAAAAGTGGAGACAATAACCGCTCAGTTTATCGCACTGCGAAACATGGTGCGAAGCCGAAACCATACCTGCGCGAAGAGAGCAAGTAAAATTTAAATTGCTATATAGTTGCTGCGGTTGCATATCGTGTATCCGGGTGCAAAGTTATGCGAAACTTATTGATAAAAGCCAGCTAAACTTTCATGTATATTTTACTCCAACCTATTCCGGCAGATTAGCGGCAAAACATATATCCTTAGTACACCTTTAAGTCAGCTTACTATTATTCACACCTGCTTCTTGGCACTACTTTAGTACCTGAAATGGATGCTTACATAAGTTTAACATCATGGTAAAGTATAAGTTACATAAGATAGCAACCTTAGCATCAGAAACGCGTTTTAAAACCAAGTCAAACCCTTTACCTCCTTACTGCTTATGAGACAGTTCGCATCCATATCGTCTGTGCTTTTGCTGGGCACTTCAGTAGCGCTTTTTGTAAAAAAATGGTTAGCTCCTGCAGACATCAATATTGACATGACAGATGAAGATTATCATCTGTACCTATAAGTAACGTTATATAATGCAAAGGCTGCTTCTCCTAAGAGGTAGCCTTTCTGTTCAGGCTATATTCCCAATTTTAAGTAACAACTCCCGTTAAACTTAGAGCCTCCAGTAGGCCAACCTACCTAAACTTTGTCTTAGGGCTTAAAATTGGTAACTTTGTACTACAAGCTCTGTTGAGCTAAACGATCATATTAAACCGCACCTGAGGGTGCACAACCACACACTATGGATTTAAAAGAAAAAATCAGCTACATCATTGGCCGCGACATGGCTACTAACCTGAAAAAGCAAGGCATCGAAGTTGAAGCCGAATCTTTTATGAAAGGCTTAAAAGATGTGCAAGCTGGTACCGCCTCTAGCTTATCGCAGCAGGAAGTGCAGGAGGCAATGATGGCGCTTCAGCAGGAAATGGCACAGAAGCAGAATGCTGCCGGCTCCTCTAACCAGCAGGCTGGAGAGCAGTTTTTGGCTGAAAACAAAAATAAAGAGGGTATTAAGACATTGCCAAGCGGCCTACAGTACATGGTGCTGCAGGAAGGCTCAGGCAAATCGCCTTCTGCTACAGACACAGTAACAACACATTACCACGGCACGCTGATTGACGGCACTACATTTGACTCATCTTACGAGCGCGGACAGCCTGCCACTTTCCCGGTAAACGGCGTAATAGCAGGCTGGACGGAAGCATTACAGCAAATGAAAGAAGGCTCTAAATGGAGACTTTTCATTCCGGCTGAACTGGCTTACGGTGCCCAAGGTGCCGGTGACGTAATTGGACCAAACTCTGCGCTAATATTTGATGTAGAGCTACTGCAAGTAAAATAATAATCTGCAAAGCAGCCTTAAAGTATAAAAGCCCGCACTTTAGTAAGTGCGGGCTTTTATACTTTAAGGCATTGATTATATTGGCTCAATTAACACCGTACTTAATCAGGCACATTTCATTCAGCCAACGCTGCGCTTCTTCTGGGTACATAAAATGCTGCATAATCAGAAAGTTCTCCCCCGTCATCAACTCATCACCGTCTAGCTCCCCTACCAAATTGTATATGGAAGAAACTGGCACAACCACAGCTACAAACACGTCATCATTTACAATCTTAAGAACCTCCGGAAATACATACTCAAACACCCAGCGCTGATCCGCCCTCCTGAGCGATTGCCTGTTCTGCACATTCAGCTGCCATTTTACAGGTTTAAAGGCTTTGACATGCTCTATTATCTGCGTGTAGCCATACTTAAACTCATCAGAGGTTACATCTCCTTCCCAGCAAATTTCGAGCGTTTCTTCTTGTTTCAAATACTTAACACTTAACTTATCAGTCTTCAGCAACTGTATTGTTTCTTCAGGTAAAATGAATCGGGAAGTATAAACTTCTACAGTTTTTGCCATGCCTCTATGGTTAATATTATTAAGTTTGATAATGTATACAGCTGTATGAATAGAATTTAACCCATACTTTTACTTCAGGGATATTTTATGATGATAGCATGGTAAATTTGCTTATTTTTAAGTTCAAAAGCAACTATATTATAATTAATATATAAAATTTATAATATTATCTTACAGTTTGGCATTGCAATTCATTCATTACCAATAATTAGGAGTAGATTGAATGTACCAAAATAAGCTATAAGTAAACAAATAGTTACTTTAGCCGTTCTAAAACCATCTAACTATCATACCTTAAAAAGAAAACTTGTATGGCAAATACACCTAACGAAGGCAAAAAATTCTTAGACAGTGTCCATCAGTATTTCGATCACGCCGCCAGTTTTTCCAAACTCAGCCCCGGCATACTGGCACAGATCAAAGCAACAAATAGTGTATATAAAGTATCGTTTCCGGTAGAAATTGAAGGCAAGATTGAGGTGATAGAAGGAATACGGGTACAGCACAGCCATCACAAACTTCCATCTAAGGGCGGTATCCGGTTTAGCATGCAAGTTGATGAGGAGGAAGTAAAGGCACTGGCTACTTTGATGACGTTTAAATGCGCGGTGGTTGATGTTCCCTTCGGAGGTGCTAAAGGAGGTGTAAAGATAAATCCGAGAACCAGTTCTGTAAAGACGCTGGAGAAAGTAACGCGCAGGTATGCAGCCGAACTTATAAAAAAGAACCTGATAGGCCCGGGCATGGATGTACCTGCACCTGATTATGGTACGGGCAGCAGAGAAATGGCTTGGATTGCCGACACTTATCAGGCACTGAAGTATGGTGAGACCAACGCATTAGGTTGTGTTACAGGCAAGCCTGTTGGCCAGGGTGGTATTAGGGGCCGTGCTGAAGCAACAGGTTTAGGTATTTACTTTGGCCTGCGCGAGCTGTTGGCTGACACAGAAATGCTGAAAGGAAAAGGACTGGACGGCAACACCATGGAAGGCAAGCGAATTATAGTGCAGGGCTTAGGAAATGTAGGCTACCACGCTGCTTTCTTTTGCCAACAGGATGGTGCCATTATTACCGGCATTGCAGAACGCGAAGGAGGAATCTATAACGAAAACGGAATTGACATTAAAGAGGCTTTCAAGCACCGCAGCGAGAACGGCTCTATACTTAACTTTCAGAACTGTAAGAACTACGAGAATTCTGAGGAGATGCTGGAACTGGAATGCGACATTCTATTACCTGCAGCCCTCGAAAACGTGATTCATAGCGGTAATGCGGGACGCGTAAAAGCTAAAATTATAGCAGAAGGCGCCAATGGCCCTGTTACCCGTGAAGCGGAAGACATTTTGATTAAAAACGGCATCGTTATTTTGCCTGATTTATACTTGAATGCCGGTGGAGTTACAGTATCATACTTCGAATGGCTGAAAAACCTGTCGAACGTGCGATTTGGCCGGATGGGCAAACGAGCGGAGGAAGCCAGTTACAGAAGATTGGTAAATGCTATCGAAACAAGCTCAGGTAAAAGTATGAGCTCCACGGAGCGCGCTTTTCTGACACAGGGCTCAGACGAAATTAGTTTGGTGCGTTCTGGGCTGGAGGACACCATGATTAATGCTTACCATGAAATAAGAGAGGTGATGGTGCAAAACAATACGCCAGGCTTACGCTCTGCAGCATTTCTGGCCGCTATCGAGAAGATCGGGGTAAGCTATCAGCTACTTGGCATATTTCCTTGATTAAGCCCAACAGAGGCAAAGTATTAGGTCAGTTTATGGATGGATTTAACGCCGCGAACTGGCCTTTTTTTACGTCCAAAAGCCACTGTTTAGCCTCCTGTAACTTCGTGAAGTAGTTAAACTGTATAAAGTGCTGCTGAGGCATAATTGCTGATGCCTGATAATTGGTAACAATGGCCTGGAAGTGCGTAGTATTAAACACGACAGCGGCATACGTTTCATCTTTAATGCAGTCATACACTTTAGGATAAAACTCCTGAATCAGCCAATTCTCCTGCTCTCTGTCAAGCGGGCCGATTAAGGTCTGGTCGGTGCAGAAGTAGTATGTTTGCAGGTGTTCACAAACAAATTGAAGGGCGTGATAATATGCCTCTTTCAGGAGAACCATATCTGGTTTCTTTAGCCAGCTTATCAGCAAAAGCTGCTCCTGTTGCTGATAAGTAATATTAACGCCTGGGTTTTCGAATATCACCATAGATCTAAATAGCGCATTATATAATCGAAATTTACATAGCTATAAATTAATAAACAAGCACTTACAGTTTGGCGATAGACGCATTTGTAAAAGAACCTTGTTTATGTATAAACATAAGGATATTTACAGCAGAAACATAAAATACAAATTGATAGAGAGATAGCTTCACTACACGTATTTTCGTATTTAAGATATGAACAGAAACAGCCTCCTGCTTCCTTTTGTAGTACTTGGCGTAAGCTTAGTAATTAGCGCCTTTTTGCTGTCGCAGATTTTCCGGTTCAGAGACCAGGCAAACCAAACCATCAATGTAACCGGCTCAGCTAAAAAAGAGATTACATCTGACCTCGGCATACTCCGGAGCAATATTCAAGCGGAGGCGCCTACTGCTGATGCTGCTTACCTGCTCCTGCAGGAGCAGCGCCCCATGGTGTTACAGTATCTGAAGGAGCAGGGCTTTGATGATTCATCTGTTGACCTGAACACAATCAATTTAAACCCTATATACGAAGTCACGGAACAAGGCTATAGTACCAACCGTGTTAACCGCTATATAGCCAACCAGATGATTCAGGTGACATCTCAGGATGTGCAGAAAATAAAATCCGTTTCGCTGGACATGACTTCGCTGGTAAGCAAAGGCATAAACATCAACGTTATGTCTCCGGAGTATTATTATACCAAACTGGCCGACCTTAAAGTTGAGATCCAAGCTGATGCTGCAAAAGACGCCCTCCAACGGGCAGAGAAAATAGCCGAAGCTACCGGCAGCGACCTGGGTGCTATCACAAATGCACGCATGGGTGTAATCCAAATAACACCTGTAAACTCTAACATGATTTCCGATTATGGCATTAACGACGCATCTTCCATAGAGAAAGAAATTACGGCTGTCGTGAGTGCTTCCTTCAGGTTAGACTAAACATATTAATACCTCCTAAAACAGCAAAGGCCGGAGTTTGAGCTCCGGCCTTTGCTGTTTTTATACTTTTATACTTAGCTATTGCTGATGCTTAGCCACTTATTGTATATTTTCTGTTGTGTATTAGAGGGATTATCAACCTGAATAAACTGATAACGAACACTACTATCTGGAAGCATTTTCACTTTCAGCGTCTGCAATTTACCATCGCGGGCAATCAGAACATCAGCCGTATCACCCACATTCATACTTGCAACGAAACGCTCCAGGTCATCACCAGCACGATAATCATTTATAGCGATGATCTCATCGTTCACGTTTAAGCCACCCTCCCAGGCGCTGCTGCCACGGCTTATGCCACGCACAACCAGTTTACCACCCGACGAATAAGTAGATGCTCCCCAGTTAATAGCATTGTTGCCTTCGTTGGTGTTAACCAGTTTAAGACCGGCTGCATCAAAATATTTGTTATAATCTGGGCTTGCTGTTCCGTGCACATAATTTTGGAAAAACTCATCCATTTTACGTCCTGAAACTTTTTCAATTGCTTCTTTAAATTCGGCCTCTGTAAAACCACGATTCAGCTTTTTATAGAAGCGCTCATACATAAAGCGCATCACATCATCCAGGCTTTTCTCGCCTTTAGTAGCCTCCATAATTTCCATATTCAGTAGATGCCCAAGCACACCGCCTTTGGTATAATAAGACACCTCTGCGTTACTGGAGTTCTCGTTGCGGCGGTAATATTTAATCCATGCATCAAAGCTGGACTCCGCCACTGGCTGTACTTTGTTTCCGGGTGTGTTTTCCACTGAGTTTATACTTCCGGAAACAACTCCTAAATATCTGTCCGGAGATGTAAAACCAGCTCTGCGCACTAACAGGTCATCATAATAGCTTGTTATACCCTCAGATACCCAAAGCAAGCGAGTGTAATTTTCAGCGTTGTAATCGAAAGGGCCTAGCGGCTCAGGACGAAGGCGTTTTACATTCCAAAGGTGAAAATACTCGTGCGCCACTAAGCTTAAAAAGCCATTGTATCCTGCCTCTGTGCCGTAGTTCCAGCGGGAGGTTTGCAGTGTAGTTGAGTTCAGGTGCTCTAAGCCGCCGCCGCCGCGCTCCAGGTTGTGCACAATAAACACATAACGGTCTACAGGCAGCTCACCCATCAGCTTTACGGCCTCGTCTATTACTTTAGTCATGTCTGACATTAGTTGCTTCGGATCGTAATTTCCGCCGCCATACATTGCCAACTCGTGCGGAACGCCTGCAGCCGTAAACTTATATACTTCGTGGGTGCCGATTTCCAGAGGTGAATCAGCCAGAATATCGTAATTAGGGAAGCTAAAAGTATACTTGCCCGTGCTTTTTAACCCGGTAGACACTTTATCCCAGCCTTTGAAAGGCTCTACAGCTAACGTACCCTTTAGATCCTGATAGCCTTCCGGATACATAAAAATACTGGTGCCGTTTACATACCCATGAGAGGCATCTAAAAAACTGGTGCGTACACTCATCTCATAGGCGTAAACATCATACTTAGCACGAACAGTATTGGCTTTATTACTGTGAACGCGCCAGGTGTTCTTGTCAATCTTCTCGCTGCGCAGTGATTTTCCGTTGCCGTCTGTGGCCTCAAACCCTTCAACGTTTTTAGCGAATTCGCGCACCAGATAAGATCCCGGTGCCCAAACAGGCATCGTGAAGTCAATATAGCTTTTGCGGGCTCCGCTCAGCTCTGCTTCTACCTCAAAATAATGGGTATGCGGCTCGGGCATGGAAAGGGTGTAACGCAGCTCTTCAGCCAGGGCTGAGGCCACGTTTCCTATACTTAAGAACAGAAATACTAAAAGTGAAAGTTTAAATCGGTTGTTTTTGAGCATGTTAGTATAAGGAATGATTTCTATTTAACAGGCATTTTACAACAAATACCGTGCTTTTCAAAATCAATGCCCTTACACCCGATGTTACCACTGCAACTTTAAGCGAGGTGTGGAGCCTTAGAATTGAGCCAGTTAACCGCATCCGGCACCTCATAAAAGTTTTTCATTATAATAACTTCATTATAGCTCTCCAAGCCAAACTTCCCCGCCTCCTGCAGCAAAGCCTGATAACACTTCTCCGACAACACAAGAGCGATATAATTGCCTACACCGAGTTTAGCCATCATACAAGGGAAAAGGTAACGCTGCAGCCACTCCTCCTCACTTTCATTGAGCTCTCCAATTTCTCTTAAGTCCAGAAGCCAATGTTTTATCTGAAACATTTCAGCACAACCCAATGCCTCCACTAATCCTTCCCTGAATTCTTTTGAACTCAATTTAAGCAGGCAACGCAGATAAAGTCGCTTTTGGGCCTGATCAACAGTTATCTCCAAAGAACTTGCTTTGTAAAGTTTCATCTAATAAAATGTAATGAATACATAAAGGTATCATTTTGATATTTATTTACATTATTATTATACTTCTATGATGGCTTTTTTGGATACTCTACTTTGTGAATGATCTTATTTTACCTTTTAATGCAGAAAATTAAGTGGTAGAACTTTTAATCTATTACTGTATGTTTTAGCTATTAAATAAAACTCAATGTGAGAGTTAAATCAAATATAAGTGATAATTGGCATGAAGTTTTCACTATACCAGTAATTGCTAAACTAAAACCTATACTATGAAGAAGACCTTGCTATTCGTTATATCGCCTATTATTCTGCTTGTGCTGCTGTTTGTGTTTGTGCCGCAACACTTTGCCCATCCTGCCACATCAACTGCTGAAGTACATAATGTTGACTATTCTCCCGCTTCAGTTACTGACATCAGCAAACCTTCTTACCCTACAACTGAAACTTCAGGCATGGAAGCATCTTCGGGTACAGACTCTGAGTTGGTTGAGTATGCCTTGAGTTTAATGGGAACTCCTTATATATGGGCAGGTGAAACGCCTGATGGTTTTGACTGCTCCGGCTTTATCACGCATGTGTATGATAAGTATGATGTCAGCCTCCCTCACTCCTCTCGTATGCAATCCGAAGAAGGCAAACAGGTGCTTCGCCATGAAGCCCAGCCCGGAGATTTAGTGATTTTTACTGGCACAAATCCGCAGGTGCGTGAACCCGGTCATGTGGGTATTGTCATCTCGCAGCCAAACGACACAATAGAGTTTGTGCACTCATCTTCTAACGGTGGTGTGAAAATCAGCCAGGTAGAAGGCAGTGGCTATGAGGTGCGGTTCCTGGAAATTCGCCGGGTGTTGTAAGCAAGTATAACACTTCTACGTTTTCACGTACACACAACCATCGCAGGGCTGCAACGGCCCTTTAAAGCAAAACACACTGCTATGGTACATCCTTACATTATAAATACTGTTAATGCGCTGGTGCTTATTATAGCTGGCTTACTGTTATACTTTGGGAACCCGGCTAAACCGCCAACGGCTCTGGTAGCTCCTTTTGTAGGAATTTTATTATTAGCCTGTACCTATCATCTGCGCAAGCACAACCGGTTTGTTTTTAATACGGTAACAGCGCTTACTCTGCTGGCTGGCTTAGTTATTATCTGGCAAATAGAACCTGAGGTATTTGAGTGGAACCTTCACCATATACTACTGCTGCTCATGTGCTTAAGCTGCTTTATGGCAGTAGTTGTTTATGTTGGCACTTTTGTACAAGAACGTCGAATGCGGAACAACAACATTTATAAAGACGATTTGTAACAAAAGCATATAAAAAAGAAACACCTGATGTAGCCCGTCAAAGTACATCAGGTGTTTCAGGAATCCTTCAATTTCTCAGTAAGCGGCGCCCTGTTTTTCAGTTTACCATCTTGTAAGAAGACCAAAGGTAAATCGCTATCTGCGTAAGCAGTAGCTAGTACTGCTTACTAAGCCAGCTCACCTTTTACGTGAACATTGTTACCTTGGCTTACTAAGACGACCGATGGATTAGACATAGCACCTCCTTTCTCTTTAGTCCGACATAACCCTTAAGCCGCTGCTGCTTTTTTAAAGCTCACTTTGTACTTAATGGCCGTGGCACTCGCCACTCACTTGTGTATAAAGATAAAAAAACGGTTAAAAGTTCACAATGTTTCCGCAATTTCTTGCACTACTTTACCTTAATCTTAAACAGTACTTGAACAACCTAACTTGGGGTTAAAGCACTGTTTGCACAACTTATTGACTTACAAAATTATAGCTTACAACTTTGTTTAATTCTCCAAAAGCAGCTTTAAAAACTTAGATTTGAAAAATATTTGAAATAAGGCTCGAAATTTGAATAAGAAGAAATATCAATTAATTTTTTATAAATTACATTGCAAACAATCAACCCAACTCTCATGAAAAAACACCTTTTAACTCTGTTAGTGCTAATGCTATTCGCCTCGGGCGCTTGGGCGCAAAAAATGTCTCCGGTAGGCGTCTGGACAAATGAAGAAGGCAAAGCCAGATTCGAAATTTACAAGTGTGGCGATAAGCTCTGCGGCAAGATTGTGGAGCTGAAAGAGCCTCTGCGAAACGGCAAACCTAAAATGGATGATAACAACCCTGACAAAAAGCTACGCAGCAGACAGCTTCAGGGAATGCGCTTTATGGAAGGTTTTGAATACGAAGGCGACAATAAATGGGATGAGGGCACGATCTACGACCCAGAAAGTGGTAAAACTTACTCCTGCTACATGAAAATGACTGGCAAGGATAAAATGGAAGTGAAAGGCTATATAGGGATTTCTTTGATAGGCCGTACGCAAAACTGGACACGCGTAAACTAGTCTTCTGTAAGTATAAAGCAAAAGGGTTAGCAATGCTGCTAACCCTTTTTTATTAACCCTTTACCAGCCTATTAACTCAATTTCAGCCATCTGGGTTATTCATATTTAAATAAAAAAGATATATTCTAAGATACTTGCAATATCTTATAGCTTTTGTCCCTAAATTCAAACGTTTCTCCGGAAGATTTACCTACCATTGCTTTGAAAAGTGGCGACATGCCTGATATAGCAAAGTATGATTCTCCATCTAGTTTAATCTCTCCCAGGCTAACACCTATAAAATAATTTTGCAGCTCTGTGTGCACCACTGCCCCAAGCGAAACATCGTGGTTTGCTTTTGTTGCGTTAATTCGGCTTAGCACGCTTCGTGTGGTTATCAACTCATCCAGCTGCCTGGCATACATGTCTCGCTGAATATGGCAGTTCTCTCTGTAAGACTCAAACTTGTCTTCCATAGCACCTTGGTGGTCGTTTGCGCTCTCCTGTGCCTCATCCATGGCGGCTTTAGCGGCACTGATTTGCGCATTAAGCAGCTTATTGCTTTCCTGCAGCAAGCGCTTCTTTGTTTCGAGTTCTTGTGTTAATATTTCCATTAGGCATCAAATTTGGCAGCAGCGGCACAGTTAGCTCATATTTTGCCTGTCAATTGTCACGCAGCTGACGGTTGATAGTTAGTAAAAGTTTTTTTGTTAGTATTATCGCCCAAGCAAGTAAAACCGGAGGCACAACTGGTAAACTATTTGGAGCAATGTATGTTTATCAGGTAAATTATCAGATGCCATTTAACGATTTTTTCAAGCAATTGTTGAGCTTTAAAAAGAACTTAATAACCTGTAGCACTATTTCACGCTCAGCCAAGTTTTTGAAAGCATACCAAGCCTGGGTGTCTGCCCAGACTTACCTGAATTGGACAGGTCCTTTTTTTAAAGCCTACCATTACCAGAGAGCTGGAATGCCTGCTCAACTTAGAGTACAGGTAATATCGGAAGATAGCGTGAAAGGTGCGTTGCTTTTCTACGAGCCAAGTATAGGCGCAGATAATTTTAACTTTTTATTCGACTTGCTGAAAGATCGGGTGCAGCAGCAAGGCTACAAATTGCACAGCGCCAGCAAACTAAAAATTCGCCATGAGCGCTATACAGAGCAAGCAGAAAAGCTCCTTTTAACCCCTCCTGCCTCTGATTTACCTGATTCCAGTTTATGCAACCAACTGTACGGCAATATCCTGCTAGATTATATTAAGGTAAATAAACTACCTGGCTATATTCGCTTTGCCACTAACAGCTATAACGACGCTTATTTCTCTAAGCCTTTACCTTTCGATGAATTACTGGAGCTTACACTCCAGCCAAAAGAGCAGTATTTAAAATAAACTTTACAGTTACAACAACAGCCTTACCTGAAGCATAGTATAATCATTGAAGATTATGTATTAAATATCCGCAGATAGAGTTATATTTAAGTCAGATATTTATTATAACTTCTTGAGTATGCCTATGCTTAAACGTTTACTTCTCCTTGTCTTCCTGTTGTGCATCACTTTAGCTAGCGCCAAGGCTACACACATTGTGGGTGGTGAGTTTGAGATGCAATACATTAGCGGGTATAATTACAAACTTAACCTTAACTTGTACTTTGATGTTGTTAATGGCAGCCCAGGTGCACGTGACGGCTTTGTGTCTATAAATATTTTTAGCAAAGCAACAAACAGAAACATAGGCCGTGTAACACTTAATTCTGCCAGCAGTTCCAGAGTGCCTTACACTAATATTGACTGTACCGTAGGCGAGTTGGTTACAGACAAATTAATCTATTCTGCAAACATTTACCTTGACCCCAATATTTACAACGAGCCTGAGGGATACTACGTTACCTGGGAGCGTTGCTGCCGAAACTACACGATCAACAACATTGTAAGGCCACAAGATGCCGCTCAGGTATTTTATATGGAATTTCCCCCTGTAGTTAAAAGCGGGCAGTTTTTTCAGAACTCCTCTCCTATCCTCTTTCCGCCCCTAAGCGACTATGCCTGTGTAGATGAGCTATTTTACTTTGAGTTTAACGGTTCAGACCCTGATGGCGATTCGTTGGTTTATGACATGGTAACGCCTTTAAACGGCTATACCACACCAGCCATGCCTGCTTATTATAACCTGACGTATCCGGTAAGTTACATAACTAACCCAAGGTCATCTCCTTACACGCCTATTCAGTGGCTGCCAGGTTATGGCGTAAGTAACCAGATTCAGGGCTCACCCGCTATAGACATTGACCGCACATCTGGGTTACTGACTATGCGCCCGGCTCAGAAAGGATTATTTGTGTTCGGTATTCGTGTGCAGGAGTTTAGAGATGGAGTAAAGCTGGGAGAAGTGCGTAGGGACTTTCAGGTGCTGGTCTTGGATTGCCCTAGAAACCAAACCCCTCAGGTGGTAGCACAGGAAAAAGGGAATAAGAGCCTTTACCAGGAAGGGCAAGTTGTACGAATCAGCTCTACAGATACAGAGCGATGCCTCAACGTGCTATTCACTGACCCGGACATGCGTGAATATATAGAATTACGTGCGCGGCCGGTCAACTTCTCTGGCAGTAGCTTTACATTTACAGGTGCCACCAAAGGGTTAATTAACCAAGGTGGCCGACAAGATACACTTAGTGCCACTGTATGTTTTGACGAGTGCTTTGATACCGATGGCAAAGTATACATGATGGATTTTATTGTTAAAGATGATGGCTGCAGCCTGCCCCGCCAAGATACTATACGGGTAAGCTTTGTGATTGATCCTGTGTTGGATGCACCGCCAGCTTTATCACTTTCCACCAACAGGCGCGTATTCGAAGTCCGGGAGGGCGATCAGCTAAATTTTGATGTGTTAGGCTTGGACCCGGACGAGGATGAAGTATTTTTATCAGCAACAGGTCAGGATTTCGATATTGGCACCGAACAGATCTTTTTTGAAAATAAAAATGGTACTGGTCGCGTCAGTTCTCCCTTCACTTGGGATATTACTTGTGAAACCGTTAAGAGAGCAAGTTATACTTTAAATTTTACAGTGAAAAGCAAGGGCTGTAACGAGGAAAAAATACGGACTGAGATAATTGAAGTGCGCACTATTTCTAATAATAATGAGCCTACCATCAGTTCAGATCAGCAGGTTAAAACCATAGAATTGGAAATAGGAAAACCATTTACCGCCAATATTTTCGGGCGCGACAAAGACCTAGATATGCTTATGCTTACTGCAAGTATAGAAGGCCGCACTTTGGAGGAATACGGCATGCAGTTTAGCAGCACCAATGGAGCCGGCGCTGCAGACGGGGTGTTTACCTGGACACCAACCTGTGAGGCTTTTCGAGAAGAGAACCTGGTGGTAAAATTTGATTTGGCAGAAGATGCATGCGCCTCCTCACCAAATAAAGAACTGACGCTGGAGTTTGTTATAAAAGCACCAAACAATGCTCCTACGCTTACGTCTGACCAAACTACTTATACCTTTGACTTAAAGCTGAATGATGCATTTGAGGCTAATTTTGATGGTCTGGATCTTGACTTGGACAACCTGATCATGAGCGCTGAAGGGGAAGGCTTTTCGATAGAAGATTATGGGATGCAGTTTACAGCCACAGGAGGTTCCGGTGAAGCAAAAGGCAAATTTACTTGGATAGCCAACTGCCCTGCCACCGAGCAGGAAATGCTGCGGGTAAACTTTATACTTCGGGAAGATGCCTGCGATCCAAAACCACAGCGCCTGACTATGGAGTTTAAAGTTGAAGCTCCTAAAGTGGCTGATTATATCCCCTCAAACATCTTTACACCAAACGGCGACGGCAAAAATGATTTCTTCCTGATACCAGGATTGCCGCCCGAGTTCTGCACCGCCACTTTCAACAGCATTCGTATTTATAACCGATGGGGCCGTGAAGTATACCGGAGCACCGACAGTAGCTTTAAATGGGACGGTAAAGAGGTTAACGACGGCGTATACTTTTATGTGATTGATTACGGAACCACCTCCTATAAAGGCAGCGTAACCATAGTGAGATAAAATAAGCAAAGATCCCCGCCTAATTCTAGGCGGGGATCTTTGCTTATAGCTTACTTTATGATTTCTCTTTTAAAAACTTTACAGCCTGCTTGTAACACCTCTAGTATTAAGCAATAAACAACAGCACCAAGTATAGGCCTAGCCACAGAAAATCTAGGAAATGCCAGTAGCTGTTAAGCATGGATAACTGCAGTCTTCGGAAAGGGTCACGGATAAAGACAAGGCTGCGAACGGCATCGCTGTTGACATACATTGTTTTGAACACCATAAACGAAAGAAAAATGATACCACCAAGCAGGTGCAGAATGTGCAAAGCTGAAATCAAGTATAGGTAGGTGCCTGAGGATTTGCCAGTAAAGTACACCCCCGTCTTCGTCATCTCATTCCAGCCAATCAGCTGCGCTCCAATAAACAGTACACCCAAGCCAAGAGTCGCCCCCAGGTAGCGCGCCATCTTCTTTAACTTCTCCTGCTTGTAAAACCGAGCAACCTTAGAAATTGTATAACTGCTGAACAGAAGTATAATAGTACTAATACTAAAGAATTTCGGCAGCTCAAACTGGCCCTGCGGAAAGCCTCCCGTACGGGCAAAAGCTACAACCAGTACAAAAAAAAGCACCCCGATGCCAACCATACTCAGGTAAAGCAACATCCTGATCGGATGCATCCTCTCAATCCGCTTAAAGGCTGACCGTTGTTTGGGGTTAACTTGATTTTTCTTATCCTGATTCATCCTCTGCTCCGTTATCCTGTGCTATGAAAGCGGGCGTCGCTATACTTACTTGTTGCACGTATTTATGTGTAGTATTTTATACTTTTACAGCCATGTTATAGTTTTGCAAATACCCTTTTAATTTAGTTCTAGACCTATTTATAATTAATAAACTTATACATCAACTATTTGTTGCACCTATTTTTGTACTAAATGTTGGTTTTTTCTTCATCACCATTGTCAGGTTATTTGCGTTAGAAGGTTTATATAAACTAAACTCTCAGCACTTACTCATGAATAAAAAATTACAACTTATTTACCTTTTGTTATTGTTGCCCCTGCTTTTGTTAACCACAACTGTATCTGCGCAAAGGAACCGCAATGCATATACCGGCAATAACAGCGTGCTGGTAACGCTTGATGGCTTCACCAATAGGTATGAATTTAAGTCTGAGCAGACATTGGTGCGCTACAATAAAGACACACAGCAAATAGAATGTATTATACCGGTTGAAACGCTGCTTCCGCTCCGGGATACTATTCCTCCAAGTATGGCTTATGATGTACTCTTCGGAGCGGTGCACCCTCAGATATTCATTAGCTTTGCTGCCCCAACACAGCAGATAAATGCCGCCAACTTAAGCCCTGAGAATGTAAATCTTAAAACTTATGTCAGATTGCAAGAAGTGACAAATTCATTGGCTGCACCGGTCATTTTTACGCCTGAGAGTACAGCGCTGCACTTTTCTACTACGCTAGATTTACAACTTTCCGACTTTCAGGCCTCCATACCTGTAGCTTACCTACCGCTACTTACAGGCCGAATGATGATCACGATAGATAGAGCTCGATGGGTAAAATTAAACGGCCGTTAAACTTCTACGGCTATTCACAAATCATAAACAAAAATTATAAGCACCACATAAACTGCTTGTTGAGAGATCCAGCGAAAGCTAAACTTGAAAGTATACTCCGAGTAACAAGCTACTTTATACACATTTGAAAATGAACAGAAAGTAACTATAGCCTAGTCAAATCATTTGCTTCTTTGGCGCGATTAACTACATTTGGATAATCTAACCTTTTATAGCACTACGCATGAAAAAAATCACTCTAGTTATGCTTATGGCTGTTGCGGCTTTCGGTTGTAATCAAAACCAGGCTTCTAACAGTTCTGAGACAAATAATGCTTCAGAAGCTGTTGCCAGTACCAGTAGCTCTGCTTTTGGCGCTACCTTTGCAGAGGAAAACGTAATTCCGGGGTCTGAACTTATGGCTGCCGTTGCAGACAAAGATTCTGTGCAAGCTACTGTTACAGCAGAAATTAAGGAAAGCTGCCAGGCCAAAGGATGTTGGATGGATGTAAAGCTGGCAGACGACAACACAATGAAAGTAACTTTCCGGGACTATGGCTTTTTTGTACCGACAGAAGATTTAGAGGGCCGACAGGTTGTTTTTACAGGCACCGCTAAACGTGAGGTTGTTTCTGTAGAGGACCAACAGCACTATGCGAAAGATGCCGGTAAGTCAGAGGCAGAGATAGCAGCCATCACTTCACCTAAAGAAGAACTGCGCTTTGTAGCTGACGGTGTAATCTTGAAGTAAAGAACTATAATGTATACTTAGCAGGGGCTACCAGAAACGGTAGCCTTTTTTATTTATCGAGCCTCCTCAAGCTTCATTTGATAAATACGCCGTTTATTAAGGGATAAAAGTACACTTCTGGCGCTATTATTTAGTAACAGGATAGCTCACCGCTACACTTTTTATAAGAATTCACAATTTAACCTCTCGCATATGCACCGGAAAAAAATACTTATTCTTCTGCTCTGCCTGCTCCAAGTAACTGTATTCGCACAGCAGCAGAACCTACGCGTGGAGCCTGCCTTTTGGTGGGCCGGCATGAAAGACCCAAACCTGCAGCTAATGCTTCACGGCAATAACATCAGCAGCCTACAACCTGAAGTTTCCTTTGCTGGTGCAGAGGTGAAAGATGTTATTAAGGTTAAGAGCCCTAACTATTTATTTATCAACCTAAACCTTGCCAATGCAAAGCCGGGAAAATTTACCATACAGCTAAAGAAAGGCAATAAAACGGTCCATCGCTATACTTACGAGCTGAAGCAGAGAGAGGCAAACTCAGCTAACCGGGAAGGCTTTAATAGCTCAGATGTAATGTACCTGATTACTCCTGACCGCTTTGCCAATGGCAATCCTAAAAACGACTCAGTTAAAGGAATGGAGGACAAACTGAACCGCTCTGACAGAAGCGGGCGCCACGGTGGTGATATCAGCGGCATCATTCAGCACCTTGATTACATAAAGGATATGGGGTTTACAGCGCTATGGGTGAATCCTGTGCTGGAAAACGACCAGCCTAAAGTATCCTACCACGGCTATTCCACCACAGATTATTACAAAGTAGATCCGCGATTCGGGAGCAACCAAGAATATGTGGAGCTGTCTGAGAAAGCAAAGGCGCGTGGAATTAAGCTAGTGATGGATATGATACTGAACCATATCGGGTCTGAACACTGGTGGATGGACGATTTGCCAACCGATGATTGGTTGAATTTTCAAGTTGATTATCAGATCACAAACCATCGCCGAGAAGCTATACAGGACCCTTATGCCTCAGCCTATGACCGCCAGATGCATACAGACGGCTGGTTTGTTGAGTCGATGCCGGACCTGAACCAGAAAAACCAGCTTTTATCAACTTACCTGATCCAGAACACGCTTTGGTGGATAGAATATGCTGATTTAGGCGGCATACGCATGGACACTTACTCCTACCCAGACCCTGCTTTTATGGCTGAGTGGACTCGTCGCGTAATGGGAGAGTATCCGAACTTTAACATTGTAGGCGAAGAATGGTCCCTGAACCCGGCTATAGTGGCTTACTGGCAGCGCGGAAAGAAAAATCCGAACGGTTATACTTCCTACCTGCCCAGCCTGATGGATTTTCCGATTCAAAACGCCCTAGTAACATCTTTACGTGATGATGAAAGCAGCTGGGACACGGGCTGGGTTAATTTGTACAACACCTTGGCAACCGATTTTCTCTACGCTGACCCAAACAACCTGGTGGTATTCCCCGATAACCACGACATGGACCGCATCTATACGCAGCTGAACCAGGATGCCGACTTAACCAAACTGGCCTTAGCGTATAATCTGACTACTCGTGGCATTCCGCAGCTATACTATGGCACGGAAATTTTGATGCATAACGAGGATAAAGGCGACCATGGCATTATCCGAACTGATTTTCCGGGAGGATGGTCCGGCGACCAGACAAGCGCTTTTACTGGCAAAGGCTTATCAGAAGAACAATTGGAGATGCAGCAATTTACCAAAAAACTACTGAACTGGCGCAAAAATGCAAAAGCAGTGCACTCCGGAAATCTAACGCACTACGCACCTTACAAAGGCGTTTATGCATACTTCCGGCAGCAGGGCGACCAAAAGGTAATGGTAATACTGAACAAAAACGAGAAGCCCTATGAACTGGATCTTGAGAAATTCTCGCCTCAATTGGAAGGTGTAAAGCAGGGGGCAGATGTCTTAACCGGTAAAACCTATGATCTGAGCCAGCCAAAGATTACGCTTCCTAACCAAGCGCCATTGATACTGGAATTACGATAATCCATTTCTGCAGTGCCAAAAACAGCATCGGGTTTGCAAACCGGATGCTGTTTTTTTATACTTGCCACTTATCATTTAAAGCCGAAGTGAAGTATAATCCTTTGGCAAACTACATATATTTAACCTCATGACTGAATTTCTGGAAAGAGTATACTTCCATAATACCGTGCAAACTTATCTAATAGCAATAGGCTTTATTCTGCTGGGCCTGATTCTGATCAGCTTCTTTAAACACAGAATACTTACACGCATTGCCCGGCTGACGCAGCGCACAAAATCAAACTTTGATAACCATCTGGTAGAAAGTATCGATCGCTTTGGAGTGCCTGCGCTGTATATTGCCGTTATTTATGCAGGATTAAACTACCTGGAGCTTCCGGTTAGAGCATCCAAAGTAATTCAGCTTGCCACAACGGTGGTTCTTACTTATTTAGCTATCAGAATCATTTCCTCCACCATTTTGCTGCTGCTGCGCTCCTACATTAGCCGGCAAGACAATGGTGATGAAAAGGTAAAGCAGCTGGGTGGCGTTATACTTGTCGTTAACATCTTTATCTGGGGACTCGGTATACTTACCCTGCTCGATAACCTGGGCTACGATGTAACAACCGTTATAGCAGGTCTTGGAATTGGCGGTATAGCTATTGCTTTGGCTGCCCAAAACATACTTGGTGACCTTTTCAACTACTTCGTGATCTTTTTTGACAGGCCTTTTGAAGTAGGTGATTTTATCATAATTGATGATAAAATGGGCGTAGTTGATAAAATCGGGGTTAAGACCACCCGTATAAAAAGCCTTTCGGGCGAGCAGCTGGTGTTTGCCAACTCAGATCTTACAAACTCCCGCATACATAACTACAAGCAGATGCAGCAGCGCCGCGTTTTGTTTAAGCTGGGCGTAACTTACCAAACAACATACGAGCAGCTAGAAGCTATACCTGGCTTGCTTCGGCGTATTGTGGATGAGCAGGAAAACGTGCGCTTTGACCGTGCCCACTTTTCTTCTTACGGAGACTCAAGCCTAGACTTCGAGGTTGTCTACTATGTGCTGGCCTCTGACTATAATGTATATATGGATACACAGCAACGTATAAACCTGCGTATATTTAAAGAATTCCATGAGCGCGGTATTGACTTTGCCTACCCTACCCGCACGCTATTTGTGGTAAATGAGGATCAGGAAAATAAAGAGCAGCCTGTTTTACGTTAGTAAAGTATAAACCACAAAATAGAAGGGGCACCGGTTATAAATCCGGTGCCCCTTCTATTTTTAGAACTCTTGATTGTTATACCTCAGTTCGCTACTTTTTCTGTTACCTTATCGGAAGTATAAAAACGTCTGCGCAGCCACTGAGCCACATTAACCAGAAGTATAAGTGCCGGCACCTCTACTAGTGGGCCTACAACGCCGACAAATGCCTGCCCAGAATTTATACCGAAAACGCCAATGGCAACGGCTATGGCCAATTCAAAATTGTTGCCAGCGGCTGTAAAAGAAATAGCTGCATTCTGAGAGTAATCTGCACCTACTGCCTTACCGGCAAAGAAGCTTATCAAAAACATTACTCCAAAGTATATCATCAGCGGAACTGCCAACAGAAGCACATCGAACGGTATACTTACAATCGTGTTGCCCTTCAGGCTGAACATCACCACAATGGTAAAAAGCAGCGCTACCAGCGTAATGGGGCTAATGGCAGGTATAAACTTCTGCTGATACCACTCTTCCCCTTTCAGGTTCTTTAAAAGGAAACGCGACAGCAGTCCGGCCGCAAACGGAATACCAAGGTAAATAGCTACGCTCTTAGCTACCTCGCTCATGCTGATGCTTACCACTTCACCTGCTATACCGAAGTATGGAGGCAGCACCGTAATAAACAGGTAAGCAAAGAAGCTGTAAAATAGCACCTGAAAAATACTGTTAAAAGCTACCAAGCCTGCCGCATACTCCCGGTTACCCTCCGCCAGCTCATTCCAAACGATCACCATGGCAATGCAGCGGGCCAGGCCGATCATAATCAATCCAACCATGTACTCCGGATAATCCCGGAGAAACAGGACAGCCAGCAGAAACATAAGCACCGGACCAACCACCCAGTTAAGCACCAGCGATACTGACAGTACTCTAAAATTACGGAATACTTTGCCAAGCTGCTCGTAGCGCACTTTTGCCAGTGGCGGATACATCATCAGGATAAGCCCTAAAGCAATAGGCACATTAGTGGTTCCGCTCTGAAACGAGTTTATGAAACCTTCCATACCCGGAAAAAAGTATCCGAGAGCCACACCAACACCCATTGCCAGAAATATCCAGAGTGTCAGGAAGCGGTCCAGAAATGAAAGCCGCTTGCGTTTATAAGCGGGGTTACATGTTGTCATTAGCTAATAGTATAGTTAGATTGGTAAAACAACAATCTGATCTTAAATAGTTGATTTTAAAACTAGTATGCTTTACGTAGCATGTCGGCAAACTCATTCGGAAGCGGGCTATCCTCCACAGCTTTGGCTGCTTGCTCTACGTTGTAAGGCACGCGCACAAACTCAACATTTAAACTTTCAGGCTGCGCTGCTTTGCTGTCTTCGTTCAGTTCTAACATGGCATAGCAGGCGCGTGCGTCACCATCTTTTGGCTTACCAACCGAGCCGAGGTTTATAGCGTGTTTGTATGCCTGGTCTTTCTCAGATGCAAGTATGCGGTGGAATGGCTTGTGTGTATGGCCAAACAGCATAATGTCAGCTCCGGCATCTTCCAATAACCTAACCATACTTTTCTCCGGCCTGTCCTCAAACAAATATTCATTTATCTTTCTCGGGCTGCCATGCACCATTAGTAATCTCAGCTTTACGCCTTCCTGCAGCTGAAAGTCCAGGCGCATATGGCGCGGCAATTGGCGCAGATACTTTCTGTTATCACTGCTGATGATTTGGTTAGTATAGTCGATGGATTGGTTGCCACGGTCTTTATCGTCGTCAGATTTGTAGGCACAGCCACAGTCACCGCTGTTCAGCCCCACTCCTTCATCGTAGTTACCGGCAATAGTAGGAATGCGGTGCTGACGGATCAGCTCCACTACTTCGTTTGCCCAGACGTTATAGCCCACTAAGTCGCCGAGGCAATAAACCATGTCAGGCTGCTTCTGCTGCAAATCCAGTAACACAGCCTCCAAAGCTGGGAGGTTAGCATGTATATCGCTAATGAAAGCTAATTTCATAGAAGTTTTAGTTTAACACTGCTATTGCTAAAATTAGTGCGTTAGCAACTTATACTTTAGCAATAGAAATAAGTGAGAACTTAACAGCAGCCACTGTCCGGTGTGCAGAAGCCACCATCTGCATCAGAAATTATACTGATATCAGCGAGCTGTACTTTTGGTTTCTCTTCTTTGGCAGGCGGCATACAGCAAGCGCTGGCATCATTCATTTCGTAATGCGGATCATTAAACTCAGCGTCCTCATGAAAATAGTATACTTCCCACTGCACGCCATCAGGGTCCTCTACCCAAAATTTGTCCTGAACTGCATAGCAACAGGCAGTGCCAACTTCCTCCTTCGATACAAGGTCCATGGCTTTCGCTTTGTACAGGCGCTCCTCCAGCTCCTGCTTCGTTTCCACCTGAAAGCCCAGATGGCCGAAGTTCTGCTGCACCCGTTCCGGGTTCTCCACAAAGGATATAATCAGAGAAGGATTATCAAGAACATATTTTGCGTAGTTGGTTTTTAACTTGGCTGGCTCTTGTCCAAAAAATGAAGTATAGAAATCTGTTGTTTTGCTGATATCAGACACGTAAAGGCTCACGTGCATACGCGGAAAAATTGCTTCGCTCATTGTCTTATACTTTAGTAGGTTGAAATATTATGTTAACAACTGCAGTCATCTTCGCAGCAGGTACTCTTTATCGTAGTCAGCATATGCTGCAGTAAATGCACTGCTTTATCATACTGCTCCTGATCAATGCAGTAGCAGACGGTAAGGCCAGCAATCTCTCCTTTTATCAAGCCAGCATTCTTCAGCTCCTGCAGATGCTGCGAGACTGTTGAACGGCTTAATGGAAGCGCGTTCGAAATGTCGCCGGAGATGCAGCTTTTGGTTTCAGCTAAGTGCTGCAGAATGGCTATACGTGCCGGGTGAGACAGTACTTTGGCTACTCTAGCTACCTCCTGCTGCTCCTGTGTAAACTCTGTTGATTTAGTATAGGTCATGCTTTTAATGAAGTATGACGTAAACATACGTCATTGTAAAACAAACCTCAAATAGTTTGTGTGTTTTTTTAGGAAATGTATAAATGGCAAATAATTAGAGGTAGGAGTATGTGCAAGTATAAGGTTGGCTCTGCCAGGAGTTTAAAGCTGGAATGCTTTTCTAAAAGCGGTATTAGGGATAAAAAAAGCCGCAGCTCATGCCGCGGCCTTTTCTCAGATGGAAATTTAATACAATGTACAGCTACTTATACGGATTGGTTACAAATTAAGTAAGCATTTATCTGTCATAGGCGCCAAAATGACCGTAATACCCTCTGTTAGTGCGATCTTGTCGTCCGTAATGGTCATTGCCAAAGTCTCTCAACTCGTCAGCGCTTCCGTATGATGCATCATGGCGGAAACCATGATTACCACGGCTGTCAAAATCACGATAACTGTCCCCTTCTTCCGGGTTGTCGTAATTAGGGTTATAGTTAGAATTATAGCGATAGTGCCGTGGTTGCCTGCTATAAGGGCCTTCAGCATAAGGAAATCGCTCTACAGTATCCAAATCATTTTCAGCTCCCCGAGGCAAGCCGTAGTCTGCTGATCTGGGTTGGTCAGTGTAGTTTGAGATATCATACATCTCGTTGTAATAATCTTCTCTTGTGCCTGCAGGTCCTCCCTGGCGGCCGTATTGCTGGCTATGCTGTATTCTATAATGTTCTCCTGGTTCACGGCGTGTATCTCCCAAGTGCGCATTCTCTCTGCCATGGAAGCGCCAATGCCTGTGGTTACCGTGTCCCTCCTGCCGGTAGTTTCGGCTAAAATTACCGTAGTGCATATCTCTTTCGTCTCTCATGTTTTATAATATTAAGGCGGCACAGGCTTTTGCCAATGCCGCACTGTAAAACCATTAGTAATTTGTATTAGCGGCGATCTCTGTTGCGCATGTAGCGCTCGTAGTTTTTATCACTTTGGCCGCTCCAGTTGTCCATGTCACTGTAATATTGTCCTTCTCCATAGTGCTGCTCTCCCCGTGCGTAATTACGGCCAGAGAATCCTCCGCTGTAGTCATTGTCATAGTTGGGGTTACCCTGTTCGTACCTTCTGAAAGACTCATGATCGCCCCGTGAGTTGCGGGTCCATCCTCCTTGTCTCTCCCCACGGCGTACATCATGGCCGAAGCGCTCGTTTGCCATTCCGGAGCGGTAATCTGAGCGGCCCTGGCTACGCAGGTCTTCATAATCCCTATCAGAGTAATCGGCTCTGGCATCGTAGTGGCGCCCTGAATTGTAATCATCGTTCGGCACGTAGGTCATTCCGTAAGGATTGTCGCCGCCGCGTCTTCCACGCGAATAATCGGGACCGCTATACTGTGCTCCGCCTGACTGGAACCTACCTTGCGGATACATCTGACTTTGGTCTGCATTACTGTTAAAGCTGCGTGTGTCGCCATACTGGCTGTCGGAAGCGTCACCGTAACCGCGGTTAAAATGCGTATCTGTGGTATAGTTGCCTCTGTCGGAGTTCTGCCCTTGGTGGTGGCCATGCAACCAACGCGCATCCCTGTCTTCTCTGTAATCTTCTTGTCTTCTATAATTGTCTCTTCTTTCGTCTTTCATAGCTTTTTAAATTTTTGATGAATGGTTTACTCAACATGTTTTACGGGACAGCCCCACCCTTAGGTTAAGCAGTCTTAAACCTCAGCCCTTAACATCCGTTAAAATGGATACATCTAAATAAAACTGTACTAACTATGGAAGGAAATAATTGGAACCAAAACAACGATAGAAACGAACGAAACAGATACCGCGACAACGACCGTCACCGTATTGATGAGGATAGCTACCGCGGCGCATATCGCTTAGACACCACCAGCGACCACCGCAACGATTCAACCTGGGACGGCTATGGCAGCACAGAGCAAAACCGCCGTCGCGGCAACGACTATAACGAAAACTATAACCGAGACTATAATCGCAACTACAACAGCGACTATAACCAAAATTACAACGACCAAGACCGCAACAGAGGCTATGATCATGATAACTACAATATGAACAGCAGGTATCGTGACCAGGGCAACCATAACTACCGCAGCGGCAACAATGCTGATTGGAATGCACAGCGCCAGCAAAGAGGTAGTGATTCTTATAACAAGTATGATCAGGGCAGGCAGCATAGAAGCGTACATGACCGCATTGAGGATAGCGATCCTTATGGAGCTGGTAATTTTAGCGCTGATTATGGCCCCGACAGGTATGGCCAGGGAGGCGGCGAAAACTATGGTAATCAGGCTGGTTCGCTAAGTTTCGGCTATGACGGCACCAGCAACTATGACCCGGACTGGAACAGTAAGTATGACCCTTTGACTGGGGAACGCCGTAGCTACCATGGCAACTATACCAGCCGTCACCCGGAAAGAGAGAACCGACGCTATCGCTCCGGTAGAAATTCTGATGAGCGTTATTAATTATACCTTGGCTCTCAAGAACTTGAATTTAAAATTGTTAATTTCTTAACCAATAAATAATACGAAGATGAACACGAACGATAAAAATAAAGATAAGCTCAAAAACGAGGATCCGAACGATACATTAAACAAAGGGAATAAAGTACCTAATATAAACCCGACAGGAGAACGTAAAACTGTTGATAATGAAGACTTAATGAAAGGCAATGTTGGCGGAGCGCCATCACAGAAAAGCGGTAGCCGCGGCAGTGCCGACGTGCAGGATGGCGGCTCTGATGTTGGCAGCAGCGCCGGAAGTCATTAATATGTCTTAAGAAAGGAAAAAGGGAAGCCCTGTTTTGATGGGGCTTCCCTTTTTTATACTTCTGAAACAGCAATAGCCGCTATATTTAGCGGCTATTGCTGTTTCAGAAGTATAAGTATAAATTCAGTCTATTGCAGTTCCTCTTGCTCCATATACTCCCACATCGCATCTTCACTTGCGCCGCTCTTAGCAGCATAAATCAGCATAGTAGTATACACGCCGATTAAAAGAAAACTCAGAGGAATAGAGAAAACAAAAGATACAATCAAAGTCTTAATAGGGTCCGGCTTGGATCTCATCTTAGTAGATGCATACCAAAAAAACAAAACATTGAAAATTCCGGAAAATGCAATTAGGTTGATGATGTCTAGCATTGGCTAAAAGTTAGATTGCCTCTTAATGCCAAATAATACGCTTCAAAGAGAAGTATGTATTTTTTAAGCATCCTTTATAAATAATTTACCAACTGTGGTCAATCGTTTGTGTATTTTCCGGTTAACTTATACCGGAACCGCTTGATGCAATTTATAATACAACTTTTAAATATACAAGTATCTGCAACATAAAATTTATAAAATAGTAACAACCTTCTAAATCCTTTACAAGCTATATATTAATATCTTAATTGATAAATACTTGTAAATGATCCTCAATTATAAAAGATCCAAATTGAAATTTTAGTACAATAATACTTTATACTACCCGATTGTCATTGAGACTTTGTTTATCATTTTTGCAATAGAGTTGGCCGGGTTTATACTTCTTTAGTATATTAGCTTTAGCAGATCTTAAGGAATCAAAACGAAATTCTCATCTTGTTTATGAGTTAATCTATATATTTGTAAGTCTGTTTCTGATTAATATATACAGTATAACCTGGCTGAGAAGCAGATAACAAGTGGTTTAACTTACCTCCTATGGAAACCTCGGACAACCCACGTGGTAGAATTATAGCTGAAGCCAAGTCGCTTTTTTTTGTACACGGCTATAGCAAAGTTTTGATGGCTGACCTTGCGAAACGCCTCGGGATGAGCAAAAAAACGCTCTACCAATACTTTTCTGGTAAAGAGGAGCTTCTAAACGTAATCATCCGACAACACGCTCAGGATATTCAACAGGAAGTGGAGCTTATTTTAGCAGATAAACAACTGCTGTTTCCTGATAAAACAAGACGCATTTTTAGCTATGTAGGCACCAAACTGCACGACATAAATGCCGACTTTGTACTTGACATCAAAAAGAACGCCCCATCGGCTTGGCAGCTTTTGCAAAAGCACAAAACCGATGCAGCATTTCTTCGCTTTAACTCGCTACTGGAAGAAGGGTATGAAAAAGGATACGTAAGAAGTAGCATAAATCGGTCACTTGCTGTCCTGCTTTATGCCAGCGCACTGGAAACAATCCTTAATCCGGAATTCACAGACCAGGTTCCGAAAGAGTTAATTCAAGATATGCCTAAAACACCGGGAGAGGTATTTGATGGGTTGGTAAAAGTTATTTTTAAAGGTATTCTTTTAGAGGATCATAAAGTATAAAAAAGCCACTGTAATAACTATTATAGCGGCTTTTTTATACTTTATGATCTAAAGGCTCAAAGCAAGAATTTCCTTTACGTCCTGAACCTGAATATCCGCTCGCTCACCTAAGTTTTTCACACCTCGCTCCTCAAAACGCTGGATGATAATGGCAATAGTATCTTTGCCAACTTCGTAGTCAGATAGACGTGTTTTGATATTAAGTGACTCGAAGAATGCAATAGTAGCTTGAATTGTAGCTTCTAATCTTTCGTCTTCTGTGCCAGTGTTAACGCCCCACACGCGCTCACCATACTGTAGCAGCTTTTCTTTCTTAGTTTCGCTTTTATAGCGCAGTAATGCCGGGAACACAACTGCCAGCGTGCGAGCATGGTCAATGCCGTGCAGTGCCGTCAGCTCATGCGCAATGTAATGAGTTGCCCAGTCAGTTGGCACACCTACTCTAATCACGCCGTTCAAAGCCATTGTAGCAGCCCACATAAAGTTAGCCATCGTTTCGTAATCCTGCGGATTCTGAACAGCCTTAGGTCCCTCCTCCTTTAAAGTGAGCAAAACTGCCTCGGCTAAGCGGTCCTGAAGCGGTGCATTAACAGGATACGTAAGATACTGCTCCAGCACATGCGAAAAAGCATCCACAACTCCATTCGATATCTGACGCACCGGCAGCGTGAATGTACTTTCAGGGTCCAATACCGAGAACTTAGGAAACGTGAAAGGACTACCGAAAGCCAGCTTTTCTTTTGTTGAAACACGATTGATAACAGATCCTGAGTTCATTTCGGAACCAGTGGCAGGAAGAGTCAGCACTGCACCGAAGGGAGCTGCTTTTGTAACAGGCTCTCTTTTAGCCATAATATTCCACGGATCCTCCCCTTCATACTCCATAGCCGCCACAATAAACTTAGTGCCATCTATAACCGAGCCGCCACCCACAGCCAAGAAGAAATCAATCTTTTGGCGCTTAGCAATTTCTACTGCCTGCATCAAGGTCTCGTAATGAGGGTTAGGCTCAATGCCGCTAAACTCAATTACCTCGAACCCTTTCAGCGCCTCCATTACTTGGTCATAAACGCCGTTTTTCTTAATGCTGCCACCGCCATAGGTCATCATGACGCGTGCACCTGCGGGTATTTCTTGTGATACTGCGCTTATCTGCCCTTTGCCGAACAGAATTTTAACAGGATTATAAAATGTGAAGTTATTCATACTTTAACTAATTGTATTGTTGTTTGATCAGCATCCTAAGCTGCTATACTTGTGTTTTGATTTTAAAAGGAGTCACGACAATATGTTGTGATATCGCAGTGTCTATACTTCTCTGTCGGCCACTTTTACCAGTTGCTTACCGGTGTTTTCACCAGTAAACAAACCCAGAAAAGCTTGCGGTATGTTTTCAAAGCCCTCCTCTATTGTCTCCTGATACTGCAGCTTGCCTTCTTTAACCCATGCAGCTAAATCTTTGGCAGCGGTGCCAAACTCTTCTGCGTAATCGCTAACAATAAAGCCTTTCATCAAAGCGCTTTTCTTGAGTAGAATAGGTTCAACCCGCATACCTGTAGGCAAGCTAGTGGCGTTGTAATAGGAAATCTGGCCACATACTGCAATGCGTGCAAATTTATTTAAACTCCAATAAACGGAATCAGAGATTTCGCCGCCCACGTTATCAAAGTATACATCCACTCCATCAGGGCAGGCCTGAGCCATCGCTTCCTTAATATTGGCAGTGTCCTTGTAGTTAATGGCTTCATCAAAGCCTAGCTCTTCTTTTAAGTAAGACACTTTTTCGTCTGATCCTGCAACACCTACCACACGGCAACCTTTCAGCTTTGCAATTTGGCCGACTACTGAGCCCACGGCACCTGCAGCACCAGATACTACCACTGTCTCGCCAGGCTTAGGGTCTCCAATATGTAGTAGGCCAAAGTATGCTGTAAGTCCGGGCATACCTAGAATGCCTAAATGGTAACTTAGTGGGGCAATTTCAGGGTCGATTTTATTAAGCCCTTCACCGTTATGCGCAATGTATAGTTGCCATGGCAAGTTACCGATTACAACGGTCCCTTTCTCCCATTGACTGTTGCAGCTATCTACCACCTCAGCCACAATACCACCGGCAATAGGCTTACCAACCTCATAAGGCGTCACATAAGACTTTGCATCGCTCATACGCCCACGCATATAAGGATCAACTGACACATATAACGACTTCAACAATATCTGCCCTTCTTCTAGAGCCGGTATATCTGCATCCTCAAACCTAAAGTTTTCACTGGCAGGCGTACCCTTCGGGCGGCTGGCCAATACAATTATTTTATTTTTCATGTAGCTGTGGCTATAGTGTAGTTTTAATACACCACAACCAACTTATAGGATTTTTGTTTTGAAGCTCTACAGACTTTGTACATGATCACCTGCATTTCATTTTCCAGGTTTTAGAAACTTACAAAATATAGAAGTTCATTTTAAAGCTCTAGAAGTATAAAAGGGAGAGCCGCTAAACGCTTAGCGGCTCTCCCTTTTATACTTTAACATTGAGGCTGCTATTAATTAAGTTAAGTAGCATCCATTCTATTTCTCTACAGCAAATCAAATAAATTTTTGACTCCTAAATGACGCTCTTTTGTGAATCCCTCACCATATGTTACCCCAATGGCATGTCCTAGTTCCTTTGCCCTGGCCTCAATAAAATCAAGGAATTCTGGCGAAGAGATATAGGTGTTTGGCGAGCTATCATCCGGATTATAAAACTGAGATTTGAAGGCACGTATCGTTTCCATCTTTTTCTCCCAATATGGAGTCACGTCAACCACAAAATCAGGCGTGATAAGGCGGTCCTGGATATAATGATATACAGCTTTCGGGCGCCATGCTTCCTGATCTCCTTCCGATATTTGCGTTTTAATCATTTTCAGGCCTGATTTGAAACAAGCCTCTGATACTAAAATAGATCCTCTGCCATGATCTGGATGCCTGTCATGCACGGCGTTTGCAATCACAACATCAGGTTTATACTTCCTCAGCACCTTCACCACCTCTAATTGATGATCACGATCATTCTGGAAGAAGCCATCAGCAAAGCCGAGGTTTTCACGCACGCTAATTCCCATCACTTTGGCAGCGTCTAAACCTTCCTGAAGGCGTACTTCAGGAGTGCCCCTTGTCCCTAACTCACCAGCCGTCAAATCAACAATCCCTACTTTAAGTCCAGCTTCTACATGGGCTATAAGCGTTCCTGCACAACCCAGTTCAATATCATCAGGGTGCGAGGCAAAGGCAAGTATATCTAATTTCATTCTGTATTTTATTATCTAATACGCAGCGACCGCCCAAGTTTTAAAGTGGTGCGCGTACTAATACCATTTAAGCGCGTTAGTTGGCTAACGGATACGCCGTATTTCTTTGCTATTCCAGACAAGGTGTCGCCACTGCGCACTTTGTGGTAGGCAGCTCTGCGCCCGCTGCTGCTGCCACCGCTTTTAGACCTATTTGCATAATTGAAAACAGCAGAGGTGATCTGGTAACTTTCCCCTTTGAGTAGGTAATCCGGGAAATCATAGATGTTTTCCGGATCCATGGGATTGCCTTGGAAGCGCACTTCATAATGCAGGTGCGGCCCTGAACTACGCCCTGTGCTTCCGCCTAAACCGATCACTTCACCTGCTTTCACAAAATCTCCTGACTTAGAAATTGTTCTGCTCATGTGTCCATAAAGCGTTTCTAAGCCATTATAATGGCGAACAACAATATAATTGCCGTAGCCACCTCCATCCCATTTATTGATGCGCACCACCCCGTCGAAGGCAGCATAAATGGAGTCACCTGTATCCAGATCTATGTCTGTGCCATAGTGCCAACGTCCGCTACGAGGCCCAAACCTGCTTGTAATCGGAGTTTTCTCCAATGGCATTTTATATTCCCGGTTGTTATTGGGATCATATAATTTGATATCCACCGTATCCTTTAGCTGGCGGCTGTCCAGACGGTAAGGGTTAATATTTCGGGTATCCCAAATAGAGTAGTAGCCTGCAATCCTGATCCAGGTAGAATCTACAAGAACCTCCTCAGACATCTCTACAATATGCTGCTCGCCCAGGTCGAGTTCTGATGTATCCTCACTAACTATTGATAACTCTTTTTTTGGGTTGAAATAGATAGACTGATCAGGGTCTGAATCATCATCCGGGAAATCCTCATACTTTATAAGAATAGTTGTGTCCGGACGCACGTACTGTATCTTAGGTGTATTCACCTTGAACAGGTCTTTCACCTTCCCTTGTGCCAACGCACCAGCTGCGTTACAAAGTAAGCTTAGAGTTAACAGTACAAAAATTAAGGGTGCTTTGTTCTTGAACATTTGCATCAAAAGGTTGGCTGTGCTGCCTTACTGCAGCACGTTATTCGCTAAATAAAACTGCAGCACAGCCATTTTATTGTGATACACCTGAAGCCAGGTTTTGATAATTAATGAGCTACTGGTGCAATACGGCAACTACAAATTAATGCAAACCCTTTGCTGCCAGGTAACGCTCCGCGTCTAATGCCGCCATACATCCAGAGCCAGCAGCTGTAACTGCCTGACGGTATGTAAAATCTTGCACGTCGCCACAGGCAAATACACCATCAATATTCGTTTTGGCCGTTCCTGGTATTGTGCGTATATACCCATTCTCATCCAAGTTTAGATACTCAGCAAAAATGGCTGAATTAGGCTCATGGCCGATTGCCACAAAGAATCCTTTTACAGGAATCTCTGTCAGCTCATTTGTAAGTACATTCTTTACTCGGACTGCATCAACAGTATCTTTACCTAAAATCTCGTCAGTAACCGTGTTCCAAAGCACTTCAATGTTTTTAGTGTTTTTTACACGCTCCTGCATAATGGTGGACGCACGCATTTCATCGCGGCGTATCAGCATATATACTTTATTGCATAAGTTTGATAGGTAAGTAGCTTCTTCTGCAGCAGTATCTCCTGCTCCCACTATAGCCACATCCTGGCCTCTGTAAAAGAAACCATCACAAACTGCACAGGCAGAAACGCCACTACCATTTAACCTAGACTCAGACTCAAGGCCCAACCATTTTGCAGATGCGCCAGTTGAAATTATGACTGCATCAGCTTCTATTGTCTTTTGGTCATCAATTACTACCTTATGCGGCTTGGAAGAAAAATCCACTGCAGTAGCTATACCGTAACGAACATCTGTACCAAAGCGCTCAGCCTGCTTTTTAAAGTCCTCCATCATCTCAGGCCCCATAACTCCCTCAGGGTAACCAGGATAATTTTCAACATCGTTGGTTATAGTTAGCTGGCCACCAGGCTGCAAGCCCTGATATAGTACCGGATTAAGACCGGCTCTGGAAGCATAAATAGCTGCTGTATAACCAGCTGGTCCGGACCCAATGATAAGGCATTTTACTTTTTCTATTTCCATTACTGTTTTTAATTCTAAAAGAAATTTGGATGCAAGTATACAAAATTTCTAGGCCTCTGCATTCATTTGCACAACCAAAAAGGTAATCTAAGTAGAAACAAAAAGCCCTGGCTTTGGGCCAGGGCAGTATTGCTGTTGTAGTGCAATTAACCTAAGTATGGCTTCAGTGCTTTACTTCTTGAAGTATGGCGAAGTCTGCGGATAGCTTTTTCCTTGATCTGCCGAACGCGTTCGCGGGTAAGGTTAAACTTTTCGCCTATTTCCTCTAGTGTTAAAGAATGCTCCCCATTCAAACCAAAGTACAAAGTAATAACATCTGCTTCTCGTTTGGTAAGCGTAGATAAAGCGCGCTGCACTTCTTTGCGAAGTGAGTCGTTCATTAAGCCCATGTCTGGCGATTCTTCGTCTTCGTTTTCCAGCACGTCCAGCAAACGGTTTTCCTCACCCTGAACAAATGGTGCATCCACAGAAACATGACGGCCTGATATCTTCAGAGTATCAACTACCTCAGCGGTAGTTAACTCCAGTACTTCGGCAATTTCCTCCGGAGATGGCTCACGTTCGAACTTTTGCTCCAGCTCAGAGAAAGATTTAGAGATTTTATTTAGTGACCCTACACGGTTAAGCGGCAAACGCACAATACGCGACTGCTCTGCCAACGCCTGCAAAATTGACTGACGGATCCACCAAACAGCGTAAGAAATAAATTTAAAACCCCGGGTTTCGTCGAATCGTTTGGCAGCTTTAATCAGACCCAGGTTACCTTCATTGATAAGGTCGCCCAAAGATAGGCCCTGATTTTGATACTGCTTTGCCACCGATACCACAAATCGTAAGTTGGCTTTGGTTAACTTCTCAAGCGCAAACTGATCTCCTTCTTTAATTCTCTGTGCCAGCGACACCTCTTCGTCCGGAGTAAGCAAATCAACTTTACCAATCTCCTGCAGATACTTGTCCAGTGATTGGCTCTCGCGGTTTGTAATCTGTTTGCTTATCTTGAGTTGTCTCATCTGAGTATGTATTATTCAAAAAAATTGTGAAATCTATTGTTTTGGCTCGGTGACTTAACATCAGAAAATCGCGCAAAGTTCTGTCATCTTCAGAATAAAATCAAGATGCAGTACAAAGGCGACAAAAAATAAAAACTCTTGGTGCCTTTAGAGCCACTAAAGCCAGACACCAAGAGTATACTATAGCAGGTGTTATTGGTTGTCTTCTGCTCCTGGCTTTGGCAAAATTGCCTTGCGGGAAAGCTTGAATTTACCTGTCTTTTTATCTACATCAATGAGCTTCACTTTCACATCTTCGCCAATCTCAAGTACGCCTTCCATTGTTTCCAGACGCTCGTGCTTAATCTCAGAGATGTGCAGCAAACCGTCTTTACCTGGCATAAACTCAACGAAAGCTCCATAAGGCTGGATAGACTTCACTTTGCCAATGTAAGTTTCGCCGATTTCCGGCTGCGCTGCAATAGCACGTATCTTACCGATGGCAGAATTCATAGAATCCTGGTCGCTGGCAAAGATATTTACATGGCCTTTTTCGTTTCTCTCTTCAATGATAACTGTTGCACCAGTATCCTTCTGGATCTGCTGAATCACTTTACCACCTGGTCCGATAACTGCACCGATAAACTCTTTGTCGATCACCATGTTGAATGAGCGAGGAGTATGTGGCTTATAATCCGGGTTAGGAGAAGTAAGGGTTTTAGACATTTCGTTGAGGATGTGCAAACGACCAGCATTAGCCTGCTGTAGCGCCTGTGTCATTACCTCATGTGATAAGCCTTGGATTTTGATGTCCATTTGGCAGGCTGTGATACCATTTGTTGTACCGGCAACCTTAAAGTCCATGTCACCTAAGTGGTCTTCATCCCCCAGGATATCAGATAGAACAGCAAATTTACCTGACTCTGGATTAGTTATCAAGCCCATGGCGATACCAGAAACAGCACCTTTTACAGGTACACCTGCATCCATCAAAGCTAAGCTACCGGCACAAACCGTAGCCATAGAAGAAGAACCGTTTGACTCCAGGATGTCAGAAACGATACGGATTGTGTATGGATTCTCAGACTCTGGTGGAAGCACTTTCTTCAGAGCACGCAGCGCTAAGTTACCATGACCGATCTCACGACGGCCCGGACCTCTGTTTGGTCTTACCTCACCTGTTGAAAACGCAGGGAAGTTATAGTGCAACAGGAACTTGTTCGTACCTGATACCATGGCGCTGTCGATCATTTGCTCATCCAGCTTGGTACCTAGCGTTACAGTAGTTAAAGACTGTGTTTCGCCACGTGTAAATACTGCTGAACCGTGCGTAGCAGGCAGGTAGTTTACCTCAGACCAGATAGAGCGAATTTCATCCAACTGACGGCCATCTAAACGAACGCGCTCATCAAGTATCATATTACGAACCGCCTCTTTCTCTACATCGTGGTAGTATACTTTGATCAGGTTCTCGTCATAGCCATGGTCTTCGCCAAGTGAAGCGATAAACTCATCACGTACAGCTTTAAAGCCTTCTGAACGCTCTTGCTTGTTTGCGCTGCCACGCTTGGCAACTGCATAAGCTTTTTCGTAAGTTGCTTCATAAACTTTTTGGCGCAGGTCATTATCATGTGTTTCGTGAGAATACTCACGCTTCACTGTTTTGCCTACCATTTCAGCAAGCTCCAGCTGCGCCTGGCAATGTGATTTAATAGCATCATGAGCGAACTGAATAGCTTCCAGCATCTCTGCTTCAGAAACCTCGTTCATCTCGCCTTCTACCATCACTACGCTATCGATAGAGGCACCAACCATCATATCGATATCCGCACGCTGCAGGTCGCTTACGCTTGGGTTAATTACCAACTGGCCATCAATTCGCGCAACACGAACCTCTGAGATAGGACCGTTGAAAGGAATATCAGATACCGCTAGTGCAGCTGAGGCAGCAAGAGCAGCCAGTGCATCTGGCATAATCTCTGTGTCAGCAGAGATTAGGTGTATAGTCATTTGGGTCTCTGCGTGGTAGTCTCCAGGGAACAGCGGGCGCAGCACTCGGTCTACCAATCGAGACACTAATACTTCATAATCAGAAAGTCTTGCCTCTCTTCTAAGGAAACCACCTGGAATCTTCCCTGAAGAGGCAAATTTCTCTTGGTAGTCTACAGAAAGTGGCAGGAAGTCAACCCCTTCGCGGGCTTCTTTGTTTGAAACAACAGCCGCAAGTAGCATGGTGTTACCCATCTTAACTACTACAGATCCGTCTGCTTGTTTGGCTAGTTTACCAGTTTCAATTGTTATCTCCCGTCCATCCGGAAGAAAAATAGTTTTACTAATTGCGTTGTAGGACATCTTCAATTATCGTTATCATCAAAAAAGACAGGGTCACCCATTGCAACTCTGTCGGTACTGGCAATTTAAGGAAGGAAGGGGGGTGCTGTAAAAAAGATTAGGGAATCCCATAAATGAATTCCCTAACACAACATGCTTATTTACGGATACCCAGCTCGCTAATAATAGCTCTGTATCTTTCAATATCATTTTTCTGGAGATAGTTCAGAAGTCTTCTTCTTTTACCTACCAGTTTCAAAAGACCAAGACGTGTGCTAAAGTCTTTTTTGTGAGTTTTCAGGTGCCCGGTTAGGTCCGCGATACGTGTCGTGAACAGCGCTATCTGAGCCTCAGGAGAACCTGTATCAGATTTTGACTTGTTGAAACCGTGCTTTTCGAAAATCTCTTGTTTCGCTTCAGTGGTTAATCTCATCGTAAAAATATCAATCTGTTTTTATCTTGCAAAGCTTGCTATACAAGCCACAAAGGTATATAATTTACTTTTACAAAAAAAACTTTTGCCAAATCTTTATATAGTGGTTTTACAGTTTATTACGCCGGAGGCGCGCCATCAGCTTTCGCCAGAAGTCCATTTCAAGTAAACTTGAGTCGCTGCGGGCCTGGTAAAGAAAGAATAAACCAATAGGAAGAAGTATAAAATTTGCGGCCCACATGCCTGCCCCTACCGACACAAGTCCCTCTCGCGCCCACTTTTCGCCAAGTATGGTCATTACATACATGGTTATAAAGAAGATGATTGAGATGACAACAGGAACTCCTAAACCGCCTTTTTTGATAATAGCACCCAATGGGGCCCCAATCAGGAACATGACAATGATGGAAGCCGACTGAGTATACTTGCGCCAAATCTCTACTTCATAGTTATTCGCCTCTCGCAGGGTGGAGCGCACCCGCTCTACATAGCTACCTGTAAAGCTTTTTATGTTGCGCGCCTTATTTGTAGCCAGCACCAGTATTTCCGGGGTTGGCTCTGGTAACTCACGCTCTAACTTCTTGCCCATTAAACGCAGACCGTTCTTCACCTGGCCAGTATCTGCTTTAAAGTACATGTAAAAAGGATCAACGTTTGGGGCATATAGCTGCTGCTCACGCTGGCTATGGTTGCGCAAAGAGTCAGTCACCACGTTCAGCTCACTGATGTTTTTCATCATCTTGTTATCTGAAAACAGCTCTTCGCGGGTGCGGTCGAAGTTAAAGGATGCCATACTTAGCATCAGCTTACTCTTTTCAAACTCCTGCCTTACAAACTGTTCGTTGGAGCTACGAAAGGAGGAATTGTTCTGATCGACATAGGTATTACCGCGAAACAGCTCCAGAACCAGGTAAGAATCGTTGTAATCCATGTACATCTCTCCGGAGTCCGCCAAAATCACAGTGGTATTGGTGCCGCCTTTCGTATGGTCATAGATCATCACTTCGCGCAGGCTTTGACCGTCGTTCAGCTTTTCGTTTACTTTTATACTATAACCTGGGATACCATTATAAAACGCACCTTCCTTGAAATTCATAGCGGGCTTTTTCTGCCGAATATCCCAAAGAAGGCTATAGGCCTTAAGGTTTGCCTTAGGCACAACCATGTTATTGAAGAAGAAGGCTCCTACGGTGATTAGGCCCACCACGATCAGGACAGGTCTCAGAATACGGGTGAGCGCAATGCCGGATGTTTTAATGGCAGTCAGCTCATGGTGCTCCCCCAAAGATCCAAAAGTCATAAGAGAGGACAGCAGCACAGCTAATGGCAGAGCCACCGGCGCCATGTTAATACTGAAATAGAAAAGGAGTTCACCAAAAACCTCTGAGCCCAGGTCTTTACCAACCAGCTCGTCAAGGTACTTTAGCATGTACTGGGTGAGCAGTATAAACTCCACCACAGCAAATGTCAGTAAAAAAGGGCCAAAAAACTCCCTGAGTATTAGCTTATCAAGTTTCTTCATGCGCAAAAAATGAGCAGCTGCTACCGTGGGGCAGCCACTTTAACCATGCTTTAGGAAGCAATTACCGTGCAAAGATAAGCTTTACTCCTGCAAAGATGCTAACCTCCTACTATTTCCCGCAGATTTTGCAGCAGATTGTCCCATAGTTCTTCTAATTCTTCCTGACTGTCTTCATTAGAGTAATCTACAACTTTAAGAAATTGTTCCTGCGTAAGCTCACTGCTCTCTATCTGGAAATCAATGTAAGGCGCATCAGGCAAATGTTTTCTATCTTCCGACAGGAAAAGAAAGCGCACGGAGCGGTTTGTGCGGTGGCCTGTCATTTCAGCGAAATGGTTGCGGCCGTCCCAAATGAAATTAAATATATTGTCTTCATTCAGCTTGGCATCGTCGCAGAACCACTGCGAAAGACCGCCGGGAGTGCTCAGGTACGGATAAAGCAGTTTAGCGGAGGCGTTAATAGGGTACTCCCGCACAAATTTCAACTTCGTATCTCTAGTCATAGGGGTATTGTAAGTGTCTGAGTAAGTATAGTATTAATTCTTCAAATTACATATATCTGAAAAATAAAATATTTTTTTTCAGAAGATATGCTTGCATATTTGAAAACAATTCCGCTATATTTGCACCACAATTCGGCGGGGTAGCTCAGATGGTTAGAGCGCAGGATTCATAACCCTGAGGTCGGCAGTTCGATTCTGCTCCCCGCTACTTAAATAAAAAGGCTTGCAGATTTTAAATCCGCGAGCCTTTTTTGGTTTACACCCCCTCCCACTTTTATCACCCTCACAAAACAATGCTTCAATAGATTTTCTTACACTATAAATTCAGCATATAAACACACAAAGCCATACTTTAAAGTATGGCTTTGTGTGTTTCCCCCTTTGGCAGTCCTTAACCTACCGCCACTATACTTAAATTATTTTCGTGCACGATCCTTCAAAAAAGTCGGCTTATTAATAGGCTCAGTTTTGTTACTTGAATATGCTGGACAGTATGTTTTCTGGCAAGAAGACATGAATGCAACAACAAAAATGAAGAGAAGAAGCTTTGGTAAAAGTGTTTTCATAAAATATGATTTTGTTAGCTTATATGTTTATTTGGTTGTTTTGAAACTTGTGAAAAACTTACTTTTCATACTTCCCATATGCTGTAAGTCATTTTATAAATGCAAATATATAAAGTTTAAAATCAATATTAATAGATATAATTAAATATTTAGATAGTAAAATACAAAGTGCAATTACTATATATCCACTGTTGTATATTAACCAATGTTACAACGATTTATTTATATTATTTTATCCAGCTAATATTTGAAGAAAGCAGGCTTTTAGGTAGTATGAGATAAGTTTAAGTCCACTATTTGTTTATCATCTACAAAATATCGTATGCCGAAAGAACTACCTGAGGGTTTATATCTTCAAAAGCAATGCTGCGTAGAAAGCCTACTAAAGACAGAATTTGTATTAGGCACATAACTATGAAGCAAGATCAAAATTACCTTTGGTGGCAATCAGGCATAATTTACCAAGTATACCCCCGCTCCTTTCAAGATTCTGACGGTGATGGTGTGGGCGATCTGTGCGGCATTATCAGCCGGTTGGATTACCTGAAATGGCTAGGCATAACAGCTGTGTGGGTTTCCCCGATTTACCCTTCTCCTATGGCTGACTTCGGTTATGACATCTCAGATTATTGCGGAATCCACCCCCTGTTCGGCACTATGGACGATTTTGACAAACTGCTGAAAGAGGTGCACAAACGCGACATGAAGCTTATACTTGACTTGGTACCCAACCACACGTCACATAAGCATGCCTGGTTCGAAGAATCCCGGTCATCTAAGGATAGCCCCAAGCGTGACTGGTACATTTGGCAGGATGCCCAAGAAGACGGCTCAGAACCTAATAATTGGCTTAGTGTGTTTGGCGGCAGCGCCTGGGAATGGGATAAGCAGACGGAGCAGTACTATTACCACGCCTTTCTGAAAGAGCAGCCGGATCTTAACTGGAGAAACCCGGAAGTGCAGCAGGCTATGTTTGATGTCATGCGCTTTTGGCTTGACAAAGGTGTAGACGGATTTAGGGTAGATGTAATGTGGCACATGATCAAGGACGAGAAACTGCGCGACAACCCCGCTAACCCTGACTATAAAGCGCACCAGGCCACCTATGAGCAGCTAATTCCGGCCTATTCTACAGACCAGCCCGAAATACACAACATTGTAGCGAAAATGCGCGAGGTAACAGATGCGTACGAGGAGCGTGTGCTTATCGGTGAGATATACTTACCAGTTCATAGGTTAGTGACCTATTATGGCCAGAACAACAACGGAGCGCACCTGCCTTTCAATTTTACACTGATAACTTTAGACTGGGATGCGCGGAGCATCAGCTCGCATGTGGATGAATATGAGGGTGCACTACCTGAAGGAGGATGGCCCAACTGGGTAATCGGTAACCACGACCAACCACGCATAACCAGCAGAATAGGTCGGGAACAAGCAAAAGTGGCAGCCATGCTCCTGCTAACGCTGCGCGGCACACCTACTTTATACTATGGAGATGAGTTAGGCATGCGCGATGTGCCAATTCCCGCCGACAGGATACAAGACCCGCAAGGCTTGAATATGCCAGACAAAGACCTTAGCCGAGACCCCGCCCGAACACCCATGCAATGGAGTGAAAAGGATTATGCCGGCTTTACCACAACTGAACCTTGGCTCCCGCTGCCGAATAATTACCAGCGAGTTAATGTAGAAGTACAAAAAGAGGATCAGTACTCTATGCTCTCGTTTTACAGGCGCTTGATTAAACTGCGCCAGCAAGAACCAGCCTTACATGTTGGGGATTACCAACCTGTTATCACAAGCGGCCCGTTAGTAGCTTATACACGGGAGAAAGATGGCAAGAAATTTATGGTGGTATTAAATCTGAGCCATAAGCCTTGTACCTTAAAAGAAGAACACCAACACTATACAGGCAAAGTTGTATTAGCCACAGACCCTGAGCGTGAAGGAGAAGCAGTAAAAGGCAGTTTTAACCTGTATGGTGATGAAGGTATACTTGTTGAATTAGCGAAAAGTATGGCTTATTAATTTTAGATCAAATTGAGAAAAAAACCTTAATTTAAAACCAGAACCCGTCCTAAAATAGGTTGACAGGTTTTACGATGATTTTAGAGAACCTGTGAGCAGCTGCTCACAGGTTTTTTCATGTACCTGCTGTGGTGTGAGCATCTTCAGGCTCAGGTGAGGCCTTCGGGTATTGTAGCTTTCCACCGCCTGTTTTACGAGCACTTCCAGTTCCTGCCCACTATTGCAGTTGTGGAATAAAAATTCTTCTTTGAGTATGCCGTTCATGCGTTCAGCCAACGCGTTCTGGTAGCAGTCATAGCCATCGGTCATCGAGCAGCTCACCTGATGTTTCTTCAGGATTTGTTGGTAGTTATGGGAGCAGTACTGCAGCCCGCGGTCCGAGTGGTGTATGAGTGGCAGGCAAGTCATGCGCCCTTTGATGACCATCTTCAGGGCCCTGCCCACGCTCTCGGCGCCCAGGTCATCACTCAGGGCATAGCCCATGATGCGCCGGCTGAAGGCGTCGGTGACCAGGGAGAGGTAATGGTTGCGCTCCTGGCTCTTGACATAGGTGATGTCAGAGAAAAAAACCTGCTCGGAGCGCTCGACGGCTAGCCCCTTGACCAGGTTAGGGTATTTCCTGAGCCAGTGTTTGGAGTCGGTGGTCCTGGTGTAGCTGCGGCGGGGAGAGATAAGCAGGTTCTCGGCCCGCAGATGGGCAAACAGGCCATCCCGGCCCAGCTTGATGCCCAGCTCCTGCAACTTGCCTGAGAGCAGGTAGTGCAGCTTTCTGGTACCTAGCCGCGGCAGCCCCCGGCGCACCTCCTGCACCAGCTCCCGCACAGGGGCCAGCTGGGCTGCCCGCCTCTTCTGCCGCGCCCTTGACTGGTAGAGTGACTGCCTGCTGCACCCGAACAAAGAAGAGAGACGCGCCAGGCTCACGCCCCCCTCTTGCTGGAAGATCCACATTGTTCGGGTAAGGGCTTTTTTGCCAGCTTGTGGCCACCTGCTGCTCGATGGTTTGAAGGGTCTTCTCCAGCACCTTGTTCCTGAGGCGCTCGTCGGAGAGCTCGCGCTCCAGGCGCTTGATCTTTTGGGCTGGGGTCTCGGCTTTCATCATGCGTGTGTGTATACCGGGATAATGCCAATCCAGCCGGCCGTGTTTCCTGAGCCACACCAAAACCGTGGAGCGCCCCTGGATGCCGTAGTGGCGCTGGGCCTGCTTGTAAGTCATCTCGCCTTCTTCAACCTGCCTGACAACAGCCAGCTTAAAGCCTAGCGGGTAGTCCCGACTCGTGCGCCTGCTGCGCCCTGCTGCTTCTTTTCCTTTCATAAGTCTAAATAGTGTCAACTTATTTCAGAACGACTCACCATACTTACATAAGGCAAGCCTGCTTAACGGTACCTTTTTATTCAAAAAAATTCCATCAGCTGCAGGTAGAGTCGATGGATAAGTATGGCAGCCCGATTTAAAAGTGATCTTAGATACCATGAAACAACGCCCCTTAGAGTTATGCTCTAAGGGGCGTTGTCTATACTTTTAAAGAAGTCTAATCAGCCATTTTAGTCTCAAGCTCTTCAGCCTCTAGCATCAGCTTTTCCCATTCTTCCTGCTTCTCATCCAGTTGCATTCTGATTTTATCGAATTCAGATGTGGCTTTCTGAAGCTTTTCTACATCGCCGAACACTTGTGGGTCTGCCAGTTGTTTTTCCTGGGCGGCTAACTTTTGCTCCAGTTTCTGCACCTCCTTTTCAACCTCGTTCACTTGCCTGTTAACCTGCTTTAGTTGGTTAGAGAGTTGCGTGTATTCGCTTTTCTCACGCGGTTGCTTTTCTGCTTTTGGTGCTGCAGCAGTGTTTGCAACCTCTTTCTTAGATCCCTTCTCGCGCTTCTCCTGCCAGGCCTCATACTCATGGTAAGTTCCCGGATACTCCTTCAGCTGATAATCTTCAATGTACCAAATCTTGGTCGCCACGTTCTCTACAAAATAGCGGTCGTGCGAAATCACCACAAAAGTACCTTCATACTGCTCCAGCGCCTGAATCAGGATATTAACCGACTGCATATCCAGGTGGTTAGTCGGTTCGTCCAGCATCAGGAAGTTAGCCTCCGAAATTAGTGTTTTAGCCAGCGCCACACGACTTTTCTCACCACCCGACAGCACTTTTATTTTTTTAAACACTTCATCTCCCGTGAACAGGAAAGAGCCAAGCAGGGACCTGAGCTCCATCTCAGACTTTTTGGAGCCAGCCTGCTGCAGCTCAGACAGCATATCATTCTCAACATTTAAGGACTCCAGCTGGTGCTGCGCATAGAATGAAAGTATAACATTATGGCCTAATTCGCGCTTTCCGTTTACAGGCTCGGTGCCGGCTATAATGCGCAGCAGCGTAGACTTACCTTTACCGTTTGCGCCCACTAAGGCCACTTTATCTCCACGCTCAATATGCACGTTGGTTTCCCGGAAAATGACTTTGTTCCCGTAAGCCTTGCTCATGTGCTCTAAGCGCAGAATGTGCCGGCCGGGCTGCGTGTTAAACTTAAAGCTAAAGTTAACCTTTGCCGCATCAGGCGCCACATCATCAATACGATCCATACGGTCCAACATTTTCTGACGGCTTTGTGCCTGCTTTGCCTTTGTTGCCTTCGCTTTGAAGCGCTCAATAAAACGCTCGGCCTGCCTGATCTGCGCCTGCTGGTTTTCAAAAGCACCTTTCTGAATCTCGTTACGCAGCTCCTTCTCCTCTACATAAAAGCTATAGTTGCCTGCGTATACATTCAGCTTCCCTCCAGATACCTCCACAATCATGTTCGTTGTGCGGTCCAGGAACTCCCGATCATGCGACACAATCACGACTGCTCCCTCATAACGCTCCAAGTATGACTCCAGCCACTTTATTGAGGGTAAGTCCAGGTGGTTGGTAGGCTCATCGAGAAGCAGCAACGATGGCTTTTGGAGCAATATCTTAGCCAGCATAACACGCATGCGCCAGCCACCTGAGAAAGAAGCTAGCGGCTGCTGCAACTCTTCTGTGCTAAAACCAAGCCCTTCCAGAATCGCCTCAGCTTCGGCCTGCATCGTATAGCCGCCCAACGCCTCGAACCGCTCCTGCAGTGTGGCAAGTTTGTCTACCAGATTATCATGAAAATTATTCTCGAACTCCACCAGAACCCTGTCAATTTCATCCTGCAGGTGTATTGCCTCCCCGAAAGCCTGCATTGCCACCGAAAGTATACTTTCATGGGTTTCGTAGCTGAGCAAATCCTGGTTCAGGAACCCGATGCTGGTTTCCTTGCTCATCTGAATGCTGCCGCTATCCGGTTTATATTCGCCTACAATCAGGCGCAGCAGCGTAGACTTTCCGGTACCGTTAAGCCCAATCAGGCCGATTTTATCTTTTGGTTTAATATGAAGGCTGGCATCCTCATACATGATGCGGCTGCCAAAGTGAAAGTTCAGGTTATTTATGGAAATCATTTGATCTGATATACTTTAAAAACCAAAGGTACTTATTTTTACACGTGAGATAAAAACAACAACTTGCCTTAAATAGTGCTGCACCTTGCTTAAAGTCACCTCTGGCCTGTCTGTAGCAGAAATTTAGTGGCTGCAAATTGAATTACGGCGCAACAACCTCTACATTTGCATTTTTAAAGCGTTAAAGATGCGTAACAGCCAGGCTAAGTCGTTAAAACGAATTAGTGAATTAGCCAAAGTATAGCTTTGGTTACTGGCTGGTAAACAATTATGCTTAGGGCTCGTTTAGATAATTTATGCGATCGCCGCGCCTGGTTAGGCGGGCAACACCAGTACTGAAAGCTATACTATATGATTGCGATTGCTTCGCTTTTGGACAAGAAAACTTCTGAGCGTGTGTCTGAGCTTACTGAGCTTCTGGAAAAGAAATTCGGCCTGAGCGGTGTTAAAATTACGCCATACCCACACCTGACGCTGCTTACCGCCGAAGTGCCAGATACAGAAGAACTAAAACAGTATCTGGAGTCTACCTGCTATACTGCGCATAATTTCACCATACGCACTACTGGCTTAGGCATCTTTCCGGGCGAAAACCCGGTAGTATACATTCCTGTGTTGCGCACTCCTCCTCTAAACCAGTTTCATAGCCGCCTCCACCGCGATATTTCGGAGATGAGCACAGAAATGGGCGTGTACTATAATACAAACCTGTGGCTGCCCCATATCTCGCTTGCATTAGGAGACACCACGCCTCATATGCTTGGCCCTGTGCTGGCGTTTCTGTGCCAGTTCAACTTTAACTGGGAGATCACCCTTGACAACTTAACCATTCTTCAAAAATGCGGAGAATTTTTCCTGAAAGATGAGGAGTTTCGGTTTGGAAGGCGCGAACTAATTTGCTAATCACACGCTTCAATTCAAGTATAGTACACCCTTCTGTCAGTGTTCTTAATTACTATTTTAAGATACTTTAGTCAAAGCTATAATTTTAATCAATTTATACTTTTAAGAGTTTTCTCCTCTCCTTCACCTAGTATAATCTTATCGAGCTCAATATCAATATTTAGTTTAATATCGATATTCATAGGCTGGACAAATCATTCTTTCTTCCCTTTCATTTTCTGCTTTGTTTCAGCTTTAAATTAAAGCTGAAACAAAATTTTCCAACGCAGATCAAAACCCTATCGTAGTTTCTGATAAGCCGGCTCTGATAGCTTTTACTGCAGCAGATTTCCGACTCATACAGATTTACTGCAGTGGCACCACAGGAGCCGAATTCCATAAAATCAGGAACCATTCTTTAAACAAGCTTCGAACATGAAGGAAAATGAAAACAAAGACGGGCAAGGCAATATGCCCCAAAACAAGGTGGATGAAAACAGCAAGGACAGACAGTTAGACAGCTTCCGGCAAGACAACACCGGCAAGTACATGACAACTGACCAGGGAGTTCGAATTAACCATACCGACGACTCCTTAAAAGCTGGTTCGCGCGGCCCTACACTTATGGAGGATTTCCATTTTCGGGAAAAGATGACTCATTTCGACCATGAGTCTATGCCGGAACGTGTGGTGCATGCCAGAGGCTCAGGCGCACATGGGTATTTTCAGCCATACGATGACTCGCTAAAAGAATTCACTAAAGCTAAATTCCTGACAAGCCCCGGCACAAAAACACCGGTCTTTGTACGCTTCTCTACTGTGGTAGGCTCTAGAGGCTCTGCAGACAGCGTACGGGACGTAAGAGGCTTTGCCACAAAGTTTTATACTGAAGAAGGCAACTATGATTTAGTTGGCAATAACATGCCTGTTTTCTTTATTCAGGATGCTAACAAGTTTGCTGACCTGGTGCATGCCATAAAGCCGATGCCTGATAATGAGATGCCGCAAGCATCAGCCGCGCACGATACTTTCTGGGATTTTGCCTCGCTTATGCCAGAAATCAACCATATGATTATGTGGGTGCTTTCAGACAGGGCCATACCGCGTAGCTTCAGAATGATGGAAGGGTTTGGCGTACATACGTTCCGTTTGATAAATGAAGCGGGCAAAGGTTCTTTCGTCAAGTTCCACTGGAGACCAAAGCTAGGCGCTCATTCTCTGGTGTGGGACGAGGCGCAGAAACTGGCAGGAAAAGATCCGGACTGGCTGCGTCGGGACCTTTGGGAGGCGATCGAAATGGGAGATTACCCTGAGTTTGAACTAAGCGTACAGATTGTACCGGAGGAAGACGAGTTTAAGTATGATTTTGATTTGCTTGATGCGACTAAGATTATACCTGAGGAGCTTGTGCCATTGAAGCCGGTAGGCCTTATGACCCTTACCCGTAACCCGGATAACTTCTACGCAGAGACAGAGCAAGTAGCCTTTCACCCTGGCAATCTGGTTCCCGGTATCGATGTAACCAATGACCCACTGCTTCAGGGCCGCCTATTCTCCTACATTGACACGCAGATTAACAGGTTCAGCAGCGCCAACTTTGCTGAATTACCTATCAACCGTCCAGTGGTTCCTGTAAACAATCATCAAGGTGCAGGCTTTATGCGTCAAACTATAGGTAAAGGCAAAGTAAATTACTGGCCAAATTCATTAGGTGGTGGCTGCCCTATGATGGCTCCGGAAAACCAGGGTGCATTTGTGCATTACATGGAGAAAGTAGAGGGACACAAAATAAGAGCTAGAAGCCAAAGTTTTAATGACCACTATAGCCAAGCCACGCTCTTCTGGAATTCTATGACAGATGTGGAGAAGCAGCATATTGTAAATGCAGCCCACTTCGAGCTCGGAAAAGTAGAAACAAAGGAGATTCAGGAAAGGATGGTTGGCCACTTCTCAAAAATTTCGATGGACCTTGCCAAGCGTGTTGCGGAAGGTATAGGTGTGGAAGTGCCGAAAAACTTTGACCAAAAATCTACCGGCAATTACGAGAACAACGAAGGGAGCAAAAAGATGCAGCAAGGCAAATCCGTAAAGGAATCTCCGGCTGTAAGTATGGAGCGCAACAAAGTTGAGACGGTTAAATCCAGAAAGGTTGCCATACTTGTTGAAGATGGCTTTGACTGTAATGAACTGACGCAGGTACGGCAGGCGCTTATGGATGCCGGCGCACATGTAAAAATTGTGTCAAAGCTATTGGGTATGCGTAAAGCAAGTAACGGAGAAAAGGTTAAGATTGATAAAAACCATGTTACCACCGGCTCCATTATGTATGATGCCGTTTACATTCCGGATGGCGAGCAAAGTATAGCAGCCCTGATGAAAGAAGGTGATGCGTTACATTTCATAAGTGAGGCATTTAAGCACTGCAAAACCATTGCTACATCCGGCCACGGCATTGCCCTGCTGGAAAGGGCATTTGTGATGGGAGTTGACTTTGCTGGCAAAGATTCAGGCGAGGTGAAAAGCCACAAAGGCATTATTACAGCCGGTAACGATGCAGATGCAGATGAGTTTGCTGCTATGTTTCTAGATGCGATAAAGAAACACCGCCACTGGGACCGAGAAGAAAAATCTATGGTGCCAGCTTAATAACAACAATGATAAAGAAGTATATAAACAGCAAAGCCAGGTGTATGCCTGGCTTTGCTGTTTATATAAAGATCAATCTTCTGATTACATATCCAGCACCAAAGCAAAAATAAGCGGCGCCACAATAGTAGCATCCGACTCAATCATATACTTTGGCGTGTCCTTACCTAATTTACCCCAGGTAATTTTTTCGTTTGGCACTGCACCGGAGTAAGAACCGTAGCTGGTGGTAGAGTCAGAGATCTGTGCGAAATAGCCCCAAAGCGGAACGCCGTCGCGCTGCAAATCCTGGTGCAACATCGGAACCACACAAATCGGGAAGTCGCCAGCTATACCACCGCCAATCTGGAAGAAGCCGATCGTAGACTCCTCTTTAGCAGTTTGTGTATACCACTCTGCCAGCTCCATCATGTACTGTATACCGGTTTTAACCGTGTGCACGTTTTTAATATCGCCGCTGATAACGTGGCCAGCGTAAATATTACCCAACGTAGAGTCTTCCCAGCCTGGGCAGATAATCGGAAGGTTCTTTTTAGCAGCTTCCAACATCCAGCTGTTTTTCGGGTCAATCTGGTAGTACTGCTCCAAATCGCCGCTCAAAAGTATCTGGTAGAAAAACTCGTGCGGGAAGTATGATTTACCTTCTTTGTCGGCTCTCTCCCAATACTTAAGAACTGTGTGCTCCAAACGGCGCATGGCCTCCTCCTCCGGAATACATGTATCTGTAACACGGTTCAGGTGGCGGCTAAGCAGCTCCTCTTCATCGGCAGCAGAAAGTTCACGGTAATGCGGCACACGCTCGTAAAAGTCATGCGCTACCAGGTTAAATATATCCTCCTCCAGGTTTGCGCCAGTACAAGAAATGGCATGCACTTTATCCTGGCGGATCATCTCAGCAAGTATAATCCCCAGCTCAGCGGTAGACATGGCACCTGCCAAAGTCACCAGCATTTTGCCGCCGTTGTTCAGGTGCGTTTTATACCCTTCAGCAGCATCTATCAGCGATGCCGCGTTAAAATGTTTGTAATGTTTCTTTAAGAATTCTGATACGTTCATAGTTCATAGTATAAAGCCATGCAAACCGGAATCTGCTAAGGCGATGGCAAGTTAAGAATTATTCGTATTTCGTTTACCGTTATTCGAAGTTAGCAAGTATAAAGTTTGTTTCTGCTGTAGCTACGCAGCTGCAATAGAATAAACCAGCTATAAAATTCTTAAAGCCACGAATTAAAACAATGCTTAAACGGAAGGCTTCTCGATGATAAGATTATGGTTGGTGTAGATACAGATGTCAGCTGCAATGGTCAGCGCCTCTCTCACCATTTCCTCTGCAGACAAATGCGGCGCATGCTTCTTAAGGGCTAAAGCGGCAGCATGTGCATACATACTTCCAGAACCAATGGCTGCAATCTGGTTGTCCGGCTCCAGCACATCGCCCGTTCCGGAAATAATCAGCAGTTCTTCTTTATTGGCAACTACCATCATGGCTTCCAGTTTGCGCAGGTACTGGTCTTTACGCCAGTCTTTGGCCAGCTCTATGGCTGCACGTTTCATGTTGCTCTGGTAGGCATTCAGCTTTTCTTCAAAGCGCTCCAGCAAGGTAAAAGCATCGGCGGTGGAGCCTGCAAAACCGGTTACGATTTTTCCATCCAGCAATTTGCGAATTTTCTTCACGTTGCTTTTGGCAATATGCTTATCCATGGTAGCCTGTCCGTCGGCACCCAGCGCCACCTCTCCGTTATGGAAAATACCGCACACGGTAGTTGATCTTATTTTAGTCATTCTGCTTATACTTTATTTAAAATATTTCGGCAGCAGCCACTCCTGAAAGTGGCGCATATCCATGGTAAAGCTACGGCAAAAGCAAACAAAAAGCCAAAATAGCAGGATGTGCCAGATTGGCGGTAGTTTGGTAAAGCTTAACAGCAGGCTTAGCGTCTATCAGCTGTTAATTCACCTAAATCATACTTGAATATTAAGAAAGATATACCTATGACGGCGCCTATTCTGTTCCGGAAATGTCAGGATTATAAAATTATAAACGTATCTTTGCAGCCCATAAGACTTAACCCAAACTTATGGCTACGAAATATATTTTTGTTACTGGCGGTGTTACCTCCTCTCTCGGAAAAGGCATAATTTCCGCTTCTCTTGCCAAACTTCTTCAGGCAAGAGGTTTCTCTGTTACAATCCAGAAATTCGATCCCTATATTAATATAGATCCAGGCACGCTGAACCCATACGAGCATGGCGAATGCTATGTAACGGAAGACGGTGCTGAAACCGACCTGGACCTTGGCCATTATGAGCGCTTCCTGAATGTGCCTACATCGCAGGCAAACAACGTTACCACCGGGCGCATTTACCACCACGTAATCACGCAAGAGCGTGATGGAGCCTATTTAGGAAAAACGGTGCAGGTTGTGCCGCATATCACAGATGAGATAAAGCGCCGCATGTTGCTCTTAGGCCAAAGCGGAGAGTTTGACATCGTAATTACTGAGATTGGCGGCTGTGTGGGTGACATTGAGTCTTTGCCATTTATTGAGGCAGTACGTCAACTTCGTTGGGAGCTTGGTGTCAACGAGTCCTGCGTGATTCACCTGACGCTTGTACCTTACCTGAAAGCCGCAGGAGAGCTTAAAACTAAGCCTACGCAGCACTCTGTTCGGGACCTTTCAGAAGCTGGTGTGCAGCCTGATATTCTGGTTTGCCGCTCAGAGCATCCAATTCCTACTGATCTTCGCAAGAAAATCGCTCTTTTCTGTAACGTAAAGCAAAATTCTGTTATTGAGTCAATTGATGCGGAAACTATTTACGATGTGCCGTTGCTCATGCGCAAAGAGAAACTGGACGAGCGTGTAATCTCAAAACTGAAGCTGCCGCACAGAGCTGAACCAAACCTGGACACCTGGAAAGAGTTTTTGGGCCGATTGAAAAACCCAACATCTGAGGTAAACATTGCCCTGGTTGGTAAGTATGTCGAGCTTCCAGATGCGTATAAGTCTATTATAGAGTCGTTTGTGCATGCAGGATCTGCAAACGAGTGCAAGGTTAACATCAAGTGGTTCCAGTCTGAGAATATCTCTGATGATAATGTAGCTGGCTTGCTGCAGCAGATGGATGGCGTGCTGGTGGCCCCTGGCTTTGGCGAACGCGGCTTTAAAGGAAAACTGGAGGCGATTCGTTTTGTACGCGAAAACAATATTCCGTTTATGGGCATCTGCCTGGGCATGCAATGCGCCGCTGTAGAGTTTGCCCGCAATGTACTTGGCCTTGAAGGAGCTGCCTCTACCGAGATGGATCCGAACACACCACATCCGGTGATTGACATGATGGAGGATCAGAAACAAATTAAGCAAATGGGCGGAACTATGCGTCTGGGTGCTTATACTTGTGAACTAAAAAAAGGATCTAAGGCTTATTCAATATACGGGAAATCAAAAATTTCTGAGCGTCACCGCCACCGTTATGAGTTTAATAACAAGTACTTACAGGCTTTTGACGAGGCCGGTATGCAAGCCACAGGTATAAACCCAGACACTGGTTTGGTGGAGATTATCGAACTGCAGAACCATCCATGGTTTGTGGCAGCACAATATCACCCTGAGTTGAAGAGCACTGTGCTTAACCCTCACCCACTCTTCTCAAAGTTTGTGAAAGCGGCCATCAACCATACAAAATCTAAATAAGCGCAATACACACAATTCAATAAAAGTAAATGGATAGAAATCAAGCGATTGGCTTTGGACTAATTGCCGTGCTGCTGCTGGCATACTCGTTCTTTTTCACGAGCCCGGAGCAGCCTGAGCAACAGGCAATGCAGGAAACAGCCAAAATAGAGCAACTGCAAACCACCACCGCGCCTACCCAGGAAGACTCATTGGCACAAGCCCACAGAGTCGCCTCTCTTGGTGCTTTTGGTGCAGCCGCAAACGGCCAGGCCAGCACAACTACTCTGGAGAACGAAAACATCCGCGTTATCTTTAACACAAAGGGTGGACAAGTAGAGGAAGTGCTGCTTAAGAACTACAAGACGTACGAAGGCGAGCCGCTCATCCTTTTCGACAGCGAGAGCAGCAATACGGATGTTGCCTTCACTACAAATGATGGAAAGCAGGTACAGCTTTCAGATCTGTATTTTACGGCTTCAGAGGTTAAAAATGTAACTGCTGAAGATAAATCAGGCAAAACAATCTCTTTCCGCGCTAACCTGGGCAATGGCCAGTTTATAGATCAGGTATATACGCTTTATAATGAAAACTTCATGCTGGGTTACAAACTGGCATTTGAAGGGCTGGAGCAACAGGTAGCAGGCAACAACTTGACCTTTACCTGGAGTGACAGACTGAAGCAGCTGGAAAGCGACCTGACGCAGAACCGTGCAAAATCCACGATCAACTTCGCTACGGTAGAAGACGGATATGACAACCTGTCGATATCTGAAGATAAAGAAACCATGACCGTGGAAGAACCGCTGAAGTGGGTAGCCAACAAGCAGAACTTCTTTACGGCAGGCATTATTGCGGGCAACCAATTCTCTGGTGCCCGCATGACTGCAACCGTTGACCCAACTGACACAACAGTGGTTAAAACGCTGGCATCTGAGATATTTATACCTACCAAGGATGTGGTTAGCGGCAATGGCGGCGAGTTCATGTTCTACTTCGGCCCGAACGATTACAAGATACTCAAGCACATCGGAAATGATTTTGACAGAAACCTTGATTTAGGCTGGGGAATATTTTCCTATGTAAACAAGTGGGTTATTATCCCGGCATTCGATTTTCTGGAGAATTATATCGGAAGCTACGGCATCATCATCATGCTGCTGGTGCTTTACATCAAAACAATCCTTTTCCCGCTGACATACAAATCATACTTGTCGATGGCGAAGATGAAGGTGTTGAAGCCTGAAATTGATGCCATAAAGGAGCGCAATGATGGTGACATGCAGAAAACGCAGATGGAAACCATGAAGCTGTACCAGGAAATGGGCGTAAACCCACTGAGCGGCTGTATTCCGATGCTGCTGCAGATTCCGATCCTGTTTGCCATGTTCAACTTCTTCCCGAACTCAATCGAGCTTCGCCAGGAGGCTTTCCTGTGGGCGACTGACCTGTCGACCTACGATGTATTTGCCAGGCTCCCGTTCACTATTCCGTTCTATGGCAGCCACGTAAGTATGTTTACCTTGCTGATGACCGCATCAACCATACTATATACTTGGTCTAACAACCAGATAAACTCACAGATGCAGGGGCCGATGAAGTTTTACAGCTACCTGATGCCGGTAATCTTCATGTTTGTACTGAACTCCTTCCCTGCCGGCCTGTCCTTCTACTACTTTGTGTCTAACATCGTAACATTCGGACAGCAGGCAGCCATACGTTACTTTGTAGACGAGACTAAAATCAGAACAAGGCTGGAAGAGAACAAGCACAAGAGAAAAGAGAAAAAAGAAAAAGGCGGCCCATCCTTTACAGAGCGTATGCAAGAAGCCATGCGTCAGGCACAGGAGCGCGAGCAGCAGAAACGAAACAAGGCTAAAAAATAAGCCTAGATAAGCTCAACAAAAAAGCCTTCTCCAATTGGGGAAGGCTTTTTTGTTGAGCTCTAATGCCGCAAAGCACGTATATAAGCTATATATGAAGAGCAGAATGAATACAACCAAATGGCCATACTTGCTATTGCTGCCGCTAACATTGCTTGGTTGCCAGCAAGGAAATGAGAATGAAGACGGCCTCGCCAGCACGCACCCAGAACTTGCTGAAGACCTAGCAAAAGACTCACTTACAGTTCCTTATAACGATAGCACCGATCGCGATCTCTACGACCGCTACCGCATTTCTACGGAGCAGTACTTGAACAGCGGTGATTACAATGTGGGCAATATATATCGGGGTAAACTGGCGCCTCTGGATGAGAGCAGCCATACCGATGCCCACACCCACCGCGCCGTACTTCAGCAGGGGCTGGAGCAAGGCGTCAACTTTGCTGGCAAGTATACTGTGGTTAGCATTGGCTGCGGCACCAACTGCCAGGAGCATTTTGTGATAGACAGAGAAACAGGCAAAGTGCTTGACAAAATTCAGAGTAGTACTGGCGCTAGCTTTAATGCCCAAAATCATTTATTTATAGTTAACCCACCGGACTCTGCCATCAACTATAACGCGTGCGCAGACTGCGAACCTGTCGCATATAAATTTGAAAACATGAAGTTCCAGCAACTGGAGCAGCAACCATAAACCTGTACATATAAAGCATGGCAACTACATTGATAAAGTATTGGAGTTATACTTTGCTTTGGTTCAGCATTATACTTTTAAGCAGCTGCACCAAAGTAAAATCCCAAATTAATCAAGTTCAGGCTCAAGTTCAGCCACAGAAGCTGCTACTGTTTCAGAAGACGCCATGCTACGGTACTTGCCCGGCTTACAATGCTACATTCTACACAGATGGCAGCGTGTTCTACGAAGGTTTCAGATACGCACCTGTGCAAGACACGCTTACACTCCAACTCTCAAAGGAACAGCTTCAAACGCTTAAAATAACAGTTAAAGATTTAGACTATACTTCCCTTAAGGATAACTACCTATCGCCTTACACTGATTTACCCTCTTCGTACTTAACCTTCTATGAACAGGATAAAGAAGTAAGGCGCATTAAGCATCAGCAGGAAGGCCCGAAACAGCTGCAGGAGTTTATTAAAGAATTGGAGCAGCTCGTTATGCAGTTATTAAAGATTAAATAATATCAAATTCTACTTGTATAGGATTACATATTATTGCTCTTCAGCTTTAAAGTAATCCGTCCAAATCTATTAGACTAAAACAGTCACCACTGCTCCTGTTCTCTGGCTGCAGCTGCCTCGCCCAAAAAAGTTTTATAATTAAATAACATAACCTTTCTCTTACCATATATCTCCCTTCACTAGCAATTACCGGTTACTGACTTAAAAAATCATGCTATTACACTTTGTCTTGTAAGGTCGGATTTTACCATTAGCCCAACATGTGCTTGGAGCCTTCGTAGGAATTAAAGGAAGTTATGCAAAGCACACTCTCCAAAAAACTATATTTTAATATGGTTGTAAACTATGAAAAAAAACAAATCAAACGATAAAGTACTAAAAACCGAATTTGAAGATCATTACTTGAATAGCACATCAGGAACTGAAGCGGAAACACCTTCTGCTACCTCTGCCCGACAGGAACAAGAGACCATACCTGTAGTGGAAGAACAAGTAAAAATCGGGAAAAAGGAAGTCGAGACGTCAAAGGTGCATATATCCAAAAAGGTGCACGAGGAGCTGAAAGACGTTGATATCCCGTTTATGTACGAGGAAGTTGAAGTAGAACGTGTGGCCATGAATAAACATGTTAATGAGCCGCCGCCTCCTGTTCGCTACGAAGGTGAGAAAATGATTATTTCAGTTTTAAAAGAAGAAGTTGTGGTGCAGAAACGCCTGGTGTTAGTTGAAGAACTGCATGTTACCAAAAAGCAGGTGGAAACTCACCAAAAACAAAGTATACCTCTCAAAAAGGAAGAGGTTCATATTGAGAGGGTTAAAACCTCACCACATGATCAAAAGCAAGTTTAAATTAATTGGACGCTTGCTTAATTTTTTATTATACTCTTAAAATCTAGTAAACTATGAAACGACAAACAGTAATTGGTATTTTCGACTATGGTATTGACGCTCAGATGGCAGCACAGGAACTAGAAAAAAGTGGCATACCTAGCAATAAAATAGACGTTGCCGTTCACGGCGCACGCGATAAGTCTAACGCCGCGCCGCAGCAACAGCAACCACAGAGCAGAGACAACGATAGCCGTGTAGGTAATTTTTTTAATTCCCTGATAGATAACCGCGATGAGTCTGCCAAGTATTCCCATGCGGCTCAAAATGGATCCATCGTCACCGTCCATACTTCCTCAGAAGAAGAGGCTAAGAAAGTATCGCAAACCCTTGACAAATGTGGCGCTATTGATGTAAATGAGAGAGCTTCACAGCAAAGGGGCACAGCACAATCTGCTAAAGGTAACTGGACAAATTCCAGCGAATCAATCCCAGTAGTGGAAGAAAACCTACAGGTAGGCAAAAGAGAGGTTGAGACAGGCGGGGTTAAACTTAGAAGCCGCATAATTGAGCGGCCGGTAGAAGAAAATCTACGACTGCGTGAGGAACACGTGAATGTGGAGCGCAGACCGGTTAACCGCCCAGCTAGCGAAAAAGACCTATCTACCTTTAAAGATGGTGAAAAGACCATGACAGAACATGCCGAGATTCCTATGGTTAACAAGGAGGCACGTGTTGTGGAAGAGGTAAGGCTTAACAAGGACACGACCGAGCACACTGAAAAAATTCAGGAGAAAGTGCGCAAGCAAGATGTAGAGGTGGACAAACTGAATCCCCGCAATGAGCATCAAGATCCTAATAAAAACAGAGATATAAAGTAAAATTCTAAGTTTAAAAAAACTATAAAGCGCTAGCTATTAATTTAGTTAGCGCTTTATTATTACAAAGTACTTTAAGTTAATTCAGCCATTCGGCACCGAGTTTTGAGTTGTTGTATACTGAAATTTAGTTAGCTTAAACTTTATGCTTCTTTAAAATCATACCTGTGCAATCTGAAGCTTAAAACTGACGTTTCTGAAGTATAAATTACAGCAGCACAAGAGCATTCTGACTGCAACGATTAGGTGCTCTTTTAACTCCTCCCATACTATCATGAAATCATGGTGAAAGCACTTGAAATGTGGATAAAAATAGTTTTTTAGCTATACAATACCACAGCTAAAATGGCTAAAATAATGTATCTTTGTGGAAGAATAAGTTATCTTGCGCTAACACAGGCAAGCTAAAATATATAGGATTATGAAAATAACGTACTACGGCCAGTCTTGCTTTTTATTTGAAATAGGTGATAACCACGTTTTGTTCGATCCCTTTATTTCGCCTAACGGTTTAGCATCCAGCATTAACGTAGACGATATCAAAGCTGACTATATCTTGCTGTCTCACGGGCACCAGGACCACGTGCATGATACAGAGCAGATTGCCAGAAACAACAACAGTACTATAATCGCCACTTTCGAGATTGTGCAATGGTATGGCGCCAAGGGTTTAGAAAATCTGCACCCCATGAACACGGGAGGCAAAGTAACATTGCCCTTTGGTACAGTTAAAATGGTGAATGCCATCCATTCTAACTCACTGCCAGACGGGACGTATGGTGGTTCTGCCGCAGGTTTTGTGGTAGAAACTGAAAACCAGACATTCTACTTTGCCGGTGATACTGCCCTCACCTACGACATGAAACTCATACCAGAGCAGTTTGATGTTGATTTTGCACTACTGCCAATCGGCGATAACTTTACGATGGATATACATGACGCCATGATAGCCGCCGATTTTGTGCAGGTAGAGAAAGTAATCGGGATGCATTATGACACCTTCCCTTATATCGAAATTGATAAGGAAGAAGTGATGGAAGTGGCGAAGATGGCAGATAAGGAACTTATTTTGATGGAGATAGGTCAAACTATTGAACTATAATTATAGCATGGGAAAAATTATAGCGGTTGCCAACCAGAAAGGTGGCGTAGGTAAAACAACTACAGCCATTAACCTTGCAGCAAGTCTGGCAGCCCTTGAATATAAGACACTTTTAGTGGATGCCGATCCGCAGGCAAACGCTACATCAGGCTTAGGTTTTGACCCGGCCACTATTACCAGCAGCATTTATGAGTGCATGGTGGAGGATGTGAAGGCAGAGGAGATTGTGCTGCAATCGCCAAGTATAGAGTTTCTCGACCTGATCCCCTCTCACATCGACTTGGTTGGTGCTGAAGTGGAGATGATTAATATGCCCAACCGTGAGGAGAAGATGCGTGAAGCCTTGGTCGGTCTGAAGCAGCATTATGATTATATCATCATCGACTGCTCCCCTTCCTTAGGCTTAATCACAGTAAACTCTCTGACTGCGGCTGATTCGGTAGTAATACCGGTACAATGCGAATATTTTGCCCTGGAGGGTTTAGGTAAGCTCCTGAATACCATCAAGATTATACAGTCGCGGTTAAACCCAGAGTTAGCCATTGAAGGCATACTGCTGACCATGTATGATGTGCGCCTGCGCCTGAGTAACCAAGTGGTGGAAGAGGTGAAAACGCACTTTCAGCAGATGGTGTTTGATACCATCATTCCCCGAAACGTAAAATTGAGCGAATCGCCTAGCTTTGGAATACCGGCCCTGCTGCACGATGCTGAGAGCAAAGGAGCGGTAAGTTACCTGAACCTGGCGCGTGAGATAGCAGAGAAGAATAGCGTAGTGCTGGCGAAATAACCATACGAGTACATGTCTGATAACAAAAATTCTGCAGCTAAACGTAAAGGCGGCCTCGGTCGAGGCCTAGGCTCTCTTTTGGAGGGCAACAAGTACACCGGAAAAACTGAGTCTTCCACATTAAATGACGTTAATACCATCGCAGATATAGCCATTGACCACATACAGACCAACCCCTACCAGCCCCGTACCCATTTTGATCAGTCGGCGCTGGAAGAGTTGGCAGAATCTATCAGAGTACAAGGCATTATTCAGCCTATCACTGTAAGGCAGCTTGGCCCGAACAGTTATCAGCTCATATCAGGCGAGCGACGTTACCAGGCTTCTAAAATTGCTGGCCTGACGGTTATTCCTGCTTATATTCGTAAAGCCGATGACCAGCAGATGCTGGAGATGGCTCTTATTGAGAACATTCAGCGCGAAAACCTAAATGCCATTGAAATCGCCCTATCCTATCAGCGTTTGCTTACAGAATGCAGCCTGAAACAGGAAGAGCTAGGTGACCGTGTAGGCAAAAAACGTACAACCGTAACAAACTACCTCCGCCTTCTTAAACTTCCGCCGGATATCCAAATCGGGCTTCGCGACAATGCGATAAGTATGGGCCATGCTCGCGCTCTTATTAACATTGATACCATCGAGCAGCAACTGGACGTTTTTAAAGAGGTAGTGGCCAAAGAGCTTTCAGTACGCAAGGTGGAAGAACTGGTGCGCAACCTGCAAAATGCTAAAAAGAAGCCTGATGTGCAGCAAAAACTGCTGTTTGGCAAGTATGATACCGAGCTTAAAACAGTAGAGAGCAAGCTAACATCCCAGTTCGGCACCAAAATACAGGTTAAAGCTAACAATGATGGTAAGGGAGAGATCAAAATTCCTTTCGTATCAGTAGATGAGCTTAACCGTATACTGGAGATACTAAACTACTAAAGCGAATGAGCTTGAAGGTTGGCGCTGTGGCATGGCTGCTGGGCATGGTTTTATACTTTGCCCCAACATACTCTCAGGGGCAGGTTATTACTGCCGGCCCGGATTCAGTGCGTGTGCCCATACCTGCGGACACTGCTGCACGCCAGGGTTTTTTCCTGAGCACATGGGACAAGCCAGCTAAAGCAGCCCTTTTCTCAGCTGTTATTCCCGGAGCAGGGCAAGTCTACAATAAAGCTTATTGGAAAGTACCTATTATATATGCCACAGGCGCCGTTCTAGCCTATTTTTATATAGACAATCAAAATAACTGGCAAGATTACCGCACTGCTATTCGCTTACGTGGAGACAATGATTCTACAACAGTAGATCAATTTGCTGATCATCCGATCTTAGGTACTCAAAACACTAACGCACTTAGTAATTTAAAGTATAGACGCGACTTTTGGCGCCGCAACCGTGACCTTACCATTATAATTTCCGTGGCTGCCTATACGTTGCAAATTGCAGAGGCGTATGTGCACGCTCACCTGAAAGACTTTGAAGTAGGCGAAGACCTGGCCTTGCGCATACGGCCTAATTTACTGCCTATGCATTCTCAGCCTGGTACCCTTACCCCCGGCCTAACCCTGACTTTATACACGCGCCCCAAATGAAAATTCTTTTGATTGGCTACGGCAAAATGGGCAAAACCATTGAGCAGATAGCCTTGGCTAAAGGCCATCAAATTGTTGGTACAATTAACCACAGCAACACAGAGGAGTTGCAAAACTATTCAGCGGCTAATACAGATGTGGCGATTGAGTTTACGCATCCGGAATCAGCTTTCGGCAACATCAGCTACTGCCTTGCCAACGGAATTCCTGTCGTATCCGGTTCTACTGGCTGGCTCGATCAGTTTGAAGAAGCCAAAACTTTATGCACTGAAAATAAAGGAGCTTTCTTTTATGCCTCTAATTTTAGTGTGGGAGTAAACCTTTTCTTTCATTTTAACGAGTACATCGCCAGTAAAATGAAAGACTACAAAGCGTATCAAGTAGCCATACGCGAGGTACATCACTTGCAGAAAGTGGATAAGCCTAGCGGCACAGGTATTACTGCCGCAGAAGGTATACTTGCCAGCTATAAAGATTTAGACGGATGGATTGCAGATAATCCGGAAGAAAAAACTAAATTAAACATCGCCTCGGAGAGAGAGCCCGATGTTGTGGGCACTCATATAGTTACTTACAGCTCCGAAGTCGACCAAATTGAACTGGGCCACATTGCCCACTCCCGAACCGGGTTTGCCGAAGGCGCCGTAATGGCTGCTGCCTGGCTGCAGGGCCGTCAGGGTGTTTACAGCATGAAGGACATGCTGAACCTGTAAACATAGCTTAGCAGATGAAAGTAAAATTTTGGGAAAAGAAGCCCGAAACGAAAGAACCTAAAAAGAAGAAAAGCTTTGCCCGCGAGTGGGGCGATGCCATACTTTTTGCAGTTGTCGCAGCCAGCTTAATTCGGTGGGCTACTTTTGAGGCTTATACCATCCCCACGCCATCTATGGAGAAATCGCTGCTGGTGGGGGATTTCCTTTTTGTAAGTAAGCTACATTACGGCCCACGCACCCCCATGACGCCGCTGCAGGTGCCGTTAACGCATCAGACTATATGGGGTACCAACATCCCCTCCTACTCTGATGCCTTACAGTTGAAATCTTATCGCTTACCGGGCTTTTCGGAAGTACAGCGAAATGATGTGGTGGTATTTAATTATCCGCCGGAAGAAGAGCATCCAGCTGACCTGCGTACCAACTATATTAAACGTGCGATAGGTATGCCTGGCGATTCGCTGCAAATAAAGGATATGCAGGTTTTCATCAACGGGCAGGCGATTAAAGACCCTGCTGAGATGCAGTACAAGTATATCTTGGTGCCTAATATGCAGCTCTCCGAGAAATTCTTCCAAGACCGTAATATCAACCTGGACGGTGTTCAGATGTTTGAGAATGGTTATATTGTGGATGCTTCTCCTGAACTTGCTGAAGAGATCAGAAAACTGGATTTTATTAAAGATGTGGTTCTTTATAAGCATCCTGACGAGGCTGAGGCAGGCATTTTCCCGCATGTGCCAAGCAAGCTAGAATGGAACCGCGATAATTATGGCCCCATTTACATCCCGCAGGAAGGTGCCACAGTAGCAATTAATCCAGAGTCTTTACCTTTTTACGAGCGCGTAATTTTGGAGTATGAGCACAATGATAATGCTGAAATTCGCGATGGCAAACTGTTTATAGATGGCCAGCAGGTACAGCAGTATACATTTAAGCAGAATTATTATTTTATGATGGGCGACAACCGTCATAATTCTTTGGACTCGCGCTATTGGGGATATGTGCCAGCAGATCATGTTGTAGGCAAAGCCGTGATGATCTGGATGTCAACGAACCCTGAAGGAAGTATGTTCAGCAAAATCCGCTGGAACAGGATCTTCAATATAATTGAGTAACTCCCATTACAAATTAAAAGCAGAAGGCCATGTTAAATTAAGATGGCCTTTTGCTTTTAATTCAAAGTATAATACCTACTTCAGCACGGCCAGCGTAGCGCCATCGCCGCCGCGTTCTTCGGCTTCGTTGCCTACGCTGGCTACTTCGCGCACCGAGTACAGGTAATCGCGGACTACCTGCCGCAGCACACCGTTTCCGCGGCCATGTATGATCTTAATCTCAGGGATGCCCAGCATGAGCGCCTCATCGGTAAAGTTCATCACCTTGTTCAGCGCGTCCTCGGCATACTCTCCCCGAATATCCAATGTGCTCGTGAAATCAGACATGCGCTGGGTCATGTTCATCCCACGGCTAAAGCCGCCAGCATTCTCCATCTTAGACTTCTTCGGCTTCTGCGATACCTGACCTTCTATGCGCTCCAGGTTATCTATTTTCACGATAGTTTTCAGGCCTCCAAAAAGAACTTCCGCCGTTTTGCCTTTTATACTTACCACCTGCCCTACAGAGTCCTGGCCAATCAGCGCCACGTTATCGCCGGGCTTTACGCTACCGTTGGAGATGCGCTTGTGGGCTGGGCGCGGCTCGTCTTTGCGCACTTCCTGGGCAAAGGTTTCCAAGTCGCGACGGGCTTCTTTTGTTTTCTCTTTCTCGGCCTGGCTCTGCTTAATCTGCTGAATGGTAGCCTCAATTTTCTGGTTGGCATCTTTCAGGAGTAGTTTGGCTTTGCCTTTAGCTTCGCGCATTACGTCCTGTTTGCTCTCCTCCAGGAAGTTTCGCAAGTCGCTGTACTCCTTCACTGATTTAGCAAGTTTCTGCTCCAGTTTGCTGGCTTCATGCACCTTCTTCTCCAGCTCCTGCTTCTCCGTTTCCAGCTCTTCCAGCAGGCGGTCGTAACGGATCTTGTCCTTGCCTACCAGCTTGCTAGCCCTGTCGATGATGTGTTTGGGCAAACCAATTTTCTGGGCAATTTCAATGGCGAAGGATGAACCCGGCTTTCCTATTTCCAGCTGGTACAGCGGCTGCAGGTGCTTATGATCGTAACGCATGGCACCATTTACTATGCCCGGTGTGCGCTCAGCATAGTTTTTCAAGTTGGTATAGTGTGTGGTAATCACAGCATACACGTTACTCTCATTCAGGTTCTGCAGCACGGCTTCGGCTATAGCGCCACCAAGCACAGGCTCTGTACCCGTACCAAACTCATCTATCAGCACCAAGCTGCGCTTATCGGCCACCGTCACAAACTTTTTCATGTTGGTCAGGTGCGAGCTATAGGTACTCAGGTCGTTTTCGATGGATTGTTCATCCCCGATATCAATAAAAATATCATGGAAAACACCTGCCTCCGAGTTATCTGCAGCCGGAATCAAAAGCCCGCATTGCAGCATGTACTGCACCAGCCCCACCGTTTTCAGGCTCACGGATTTACCACCGGCGTTTGGCCCCGAAATAAGGAGCATGCGCTGGTCGCGGTTAAGTTCCAGGTCCATAGGCACCACCGGCTTACCCGCCTGCTTGTGCGCCAAGTATAAAAGCGGGTGAAACGCCTGCTTCCAGTTAATTAGCGGATACTTGTGCAGCGTAGGTTTGGTAGACTCCACGCGCCGCGCAAACACGGCCTTCGCCCGGATAAAATCGAGCAGGCCCAGGTATTGGTACGCCTTGCGCAACTCGGGTATGTGGTAGCGCATGGTATTGGTCAGCCCAACTAAAATCCGGATCAGCTCACGGTGGTAAGCGTTCTCCAGGTCCTTAATATCGTTGTTGAGCTCGAAGATAGATTCCGGCTCAATGTAAACTGTCTGCCCCGTGTTCGACTCATCGTGGATCAAACCTTTAATACGGCGCTTGTGCTCCGCGATAACAGGTATAACCAGGCGGCCGCCGCGTATGGTTGGCTCTACGTCAGAAGGCGTCCAGCCTTCGTTTTTAGCATGCCGAAGGATAGAGGAAATGGTTTTACGAAGTGCTGCCTGTTGCGATATCAGATCGCGTTTGAGGCGCTGCAGTTCCGGGGTAGCATCATCGCGCACGGCACCGGCATCGTCCACTACCTTATCCAAGGCGGCCAGCAGCGAGCGCTCCACGGCTACTTTAGCGCCCAGCGCCTTAAGGGCCTCATACTTGCCTTCTTCGGATTCTGAGATAAAGCGCAGCGAATCGCGGATAGTACGCAGCGACATCTTGATCTCGAAGAACTGCACCACATCCAGGAAAGTACCTTCCAGGGCGGCCCGGTCCAGGTAAGCGGTAGGGTCATAGTAGTGCTGCAGCGGAATTTCGGCATCCGACTCCAGCAGTTGTTTAAATTCTTCGGTTTGTTGCAACAGCCTTTCCAGCAGGTCGTGGCGGTTCAGGAATTGCATGCGGCTTACAAAGTGGCGGCCCAGCGGACTCAGGCAAAGCTCTGAGAGCATCTCGCGCACTTGTGCAAAGCCAATTTTTATTTCAAAGTTTTCTGGATAGATCAATTGTTATCTTTTAATTTACTGCAAAATTAGCAATATCTATAACAAGTATACAGGCCTGTTTTGTTCGCTGCTGCAGACATAAGATATAAGATTCAGGCCAAAAGAAAATTACAGCGTTTTCATTCCTTTCTAACATTCTAAATTTTAATGTTCCAACTTAATATGGTTCTCGATAAACTCAGTAATACCGCACGTTATACCTGTATGCACCCATTATTTGCGCAAGCTTTCTCTTATTTGCAGGAAACCGACCTGGCAAGCATTGCTACCGGCGTGCATGAAATAGACGGTAAAAATCTCTTCGCGATTATTTCTGAAGACAAGGGTATAGCTAAGGAAAACGCCAAACTGGAAGTGCACCGCAAGTACATCGACATACAGTACGTGATCTCGGGCACCGACCACATGGGCTGGAAAGACCTGGCGGAGTGCAGCCAACCCAATGATCCGTACAATGAAGCACGCGACGCAGCTTTTTTCCCGGATAAAACGCAGAACTGGTTCGATGTACCGGCAGGTTCTTTCACGATCTTCTATCCCGACGATGCCCACGCTGCCATGATAACCGACCAAGTGGTGCGCAAAGTGGTGTTGAAGATTGCAGTAAGCTAACATACACCCGCCTTCTGCCCTGCCTGACAGCATATCTGGAAAATTTATTTGGCAGGTCAAAGTATGCGGCTGCGGCACGTGCAGGCCAGATCTGAACATAAACGTGTAAACGTCAGTTGCGGTGCAGGCTTATGTCTGCCTGCATACTTGCTTGCAAGCTCCATATTTTTAATAACTTACGCCCCGGAAAATCAACTGAAAGCCAGATGAAAGTTTTAAAGACCACCCTTACCGTTATAGCCATACTTGTGGCTGTGCCCTTGCTTGTGGCCCTTTTCGTGGATCAGGATTACGCCGTGGAGCGCGAAATCATGATCAACAAGCCAAAGCAGGAGGTGCTCGATTACTTAAAATACCTAAGAAACCAGGACAATTACAGCACCTGGGCAACCCGTGACCCGAACATGAAAAAAACTTATACCGGCACCGACGGCACGGTAGGTTTTGTATCGGCCTGGGAGAGCAATGATCAGGAAGTAGGCAAAGGCGAGCAGGAGATTAAAAGCATTGTAGACGGCGAAAGAATTGATTTTGAGCTACGCTTTTACGAGCCGTTTGAGGCCACCGAACCCGCCGCTATGGTAACCGAAAGCATTTCTGACAACGAAACTAAAGTTAAATGGGGCTTTAACGGCCACATGAATTACCCGATGAACCTGATGCTGATTTTCATGAATATGGAAGAAGAAATCGGCAACGATTTACAGACTGGCTTAGACAACCTGAAAATTCAGCTCGAAAAATAACCATGACCGGAAGTGCATAGCGCTCTTCTACAAGTATAACATTGTAGCAAAAAGTAATGGCCTGTGCTGTTACTTTTTGTTTTTTACACCTAGTATACTTCCTTACAAACCTCCCCCCCTCTCCTAGCTGCCATGAACAATTTCCGGAACTTTCTGCAACTGGTCTGGTTTGCCATTAAAGGCAAGGAGCAGGATTATACTACGCTGGGCATTAAGCGCAGTATAATCCTGCTGGCTATCCCGATGATTCTGGAAATGCTAATGGAATCGTTGTTTGCCATCGTGGATATTTTCTTTGTGGGCAAGCTGGGCTCCAACGCGCTGGCCACTGTTGGCCTGACGGAATCTGTGCTGATGATCGTTTACGCGGTAGGCATGGGAATCAGTATTGCGGCCACGGCCATGGTGTCGCGGCGTGTGGGCGAGAAGAATTACACCGAGGCCGGAAGCATTACGTTTCAGTTGATGGTAACCGGTTTGCTGCTGGCCCTGCTGATGGGCGGCGTAGCAACTTATTTCGCCTCTGATTTGCTCACCCTGATGGGCGCCACGCCAGAGGTTGTGCGCACGGGCGTTACCTACACACAGATTATTTTTGCCGGCAACGCAGCCATACTTATGCTTTTCCTGGTTAATGGTGCTTTTCGTGGAGCCGGGCAGCCGCACCTGGCTATGCGCGCACTCTGGATTGCCAACGGCACCAACATCATCCTGGACCCGCTCCTGATCTTTGGGTTAGAAAACATAGAGGGTCTTGGGTTGGCAGGTGCCGCCTGGGCCACCACCATTGGCAGAAGCTTGGGCGTAGTTTATCAGCTGTACCACCTGTTTAATGGCAAGCATCTGTTAAAGATATCGCGCGAAAATCTGGTGCTCAGCGTTATGGTGATGTGGCGCATCCTTCGGCTGTCGGCGGGCGGCGTGGGCCAATACCTCATCGACTCGGCCAGCTGGATATTTCTGACCCGCCTGATTGCCGAGTTTGGCAGCAACACACTGGCAGGTTATACGATTGCGTTTCGCGTCATTATCTTTACCCTATTGCCTGCCTGGGGACTATCTTCGGCGGCGGCTACGCTGGTGGGGCAAAACCTGGGCGCACAAAAAGCGAAGCGGGCAGAGCTGGCCGTATGGCTTACGGCACGCTATAACATGATCTTTATGGCCGTGGTTACGCTGAGCTTTATACTGTTTGGCAGGTATGTTTCCGATTTCTTCTCCAACGATGAAGAGGTCATACACATCGCCACGCAAGCTTTGCAGATCATCACGCTGGGCTATATTTTCTTTGGATTGGGCATGGTGATGGTGCAGGCCTTTAACGGCGCCGGCGATACCCGCACGCCTGCCTTCATCAATATTGGGGTGCTGTGGCTCCTCGAGATTCCGTTGGCATACTTTCTGGCAATATATTTTGGCCTGGGGGCTACCGGCGTTTTCATCGCCATCGCTTTCTGCCACTCGTTTCATGCCCTTGTTACAGGATGGCTGTTCCGGCGCGGCAGGTGGAAGCAGGTAAAAGTATAAAACAGCCAAAGCTACTCTGGCACGCAAATCTTGCTTATACTTGCTCCTGCAAAGTATAAAGGCACTTTTTCTGATGATCAAACTACGCAGAACAAACTCAGACGACCCTGATTTTCGCCCGCTAGTTGCATTGCTCGACCAGGACCTGCGGATTCGGGATGGCGAGGACCACGCATTTTATGCGCAATACAACACGCTCGATACAATAAAGCATGTGGTGGTAGCTTACCAGAAAGACGAGTCTGTGGGTTGTGGCGCCATAAAAGCGTATGACGATACCACTGCCGAGGTAAAACGCATGTTCGTGCTGGAGCAGCAGCGCGGGCAAGGCATTGCCTCTTTGGTACTTGCCGAGCTGGAGCAGTGGGCATCAGCGCTTGGTTACACTTCCTGCATCTTGGAAACAGGCACAAAACAACCGGAGGCCATTGCGCTGTACCGTAAGTGCGGCTATACCGTAATTCAGAACTATGGCCAGTATGCCGGCGTTGAGAACAGCGTGTGCATGCAGAAAAAAGTATAAAACCATTGGCTGCAAAAGGTGTTTCAAAAGCATCTTCCAAAGTATAAATCAACCAAAACATGACCTATAACCCACCCGAGCTCAGAACCGTGGACGTAACGCGTTACGTAACGCCGCTGCGTGAAGGCGGCTCGCTGCCTGCCCTGGTAGAGGCCGACGATGAGTTCTTGTATGTGCTAAAGTTCCGGGGCGCCGGCCAGGGTATAAAAGCCCTTATTGCCGAGCTGATTTCCGGGGAGCTGGCGCGTGTGCTTGGCTTCAGAGTGCCGGAGCTGGTATTTGCCACCCTGGATGAGGCCTTTGGCCGTACCGAGCCCGACGAAGAGATACAGGACTTACTACGTGCCAGCGAAGGCCTGAACCTGGCGCTGCATTATCTTTCTGGGGCCATAACTTTCGATGCCCTGGTAACCACCGTGGGTGCAACGCTCGCCTCGCAAATAGTATGGCTCGATTGCCTGATAACCAATGTAGACCGCACGCCGCGCAATACTAACATGCTGATGTGGCACAAAGAGCTTTGGCTGATAGACCATGGCGCATCGTTATACTTTCACCATGCCGGCTATAACTGGGAAGAGCAGGCCATGCGCCCTTTTGCGCAGGTAAAAGATCACGTGCTGCTGCCCCAGGCTACCGAGCTGGAAAGCGTGGATGCCGCCTTCAAAGCCATACTTACACCGGGGCGCATCCGCGCCATCGTTTCCCTTATTCCTGATGCCTGGCTGGCTACGCCCGACACGCCTTTTGAGTCGGTGAGCGAACACCGGGCCGTTTATTCCAACTTCCTTGAAGCACGGGTCGCCCATTCAGATATTTTCATTAAAGCCGCACAACATGCCAGACAAGCACTTATTTGAGTACGCCGTAATTCGCGTGGTGCCTTGTGTGGAGCGCGAAGAATTTATGAATGTTGGCGTTATCCTGTATTGCCAGCCACAGGGTTTTCTGCAAACCAAGTATAAACTTAACCCAGAGCGCCTCCTCGCCTTCTCCGTTAACCTGGATTTGGATGAGTTGCAGGAGCGCCTGCATGCTTTTGAGCGCATCTGTGCCGGCCGAAAGGAAGGCGGCACCATTGGGGCGTTGCCACTAGCCTCTCGGTTCCGTTGGCTCACGGCAACGCGCAGCACGGTGGTACAAACATCTGCCGTGCATCCCGGCCTTTGCCCAACCAACGCCCAACATACGCTGGATAAACTGTTTGACCAGCTTGTATCATAAGCATCCTATAACATACCTAAAGTATGGAGTTGAAAGATGAGATTTCCGCGTTCCTGAAGAAAGAGTTTCCGCAAACCAAGGTTAGCGTGGAGCAAGTGGGCAGGTAATCGGCTACTGTGCGCCACACCATCGGCGCAGAGGAGCTTCGCCCGGGCGGCACCGTGTCTGGGCCTGTAATGATGGCAGTGGTCGATGTGGCGCTGTATGTGGCCATACTTGGCGAGATCGGCCTCGAAGCCCTTTCCGTTACTACCAGCCTCAATCTTAACTTCCTGCGCAAGCCTTCCGCCACCCGCGACATTATCGGAGTTTGTAAACTTTTGAAACTCGGGAAAAGGCTGGCAGTGAGAGAAGTAAGCATTTACTCCGAAGGGGAGCCAGAGCCTGTGGCACATGCCGTTGGCACCTATTCCATACCGCCAAGAAAGCTTTAAAGTATAAAAAAGGCGCCTACAGGTTAATGCTGCAGGCGCCTTTTTATACTTGCGGAGGCGATTATACTTAAGCCCTTACCTGGCCCTTTCCTTTCACAACCCACTTATAGCTTGTCAATTCATCCAGGCCCATCGGCCCGCGGGCGTGCAGTTTCTGTGTACTGATGCCAATTTCGGCACCCAAGCCAAACTGCGCCCCATCGGTAAAGGCAGTAGATGTGTTGGCATACACAGCGGCGGCATCCACGGCTTTCAGAAAGTGGTCAACATGTGCTTCATTATCTGAAATAATGGCTTCGCTGTGCTGCGAAGTATAGGTGTTGATGTGCTCAATTGCTTCGTCCAAATCTTCTACCGTTTTAACCGACATTTTCAGGGAAAGGAACTCAGTCCCGAAATGCGATTCGGTGGCGTGGTGCAGCTTATCGGCGGGATAAGTCTCTTTCAGGGCGGTAAATGCCGGAGCGTCCGCAAAAATCTCTACGCCTTCCGCAACCAGCCCGGCACCAATCTCAGGCAGATCGTTCAGGCGCTTATTATTGATCACGAGGCAATCCAAAGCGTTGCATACACTTACGCGGCGCGTTTTGGCGTTCACCACTATGTCTTTGCCGCTGGCTAGGTCCGCGAACTCATCAAAGTAAGTATGCACAATACCGGCTCCGGTTTCGATGACGGGCACTTTGGAGTTTTCGCGTACATAATTAATTAACCCTTGGCTACCACGCGGAATGATAATATCCACATAGTCCACGGCATGCAGCATCTCGTGTGTTGCCTCGCGGTCTGGGGGTAGCAGCTGCACAATGTTCTTATCCACGCCGTGCTGCTCCAGTACCGCGTGGATCAGTTTCACGATGGCCGCGTTAGAATCTTTGGCATCGCTGCCGCCTTTCAGTAAAAGCGCATTGCCGGAGCGCAGGCACAGGGTAAACACGTCAAAGGTTACATTCGGGCGGGCCTCGTAAATTATCCCGATCACGCCTAAAGGCACGGATACTTTTTTAAGCTCCAGGCCATTATCGAGGGTGCGCTCGGAGAGCACTTTGCCCAGTGGCGAAGGCAGGCTGGCCACATTTCTGATATCAGCCGCAATCGTCTCGATGCGCTCCTTGGTTAGCTTCAGGCGGTCATACTTCGGGTCGCTGGTATCCATGCGGGCCAGGTCCTGCTGGTTTGCGGCAAGTATGGTTTCGGTGGCTGACACGGCCTTATCCGCCAGTGTTTCCAGCACCTGCTTTATGTTATCTTCTGATACTAAGTTTAGTTTTCTGCTTGCTTGTTTTACGCGCTTAAAAACCTGTTGTAATTCCATAGTTTTATAGGGTATGATATTTAAATAAGTACAAGTAATCGTAATGGATGATCGGTTTCTGGTTGCTCAGGCCAATTGTCATAGTCGCTTTTTTGGAGCCATACTCCGCTTTGCCAAGCCCCAGCTTCTCCCCGCTCTCATCTTTAATCCGAACTATATCTCCTTTTGAGAAATTGCCGCTGATGCCCACTATACCAACCGGCAGCAGGCTGGCGGCATCCTCTGCATGCAACGCTTCTTTCGCTCCTTCATTCACAATCACCTCGCCTTTGGTGTAGTTATCGCTGTGCGCCACCCACTTTTTAGGATTGGGCTTAGACGATTCCGGCTCGAAATAAGTCGCTTTAAGCTGGCCGTTATAAAAGTCCAGCAAAACTTTATCACGGTTACCGTTCGCGATGTAGACATGTATGCCAAGATAGGCCGCCTTCTTCGCCATTTTCATTTTGCTGCCCATACCTCCGCGGCCATAAGTCGACTTAGAGGAAGCGATATAACGGCTCATGCCAGCTGTTCTGCGCCCTACACGCTCTATCAGTTTAGAGTCTGGATCGCTGGGGTGCCCTTTATAGATGCCATCTACGTTAGTGAGTAAGATGAGCGTGTCGGCATCAATCATGGCGGCGGTCATACTTGCCAGCTCATCATTGTCAGTAAACATCAGCTCTGTCACGGCCACGGCATCATTCTCGTTGATGATAGGAATGATGTCGTGGTTTAGCAGCCCCAGCAGGCATTCTTTTATATTAAGGTAATGGCGGCGCGACAGGAAATCCTGCGGCGTTACTACAATCTGAGCAATCTGGTGCCCCTCACGCTGAAACAGCTCTTTGTAAGACTGCACAATGTCGATCTGCCCCACGGATGCCAGTATCTGCTTCCGTACAACAGACTCTGTTTTATCTTCAAATTTGATGTTATTTCTTGCAAAGGCCACCGCCCCAGACGAAACCAGCACCACCTGGATGCCCTGTTTCTTCAGGAAATCGATTTGTTTGACAAGAGAAGCCATGCGTTGCCTATCTGGTGAGCCATCCTCCTGCGTAAGCACATTAGAACCTACCTTAACGACAACTAGCTGTGGCTGATAATCCATAGTTATTGGTGTTTATGAAACAATAGTTTAGCTACGACAACAGATTGCTCCGTTGCGCAAATGATATGCTATAAATTCGGTGATTTATACTTTGAGATGATGCGGCTTCAGCTTTTCCTGACCAGCCTTAAGCTGGCGCTGGCGCTAAAAATAAGAGGCTGTTCTGCAGCTGGTATACCGGGAGCAAAAAGCTACCGCACCCGCCACAGAACAGCCTGTCTTAATGTTGGATATTAAACAGCTTCTTTCTCGCGCTGCTCTTTCAGGTCCAAAATTCTTTTGTGAGAACCCACTAAGCCTTTAATAACGGCAGAGCTTAAGCCCTGGTGCTCCATTTCGTTGAGTCCGGTAATGGTGCAGCCTTCCGGCGTGGTTACTTTATCTATCTCCTGCTCTGGGTGAGATTTATTGATGGTAAGCAAGGTTGAAGCTCCTTTACTTACCTGCACGGCAATTTTCTGGGCATCCTCAGCATCCAGGCCAAGCTGAATACCGCCTTGTGTTACGGCACGTATAAAACGCATGTTAAAGGCAATACCGCTGGAGCACAGCACGGTGGCTCCTGCCATCAGCTCTTCTTCAATTATAAGGGTCTCGCCAACGCAATTGAAAATCCCCTTTATTTCTTCCTCCAACACGGTGGCTTTATCATTAAAAGCAAGGCACGTCATGGACTGTTGTACGGCTATGGCAGTGTTAGGCATGCTGCGCACAATGGCAAAATCACTACCTACCACGTCACGAATATAATCAATGGTGATGCCGGCAATAACACTCAGCAACACGTGGCGTTCCGGATCAAGATATGGCTTTATTTCGTTGAGTACATTTTCTAAATGGGCTGGCTGCACGCACAGAAGTATAAAACGGCTGTTGTTAACAGCAAACTTATTGTCGTTAGTCACCTGTACGCCTTTGTCTTTTAAGTATTGTAAGGATTTCGTGTTTCTCCTGGTTACATAGATGTTTTCCGGCTGATACTGCCCGTTGCTTAAAAGCCCCTCCGCAATAGATTTACCAAGATTACCTGTTCCCAAAATAGCTACGTTATCTGTGTGCATTCCTTATAGTTTGATTTGTTTCTGGCAGATTTAATCAGTTCAAAACCTGCGCTCTAAATATATGTTTACGGCTACAAAAGTACAAAAACCAATCCAAAGACCAAAAGCACGCAAAAGGCATCCAATCAATTTAAATCAACTAAAATAGTATTATCTGCACATTTTATCCATCGGAAAAATCATACTTATACTTTTAAATTGCTTGTGCTTAAAATGAATGAATATGACCTGATATCTACCTTGGCAGCCGCTGAGGCTACATACCAGTGAAATACATTTTCAGTGTAGCAACAGCTAAACTGAAGCGTTTCACTTTTAAGTTAGAGTTGGGATATCTGCAGAAACAAACCAGGTAAAAAAATTAGAATTTTTCTTCTACTCCTAAGCCAAATAGAGCATAATCATACTTTACTGGGTCAGTTGGGTCAAAGAATCGTAGGTGGGCTGTTAGTTCTTCAGCCGTTTCCCAGTCCATACCTTTGCGGGTTATTAACCCAAGCCGGCGGGCTACCCGCTCCACATGCACATCGCAGGGGCAAACCAGGTCACTCATCGGAAGAGAATCCCAGATGCCGAAATCCACACCGCAATTGTCTTTGCGCGCCATCCAGCGCAGGTACATATTCAGGCGCTTACAGGCAGACTTGCGGGCAGGTGTGGCAATGTGCTTGCGCGTACGCTGTGGGGCATCTCCCAGGCTGAAAACCAGGTTATGAAAATACACCAGCCGCTGTTTCTGCGTCTGCAGTTCCTGGTTTTGGCCGGTAAAGGCTGTTTCCAGGCTCTCGTGCTGCCCGTAGTACCACCTGAAGAAGTGCAGCAGGTATAGAAGGTCGGTGTCGTTGAAGGTGCGGTGCTTGAAGCCTAAAAACCGCTGCAGGTCCTGCTCCTGGTGGTTAAGTATAAAATCGTGCGGCGCGTTGTCCATCAGGTCCATCAGCTTTATACAATTGTTGATGATCGTCTTCCGCTGCCCCCAGGCAAGTATGGCTGCAAAAAAACCGCTTATCTCAATGTCCTGCTTCTTTTCAAACCGGTGCGGAATAGAAATCGGGTCATGCGGTATAAAATCAGGGCGGTTATACTTCTCCACTCGATCATCGAGCAATGCTTTAACTTCAGCTAATTCCGGGTGCTTCATAAAATGCTATACTTGGCTCTATTGCTATGTTTAATAGGTAAATCGAAGATATTAAGTAATATAATTGTATGTTATACACGCTTTTTCACGACTTTTTATGCAGATTAACTAATTTTGTTTTGCAAGACAGCAAAAACAAACATAGTTTTACTCCCTTATTAAGTATACAGATAAGTTAACTTGTATGGCAACCACAGCTGATATTAAAAACGGTGTTGTAATAGAGTATAACAACGACCTTTACGTGGTAATTGATTTCCAGCACGTAAAGCCCGGCAAAGGTCCGGCATTTGTTAGAACCAAACTGCGAAACGTAAGATCCGGTAAAGTTCTGGACAATACATTTTCGGCAGGACATAAAATTACCACTGCACGTGTAGAGCAACGCCCGCATCAATTTATTTATAAAGATGATATGGGTTACCACTTTATGGATATGAACACCTTTGAGCAGGTTGCTATAGAGGAATCCATGGTGCCTTTTGCAGACCTGATGAAGGAAGGACAGGAAATCACTATACTTTTCCATGCTGAGACAGAGTCGCCGCTTACCTGCGAAATTCCTCCGTTTGTGGAGCTGACCATCACTTACACAGAGCCGGGCTTAAAGGGCGACACAGCTACAAACGCGTCTAAACCAGCTATTGTGGAGACAGGCGCTACTATTCAGGTGCCACTATTTATTGGCCAGGACGAAAAAATCAAAGTAGACACTCGTACATACTCATACGCAGAAAGAGTTAAATAAAACATGAAAGCGAAAGAAATCCAGGACCTCATCGACTTTATTGCCAAATCCGGTTTGAATAAAGTTAACATCGAAACAGAAGAGTTTAAAATCTCGGTTAAGCGCGATCCGGACCAAAAGGTAACCTACATGAAAGGTGCTGAGCCAACTGCTCATGCCGCTCCGTCGGCTCCTGCGCCACAGCCTGCAGCAGGTGCTCCTGCTGCGGCACCTGCTGCCGCTGCTCCGGCTCCGGCAGCATCTGACGACAGCAAGTATATTGCTATCAAAGCGCCTATGATCGGAACGTTCTACCGTGCATCGAGCCCTGACACTCCAGTGTTTGCAAACGTTGGGGACGAAATTAAAAAAGGACAGGTAATCTGCATCATCGAAGCAATGAAGCTGTTCAACGAGATCGAATCAGAGGTATCTGGTAAGATTGTAAAGGTTTTGGTTGATAACGCCTCCCCGGTGGAGTATGATCAGCCGTTGTTCCTGGTAGATCCTAGCTAATTTATTGATTGGGAATTGTGAAGATTATTAAATGGAGATGGTATAGACCTTCTCCATTTTTATGTCTTTTTCAAAGTAGATCTCTACGTTTCCATATCCATAAATCTCCAAATCAAAACTTATGTTTAAAAAGATACTAATCGCCAACCGTGGCGAAATTGCCCTACGTATTATCCGTACCTGCAAGGAAATGGGCGTTAAAACGGTGGCCGTGTACTCTACAGCCGATAAGGAGAGCCTGCACGTTCGCTTTGCTGATGAGGCCGTTTGCATTGGCCCGCCTCCGAGCTCGCAGTCATACCTCAATATACCAAATATCATAGCTGCTGCAGAGATAACCAACGCTGACGCAATTCACCCTGGCTATGGTTTCCTTTCCGAGAATGCAGAGTTTTCTCGCATCTGTGCTGATAACGGTATTAAGTTTATCGGTGCTTCTCCGGAAATGATTAACCAAATGGGCGATAAGGCTTCGGCAAAGGCAACCATGAAAAAGGCCGGCGTACCAACTATACCGGGTTCCGAAGGTTTACTGAAGTCTGTGGAGGAAGGCCTTAAAATAGCTGAGCAAATCAAGTATCCGGTTATACTTAAGGCAACTGCCGGTGGTGGTGGCCGTGGTATGCGTATCGTGAAAGACCCTTCTGAGTTTGAGAAAGCCTGGAACGATGCCCGCACCGAGTCTAAAGCTGCTTTTGGTAACGATGGCCTGTACCTGGAGAAATTCGTGGTAGAGCCACGCCATATCGAGATTCAGCTGATCGGTGACCAGCACGGACAGGTAGCGCACCTTTCGGAACGTGACTGCTCTATACAGCGCCGCCACCAGAAACTTGTAGAGGAAACGCCATCCCCGTTTATCACCGACGAGCTGCGTGAGAACATGGGCCAGGCTGCCATTGCAGGTGCCAAGGCTATCAACTACGAAGGTGTGGGTACCATTGAGTTCCTGGTAGACGCTAACCGCGATTTCTACTTTATGGAAATGAACACGCGTATCCAGGTTGAGCACCCGATTACGGAAGAGGTAATTGACTACGACCTGATTAAGGAGCAGATTAAGGTAGCCGCCGGTGAGAAAATCACAGGTAAAAACTACTACCCTAAAATGCATGCCATCGAGTGCCGTATCAATGCTGAAGACCCTAAAAACGGCTTCCGCCCTAGCCCAGGTAAAATCACTACCCTGCATACGCCGGGTGGCCACGGTGTACGCATCGACTCACACGTGTACTCTGGCTACACCATTCCGCCAAACTACGACTCTATGATCGGGAAGCTGATCGTAACTGCGCAGACGCGGGAGGAGGCTTTGGTGAAAATGAAGCGCGCACTAAGTGAGTTTGTGATAGAAGGCATCAAAACGACGATTCCTTTCCACCTGAAGCTGATGGATGACCCTGGCTTTAAGGCAGGTAACTTCACAACCAAGTATCTGGAAGATTTTGACTTCGGCTCGATTGAGTAGTTATCAAACGGATTAAAAACAGAAGCCTCTGCTAAATAGCAGAGGCTTCTGTTTTTAATCCGTTTGATAACTACGAAGTTATTTAGATTTTTTAGTTAAAAACCTACACCCGCCATTGTTGGTGTTTTTCACCAACAATCAAAATGCAGATGCTGTTAATCTTGCGCGTGAAACACGCAGCAAGGGCAGACAGTGTAGTATTAATAATACTCTAAAAGGCTCTTCTTTTAAATAGTTTGCCTGGTTCTTATCTAAACTTATTTTTTCGTATAAATAATAACTACACCGTTCTTACCCTTTTCACCATACTTCTGTAAAGCATTTTCATCCTTTAGCACATCAACAGTAGCAATGTCTTTGGGATTAATGGCTTGCATTTCTTTGTAGCTGATTTCTTTGCCATTCAGTATGTAAATCGCCTCGGATGGTGCCGCGAGAAAATCCTCTTTTCCTGAAACGTACCCTAATACAGCTGTATCAGTAACGCCAGCACTGGCATTTATACTTTTAATCTTACGTCGCATTTCTTTTGCTTCAGAAGAATTTTGTCCGGCTTCAGTCATAATAGCAACCACACCTTTCAGTGTGTTATCCGCCAAAAGTGTCTGAGCCCTCTCTCCTTTCAGCACGTCAATTTTAACAATCTTTTCTGGGTTTATACTATTGATTTTATCAGCGGCCATACGATTGCCATCTACTAAGTATACTATCCCCTCCTGAGGTATGCTGGTGATGCTTACACTGGCTTTATTTACAGTGGTGTCCTGGGGAGTTGAAGTTATACTTTGACTTAGGCCTTCTGCAGCAAGTTCTACCTCAGCCCTGGAGGTAGTTGCAAACAGCGCAAGCGCCAAAACGGCGGGCGTTAAAAGCAGGTACTTGAGCTTGTGCAACGGGTTGATTTCCTGTTTGTTCATCATCATAATTCTGTCTTTTATATGGTTAAAGTTAAAGCTCATGATCAGGCTGTTCTCATTTAACTGCTGCTGCCCTACGTGCAGCAAACTATATTGATAGCTGCGCGAATCAACTCCCTGATCCAATACTTTTCTGTCGGCGATATACTCCAGATTCTGGCGCACATCCTGCTGCAGCAGCCATGTAACAGGGTTAAACCAATATACTACACATGCCAACTGCGCTAACAGTATATCTAAAGTATGGAGTTGCTGCACGTGTACCTGCTCATGCAAAAGCAGCGCCTTTAACTCCTGCTCTGAGTGCTGCTTCGGATTTAAGTAGATCGAACGCCAGAACGAGAAAGGACTGATTTTTTCCTTAAGCTCCCGGAAACTATGCCCGTTCCATATTTTAAAAGTGGAGCTTCTATGCACCTGCCACAGAGACACAGCCTGAAGTATAAACCGAGCAGCCATCACCAGACCACCACCAAAGTATAGCAGCACAAGCCAATGCCAATAGTTCTGCTCCTGCCCCTGTTCAGCCACCTCTTTCCCCGACCACTCAGGCAGAAGAAGTACAAACCTGTGACCTATCTGCGACGGCTGTGTGTAAAATGCCGAAAGATCCAGCAGCGGGATAATAGCGGAGATTAGCAAGGCTGTAAGCAGATAGGCCCTGTTGTAAGTGTAAAAGGTGAGCCGCCGCAGCAGCAGACGGTATGCCAGGTAAAACAGCAGCAATGCAGCATTTGCTTTCAGCAGGTACAGGATTGACTCGGGCATATTATTCTGTTTTTCTATTCTCGATCATGTCGATAATCTCCTTCAGCTCCTCGGCGCTTATCTGTTTTTCCTTGGCAAAGAAGGCTACCAATTCTTTATAGGAGTTTTTAAAATAGCCTCCTACAAAGCCTTTCATAAAACGCTTTTTATAATCCTCCTGCTTTATCATCGGCAAATAACGGTACGAGTTGCCCAGTTTCTCACTCCGCACATACGCTTTCTTATCCAGGTTTTTTACTGTGGAGGCCAATGTGGTGTAAGGTGGCTTTGGTTCCGGCAGTTTCTCCAGTACCTCTTTAATAAAACCACCATTCAGCTGCCACAGCGCCTGCATGGCTTCTTCTTCGGGTTGTGTTAATCGCTCCATTCGTTACGAACATTTCGTAATTATACGAAACTTTCGTAAATAGATACAGATGTTTCCCTTATTTTTAAAAATAAAAAAACTGCCATCAGAAAAATGGCAGTTTTCATAAATATAAATAATAGCTGTTGATGCTAGGATGAAGCCGCAGCGGTCTCGTTTTCCATAAGCTGTTCCAGCTCCTGGTACCAGCCTTCACCATACCTGCGGATAAGCGGCTCTTTTAGAAACTGATAAACCCGAACGCCCAGGTCTTGACCAAAGCTGCAGGCAGCGCTGCAAATGCTCCACCGGTCATAATTCAAAGCCTCAAATCCATCATACTTTGTAATACGGATCGGATAAAGATGGCAGGAGATGGGCTTTTTCCAGTTGATCTTGCCATCATTGTAAGCCTGCTCTATGGCACACTTCAGTTTGTTGTCTTCATCATAAATAGCGTAGGCGCACTCGCGGTTGCCAATGGTTGGCGTGGAATAATCGCCTTCCCAATCTTTGATGTAAAGCCCCTGCTCCTCCACCGCCTGAAGGCCAGTAGCAGACATGTAAGGCTTAATTTGCTCATACCCATCCTTCAAAATTGCCAGTTCGTCTTCTTCCAGCGGAGCACCAAGGTCGCCTTCTACGCAGCAGGCTCCTTTACACTTCTCAAGGTTGCAAACAAAAAACTTATCACGTACGTCGTCACTGATTACGGTATTCTGAAGAACAATCATAGCAAACTTAAACTCTGATAAAGTATGGAAAAGCGAAATTTTATACTCACTTTTTAACCATTGTAAGACAAAGGTAGCCAGAAAATAGTTTAAAACCGGGGCTGAGGGAAAACACCAGAGCAGATGTCGGTTTTGCTTCTGCTATAAAACAAAAGGGGGCACTGCATCAGCGCCTCCTTTTCTGGTAACTGCTATTTTGACTACTCCTGCCTTGGAGGAGAGCCTGCGGCTAAAAGCATATTCTGAACATTTTCATGCTTGGTGTAATCTATAGCCGCTTTGCCTGAGTTGTCTGTGATGGTCACATCGGCATTCGACTGAAGTAAGGCAAGTATAATCTCATAGTTAGCGTCAATTTCGCAGGCCAGCATGAGAGGGGTTTTGCCTTCGTTGTTAACCACATTCGGGTTAGCGCCGGCACGAAGCAGCTGCTCCAGCTCTAAAATACCAATATGTTGGCCAATGGTGGCATGCAGCGCCTGCGACAGCACCGTATTTCCTTCAACATCCTTTATATCCGGGTTGGCACCATGCGCCAGCAGCGTGTCAATCAGCTGTACCTGCTCCTGCTCATAAAACTCGGTTTTAATCCGCAAGCTGCTCACTACATAATGCAAGGCGGTTTTACCGTTTTCATCCTGCGCGTTTACATTGGCTCCTCTACCGAGCAATAAGCTGGTCGCCTTTAACCGCGCTTCCGGCTCATACTCTACTCCATAGTCCTCCAAGAGCATCGGTACATACAACGCATGCATAAGCGGCGTGCGCTTTTGTAAGTTGGCCTCATAGTCATCTGGCTGGTCCTGCGTATTGGCGTCACCTCCTGCCGCGAGCGCACGTTTCAGCATTTCCGGGTCGCGGTGAATGGCCGCAATCACTACTTTCTGGTTTGGCGTCTGGTTAATGTAAATCAACTGCTCATAAGCGTTAACGCTGCCTTTGGCCACTGCTTTTCGGTACAGCTTTCGGGCGTCGTTTAGCTTCACCTCACCCAAGTTGCCTTCCTCATACAAAAGCGCCAAAGTATACATAGACTCCCGTTCTCCGGCATCTACTCCCTTTTGTAGCCAGTAAGCAGCCTTATCGTTATCTTTTGCCACACCTTCTCCATTCAGGTAAAGGTTTGCCAACGATGCATACGCCACTACATCATTTGCCTCAGCCGCTCGCCTTAAATAGTTATAGGCCAAGGAATGATTTCTCATTTCGCCATAGCCGGTATAGTACATGCTCCCGAGAATACGGTTGCTAAAAGCATCTCCCTCTACGGCTTTTTCGCGGATAGTAATGGCAGCTGTGCGCATGTGCTGCAGAAAACGCTGCTCGTCGTCTTTGTTTCGGAGTGTCATGAGTTCTGCCAAGCCTAGGTTAGCCAGTACACTGCCGCTATCTAAGGCGGTTTTGTAATAATATTGGGCAGAGTCGCGGTTGGCAGAGAAAAATTTATCAGCACTTTGTATCTGCTTAACAGTATCCACCTGCACCGAATCATACTTTAACTCGCGGTACTGATGCATGCGGCCCAAAAAGTAATAGGCGTCGTGCTCTCCCGCAGCGGCAGCGGCCCTGAACTTCTTCTGCGCCTTCTGGTAATTTAAGGTACTATAATAGTACATGGCCTCATCCATTGCAGGCGTACGCCAAATGCGCCTGATAACTGGAGCTGGAGTGGCTACAGTTTGTTTGTTAGCAGTAGTTACAGTTTTCTTGGTGGCTGCAGAGGCAGCTGCATTCTTAGTGGTAACAGGTGTTTTAACAGAGGCTTTCACGGCGGTGCCTGTCTGCGCCAGACCAAGCTGGCTAAAACAGGCTAACAAACACAGAAGCGAAATTCTTTTCAAATCTGTCAGGTGCAGTGATATAGTAGGAAATTTTTTCAAGGTAATTAATTTAGGTGTCGGCGTGGTGCAAAAGTAAGCGCTATAGGCTTTTAATCAAAAATGCTACCAAAACAGCCGGTAAACGCCCAACTGCAGCAATTGTTATACTTGCCAATCGCTAAACGCTTTAGGCTCAGAAGGTGTTCATCCTGAACAGGGATTTATACTTTATATATTGCGCAAGTATAAGTTACCTCAATAAAACCAGTTAAGCGAACAAGCGGTTCTAAAAAAGGATTTAGATTCGTAAATTGCATAGATTTTAAGCACGCGGAAGAGAAGAAATGGATTATATAAGCTTACTAAACGAGTCGCAGCGCGCGGCGGTACTGCACACCCAAGGGCCAGCTATGATTATTGCCGGCGCCGGCTCAGGCAAAACCAGGGTTTTAACTTACCGAATCGCACACCTGATCAGTCAGAATGTAGATCCCTTTAACATACTTGCCTTAACATTTACCAACAAGGCAGCCAAGGAAATGCGCCACCGTATTGAAAAGGTTATCGGTAACGAGGCCAAAAATATCTGGATGGGCACTTTCCACTCGGTGTTCTCCCGTATTCTGCGTGCAGAGGCTGAGAAAATCGGTTACCCTAAGAGCTTCACCATTTACGACACGGACGATTCTAAAACCCTGATCCGAAATATCGTGAAGGAGATGAACCTGGATGACAAGCTGTATAAGCCAAACGTAGTGCTGGGCCGTATTTCATCTGCCAAAAACAAACTGATCTCTGTTAAACAATACCTCAACGATGCCACCATTCAGGCAGACGATGAGGCGGCAATGCGTCCTAAAATCGGTAAGATTTACGAAATGTACCAAAGCCGCTGCTTCAGGGCCGGCGCTATGGATTTTGACGACCTGCTGTTTAACACAAACGTGCTTTTCAAGGATCATCCTGACGCCCTTAACAAGTATCAGAATATCTTTAAGTATGTGATGGTGGACGAGTATCAGGATACCAACTACTCACAGTACCTGATCACGCGCAAGTTGGCTGCCCAGAACCGCAACATCGTGGTGGTAGGCGACGATGCACAGTCGATTTACGCTTTCCGTGGAGCTGATATTCAGAACATCCTCAACTTTGAGCGCGATTACCCGGAGCTACAGGTATTTAAGCTGGAGCAGAACTACCGCTCCACCAAAAATATTGTAAGCGCAGCCAATTCAGTTATCAAGAACAATTCGGCGCAGCTAAAGAAAGATGTTTACACTGATAACGAGCAGGGCCCGCTAATAGAGGTTATAAAAGCCAACTCAGATAATGAGGAAGGAAAACTGGTAGCCACCTCTATTTTTGAGGAGAAAATGAGCAACCACCTCTCCTACGACGACTTTGCCATACTTTACCGTACCAACGCGCAATCAAGGGCCATGGAAGAAGCCCTGCGCCGCATGAACATCAAGTATAAAATTGTCGGTGGCCTGTCGTTTTACCAGCGCAAGGAGATTAAAGACCTGATCGCTTACCTGCGCCTGACAGTGAACCCAAACGATGAGCAGGCGCTGCGTCGTGTTATAAACTACCCGAAGCGCGGCATTGGCGAAACTACAGAGCAAAAGCTTTTCGTAACGGCCAATGATACCAACCATAGCGTGTGGGAGATTGTGCAGAACGCTTCGGAATTTTTGGGCAACCGTGTGGGCACCACCATTGAGAATTTCTCTATCATGGTCCGCGACTTTGCCCGCATTGCAGAGCATAGCGATGCCTTCGAGGTAGCCAAACACATTGCCAAACACTCAGGTATTGTAGACGAATTGTATCAGGATAAAACCGTAGAGGGCCTGGCACGTTACGAAAACATACAAGAGCTGCTGAACGGTATAAAGGAGTATGTGGATGACCCGGAAAAGGAGGATAAAAGCTTATCAGCCTTTTTGCAAGATATTGCGCTTGTTACCGATGCCGACACCAAGGCTGATGATGACGGAGAATTTGTAACCCTGATGACCATCCACTCGGCCAAGGGACTTGAGTTTAAGAACGTTTTTATAGTTGGTATGGAGGAGAACCTCTTCCCGAGCCAGATGATGCTTAACTCAAGAGCCGACCTGGAGGAGGAACGCCGCTTGTTTTATGTGGCCATTACCCGTGCCGAGAAAAAGCTATACTTAACCTATGCCACCAGCCGTTACCAGTGGGGTAACCTGAGAGCATGCGAGAAAAGCCGCTTCCTGGATGAAATCGATCCGAAGTACATTAACTTCAAGTATGGTGAGAGCAACTCCGGCGGCAATGTACTTGACCGGGTGCTGCAGCGTAAAAGCAATTTGGTAACGCCGCCGCCACGCAAGCAAGTGGCCAGCAACTATACCGCCCCTACCGACTTTAAGCCAAGCGACACATCCAATTTAGCCGCTGGCATGAAGGTAGAGCACCCCAAGTTTGGTTTTGGCGTAGTGGCTAAAATAGACACGCAGGGCAACAGCACCAAAGCCATAATCAACTTTGATGAGGTAGGCGAAAAAACATTGCTGCTAAGCTTTGCCAAGCTACGTATACACAGTTAAAATAACAGTATAGCTGCCGCGTGAGGCATCAATCGTATAGCAGATCCGTAAAATTTGGCGCTTGCTAAACTTGTGCAAGTATAGCCGACTCAGCACAATAGAGCCTGTTGGCATACTTATATACATAATCTGTTATTCAAAACTGAGCCCTCTACGTATTTTATAATTCATATTTTCTATTTTTGAATTTCATAAACTGATATAATGGAAGCGAGTACCACATTTAAACAAGAGCTATTGCTGCGCGAGTACGGCCGCAATGTACAGGACCTGGTAAATTACATTACCAAGGTAGAAGACCGCAAGGAGCGCACACGCCTGTCGCAGTTGCTCATTAACCTGATGTCTAAGCTGAACCCGCAGCTACGCGACACCCAGGATTACCAGCAAAAGTTATGGAACCACTTGTTCGTTATGTCTGGCTCGAGTTTAGATGTAGATGCTCCCTACCCGCTCAGCCCTATGGAGTACCTAAATGACAAGCCTCAGCCGATGGATTACCCGCTTGAAACCCCGAACTTCAAGCACTATGGCAAAAATGTTGAGCTTCTGGTAGAGCGTGCCACCGAGCTAACTGACACAAAAGAGCGTGAGGCCGCCATCATCTCTATAGGTAAACTTATGAAAACCCTTTATAAGTCTTATAACAAAGAGAATATTACAGATGATGTTATACTTGGGGACATCCGCCAGATTTCTAAAGGGCAACTGGACATGAACCTGCAGTACATCGAAAGTAATAACCTATTTGAGTCGAACCCGAGGCAGCAGGAAAGCAACTACCAGCAGCGTTCTCAGAACCAAGGCCCTCGCAACAAGAAAAGTAACCGTTCCTCCAACCAAAGAAATAAGTAATACATGGCTTCTTTTGAAGTAATAGGCGGCAATAAATTAAAAGGCGACATCTATCCGCAAGGCGCCAAGAACGAGGCATTGCAGATACTTTGCGCTGTGTTGCTGACCGCAGAACCAATTGTTATCTCTAATGTTCCTGACATTCGGGATGTAAATAAGCTTATTGAGCTGTTAAGGGATATGGGTGTTAAAGTGGAGCGTAACGCCCCTGACACTTATACTTTTCAGGCTGACAATATAAACTTAGATTACCTGAACTCTGAGAAGTTTGTAGAGCAGGGCCGTGCCATTCGTGGATCTGTCATGATTGTAGGCCCACTGCTAGCGCGTTTTGGCGCGGCTAAAATGCCTAAGCCAGGTGGAGATAAAATCGGGCGTCGCCGCCTTGATACGCACTTCATTGGCTTAGAGAAACTTGGTGCTAAGTTCAACTATGATACTCCGGATGAATTTTACAGCGCCAAAGCGGATCAGCTGAAAGGAGCTTACATGCTGCTGGACGAAGCTTCAGTAACTGGTACTGCTAACATCATGATGGCTGCTGTGCTGGCCGAAGGCACTACCACAATTTACAACGCAGCTTGCGAGCCTTATGTGCAGCAGCTAAGCCGTATGCTGAACCGTATGGGTGCTAAAATCAGCGGCATTGGCTCTAACCTGCTAGTAATTGAAGGCGTGGAGAAACTGGGAGGCACTGAGCATCGCATGCTTCCGGATATGATCGAGATCGGCTCTTTTATAGGTATGGCCGCTATGACAGGTTCTGAAATCACGATCAAAGATTGCCAGATTCCGGAGCTAGGCCTTATACCTGAAACGTTTATGCGATTAGGTATAAAAATGGAATTTAAAGGCGATGACATCTTTATTCCTGCCCAAGACCATTATGAAGTAGATACTTATATTGACGGAAGTATTCTAAACATATCTGACCATACTTGGCCGGGCCTTACTCCGGATCTGCTAAGTGTAGCGCTTGTAACAGCCACACAGGCCAAAGGTACAGTTCTTGTTCATCAGAAAATGTTTGAAAGCCGCCTGTTCTTTGTAGACAAGCTGATAGATATGGGCGCGCAAATCATACTTTGCGACCCGCACCGCGCTACTGTTATCGGCCAGAATAAGCAGATTCCGCTTCGTGGCATCCGCATGACCTCTCCGGATATTCGTGCCGGTGTAGCGCTGCTCATCGCAGCCCTCTCTGCCGAAGGCAAAAGCATCATCGACAACGTAGAGCAGATCGACCGTGGCTACCAAAACATCGACGGGCGCCTGAACGCGCTTGGAGCGCAAATCAGAAGAATATAAAGTATACTTTTGCAGTAAACAGAAAGAGCAGCTCAAAAAGGCTGCTCTTTCTGTTTTTCCGGCTTAAAATCTACAGCAGCTCCTGCACGTTTTCGGGCGGCCTGCCTAGCACAGCTTTATTATCCTTTACAACTATCGGGCGTTCGATCAGGACCGGATTCTCTACCATAGCCTCTATCCACTCCTCATCGGACAGCTCCTGACCTTTATACTTTTCTTTATAGATGGCTTCGCCTTTGCGCAGCAGTTGCTCAGGTCGGATATGGAGTTTATTCAGAATATCGCGTAGCTCTTCGGCCGTGGGCGGTGTTTTCAGGTACTCTACCACCTCCACCTCCTGCCCCGATTGGTTTATAATTTCCAGTGTCTGGCGGCTTTTACTGCACCGGTTGTTGTGGTATATCTTTAACATATCTGGTCTGATTTAGAAGCATGAAGTTACAAAAACATATGTAAAAGCATCACCATAAATATAGCGCGGAAACAACGGATTTTAGTAATTTGGCCGATTAAAATCACACACCTAACTACTATGAAAAAATATCAAATTATGCGCAGCACAGTACTGCTGCTTTGCCTCGCCCTCCTGCCCTGCTTAGGTTTTGCCGTGGCACCCAAACTCAAGTATAAAAATGGACATGAGGTAGTGAAGGCAATGTATAAGCGCTGGCAGGGCAAATGGTATCCTAACTTCCAATTTGAGCAACGTGCTATTTTTTATGAGAACGAGCAGGTTAGCAAAGAAGAAGTATGGCAGGAACTCTATAGCCAACCCGGCAGGCTGCATATTCGGTTTGATGGCTTTGAAAGCGGCAACGGGGTAATTTTCTCGGAAGATTCTGTTTACCATTTCAAAGCGCGCAAGTTGGCAGCTAAAATGCCCCAGGTGCACCCGCTGGTTCTTTTATCTTTTGATGCATACTTTCTCCAGCCACAGGAAACAGCCGCTAAGCTACAGCAACTTAACTTTGACTTAGGCAAAATATCCGAAGCCGACTGGCAGGGGCGCAAAGCGATTGTGGTTGGCACTAAAAACCCAGCTGACGGCAGCAGCAGCCAGTTCTGGGTTGATAAAGAACGACTATACGTTGTGCGGGTAATCACCAATAATACAGGGAGTGTGCGTGATGTGGAGATGAACAACTACCAGCTACTGGATAATTATTGGGTAGCCACTGAAATTATCTTCAAAACAGACGGCGTAACTACGTTACGCGAGGAGTATTACAACATGAGCTTCCCGAAAAGCATAGATAACAGCTGGTTTAACCCTGACAAATTCGGCAGCACCAAATGGCAGTAAAAAAGAAGCCGCTGAAACCCATATCAGCGGCTTTTTTAGTGCAACCAAAGTCACACTTTGTCAGAAAACTACACTCTAGTAGCGTGCAGCTTAATAATCTGGAATTAAAAACTAATCAAAACTATTATCTTTATCTGCTACATCAGTTCTTAAAACTGATCCAGGAAATTTCTCTTGAATGCTTTCTGCACGTCCTCCTGCATACTGGCCTGTACCATAAAGAAGCTTTTAGAACTATAAAGCCTATCTTTACTGCTTAACCTTTTGCTAAATTCATACTTTTGTTGCTACACTGAAAACTATTTTCGGGTATCAATACTATTTCTAATAGCTAATTTTAAAAATATTTAAGCTGATTATCAATAACATAACTGAAATAAATATACAATGTCAAACACTTCGCAGGATGCTGTTTTTCAGTTAATAAAATCAATGGCCCGCTCAGAAAAGCGCCATTTCAGGCTATTAGCTACGCGGCAAGGCTCCAGCGGCGACATAAAGTTCCTGCAGCTATTTGATGCGCTGGACGGCACGTCGGACTATGACGAAGAGCGGGTGCTGCGGCAGGTGCCAGGTATCAGAAAGGTGCAGCTTGCCAACCAGAAGGCCAACCTCTACAAGCAGTTGCTGGCCAGCCTGCGCATGTACCATGCCAACCAAAACCCTGACATCCAACTGCACGAGCAGCTGGATTATGCACGCGTGCTTTATAATAAGGGCCTCTACCAGCAAAGCCTGAAAATGCTAGAAAAAGTGAAAGTGGCGGCACAGCAAAGCTCTTACTTACACATCTCCTTATCTGCCCTAAATTTTGAGAAGCAGATTGAGCAGCAGTACATTACCCGCAGCCTGGAGGGGCGCGCTGAACAACTGACAGAAGAGACAGATTCTTTAGTGGCGCATCTTAGCCGCACACACCATAACTCCACCCTGGCGTTACGCCTTTACGGCCTTTATATAAAGCTGGGGCACGCCCGCACCCAGGATGACCGTGATCAGCTGACAAATTTTTTCAAGGCTAATGTGCCAGCCCTTAATCCTAAGGAGGCAAGTTTTACTGAGAAGCTGTCGTTTTATCAGTCGCATGTTTGGTACCATTACATACTTCAGGATTTTAAGGCCTGTTATCGGTATGCCCAGAAGTGGGTGGATTTGTTTGAGGATGAGCCCCAGATGAAGCAGCAGCAAACCACCAATTATATCAAGGGACTGCACAACCTGCTGCTGGCCCTCTACAGCATGCTGTACTACAGTAAGTTTAAGGAGGCTCTAAAAAAGCTTGAAGACTTTGCCGCAGAAAGCAACAGGCGCAGCAACCCGAATATTGAGATGCTGCTTTTCCTGTACATTTATACAAACCGCATTAATGCTAGTTACATGGAGGGCCGCTTTACAGAGGGGCTCAAAATTGTGCCGGAGATCAGGCGTAACTTAAATGTATTTAAGCAGCAGCTGGACCCGCACCGCCAGCTCGTCTTTTACTATAAAATTGCTTCGCTATACTTTGGCAGCGGCGACTATTCCAGCACAATTTTATACTTGCAGAAAATCATTCAGTACAAGGATATCAGCTTACGAGAAGATATACAGTGCTTTGCCCGCATCCTGAACCTGATTGTGCACTATGAAGCCGGTAAAGATGAGTTATTAGAATACCAGATAAAATCAGTGTACCACTTTTTGGGCAAGATGAACGACCGGCAGCCGATGCAAGTAGCAATCTGTGAATTTTTGCGTAAACTCCCTGATATAAAACCGTTGGAGCTCAAATCAGCTTTCATAGCCCTTAAGGAGCAGCTGCTGCAGATTTCCGGTAACCCGCTTTACAGGCGCCCATTCCAGTACCTGGATATTATCTCCTGGCTCGACAGCAAAATTACAAACCAGTCGGTGCAGCAGGTTATGCAGCAGAAATTTAAACAGCTGAAGTAGGCTTTATTCGCTTCTGCTTTTCAGGTATAAAAATGACGGGCGGTCGAAATCTTTAGTGATTCTTAGCGCCCATCATTTTAAAATTTTGATTTTGAAGTATAGACTTACCAATCAATCGGCTTTTTGCCGTGCTCCTGCAAGTATGCATTGGCTTTACTGAAGTGCCGGCTCCCGAAAAAACCTCTGTCAGCTGCGAAGGGTGATGGATGTGCGGCCTTTAATACCAGGTGCTTCCGCTCATCTATAAATGCTCCTTTTTTCTGTGCATAAGCTCCCCAAAGTATAAATACTACATTCTCTTTCAGGTTATTCACTTTCTGCACAACAGCGTCGGTAAACTCTTCCCAGCCTTTTTTTTGATGAGAACCGGCGTCGCCTGCCCGCACAGTCAGGGTAGCGTTTAGCAACAGTACACCTTGGGTGGCCCAGCGCTCCAGATTTCCGGTTTCTGGCATGTCTTTGCCAAGGTCACTCTTTATCTCCTTGAAAATATTTAACAAGGAAGGCGGCGTGCGCACCTTATCGCTTACAGAAAAAGCGAGACCGTTTGCCTGGTTTGGCCCATGATACGGGTCCTGCCCCAAAATAACGACCTCCACTTTATCGAATGGGCACATCTCAAAGGCGTTAAAGATTTGATTTCCGGGAGGATAAACTTTTTGCGACGTGTATTCGTCTTTTACAAATGAAACCAGCTCCTTAAAATATGGTTTTTCAAATTCATCTTGTAAGATATTTTGCCAGCTTTCTTCTATCTTTACATGCATGGGTTAGTTCGGCTTGTTGAGTTAGGTTAACAAAAGCTACAGCATAAGCAGCAGCCGCATTAGTTTCTAAGTATACAAAAAACTCTGGAACATGGATACAAAAACAACGGAAGGTGTAAAAGTTACTGTCACCGCCAACTACTTACCAGACTACTCCAGCCCGGTACAGCAGCACTTTGTTTTTGCCTATAGGATAAAGATTGAGAACAACAGTGAGTTTACCGTAAAGCTGATGCGCCGCCACTGGTACATTCATGATGCCACCGGCCAGATGCGTGAGGTAGAGGGCGAAGGCGTAGTTGGCCAGCAACCCACATTGGAACCTGGCGAGATGCACGAGTATGTATCAGGCTGCAACTTGAAAACCGGCATCGGCAAAATGCGCGGCACATACCTGATGGAGCGCATGGTGGACGGACGCCAATTTGATGTCACGATACCTGAGTTTACGCTTGTCGTGCCTTATAAACTTAATTAACCTAAGCCCCGCCAGCACCTATACTTTAGAATTAACTTTCGCTGGATTTATACTTGAGCGCTGTCTCCAACATCAACCCTTGTGTCTTACTTTAGATTAGCTGCTGATTACCTGCTGTACCGAATGCGTGCTTACAAGCTGCATGGCGTCCACTCCCCTTTCGTATTTGATCTCTACCATCATGTGCTGCACCATACCGGCCATTTTCCTGCTTATACTTATGTAGAGGCGCTACGGGATAATCTGCTTAACGATGAGCGACAGCTTCAGGTAACAGATTTTGGTGCAGGATCGAGAAGTATAAATCTAAAGGCTCGCAAAGTGAAGGACATTGCGCGTACGTCTGCCAAGCCTGCCAAGTATGGACAGCTGCTTTTCCGCTTAGTCAATCATTTTCAGCCCAAAACTATACTTGAGCTGGGCACCTCACTTGGCCTTACCTCCTCCTACTTAGCAGAAGCACGGAAAAATAGCAGAATTTATACTTTTGAAGGTTGCCCGAATATTGCCCAAGTTGCCCGTGAGAATTTCCGAAAGCAGGGATACAGCAACATTACACTGGTAGAAGGAAACATTGACGAGACACTGGAGCAGCAGTTACAAAAGGTGGAGCAGCTTGATTTCGCTTTTCTGGATGGCAACCACCGTTACGAACCAACTCTCCGTTATTTTGAGCATTGCCTCAGTAAGAGCCATGAAAATACTGTGCTGGTGCTAGATGATATTTACTGGTCAGCGGAAATGAAGCGCGCCTGGCAAGAGGTGAAGCGCCACCCACAGGTGCGCCAGACAGTAGATTTATACTTTGTAGGCTTAGTGTTCTTCCGGAAGCAACAGCCCAAAGAATATTTTACGCTTTATTATTGATAAAACAGATCATCCTAAAAGTAAAAGGGCCAAAAAGTAGATATTACTTTTTGGCCCTTTCTAGTTTGCTGTAGAATAACTCTTATTTAATAGCCTGACGAATGCGCACAAGCTTTTGCAGCAGCGCTTCCAGTTGATCGAGCGGTAGCATATTAGCGCCGTCCGACTTGGCAGTACTTGGCTCCGGATGCGTTTCGATGAACAGACCGTCTGCGCCAACCGCAATAGCTGCTTTGGCAATGGTTTCGATAAGCGCTGGCTTGCCGCCCGTTACCCCCGAATTTTGGTTAGGCTGCTGCAGTGAGTGCGTCACATCCATTACAACCGGGGCACCTGTAGCCTGCATGGCCGGTATGTTACGGTAATCCACCACCAGGTCAGAATAGCCGAAGCTGTTTCCGCGGTCAGTTAAAATCACTTTGTCATTACCTGATTCCCGCACCTTATCCACGGCAAAGCGCATCGCATCACCAGACAAAAACTGGCCTTTCTTTATGTTTACTACTTTGCCGGTATTAGCTGCTGCTACCAAAAGATCCGTCTGGCGACACAAAAAAGCAGGAATCTGCAGCACGTCCACATACGCAGCGGCCATAGCAGCCTCGCCACTCTCATGAATATCGGTTACAGTCGGCACATTAAACTCTTTCCCCACTTTCTCCAGAATGCGCAGTGCCTTCTCATCGCCTATACCGCAAAATGAATCGAGGCGTGAGCGGTTAGCCTTCCGGTATGATCCTTTGAATATCCACGGAATCTGCAGCTTATCAGTTATTGTTTTGATGCGTTCTGCAATCTGCAGCGCCATTTCTTCGCTCTCAATGGCGCATGGACCAGCCATCAGGAAGAAATTGCCGCTGTCTGTATAGTTTAATTTCGGTATCTCAAACATAGCTTTTATACTTTATACTTGCCTGTTCCGGCAATGCAAAGGTAAGGAGAAACTTAGATAGTTGTGAGTTTTGGTAGCCCGGGCATTTCATATGACAACCCTTTAACCTAACTCGGCAACCACTTACTTTTTTACTTTCAACTCAATGAACAGCTCTTTTCCCTGCCTTGGCGGGATAGAATTGTAAGCGGTGTCAAAGTGCAGAAAGTCAAAGTATGGTGCAAAGCACTGCCGGTATTCTTCACGGTTTCCGCCAAACGGAGGTCCTTCTTTTTCGAATGTAGTGTTAAACAGCAGCCCCATAAGCTTACCATCTGGCTTTAACAGCTCTGCACATTTACGGGCATAAGCGCTTCGCAAGTCAGGATGTAAGGCACAAAAGAAAGTCTGCTCTACAATAAGGTCATAACAACCTTGCAGCGAGAAGAAATCCTGATGCAGCAGGTGTTGCTTTGGGAAATCGGGAAGACGAGCAGCTAAGTTTTGTAAAGGCGCTTCAGCCAGATCCGCTACGTAAACATCTGTAAATCCGTTTTTATGCAAATATTCTGCTTCGTAGGCATTCCCGCACCCAGGAATCAAAATGCGCAGACATTTGTTGCTTATCTGATCAAAATAATATTTTAGCGGTGGCGTTATACCTCCAACGTCCCAGCCAGTCTGGTTTTGCTGGTAGCGCTGCTGCCAGTAGCCGGCATTAAAATCTTGGTTCATCTTGCTTCAATTATAAAACCAAATTTATATATTTGACTTTTACACTAGAGCGAAATCTAGTGATGGATTTAAAACTAATGTATAACTTCGGGTAATCAAACATTTAATATATGTCTACAAACACTCCTGAGAATCGCAGTAACCGCAAACTTTTAATAGGAGGCCTTTTGGTTGTGCTTATTAGCATCAACGGCATTCTGATTTACATGAATTATCAGAAAAAAGAGAAAACAGAAGAGCAGGCTGAAATCATAAAAGTAAAAGACAGCGAACTGGAGAATCAGATTAAAGTATACGAAGCACTTAAAGCTGATTTTGAGCGCCAAAGCCAGGAACTTTCAGCAATGGGATTGGAAAATGACTCGCTGGAGGCTCAGATCTCCTCTATTTCAGCTGACCTGGATGAGCTCCGTGGTTTCAGAAAAAGAAGCTATAGCCTGGCCGACCAGCGCAGATTCCGTGACAGAGCTTCCGCTTTTGAAAAGCAGCTGCAGGAGAAGGATAATGAGATATCGCGCCTGAAGCAGGATAACGAGGTGCTGTTTACAGAAAACACAGACCTAAAAACTACCCAAACCCGCATGTCTGACAGCCTGACCACCATGCGTTCTACCAACCAAGAACTCAACCAGCAGGTGCGTATTGCATCACGCTTAGAGGCTAAAGGGCTTAACGTGAACATCATCAACCAGCGTGGCAAGGAGAAAGAAGATAACGACAACGAGTTCAGAGCGAAGCAGGTAGATAAATTAAGAATCGACTTTACACTTGCCCGTAACGAGGTGGCTAAAAAAGAGCCTAAAACAGTTTACATGCGCATGATCGAGCCTGACGGAGCTGCTCTTTACAACCTTTCTACCGGTTCAGGCATGTTCCAAATCGATGGCGAAGAAATGTACTACACTGCTAAGCGCGATTTTGTATTTGACAACTCGCAGCAGGCGCTTAGCTTTACTTACGATAAAAACGCAGAGTATAAAAAGGGGCAGCACACCGTAGAGCTTTACGCGGAGGGTTTCCTGATCGGTAAGACTACCTTTATTCTGAAATAAAGATATTTCATACTTTAGCCAAAGTATGAAAAGCCTCTGTCCTACACGGCAGGGGCTTTTCTGTTTTTAATGCTTACTGATTAATCTTTAGCGAATAAAAAAAGCCCTAACCTACGGCAAGGGCTTTAGTCCATCGTTCACATTTATATCTTTCTATTACTACCTCTCTAACGTGGCTTAGCGGTGTTTATTCTGCAAAAACCTTACGATCCTGAATTACCTTGAAACTCTCTACCATTTTCACAGATTCATGCACATCTTCGGTAAAAATGGCGACTAAAGAACCTTCTTCTGCATTCTCCAGCGCATACGCTATAGCGCGCATTTCCTCCGGAATCTGGCGCACTGGCTTATTAGGCGCGGTGTCCTCAATGCCCCGCAGTACAGGCCCCAAAATTTCGTCTGCTGTTCTGCCTCTTAGGTCTGAGTCCAGGCGGACTATTATCTCGTCAAATATGTCACCTGACACGCGGCCGATTTCATAAAAATCCTCCTGCCGCCTGTCTCCTACGGCCGCCACGATGCCTATTTTCTTCGTAACGTCCAGCTCACTCATATATTCGCCGATTGCCTTCAGGCCTCCGACGTTGTGTGCGTAATCTACCAGCACCTCAAAAGTCGGGAACTTGAACAGGTTCATACGGCCTGGGGTTTTGCTTGGAGAAGGTATAAACGTACGAAGAGAGGTTTTAATGTCTTCAATTTCGAAGTGCGAAATATAACCAGCCAGCGCAGCAGCAAGTATGTTCTCAATGTTAAATTTAGCCTTACCTCCGAAAGTAAGCGGCACATCTGCCACACGATCTATCCGAATTTTATAGCTATTTTTGAAAATAGAGATATAACCGTTTTCAAATACTGCGGCTAGCCCGCCTTTTGCAATATGCTTAAGTATGCGCGGGTTGTCTTCGTTCATGCTAAAGAAAGCTACTTTGCAGTCTACCTCTTCAGCCATTGCGTAAACCAGATCGTCGTCAGCGTTAAGTACAGCATAGCCGTCTTTGCTCACGCTCTTTGGCACAACTGCCTTTAATAGGGCTAATTCTTCTAAAGTATGAATGTCTCCTAAACCCAGGTGGTCTGAGCTCACGTTAGTTATGATACCTATGTCGCATTGCTCGAAACCAAGTCCGGAGCGGAGAAGGCCTCCTCTGGCGCATTCCAGCACGGCAAAATTTACAGTTGGGTCTTTCAGCACAAATTGCGCGCTGTAAGATCCGGTTGTGTCGCCTTTCTCCAGCAACTTGTCCTGTATATAAATACCCTCTGTTGTAGTATAACCAACCTGGAAGCCCTTATGCTTCACCATATGCGCTATCAGACGGGTAGTAGTTGTTTTGCCGTTCGTGCCGGTAACAGCAATAATCGGAACCCGTGCCGGCATGCTGTGCGGGAAAAGCATATCCACAACAGGCTCAGCAACATTGCGCGGCAAGCCATAGGTTGGCGATATGTGCATTCTGAAACCTGGCGCAGCATTAACCTCCAGCACTGCTCCACGAGCCTCGTTTAAAGGTATGGCAATATCAGTGGTCATTACGTCTATGCCGCAAATATCAAGACCAATTAAACCGGCAATGCGTTCGGCCATTAATATGTTATAAGGATCTACCAGGTCTGTAACATCGGTGGCAGTACCGCCGGTGCTAATGTTGGCCGTACTTTTCAGGTATAGGTCCTCACCTGCCGCAATAACAGATTGGGTTGTCAGGTTCAGGCTCTTCAGGATATTAGCTGTGTGCTTATCCAACTTAATCTTAGTGAGCGCCTTCTCATGCCCGATGCCGCGACGAGGGTCTTTGTTTTCTTTATCTATGAGCTGTTTAATAGTAGAAACGCCATCTCCTGTAACTTTAGCGGGTGTGCGCTTTGCAGCAGCCACAAATTTGCCGTTTATAACCAGAAGCCTGAAATCAAAGCCCTGTATAAACTGCTCTACCATAACGCCATCCGAAAACTTCTTCGCTTCAGAGAAGCCTTTCTGGGCATCCTTTAGGGTAGTGATGTTTATGGTAGCGCCTTTGCCGTGGTTTCCGTCTAATGGCTTGATAACAAGCGGAAAGCCAAGCCAGTTAATGGCTTTCTTAAGTTCGTCAGGCTCATAAATAGTTCTGCCTTTGGGCACCGGAATGCCAGCCTCTTCCAGAATATCTTTGGTGGCTTTTTTATCTCCTGCTATCTCTACAGCAAAACAAGCTGTGCTGGATGTCATGGTGGCTTGTATGCGCTTTTGATGCACCCCGTAACCCAATTGGATGAGAGAGTGGCGGTTTAGCCTGATATAAGGAATGCCGCGGCTTACTGCTTCCGAAACGATAGAATAGGTACTAGGGCCAAAATACTCATCCTCCCGAATATCATGCAGGCGGCTGATGTCTTCTTCTAGTTTATACTTCTCTCCCGCTATCAATGCCTTTGTAATACGAACCGCAGCATATGCAGCGTATTCTCCGGCTCTCTCTTCCTGGTACGAGTACACTACAGCCTGGTGCCCCTCCTCAGGTGCTGGGTAGCAGCGACCGTAACCGCTTTCCATTCCTGCCATTGTTTGCAGCTCCAGTGCCACGTGCTGCACCACATGCCCAAACGTGGTACCTTCTTCAACTGACTTAAAAAAGCCGCCTTCTACCCCTTCTGCAGCCCGGTGGCGCTGCATATCCGGAAACATTTTTTGTAATCGTGCTAAAAAGTGAGGGACTTCATCAGTAGACAACTGGCTGAGTTGCTCCAGGTCCAATTTTAAAACAATAAGTTTAGGGTGCTTTACTGACCAGTAGTTTGGCCCGCGCATTACGCGCAAATCGATAATTTTCATTAGTTTTCTCGCTGAGTAAGCTATGCTATTATACTACTTTGGGATGCTATATCCTCATTATACTTCCTGCGCTATCATTGTAAAAGATAGTTGCCGGAGCTACCATTGCTTTTGATCGATGCAATTACTTAAATCTGTGGCTACTAATATTTTAAACTTCAAATATGTGCTTTAAAGCAATTATAACTGACTGCTTACACCTTTCTTAGTTAAGGACATTACGGATTTAGACATCAAAAGATTAAGCAGCAAGGATAATTTTCAGAGAAATGGAAGCGAATAGAAAGCAGCTCCGGCAGCCAAGGAAGGAAAAGTAATAAAAACAAAAAACCCCGCCAGTTATACTTAGCGGGGTTCTGAGGTAACGAGCGGATTCGAACCGCTGTAGCAGCTTTTGCAGAGCTGAGCCTAGCCACTCGGCCACGTTACCGTGTTGTTGGGAGTGCAAATATACATAGAGAAGTATACTTGTCAAACTTTAATGGGTTATTTTTTGGACATCCTGCCTGCATAGCGCTAAGCCGGTTGAGTTTCAGACGTTTAATTTTAGCGTTTTATTAATTTTATTTTCTGCTTTGGCTGATGAAAGCCTTCTGCACTTACTAAGCGACAATGAGCATCGTAAAAACAAAAATAATAACCGGAAAAATGAAACGCTGATACATTTTTGCCACCTTACTTTCTGTATTGTGCTTTTTCCTCTTCACAAACTGAAGTATAGAAGTGCCAATAAGCGACGTAATCATGATGTAAGTGAAGATGAAAATCCGATCAGAGATAGTGGCATACTCCATTTCCGGTTTGTAAGCAGAAAAGTATAAAGCAATAGAAGCCAAGAGCGATGTGACTTGTATAGCCTCCAGCGTTTCGAACCGATGCAACGGAATAAAAACCGAAAAATAAGTTACTACAAGTATAACAAGTAACGGGGTCAGCACTTTCAGGAAAAAATCGATTCTTGCCCGCGCCAGCACATACGTATAGCTAAATTTATAGAACGGTAGTGTCTGCACCTTGTCAGTGAAAGTATTTACAAAATTTATAATATCATGGTCATAGCCCACATATTGGCTTTGGTAATTCCATCCATCTACATCAAAAATAGAATCGTTCAAAGCAGTAACTGAGGGTTGAACCAGAAACGGCTGGGCCGCACTCATGGGTTGGAAATGAATGGAGAACTTCTGCTTATCGAAAGGGTAGTTCTTTAAATCTGGTTCAAAGAGAAACTTACCCGATATTTTATACATGTGGTTGAAAAGCGGCATTCCATTTCCAACCTGTGCAATTCTGATTTCCTTAATATCCAGCAAGTATTCATGGCTTGTCTCGCTGCGGGCCGCATTGGTGAAGTCAATCTGCTGGACAGAGAAATCCTTTGTAGAGGTAAGCTCCAGGTAGAATGTGGCATAGAAGCTGCCTTCAACATCACTCACTCTGTTTATTTCCACCAGATTCATGTGTGTGTAAAGCACAGGCACTTTTTGCAGTGTATCATTTTTGCGCAAATACTGGTCTGGCGCTAGCATATGCCGAGGCAAGGTCGGGGGCTTCCAGGCGAGCAGCACATCACCGGCTATGGCTCTGTCGGAGGTAAAATACCAATCCGCAAACCAGCCCCGATAAATCTGCCCCCCACCAATATAGTTTTCTAAACCTTTGTTTATCTTCTCTCTGATATTGTCTTCACCCGCAGCGCTTTCATGCTTAGCAGCCTCCGCCATCAGCCCTAAGCAATCTGCCAGCCTTGCGCCAAAGTTAAGTTGGAGTTCCAGGGTCTCGCCTGGTTTAATTTCATCCATAAACGTCGGGATCTGTTCCTGCATCCTTAGATTAAAAGTGCCGGGAATTCCTACCACATTCAAATCAAATATCTCACCTATACTTTGCCCCTGCGTATGATGCACAACAAAGCCAAGATCACCGAGAGCAGTAAAAATGGGAATTTCAATGCCTGCTTTGCGTATATGGTCTAAAAGATCTGAGGTAATAATGCTCCCAAAAGAAATCATGGCAAAGTCCGCTTCTTCTGCCAGCGCGTTTGTGATGGAGTCATAGTCACTTGATGTGAAGTTGTAACCTGACGGATACCATTTTTCAAGCACCAGTTCAATAGAAGAGTCTGACTTTTCCAGCTGTTTTATTCGCTCCAGCAACTCAATCGAATATAAATCCCCTGTTTTGCCGATAAAAGCAGGCCTTTTGTACTTAGACTTCAGGAACAGATCAAAACGCGCTGCTATATCTTTAATGCCCTGCTCAGCAGTATACATGGTAGGATATTCTTCAAAGAGCGTAGTAAGGGCATAGCCACCTATAAACGGAACCCGCGCCGGGCCCACTACCTCTGCTATTGCTTTTGACCTGGTAGAGCTCCAGCACCCTACATAGCCAATAAGGTGCTTATTATCCACTGTCTCCTGAACTACTTGTCTCGCGACCTCAGGGCTACCTTCATCATTGAGATAGTTTACTCTTAATTCCCTCCCTTCAACTCCTCCTTGCGCATTAATGAGATCAACTCGTTTCTTAATCACAAACTGCACCACCTCCATATCCTTAGGTGTCAACTCTATATTAGTAAGAATTACACCAACTGTATAGTAGCCTTTCAGGGAGTGATTGGAGAGCCTTTCCTGATAGATGACATAACCCACAAGCAGAGCACCTACCAAAAGTATGGCGGCCTGTTTATAAGTTATGTTTTTCAGATTCATTGTTTAGCCCCTAAATAAGAATTTAATGCTATCTGTTGTAAGCCTAAAATCTTATAATCATAATACATAGTTAATATATATGTATACGATAAAACAACTTAAATCGGGCACTTTGCTTATTACCTAAAGCCCTGGTAGACAAGCTGAAGCCAAGTGCTGCTTCTACTGCCACTTAAAATACAGTACGTTTATACTTTTACCTGCCATCTCCATCATATCAGAATCTATTGAAAACAAAAAAGCCCCGGATTGCTCCGGGGCCTTCTTGTTGTATAACAAGCTTAAAGATTAATTAAGCGTTGTTTTCTTCTTCAGAAGCTTCATCATCAGAGTCTTTTGCTTTTTTAGCAGCAGCAGCCTCTAATTTCTTAACACCAGCTTCTTTCTCATTCTCAAGCATCTGCTCTTTCAGGGCAGAAAGTGCGTCCAGGTCGCCCAGTGTAGAGCGATCTGCCTCTTTCTGAACTTTAGGAGCTTTCTCTTTCTTCTCACCACCACCTGTAGCAGGAGCGGCGGCTTTCTTAGTAGCTCTTGCAGCTCTAGAAGACTCTACTTCAGAGTGCGTAGCAGTATGAGAAAGGATAATCTTACGATCATCTTTAGAGAACTCAGTTACTTTGAAATCAAGTGTCTCGCCTGCTTCAACCTGAGATCCGTCTTCTTTCGTCAGACCTTTAGGGAAAGTGAAGCCTTCGATACCGTAAGGCAGCTCCAGTGTAGCGCCTCTTTCTGATTTCTCAAGTACAGTAGCTTTGTGAACTGAACCGATGTTGAATACAGACTCAAACGTATCCCAAGGGTTCTCCTCCAGCTGCTTATGGCCTAATGCAAGTCTTCTGTTAGGAACGTCAAGCTCCAGAACAACTACATCCAGGTTTTCACCAACTTTTACAAACTCAGATGGGTGCTTGATCTTCTTAGTCCAAGACAGGTCAGAAACGTGTACCAGACCATCAACACCTTCTTCCAGCTCCAGGAACAGACCGAAGTTAGTCAGGTTGCGAACGATACCAGTATGTTTCGTACCGATAGCGTATTTCGTCAACACATCTTCTTTCGTCCATGGGTCTTCAGTAAGCTGCTTAATGCCTAATGACATTTTGCGCTCTTCGCGGTCAAGCGTCAACACAACTGCCTCAACCTCGTCGCCTTGCTTGATGAAGTCTTGTGGGTTGCGCAGGTGCTGCGACCATGACATTTCAGAAACGTGGATCAGACCTTCAACGCCTGGCATCAGCTCAAGGAATGCACCGTAGTCAGCCACGTTAACGATTTTACCTTTAACTCTAGAGCCAACCTCAATCTCAGTTGGAAGTGCATCCCATGGGTGCGGAGTCAGCTGCTTCATGCCAAGAGAAATACGCTTCTTGTCATCATCGAAGTCAAGCACAACTACGTTCACTTTCTGGTCTAAATTCAGAACTTCCTCTGGATGGTTGATACGGCCCCAAGAGATATCTGTGATGTGAAGCAGACCGTCTACGCCACCAAGGTCGATGAACACACCGAAGTTTGTCATGTTCTTGATAACGCCTTCCAGTACCTGACCACGCTCTAAGTTGTTCAGGATAGCGGCACGCTGCTGCTCCAGGTCTTTCTCGATAAGTACTTTGTGAGATACAACCACGTTGTCGAAAGCGGCGTTGATTTTCACAACTTTCACTTCCATTTTCTTGCCAACGAACACATCGAAATCACGGATCGGCTTCACGTCGATCTGAGAACCTGGCAAGAAGGCCTCCACACCATGGATATCCATGATAAGACCACCTTTGGTTCTTCTCTTAACCACACCCTCCAGAACGTTGTCGTTCTCAAGTGCGTCGTAGATACGAGCCCAGGCGCTAACGATTTTCGCTTTCTTGCGAGACAAGATAAGCTGACCGTTTGGATCTTCCTGGTCTTCGATAAACACTTCAACCTCGTCGCCAGCCTTAAGATCAGGCATGTCTCTGAATTCAGAGATAGACACAAGGCCATCAGATTTGAAACCGATGTTCAGGATCACGTCACGATCAGTGATACCTACCACGATTCCTTTAACAACCTCCTGCTCCTGTACAGTAGTCAGGGTGTCGTCATACATTTTTTCCATTTCGGCTTTCTCAGCTTTGCTGTAGCCAGCACCGAAACCCTGAGACTCAAACTTGTCCCAGTCGAAATTTTCTGGAGAATTACTCATATTGTTTTACTGCTCTTGAGTAGCCACCGGCTTAGAGCAATTGGCCGGTTTGGTTTAGTTATACATACCCAGACACAAGGTTTAGGCTCACTCAATCGAATGAACGGCAAAATTAAGTAATAAATTCAAGAAATGCTAGTTTGCCCACAGATTACAAGATGCTTTTGGTGAGCACTTTACAGAATTGAGTAAGCACCTGGTATAAATTAGCGGTGGTTGTGCTGGTAGCTTATACTTACTATTGTGTTAGAGAAATTCGCCGATGCCCCACGATAGCTTTGCTTGAGTAGCCCAGATGAAAAATAATTGCTACAACCTTAAAACAAAGCTGCAGTGTATTCATACTTTATTGCTTGATCTGAATAATCATAAGGCCGCAGCATGAAAGCAAAAGAACTTACCGGGCTAATAAGTTAAAAGCAAAGGCGAACAATAAGGTTATAAATTCAGCAAAACAATTAGACTTACCATACTTGTCGGAGTATGATAAGCATGCAACTTTATACTTTGTTCCATACTTCACTTAAATCCACGTTAATACCTGAACATGATGTAAGTATAAAATCAACACTAAGGATATTAGCACAAGTATAATCCAGTTAATTGTTTACACCAAGGTATACTTTCCAGTCGGTGTTTTTGGGATTGAGATGCAGCTGCAGGAAGTTTTGTAAGGTGGGCCGCGTTGGCTTTCTGTTTAGCTTCAGACCGGCCTCTTCTGGCGTACGGTCGCCTTTGCGGGCATTGCAGCGCGAGCAGGCAGTTACAAGATTTTGCCACTTCGTCTCCCCTCCCCGGCAGCGCGGAAGAAGGTGATCTAACGTTAGCTGCTTAACAGAGCCGCAGTACTGGCAGCTATAGTTGTCGCGGCGCATCACGTTATGCCGGCTCAAGGCAATGCCATAGTAAGGCACCCGCACGTAACGCTGCAAACGAATGATAGATGGTACAGGATAAGTAGTACTGACAGTATGCAGCACTTCGCCATCAGACTTCGAGACCATCTCCGCCTTATCGAGGTAAACTAAACGAAAAGCTCTTTGGATAGAGCAGACGGCAATAGCGCTGAAATCTTGGTTTAGGATGAGAACTTTGTCTTTCATGGCCAATTTCTGGTCTTACGCCTACTCTTTTACGGAATCTGCGGAAAACCTATACTGTTTGACCAAGAAAATCAGCAGCTTTTAGAGATGTATTCGCTTGATAATACGCAGGTTGTGGGAATATCGCTTGCGGTCAGCGTTATAAATTCCGTTATGATCCAGTGTATCGATGCGCACCTCGCCATGGGCATGCATAATCTTCTGGCCCTCCAGCACCAAACCGACATGCGTGATACGTCCTTCAGCATTCGAGAAGTATGCCAGGTCTCCGGGCTGTGACTGCGTTACAAAGTGAACCTCCTCACCAAGGTCTACTTGTTGGTACGCATCGCGCGGAAGCTGATAGCCGCAGATACCGAACACCAACTGGGTAAAGCCAGAGCAGTCGATGCCAAAAACCGATTTGCCGCCCCACAAGTATGGCGACTTCAAAAAGTTATCTGCCACCTTTAGCAATTCTGCTGTGGTTGCAGCACTAGCAGGATCAGAAGCCTTGCCAGTATACAGATACCGCTCCTCGTTAACCCGAATGGATTCACCGTCAAAAAATGGAAGGTAACAACCTATCCCAACCGGAATTCGGACATTGCCATTGCTTACCACCTGCAAGAGGTCCGTAACACGCGGATGATTGGTTTTAGTCCATTCTTTGTAGTAGTCTGCAGTTACTGGGGTGTGCTGCTTCGAGTCAATCCAACCACGGTAGCCATCGGCAGCCAACTGCAGCTGCAGCCAGTTCCCATCCTGGCCTACCACCTCGTAGCATTCGCCAAAAGTTAGCTGCGTTACAATTTCAGCTTTGTCAGATGTTTCGGCGCGCATGGGCACCACACTTAGCAGACCTATACCGTATTCCACGATTTTCTAATTTTGATGGAGTAAATGAGAGATTAAGCGAGTTGTAAATGAGCAAAGGGTAATGCGGTTATAGTTTTCAAAGTATAAACTTATTTGCTAGGACCTATAAAAACACACTTCTATTCACACATTCACTCATTCATTCATTCACAATTATACTTAATACCCGCTGCGCTGCATCTCGCGCTTCACGTCTTTCTCTTTTATGTCTTGCCGCTTGTCATACAGCTTTTTACCACGTGCTAAGGCAACCTCTACTTTAGCATACCCACGGTCATTTACAAACAAGCGTGTCGGTATAATCGTTACGCCTTGTTCTTCTGCGCCTTTCTCAAGTTTACGGAGTTCGCTTTTGTTTAGCAGCAGCTTGCGCGCACGCATGGGCTCATGGTTGTAATGGGTGCCTTCGGTGTAGGTAGAGATGTGCACGTTATGCAGCCAAAGCTCTCCGCGCGTAAACACGCAGTAACCATCCTGCATATTTACCTTACCCTCTCGAATAGATTTGATTTCGGTACCCATTAGCATAACGCCAGCGGTGTACTTATCAATAAACTGGTACTCGAAGGATGCTTTGCGGTTAACGATGTTAACGTGCTTCTTAATTCTGTCTTTATCTTTCGCCATTTATACTTTCTTCGGCGCCAAAATTTTCGCCAGTTTCTCTTTTTTCAAAATTTTTTGCCCGGTTTCTCCGTCAGCCACCAAACGCTCCCCTACTTTTGCCGTGAAGCTACAGATTACGTTATTGCCTTCATACTTCTCAAGGGTCGCCACAATCACAACATCATCTCCTTCAAAAGCCGGAGATTTATGGTTGATAATCAAACTAGTACCAACACCTTCCTCATCCTCCGCTTTCATATCCAACACAAACAAACGGCCAGCCCATTCAGCAGCCTGCGCCAACGAAAACGTGGAGCAAACGGCATGTACCAGACCATCATCGAATCGGGCAAAGTCTGCTGCCGTTACATGCTTTGTATAGGTACGGGTATCGCCTAGCTTTATATTGTTGATTGCTGATCGCTGATAGTTGTCTTCCATACTTTATAAATACATGTACAAGCCTTTTAGACAAAGTGGCACCTCAGCTAATCTCTGGAGACCAGTGAGTAATTAAAACTTCAGCCTCGGCTCCGGACTTACATACTGAGTTGCAAAGTCACCTTTAAGGTACTGGTAATGAGCAGCAATAGCTATCATGCCTGCATTATCGGTGCAATACTGAAAGGCAGGGATATACACATTCCAGTTATACTTAGACGCATACTCCTGCAGTGTAGTACGTAAGCCTGAGTTAGCCGATACACCACCTGCAATTGCTATTTCAGAAATACCCAAGTCAGTTGAGGCTTTCTTCAACTTCTTGAGCAGCGTTTTAATAAGTGTCTTCTGAACGCTGGCGCAGATATCGGCTAAATTCTCCTGTACGAAATCCGGGTTTCCCTTCGTTTTATCTCTAAGAAAGTATAAAACAGAAGTTTTAATACCGCTGAACGAGTAATTATACTCGGGCATGTTACCTACCGGAAATTCAAAAGCATCGGGGTTACCTTGTGCCGCCATTTTGTCCAGCATGGGTCCGCCAGGGTATGGCAGGCCGAGCATTTTGGCTGTTTTATCGAAAGCCTCCCCAACGGCATCGTCCGTGGTCTGTCCTATTATCTCCATGTCCAGGTAGTCTTTTACGAGCACGATTTGAGTATGGCCGCCACTCACAGTTAAACACAGGAACGGAAATTGCGGCTTAGGTTCATCTATGAAATGAGCCAGAATGTGGGCCTGCATGTGGTTTACCTCAATTAAAGGAATGCCTAAGCCAAGCGCAAACGACTTGGCAAAAGAGCAACCCACCAGCAGCGCACCCAAAAGACCGGGGCCGCGAGTAAAGGCAACTGCATTTAGCTCACTTTTTGTTACATTTGCCGTAAGCAAGGCCTGAGTTACCACCGGTATTATGTTCTGCTGGTGGGCTCTGGAAGCAAGCTCTGGTACAACACCGCCATATTGCTCGTGCACGGCTTGTGTGTTTACGATATTAGACAATACCTTGCCCCCACGGATTACCGCGGCGGAGGTCTCGTCGCAAGAAGATTCTATCGCTAAGATTGTAGGTTCGGTCATCTTTGGAAAAAGAACAGTCAACAAATTACTTCAAAGTTATAGGAAAAGCTATTCTAAAAATAGTTTTGGGGCTATTCCTGTTCCTTTTACTGCTTTTTGCGGCTGTTTTTGTCGCTATTCGCTTTCCGGGGGTGCAAACGGAAGTGGCGCAGCGCGTGGCAACTTACCTCTCCGATGCCACCAAACACGAGGTAAGCGTTAGCCGGGTAGACATTGAGTTTTTCAGCAAGGTGGTTCTGGAGCAGCTAGAGGTAAAAGATAACCGCCAGCAGCAGCTTTTCTATGTGGGTCGGGCCGAGGCGGCTATAGACGCCTTCTCTATCTTTTCCCCGAACAACCTAAGTATAAGTTCACTGGAACTGGAGGAGCCTCGCGCCAACCTGGTAAAGTATGAAGGCAGCGACTCTTTAAACCTCAGCTCCTTTATCAGCGCTATGCAGCAGCTTTTTGTGAAAGACACCACAAAAGCTTCTACTCCATTTAACTTTGAACTGGGCGAGCTGATCATTAAGAACGGCAGCTTTGCCTATGATGATTTTAATTACCCCCGCGCGGAGTACGGAATGGATTACCGCCATCTGGCCATTACCAACCTGAACGGCCGGTTTAATGAGTTACAGCTCGGCGATACGCTTCAGGTAAGTGTAACGGACCTGCAGGCTTTTGAAGCCAACTCCAACACGCGCCTGCACAACCTGGATACGCGTATGACCTATGCTGCCACCTTCTGGGAGTGGGACGAACTTGACCTGCAGCTGAACAAGAGCAACCTGCAAAACTATATCCGATTCGATTACAGCACTTTCAGTAACTTCCCTGATTTTGTGGATAGTGTCAGTATGACGGCCAACCTGCAGAACAGCAAATTATTTTCTCAGGATATTGCCGTCTTTGCCCCTCAAATCCGCGAATATGATGAGAACCTGCAAGTAAACTCCCTCAAGCTAAAAGGCATCGTTACTAATTTTTCTGCCACAGACGTAGACCTGGAGTATGGCCGCAACACACACATTGTAGGCAATATCAGCGCCGATGGCCTACCAAATTTTGAGGAGACTTTTGCCAACCTCAGGCTTCAGCCCTCTACTATCAGCGCACAGGATCTCCGGCAGTTCTTGCCTGAGGAAGCTTTCCGTATAGCAAACCGGTTGGGCACCGTACAACTGGAGGGGCGTTTTCTTGGTTTCTATAACGACTTTGTTGCCAACGGTGAATTTGGAACGGCGCTTGGCAACCTGCGCTCCGATATAAACCTGAAGATCGACGACGACACCCGCACCTCTTCTTACAGCGGCTTTGTAACAACCAACGGCTTTAACCTGGGCCGCCTGCTGGATGCGGAGGAGCAGATTAAGACAATTTCCATGAGCGGCCGGCTGCAAGGCTCAGGCTTTACCCTGAGCACAGCCAATGTAAAAGCTGATGTTGCCATCAGGCAAGTGCAGTTGCTGGGGTATAACTATCAGAATATTAACGCCGATGGGGTGCTACAGAAACAGGTATTTGTAGGGGATGTCACTATCAACGACCCGAACCTTGTCTTTAACGCAAGCGGCGAAATAAATCTAGCCGAAGATCGAAAAGCCTTCAACATGAGAGCTGATCTGGAGCGCATCAACTTTCAGGCGCTAAACTTGAGTAATGAACCTTTGTTATTAAGCGCCAATGCAAATCTAAATTTTAAGGGTTTAAGACTGGATGACTTTGAAGGCACGGCTCGCTTTGACAGCGCCTTTGTTAGCTATCAGGGCAAGAGCCTGTCGCTCGACTCTATGTTGGTTGAATCGGATATTGCTGAAGGGCAGCGCCGACTGAACCTGTTTTCAAACCTGCTCGACCTGCATATTGACGGCAACTTTGACTATACCACCCTCATCGCCGACTTAAAAACCTTGGTTCAGGAGTATAAACTTAACTTTGAGAGCGATCCAGTTGCCACAGCGGCTTACTATAATAGAAAAGAAAAAGGCACAGCCGATGAGTATGCGGTTAACTATACTATCAACTTAAAACGCGCCAATCCCATACTTGATTTATTTGTGCCGGAGCTTGTTTTTTCGGACAGCTCTAAGGTAGAAGGCTCTTTCCGACACGATGCCACCGCCATTTTAGAGCTTTATGCCACTATCGATACTATACTTTATGAGGATTATACTTTATTTAGTAATAATATCGAAATCAGCACCTCCAAGTTGCTTCACAATGCAGATGTGTTGGCAGCAGCATTATTCACATCACAACAGCAGGAACTGCCGGGAGCAGAAAAAACAGAGGACTTTTTTCTGGAAGGCATCTGGAGCGAGCGCACCATACAGTTTGCTACCAGCTTACGGCAGCCACAGCAGAACAACCGCGCCCTGATAACAGGAGACCTGAATTTTCTGCAGAACCAGGTGCAGATTGTCTTTGATGAGTCTGATATAACGCTACAGCAGAACATATGGGCTTTTGTGCCTGGCAACACCTTATACATCAGTGAAAGAGGCAACCGATTGGTGTTTGAGAACTTCGCGCTCACCAACCAGAATCAGGTAATTCGTGCAGAAGGAACTGTTTCTGCAGATCCGGACAGCCGCCTTGTGCTGAACATAGAGAACTTCAAGCTTAACAATCTGAACCCACTCCTGCCTATGAAAATAGCCGGGGAAGTAACGGCGCAACTCACTGCGCAAGACCTTTACAATGAGGCCAAAATAAACGCAGCCATGCAAGTAGACTCTTTCTACCTGGATAATGTATTTATCGGAAACGTGGTAGGCAGCACGGACTGGACAAAAGCCAACCAACGGGCCTCTGTTGATTTAGGTATTCAGCGCGATGAAAAGAAGGTACTGGCGCTTAGCGGCTTCTACAACCCGCAAGCCGAAGAAGATCAGCTAGACCTGCTGGCCGTGCTGGACCAGGCAAACCTAAAATTGACAGAACCAGTGCTGCGAGGGTTATTTTCAGATTTGGGTGGTGATATGGAAGGCCGCATCCGAGTGCTCGGTAACTTGAGCGCTCCTGTGCTTAAAGGCTCTGTGATGGTAACCAACGGCCAGTTTACGTTTGATTACCTTAATACGACCTACCGCTTCTCCGACCGCATCTACTTTGGACCCAACAGCATCAGCTTCCGAAATGCGCAGCTACAGGACTTGTTCGGCAACAAAGCAACCGTATCGGGAGGTATAGCCCACGATGGTTTCCGGAACATGGTGATCGACATGGAGGCGCGTTACCGTAACTTTATGGTTCTCAACACCACGGAAACCCAAAACGAGCTTTTCTATGGTACGGCTTTCGCCACGGGCACCGCCAGCGTACTTGGCCCCACTGAAAACCTGCAGGTAAACGTAGATGCGCGAAGCGACGCGAACACACGCATAGTGCTTCCGCTTGATTACCAAACAGATGTATCACGTAAGGATTTCATTCGGTTTGTCAATAAAAATCCAGAATCCGGCACAGGTGTGGAGGTAGAAGCAGAAAGCAGCACAGTGGACCTCTCGGGCATCAACCTGGATTTTAACCTGGATGTAACAGACGATGCTTATTTCGAAATAATTATTGACCGTACAACGGGCGATGTCATTAGAGGCTCTGGCAACGGTGATATACAGATGACGATTGATACCCGCGGCGACTTCAACATGTACGGTACCTTTGAAATTACGGAAGGTGCTTACAACCTGAACCTTCTGGAAGGCCTGGTAACCCGGGAGTTTAAAGTGGTACCGGGCGGCACCATCACCTGGAACGGAGATCCTACCGCCGGTGTCATGGATATCAGAGCCAACTATACACAGATGGCCTCTTTCACCAATTTTCCTGGCTTTTCAGATTTAACGGGCCGGTATCCTGTTATAGCTGTAATTGACCTTCGCGGCCCTCTCCTTACACCGCAGATACAGCTTGGCCTGAGCTTTGAGCAGCTGCCGCAGGAGGTGCAGACGTCTCTATACTCTGTTATTAACTCTATCAAAAGCGATGAAAGTGAGCTGAACCGCCAGGTCTTCAGCCTGCTGGTATTGCAGCGGCTTTCCCCACAGGGCACCCTTGCCTTCGATAGCAGCGTAGGAGCCGGAGCCGTAGGTGGTAGCTTGGGAAGCCTGCTTTCAAGCCAGCTGAATACCTTCTTCAACAGCATCGACAGTAACCTTGAAGTTGATATTGGCTTGGGCATTATCGGGGAGGATGCGCTTGCTTCGCTGCAGGTGCGCTTGAGCTATACGTTTTTTCAGGGACGCCTGCGTGTTACCAATGAGACTGGCTTTGGCGGCGCCACTGACGATGTGCGCGGCAATGCCTATGTCGGCGATTGGCTGCTCGATTACTACATTTCGCAGACAGGTGAGCTGCGGGCGCGACTGGAGTATAACTCTACCCCAAACATTTATACCGGCCGCATTACCCAAAGCCAAAGTATAAGTTTGCTGCACACCAAGCGTTTTGATAACCTTCGGGAGCTTTTTGGGAGCGAGAAGCGCGCGCGACGGCAGCAGCGCCTTGAAATGGAACGGGACCGCATTATACTTGACTCTGACCCGCGGCTGGAGTTATAAAGTATGGCATGCCTTTTTTCGGGGCTTTGTACCTCACGCCTGCGCTTTTGTGAAATATATTTCTAATTTTGTGAGCAAGGCAAAGCTATGGCGACGAAAGTAAAACACATCAAGAAGAAAAAATTAGGAAATTACCCTCACCTGATGGTAGTGTTTAGCATTACGCTGGCGCTGTTTGTTATTGGCGTATTTGGGCTACTGCTGATCCATGCCGAAAAGCTTTCGGAAAAGGTAAAAGAAAGTATAGAAATGCAAGTTTACCTGGACCGTAACCTAACGGAGGTACAGCTGGTGCGCCTGCAGAAAACCTTTGCGTCCAAAGAATACATCGCTTTCCAGCACGATACAGCCCAGGTACGTTATGTGTCTAAAGAGGAAGGTGCCAAAGCTTTTCTGGATGAGACCGGCGAAGACTTCATGACCTTTCTAGGTGACAACCCGCTACGTGATGCCTATGTGCTCCGTATAGATGCCGACCACTCCAGCTCAGCTATGCTTAAGAGTATAAAACTAGACCTGGAGGACGTAGATGGCGTGTATGAGGTGCAGTATGTGGAGAGCCTGATAGAATCCATCAACGAGAACATCCAGAAAATCAGCATCATCTTATTAGGCTTTGCAGCCATACTTGTGCTGGTTGTCATTATCCTGATCAACAACACCATAAAGCTTGCCTTATACTCGCAGCGCTTCCTGATCAGAAGTATGCAGCTGGTTGGCGCTACCTCATTTTTTATACAGCGCCCATTCCTGAACAGAGCCGCCTGGCAGGGTATTGTGAGCGGCTTACTGGCCTCTACCCTGCTTTTTGGCTTAATGCAATATGCTTATACAGAGATTACGGAGCTACAGCTTTTGCGCAACGATGAGCAGACATACATACTGATGGGCGCCCTGGTGGTGCTCGGTTTGATAATCGGCTTTATGAGCTCTTACCGCTCCGTACGCAAGTACCTGAGCATGTCTTTAGACGAACTATACTAATACTATGGAGGAAAATAAAAACAACCTCGCCTTTGGCAAAAAGAACTATGTTCTGATGCTGGCTGGCATCGCCGTGCTGGCTCTTGGCTTCTTTATCATGACGCTGGACACCGAACCTTACGGTTTAGGTTTCTTAGGCATCACACTAGGTCCGCTGGTTGTGCTGGCAGGCTTCGCTATCGAATTTTTTGCCATAATGGCTAAGGACAAAACGCAGCAATAAATGAGTATTTGGCAGGCTATTATCTTAGCCATTGTTGAAGGATTGACAGAATTCCTACCGGTATCCTCAACCGGGCACATGATTATCGCCTCTAGCCTGATGGGCATTAACGAGTTGCCGATAACAAAGATATTCACGGTTAACATACAGTTCGGAGCCATACTTTCTGTTGTGGTGCTGTACTGGCGCCGATTCGTGCAGGGCTTTGACTTTTACCTAAAGCTGTTCGTTGCCTTTATACCTGCAGCTATACTTGGCTTTGCCTTCAATGATATCATCGACAGCATGCTGGAAAGTGTGCTGATCACCGCTTTAATGCTGGTGTTGGGAGGTGTTGTGCTTCTTTTCGTTGATAAGTGGTTCCGCAATTCAACTAACACCGAGATCAGCTACAAAAACGCATTCCTGATAGGTTTTGCGCAGTGCCTGGCCATGATTCCGGGTGTTTCCAGGTCTGCCGCCTCTATTATCGGCGGTCTGGCGCAAGGCATCGACAGAAAAGCGGCGGCAGAGTTCTCATTCTTCCTGGCTGTGCCTACCATGCTGGCTGCTGCTACTTACAAGCTCCTGACTGATTTGCTTGGCCTTGAGATTTCTGATCTTTTGGAGTTTGACCTCGTTAAAATATCCAACAGCTTTGAAGTAATACAGCCCGGCGATTTGCAGCTGCTACTGGTAGGAAATGTAGTGGCCTTCTTTGTGGCTATGGCAGCAATCAGCTTCTTTATCAGCTTCCTGACAAAGTATGGCTTTAAGGTGTTCGGCTATTACAGAATTGCCGTGGGTGTGGCGTTACTGGCGCTGCTTGCTATGGGTGTTGATTTAAAAGTATAACTATGCAATACGATTTTGCCGCCGGCGAAATACTACTTATAAATAAACCACTAGACTGGACCTCCTTCGACGTGGTGAAGAAAGTGCGCAATACTATCCGCGTAAAGAAAGTCGGCCATGCCGGCACTTTGGATCCCTTGGCCACTGGCCTGCTTATACTTTGCACCGGCAAATTCACCAAACGCATCGATGAGATTCAGGGGCAGGAGAAGGAATATACCGGTGTTATCCGTCTGGGTGAAACCACGCCTTCTTATGACCGTGAAACAGAGGTAACAGAGACCCGTGACATCGGCCACCTGACTGAGGAAAACATAAAGGCAGCTGCCCGGACTTTTGTAGGAACGATAGAGCAGATACCTCCTATTTACTCTGCCGTACAAATAGATGGTAAGCGGGCATATGATCTTGCTCGTAAAGGCAAAGAAGTGGAGCTCAAGTCGCGCACTGTAACCATTCAAGCTTTTGATATTATTAGCATAAATGGACCAGAAGTAGAGTTTAGAGTAGTATGCAGCAAAGGCACCTACATTCGCAGTCTGGCACACGACCTTGGTCAGCAGCTTGGTGTGGGAGCGCATTTATCTAAACTGGAGCGCACCCGCATCGGCGTGTATAAGTTAGAAGACGCGCTCACCATTGACGATATTATTGCCATCAGAAAAAAACAGCTGGAGGAAACGGATGGAAGTAATTCGTGATATAGCTGATTTCCCGCAATTGAGCCACCCAGTGGTAACCAGCGGCACCTTTGATGGCGTGCATGTTGGTCATCAGAAAATACTTCGCCGCGTAATTGAACTCGCACGGCAAAGCAATGGCCAGAGCGTGGTCATCACTTTTTGGCCGCACCCGCGCCTCGTGCTCTTCCCGGAAGATAATGACCTGAAGCTGCTTTCTACTATAGAAGAGCGCATCGAGCAACTCCGCAGCTTTGGCATTGATTACCTGCTGATCATCCCATTTACCAAAGAGTTTTCGCGTACCTCCTCCCGCAGCTTTATTACAGATATTCTTGTGCGGGCTATCAGCACAAAAGTGCTGGTGATCGGTTACGACCATCGTTTCGGGAAAAACAGAGAAGGAAGTTTTGAGCATCTGAAAACCCGTTCAGCGCAATACGGATTTGAGGTAGAGGAAATTCCCCGCCAGGATGTGGATGATGTAGGAGTAAGCTCCACAAAAATCCGCAGAGCCTTGGAAAGTGGTGATCTTGAAACAGCGAACAGCTACTTAGGGCGGCTTTATACCTTAACCTCTGTGGTAGTGGAAGGCGATAAAATTGGCCGCACCATCGGGTATCCTACAGCTAATTTAGCCTTGCCTCCTGCACATAAGCTTATACCTGGTAACGGGGTTTACGCCGTGTGGGCAAGTATAAATGAGGATCGTTACCCGGCTATGATGAACATCGGTTTGCGCCCCACAGTAGAGGGTAAGCAGCTAACCTTGGAGGTTCATCTGCTGGATTTTGATGGAGATCTGTACGGCAAAACAGTAACGGTGCAGTTTGTGGAGCAGCTTCGTAAAGAGCGTAAGTTTGAAACGCTGGATGCTTTAAAACTGCAACTGGAAAAAGATAAGCAAGCATCACAGGAGATCCTGAATCAGCATTAATTCTGATTTCATAATTTAAATAGCAGCAAGCCAGCCCGATCATGATCAGGCTGGCTTGCTGCTTTACAGGCTGCGTTGAAAGTATAAAAATTTTCGAACATTGTTAGAAACCTGGCGCTTTAGATTTCGCCTAACCTTTACGCTATTTCACCCGAAAAAGGGATAGCCATACTTTTATATGCCTATTTTTATATCTAAATTACCTACAAACCCATAACATCTGTTAAGCTACCATGGCTTAATCAAACAACACTACCATATTAACTACTATGATAAATAAAACTGTTAAAAACGCCCAGGAGGCACTTGAGGGAGTGCAGGACGGTATGACCTTTATGCTAGGAGGCTTCGGCCTGTGCGGCATCCCGGAAAATGCCATTCAGGAGCTGCTGCGCCTGAGCGTAAACAACCTGACCTGCATCTCTAATAATGCAGGCGTTGATGACTTCGGTATCGGCCTACTGCTGCAGAAGCACCAGGTAAAGAAAATGATCTCCAGCTACGTAGGCGAAAACGCAGAGTTCGAGCGCCAGCTGCTTAGTGGCGAACTGGAAGTGGAATTGATTCCGCAAGGCACCCTGGCTGAGCGTATACGTGCGGGAGGCGCGGGCATTCCAGCTTTCTTCACCCCAGCCGGCTATGGCACAGAGGTGGGTGAAGGCAAAGAGAGCCGGGAGTTTAACGGTAAAATGTACCTCATGGAAGAATGGCTGAAAGCCGACTTCTCGTTTGTAAAAGCTTGGAAAGGTGATACAGCCGGCAACCTGATCTACAAAGGCACTGCACGCAATTTTAATCCGATGATGGCAGCAGCCGGAAAAATAACGGTAGCCGAGGTAGAGGAACTCGTGCCAGCCGGCGAGCTCGACCCGAATATGATTCACACGCCTGGTATTTATGTGCAGCGCATTTTTCAGGGTGAGAAGTATGAAAAGCGCATCGAACAGCGTACAGTTAGAACTGCTTAAATCAGAACAATATGGCTTTAGATAAACACGGAATAGCGAAAAGGATCGCGAAAGAGGTAAAAAACGGCATGTATGTTAACTTAGGCATCGGTATTCCTACGTTGGTGGCTAATTACATTCCGCATGGTGTGGAGGTGGTGCTGCAGTCGGAGAACGGGTTGCTGGGCATGGGCCCCTTCCCTACCGAAGAGCATGTAGACGCAGACCTCATCAACGCTGGCAAGCAAACCATCACCACCCTGCCGGGCTCCTCCATTTTCAGCTCTTCAGAAAGCTTTGGCATGATCCGGGGAGAGCACGTGGACCTGACCATACTTGGCGCCATGGAGGTATCAGAGAACGGTGATATCGCTAACTGGAAAATTCCGGGCAAAATGGTAAAAGGTATGGGCGGCGCCATGGATTTAGTGGCCTCAGCCAAAAATATAATAGTAGCCATGCAGCACACTGCCCGCGATGGGTCTTCTAAGCTCTTACAATCATGTACTCTTCCCATCACCGGCCTTAACTGTGTGAAAAAGATTGTGACGGATTTAGCGGTAATAGAAGTTGTGGACGGCGGCTTTAAGCTTTTAGAACGGGCTCCAGGCGTATCAGTGGAAGATATTAAGGCTGCTACCGCAGGAAATCTTATAGTAGAGGGTGAAGTACCTGAGATAGAAGTATAAAGCAGGTTTTGATACTATAGAAGACAAAGCGCAGCCTCGAAACTGCGCTTTTTTACTTAATTTGCAGTAAGCATCTTGTATTATCTGGTGCTGCGGATATATTATATCAAAACTATACTATAACTACGTATACACCCTTAAGTATAAAATCCCATTAAGTAATGAGTGAAGAAGAAGAAACAAGTTTTGAGCATAGACTGCTGCTGCGTCAGCTAGAGTTAAAGGATTACAAAGAGGTTAAGGAGATCATGGAGATTGTGTACTCCAGCATTGATGGCGCCTGGACCCGCAAAGAGTTCTCAAACCTGCTGAAGAAGTTTCCGGAAGGGCAGATTTGTATTGAAGACAACGGCAAAGTGGTTGCCGCTGCGCTTAGCTTGGTTATTGATTATGACGAGTATGGCGACAAGCATACGTATGATCAGATCATAGACAAAGGCTCCTTTAAAACGCATGACCCTGACGGAGACACGCTGTACGGCATTGATGTGTTTGTGCACCCTGAGTACCGCAACCTGCGTCTTGGCCGCCGCCTCTACGATGCACGCAAGGAAATATGCGAGAAACTGAACCTGCGTGGCATCATAGCCGGTGGCCGCATACCTGGGTATAAAGATTACTCTAACAAGCTTACGCCTGCCAAGTACATCGAGATGGTGCGTAACAAGGAGCTTTCGGACCCAGTGCTTTCATTTCAGCTGAGTAACGGCTTCCATGTGCGCCGCATCCTGAAAGGTTACCTTCCCGACGATACAGATTCTAAAGCGTATGCAACGCTGCTAGAATGGATAAATGTATACTTTGAGGAGAAGGAAAAGCTTATCGGAGGGCGCAAAACGGTAGTTCGCATTGGTATTGTGCAGTGGCAGATGCGTGCCGTGAAAGACCTGGATGACTTTATGCAGCAGGTAGAATTCTTTGTGGATACGGTAAGTTCCTATAAGTCAGATATAGTGATGTTCCCGGAGTTCTTCAATGCGCCTTTAATGGCCTTGACAAACGAGGAATCCCCTTCGGAAGCGATCAGAAGTATGGCAGAGTATACCGAAGAGATTCGGGAGCGCATGGTACAGCTCGCTTTATCCTACAACATCAATATTATTGCCGGTAGTATGCCGGAGTATTACGATAATAAGCTTTACAATGTCAGCTACTTGTGTCGCAGAGATGGCACCTATGATGCGCAGTACAAGCTACATGTTACGCCAGACGAATCGCACTACTGGGGTATGCGTGGGGGCCATAAACTTAAGATTTTTGATACTGATATTGGTAAAATTGGTATCCTGATTTGTTACGATGTGGAGTTCCCGGAGCTGGCCCGTATGCTGTCGGACATGGACATGAAAATCCTGTTCGTGCCTTTCTGGACGGACACCAAAAATGCTTACCTGCGTGTAAGGCTATGCTCCCAGGCCAGAGCTATCGAGAATGAGTGTTATGTGGCTATTACAGGCAGTGTAGGTAACCTTCCGAGGGTGGAGAACATGGATATCCAGTATTCTCAGTCCGCTGTCTTCTCCCCTTCCGATTTCGCCTTCCCGCACGACGCCGTGATTGCCGAAGCCACCCCTAACACGGAGATGACTTTGATTGCCGACTTGGACCTGGACTTGCTGAAGGACCTGAACACTGCTGGCAGCGTAAGAAACCTAAAAGACCGCCGTAAAGACTTGTATAGTTTAAGTTGGGTTACTCGGAAGGATGAGTAACGTATAAAAGAGAGCGGCTGCTATTTAATATAGCAGCCGCTCTCTTTTATAAAGTATACTAGGAGAGGGAATTATCAGTTAAATTTTCTTGCTTTTTTCAACATTAAATGCAACTATAAGACCAATTAAAAAAGCTGCAATCGTACCGATAGCTAAATACTTTACCATACTTGGTGCTGCAGGACGAGACTGAGGCGAGAAACCAGTTACTACTTCAATATTATCTAACTGCTCTAACTCAGCTTCCAGCTTAATTTGCTGCTGATACATTGTAATGCTTTCTCTGAAGAGAGTAGTCGGGTCAAGAGGCTCACCATAAACAAATCCATTCACAGGTCCTCTAGGTGAAATAGAAGAAGTCTTCATACTATCAATTGATAAAATTTCACTCCGAAGTTTACCAACCATGCTTTCCATTTGCTTTTGCTTAATCCTCTTCTGTTTAGCGAAATAGCGGTTGTTCTCTAGGTAATCCGTAATAGCAGGCTCCATAGAGCTGAACAACTTGTTGTCATATAAAAACAGCTCTACTCTGAAAGGTGAGCCTGTTAATATACTATCCTCCTGAACCTCATCTAAATTCCAGAAATCCAGTTTCTTAATTTGCTCGGCAGATTGTACAGAGATATCTAAGCTTTCAGCTACTGCTTCAAAATTATCATCCTCTACCATAGATGCTAATTTCTTTAACTGATCCTCCACAAAGTCATTTCTTATTTCAGAGAGTACAAGAGTCATGGAAGATGAGTAATAAGGCTTCGTAAGATAAAAAGCGGTCAAACTTAGTATCACACCGGCAATAACAAAAGCAGCAATCAGCCCTTTTTTTCTTATTGTTACCTGAACAAGTGTAGAATAGCCGTTAGCAGTTTTTTTCACAATACTTTTAACCCATCGTAGCATATCTCTTAAGTCGATTTCATCATTTGATTTACTACGTGTTGGGGGTACATCGTAATCACTTCTCTCCTTGTACATTTATATGGGCTTGCTGAATAAGATAAGGTAAAAAATAAATTATAGTAAATGAATCAGACTTAAGTGCATGATTCGGGAAGATTTTAAAAGGAATGTTTTGGTATGTAAGCTTATGAAATTGTAAGCAGCTGTTTTTCTACCAAGGATTCATACAAAGCCTGGTATTTTCTGAAAACTACCTGAACGTCAAAATCCCTTTCGCACCACTCTCTGGAATTTTTAGCCATTGTCTGTAATGATTCTTGGTTATTGATTAGCCACTCGATTCTAGAAACTGCCTCTTCAGCAGAACCATATTTGAATCCATTATAACCATCTTTTACCAAGTCAACGTTACCTACGCAATCTGATAGTAGTAAGCATTTCCCAAGACTGAGAGCTTCTAACACAGAAAAGGGCAATCCTTCCCACAGCGCAGTAGACAAGTATAGATCTGCATTCAGTAATGCCTGCAAAACATTTTCTTTCGATTGCCAGCCCGTCAGCAAAATATTTCCGGAATCTAACTGGTTTATTTGGCTTGCATCTCCTTCTCCGATCCAGATGAACCTGATATTAGGTGAGGCTGCAAAAGCACCAGCAATCTTATTAAACAATGCAGGGTTCTTTTGCTCTGTAACCCTGCCGCAAGTTACGATTGTAAAAGGGTTTGCTTCGTGTTTAAACTTTCCATCTACAAGCGTTTGAATATCAGGAATACTAGTGCCATTGTTAATATAGTTGGCTTTTATACCATTATCATTGAAAATCATAGCCTCTGATGAGGAACAACAAACTACATGCCCTGAAAGCTTATCTGCCACTTTTTCTAAAGCTATGTACAGTTTCTTCTTCTTTTTAGAAATATCTTCTCTAGCAAATGCAGCTCCGTTAGGAGTATAAATAACATTTTTAAAGCCTAAAATAAAACAAGCTAGGCGCCCTAAAAACCCAGCTTTAGAAGAGTGTAGATGTATAACATCGGCATTTACATTCCTTAACAGACGAATAAGAGAATTAAGAGCTTGAAAATCCTTTTTGAGTTTTATTTCACGTTGAGCATCCTCCCAATATATAAACTTAGTCCCTTCAGGAAATCGGGCTTTTACTAACTCTGCTTTCATCTCTTCAATGCGCTCTCCATGTATCACAATATGATCGCAGTTATAAGTATAGCGGGTTAAAAGGTTAATAAAATGTGCTGTACCAGAGGCGAAACACTCTACAACGTGAATTACTCTCATCAAACTCTTACTGTGGATAGGGTGCAAAATTAATAATATAATTTTAGAAATCAGAAGCAGTTTAAGTGAGACATTAGCGCCATTGTATTTTAAATTCTCAATCAATATCACTGCTGGTATAGATCAAATTCACATTTTAACAGTTCCTGCTATTTAGTTATCTTTGTCTCCTTTTATAAAGTACAATAAGCAAAGCATTGATTTGCTTATATTTTCTGTTTACTATGATAAAAATTCTGAGCAAATATGATAAGCAAAGAAGTAAACTTTTAAAGTCACCTAATTTTAAAAACGCCTATTGGAGCGTAGCTGATGTAATAGTATACCCCATCATGTATTTGCTTGCTACTCCTGTATTTCTGAAGTACTTAGGTGCTGAAATGTATGGTTTATGGATGCTTATAAACTCTCTTATTGCAAGTATTGGGGTATTAAATGGTGGCTTAAGTGATGCTACCATTAAGTTTATTTCCAAATACCGGGCGCTTGAAGACCATAGCAGCATCATTAGAATTTTTAGGGCTACCTACAGTATTACGTTAGTTGTATTTGCATTAGCAGTAGGTATTGTATTACTAACCTCTAAGTGGCTAGTAAGCTCAGGAATGTTCGTAATAACTCCTGCCTTGCGTTTAGAGGCGGTATTAGCAATGCAAATAGCTACAATTGCATTCTCTTTGAAATTATTAGAGCAGATATTCTTTGCGTATTTCAAAGCTTATGAAAGATACGATATATATTCTAAGATTTCTATTGTTTCCAAGGCAGTGGCACTCACTACAGGTGTTATACTTGTTTTAAACGGATTTTCACTCTCCGCATTACTTTTAGGTAATGTAATTGTGCTTTTTATATCTATTCTTTTACAAAGCACACTTGTAGGGCAGAAGCTTGGGTACAGTGCTTTTATTCCATATTTTAACAAACAAACAGTAGTTGAGGTCTTTAGCTTTAGCTCCTGGGCGTGGATCCAGACGATCATTAGCGTTTTTTCAGCGCATTTAGACAGGTATATAGTAGCCGCTGCTGTTAGTGTAGAGGCGCTTGCATACTATTCGATAGGCTTACTGGTTGCTACGCAAATCCACAATGTTTTTGCAGCCGGATCTGGATTTATATTTCCTCTAATTACGAAAAGAATAGAACAGAATATTGAGATAAAGCCAATTTACTACCGCATGCAACTGATTGTAATTTCTACAGGCATATTATGCATTGCATGTTTAGTGTTCGTGCAGGATATTGCCTTTACCCTTTGGCTAGGCCCAGAAAGCTACGCTTTGGCTGAAAGCTTTATTACCTGGTTTCTTTGCTTCGAAGTATTACTTATCACATCAATTATACCTTACTATTACCTAATAGCATCAGGGCATATAAAGCTCAATACATTTATTATGGGTATTAATACAGTAGCTACTGCTTTAGCAATGGTTATATTATTTAAATTCTATGGAGAGGAAGGCTTGGTTTGGGGTAAAATTATTATCATCATGGCCACTTCACCCTTTTTATATAATGTATTACACAGGCGAGTTTTACAAGATTTTGATTTGTTTGCAGGTATTAAGTTAATGCTCCCGAGTTTAGCCATGGTAGCGTTTATTTTGGCACCATCCATCCTTTTTAAATTAATGGCACTTGGTATATGCTTCCTCTTGTTATATATTGTTCTAGTAAAAAAGCTAAAAGCTGCTGCTTGATAATATTAGTTAATACGAGCCTTGATAACGATTATGCTTTTATAAGAGCTACTAAATAATTCAATTCTAAGTTTGTGAAAATCCTTTATGATCATCAAATATTTTCCATGCAGTCGTATGGCGGTATATCCAGGTACTTCTTTGAGTTAATGAAACAGTTTAAAGAAAACCGTAAAGTAGAATTTGATATAGGGGTTAAGTTTTCTAACAATGAATATCTACGCAATTTTAAAGCACATTCTATTACACCTTTCTTTCCAAATACAAACTTTACAGGCAAGGGCAGAATAGTATATAAGTATAATCAATTTATTACAGACATACTTTTAAGGAAAAATAGCTACGACTTGGTGCACCCTACTTATTATGATGCGGCCATAGTTCCTAAATTAAGGAAAACTCCTTTTGTACTAACCTGCCACGACCTAATACATGAGTATTACAAAGGTAAATACACAGGCCTTGGCGACGTTGACCTAAACCAGAAAAAAAAGCTAATTGAGCAGGCTGCTGCAATTATTGCCGTTTCTGAAAATACCAAGAAAGACATTATAGCATTCTATAACTTATCTCCTGATAAAATTAAAGTAACACACCTAGCAAGTTCTCTTAACATTGCCGATATCAGAAAACCTCAAGATAACCAATTGCCTGAACAGTATTTACTTTACGTTGGAAACAGATCACTTTACAAAAATTTTGAAAGCTATTTGAAAGCAATATGCCCGTTAATGTCTGCTAGCCCTGATTTAAAATTAATATGTGCAGGAGGCGGTGCTTTTACAAAAGAAGAGCAATCACTTATAAAAAACTACAGATTAGGAGAACAAGTAAAGCAAGTCTCTGTGAATGACAGTTTTCTTGCAGTGCTGTATAAATATGCCTTAGCCTTTGTATTCCCTTCATTATACGAAGGATTTGGAATACCAACTTTAGAAGCATTTTCTTGCGGATGCCCTGTCTTGTTAAGCAATTCCTCTTCGTTACCTGAAGTTGGCTCAGATGCAGCACTTTACTTTGACCCAACATCAGCAGAAAGTATGTTGCAAGCCACCAAAGAAATCATTGACAATAAAACCCTTAGAGATACTTTATCGGTGAAAGGAACAGAGCGAAGCAAACAATTTTCATGGGAAACCACTGCACAGCTAACTTATGAAGTATACAAAGCTATTGCCTGAAGTATAGAATTTATTACTTATCGAACACCTAATTATGGCTCATAGATTGCAAGGCGGCTATCGCTTGAACAAAAAACCAGTTAATGAATGTAATGATATTCTGATATCGGTAATTACCATAGTGTACAATGGTGATAAATACCTAGAGCAAACTATTCAGAGTGTTCTTAATCAAACTTATAATAATGTAGAATACATTATTGTGGATGGCGGCTCTACTGACAATACACTAGAAATTATCAGGAAGTATGATAGCCGGATAGCGTATTGGATAAGTGAGCCTGACAAAGGCATCAGCGATGCCTTTAACAAAGGAATTGCCTTGGCTACAGGCCAACTTATTGGTATTCTGAATGCTGATGATTGGTATGCACCTGAAGCTTTTACAAAAATTGCGGCGCATTACGAACCTGATAGTATTATACATGGAAACAACCAATATTGGAATCAAGATGGTAGTAAAGCTCACCAAGCTGCGCCAAATTTAGAGTTGTTGACATCAGAAATGAGCTTAAACCACCCTACTGTGTTTGTGTCTAAGTCGCTTTACCAAAAGTATAAAACCTTTGACTTGAGATACAAACTAGCAATGGATTATCACCTTTTATTACGCTTGTATGTTTCAGGCTCTAAATTTATTTATGTTGATTCTGTTATAACAAATATGAGGCTTGGTGGCTTATCTGCAAACATTGTTGGGTGTTACTACGAAGTTTACAGAGCTAAAAATGAAGTATTAGGTAAAAAGCTCTCCCATAAAATCTACCTGTACTGGACTCTTCTGAGATATAAGATTTCAAGTAATCTATCAAGAACTCCTCTGTCTTTTATAAACTCATTGTATAGAAACTATATCTCTCCAATAAAGAAGCAATATTAAGCATTGAGTGCATTATTTTATTTAATTTCACGTCAAACCAGCAGCATAAGCCATAAAAGCACCAAGCGATGCTAACTTTAAAATGCGACTAAAAGTTAACTGCTTCAGTATTTACTTATTTGTTTTCTTTCTGCTCCTTAACTTCCAGACACTGGGACTGACAGGTTGGATAAAAGATGAAGAGTCTTCCATAAAGCTATATCACCTGTTTTCTGTTTTTTTTATTCCATGCCTATTGTTGGTAGGGAGCAGAAACGCATTGTTTAAAATGCCGTTTTTTATTCTTGAATATTTTATCGGAATTATTCTTATATCTCTTCTGCTGTTTTTGATTTATCCGTTTAACAGACTGCTGTTAAATCATGTATTCGCTTTCTATGCCTTTTTTATCGGTTACCATCTGGCAAGAATTCTAAGTACGGAGGAGATTTTCTCTAAGCTGCGCCAAGTTGTATTGGTTGTTTCTATAATTATAGTGGGCAAGTTACTCTTCCACATCCCCGAAATCAGAAATTTCATGAAAGCTCCGGATGGCCACCCCGATATTTACACTATATATGGAGGTGGCACTAATCTGGAGGCAACTTGGTTGGGACTTAACTCTGCTATCTTCGTCAACAGAAAAAGACTTTTCTACATACTCCTGATAATAACGTTTCTGGTTAGCATTTTATATGCTTCTAGAGTAGGCGTGGTCATAGCATTTTTGGTTGCAGGCTTTAAATTCATATCTTCTGCCACATCCTACAAAGAAAGAAAGTCTATCATTGCGCTTTCAGTACTTGCCGCTGTGGCCTTTATCATCTTGGTTGATCTGGATAATCTTGCCGAGAAGGTATACGCCTTAAAACGATTCACTGATTTTGGAGACAGTTCCGACAAGGGAATGGCCGGAAGATTTGCCATGTGGCAATACTATGGCACAGCCCTGTGGGAAAGCAAACTCATGGGCTACGGTGCAGGAAACGGCATGTATGCCATTGAGTCAGTTTCTGGCAATGACTACCCAGAAGACAATCTCCACAATCTATACATGCAAATTTTATTGGAGTTTGGGTGTTTAGGATTACTACTATACTTGATAATAGTCTACAATATCAGCTTTAAAGCTTTCAAAGCTCGGTTAGTTAACCCTATAGCAATCGTTTTGCTGATTTATTTCATAGCATCCCTTATTCAATTCAGAGGCACAGATGCATTAATATGGTTTTTTATGGGTATTTTTTTACAAACTGACTCAAACAGAGTAAATTTTGCATCGAATGAAGCGTGATATTGTTGTCCTGATCCCTCATTATAACAATCCGGCAGGTCTTCGAAAGTCTTTGGCTAGTATAGAATATACTATGCCGATCGATGTGTTGATTGTTGACGATGGAAGTTCTAAGAAGCCCGATGAGCAAGGCCTACATGAGCTCTTTAAAGGAAAGCTGAACTTAAACTTCATATATAATAAGGTTAACCAAGGAATAGAAGGCACGCTTAATATAGGCTTAAAGTATATTCAAGAGCAAATGGCTATACAGTATATAGCCCGACTTGATTGCGGAGACACCTGCAACCCACTTAGATTTATAAAGCAAAAGCAGATTTTAGATGATTACCCGGATTTTTACTTAATCGGATCCTGGGTTGATTTTGTAGACGATTCTGGCAGGAAAATATATACCTATAAAGCTCCGAGCAATCATAAAGACATAGTTAACAATATGTTCTTGAAATGCAGCTTTATACACCCCTCCGTAATGTTTCGAGCTGCTGCACTGCATAAGATAGGCTTATATCCTACAAAGTATAAAGCAGCTGAGGATTATGCCTTTTTCTTTAACTTTGTAAAAACATATAAAACCCACATAATTCAGGAGGTTCTGACATATTGTGAGGTTAATTATGGAGGCATTTCGGTTACTAAGCGTAACACGCAGCTTAACAGTAAACTTAAGATATTGTATGATAACAAAGCGGCTTCCCCTTATTTTATACTTGGTTTAGCTCGAAACTTTATGCTTAAATTTATTCCCTATACAATAGTTGCTAAAGCAAAAGCTTTGTTATTAAAATGAGTAAGCTCTTTTCATTACACAACAAAGAATATATCATACAACAGGGGTTCTTTTACAGCCTTCTTTTTGTTGCCATTTCTATATTCTCTCCAAAAATTATAGTCTTTAATATAGCAACCATTGCTCTGTTTATTTTTTGGGTTCTGGACGGCAAGTTTAAGCTTAAGACCAAAAGAATTCTGAATGACCCTGTTGCTATACTATTTATATTGCTTTTCATAGTTTATGTGATAGGTTTTTTTTACACAGAGAATACCGAAGAGGGCTTTAAGAGTATTGAAACAAAGGCGCCATTACTCCTATTCCCGATAGTTATTGGTTCTTATAATTTAAATAAAGACTATATTTATAAAGTGCTACTATACTTTGCGATAGCTTGCACCCTGTTCAGTGCCATCGCATTACTTTATCAAATAAACGTAGTAAGGGAAAAACAGGATTTTAACTATTTTTTTAATGATGGGTTAGTGGCTATAATGGATAAAAAGGCAGTATACTATGCTATCTATGTCTCTTTCTCCATATTAATATTTCTCAACCTCATTTTATATAAGTTCTCCAGCATAAGCAGAATTAGTAAAATATTATCGATTATAGCAGTAGTTTTTCTTTTACTAATACTGTTCCTCTTAGCTGCCAGAACATCTCAAGTAGTTTTATTATCAATACTAGTTACAACTTTAGTAGGTTTAGGTGTTAAATCTGGTAAAATTATACATGCTGCTGTACTTATAACCACTCTTGTTGGTTTCATAGTCGTGTTGTCTGTGTTGTTTCCGCAGACTATCTCACGTTTTAAAAATCTTAGAAACCTGAGCTATGATTTTTCTAACAAGGAAGACATCTATCACTTTTCTGGCGCAGATAATGATGCGCAGTGGAATGGCATAAACTTGCGTTTGGCAAAATGGGTTTGTGCCGTAGATGTTATTAGAGAAAACCCCGTTAGGGGAGTAGGAAGTGGTGATGTAAAAGATGCTATGGTAGCATCATATAAAAAGAGAGGGTTCTTGTATGCAGCAGAAAACAAATTCGATCCACACAATCAGTTTCTTGATACTACAGTAGGTGTAGGCTTAATAGGTCTTATCATTTTGTTATTATGTTATTTTGTCCCTCTCCTACTTGCGATCAAATGGCGCAGTTGGCTTCTAACTACCTTTTTGCTCTTGATAATATTTAGTTCATTCACAGAGTCTATACTTAGTAGAGCACAAGGGATCACCTTTTATTGCTTTTTTATATTTTTGCTACTACAATACTCATTACCTGGAAAGTATCCAAAACGCATCACAAACTAGTCTCAAGCATTTATTTTAGCGTTTTATATTAAATTAAATTACTATAAATGTCTGTCCGCTACTCTAAGTATATCAAACTGATTCATATCTTAGGTGATATAGCCGCTTTTGCACTATCTATTGGCGTGGCTTTCATGCTGGCTCCTTTCTATACAGATCAATCACTGTATTACATTTTCCTGCTTGGCGCAATAGTGAGTTGGTTTGCGTGCACTACGTTGCTGGGCACATATAAAATATACCGCGTCACAACAAGGTTTAGAGTTATCTTGATTGCCTTCAAAGCTTTACTATTATATATATTATTAGTTGAGGCAGGCCTTAATATTTTAGATGTAAAGCTTATTTCAAGACAAATTCTTGTTTCTCACTATTTAGCTTTAATAATCTTAATAGTACTTTTCAGGATAGCTGTTACTACAGCCTTGCGGATTTATAGGCGAAGAGGGTATAATCTTCGGAAGGTCATCATTGCAGGACGTAATGAAATGGCATTAGAGCTAGAGCAATTTTTTAAGAGTCACCCGGAATTCGGTTACGAATTTATCGGATTTTTTCATAATGGAGCTGTTCCTGGCAATAAATTCAAAGGTCAAGTTTCTGATATCGAAAATTTTATAAAACAGCATGAAGTGCATGAGATTTATTGCTGCCCTTTTGAACTCTCAGAACAAGAAACTATAAAACTCTTAAGTATTTCTGACGATAATTTACTGCGTATCAAATTTTTGCCAGAGCCTTTAAGCTACACGCATCAGCAATTAAAAATGGACTTTTATGATGCATTGCCTGTTCTCATGGTGCGTGCTATACCTTTAGATGATGTTGTAAATAAGTTTTTCAAAAGAGTTTTTGACATTGTATTCTCTCTTACCGTAGTTGTTCTGCTCTTGTCATGGCTGCTACCAATCCTGGCTCTACTAATAAAGGTTAATTCTAAAGGACCTGTTTTCTTCAAACAGGTTCGCTCCGGCCTGGATAACAAAACATTCAATTGCTATAAACTAAGGACAATGTATGTAAATTCAGAAGCTAATTCTCAACTTGCTCAAAGAGGGGATTCTAGAATTACACGCATTGGCGCTTTTCTTAGGAAGACAAGTTTAGATGAGCTGCCTCAATTTTTCAATGTGCTTTTTGGGCAAATGTCCATTGTTGGCCCACGCCCCCACATGCTGAAGGCAGACGAAGAATATGCGATGGTAGCAGAAAAATACAAAGTTCGACATTTTGTGAAGCCAGGCATAACGGGGCTGTCGCAGGTGCGGGGATACCGTGGAGATACAACTGAAAATTATCAGATTAGAGGTCGGACTAAACTAGATATTTTCTACCTAGAAAACTGGTCTTTCTTTCTGGATCTAAAGATTATTTTCTACACAATTTATAATGTTGTAAAAGGAGAAGAGAACGCATTTTAGCAAAACACCGCCATCTCACATAACTCATCTCTTTTCATCCTCCCACCTTTGCTTCACTTTTAGTAACTTCGCGGGGAAACCTGCAAAAGCATGAGCAAAGAGAAACCATCTATACCAAAAGGAACAAGAGATTTTGGCCCAGCTGTCGTGGCCAAGCGCAACTATATTTTCGGCGTAATCCGTAGCACATTCCAGAAGTTTGGCTATTTGCCGCTCGAAACGCCTGCCATGGAGCAGCTGTCGGTGCTCACCGGAAAGTATGGCGACGAAGGAGATCAACTGATCTTCAAGATCCTGAACTCCGGCGACTTCCTTAGCAAAACTAAACCCGAAGATATTGACCAAGGTTCTAAACACCTGACGCGCAAAATCTCTGAGAAAGCCTTGCGTTACGACCTGACGGTGCCTTTTGCGCGTTACGTGGTCATGAACCGCAATGAAATTACCTTTCCGTTTAAGCGTTACCAGATACAGCCGGTTTGGCGGGCGGACCGTCCGCAGAAAGGCCGTTACCGTGAGTTTTACCAGTGTGATGCCGATGTGGTTGGCACAAACTCACTCCTGTGTGAGGCTGAGATCGTGCAGATGATAGATGAGGTGCTGACGACACTGGAACTGAAAGACTTTACTATTAAAATTAACCACAGGGGAGTTTTGGCCGGTATAGCCGAAGCAATTGGTGAAAAAGGCAGAGAAGGCGACATTTGTGTAGCTATTGATAAGCTAGATAAAGTCGGTCAGGAGGGTGTACGTAAAGAACTCCTGGAGCGGGGCATTTCTGAGGAAGCAGTGAATAAGCTGGAGCCGCTTTATGACCTTACCGGCGACAATGAGCATAAGCTGGAGCAACTTCAGGCTATACTTGGCGAGACAGCGGAAGGACAGCGAGGGCTAAACGACCTGCGCCAAGTATGGCAATACCTGACACAGTTAGGAAGTTACGCTCTCTCCACGCAAAACCCATCTGGTGAGCCGCGTCTTATGCTGGATGTAACCCTTGCAAGAGGTCTCTCCTACTACACCGGCTGCATTTTTGAGGTGAAAGTCAATAACGTGAGTATGGGCAGTATTAGTGGTGGCGGCCGCTACGATAACCTGACAGGCATGTTCGGCTTACCGGGTGTGTCTGGCGTTGGCTTCTCCTTTGGCGTTGATCGTATATATGATGTACTGGAGGAGTTGGAGCTCTTCCCGAGCAGTAGCCAACTGAGCACAAAAGTGCTTATTGTGCAGTTTGATAAAGAGTCTGAGGTATACTCTCTCCCGCTGCTGCAGAAGCTCCGAGACGCCGGTATTGCCTCTGAGTTGTATCCGGAAGCTGCAAAGCTAAAGAAGCAAATGAGTTACGCCGATCAGAAAAATATTCCTTTTGTGCTTTTAATTGGCTCAGAAGAGATCAAAAGCGGCAAATTAAAACTCCGGGATATGCAAACCGGAGAGCAGGACGAGCTATACATCGACGATATAATCGCTCAACTTAAAGCCTAGCTTTATGGCCAACGAACACCACATCTCCAGCCAGCAACTGACGCTGGATACAATTCAGACTATCCTAAAAGACAATTATACTTTAGCATTGTCCGAGGAGGCGGAGCAGCGCATTATACATTGCCATGAATACCTGCAGCAGAAAATCAGCGAAAACAGCCACAGCATTTATGGCATCAACACCGGTTTCGGGTCGCTTTACGACAAAAAGATTTCCCCTGCCGATCTGGAACAGTTGCAGCGCAACCTGATGATGTCGCATGCCTGCGGAACTGGCGATGAGGTGCCGCAGGAAGTAGTGAAACTGATGCTGCTGCTCAAGATTCAGTCGTTGGCTTACGGGCATAGCGGCGTGCAGCTGAAAACGGTAAAACGCCTGATTGATTTCTATAACCGTGATATTTACCCGATAGTTTACCAATTGGGTTCGTTAGGTGCCAGCGGCGATCTTGCTCCCTTAGCCCACCTCTGCCTCCCTCTTTTGGGTTTAGGCGAAGTATACTTCCAGGGGATGAAACTGGAAAGCCGCCATGTCTTAGAGATGTTCAGCTGGGAACCTATTGCCTTGAAGGCTAAAGAAGGGCTGGCGCTCTTGAACGGCACTCAGTTTATGAGCGCTTACGGCGTATGTACTCTCCTGATGGCCAAACGTATTTCTCAGCAAGCCGATATTATAGGGGCTTTGTCGTTGGATGCTTATGATGGACGGATGGAGCCTTTTAACCGACTTATACATAACGTGCGCCCACACAAAGGGCAACTGCAAACCGCCGAAATTATTCGCCATGTTTTAGCAGATAGTCAGTTAGCTAAGCAGGAGAAGCAGCACGTGCAGGACCCTTACTCCTTCCGTTGCATTCCGCAGGTACACGGTGCCTCTAAAGATGCTATAAACTACGTGGAGCAGGTTTTTCTTACGGAAATAAATGCTGTTACCGATAACCCGAACATCTTTCCAGAGGAGGATGAGATTATTTCGGGAGGTAACTTCCATGGGCAGCCGTTGGCGTTGGCGCTGGACTTCCTGGCAATTGCCGTTGCTGAACTAGGCAGCATAGCCGAGCGCAGAACTTATCAGCTGATTTCGGGGCAACGTGGCTTGCCGGCATTTCTGGTGGCGGAGCCAGGCTTAAACTCCGGTTTTATGATCAGCCAGTACACGGCAGCCTCTATCGTGAGCCAAAGTAAACAGCTCTGTACCCCCGCCTCGGTCGATACCATCCCGTCGTCGCACAACCAGGAAGACCACGTAAGTATGGGAGCAAATGCCGCTACCAAAGCTTACCAGGTGGTGCACAATACGGAGCGGGTGCTGGCCATAGAGCTTTTGAATGCGGCACAGGCAATGGAATTCCGGAGACCACAAAAAACTTCGGCTCAGTTAGAGCAGCTTTTAGCAGCCTACCGCGAGCAGGTTCCGTTTGTCTCAACAGATCGTGTGCTCCATTACGATATCAAGCAGAGCATCTCATTTTTACGCACTTATACTTTATAAATCATACTTTTGAATTGCTAAAAGCCTTTGCCATTGCCGTGGCAGAGGCTTTTCTTTTTAGCTTGTGCCAACTTTTATGGTGTACTTTTATTAATTTGATCGTAAAGGCAATAGAAAAGAACAGAGTGAGATACCTCCTTACCATATGGCTACTACTTTTTGCTGCAGGGGCGCAAGCTCAGAAGTGTATAGCCGCGCTCGATGCAGCCGGCAATGAAATAGAGCAGCTTTGCGTAGGCCAGGAAGTTACGTTTAAAGACTGCTTTGATCAGGCTGACGATGACAAGGAGTACTACATTTTCGACTACAAGGGAGAATCTCCTATACCCACCCCCACAACTACAAATAAAAGACATACTTATACAGCCCCCGGAAGGTATAAAGTGCTCCAGATTGCTAATTATGGCAGTAATACTACTACCGATACGCTATCTAAAGTATATGAAGTGAAAGCTGTTCCGGAGCCTGTTTTCACTACCCAAAGCTGCGCGAGCGGAGCCGTTTCTTTTACAATTACAAATCCCGACTACGACAATTATTCATTTGACTTTGGCGACGGAACTTCTCAGGAAACAGACGGCAGCACACCTGTCACTCATACTTATACTTCACAAGGCAGCTATACCGTAACCCTTACCGGCAATTACATAACCAACACCTGCCAAAATACAAGCACACAAACAGTAGCCACGCTTCCGCTTCTGGACTCTGACAACCCTACACAAATTGTAAAACTAACTATACTGGAGCAGGCCGAAAACGGAAGTATACAACTGGAACTGGCCGGACTTGTACCAGGCTATGCTTATACAATTGAGCAGTATACAGGAGATTTTAGAAATCTTTACAGAGAAATCGATGTCCTTGAAGAGGTTAACAGCAGCACGCTTACCCACACCATTAACAATGTGAATACAACGGAAGGAGTATGGTATCTGGTCCGTCCGCTCGATGCATGTGATGTAATTTTCATAAACTCTAACGTGGTGAGCGGCGTGGCGCTTCAGGTGCAGACCGATGCAGAACAGGTACAGTTGGAGTGGGAAATTCTACCTGATTTCGGCGCTTTTGAAGTATACAGAAATGGGCAACTGCTGCAGTCTCTGCCCGGCACAGCCCGCTCTTATATTGATAATGAGGTAAGCTGCGGACAAGTCTATAGTTATTATATAATCGGGACAGGCACCGATCCGCAAGGCGATGCTTATACTTCTGTTTCAGCAATACTAAACGCAGAGGTCACTTCTTCGGCCATACCAGCTGCTCCTTTCCTGCTTTCAAGCTTTGATTTCAACAACCAGGTAGAGTTAACGCTGCAACTGCCGGACAAGGAACAGATAGCTACCGCCACCATTGCTAAAAGTATAAATGGCTCACTTTTCCAAAATTTGACACAGACGCAGCAAACCATTTTATTTGATGAAAACGCTGCGCTGCAACCAGTTTGCTACCGCGCCACTTTTACGAATGTGTGTAATAATACTTCGCCAGTCAGCAATATTACATGCCCGGTAATTCTGGAGGCCGAAAAGCAGAACGACGGAAGTATAAACCTGAGCTGGTCTGATTTCAGCGGCTTTCCGGACGGGGTTGGCCAGTACACAGTCGAGTTACTGGATCAGTCGGGGAACGTCGTTTTGACCTACCCTACCAGCGGAGGCACCTTCACGGATCAAACATTAAGCAATGAACTGCCCGTGTTGCGCTATCGAATACGCGCCACCTCGCAAAACGGCACAGGTATTTCTTACTCTAACCTTGTAGAGGTGGAGCAGGATGCGCTGGTATACATTCCGAGTGCGTTTACACCAAACGGTGACGGCTTGAATGATCTTTTTGAGATAAAAGGCAAATTCTACAATGGCTACACGATGCGCATTTACAACCGGGCAGGCAATGTGATATATGAAGGCTCCGAGGCAGATGCAGCCTGGGATGGCACCTCCGATGGGCGTGAAATCCCGGCGGGAGCCTATGCTTATCTTATTACCTTCCAAACAACTTTCGGCACCACCAAAAAGAAAACCGGAACCATTACCCTGCTTCGGTAGCTTAAGCTAACTGCCTCTTTCAAAGTATGGCCGCACCTCTTCTATAAAGTACATCAGCAGGAGTTTATACTTATAGCCACTTCTCTTTTTGTAATTCTGCTTATAAGGATGATCAACTTAAGTATGAATACTTTGAGCAAATCTGAAGTTTGAGGAGTTGTTTGTTAATGCCTATACTTGAAGCATCGTAAGCTTAATGATCGTATATTTGCGTATAAGCACACAAGCCGTAAACGGCTATGTCACCAATTACCCTATAAAGCAAAAACTATGTTTGATATGATGGGCATGATGGGCAAGATTAAAGAAGCCCAGGCCAAAATGAAGGAAGCGCAGGAGAAACTGAAAGACATTACTGTAACCGCCGAATCCGGTGCAGGTCTTGTGAAAGCCACTGTAAACGGCCAGCGCCAGCTCCTGAAGATAGAAATTGACGAAACGATCCTGAATGCGGACGACCGCGAAATGGTAAACGATTTAGTAGTTGCAGCTGTGAACAATGCCATGCTAACCGCGGGCGAGCGTGCACAGGAAGAAATGCGCAAGCACACTGAAGGCCTTATCCCGAACATACCCGGCTTAGACCTCGGCAGCTTTGGACTATAAACCGCCGCACACAGCCGTTGTTATACTTAACTGGAACGGCCTGCGACATTTACAAGAGTTTCTGCCATCAGTGGTAGCGAATAGCGGCAATGCAGAGATCATTGTGGCTGATAACGCTTCCACTGATGGCTCTATTCCTTTTCTGCAGGAGCACTTTCCACAGGTGCGCCTGATACAGCTGCCCGAAAACTTCGGCTTTTGCGAAGGGTATAATAAAGCGCTGCAGCAGGTGCAGGCCAAGTACTATGTTTTACTCAACTCTGATGTGGATGTGCCTCCGGGTTGGATAGAGCCTATAGTGCAGCTGATGGAGCAAGACCAAAGTATAGCCGTCTGCCAACCTAAAATTCTGGCGCAGCAGCACCCAGGTTTTTTTGAGTATGCTGGTGCGGGTGGCGGAATGTTGGATGTTTTGGCTTATCCCTATTGCCGTGGCCGCCTCTTCGAAACCTTGGAAGAAGATAAAGGGCAGTTTAACGATGTGCAGGAAGTTTTCTGGGCTACCGGTGCCTGTATGTTTGTCCGAGCAGATGTATACCTAAAGTTAGGAGGCTTAGAACCAGCTTTTTTTGCCCATATGGAGGAAATTGACTTCTGCTGGCGGGCCAAAAATGCAGGCTATAGAGTGATGTATAACGGCCATAGCTGCGTGTATCATGTTGGAGGCGGCACTTTACATAAGTCTAACCCGCGCAAAACCTATTTGAATTTCCGAAATGGTTTGGCGCTGCTGTACAAAAATGTTCCGGCAAAGGAGTTGGTCACTTCCATGTTGCTCCGTCTCCTTCTGGATTGGGTGGCAGCTCTCCGAATGTTTGTGGCAGGTCAGCACAAAGATGCAAAAGCTGTTTTAGATGCACACGCCGACTTGCTAAGGCACCACAAATACTGGCGCCGCCGCAGAAAGGAGCAGCAGCCGAAAGGCAATTTCCCTTACATGAGCGGCGTTTACAAAAGTAGTATTGTGTGGCAGTATTTTATCCGGCAGAAAAGAACGGTTCGGGAGCTATAAATCCCAAACAGTGCTGCGCTCGCGGCGTAAACTTTTCTGAACGTTCATCCAAAAGGCCAGCATCAGGTATAAAAGAACAGGAGAGCCCATGGTTAAGAATGAGACGTAGATGAACGTGAGGCGGATGCTGCTGGAGGCAAAGCCCAGCTTCTCCCCTAGCATCGTGCACACACCAAAAGCTTGTGATTCGATAAAGTATTGAAGCCGTTTCATGATCATCTGAATTAAATTCTAAATTATACTTTGTTCCTCAAACATCAAAATAAAGCAACACCTGAGGCAGTATAACTATAAACGAGAAAATATAGTTTGTGGTGTAACCTACATTTACGGCTATCGAAAAAAACAGGACATGCAACAGTACAAAAAAAACAGAAACTTCTTACTTCTCCTATCTCTCACATTAAGTGTTGGCGGCTCCGGCTGCACGCTTCAGCGCATGGTTAACACTGCCGAAAAGCACCAACAGGTAACCGTGGAGCCTTCTCCGCTAACAACAAACGGGGAAAGCGTAAATTTTGAACTGAAGGCGCAGGTACCCGAAAAACTCATCCGCGATGAAGAAGTATACAAGCTGGATATATACTATGTGTACGACAACGAAAAGCGCGAAAACATCGGCACATATAGTTTTGAGTTCGGTGAGTTTCTGTACGAGGATAAAAAACCGACTATTATTAAACAGCTTTCCTTCCCTTATGCTCCCGAAAAATCTACGGGGCAGCTGATGGTGCAGGGCCGCGCCATCGACAAAAAAGACAATGGCATTGCCTATACCGACCCAAAACAAGTAGCCAAAGGACTGAACACCACGCCTCTGCTGCTGGTGCGCAACAACGACTTTACCTTCGCTGCCAATAAGTATGCACAGCAAACCGATAGCACCGGTAAGCTTATTTTTTACTTTGAGCAGAATCAGGCCAAGCTGGATGACTTGTCGGATGAAAAGTTAAAGGTGTTGGACCAGTATGTCATGGATAATGTGCCCTCGCAGACGATAACAATTGTGGGCATGCGCGCACCCGGAGAGAGAAGTGCAGATCTGGCTCAAAAGCGCGCCCAGACGCTGGAGCAGTATTACCGCCAGAAAATGAAAGTGCTGGACTACAGCGGCAAAAAAGTAACCATCACCGCAGAAGTACAGGACAATACGCTGGAAACGCTGAAGCAGAAAATAGCAGCTACAGCGCTTCCGAAAGCACAGAAGCAGCAGGTGCTGGCTATACTTAATGGTGAGCAAAGCGAGCAGGAAAAACTTCAGGCTCTGCAGCAGACCGAGGCATTTCCATACTTGCAGAAGTATGTGTATCCTAGCCTGCAAGCCGCACAGATAGCATTTAACTACAACCGCAGCCGCAGACCCGACTACGAACTGTACTTGATGGCGCAGCGCATTGCCAACGAAGAAGTAGACGCTGATGAACTGACGGAAGAGGAACTGCAGCATGCCGCTACGCTCACGCCTATACTTTCTGAGAAGCGCAAACTGTACGAAGCTGCTGTAAAAACAACTGACAAATGGCCGGCATACTATAATTTAGGCGTTGTATACAATGAGATGGCTCTCAAAGATTTTCGCCCAGCCGCCAAAAAATCATTCCTGGAAAAAGCAGTCCATAACCTGACTTACGCGGGTTATCGTAACCCAACAGCTCCTATCTTCTACAGCCTCGCCAGTGCCTACCATCAGCTTGGCGAGTATGACAAAGCGCTGGAAAACTACTCTTATGCGGCAACTTTAGGTGGAGACGAGGAAATGCTTCAGTCCATTTTTGCAGATAAAGCGGCCCTGGAAATTGAAACAGGCAGGTATAACGACGCCATCAGCAGCCTGCGCTACGCCGGCGACGGCTACCAGACAAACATGAACCTGGGGTTGAGCTACCTGCTAAAAGAAAACTACGAAGGGGCTGAGGAATTTTACCTGAAGGCTCTGGAGCAAAAGCCAAATGATGCACTGGCTTACTACAGTATGGCCATTATTGGTGCCCGTACCCAAAACGAGCAAATGCTGGAGCAGGGTCTTCGCCGTGCTGTTAGTGCCGACAAAAATTTTATGCAGAAAGCGATTAATGACATGGAATTCGAAGCCTACCGCAACAACCAGGCCTATAAAGACGCACTGATTCGTTAACTAGTAGCCCAAAAACTCAGCAGTATATTGTATTTTGACAGAGTTCTCTTAATTTTACCTGCAGAACCGAGAATTAAACATCATATATGCGAAGTATACAGTTTAGAGAAGCCCTGCGCGAAGCGATGTCTGAAGAGATGCGCCGCGACAAGAGCGTGTTTCTGATGGGTGAAGAAGTTGCCGAGTACAACGGAGCTTACAAAGTTAGCCAAGGCATGCTGGACGAATTTGGTCCTGAGCGTGTAATCGATACCCCTATTGCCGAGCTTGGTTTTGCCGGTATCGGTGTAGGTGCCGCCATGAACGGCCTGCGCCCGATCATCGAGTTTATGACCTTCAACTTCTCGCTGGTCGCCATCGATCAGGTTATTAACTCTGCCGCTAAGCTCATGTCTATGTCTGGTGGTCAGTATGGTGCACCAATGGTATTCCGTGGCCCAACAGGCAGCGCCGGCATGCTGTCTTCGCAGCACTCGCAGAACTTCGAGAACTGGTATGCTAATACGCCAGGTCTTAAAGTAGTAGTTCCTTCTAACCCATACGATGCTAAGGGATTGTTGAAATCTGCCATCCGCGATAATGACCCTGTCATTTTTATGGAGTCTGAGCAGATGTACGGCGATAAAGGCGAAGTACCTGAGGAGGAGTATACTATTCCTATTGGTGTAGCCGACGTTGTGCGTGAAGGTTCTGACGTAACCATCATATCTTTTGGCAAGATGATGAAAGTGGCCCTGGCTGCTGCCGAAGAACTAGCAAAAGACGGCATCAACGCCGAGGTAATTGACCTGCGCACTGTTCGCCCTATCGACTACAAGACACTTGTGGAGTCTGTAAAGAAAACCAACCGCATGGTGGTTGTGGAAGAGGCTTGGCCGTTGGCTTCCATTTCTGCTGAGATTGCCTACCACATCCAAAGCAACGCTTTTGATTACATGGATGCTCCGGTGAAGCGTGTTACCTGCCGCGATGTGCCGCTTCCGTATGCACCAACTCTTATTGAGGCATCGCTGCCAAACGTAGAGCGCACAATCGAGGCTGTAAAATCAGTAATGTATAAAAAAGCATAAGTATAAATTGCTTTACAATATACCCAGCGGCGGAGCAGAAATGTTTCGCCGCTGTTGTTTTATACCTGCCCGAATCAGGATTTGCAGGATTAGTGGATGGACAGGGTTTTCTGCAGCACTGGGTAAGTCCACCGCTGCCACATACTTACGGAGAATTGCGCGGTCACGATTTCATCTCCCCTGCCAAATTTGAAGGGGAACTTTGGACAAGCTCCGTCAGCCTTGGTAATCCAACCACCCCTAACCCCTCAGAGCTACGCTCGCTAGTTCGAACTCCCATTCTCACTAGGCTGAGGCGGGGGACTTTTACCCCGCCCCGGCCCTCCCCTTTAATAGAGGGCTCCTACCCCCAAAACAAGGCGGGGAATTTTGTTGAAGCCCCGTCAGCTGTGGCTTCGAAATGATTCCTAGTCTTTCCGTGGGGGTAGGGATCCAAAGCCAGAGATGAAATAAGCAGCTGGTATAGCCGTGGATGAACAGCGGCTAGAAAAGATGACCTGGCACACGTTAAGAGATACAGGAGCTATGAAAGTATAGCAGAAGCAAGTATGAAGTCCCAAATCATCCTAAGACAGCTAATCTTACTTATACCAAATATCCCCTATCTTTGCCCCATGCGCCTGCGACACATGCTATACCTGCTACTTTTGCTACTCTGCCTGCCGCGGCAAAGTATGGCACAGGCAGCAACGGACACAACAGAAGTAAATAATAAGCGCTTGCTGATGCTGGGCTCCACCTTTGCGGTGGGTTATACTTCGTTGCTGATCTCGCTTAACCAAGCCTGGTACACCGAAGAAGAGCGCACCGATTTTCATTGGTTCAACGATAATAAACAGTGGAAACAGGTAGATAAAGTAGGTCACTTCTGGGGGGCTTTTCATCAAAGCCGTGCCGGAATAGACATGCTGCGCTGGGCTGGAGTTCCTGAAAAAAAAGCCATAATTCTCGGAGGACTCACAGGTATTTTGCTGCAAACTCCTATCGAGGTATTTGATGGTTACCAGGCTGATTATGGCGCATCGGTAGGTGATTTACTGGCCAACACCGTTGGCTCTGCGGCTGTAGTGGCACAGGAACTGGCTTGGCAAGAGGTCCGTATCATGCCGAAATTCTCTTTTCATACTACCCGTTTTGCTGATATGCGCCCTAATGTTCTGGGAAGTAGTTTAGCTGAGCAGGCTCTGAAAGATTATAACGGGCAAACCTATTGGCTTTCAGTAGATGTAGGGGCTTTTCTGAATGAGAAAACTAAATATCCGAAGTGGCTGAACTTAGCCGTCGGCTATGGCGCTCAGGAGATGGTGTTCAACGACCCGGAAACAAATGCTGCAGCCGGCTTAGATGCGCATCGCCAGTTTTACATTAGCCCCGACCTGAACCTGATGCACTTTAAAGGCAAAAGCAAAGTATGGAACACCGCACTCTATGTGTTGAGCATAATTAAAATACCAGCTCCCGCACTGGAATTCAACCGCAAAGACGGGTTGAAACTGCACCCGCTATACTTTTAAAGCCGCCTCCCCTGCCCAAAGATTCGTATCTTTGCTAAAGAAGATCGAAGGACTTTGCTTATTATAAGCCATAGACCGACAAATTAAAACAAACAAAACATGAACGTAGGAGACCGTGTGCGCCTGATGTCCGGCAGAGAAGAAGGCATTATTACGCGCCTTTTAGATAATAACCTGGTGGAGGTAGCCATCGACAATGATTTTACCATACCTGTTGCCCGCCGCGAAGTGGTAGTGATTGCCGCCGAGGAGCAGAAGTACATGCAACAGGATGAAACTATAATACAGCCATCCAAAAGGAAAGAACCTGTTGCCCCTGTTCTAGCTGCACAAGGTGTTTACCTGGCATTGGTGCACCAGTCTGAGGAACTGCTGGCTGTAACGGTAATAAATAACTCTGATTACGATTTGCTATTTACAAGCGGCGAAGAGCGAGAGAAAAACTACCGTGGACTGCAAAACGACAAGTTGGCCCCAAAAGCAACCCGTACTATCACGCATTATCACCTAAAGGAGTTTGAGAAATGGCCAAACCTCTTAATTCAATTCATTCAGCACCGCAACGGCAGCCCCTCCATTTTTGAGCCTGTTGTAAAGCGTGTGCAGTTTAAAGCAAGCTCTTTCTACAAGAGCAAGCGTACGGCTCCTGTTCTTAATAAAGAGGCTTACCTGTTTCAGCTAGACCAGAAGCCTGTGACCGTTAACCCGGATAAGATAAAGGAACAGCTTGCGGAGGCCGTAGAGAAAAGTGAGAACTATAAGCTTACGGCCCCAGAGCACGAAGTAGACCTCCACATCGAGAAGTTGGTGGACGACCACAGCGGCATGAGCAACAATGCGATGCTGAAACTTCAGTTAGAGCGTTTTCAGGATGCACTGGACAGGGCTATGGCAACAAACATGCACGAAATCGTGTTTATACATGGCGCTGGCAATGGCGTACTGCGCAAGGAGCTGCAGAAAATCCTAAGTCGCACCCAAGGCATCAAGTTCTACGAAGATGCCCGCAAAGAAAAATTTGGCTACGGCGCCACACTTGTAAGACTTAAGTAAGTTTATAAGCTAGAGCGTTAAAGAGTTAGGGAGTTGAGGTTTAAGTATTAGAGTTAAATTTTAACCTTCTAACTTCCCAACCTTCTAACTTAAATCCGCACCGTTGGTGCGGATTTATACCTATCTTTGCATTAGAATAAAGTATCAACGGTAAGCCGTCTTATCGCTGCCCTTCGGGGGAGAGGAAAGTCCGGGCAACACAGAGCATCTTACTTCCTAACGGGAAGGGTCCTGCGCGAGCAGGATACAGCCAGTGCCACAGAAAATAACCGCCAGCCTTGTGCTGGTAAGGGTGAAAAGGTGCGGTAAGAGCGCACCAGCGGCTGGGTGACCAGTCCGGCTGGGTAAACCTTAGGAGTTGAAAGACCAAATAGGCTGACAGTGCCCCGCTTCGGTGGGGCTAAGGGCTGCTCGTCCGATGTCAGTGGGTAGGTCGATGGAGCCTGTGCGTGAGTGCAGGCCTAGATAAATGATAAGACGCGCGCCTTTGGGCGGAGCGACAGAACCCGGCTTACAGGCTTATCGTTGATGTTTTATTTTCATACCTTGGCGCAAGCGCCCGCTTGTGTTTTAATATTCCCTTACATTCGGTGTCGTATAGGTTTCCTTCTCAAGGAAGCTAAGTTTATACTTTAAGTTGTACTCCTATCTCAAAACGGATATTGCGCCAGCCAAAAAGTATAATTCTATTTCATCCTGCCTATCTATTCTAATCCTGTAAATCCTGGGGGTAGGGGCCCTTGAGAAGATTCAGACATTTTCCCTATTTTTACAGGAAGTATAAATCACGAACAATGGCAACAGCACAAGACCCGGCCCTGGAGATAGAGGAGCTGATAGCGAAGATAAATCACCTGAATTACCAATATTACCAAAACAGCGTTTCGGAGGTGTCAGACTTAGAATTCGACCAAATGCTGAAGCGCCTGGAAGAACTGGAATCTAAACATCCGGAACTGCGGTTGCCCCACTCTCCTACCCAGCGCGTGGGGGGCACTGTTACAAAGAATTTCGAAACGGTTTTTCATAAATGGCCAATGCTCTCGCTCAGCAACACCTACTCTGAGGAAGACCTAAGAGAATTTGATAAGCGTGTGCGCAAAATTGTAGGCGATGAAGTAGAGTATGTCTGTGAGCAGAAGTTTGACGGCGTAGCCATCAGCCTTACATACGAGAACGGAAAATTTGTGCAAGGTGCAACGCGCGGCGACGGCACAAGAGGCGATAATATTACAGCAAATGTGCGCACCATCCGGGATATACCTTTACAGGCACATGGCAAAAACTATCCGGAACTGTTTGAGGTGCGGGGCGAGGTGTTTATGCCGCTTCAGGTGTTTGAGCAGCTAAATGCCGAACGTGAAGAAACCGGAGAGCAACTACTGGCCAACCCGCGCAACGCCACCTCCGGCACCTTAAAACAGCAAGATTCCTCAGTGGTAGCCAACCGGAAACTTGGTTGCTTTTCTTACAGCTTCCATACGGAAAACAGCCCTTACGAAACTCATTCTGAGAGCCTGCAAGCGATACAGAAGTGGGGATTTAAGGTGTCTGATACCTGGCGTAAGTGCGGCAATATAGATGATGTGATGGCGTATATAAACGAGTGGGAAACCAGACGCACCGAACTTCCAATTGCTACAGATGGTGTGGTTGTAAAGGTAAACAGCTATGCGCTGCAGGAAGAGCTTGGTTTTACAGCCAAAAGCCCTCGCTGGGCTATCGCCTACAAGTACGCAGCGGAAAACGCATCTACCAAACTGCTCGATATAGAATACCAGGTAGGTCGCACGGGAGCTGTTACGCCAGTGGCCATACTTCAGAAAGTGGCTTTAGCCGGAACAGTGGTAAAACGCGCCTCTGTACATAATGCCAACGAGATGCAGCGCCTGGACCTGCGCCTGGGCGATACCGTTTTTGTGGAAAAAGGTGGAGAAATCATTCCCAAAATTACGGGAGTAGATTTTGAAAAGCGCCCAGCCGAGAGCCAGCCCATACTTTATCCAACCCATTGCCCTGCCTGCGGCACCGAATTAGTGCGAACAGAAGGCGAAGCACAGTTTTACTGCCCTAACGAGAAAGGCTGTGAACCCCAGATATTGGCGAAGCTGGAGCACTTTATTGCCCGCAAAGCCATGAACGTGGATGAACTTGGCCCTAAAACGCTGGTGCAGCTTTACCTTGCTGGCTATGTACGCAACGCAGCCGACCTCTACGACCTGACTTTAGAGCAGCTTGTGCCGCTGGAGCGTATGGGTGAGAAATCTGCCAGTAATATTCTTAAAAGCTTGGATAAGTCTAAGGAAACGCCGTTTGAGCGCGTGCTTTTTGCGCTGGGTATTCGGTTTGTGGGCAGTACCGTAGCTAAAAAACTGGCTGAGGAGCTCCCGGATCTGGAGGCGCTGCGAGGGGCTACCTACGAAGAACTCATCGCCATAAACGAGATTGGAGACCGCATTGCCCAGTCGATTATTGCCTACTTCCAGGATCCGGACCATGTGCAGCTGGTGGAGCGCCTTAAAGCAGCCGGACTGAAGTTTAAATCTGAAAGAACCGCACCAGAAATCCAGAGCGACAAACTGGAAAGCCAAACATTTGTCATTTCAGGTGTGTTTGAAAGTGTGAGCCGCGAAGAGCTGCAGCAGCTTATCGTAAGCCATGGCGGTAAGGTAGTAAGCTCAATCTCAAAAAAGCTCTCTTACCTGGTGGCCGGCGATAAAATGGGACCATCCAAACTGGAAAAGGCGGAGAAGCTGGGTGTAAAAATGCTCTCTGAAGATGAGTTTTTAGCGATGATCAAATAATATATTCTTTTTTCATTTGAATAAGGTGTGAGCCATGATGTGCGCGAGAGCAAAGGCCTATTTATAATAAGCACCGTCTGCTGCACACCCTAAACCATACTTATAATAAAAAGCGGCACTGAAGACTCAGCGCCGCTTTTTTAGCAAACAAACAACAAACACGCTATTAGGAAATGCGCTTTCGAGCAATATCAAAGTAGCCAAGTATAAATACAAGCAAGCCGCCTCCCAAACTCAGCACTACCTCCTGGGTAAATACCCTAATGACCTCTTTGCCGGCAGCAAATTGGCGGATACTCACAAACGGATAGGCAAATGGGTAGTAATGAATATGTTCCCAGCGCATAGCCACCATGACAGTTACAATGGCCACAATGCCTACACCCATACTTAAAGCAAAACTACTCCAGCGCATGCTTAGCCAAAACTGGATGGCAATGATCATAAACGTGGCCAACAGCATTTTAACAACAGTGACATAAACGGCCTCCAGTCCGACCATTTGCTCAAAGCCCAACTCAGGCCGCACTACCGACAAAAACAACCCTCCCGCTAAATAAGCGCACACAAAAATGAGATTGCTTAGTAAAACCAAGCCTATAACTGTAGTAGCCTTGGCTGCATAAATAGAGCTTTTGGGTAGCGGCAGGCTGTAGAGATGTTTCCAGCCATTGGATTTATGCTCGATGCCGTTGGTGAGGCTGGTTAGCAAAGCAATAAAAATAGGCATCAGCAGAATGGTATAAATCCCGAAAATCTGCATCGCAAATGCATACCAGGGGTTGGCTCCCTCCCGTAGCAAATGCTCCCCTTTCGACCAGAAAGCAAGAACATACATACTTACCAGGGCACAAGGCGCAAGTATAGCCAGCCATAGCGAAAAGGTGTTTTTTAGTTTAAGCGCCTCAGCGCTCAGGCTGCTGCGGTAGTATATCAGGCTGCTCATAGTTTAGAAGAATGTATATGTTTTTCTGCTTCTCTGTTAGTGATGTTCAAAAACAGCTCTTCCAGGTTTTGGGTGTGGGTGCTGAGCCTGTACACTTCCAGGCCATTTACCACTAAAAAGCGGTTCAATGTGGCTACCTGCTGTTTATCCTGCACCTGCACAGCCAACACATCGTCTGAGTGAGGCAAAAGCTGGTATTGGTGATCAGACAGAAGTTTGTGGGCAATGGCGTTGTTGCTTGTTTCCAGGTGCAGCACATTGCTCTGAAAAGCGCCCTCATAAAGCTGCTGCAAACTACCCTGATACAGCGTTTCTCCTTTGTCGATAATAGCCAGCTCTGTGGCGCACTTCTCAATCTCGGACAGCAAGTGGCTCGACAAGAAAATTGTTTTACCGTAAGCCTGATTTAACCGGATAATCAGTTCCCGCACCTCCCTAATACCACTCGGGTCCAGGCCATTGGTCGGCTCATCTAAAATCAGAAGTTCAGGATCTGCGAGTAATGCCAGTGCTATACCCAAGCGTTGGCTCATCCCGAGGGAGTACTCCTTTGTTTTGCGGTGCGCGTCCGCTGCCAGGCCCACAATCTGCAGCACTTCAGAAATCCTGCTTTTAGGTGCCCGTACCATACGGCGGTGCATCTCCAGGTTATCATGGCCAGAAAGGTGACGGTAGAGCGATGGCATTTCGATAAGTGCGCCAGTACGGTGAAGGATGTCGAGGCGGTTATACTTCAGGTCCTGCCCGTGCACCAGCACCTGCCCTTCAGGCACCGGCAGCAGCCCGAGCAGAATCCGGATGGTGGTTGATTTTCCGGCTCCGTTCGGCCCCAGAAAACCAAATATTGCGCCCTGCGGCACACGCAGCTCCAGGTTTTGCAGCACCTGCCGCTTGCCGAAGCTGTAGCTAAGGCCGTGCGTTTCGATAATACATGGTTTCATAGTGGCGGGTTGGTGAGGTACATGTACAAAGAAGCAATTATTTTAGCCTTCCGAAAATAGAATATACCAACCCACAAAAACTCTAGACTAAGAGCCTGTTTAGAGTTTATTAATACTACACTCTGCATGTTTTCACCAGCAAGATTAACAGCATTTGCATTTTGATTGCTGGTGAAAAAAAACAACAATGGCGGGTGTAGGCCCTATAAAAATCTCTTAACAGCTTCTAAGTATACATATATGCGACTGAAGGCATTAGTCTTTTAAAATATAGATTTAATAGCTACAAGAGGCCGGTTGGTATAGAGAAATACTGTGGCTGCACTAAAATGCTATACTTTGCTTATCTTTAAACTAAAACAAGACTCCGGAAAGTATAAAGTAGAACTGACTCTCCGGTGGTTGCTATTCGGATTTATGAGCCTTAAATCTTTGCCAAAAACAAGTATAGTGCTACCCGAAGTTACGGTTAAAAAAAGGTATACCGTGGCTTTGCACGTAGCGGCCTGGATGCTTTTTGGTGCCTGGGTGTTTTACTTTCTGTATGGCAACAGCACGCTTTCTTTCGGTAAAGTGATGGATGTGTTGGTGGGCATGCTCATCAACATCTTTCTCTTTTACTTTAACTGGTATGTTTTAATATCCAGATACTTAGCCCGTAACCGCATACTGCTGTACATTGCCGCTGTACTAACCACGCTGCTGGCCATTGCTGTGCTGCGCGCGCCGCTGGACTTTTACTTGTTCCGGGATTTTAACCGCGACATGAACCAGCTCTATAGCAGTGAGCGGATTCTGCAGTACATTATGGGTGGGCTTGTGCTGGTGTTTATCTCATCGGCACTTAAAGTAACCGGTAATTATATCCGCAACGAGCGGCGCAACAAAGAACTGGAAACACAGAAGCTTACCGCCGAGCTGGCTTTCCTCAAATCGCAGGTGAACCCGCACTTTTTGTTTAATACCCTCAACAACATTTACTCGCTGGCCTATAAGCAGCACCCCGAAACGCCGGATGCCATCATGAAACTTTCGCTGCTGATGCGCTACATGCTGTATGAGAGCAACGATGCCTTGGTAAGCCTCGAAAAAGAGGTAGACCATATCCATAATTTTATAGCTTTGCAGAAGCTTCGCCTCCGCGAGCAGACAAGTATAAAATTCAATATTCAGGGCGACCTGGAGGGCAAGCAAATAGCGCCTATGCTGCTGATGACCTTAGTAGAGAATGCGTTTAAGCATGGCTTGGTGAGCCGCAATGAAGTGGGTATTATACTGAACCTGGTGGTGCAGGAGGACGCCCTGCTTTTTAGCACGATCAACAACACCAGCCAGCATAAAAAGCGGGAGTTTGGCGGCATTGGCTTAGAAAACCTGAAGCGCCGACTGAACCTGCTTTACAACAAGCGCCACGAACTCATATTTGAGGAGAAAGGAGGTACTTTTTACGCCACCCTGAAACTATACTTTAAGCCTAAAACAAAATAAACTATGACTATCCGCTGCCTTGCCGTTGACGATGAACCGCTGGCCCTCGACATAATTGAGAGCTACACCAGTAAACTGCCTTACCTGAAACTTGTAAAAACCTGCTCCAGCGCCACAGAGGCCATGCAGGTGCTGCAGGAAGAGCAGATTGACCTTATGTTTCTGGACATTGAGATGCCCGAGTTGACCGGAATTCAGTTTCTGAACATTCTCAAGCATCAGCCGCTCATCATTTTCACCACCGCTTACCCAGATTATGCCCTGGAAGGTTTTAACCAGGATGCCGTGGATTACCTGCTCAAGCCCATCCCCTTCGATAGGTTTCTGAAAGCCGTTACCAAGGCGCAGGAAAGGCTGCAGCGCACCGGCAGTAAAGCCACCGAAGCTCCGGTTGCACAGCCCCCAGCAGCAGAGCATGATTTCATGTTTGTAAAGGCCGACTATAAAACCATCCGGGTTGATTTTAAAGATATACTCTGGATCGAGGGGCTGAAGGACTATATCATCATCCAGACAAAAGAGCAGAAGATCATTACACTGCTCTCGATGAACAAGATGATGGAAAAGCTGCCCGACACCAAATTCCTGCGCGTGCACCGCTCCTTTATCGTATCGCTGCAAAAGATAGACAGCATCGAGAAAAGCCGCATCCGCCTCGGAAACAAGGAAATTCCGATTGGGGAAGTATACAAAGAAGCATTTTTGAAGTGGGTGGAGGAGAATAATATTCAGTAAAGAGTTTAGAGGCCGGTAAGTATAAACGTGCGCTTTACTGAGCTGCTGAAAGCAACATTTTATACTTTGGCCGCAGCCGACCTGCCTCATCATCTAAAGTATAGAAGCAATGGCTATACTTCCCGCTGCCTTACAAAGAGATACCTGACACGATATTTGCAGAAACCGTTACATAGTTCGAACTTTGCACTTTATAAGGCAACATGATGATTCAAGATAAACTAAGAGGTACAGGTGTAGCTTTGGTTACACCTTTCACCAAGGATGCTGCAGTAGATTATGAGGCGCTGCGTAAGCTACTGGACTTTGTGCTGGATGGCGGCGTAGATTACCTGGTCATAAACGGTACGACGGCAGAATCTGTAACAACAACAGCAGAAGAAAAAGCAAAGATACTGCAGCTTGTGAAGCAGCAGGTAAACGGACGGGTGCCACTGGTTTACGGCCTTGGCGGCAACAACACGCAGCACGTAATTGATACCATTGCCGCAACAGACCTGGACGGAATTACGGCTATACTTTCGGCGAGCCCATACTATAACAAACCATCGCAGCAGGGCATTTACCAGCACTACGTGCATGTAGCCAACGCCTCTCCGGTGCCTGTATTGCTGTATAATGTACCGGGCAGAACCGGCAGCAATATCGCTCCCGATACTACTGTAAAATTAGCCGGCCACGACAAGATCATCGGTATAAAAGAAGCCTCCGGCAACCTGGAGCAGTGCATGTACATTGCCAAGCATAAGCCAGAGGGTTTCATGCTGATCAGCGGCGACGACCTGCTGACTGTACCTATGACCAGTTTTGGAGCAGTGGGCGTTATTTCTGTGCTGGCCAACGCTTTCCCGGGCAAGTTTAGCAACATGGTGCGTATGGCCCTGGACGGCAACTACAAAGACGCTGCTGCGGTGATGCTTAGTTTTGTTGATATCAACCCGCTAATGTATGAAGAGAGCAACCCAGTAGGCGTAAAAGCTGTGCTGGAACGTTTTGGCGTGTGCTCTGCCCAGGTAAGGCTGCCACTGGTAGAAGCCTCTTCAGGCCTGAAGGACAGATTGAACAAGCTTCTGTAAGCTGAAATATGATATAAAAGCAAGGGCAGCTCCTAACCAAGAGCTGCCCTTGCTTTTTAAGCCCGGCCTGGCCGCATAACTATACTTCCTTCTGGAGTTTTGATGCATCTCCCACCGCTTTAATTGTGCCTTCACTTTAAGCAGCTAAATCAGGGGCAGCTATACGTATAAGTGGTTTTCTCTTCAGCCGTATTGTTAAAGATTTTAGTGGCAGATACAGGGTATCCCTGCTCGTTGCGCTCATAGGTTACAGTATAACTTATATCTGCCACTGCCTCACCATCGGAGGTTGCGTTAAAGGCGGTGATATTGTTGATGCTTGGATAAGCAATGCCCGGCCTGCGGTGTAAATACTGCTGAACTGCTGAAAGAGGCGCGCGGCTGGAGTCTTGCACAAAAGTAGCAGTGTAAGTGCTTGCGTCTGCTGTAACCACAGTAGCTGAAACAGGTTTATTGGTTTTATAAGTCTGTTTAAGGGAGCCGTTAGACTGCTCTTTGTTATTCAGGTATAAATAGTCGGTGGCGGAGGTAAGGCGGTTCTGCATATCGTAAACCGCTTTGAAGGCAGCTAAACGATGCACTGCTTCTAAACCGGGCACCTGCTGCTTTACCTCATACTTAGACAGCAGGCCCTCTTGGTTGTAGCTGTACTCAGTAAAAGATACTTCCTCCTGCCCGTCTGGCTTCAGTAGCCGCTCTTCTGCCAATTTACCAGCTGCAGTGTAAGTGTAAGTACGTATCGCCACCAGCACCTCCTGCTCATACTGCTCCGTCCGGATTACCTGGTTTAGCTCATTATAAGTATAGCGCAGGGTGCTAACACCATTTTGGGATGTAGTTGTTTGCTCCTGTAGGTAACAAAGGTTTTCAGGTTCTGGGGTAGGTTCCACCACATTAGTTTCATCTTCTGCGCAGCCGGCAAGCAGCAGCAGGGCGAAAAGTGGCGCCAGTAGTTTTATTTTCATGAGCATAATCAAATAAGTATACGAAGATACAGCTTAACGCTCTTTTATACTATCTAATATTCTGGAACTACTGTAGCTCTGTACTTTGCAACGCGATAGAGCTGCCACCTGTAGCAATACACTCCTGCCACCCGAATGAAATGAAGGATAAAACAGCTAATTTTTAATATTTTTTGAAAAAATTTATTTTTTTAAAATTTTTTGAACACTTTTACAGATGTAAACGTCTTAGTTCTACAATAAAAAAAATTATGAATAGAGGAAAAGTAAAATTCTTTAATGGAGAAAAAGGTTTTGGCTTCATTAAGGACGAGAGTTCAGATCAGGAGTACTTTGTGCATGTTACTGGCTTAATCGACGAAATCAGAGAGAATGACGATGTAACATTCGAATTGAAAGAAGGAAAAAGAGGACTAAACGCCGTTAACGTTAAACGCGCATAGTTTAAAGATACAAAGTTATCAAGCTAGAAAGCCTTACACCGTGGTGTAAGGCTTTTTGTTTTTAGCGCTGTACTCTAAGCAGTATACCGCTCCTGTACGTTTATGTCAGCTATATCAGAGAGCAAGCCGGCTATCTGCTCGGCAGCGGCTTCCAGAAAGGCTTTGCCTTTTGCTGCTGTGGCTGCCTTCGGGTTTCCGATGCCTGTGTCGGCAGTTACCATAGACCATTGCCTTTCTGACCAGGCCCAGCCCTCGCGTATGCCTTTGATCTTGGACTTGCGCTCTTTGCCCTCCCCTGCCTCCTGCAGCGGCAGCACCAGGTCAGGGCGCAGGTGCAGCAGCAGGCTGGTTTCCATTTCATCGGCATGGTCGCCGGGCGTGTCGAAAAACTGCTTGCGGTCCACGGCATTAAACCAGAAGCAACTAACCAGAAACATGTCGGGGTAGCGAAGGCCAAGCTCGCGCAGCATCGGTTTAAAATCGTTGCCGCCGTGGCTGTTCAGCACCAGCAGTTTTTTAATGCCCTGGCGGCTCAAAACGGCTATAATATCATCTAAAATAGCCAACTGCGTACTTGGGTTCAGGTTGATATCGAGCTTAATATCGGCCTGGCCGGTGTTTACGCCAAACGGAATGGTTGGCAGCACCATTACCTTGGTGCCTTTTTCCCAGGCAACTTTAGCAGCCGCAGCCGCAATGGCATCGGCCTCTATGTTATCGGTGGCGTAAGGCAGGTGGTAATTGTGGGCTTCGGTGGCACCCCAGGGCAGCACCGCCAGCTCCACCTCCTGCTCTTTCAGGGCTTTCCAGTTGGTTTCTGCAAGTATGTATGGTCGCATAAAGGTTGTATTATAAATAAGTCTAAGTTTAGAAGGAGCGGCTTTATACTTAATTTTCAGCGGCTTTATACTTTACGGCAGTACTTATTGCCATAGGCACAAGATGGTATGGGTGATGATCATGCCCTCACAGATAAAAGTACTGAACTCTAAAATTAAGTAAAAGCCAGAATTCTTACGTGGTTTTTAAACTACCCGATCATCAAAACAGAAATACCTGCTTACAGCTGCCCCTGCCACACAACCCGATTTGCCTGCGGCAAGTATGATTTACTTTGTAAGCCACATCCCCATGAAGCACGATGAAGAACTGAGGCAGCAGCTGGTAAAGCTCATGCGCAGCGGACAAGCCTTCCGGACAAGAGAGGAGCTGTTGGAGGGACTGACCCTGCAGGAGGCCGGGCAGAAAATAGAGAACCAGCCCTACACCATCTGGCAACTGCTCGACCACCTGAGATTTGCACAGCACGACATCCTGGATTTCTGCCGCAACCCGAACTACCAGGAACCTGACTGGCCTGATGATTACTGGCCTGCGCACGCCGCACCACCCAGCCAGGAGGTGCTAAACCATACTTTATCAGCCCTGCAAAAAGACCTGGAAGCACTGGTGCAACTGGTGCAGGACACAAACAACGACCTTTTTGCGCCTATACCGCACGGCCAGGGGCAAAACTTGCTGCGAGAGGCCATGCTGGTTGCTGAGCATAACGCTTACCACCTGGGGCAAATAGTTGTACTGCGTAAGCTGCAGGGGCACCTGGAGTAGAAAAAGCAGGCGGTAAAAAGAAATGATAAAGTGAAGTGTAACAGCGGCATCAGATACAACTTTTATGCTCCTCCCCCCTGAAAATGGGGCGGCTTATACCTTTTATATCTCTTTTTCCGTATGTAGGGGTAGCTGATGCAAACAGCTATGCGGCTGTTTTGTTTCAAACTATGTTTTACTAAAGAATATAACTATGAAAAAGATATTTTTTGCTGGTGTTGTTGCTGTCGCTGCTTTGGGCATGACGGCTTGTGAAAGTACAGACAATACAAGCACCCTGGAAGCCGAGGAGGACAACAGGGTTGTTGTAGACCGCGACTCCGTGGCAACGGAATACGAAGTAACTGAAACGGTGGTAGAGTACGACACCACTACCAGAACCAAAACCGTGGACGCTGAAGCAGAGCTGGAAAAAGATAACTAAAGCACTAAACCAGCAGCTATACATTTAAAGAGCCTGTTTTTACAAACAGGCTCTTTTTTATACTTCGGGATGTTGCAGAGGGCAAAGGTGCAGCGCTACGGCGAGAACAGCCATTCCAGCGCATCTTCTTCCGTCACAAAATCTCTGGACTCGCAGGGCAGCGGTATTTCTGAGGCCATATCGTAAATGGCTTGCACCGCGATTTGCTGAAAAAGATCCTGCGCCATTAAATTGGCCACGCGCTTTAGGTTGCTGTGCTGCAGCAGAGCTGCGGTGTGGTTGGCTATCCATACCTGGTCTTCCAGCGTGGGGGCGCACATCAAGGTAAAATCCGCCAGAATCAGCTCTACCTTGTTTGCCAGTATAAACTCGCAGGAGTAGATCATGGCTGCCCGTAACTCCACACTGGGTATTACTCCCCTCCACTCATTCCGGATTAGCTTTTGTTCTGCGCTATAGCGAATCGTGACGAAGTCTTTGTCCAGCACCGCTTTTAACTCCAGCATCTACATAGCCTTTTGTAAATTGATAAGTAAGTATCTTATACGGTTTTACGGAAATCACTCTAATAAGTCTTTATTAAATCATATACTATAGTATACTTTAAATTGGCCGATGCAGTAAATTTATACTTCGTAATTCTTACAGAATTGTTAAATGAACAAGATGCTGAGGCTGATCTGGTGTCGGGTTGCTGCCGGACAGGTAATATAGGCTAAAGGTTTCAGAAATAATCTGCTATCAATGCATCCAACAAAGCCCCACCACTTGCAATATATTAATATACAGACACTTACAGGCTCATATACTCGTATACATAAGTATACCAAGCACCTACCATCATGAAAAATTTAATGATACTTCTGGTTATGCTTGCCTTTCTGTTTGTAATGGCGGGAGGCGGCACTGTGGCGCAAGCGCAAGACAGCCCCGCTGATAAAGTGGCGCTGCGCAAGGCCCAGGACATAAAGCGCATGCACAAAGCTGACTCGGTTTATGAAAACCGCTCGTCGAGGGAGAAAATTACGAAGGCCAGACTTAAGGAGCATGAGCGAGCCCTGAAAATAGCGCAAGACGATTACGACAGATCGAAAAGAGAATACAAGGAGGCACGCAAGGCGGCTAAAGAGGCCAAGAAAAGTATAAGCCTGGAGAAAAAAGCCGTTAAAGCCCGCGACAAAGCCGAACAGCAGTCCTACAAATCGTTAGAATAGGCCTGCTGCTCGATTTTGGGTTGCTTTATAAGTTGCTGCTGCTATAGGTAAAGGCAGTTTATGCGCTTTCTTCCATAAATTCCCTTACATCGCGGTTTAACTCATATACCATGATGTAATAGTATAGCACCGCTTGCTGCTGCTGCGTGGGCAGTTGGGCACCGGCCATTATCTTGCTTAACGCTTCCCGTTCTATGCCTGTCTGCTTGATGAGGTCGTTACGAGACAGCTTGAACTCGGCCATTTTTTGGTTGAGCCAGTCTGCGGTAACGGCCCCGAAATCTGGTTTAAAGGTTAAGATGACATAGTGAACTTTGTGTTGGCCGCTCATGAGAGGCATTAACAGTTGTACTGCCCTTCTTCGCAACTGCCGCTGGTTTAGCAGATAGCCGTTCTTCAGCTCCTGCTGCACTACACGCACTTTAATAACCTCGGGGTTTATTTCCAGAATATCCACTTTTACGCCGGTTACGGCCAGCAGTTTGTCGCGGTGCAGCCTGATCTGTTGCTTTGCCTCCTCCTGCAGGGGCAGCTTTTCTAAGTTTATCATAGCTAATAGTTTTATGCTTCGGTTATGGCGGCCGGGGCGTAGGCCTCGCGGGCAAGGCTGAAGTTGGGGTCTACCAGCAGTACTTCGTCGTAGGTGAGGTGGTAGAGGCGGTACACCAGCACATCTATCTCCGCCTCCAGCCCCGACGTATCGGCAGCGGCATCGGCTTGTTTTATTCGTAGTATCTGCTCCACCAGCTGCGTTATACTTGCTTTCGTTTCTTCGTCTGGTGTGGCGATAGGGAGTTGAGAAACATAAACTGGTTTGTACTCAAAGTAGCCATTCTGTTTTGTTGATGAGATTGATTTAAGAAAATAATCTACCGCCTTAGAATTTAGTAATCCTAATAAATATAATTCATCCCAAACTATAATTGAAGTCTTATCATTAGAATAAAAGCCTTCTGTATCATAAGTATAAGAACCCTCCTTTACAATTGAAGGAAGTATTATTTTAGGTTTTGAATACTCCTCAAAATACGAAGCTGCACATCTTTGAAGGGCATACCATTCATATCTTATACCGGTTTCTGACTTATTACGATTACTGAGTTGTTCTTTAAAACTTAGTAGATAAGTATACACAGCAGGAAACTCTTCTCTAAAAGCGACCTCAGCAACTTCTGAAGCTCCAGAAATTAAATTGTCTTTATGCAGCGGGAAATGCCAAGGTATAAATAATATGTACTTTCCATGTTTCGGCGGCTGATACCGCTTCACATCACGGCCAGCCAGAAACGGTTTGATGATTTCTGCACTTCGCGGGTCTTCGGCAATGAGGCGATCTTTGGTGGCTTCATCAATCACAAAAGCCTCGTTTAAACCAGTTTTGATGCCGTAATAAATTTTCCCTTCTACATACTCGCCCAGCGGCGTGCCGGTGTTTTTGAGTTTCTCCAGCAGTTGCTGTGCGGTGCTGTCGGAGAGCGTCCAGCCGGAGTTTGGCAATAGTTCGGCCTGCACTTCATACTTGTGTTGCTGCACGTATGCCTCCAGCCCCTGCTCGAACTTCAGCGTATTTATACCTGCGGCCTCAAAAGTATAGCCAGCCTCGGGTATATACTTTGCCACGGCAAGTATGAGCGGGTAAGTGGTGGCTTCTTCAAACACAGGCAGATCGCCGAAGTCCAGCAGCTCCATTAAGGTGTACTGCTGCAGCCATGCTCTCAGCGCCTGCCCGTAACCGGCACGCATCCACTTGTTAGGTAGTATGTAGCTAAACTGCCCGCCCTCGCGCAGCAGCTCCAGTCCTTGCTCCACAAAGTATACATATAAGTCGGCAGTGCCCGCGTAGGTGCTAAAGGCTTTCTGCAAGTATAGTTTAAAGCTGCCCAGCTCCTCCTGGCGTATGTAGGGCGGGTTACCCAGCACCACATCAAAGCCTTTATACTTTCCTTCCTCGTCCAGCACCTCCGGAAACTCGAATCGCCACTCAAAGGCACCCTCGTATACTTTGTTTGCCTCGATCTGCTCGCGCTCGTCCTCCAGCTTCTGCAGTTGCTTCTGTTTTTGCTGCAGCTGCTTTTTGTCTACCTTTTTAGCCCCGAACAGGTCCGGGTTCTGCATGACTGAGATCTGGCCGCGCAGGTCGGCCATTTTCTTACGGAGCGGGTCGTTGTTGGCCAGCGTGGTTTTAAAGCCTTGCTTTATCTCCTCCAAAAAAACCTCCAGCTGCTTTTTGTCCGCTTTGGAGTTGGTGTGCTTATACTTGTAAACGGCCTCGCGGTACGCCTGCAAACTGTGGCCCTTCTTGCCGAAAGCCTCTTTCAGGTCGGCGGAGAGCAGGTAGCGGCTCAGCAGCGAGTTGCCTTGCTTTATGTTGATGTCGATGTTGGGCAGCGTCTGCAGCTGGGTATACTTGCCAGTGCTTACCTCCGCCTCAAAGCCCTCGCGCAAGCCGCTGGCGCCGGTATAACACACGGTGCTTGCCAGTTCGCTGCTTATACTTTCAGGGGCGGTGTAATAAGCGTTTTTGAGCAGTTCTATCCAGAGGCGCAGGCGGCAAATCTTAACGGAGTTCGGATTAATATCCACCCCGAAAAGGCAGTTCTCGATAATGGTCTGCTTCTCGTGGAAAAGGGCCTCCTGCAACTCCTGCACCTGCGGGTTTATACTTCGGTGGCCGTCGGGGTGCTCCGTTACCGTATAGCTGAAAGGCTCGCCGTGGTTGTCGGTTACAATCAGCTCATCGTTCTGCACTTCTATACTTCCGTAGTGCAGCGGCCTGTCCTGGCGGTTGGTTAAAAGGCGCAGGTCATGCTTTACCACGATCAGCTCGTTCAGGGCGCTCACCAGGTAATGCCCCGAGCCCACGGCCGGGTCGCAGATGCGCAGGCTGTTGATAAGTTGGTTGTACTCCCGCACCCGCTCCGGCGTGTACTGCAGCTTAAACTGCAGCTCCTCAAAGCTTTGGGCGCTCCAGCTGTACGTTTGGTTAAAGAGCTCCACCACCGCGCGGCGTATGGCTTCGCGGCTCATGTACATGGTAATAAAGCCGGGCGTGTAGAAGGAGCCGTCGCGGTAGCCGTTTATTTTCTCGAAGATCAGCCCCAGCACCGAGGCCGTGATCAGGGTTTTGTTCTCCTCCTGTATCTCCTCCTTGCCCTCTGCCCCGAAGTCGTAGCTGCCCAGAAAGCGCAGCAGGTACTCCAGCGTGTGCAGCTCCGGGTGCTTAGAGGTAAACTCTTTGCCAAGCGTGCGCCGGAACACGGTTTGCGGGTACAGCGGCAGCAGGTTGCGGTCTTTCAGGTTGGATATGCGCAGCGTGCGTTTCTCCAGCGCCGTTGTCTCAAACAGCGAGGAGTTGAGGTACGGGATGTGGTTATACTTGCTTTTAACGCTGGCGCTGCGGTTTTCGGGCCGTTCGGCCAGCACATCAAAAAACAGCTCGTTCAGGTCGTCGAACTCGCGCAGGTTGGCTGTGTCCATAAAGCCATACTTCTTGTCGCCGTGGTGGTAGCTGATAAGCTGCGCCTCCAGCAGCTTCAGGAACAGCACGCGGTTCATCCAGGTAATGCACAGCTCCAGCGCCACGTTAAACAGCTGCTCCTCGCGGTTGCTGCCAAAGCTGTAGGGGTTGTCCAGGCCCGAGAGTAGGTCTTCGGAGCGCAGTTTCTGGTAAGCCGCCTCCAGCAGCGAGCCGTGGTTTGCCTTCTCTTTTCTGCGGATAAGCTTGCGGCCACCCTCCTTCACTTCCTCCAACCCGATAATGTGCAGCAGCTCCAGGTAAAAATCGCGGTCCAGGGAGTTGGCATCGTTGGCAAACGGCTCTTTGAGCAGATGCGCCGGCGAGAGCAGCTTGTACAGGGCCACCAGCTTCACATCGTCTTTGGGGTCTTTGTTGCGCAGCGGCTTCTCGTAGTCCTTCAGGTTAAAGTAAGTATAAGCTATGGTTTCGGAGAGGTTGGCTATGTAAGGCGCGGCTATCTCTTTGTAGAAGAAATCGGTGCTGCCGCTGGCCTTGCGCCCGGCGCTCCAGTCGGTAAAGTCTTTCTTCAGCTGGGCGTTTCTGAAAAACAGCCTGTCAAACTCCAGGGCATCAAACACAAACCACTCGTGCACGCTGGTAACAATCAGGTGGCGCATGTCGTGGTTCTTATGCTCCAGCCGCTCGCGCAGGTAGTAGAGCAGCAGCTCGTGGGTGGCTTTGTAGTTGAGGTTGCCGGTGGTGGGCATGTCGGCTTTGTTGGTTGGCCGCTTCACCTCCAGCAGCACGCCGGCGTTGGTTTTGGTGCTGCTGCCGGTGTGTATTACCAGGTCGGTTTTGCCTTTTGTGTTTACGCCATACTTATCATAAAACGTCAACCGCAGAAAATCGCGCAAGTGGTTTTTGGCATGCTCCTCGGTTTCCTGCAGGTTTATACTATCCAGCAATGCTGTGAGCGCCTGCTTAAACTTTTCAATTTCAGTGCGTGATGTTTTAAGCCTGAGGTAAGCTTTGTTCAGCGCCTGTTTCGGGCGCAGGGTGTGGTGCTGCAGCATGTAGTGTGTCGCATTTGTTTTCTACAGCAAGATAGTGAAAAAGAGATAAAGTTTTGTGCGTTGGATGGGGGGGGTGGGAGTTAGATAAATAACTAAACCCACCCCTGCCCCTCCGAGGAGGGGAGTTTCTTTTTGATTAGAACAAAAAGTGTAAGCAGTTCTTATTTAACATCAGAACTAAAATTTCTCGGAACAATACCCGCCCCTGCCCCTCCAAGGAGGGGAGTTTCTTTTTGGTTGAAAAAAGAAGCATATGCACTTCTCATTTAACATTAGAACTAAACCAAAAAAAACTAAAACTGTCCGGAACAATTCCCCTCCTCGGAGGGGTTAGGGGTGGGTCCATATTTCCCACAAAGATTGCATGAAGCGTAAGATATTGCCCTACAAACCATATTTAAAGGAGCTGGCAAGGCAGCTACGGCAAAACAGCACCCTCTCAGAAGTGCTTCTCTGGAATGAGCTTAAAAACAAGAAACTGCATAACCTTGATTTCGACAGGCAGAAGCCTTTGGGAAGTTTCATTGTCGATTTTTACTGCAAAGAGCTGATGCTGGCTATTGAAGTAGATGGTGACAGCCACGACTACAACTTCGAACCTGATGTTATCCGGCAGCAGGAACTGGAAACACTTGGGATAAGATTTTTAAGGTTTGATGATGCCGAAGTAAAGCGTGATTTACTAAATGTACTTCGTGCAATTGAGGCATGGGTAGTAGAGCATCGGCAGATATAAAACCCACCCCTGCCCCTCCGAGGAGGGGAATCATACTTATTTGTTTAGAACACAGCTTTTTGGATGATTATGCAGCGCGACAGCACCGATAATTAAGCCATGTCAATTTCTGCCTAAACAAAAAAGACGATCACTGCTGGATCGTCTTTTTCTATTTTATAGCCTACTGATACTCACTTCTTCTTTTGGCTTGTTCCTGAAGCGCTTTAAGTTCGTGCTCTGCGGCTTTCAGCCTGTTTTTGGCGGCTTTCTCCCGCTGGTCGGCTTCTTCGGAATAGCGTTCCGCCTCTTTCACCTCCCGCTCCAGGCGCTCTACCTCTCGTTGCTGGTGTGCCACTTCCGGGTCATTAGAGACACTGTTGCCGCCTGAAAAGACAGAGCAACCCACTAGCAACGGAAACAGCATAATAAACATACTGTTCAGTAAAAGCTTATATAATTTTGGGGTAGTAATTTTCATGTTTAAGTTATATTAGTTCTCCTATTATCTACGGAGCAGTTAAACAGGTTGTTTTATAAACTAATTTAAAAGGCACCGTGTCAAGGCTTTAGAAAAGGCGCTTGTCATTTATTGTTCCTTTTGAGGAGTAAGATAACCTGCCACGATAATTGGATGATTTTTTAAAGTGAAAGCCCAAAACATCATTTATCTATTTGCAGTACGTATGGGCTAAACTGTTAAAATCACTAACTTCACCTCCACCTAAAGTATAAACCCATGCTTAAAATCGGCCTTCTCTCCGACACCCACTCCTACCTCGATGATCAGATTATGCGCCATCTCTCAGACCGCGACGAGATCTGGCATGCCGGCGACTTCGGAAGTATGGCAGTATCGGACAGGCTGCAGGAGCTGGCGCCGCTACGGGGCGTGTATGGCAATATTGATGATGCAGCTATCCGGCAGGTGCACCCCAAAGTGAACCGTTTTGTGGTGGAAGGGCTGGATGTACTGATGACCCACATTGGCGGCTACCCCGGCAAATACCACCCCGACGTGCGCGAAAGTATAAAGCAGAACCCGCCGCAGCTCTACATAACCGGGCACTCGCACATCCTTAAAATTATGACAGACAAAAGCCTGAACAACCTGCTGCACATAAATCCGGGCGCTGCAGGCAAGCATGGCTTCCATAAAATCCGGACAATGGTAAAGTTCAGCGTAAGCGAAGGCAGGGTGCAGGACCTGCAGGTAGTGGAGCTTGGCAAGCGGGCATAAAAAAAGTGTGCCTGCTATCGCAAACACACTTGAAATCTTGGTTAGTAAGCCGCCGCCATTCGCTTACAACAGCAGCGGCAGCAGATGGACTTACCTGATACTCAAAATATTAAGACTACTCAGCAGCAGCTTCTTCTTTCTGCTCAGCTGGTTTGTTTTTTGGAGCTTCGCCGAACTGAGCTCTCAGCTCGTCCATGTCAACGTTCTTGATAACCGGTGTAAGCAACAGTTGCTTAATTCTGGCTACTTTGTTGTTAGCTCTTGCCTTATTTCTGCGATCTTTTCTTTTTAGTCTAGTAACTCCCATCGTTGCAATGATTTTAATTTGAAGGGCAAAAGTAAGTTATTATTTTTACAAAGTAAAGTTTTTTCCCAAAGCAAATTCATGATACACACGATAGACCTTCGCTCCGATACCGTAACCAAACCAACCCCAGAAATGCTGCAAGCCATGTTTGCCGCCCCTGTAGGGGACGATGTGTACGGTGAGGACCCCACTGTAAACGCGCTCGAAGAGAAGACTGCCGCCATGTTCGGGATGGAAGCCGGCCTCTTCTGCCCTTCCGGCACCATGACCAACCAGATCGCCATTAAGGTGCATACGCAGCCGCTCACAGAGATTATCTGCGACGTGACGGCCCACATCCATCAATATGAAGGCGGCGGCATTGCGTTCAATTCGGCTGCCTCTACAGCACTGGTACACGGAGAGCGTGGCAAAATGACGCCGCAGCAGGTAGAGGAAAACATCCGCCCGCTGGATAACATCCACTTCCCCGAGACCCGCCTGGTAGCACTAGAGAATAGCTGCAACAAAGGCGGCGGCTCATTTTATACTTTACAGGAGATTGCGGCCATCTCAGAAGTATGCAAGCGCCATCACCTGTCCCTGCACCTGGACGGGGCACGTGTGTTCAATGCCTTGGCTGCCTCCGGCGATGCCGCTAAAGACTATGGTTTATACTTCGACAGCATATCAGTTTGCCTTTCTAAAGGATTGGGTGCTCCGGTAGGTTCTGTGCTCCTCGGTGGAAAAGACTTCATTAAAAGAGCCAGAAAAATAAGGAAAGTTATGGGCGGCGGCATGCGACAGGCCGGTTACCTGGCAGCGGCATGCCTATATGCCTTAGATCACCATGTAGACAGGCTGCAGGAGGACCACCGTAAGGCAAAGGAGCTGGAGCAGGCGCTGCAGCAGGCTAGTTACGTGGATTATGTGATGCCGGTAGAAACAAACATCGTTATCTTTAAACTAAACGATAGCTTCCGGGATGATAGCTTTGTGCAGGCACTGGCAAAGCAAAACATAGTTGCCGCCAGCTTCGGCCCGCAAATGATACGGTTCGTAACCCACCTCGATATCACCGAAGATATGCACCAGCACCTGCTGCAGGTACTGGCAGCAATGAACAAGGAACAGGTAGAAGTATAAACTACTGAATTCTTTTGCAATAGCCTTGTCCTAAGTTGGGTAAGTTTGTTGCATTCTTCTTGTTACCTTGAAAAGGTTTTGCGGGCCGGTAGTAATGCATTAGACTCTCTTTCTGCCATTGGTGGTTTTTCACGAAGCTATTTTCACGGCCTAGTGACTGTTGGTGAAAGTATAAGTTCCTCTCCGAGAAGCAGAGACGTTTCAATCTATCGTTTCTGGCGCGAATCTTTAGATTCGTGACGTAGTATAAATTCGAATCTGTGATTTGATGGGCTCACAAAGCCCCACAAAAGCCTATGTCGTAGCTACTGCTGCTCAAGTCGAGTTATAAACCCGACGCTGTTACATAGAATGAAATGACCCTGCTCCTCGGAGGGGCTGGGGTCAATGCCATCAACTTAAGCGTTTAAATTTGCCGTTGTTGCGTGTTCTCACCAATAACTTGCTGGTCAGAAGACACAGCAAGGGCGACTGCTCTACCGGAGGCAACGCGAGATATTTCTTAAGTTGACGGCATTGGTGGCTGAGGTGGATTACTCATCTAAAGAAAATTGCTAAAAAACTCACTATTTATACTTGCTTCACCATCAGCACAAGAAACGACTTTCCTAAGCTTAAAAACTCAAACTGAAACAATGAACTCCTCCTACCCTTCTCCTGAGATTATGGCTGCCTTTGCTGCTGATCCTATTATTTGCGGTATCATTCAAAATGGGCAACCGTTGCCGTCTTCACGTTCTGAGGATGTATACTTTAAGCTGCTGAGTTCCATTGTGTCGCAGCAGCTGAGCACTAAAGTAGCAGCCGTTATTTTCAAAAGATTTAAAGAACTGTTTCCAGAAGAATATCCGCACCCGGAACTGGTGTTAGCAGCGCCGGATGAGCTGCTGCGTAGCGCAGGATTATCGTTTCAGAAAATAGGCTATGTGCGCAACGTGGCGGTGTTTGCTTCCGAAGGCAACCTACAGCACGCCACCATCAATGCCATGGAAGATGAGGTATTGATTGAGCATCTGACGCAGATAAAAGGTGTTGGCCGCTGGACCGTAGAAATGCTGCTGATGTTTGCCCTGGAGCGGCCAGATATCTTTCCGGTTGATGATTTAGGGATACAAAATGCCATGAAACGCCATTATGGCATAGATGCAGCTGGTAAAGCTCTGCGGCTGCAGATGCAGCAAATAGCTGAAAATTGGCGGCCTTACCGCACCATTGCCAGCAAATATCTCTGGCAGTCGCTGGATAACATGCCGAAGTAATTAATTTATACTTAAGATACCTGCGTTAGAAATAGCCTTAAATGCAAGTAGACCGCTGCAGCAAGTATGCAGCGGTCTACAATAAACAATGTATCTGTTAACCCGGTCAGGCGGCAGCCGCTTTCTGTTTTTCCTTCGCTACGCGCTCCAGCATTTTCAGCACAAGCTCCTCAGTGCCTGACAGGTAATTTGATTTAGGTTTAGAGGCATCGTGTCGCTTCAGGTAATTCACCAGTTTGTCTTCCCGAAACAAGTTGATCACCTCCGGGTGGATGTAGTATTTGCTACAAACGGTCGGCGTGTTGCCTAGCCCTTTGGCTACATCTTTTACAGCAGCCTTAATTGCCTTTTCCTTGTCCAGGTCCGGGTCATCTTCCAGTACATTTTCCAGGCACTTAACCATACGCACAGTACCGCCCCAGGTCCGGAAATCCTTGGCCGAGAAGTCATGTTCTGTGGCTTCGCGCAGGTACTCGTTCACGTCACCCGACTCCAGCGTCTGTCGCTCACCATCCTCATCGAAGTACTGAAACAAGTCATACCCCGGAATGTCTTTGCACTTTTTAACCAGTCGAGCCAAACGGCGGTCTTTCAGGTCTATCTCCTGCGCAACGCCTTTTTTACCTACAAAAGAGAATGTTATACTACTGCCGTTTATTTTAACATGCTTATCGCGCAGCGTAGTAAGGCCGTAAGACGAATTGGACTTAGCATAGGCACGGTTCCCGATCCTGATCAAGGCATTATCCAGCAGCGTGAGCACCAGCGCCGTAACCTTTCGGCGATCCAGGTTGCGGGAGGTAATGTCCTGCTGCAATTGCTCGCGCAGTTTCGGCAGCGCATGGCCAAACTCAATCATGCGGCCAAACTTTGTAAGGTTGCGAGCCTGCTGCCACTGCGGATGGTAAATATACTGTTTCCTACCTTTAGCATCGCGGCCTGTAGCCTGTAAATGCCCTTTAGCAGATTTGCAGATCCATACTTCTTCCCAGGCGGGAGGTATAACCAGCGCCTTCAACCTGGCCAATACTTTCTCATCTGTCACTTTCTCTCCTTTGCCATCCAGATAGTAAAAACCTTTCCCGGCTTTCTTGCGGGTATAACCGGGCTTTTCATCAGAGGCATATCGCAAGCCGGCCCAGGCAGCAGATTTTTCCGGGTCAGCATATAATTCGTGTATTTCCTTCTTTGTCATTTTCCAAGGCTTCTTCAGTTTCCTGCCTCAGCAATTAATACTTTAGTTTAAGGTAAAAGTTGTACTATTTTCGTGATACACCTTTACCTACCCTGCGAGTAAAATAACTGCTTGGAAACGATTTTATCCCACTGACATGCCTACCAAGGTCGACTTAGTATAAGCTCTGTCAGTCACGGCTATTAAAAACTTATAATATTTGAGTTGTGCGACTTTGGAGTTCGCCGGCCCCGCAGAAAATGAAAGTATAAGTATACCACCAAACCATTCTCCCATTTCATACTTTCATTTTCTGCTTTATCTTTACATCATACTTATACCGGAGCGCAACATGCACAAGAACATATCTTACCTCTATGCTTTTTTTGGATTCTTTCTGCTTGGATGTGGCGTGGTGGCCGTTGATTTAGCTGGCGAACAGGCAAATACGGCTTTATTAACCGGAGCCGCAGGAGGCTTGATCGGCCTGACAGCCGGACATTTTCTGAACAGGGGCAAACGCTGGGGTTTTATGCTAGGCACTGTGGAGGCTGGTTTACTTACACTGCTGCTGGGCTGGCGCGCCGGTACTTATTTTCTCCGGCTGCTAGGCATGGTGCAACAGCCGCAGGGCACTGACACAACTGAAACGGCAGGCATGGCTTTTCTGCTTACCACCGCTATGCTCGTCATCTCGCTGCTGACGCTGACTGTTTCGGTTATGTTTGCAAAACAGGTGTTGAGCGAGACAAAATAGGCATTCGTCTATATTATTTTACATTTCTGCCATCTCTTTACTATATTGTTTGTGAAAATCATACCATACAATATAGCACATGATGAACAAAACCGTGCTGAGTGTACTGCTTACTGCAAGTGTTGTAAGCGTAGCCGAGGCTCAGACTAAACTCGTGGAAAAGGTTACCAAACAAGGCGATGAGCTGGTAATTCCTTATACTAAGTATAAGCTTCCGAACGGCCTTACTTTAATTGTACACGAAGATAACTCAGATCCGGTAGTGCACGTGGATGTAACCTATCATGTAGGTTCTGCCCGTGAGGAGGTCGGCAAATCTGGCTTCGCGCACTTTTTTGAGCACATGATGTTCCAGGGGTCCGACAACGTTGCTGATGAAGAGCACTTCAAGATTGTTTCTGAATCTGGCGGCACCCTGAACGGAACAACCAACCGCGACCGCACCAACTATTTCGAGACCGTACCTAGTAACCAACTGGAGACAGCGCTATGGCTGGAGGCTGACCGCATGGGCTTTTTGCTGGATGCCGTTACGCAGCCTAAGTTTGAGGTGCAGCGCGAGACTGTAAAGAACGAGCGCGGCCAGAACTACGATAACCGCCCTTACGGCCTGGTGTACGAGATGACCTCGAAAAACCTGTATCCATACGGCCACCCTTACTCCTGGACCACCATTGGCTACATTGAGGACCTGAACCGGGTGAATGTAAATGACCTGAAGAACTTCTTCCTGCGCTGGTACGGCCCGAACAACGCGACCCTGACTGTTGGCGGCGACGTAAAACCAGAGGAAGTAGTGAAGCTGGTGGAGAAATATTTCGGTTCTATACCTGCCGGGCCAGCCGTTAAGGATATGCAGCCGCAGCTTGCCAAGCTGGAAAAAGACCGCTATATAAGCTACGAAGACAATATCCGTTTCCCGATGCTGCGCATGACCTACCCTACTCCTGAGTCTGGGCACAAGGATGAGCCGGCATTAGACGTGTTGGCCGAGATACTGGGCCAGGGCAAAAACTCTATCTTCTACAAGAACTTTGTAAAGGAGCAGAAAGCCATGCAGGCCTCTGTGTATAATTCTGCCTCTGAATTGGCCGGTGAGTTCAGCATTACAGTAATGGCTTACCCGAATACTCCGTTGGCACAAAGCGAGGAGCTGGCACGCCAGTCTATCGCAGAGTTTGAGAAACGCGGAATTACAGACGAAGACCTGCAGCGCTTTAAGGCACAAGCGGAGTCTGGGCTGATCAACCGTATGGCTAGCGTGAGCGGTAAAGTATCGCAGCTGGCTTACTACGAAACATTTCGCAACAACCCGAACTACCTGCAAGAGGAAATTAAGCGCATACAGTCTGTAACCAAAGAAGATGTGCAGCGCGTGTACAACCAGTACATTAAGGGCAAGCCCGCTGTACTGCTTAGCGTGGTACCTAAAGGAAATGTCGCCTTACTGGCTAAAGCCGACAATTATACCGTGGCACAAGATGGCTATACTGCCGGCGCTGATGAGTATAGCGGCCTGAAGTATACAAAGGCAGTAGACACATTTGACAGAAGCAAGCGCCCTGGCGCAGGCGAGAACCCGGTAGTAGCCGTACCAAGTTACTATACCAGCAAGTTTAAAAACGGGCTGAAAATGATCGGAACAAACACCAATGAGATTCCGACCGTTACGATGCAGCTTACAATTGAGGGAGGCCACCGTTTGGCAGCGAAAGATCTTAGCAAAGCCGGTATTGCTGTTCTTACAGCCGACATGCTGAACGAAGACACGCAGAATTATACTTCCGAGCAGTTCAGCAACGAACTGGATAAGCTTGGCAGCTCTATTCGCATCAACTCCGGCAGCAACGATACTTATATCACGGTACAGTCGCTGAAGAAGAACCTCGACAAAACATTAGCCCTGCTGGAGGAGCGCTTATTCAGGCCGAAGTTTAACCAGGAGGATTTTGATCGCCTCAAGAAGCAGCAGCTGGAGGCCATTGCCAACCAGGCGACACAGCCAACCGCTATTGCCAACAATGTATACAGCAAACTGCTCTACGGTTCAGGTAATATCATGGCCTTGCCAACTTCTGGTACCGCCGAAACCGTTGCCAACATCACGCTGGAGGATGTAAAGAAATTTTACACCGACAACTACTCTCCTTCCGTTTCGCAGTTGGTAGTGGTGGGCGATATCTCTGAAAAAGAGCTGATGGGCAAAATGGCTTTCCTGAAGAACTGGAAAAAGAAGAATGTGCAGCTTCCGGCTGACATCAAAGCCCCTGCCATTGAGAAGACACGCATTTATTTGGTAGACAAGCCAGATGCAGCGCAGTCCGAGATCCGCATTGGGTATGTCGGCATGCCGTTTGACGCTACTGGCGATTACTACAAAGCCAATTTGATGAACTACAACCTGGGCGGAGCCTTTAACAGCCGTATCAACCTGAACCTGCGCGAAGACAAAGGCTATACCTATGGTGCCCGCTCCTACTTCAGTGGCAGCAAGTATGCCGGTCCGTTCACGGCCTCTGCCGGTGTGCGTGCCGATGCTACAGCCGAGTCGGTAACAGAGTTTATGAAAGAGCTGACGGAATTCAGCAAGAACGGCATCAGCGAAGACGAGCTTAAGTTCATGAAAAGCTCTATCGGGCAGGCTGACGCACGCCAGTATGAAACACCATACCAGAAAGCCGGCTTCCTGGGCCGTATTCTGGAGTACGACCTGAAGAAAGACTTTGTGAAGCAGCAGACCAATATCCTGAACAACATAACGAAGCAGGAGATTGATGCGCTGGCAGCTAAAAACCTGCCGGTAAACAACATGCACATAGTGGTGGTAGGCGATAAGAAAACAGTGCTGCCAAAGCTGGAGGCCCTTAACTACGAGATTGTGGAGCTGGATACGGATGGCAACCCAGTGGCCAGCTCGTCCGTAAAATAGAGCACATACTATACAAAGAGAGCCCTTGGTTTTACCGAGGGCTTTTTTGTTTTCTTTTGTATACTTTTCTGGTTGATTCCCCTGCAACCATAAGCACACGAATTAACGTAAAGCAGGTGCAGCACGCATTACATTAGTTTTTGGCCATATATTTGCCAAAGGCTGTACAAAAATGCAGGGACACTGCGTTGCACCTTTATGAGCTTACACTTTACAATGAAAAAACTCTTTTACACCCCTTTAGGACTACTAGCTTTGGCTGGTATGCTAACTTTCAGCAGCTGCGATAGCAACGATGGCGTCATCTTTTCGGTGCAGGACGACGTGAACCTGGGCCAGCAGGTAGCCCATGAGGTTGACTCTACTTACCGAGCACAAGGCAAGCTGCTAGAGCGCAACAGCACCAACTCCAATACGCAAAAAGCTTATACCAGCCTCGACCGCATCGTGAACCGGGTGCTTACTTCCGGAGAAGTAAAATACCAGCAGGAGTTTCCCTGGTCCGTAAAAATTATTCGGGATGATGAAACATTGAATGCCTTTGCCTCTCCCGGAGGGCAGATTTATGTCTTTACCGGCCTTATTAAATATTTGGAGGATGAAGACCATTTGGCTGGCGTGCTGGCCCACGAAATTGCGCATGCCGACAAGCGTCACAGCGTAAAACAGCTCCAGCGCGACTATGGCATTGCCTTGCTGCTAACAGTAGCTTTAGGCAATAACCCAAGCACACTAAAGCAGATAGCAGCGCAATTATCAGGCTCATTGGCAGGGCTTAAATTTAGCCGCGATGCCGAAACAGAGGCAGATGAGGCATCTGTGGCTTACTTGGGTGGTACCAAACACTACGCCTGCGACGGAGCTGCGGGATTCTTCGTGAAAATGGAGCAAGAGCAGCAGCAAGGAGCACCGCCTGAGTTTCTGAGCACACACCCAAGCCCTGAAAACCGGATACAGCACATACAGCAACTGGCAGAAAAGCGCGGCTGCAGCACAGCCTCCGCCCCTGACACAGATTTTCAGCAACTGAAAACCGCCCTGGGATTTTAACGCAAGAGGAAATGCCTGCCCCAACCGGCAGGCATTTTTCGTAAGTATAAAACTATGAATAAGATAAAGAAAAGCCTTACCAAAGCGATATTGAGAGGAGAAGAAAAGCTCGACTTGCTCACCTTTCAGCTAAAAAACAGACTGAACCTGAACCGCCCACTGCAGATTGTCACTTACCGCAGCTATGGCACTCCGGAGCGCCTTTATGTTAAAGGCCGTGTGTTAGTGGACAAGGGTATCCGCCTGTCAGAAGAAAATGACACCACCTGGGAGAACCTCCTGAACATGTACCGCCGCTTTGAGAGCGACGAGATACCCAACGCACGCGTAGCGCTTTGCCTGCAGGGCCAGCAGCATGAAATCACGACAGATGCAGAAGGTTATTTTGTACTGAACCTGCAGCCTAAAAAGCCGTTGCATCTGGAAGACATCTGGCACCCGATAGAGATTGAGCTAAAGGACGCGCCGGTGCAGAGCTTTGAGCCAGGCGTAAAAGAAACGGCACATGTACTGGTTCCTCCACCGGATGCAGAGTACGGCATCATATCCGATATTGACGATACCATTGTAAGAACCGGGGCAACCAGCCTGTTGCAAACCGGGCGCAACGTGCTGCTGAATAACGCCCATACCCGCATTCCTTTCCATGGAGTTTCTCAATTCTATAAATCGCTGCAGCTAGGAAGAAGCGGCAAGCGCAACAACCCGTTTTTCTACGTCAGTAGCAGCCCCTGGAATAACTATGATCTGCTCTATCACTTTCTGGAGCTAAACGAAATTCCGCAGGGGCCGCTCCTGCTTCGCGATTTTGGCATAGATGAAAGCAAGCTCGGCCACAGCGACCACATGAGCCACAAGTATAAAGAGATTGAAAATATCCTGATCACTTACCCGCATCTTAATTTTATACTTATCGGCGACAGCGGCCAGCAGGATGCGCCTATTTACCATGAGGTTGTCAAAAACCACCCGGGGCGGGTTATGGCCATCTACATACGCGATGTAAATATTGAGAAACGCACACAAGCCGTAACTACGATTGCAGATGAACTAAGTGCAGGCGGAGATGTGGAAATGGTGCTGGTAAAAGACACAGCCGCAGCCGCAGCTCACGCAGCCGAAAAAGGATTTATACTTGTAGAAGAAGTGAAAGAAGTTGAACAGGAAGCAGAGATAGATGCAGCCGGAGACGAAGTATAAATCGATATAAACAAGCACATCAGGCGCAGACACTAGCTGCGCCTGATGCATTTAATGTCCTTCCTACAGCGACTGCCTTTGCACCATCAGAAATATAAACGCTACTTTAACCAAACTGAATCTATACTTGCTGCCGTACAAAAGCAAAAATTATACGTAGCCTATACTTCATTAAAAGTACACCCGAACTATGACAGAAGATCTATGGTATAAAAACGCCATTATTTACAGCCTGGACCTGGAAACATTTATGGATTTTGACGGAGATGGCGTCGGTGACTTTCAGGGGCTGACCCGCCGTTTAGACTATCTCCACGCCATGGGCGTAGACACAGTCTGGCTGGCACCTTTTCAGCCCACTCCCAACAAGGACAATGGGTATGATATAAAAGATTATTACGGTGTAGACCAACGGCACGGCTCCAGCGGCAACTTTGTGGAGTTTATGCACCAGGCTAAAAAGCGCGGCATCAAAGTAATTATCGACCTCGTGGTAAACCATACTTCCGATGAGCACCCTTGGTTTAAGGATTCGCGCAGCAGCAAAGACGCCAAGCACCGTGATTGGTATGTGTGGTCTGACAAGAAGCCCTCCGACTGGAATGAAGGCATGGTTTTTCCGGGCGTGCAGGAGGCAACCTGGACGTACGATAAAAAAGCAAAAGCCTGGTACTTCCACCGCTTCTACGAATTTCAGCCAGACCTTAATATGGATAACCCGGAGGTACGCGCCGAAATAAACCGCATTGTTGGTTTTTGGCTGGAAATGGGTGTGGCAGGTTTCAGAGTGGATGCCGTTCCGTTTATGCTGGAGACTCCCGCCCCTGGCCCTAAAAACCCAGTTTATAAATTTAGTTACCTGCGGGATCTGCGCCGCTTTCTGCAGTGGCGGCGCGGCGACGCGATTCTGTTGGGTGAGGCAAATGTGCTGCCAGAGGAGACAAAAAAATACTTTGGTGAAGAAGGCAGCGGCATCCACCTCATGTTTAACTTCTACGTGAATCAGTACATGTTTTACGCGCTGGCCACCAGCGACATAGAACCACTGAAGGAGGCTTTGGAAGCAACGCGTATCCAGTTCCCGACATCGCAATGGGCACACTTTCTGCGAAACCACGACGAACTGGACCTTGGTCGGCTTACTGAAGAACAGCGGCAGAAGGTTTTTGCCCGTTTCGGGCCGGATGAAAATATGCAGCTTTATGACCGGGGCATCCGCCGCCGTTTGTCCACCATGCTGGGCAACAGGCAGCAGAGCGAGTTAGCCTATAGCCTTATGTTCTCGCTGCCAGGTACGCCGGTTATTCGTTACGGCGATGAAATAGGTATGGGTGATGACCTCAGCCTGAAAGAAAGAGACGCCGTGCGAACGCCTATGCAATGGTCTGACGATAAGCAAGCCGGTTTCTCAGAGGCCGATAAACTGATCCATCCTATTATAGACAAGGGGCCATATGCGTACCACCACGTTAACGTAGAGACTCAGCGCCGCATACCAGACTCGCTACTCAACTGGATGACAACACTTATAAGGCTTCGGCAGGAGTGTACCGAAATAGGTTGGGGAGACTGGCAGATACTTGAAATTAACAACCCGCACATTTTGGGTATGCATTATATGTGGCAAGGCAGCTCACTTTTGATTTTCCATAATTTTGATGAAAAAGCCCATGAAATTGTGCTTGACCTGGAACAGGAAACTAAGGGAAAGCTAATTGACCTGATGCAAAATGAAGAAAGCATAGCCGATGAAGAAGGCCAGCACCACATTACGCTTCCCGCCTATGGCTACCGCTGGTTTAGGGCCGGGGACTTAAGCCATATCATGCAGAAAGGGTAACTACCAGCAAATACAAAGTATAAACCAGTAACTTAAGTTATAGAATGAGCAGAGCATTTGTAAAAGAAGATGATGCTGGAGAAGCACCTATTATTCCGCCACGCGCTGCCCTACCACCTGGCGTAGCTAATTATGTTACGCCAGGTGGTTTGGAAAAACTACGTGAGGAAATGGCTGAACTGGAGGCGGAACGGAGTAAGGCAGAGGCAAATCATGAAGACGAGGCAAACCGTACACGCCAGCTCACTATTTTAAACAGCCGAATAAGCGCGCTGAATAACAGGCTGGCAAGTGCTAAAATCATAGATCCTGCCAATCAACCTTCAGATGAAGTACGTTTTGGAGCCACAGTTACCCTGCTCACGCTGAAGGGCGGCAAAGTTGGCTTAAAGCGTGTTTTCACGATTGTGGGTGTAGACGAAGCAGACGTGGCGGCAGGTAAAATAGCGTTTGTGGCTCCTATTGCACGTGCTATTCAAGGAGCTAAGGCTGGCCAGAAAGTTACTCTTCGACTTGGCAAAAATGAGGAGCTGGTGGAGATAACTGAAATCTTCTACCAAACTACCTGAAACGCTAGCTTGAATGGTCGGCAATGATTTTCCAGCCATCAGCAAACCGTCTGAAGATAACAGAGAAGTGCCCTTCCAGATCTCCTTTGGCTGCATCGCGCTGCAAGTGCCATTTGCCTACCACCAGCATAGTCTCCGGAGAAAGCTGTCGTAGTTCCTTCAGGTCGAAGTTGAGTTTGCCCATAGCGGAGGCATCCGGGTAGCTGCGCTTGTAATTGTCAAGTGTCTGCTGCCAGCCGTAAGTCAGCCCACGGGACCCGATGAACAAGAGTGAGTCGGATCGCCAATACCCCTGCATGTAGCACTCCAAATCGCCGGCGCTCCAGCACTGGGCCTGCTCCTCCAGTACCTGGCGCACTTCGGCATTAGTGTTTGTTGTAGAAACAGTGGTTTGCGTGCTGCTGCAGGCACTTAGGCCAAGCATACTAACAGCTAGCAAGAAGTATAACTTATTTTTCATCTTTCTCTGGTAAGATCTCTTTGATGTAAGTCGCGCCTCCCAAGCGCCCCATAGCACGTGCAATGCGTACCCGGCGGGTGAGCACATAAGGAGAAGGTCTTTTAGCGGAGTATTTAATTGGGTTAGGCAGCACCGCCGCCAGTAGTGCCGACTGCTGGCGCCCCACCTCGCTTGCGGGTTTCCTGAAAAACTGCTGCGAGGCTGCTTCCACCCCAAAAACACCGTCACCCATCTCTGCAATGTTCAGGTATACTTCTAAAATGCGCTCCTTGCCCCAAAGCACCTCAATAAGTACGGTAAAATAGGCCTCCATGGCTTTACGCAGATAACTACGGCCATGCCACAGAAAAACATTTTTGGCTACCTGCTGGCTAATGGTACTGCCGCCCCGAATGTTGCCCCCCTTCTGATTTCTCTTGAACGCATCTGATATGGCATCAAAGTCGAAGCCGTGGTGCTGCAGAAACTTTTGGTCTTCTGAGGCAACAACAGCCAAAGGCAGCTGATCCGACATCTCCTCCAGCGAAACAAATTTATACTTTATGCCTGGATTTTCTTTATCTGCAGCACCAGCCTCAGCGCGGCGCTTTATCATGTGCAGCGTGGCCGGAGGGGCTACCCATCGGTACACCAGCACCCATGCTACGCTCATCAGAAAAAGGCTGAGCATCAGCTTCACAAAAAGCAGTTTAAGCTGCCTTACCCCCAGTCGTTTTTTAGCCATTCCGGTGCTTTTTCATTTGGCCGCAAAGGTAAGGAGTTTAGGGTATTTTCCTAACGCGGAAGGAGTTGCTCGCCAACGTAAGCTAGCGAGTAAGCGTAGGGTAAAACAGGCAGCAGCGTTTGCTGTTGTTTCTAAGTGGAACATCATAGTATAAAAACGATAAACCTATGCCCTCAACCAAATACCTGCCGCTTTTTCCGTTAAATATTGTGGTGTTTCCGGAAGAGAAGCTTAACCTGCACATTTTTGAGCCGCGCTACAAGCAGTTGGTACTAGATTGTGTGGAGAGCGGCAGCACGTTCGGAATACCAACCTACATCCAGAACGGAGTTGGCTTATACGGCACCGAGGTTGAGCTCCTGCATGTCGAGAAGAAGTATGATAACGGTGAAATGGATATCCGCACCAAAGGCCTGCATATTTTTAAGATGCTGCAGTTTGATAAGTTGGCCCCTAACAGACTGTACGCGGGCGGAGAGGTAGAGCTGGTGGAAAACAAGTTTGATGAAGACATCATCACAAAGCTAAAAATACGGGAACTGCTCGAAAAACTTTATGACACATTGGGCCTTGGCAACCTGTACCTGGAGCTTCCCGAAGATTTCAACAGCTATGACATCGCACATCAGCTTGGCCTGAACACAGAGCAGGAATATGCGCTGCTGCAACTTCTTAGCGAAAAAGAGCGCCAGGAAGTGATACTGTTGCACCTGCAGCAGCTGCTGCCCATACTTCTGGAAACCGAAAAACTGAAAGAGCGCGTGCGCCTGAACGGCCACTTCAAAAACCTGACGCCACCAAACTTTTAAGCACTGCGCTGTTTATACTATATGCTGGTATACTTCATCATTATTGTTCCGGTACTATTCCTTTCTTTTTTGATCTTCAGCTATTGGCAGGAGCGCAAGTACAGGCGTAAACCTTTTTACAGGCTTTCGGATGTAGGGTGGCAGCGGCAATCTCCTCCCCCTGTGGCTGATTTGCTTCATTCTGTGGCACTGCTCGGCGATGTAGGCGCCATTGCCACTGACGGCTCAGACCCAGTGCTTAAGCTGGCGCAGCAATGGCAGCAGGAAGCAAAGGAAAGAGGCACCATGGTTTTTTTGGGGGATAACCTCTACCCTATCGGCTTGCCCGAAGCCGGCCACCGCCACCGCGAAATGGCAGAATCCCGGCTAAACACACTAATCCAAAGTATAAAAAGCTATCCGGGGCAAGGCATTTTTCTGGGAGGCAACCACGACTGGCTAAAAGGAGGTGTGGGCGGATACAAGCAGCTGTTGCGGCAGGAGCAGTATGTGCAGGAGCATCTGCCGCAGCAAAACAGTTACCTGCCGCCCAACGGCTGCCCCGGCCCCACCTGCCTGCAGTTGTCCGAAGGGCTGCTGTTAGTGGTTATCAATACACAGTGGTTTGTGCAGCGCGGCGAAAAGCCTCTGGGCAGCAAAGCCGGCTGCCCTTACAATGATATTGAAGAGTTTTTTGTGCGCTTAAACAAGCTCCTGAAGCGCAACAGCCACCAACGTATACTTATCGCTTCGCATCACCCGCTGTACAGCAATGCCATGCATGGCGGCAAGTTTACCATGAAGCAGCATATCTTTCCGCTCACAGCACTCCACAAGCGGTTCCTGATTCCGCTGCCGATTTTTGGGTCGCTTTACCCGTTTTACCGCAAAATGTTTGGCGCCTATGAAGACATGTCGCACCGCAAGTATAAAAAAATGCGCAAGCGGCTATTGCGCATTTTTCATCGGTACGATAACCTGATTTACGTGGGAGGCCATGATCATAACCTGCAGTACTTTAATGTACAGGGCAACCATTACATTGTAAGCGGCTCAGGCAGTAAAACAGCGTTCGTGAAAAAAGGAGGCAGAGCCACGTTTGCCATGGAGGCCCTTGGTTTCTTTGTGCTGAACTACTACACAAACGGACAAGTATGGATGGAGTGCCGTGCTGTATCAGACAACCCGGAGAAAGGTATTGTGGTATTCCGTAAGCCTATTTAGCAATCAGCGAAGTATAACTTTTTAATTTTTATGCTTGTGCTGAAGCCTGTTATAAGTCTTCTTTATCTTCTGTTTCCGGAAGTATAACTTTTAAGCTCTTCGAGTGCATCTCTACTTCTATTTTTTTTGCTGTCTCAACAGGCTCTCCATCAATATGCATCACCTCTAAATCTTGATTATAAATGGTGGCACGCTTGCATTTCAAAATTCTCGTATATACACTCGTATCAATGCTATCGGTGTAAAGTTTGTAAAGTATACCTAAGCTGGCGGCTCTCGGAAAAGGCTCTATCAGGCAAATCTCAAACATGCCATCGTTTAAAATACCATCAGGATTGATGCTGGCATTCGACCCCCAGGCATTGGCATTGGCTACAGTCACCATAAAAGCCTTGCCTTCATAAGTATCAGAATCAGTTTCTATCCTATAAGTTTTAGGTTCGTAGTTTAGGTACTCCTGCAAAGCAATCCAGGCATAAGCTCCCGGCCCCCGGGTATCCCCTTCGCAAAAGTTTTTTACCACCAGCGCATTAAAGCCTAAATCGCTCAGGTGGATAGATGGCGTGCCGTTTAACGTGATGGTATCTATGTTGCGGACCACATGGTTTTTAATCAGCTCCAGCGCCTCCTCCGTGTCCTGAGGTATATCCAAGTCTTTGGCAAGGCCGTTTCCGGAGCCAAGCGGAATGATGCCCAAAGGTGTGTTTGTACCTATCAGCAGGTCGCCTACCAGGCTAACCGTTCCATCTCCGCCAATAGCATACACCGCTTCATATTCATGCTCGCTTAGTTGCTTTTTTAAGTTCTCCTTATCGTTATCTCCGGTTGTGGTAAAAATTTCATACTGGATTTCATGCTCCAGGCATATAGCGGCTAAGTCTTCTTTCAGATCTTCTTTTTCAATATCTCCGGCTATAGGGTTCAGCACGAACAAAAGCTTTTTATGCTTGGTAAATTCCATACATTATCAATTGATTCCTGTAGTTTCTGTTACGAAAAGCAGCGCAACAAGTAGTAAACTAGCGTTGTAACTTCTATTCAATTAGCCCCTCAGGCAACCCGCTTGGATACTCTCTTTGGATAGCGGCCTCTATTTTGGCCACGCGGTTGCCTGGGTTTGGGTGAGTCTGTAAAAACTCAGGTCCTCCACGGGAGCCGCCGCTTGCCTCCTCCAGTATTTGCATCACCCGCATCATAGAACGGGGATCGTATCCTGCGGATCCGGTAAGTTGCACCGCCAGCATATCTGATTCTAATTCATCTTCGCGACCATAGTTCATGTTTACGAGTTGCCCGATCATGGCTGCCACAGCTGCTCCGGAGCGGCTCGCCGGGTTTTCAGGGTCATATGTAGCGATGGCGGCCGCACCGGTGAGTCCCTGCGTCAGCTTGGCCTTGGCGAGCTGCTGCGCAGAATGCCTGGCCACCACATGACCTATCTCATGACCTAAAACTCCTGCCAACTGCCCCTCCGACTCCAGCCGCCTTAGTAAACCTGCGGTAATAAAGATTTGGCCCCCTGGCAAAGCGAAAGCATTAACCGTCTGCTCATCAGCCAGCAAATGAAAGTCAAATTGATAAGGAGTGTCTTTTACGCGGGTGCTCTGGACCAGCCGCTGGCCAATGGCTTTCACCTCTTGGGCCGCTTTCTGGTCCGGGTGCAGGCCGCCATACTGCTCGGCCATCTGCGGCGCTGCCTGTAGCCCTAACGCTATCTCCTGCTCCACTGTCATGTCTACCCGCTGCTCTTCGCCGGTAAACTCATTTTCTTCTGAGCTGCACCAGTATGTTACCAGCGAAACGGCAGCCACTAGCAAGGCAATGATAAATTTAATTACTGCTTTCATGGGCTATTTATAAATCTAGTATATCTTTTCCTGACTAACGTTTATTTCTCAGGCCATTGTGAAGCCTAACTCTTCAGGTCCTAGGTCTAATTTAGCGATGTTTTT
>NZ_CANLZM010000005.1 GCF_947495565.1 uncultured Pontibacter sp.
CGCTGCCCCCCTTTTCCTTTTTCACACCACAACATACCCAAAAGCTGCGGCAGCCAGGGTTGCCCGCAGCAGCAGAAAGGGGGAGGCCGACAGATCCAACCTCTTAAGAATCTAACTTACTATTACATTTTGAAGTATAGCTCGAGAGCAGTTGTTTTTTCCTCTGCTCCTCTTTAACTTGAGCTATGGCATTTCTGTTTCCGTCTTTTCTGTTTGCACTGGCAGCCGTGGCTGTACCTATTATCCTTCACCTGGTGCAACTAAGGCGTGCCAAGCGAATCATGTTTAGTAATGTAAGATTTATTCAAGTTTCTAAAGACCTTACAGCCAGCCATAGGAATCTTAAGGATTTACTGATACTTGTTTCCCGTATTCTCTTTATAACGTTTTTAGTGCTTGCTTTTGCGCAGCCTTTTCTGCCAGCTTCGGATGCCGCTACAGTAGTGGATGATGCAGATGTAAGTATAGCAGTTGATAATTCATTTAGTATGCAAAACCTGCATCAGGAGGAAGACCTGTTGCTATTAAACGTGGCTACTGATCGGGCGAAGGTAATTTCTGATCTCTTTCCTGCATCTGCAGCTTTTAAAATTTCGTCTTCAGAAAAGCTTAACCATGGCTCCTCAATGCAGCGTGGAGAAGCGCGTACTGTGCTAGATGAACTTGATTTTTCGGCTAAGGCTTTTGCGCCTGGTTCCGCTTTTACAAATAAAGCATCTAATTTATTTATCATTTCAGATTTCCAAAAGAACAGTTTTGTGCCTTCTGTTCTTGATAAAGCAGATTCTTTGACGCAAGTACATTTAGTACCTCTAAAAGCAGCCAGCACTATAAATATCACTATTGATTCTGTATACTTAGAAGATGAGTTTATTCGAGCTGGGGCGGATAATGCGCTGCGTGTAAAACTGTCTAACAATGGTAATGAGGCTATTCAAGGTCTACCGGTAAAATTATTTGTTCAGGAGCAGCAAGTTTCTGCTTTAAGTATAGATCTTCCTGCTAACCAGTCTGTAGATGCTGTTATGACTTTTAGAGCTTCTGGAGTAGGCGCACTGAAAGCTTATGTACAGTTGGAAGACTATCCTGTCGTATTTGATAATACATATCATTTTGTTCTGGCTCCATCAGCACCAATCAACATTGTTGAAATCACCGATGATCAGGCTACTTCTCTGCAGCGGCTGTACGGTAATGAGTCTTTCTTTAAGTATACTTCTTTTGGGAGCGGTAATATTAATTATGCTGCTTTAGCTGCCGCTGATATAGTTATTCTGAATAGTATAAATTCTCTTTCTACAGCACTTGCTGCTACAGTAGCAAATTACGTAAAAGAGGGAGGGACACTAACAATAATTCCGCCCACCAACGAAAGCAATGGTGCATATGCCTCTTTGTTTCAGAACCTGAGCTTGGCTGCTAATTTTACAGGTGCTAATGCAGCTAAAACTAGTTTGGCTGCACCAGACCCTAATCACCCTTTCTTTCGAAGTATCTTCTCTGATTTTGATCCTAGTATTAAAATGCCAACAGCTGTGAGAAGCCTAGCTTGGTCAAGGGCGGCAGATGATATTTTAAAGTATAGAGGCGGAACTCCTTTTCTCTCCCGCTTCGACAGAGGCAGTGGCTTTGTCTACTTAATGGCCACACCCCTAACGGAGTCCTTCAGTAGCTTGCCTAATCATGCACTGTTCGTTCCTATCATGTATCGGTTAGCAATTAGTAGCTATAAGCAGGCACAGCAGCTGGCGTATACTTTGGGCGGGGGCACTATTCAAGTTCCGGCTGTTGCTATGCGAAAAGAAGGCGTATATGAGTTGCGTAGAGATACTGTGGCTTTTATACCGGAGCAGCAGGTAAGAGGAGGCAAGCTGTTTTTTAATGTGCCGCCAGATATGCACGAGGCCGGTTTCTATAACCTGCAGCTCCAAGATTCTGTAGTTGCAACGCTGGCTTTTAATTATGTTAAAGATGAGTCATACTTAGAGCAATACTCTCCGGACGAACTGCGCGCTTTAATAGGAAACGAACGCGCAAATATTCACGTGTATGACTATGGTGACGCCTTTTCAGTAAAAGGTGAGTTCGAAAAAAGATATTTTGGCGTCAAGCTTTGGAAATATTGCCTAATATTGTGTCTGTTTTTCCTGATGGCCGAAATAGCACTTATTAGATTCCTCTAGCATGAAAGTACTTCTCCGAGCAGCAACTATTTACAATTCACAGTCCGAGTTTCATCTGCAGCAGCAGAATATCCTGATAGAAAACGGAGTCATTTTATACATTGGTTCTGAAGATCAAGAGGCAGACAAAACCATAGAAGCCGAAGGTTTAAGCGTATCGCCTGGTTGGGTAGATATGCAGGCTTTCACTGGTGAGCCTGGCTTGGAGTATAAAGAAGACCTGGAAAGCCTTGCCGCCGCCGCCGCCGCTGGTGGTTTTACCGAGGTGCTACTATTGCCTAACACAGAACCGGTGGTTCAAACGAAAGGCGCTATAAACTATATCAAAAGCAAAAGCCATACTTTGCCGGTAACGCTGCTTCCTGCTGCTGCAGTAACAGTTGATACCTACGGGAAAGACCTGACAGAAATGATAGATCTGTACCAGGCAGGCGCAGTAGCTTTTACTGACGGAACACATCCGTTGCAAGGCGCAGATGTTATACTAAAGGCACTACAGTACCTGCAGCCATTCGATGGACTGCTGATGAACAGACCTGAGCACACCCGCCTTACTGAGAATGGACAGATGCATGAGGGCGAGGCTAGCACCCGTTTGGGTATGAAAGGCATACCTTCCCTGGCCGAAGAGGTGACCGTAACCCGCGATCTGCAGCTGCTGCGTTACGCAGGCGGTAAAATGCACTTCTCGCTTATATCCACTGCGGCCGCCGTAGAGGCCATACGCAAAGCAAAGGCTGAAGGGCTGCAGGTAACGTGTGATGTAGCCAGCTATCAGGCGGCATTTACCGATGAAACAATCGAAGCCTTCGACACAAACTATAAAGTTACGCCGCCTTTCAGGAGTGCAGCGGATGGTGCAGCCATCAAAGAAGGTCTGAAAGACGGGACGATTGACGCTGTTGTGTCAGCGCATATGCCGCAGGATGTGGAAGCTAAGAAACTAGAGTTCGACCTGGCAGAATTCGGGATCATCAATTTAGAAACAGCTTTTGCTGTGGCTAACACAACTCTGGACTTACCGCTGGAGGTGCTTCTGGAGAAACTGACAGTAAACCCGAGGCGCATTCTGGGTTTGCCTGAGGTACGTATTGCTGAAGGTGAGGTAGCTAATCTAACTTTATTTAACCCTGCCCAGAACTGGATTCCGAATACGGAAAGCCTAAAGTCGAAATCGCATAACAGCCCGTTTATAGGCCAACAGCTGAAGGGGGCGGTGTTAGGAACAATTCATAAAGGGCAGTTAGTGCTCAACGATTCTTTTTAATATATTTATACCTATATTTAGGTAGAGTTGGCCTAATGCACACTCTATCCGAGGGAAAGACATGTTTAATCAGACAATTGTGCGGGTAGGGATACGCTATGGCGTAATGAGTGGCATTGTTTGCTTTGCGCTGGTAGCACTGCTATACTTTGTTGGCTATAACCCTTTTGGCGATATGGGTAGAATATCATACTTGCCTATTCCAATCTTTATATTCCTGGCCATCCGGTACTACAAAAAGTTTATAGAGACAGAACTTAGTTTTGGCAAAGGGCTGCGGGTTGGGTTAGCGGTGGCGTTTTACAGTGCATTGAGTTCAGCGATGCTTGTGTTGGTGCTTATATACCTGGTGGGGCCGGTAATTTTGCAAAACCACATTACAGAAATGCAGGCTTTGCTGGAGGAGACGCGCGAGCAGCAGATACAGCTACTGGGGGAGGATGCTTACAAAAATGTGTATAATGCCTTGGAAAACCTTACGCCCTCGACTCAGGCAGCAGATTTCTTTTTGTGGAGACTAATCGTGGGGAGTATTTTCGCGTTAGTGGCCGCCGTATTTTTCCGGAAATGATTTCATCTAACCTATAAACACTATAACTATGACCGACAATCAACCCGTTGCAACTGAAAAGGCTCCTTCAGTATTTCCAACCGCTCTGAAATGGGGGCTGCTGGCAGGTATTATTTCCATCGTGTTTTCTCTATACGGCTACATAACGGAGAGCTTTGGTAATATTTTTCTAGCCTTAGCTGTATCGTTAATTATTTCCATTACCATCCTGGTTTTGGCAATGCGTGATTACAGAAAAAGCAACGGCGGCTACATGACCTACATGCAAGGGTTGATACTAGGTATAGTTACCATGGTTATTGCCAGCTTCATCTCTGGGCTTTTTACGATGCTTTACGTGCAGTTTATAGACCCAACCATTCCAGAGAAAATGGTGGATGCCGCTTTAGAACAAATGATTATGCTTGGTGTTGATGACAGTGTGATAGAGGAACAGCGCGAAACGATTCTGGCTGAAAACACACCTGTTAATCAGCTTTGGGGCGCATTAAAAAACGGACTTTTTGGAGGACTGATCCTGTCGCTGATTATCTCTGCTATTATGAAGAGATCGCGGCCGGAGTTTGAATAAAACATGCAATACACTTACGATATTTCGGTAGTAGTTCCGCTCTTCAACGAGGAGGAGTCGCTGCCTGAACTCGTGCGCTGGATCAGAAGAGTGATGCACGCGCACGAGTTTTCTTATGAGGTAATACTGGTGGATGATGGCAGTACCGACCGATCGTGGGAGGTAATCCATACTTTAGGTGAGGAGGACAAAGCCGTAAAAGGCATTAGCTTTAACCGTAATTATGGAAAGTCTGCTGCCCTGAACGAAGGTTTTCGCCGTTGCGAGGGCGAAGTAGTCATTACCATGGATGCCGACCTGCAGGATAGCCCGGAGGAGATTCCTGCGCTTTATGATATGATCAAGCACCAGAAGTATGACCTGGTGAGCGGCTGGAAAAGAAAGCGCTTTGATCCTGTCAGCAAAACAATCCCTACTAAATTCTTTAATGCCGCCACACGAAAGCTATCCGGCATACAGCTGCACGACTTTAACTGTGGCCTGAAAGCGTATCGGCAGCTGCTGGTAAAAAGCATAGAGGTACATGGCGAAATGCACCGCTATATTCCGGTTATAGCCAAATGGAACGGCTTTACAAGGATAGGCGAGAAGGTGGTGCAGCACCAGGAGCGCAAGTATGGCACTACAAAGTTCGGGCTGGAGCGCTTTGTGTACGGTTTCCTGGACCTGCTCTCCATTACCTTTGTCAGCCGTTTTAAAAAGCGCCCGATGCACTTCTTCGGTTCGTTGGGTACGCTCATGTTTGTTGTGGGCTTGGGCATAACGGTTTGGCTGATCATGCAGAAGTTGTTCGGACTTTACTCAGAGGGCCGCGTACGCGATATTGTAGACCAGCCGCTGTTCTTCCTGGCGTTAGTGGCTGTTATACTTGGTGTGCAGCTTTTTCTGGCTGGTTTCCTGGCCGAGATGATTGCTATGGCTGCCAGCAAGCGCAACGAGTACCTGATCCGCGATAAAGTAGGCTCCATAAAAAAGTAAATGGCGAAGCGGGTAACCATAGTCGGGCCAGCGCACCCGCTGCGTGGCGGCGGTATGTCCACGTTTAACGAGCGGATGGCTTATGCTTTTCAGGAAGCAGGTTGTGAGGTAGAAATAGTTACTTTCAGCCTGCAGTACCCGTCTTTTCTATTCCCGGGCAAGAGCCAGTTTACCACAGAGCCTGCACCAGCTGGGTTAGCTATAAAAGTGCTGATAAACTCTGTAAACCCGCTAAGCTGGTGGCGCGCTGGGCAGTACATAAAAAAGCAGCAGCCCGATCTGGTAGTGTTTCGTTATTGGCTGCCGTTTATGGGGCCGGCATTGGGTACCATAGCCCGCATCATCCACAGAAATAAGTATAGCCGCATTCTGGCTATCACAGATAATGTGGTGCCGCACGAGAAGCGCCCCGGTGATGTGCCTTTCACCAAATATTTTTTAGGTTCCTGCCACGGCTTTGTTACCTTATCGCGGTCGGTGCAGCAGGACCTAGAGCAGTTTGAGCCGAAGAAACCGAGCGTATACTTGCCGCACCCGCTTTATGATAATTTTGGGGAGGCTGAGACTAAGGAAGCCGCTTGTGCTGCCTTAGGTATCGATCCAAAGTATAAGTACCTGCTCTTTTTCGGTTTTATCCGAGCTTACAAAGGCTTAGACCTGCTGCTGCAGGCTATGGCCGACCCGCAGGTAAAAGAGCTGCAGCACCTGAAGCTTATTGTTGCCGGTGAGTTTTACGAGGATGCCGCGCCTTATCACCAACTTATCGAAGAGCTGCAGCTGCAGAATAAGCTTATACTACGCACCGATTTTATACCTAACGATGAAGTACGCCACTACTTTTGCGCCGCCGACCTGGTAGTGCAGCCTTACAAACACGCTACCCAAAGCGGTGTAACGCAGGTGGCCTATCATTTTAACAAGCCGATGGTGGTAACTCGCGTCGGAGGTCTTGCGGAGTTGGTGCCGCACGGTGAGGTAGGGTATGTGGTAGAGCCGCAGCCGCAAACTATTGCCGCTGCCATACAGCATTTCTATACTTCCGGCAACGCAAATTTGCTCTCAGACAACATCTCAAAGTATAAAAAGCGCTTTAGCTGGAGCCGTTTTGTGCAGGCCATGTGGGAGCTGGCCGAAAAGGTAAAAGTATAGCCTGTTTCTCTCAAAAAAATTATCATCCTTTTTCCATAACTCTAAAATCTCTACAGGTTTAAATATAGCTATCAGTATATATTTGCAGATGATCAAGATTGAAAAGTATAGTGAACTAATGCCTTCTGCCAGAAGTATACTCCATCAGTTTATTGAGGAAGAATTTGGGCACATCGCCTTTGTGCAGGAGCGCGAATGGGCGGAGCCAGAGTGGGTGCTGACGATGTATGAGAATGACGAGATAGCCACGGTTTGCCATGTGGTGCTGCGGGAGGTAAATATGGATGGGCAGCTATATAAAGTAGCCGGAATCAATAACGTGATTACTCCAAAGGCATTCCGGGGTAAAGGCTACGCCAGCAAAGTTTTGCGTGAGGCAGAGAAATTTGTTTTCGAAGAGTTAAGCTGTGCCTACGCGCTGCTGCTTTGTGCTGATGCTCTGTTGCCGTTCTACAGCCGTTTGGGTTGGAATAAGCTGGAAGAGTGTGAGCTATACTATTATCAGCCAACTGGCGAGCAACTTTATGATTCCAATGTTATGTTGCTTCCAGCGAACAATCTGCTCCTTTATAAACCCAAATACATTAACCTAAACGGGCTGCCTTGGTAAGGCACTGCTGCTTTCTGGCTTTTATGCGCAGCTGTCTGCCTAATGGCTACTTATACTTTGGCAGCGTAGATTTATTTTGCTTACAAGTATGACTTCAGCTCAAACTATGAAACAGAAAAATTATATACTGGTGCTAGGCGCCGGAGGCAACATTGGTGGCAAGGTGGCGCAGGAGCTGCTGAACAGAGGCGCGCAGGTAGGTGTAATGGGCCGCAGCCGTAGCCGCCTGGCGCAGTTTGAGGGCAAGGCAGAAATTTTAGAAGGCGATTTTAATGATGATGCTTTTCTGCACCAGGCGCTCCAAAAAGCTAGCAGCGTTTACCTTACCGTGCCAGATGATGCTTTTGCTGATGTATCTACCACTGCACAAAGGTTAGCGCATTTGTTGCAAAACACAGCGGTTACGCATATCGTCAACATCAGCAACAGCATTGTTAAGAAATCCGGAAAGCCAACCAAGCTGGTGGCGCTGGAGGAGGAGTTGAATAAAAATCTGCCACAGCACTTGCTGCACCTGCGTTGTGGCAATTTTTTCGAGAACCTGAATTGGGGGCTTCACACGCCATACCTGCCGAACCTGAAGCTGCCCTACATTTCCTCTTACGAAGTGGCTTGCATAGCCGCCCAGCATCTGCAGCAGCAGGGTTTTACAGGTAAACAGGTGGAAGCTATACTTGGCGAGCGAGATTATAGTATGGCAGAACTGGCGGCGGCGGCAGGAGTTACTTACCAGCAGTTGCCTTATACTCCAGAGAACAGCCACTTTTATAAACCTTTTAACGATGGCGATTTTGAGGTGGAGCCAAGGCCTGAGAACTATAAACCTGGAACTGATAAACGCTTCAGTTTGGAGTATTTCCTGAAGCACGACCTGCAGGTGAGTTTCGTCTAAAAATCTTTAAGTATAGATTTAGCTAAAATGAGAATCCCCGGCAACTCAGGCTGCCGGGGATTCTCATTTTATACTATTGAGGCAATTATCCAATAAGCTGCTTTACACCGGTGTAGTTGAACGGAGATATATTTTTCAGCTCCGCCTTCACCTCATCGCTTACCTGCAGCGTATCGATGAAAGTATGAATGCGCTCCTCGGTCATCTTCTCGTTCTTGCGGGTCAGTTCTTTCAGGGCCTCGTATGGCTGCGGGTATCCTTCGCGGCGTAGCACCGTCTGGATGCCCTCGGCTACCACAGCCCAGTTATCCTCCAGGTGCGCGTGCAAAGCCGCCTCATTAAGCTCCAGTTTGCCTATACCTTTCTCCAGGGATTTTAAGGCTATCAACGCATGCGCCAGCGGCACACCAACGTTGCGCAGCACAGTTGAGTCTGTTAAATCGCGTTGCAGGCGCGAAATAGGCAGTTTGGCTGACAAATGCTCAAATAGGGCGTTTGCGATACCTAAATTACCTTCGGCGTTTTCAAAATCTATCGGGTTTACTTTGTGCGGCATGGCAGAAGACCCTACCTCACCGGCTTTTATCTTTTGCTTAAAGTATCCCATCGACACATACTGCCACACATCCCGCGAAAAGTCCAGCAGAATCGTGTTCAGGCGCTTGAGGCCATCAAAATAGGCAGCCAGGTTATCGTAATGCTCTATTTGGGTGGTGTACTGGCTGCGCATAAGGCCAAGCTGCTCCTGCACAAAGCGGTTGCCAAACTCTGGCCAGTTTATACTTGGGTAAGCTACGTGATGAGCGTTAAAGTTGCCGGTTGCTCCACCAAACTTGGCAGAAAATGGCACCTGACGAAGCAAGTCCAGCTGGCGCTGCATTCGCTCGGCAAACACCATAATTTCCTTGCCCAAACGTGTTGGCGAGGCAGGCTGTCCGTGTGTGTGGGCCAGCATGGGTATACTATCCCACTGTTGCGCCAGCCCCTGAAGCGTTTGAAGTATGGCCTGGTAAGTTGGCAGCAGCACGTGCTCGTGCGCCTCACGCAGGGAGAGCGGTATGGCCGTGTTGTTTACATCCTGGGAGGTAAGTCCGAAATGGATAAACTCCTTGTGCTCGCTTAGGCCCAGCTGGTCAAACTTCTCTTTCAGAAAATATTCTACGGCCTTTACATCATGGTTGGTGGTTTTCTCCGTTTCCTTAATGGTCAGGGCGTCCTGCTCCGTAAAGTTCTCGTAGATACCGCGCAGCTCCGGAAAAAGGCTTGAGTTAACATGCTGCAGCTGCGGCAGCGGCAGCTCGCAAAGCGCAATAAAGTATTCCACCTCTACCAGAACGCGGTATCGGATCAGGCCAAATTCAGAAAAATAGGGGGCAAGGTCGCTGGTGTGGCGGCGGTAACGGCCATCTACCGGCGAGATAGCGGTAAGTGTTGTCAGGTTCATGGTTTGGGGATGTGGTTCTCCTGTTCAAAGATACACAGGTTTGCTACACGAAGCCAATTCTGCAGCTTCGGAGTTATACTTTATACTTTGCAGCCGCCCCCTGATGCCCTTTGCATATGCGCAACTTGTTGATTGTGAACTAAGTTAAAGCGTTGTGTGTCAATCATCTTTGGCACTAAGCTTGCAGCTAAGGCTATGGCTGATATATCCTATCGGGGCTGTAGCCGTAATAAGTGTTGAATAGGTAAATTCATGCGTCATTATATAGCGAAAAACCTGTATTAATGCGCACTGCTTTTTTTGATACAAATCTTATTAGTTAATTCGCACCATATTCTATTTTGGACCATCGTTTGAAAAATAAAATTCTTATCTGGGTTGGCGGTGTGCTAGCCTTCGTTGTACTCTTGTTTGTGCTGCTATTCGCTTTCAGGAGCCGTCTGCTTAATTATACCATTGAGCGTGTTATTGCCAAGGTAGAGAACCGGTACCCTGTAGACTTCAAAATCGGCAATGCCGAGTTTGTAGACTGGACTTCTGTGGTGTTAAGTGATATTTCGCTGGTGCCGCTCAAGCAGGACACGCTATTTGTGACTGACAGCGTGCATGCCACGGTTGGTTTCCGTTCGCTTTTTAAAGGGCGCATTGTATTTAAACGCCTGGTGGTAAACGACAGCTACCTGACAGCCGTGAAAAAAGGAGAGGTTACTAATTTCGATTTCCTCCTGAAAAAAGATGAAGAAGCGCCTGAACAGCCTGCAGACACCACCGGCACTGGCCGCAACTACGGACAGCTGCTGAACCGCCTGCTCGAAACAGCCTTTGATAACGTGCCGGACCAGGTGGATTTCAAGAACCTGAACGCCTCTTATACTTCTACAAACCGCACTATAGATATTCGGATGCCTTACTTGCTGATAGATGATGGCAATATCAATTCGGAACTTTACGTGCGCACCGACTCGCTGGTGAATAACCTGCTTGTAAAAGGCACCATAGACCCGCGCGACTATAATATTTCAGCCAGCTTGTATACAGCCGATACAGCAGGTATAAGATTGCCTTATGTGCAGCAGAAGTTTGATGCCATGGTTGCCTTTGACACGCTGCACATAAGCCTGCAGGACAAAAAGTACCGCAACGACAAACTTACTGTAAGCGGCTCGGCTATGGTGAACAACATGCTGCTGAACCACCCTAAGTTAGCCGATGAGGATATTATGGTAGAAGAAGGTGCCGTAGATTATGTGGTAACGCTTGGCCCGAATTTATATGTGGTAGACAGCCTGACAGAGGTGCGTGTAAATAAAGCGCGTGCCAATGTATACGCCGCTTATCACAACGAAACCTCCAAGATCTTTGACCTGAAGGTAAAAACGGAGCAAGTGCCCGGCAATGATTTTTTCAGCTCGCTGCCGCCCGGATTGTTCGAGAACCTGGAAGGGATCAGGGCCGAAGGTTGGTTGCAATATGATCTGAAATTTCACCTGAACATGGATAGCCTGGAGCAGGTGGTGTTTGACTCTGATCTGGATGCCTCCGAAGACTTCAAAATTGTGGAATGGGGCAATACCAACATAGAAAAGATAAACAGCTCGTTTACGCATACTATGTTTGAGTACGGCAAGCCGGTGCGGACTTTTACCGTTGGCCCTGCCAATCCGTTTTACGCGCCTATCAACCAGATATCGCCATACTTGCGCAATGCCATACTTTCTGCTGAAGATGCGGGCTTCTACAGCCACAACGGCTTTCATGAGGAGGCTTTCCGGCAGGCAATTATCAAAAATCTGAAAGAAGGGGAGTTTGCCCGTGGGGGCAGCACCATCTCCATGCAGCTGGTAAAAAACGTCTTCCTGACGCGCCAGAAAACAGTAACCCGTAAGGTAGAGGAGGCCATTATTGTGTGGCTGATCGAGAACCTGGACCTGGTATCTAAAAACCGTCTGTTTGAAGTATACCTGAACATAATAGAGTGGGGGCCGGATGTGTATGGCGCTAAAGATGCCTCGCGGTTCTATTTTGGCAAACAGCCGTCGGAGCTAAACCTGGCGGAGGCCATTTTCCTGACCAGTATTATTCCGAGCCCGAAGCGCTACCGTTCTTCTTTTGACAGTGCCGGAAACCTACGTAGCTGGAAGTCTGGATACTACCGCATGATCGGGGGCATTATGCGCCGCCGTGGGCTAATTTCTCAGGAAGAGTATGAAAACCTGTACCCGAATGTGCGCCTCTACGGCCGTGCCCGCGACCTGATCGTAACGAACCCCGATACCTCTACGGTGGAAGAAGATACCAGCCAGTTCGAGTTAGAGACAATTGATATGCTGGATTTTTAAATAACTAAAGTATAAAAGGCAGCCCCTGCAGCGATAGTTGTAGGGGCTGTTTGCTTTACAAAAGTATAGTTGCGTATACTTGCGATGATGAAAAACGAAGATAACTTAGTTGGACTGATTCCAAGGGCTAGTGCCGCGGCGGCACGTGTGGGCCTCGACTGGTTTCTGCTGGCGCTTATAAGCATGATTGTGCTGGCTTACCTGTGGCCGGAGTTGGGTGTGGACCGGGGGGCGGTCTCGCTGGGCGATGTGGCTAATTATGGCGTGTCAGTTATTTTCTTTTTTTACGGACTGCGCCTGAGTCCTGAGAAGCTGAAGGTGGGCCTGAGCAACTGGAGACTGCATTTGGTAGTGCAGTTAAGCACATTTATATTTTTCCCGATGCTCATTTTGCCGCTGTATACTTTATTTAGAGACACTCCGCAGGAGCTGCTGTGGCTGGGGGTATTTTACCTGGCGGCGCTGCCTTCCACGGTTTCCTCATCAGTGGTAATGGTATCCATAGCAGGAGGGAACATTCCGGGGGCTATTTTTAACGCCAGTATTTCCAGCCTGATGGGTATTTTCATCACACCACTTTGGATGGGCCTCTTCCTGACGACCAGCGCAGAGGGCTTTGATATGGGTAGCGTAATGGGGAAACTGGTGCTGCAGGTGCTGTTGCCAGTGGTGTTAGGTATAGTGCTGCACCGCTACTGGGGCGCTTTTGCCGAGCGCCATAAAGGCAGGTTGCGTGTGTTTGATCAGGTCATTATTCTGCTTATCGTATTTACGTCATTCTCAGAATCGTTTGCGCGGAAGATGTTCAGCGGGTACAGTATAACGGATATTGTTATACTTGGTGCCGCAATGATCGGGCTGTTTTTCCTGATGTACGGAATCATTTATGGTATTACCAAACTATTGGGCTTTAACCGCGAAAACCAGATCACAGCTATCTTCTGCGGCTCTAAAAAATCGTTGGTGCACGGCACAGTCATGTCGAAAGTGCTTTTTCCGGGAGGCAACATGGTCGGAATCATTTTACTGCCCATCATGATATACCATGCGCTGCAACTGCTGGCTGCAAGCATAATAGCACAGGCTGAGGCGCGTAGGAAGGTTGTGGATTGAGAGCAGATTTAGTGGACTTCTTCTGTACCGGTTCCAACCACCCCTGCCCCTCCTTGTCAAAGAAGGGGAGCCTGTTATTGCTTTGGCTAAAGTATAAGTTTCATTGCTGCTGGTATAGCGCGGACAGGTCGCGACCTGTCCCTACAGGTGTAAACCCACCCCTGCCCCTCCCGAGAGGGGAATTCAGTTCCTGTTGCATAAACAGCGGCTATCGAACTGATCCCAGTACTTGGGTTGAGCGCCTTGTATTGATGCGGTGCCGAACGGAGTGAGGCAGCCTGCAGCGCAGCGATGGCAGCTTCAATACACCACGCGATGCCCGAGGACGAGCCCTCTCGGGCTTGAGGGAGCCAAAGTCGGAAATGAAATAAGCCGCTTCTAGGACTGAGGATCAGCAGCAACTAGAATGTGTAGCTTGTTTCATGTTTTAAACAGCAGCAGCTAAAGGTATAAGCGGACGCTTGCTCCAGTGAGGCTACTACAAAAAATTAAGTATCATAAAAGCAAAACGCCCACCTGCTTTCAAAGCAAATGGGCGTTTTGCAAAGTATTAAAAAGCAGCTTACGCTACTTGTGCCTGCTTCTGCTCTTTCGCTGCAGCCTCTTCCTTATCCAATAGCTTTTTATCCAGAATAAACGGGCCAAAGGGCAGCAGAGAGGCGATGAAACCAGCCGCTATTTTTTTTAAGCCCCAGTTGTGCACCAGCGTTACCTGCAGCAGCGCCAGCATGTAGAGCACGAACAGGACACCGTGCGCCCAGCCCACATACTTTACAAACAGAGGCAGATCAAACATATACTTTAAAGGCATTGCTATACCCAGCAATATAAGGTAAGACAGACCTTCGTAGATGCCCACCGTGCGGAGGCGCGAAATAGGAGTTTTCATGAGAGCTAATAACTTAATACTTGTTGCTGCCTTGCAACACGGCAAAGGTACAAAACGTGCCTTATAACGCTTCTAATATTCGACGGAAGTATGGCTGGGGCAGTTATTTAACATCTATAGTATAACAATGTACTACAGCTACTCCACAGGATTAGCTGTAGCGGGGGCTGCGTAAACCTCGTTCTGTAAACCAAGCGAGAAGCTGTGGATGCTGTCGAAAATTGCTTTTACAAAATCTTCATCCAAGCCAATGTCGCCTGCAGTTTTCAGCCTGTTCTCCAGTAGCTGCTGCCAACGGCTGGCCTGATAAATATCCAGTGCATTGTCGCGTTTGTACTCTCCGATTCTTTTTGAAACATCCGACCGAAGAAACAGCACGTTGAGCAGTTCATGGTCTAGTTTATCTATTAAGGTGCGCAGGTCCTGCAACTGCTCTGGCTGCGCCACCCGCTCCGATTCCAGGTCCAGCACGGTCAGAAGCTTGTCCAGGCCTGCTGGGGTTACTTGCTGGGCCGCATCGCTAAGGGCTACATCTGGGTTGATATGCGTCTCGATCATCAGGCCGTCCGCGCCCAGGTGCAGCGCCTGCTGGCTCACGGTTTCTAGCAGGTCGCGGCGACCGGCAATGTGGCTAGGGTCGCAGAGCAGCGGAATGCCCGGAGCCAAGCTTCGTATCTCCTGAATGGTTTGCCACTTTGGGTGGTTGCGGTACGGCTTGTTACTCGGAGTAGAAAAACCACGGTGTATAAGCCCCAGGTCTGTAATGCCGGCGCGGCTCAGGCGCTCCAGCGCCCCCAGCCACAATTGTAAGTCCGGGTTTACAGGGTTCTTCACCATCACCGGAATATCCACGCCCTGCAGTGCATCAGCTATTTCCTGCACCGAAAACGGGTTTACGGTAGTGCGCGCGCCTACCCAAAGTATATCCACACCATGCTTTAGCGCTTCTTCCACGTGCTGCGTGTTGGCCACTTCCACGGCTGTCTGCAGGCCTGTTTCCCGCTTCACCGTCTGCAGCCACTCCAGCCCCACAGCACCTACGCCCTCGAACAGGCCCGGACGGGTACGCGGCTTCCAGATACCCGCCCTGAAAATAGATACTCGATGGTCTTTCTTTAGCTCCCGTGCCGTCTGTAGCATCTGTTCTTCGGACTCTGCGCTGCATGGCCCGGCAATTACAGTTGGCAGCGGCCCGCCGTTTAAAATTTTTGTGCTGGCAACAGTCTTAAGGTTGGTTGGGTTAGTCATTTTTATACTTCTTTATTGATTTCTTGAGATGATTTGATTCTTTTGGTGGCTTCTTTGAATTGTGCGGCGGGCGCGCAGAGCGAGATTCGGATATAGCGTTCGCCCTGGCTGCCGAATATTTTACCTGGCGTCAGGAAAATGCCCTGCTCATAAAGTAGCTCGTCTAAATAGGCCTCCACATCAGCGATCTCCTTCGGAACAAGTGCCCAAATAAACATCCCTGCCTGATTTGCTTGGTAAGTGCAGCTCATCTGGTTCAGGAGAAGGTGGGCCAACTGCTGCCGTTGCGCATATACTACATTGCGTTCTGTATGCCAGAAATCGCTATTCTGGAGGGCAGCGATGGCAGCTTCCTGCACCGGTAGCAGTTGCCCCGAATCGAGGTTGCTCTTCACGGCAAGTATGGCCGAAAGGTACTCCTGCCGCCCCAGTACCATGCCCACACGCCAACCCGCCATGTTATGCGATTTACTCAGCGAGTTCAGCTCCAGACAGTTTTCTTTGGCTCCGGCTATACTTAAGAGGCTAAGCGGCGGCTGTTGGTGGAGTACCAGGCTATAAGGGTTATCGTTGACGAGGAGCAGGCCATGCTGTTGCGCAAATTCCGCTAGCCACACCAGCGTTTCAGTTGCAGCCGCAGTACCGGTTGGCATGTGCGGATAGTTGATCCACATCAGTCTAAAAGCACCCTGCGCCACCAGCTGCTCGAGTTCTTCCCGCTGTGGCAGCCAACCGGTGGCTTCATCCAAAGTATAATTTACAGCCTCGGCAGTAGCCAGGCGCGCTGCGGCGGCATAAGCCGGGTAGCCGGGGTTCGGCACCAGCACCTTATCTCCGGGGTTCAGGAAAGCCATGGAGATAAGGAAAATGCCTTCTTTAGATCCTGCCAATGGCAACACCTCCTGTTCCTGTAGCTCTACGAGGTACACCTGTGCATACCACTGCTGCATGGCCTGCCGGAGTTTAGCTGTCCCGGTGTAAGGCTGGTAACCGTGACTGCTAGGTTGTTGCGCCGAATGCGTAAGTGCCGCAATAGTTGCCTCAGATGGAGCCATATCGGGGCTGCCGATGCCAAGGTTGATGATTTCCCTGCCCTGTGCCTGCAGTGCCCGCACCTCCGCCAGTTTGCGCGAAAAGTAGTACTCCTGCACATGCTGCAACCTGTCTGCTTTTGGTATGATCATGCCTTTAAAGTATAGCTGCTGTTTCTCTTTCTGATACTTTAGCCGGGTGAACCGCTTTTTGCAGCAGCCCCAGCACCTGTAGCTCCTCCACCAGCGGCCTGATATGTGCGATAGCCTCCTGCAGCTGCTCCACATGCTCCGCCTCTACCTCTGCCACCATACTTCCTCTGCTATCCGTAGATGGCAGGCTTTGCAGCAGTGTCAGCTCCACCTGGTGCTTCTGCAGCAGGCTCAGGAGCAGGGTGAGAGTAGAAGTATGGAGTGGCTTCCGGAAAGCAAGTATGGCTTTATCGGCAGTGGCAGGCACAGCAGGCTGCTCACGCTGCAGCAGCAGAAATCTGGTATGGTTGTCAGTGGTATCAGCTATGTTTTCTGCCAGAATTTCCAAATCATATAGTGCTGCGGCTACTTTTCCGGCTATGGCTGCGGTGTTCTTCAGTTGCTGCTCCTGTATAGTTTTAGCGCTGTCTGCAGTATCGTGTGATTGCTGAGGCTGCAGGTGTGGGTGCTTTTGCAGAAAACCACTGCACTGCGTCAGCGCCACCGGGTGCGAGAGCACTTTCCGGATATCCTGTATACATTGCCCGGGCAGCGCTATCAGGGTCTGATCTATGGGCAGCCAAAGTTCTGAAGTTATGTGCAGGTGGTGCTCCAGCAGCAAAGCGTAGTTGGCTAAGAGGCTCCCGGCCAAAGTATTTTCAATAGCCATTACGGCGGCATCTACCTCTTGCTGCTGTAGCGCGGCACAAAGCCTGCGGAAGGTGGTGCAGTTTAGTGTTTCAATCGTTTTTCCGGTTTGCAGCAGCCTGGCCGCTGCATCATGGAAGGAAGCCGGGCCACCTTGTATGGCAATTTTGGTTCTGTTCATGGTTAGAGTGTTGAGGGGTTGAAAAAGAAGAAGCCCCGCTTGTGGCGGGGCTTCTTTGGTTTATACTTCGATGCGTTTCGTAAACACAATAGCATTACCTGTGGAGCCCCGGCGGAGAACCAAAAAAGTAATAGCTAAAATAAAATGTGTTGTGTGGCATCAGTTTATACTTTATCTCTTATCAAAATTATATTATGCTACGGCAGTAGAGCCTATACGTCCCTGCGGGTTTTGGCGATGCTGCTGTAGCGCCTCCATCAGCGTTCTGACAAAACTGCTGTCCATGTCGGTGTAGTCGTCGCGCTGTAGCCAGGCATCCAACTCCTGCTGCCAACGACTTACCTCAAGGCTCTCCTGCACATCGCCCATCTGGTGCAGGCTTATCTTCTGCGATACCTCGCGGCGGCGAAGCAACAGGTCCACCAACGCCTTATCAACGCTGTCCATCTGCTGGCTCAGGTCATCGAGTTGCTCCACCAAATGGTTCGTGCCATCCAGCTTTACTTTGGATTCGATGGCATTGATGAGCAGGTCCAGTTCCTGCGGCATCAGCTGCTGCTGCGGACTGCTAAGTGCCCCTGCCGGGTTCATGTGCGATTCGAACAGCAAGCCATCCACACCTAAATCTACAGCTTTTTGGCTAACTGGGTACAGCAGGCTTCGGCGGCCGGCAATGTGCGCGGCATCGCAAAGTATAGGTAGTTCCGGGTGCATCTCCTGTAGCTGCAGCATGTGGTCCCAGCGCGGGTGGCTGCGGTACGGGTACTGCTCATCGGCGGCAAAGCCACGGTTTATCAAGCCCAGGTCCGTGATACCGGCTTGGTTCAGGCGCTCCAGAGCACCCAGCCAGAGGCCCAGGTCCGGGTAAACCGGGTTGTTTACCAGCACAGGCATATCGGTTCCTTTCAGGGCAGCGGCTATCTCCTCCATAGCGAAAGGGTTTACCGTAGCGCGACCGCTGATGCTCAGGATGTCTACACCATGTTTCATGGCCTCCTCGGCATGCTGTGCATTGGCCACTTCGCAGGCGGTGCGCAGGCCGGTTTCCTTTTTCACCATTTCGAGCCACTGTAGCCCCACCGTACCGACACCCTTAAACGAATTAGGGCGTGTACGCGATTTCCAGATTCCTGCTCGCAGCACATTAATCCCTTTAATGGCTTTGAGTTGTTGGGCTGTCTTCAGCATCTGTTCTTCGCTTTCGGCACTGCATGGTCCCGCAATTAGCACCAGGCTGCCGTCTGCGTGTCGGAAGCTGCTTTTTTGTGCTACATTGATCGGTGTTCTACTTGCTCTCATGGTTTTGGCATGTTAAAAATCTCGGTTTTGGTTGATTTAGTTTGAAATTAGCTTAAAACAAAAGAGCCCCGCTTGTGGCGGGGCTCCCTTGGTGGTTTATATCCTACAGCTCTTTACGATGCACAATACATTACCTCGGAAGCCCCGTGTGGAGCACCTTAAAGGAATTCGTATAAATGCAGGCTAGTTGCTGAAGCATGTCTTTGTCTTTATTTTTAGCAAGTATAAAGTATAAGCAACCAATAAAGCAAATTTTTACCAAAATATATTTTTATAAAGCTATCGCTAAAGTATAGATATACTTGTTGATAATCAGCTGTTTATTGCTTTATAGGAGGCTCAGGTAATTCGCTTTCTTTTTTGGGGAACAGCAGGGATGCGGCAACGGAAATTGCCAGAATAGCGCCAACGGCCATCAGGGCATAGCTCATATCGATGTGGTAGATATCGCTGAGCAGCAGCTTGACGCCTATAAAAGCCAGAATAAGCGACAAGCCGTAATGCAGGTAATGGAACAGCTGCATGATGCCGGCCAGCGCAAAGTATAAAGCGCGTAAACCCAGCAAAGCGAACACATTTGAAGTATAAACTATGAACGGATCTTTAGAAATGGCAAGTATGGCCGGTATGGAGTCGGCGGCAAAAACCACATCGGTACTCTCAATCATGATCAGCACCAGGAACAGCGGTGTGGCAAACCATTTACCGTCTATCTTAGTGAAGAATTTTCCGCCTACAGCAGTTTTGGTGATGCGTAAGTGCTTGCTGGCCCACTTTACCAGCGGGTTGTGCTCAGGGTCCACTTCGTTATCTTTGGAGAAAGCCATTTTAACGCCTGTGTACACTAAAAAAGCACCCAGAATGTAAATAAGGAAATGGAATTTGGCAATAAGCGCGACTCCTAAAAGTATAAAAATGGCACGCAGCACCAGCGCCCCGAAAACTCCCCAGAACAACAGGTTATGCTGGTATCTAAGCGGGACTTTGAAGTAGTTGAAAATCAGGATAAAAACGAAAAGATTATCTACGCTCAGCGACTTCTCGATCAGGTAGCCAGTAAGAAACTCCATAGCCGATTGTTCGCCCTTCCAAAAGTAGATGAGCACATTAAAGCCCAGGGCCAGCACAATCCAGAACAGGCTGGTGAGCAGGGCTTCCTTTATCTTAACCTCGTGCTCCTTGCGGTGGAACACAAAAAGGTCCAGGATGAGCAGCACAATGACAAACGCGTTAAATATGATCCAAAAATAAATGCTATCCATAGGGAAAGGATGTTGTGCTGTTCTACAAAGTTCCAAATATAGCTAAGGGAAGCAAGACTTGCTTCGCTTTTCAGAAAAGCATTTTAAAGTCTTTGCAGCTGCTTCGGCTGCGCTGCTTACGCTTAACGAAAATAGTATGAAAAACTATACTTTGTGCCGCTGTGAATTAGACTCTATAAGCACTCTTGCTGCGCCTCTAGCTGTATCCTATAAGAGCCATTAAAAGAAGTATAAAAGCGAGAAGAATGTTATGTTGCCCGGCAAACTATACTAGAAAGGTGAGGTAAAGCAGCCAAACTAAAATCAGGATTCTGGTTAGTACCGGTCGAAGTGGCGGAAGTAGCTGTTTACTTTCATTTTGATGACACCTAAAACGGCCTCCTTAAAAATACCCGACGACATTTTAGAAACGCCCTTGGTGCGATCTGTAAAAATGATAGGCACTTCCTTTATCTTAAAACCATACTTATAAGCCAGAAACTTCATCTCGATCTGGAAAGCGTAGCCCACAAAGCGAATCTCGTTGAGCTGTATGGTTTCAAGCACTTTGCGGCGGTAGCATTTGAAACCGGCCGTAGTATCGTGAATGGGCATACCTGTTACCAGGCGCACATACCAGCTAGCAAACCAAGACATTAGCACGCGGTTCATTGGCCAGTTTACCACATTTACACCCTGCACGTAGCGGCTGCCAATGGCCACATCGTAGCCTTGGTTGGCGCAGGCATCGTAAAGGCGCAGCAAATCTTCCGGGTTGTGCGAGAAGTCGCAGTCCATTTCAAAGATATACTCATAACCGTGGCGCAGCGCATACTTAAATCCGTGGATATAAGCAGTGCCCAGGCCAAGTTTGCCCTGGCGGGTTTCCAGGTGCAGGCGTTCAGGGTACTCCAGCTGCAGTTGGCGCACGATATCGGCAGTGCCATCCGGAGAGCCGTCGTCAATGATCAATAGCTCGAACGGGTGGCTCAAGGACATTACCCTGCGCACCATCGTTTCTACATTTTCCCGCTCATTATAAGTTGGGATGATCACCAACGCATCTTTCATGCTTCAAATATAGCTAATCAGCTATTGTGAGCATGAACCCTGATAGAATTAATTTTACCTGCAATTTCTTTCGCATGCCTGATGCAGCTTGTAACAGACATGCCTGCATGCCAGTTAGCGGCAATATACATGCCGTCATTTTCCAGTGTTTGAGCCATGTCGTGTGCATCTTCAATATGGATGTCATATTGCGGAAGGGACTCTTGCCAGAGGTGCGTGTACTGAAAGTTAGGGCTGTCGGCTGTGATGCCATGGAGCGCTTTCAGCTCTTCGTGAACCTGCTTTAAAAGCGTTTCGCGGTTTGTTAAAGCCAGGTGCTCTGACTGCACCCCGCCCACAAACGTTGTAAAAAGTACCTCGTGCGGGCGACAGCGGCCACTAAAAACCGAACTGCTCCAGATAGACCGGCTCGTAAAGGCATCCTCTGATTTAGGGTGCATGGCACCAAAGCCCTCTAGCGGGCTAGCCAGGTCGCGGCGGTTGTAAACAGAATGCACCACCGACAGGGGCGGGTAATAGATGTTTTGCAGCGCAGCAGCCATGCCGGGAAACGTATAATGCAGCAGGCCGGCAGCATGATGCGCGGGAAGAGCCAAAACCAGCAGGTCATACTCCTCGGTGTCCGTATCGGTAGGGGAGGAGCAGCTAACAATATACTTGCCCTGGCTGCGGGTAGCCATTTCTACACGGTGCTCGGTGTGCAGCGAGATCAGCTTATCGGCAATGGCTTGCGGCAGTGTATACATGCCATCCACAAACGAGAAAGACTTTAGCAGGTCTGTCTCTGCCGGGGTCTGCGACAGCCCTTTCAGGACAGAGCCATGCGCTAACTCCAGCGCCTTTAGCTGCGGAAATGTTTTCCGGATCAGCAGCTTGTTTGGGTCGCCGGCGTACATGCCTGCTATGTATGGGTTTACTGCATACTCCAGCACATCGGGGCCAAAGCGGCGCTCAAAAAACTCGGATACTGTTTCGTACTCGTGGCCGGCAACCGGAATGTTCTTTTCCTGCAGCATGCGGTAGCGGGCTTTCCAGGAGAAGCAGTTATCGGAAAGAAGTGAGAATGGTGTGAGGGGCAACTGGCGGTACGCTCCGTTGCGCAGCACAAAATGATTGTGGCTGTTGTCGGCGGCAGGCAGCACCTCCTGCTCCAGTTTCAGCTCTCGAATCAGGTCGGCAACCTCCGGTGATAATTGGATAGAATTCGGGCCTAACTCCAGCAGGTAATCGCCTATTTTAACAGAACGGATATTGCCTCCTACCTGGCTGCCGGCCTCCAGGAGGTCGTACGGGATGCCTAGCTTCTGTAAATAATATGCCAGCGCCAATCCCGATATGCCTGCTCCAATAATCGCTACTCTCATCTACTGCTGCTTCTGTTAAAGTTATTTTGGCGTGTGTCTGGCCGCTGGCTTTTACTGTGCAGACCAACGGTTTCTAGCTTAAACGTTTAAATGTGTAATTTAGCGCCTCACCCATACTTACTATGCCACATGCAGAAGCAAAAGTGTATTTTTTTGGACCGTGACGGCGTGCTGAACCGTGAGCGCGGCGACTATACGTATGCATTGGAAGATTTTGAAGTGCTGCCCGGCGTGCCTGAGGCGCTTGGGTTGTTGAAGAAGAACGGCTATTTGCTGATAGTGGTTACAAACCAGGGAGGGGTAGCCAAAGGATTGTACAAAAAAACAGATGTTTTGGCCTGCCACCGCAAACTTCAGGACACCTGCAACTCCCTGATTGATGCCCATTACATGGCTCCCGGCCATCCGAATTTCTCCGCCTCCCTCTCGCGCAAACCCGACAGCCTGATGCTGGAAAAGGCCATCGCAAAGTATAACATCGACCCCGCCCAAAGCTGGATGGTAGGCGACTCCCTGCGCGACCTGGAAGCTGCCGAGAAAGTAGGAGTGAAGGGTATTCTGGTTGGCGACAAGTATGAACCCAACGCACATGTATGGCAAATGGCAGATCTGTGGGAGGCGGCGCAGTTTATACTTGCAAAGTCAGGTGGGGAAGTATAGGAATAATCTGATGTTTTAAGTATACTTACTTGGAATTATGGATCATGTAAGCAGGCAAATCAAATCCATACATAGTGCAGCTAGTAGGAGTAGGTACTCCTGCTAGCAGATAGTTGGCGGTAAATTGAATCATGAATAAAAACTTACTCTTTTACTTGTCTTTAGCAGCTTTACTTCCATTTTCATCTTGTCAGCGAACCGAGAAGGTGAAATCCAAAGAGTATGGAGTAGAGATTCTGACATTCGGCCTTGGTACTAAGTTCGAGGCCTTCATGTACAACACAGAAGTTACAGTATACGATCGCCAACGCTTCAAAATTAACAATGGCCGACTTGACGAGAACACACTTTACATTTTAAAGCATCATTATCAGGACACGGTTGAGGTTGTTGATACTTTAAAAGTAAAATTGCAGGATAGTGCAATAGACTCTCTTTACAACTTGACCCATGCTTATCTAACTACTATAGATATGAATAACGAAATTGAAGAAGGTAGCCAAATAAGAGAAAACATAGTTGATGGAGCAAGCTTTACCGTCTCTCTAATTTATGATAAAAAGCGCTTAGAAGGCTCTCAATGGGGGCTTAAGGGTGCTTGGCGAGCTTCAGATCAGGCTGCTCAGCTCTTCCGCTTTGTAAACAGGAGGTTACCTGAAGAATTTAAGTTGTACTAAGAAAATCTGCCGCCAACAAGGTATATAAGTCATACTTCGGCTACGCCTCGTTCGCCTTTTATACAAGCCGTTGCAGTGGATAATCTAAAGTAAGTTTTGCAAGACTTCATATACACCAGCACGTTACTTCAGCCCCTGTCTGCTGATGGAATAAGCAGGCAGCGGCATCTGGTTAGTTTTATTTCTCAGCAGTTTCAGTGTTTCCCTGAAACAAAAAAACCGACTCAAGGCCGGTTTTCTATGTATGGTTTAGTTTTTCGCGTGGGGGTTAGATGCTGGCTTTGTCAGTAGCCACTTCGTTAGCAGAGGCGGTTACTGTAGCCTTTTCTTGTGCCGGGTTTTCTACTGTAGCGTAATTATACGCCGGGCAGTAGGTTTTGCAAGAGGTTATGCCCATTGCCAGGCACAAGCTACCTAATAGAATAACTTTCTTCATGGTATTGTATTTTGAAGGATTTAGGACCAAAAATAGTATAAATACTTTAAAAGCAAAAAAACTGTTTCAAAACATAGGTAATTTCCTATACCTCGTAACCCAGTATTTTCATCATTGCTTCGCTGCTCTGTTCTGGCGCAAACTGCCAAGTTTTTAGCTCACCATTTTCGTCTCTATCAATCAGAATATGCTGTGGAGATGGTATTAAGCAGTGTTTAATGCCACCATACCCGCTAAGTTGCTCTTGGTATGCGCCCGTATGGAAGAAACCAATATAAAGCGGCTCTCCCTTGGGGATCTTCGGCAGGAACACCTGGAAAGAATGCATTTCAGAATTGTAATAATCCTGGCTATCACAGGTCATCCCGCCTATTTGTATCTTACGGTATTGCTTGTCCCAATGATTCACTGCCAAGAGCGGCCAGCGCTGGTTTAAGGCCCAGGCATCCGGCAGGTTGGTAATAAAAGAGCCGTCTATCATGTACCACAGCTCTTTGTCGTTCTGCAGCTTTTCGTCCAGGATAGAGTAAATGTTAGCGGCACTCTCACCTACTGTAAAAATACCGAACTCCGTAAAAATGTTAGGCTCCGGCACGCCCTCCTCGTTACAGATGCGCTTGATAGTGCGCAGGATTTCCTCCGTCATATAACGGTAGTCGTAATCCGCCTGAATAGAGGTTTTGATCGGGAAGCCACCGCCAATATCAATAGTGTCCAACTCCGGGCAAACCTTCTTCACCTCGGCATATTTGTACACAAAGCGGCTAAGCTCAGACCAGTAGTAAGAAGTGTCTTTTATACCTGTGTTGATAAAGTAGTGCAGCATTTTCAGCTCAAACCTATCGTCAGATTTAATTTGCTGCTCGTACAGGTCTATCACATCGTTATAGCGCACGCCCAGCCGCGAAGTATAAAACTCGAACTTAGGCTCCTCGTCAGAGGCCAGGCGGATGCCAACCTTTGCCTTGGTTTTTACGTGCTCCTTGTAATACTCAATCTCGCCCAAATGGTCGAGTATAGGCATACAGTTCACAAAGCCGTCGTTTATAAGTCCGGAAATGTGGTGGCGGTAACGCTCACGCTTAAAGCCATTGCAGATAATATAGGTGTCCTTAGTTATCTTGCCTTTCTTAAACAGCGCCTTCACGATCTCCATATCATAACCTGAGGAGGTTTCGATATGTACGCCGTTTTTCAAGGCCTCTTCCATCACAAAAGAGAAGTGAGAGGCCTTGGTGCAGTAGCAGTAAGTATAGGTGCCGTTATAATCAAGCTTTTGCATGCTCTCATTAAACAGGCGTTTGGCCTTCTGTATCTGAGAGCCTATCTTGGGTAGGTATGTCAGTTTAAGAGGTGTGCCGTACTGTTTGATGATGTCCATCAGAGGAATACCGTTAAACAGCAACTCGTTGTTTTCTACTGTGAATTCTTCAGTAGGGAAATCAAAAGTTTGGTGGATCAGATCCGTGTATTTATCCATTCTGTTGGTTAGGGGAAGTTAAGAAAACATGCAATATTGTTCGTATTTTACCATCTTTGCAAAAAGTTTGTTCTAAATCTATGAAAAAAGTAAAACTGATAGAAGTCAGGTCTGAGCTGGGGGCCGGAACACGAGGAGCCAGCATGGGGATAGAAGCGCTACGCGTAGCCTGCTGGGACAAGGGTTCTGATTACTTCAAGCGGTTTAACTCTGTCAGCGTACCGGATCTAAACTATACTTTGTTTGATAAGGATGTATTCCCGAATGCGCACCGCATCGACAGCATCCTAACCGTGCAAAAAAATATTGCCAACGCCGTAGAGCAAACCATCAATATAGGAATGTTCCCTTTGGTACTTGCCGGCGATCATTCTAACGCACACGGAACCATTGCTGGTATAAAAGCCGCCTACCCGAATAAAACTTTAGGCGTTATCTGGATTGATGCGCATGCCGATATTCATTCGCCTTATACTTCGCCATCGGGCAACGTGCACGGTATGCCGCTGGCCATGGCCCTGAACGTAGATAACCTGGAGCGCCAGATAAACGACCCGGCACCGGAAACCGTGTTCTTCTGGAACTCCCTTAAAAAACTGGGTTACGACGGGCCGAAGCTGAAGCCGGAGCACCTGGTATACATTGTGGTGCGCGATACCGAGGAGCCCGAGGATTTCTTTATCAGCAAGTACGGCATCAAGAACTTTACCTACGATGAGGTGAACCAGAAAGGCATACCACAGGTAGCCCAGGAGGCCCTGGACCGCCTGAAGGACTGCGACATCATTTACGTGTCGTTTGATGTGGATAGCCTAGACTCTAAGTTCTCCAAAGGCACCGGCACACCCGTAGAAACCGGCCTTACCGTAACGCAGGCCAAGGAGCTGAATTACCTGCTGCTGCAGGACCCGCGCGTGGTGTGTTACGAAATGACGGAAATCAACCCGACACTAGACACTGAGAATACCATGGCCGAGAACGCTTTTGATATACTGGAAGCCGCTACCGATGCCATTTTACACCGAGAATCTAAAAGTACAGCCATACAGTAATGCAATTACAAAACGCCATTAGCCAAAGCATAAGCCAGGCCCTCAACGCCTTGTTCGAAATCACTGTTGATGCCTCACAAATTGCCCTGCAGCCTACGCGCAAGGAATTTGCCGGCTCGTTTACCTTCGTTACCTTCCCCTACACCAAGCAGGTGGGCAAGGGCCCTGAGCAGATCGGGCAGGCGCTGGGCGAGTACCTGAAGCAGCATGCTAAGGAGGTAAAGAACTTCAACGTTGTGAAGGGCTTCCTGAACCTGGAGGTGGAGGAGCAGGAGTGGCTGCGGCTGTTCCGCGGCATTATGACCGATGCAAACTATGGCCACGGCGAGCCGAGCGGCCGCAACGTGATGGTGGAGTACTCCTCGCCAAACACGAACAAGCCGCTGCACCTGGGCCACCTGCGCAATAACTTCCTGGGCTACTCCGTGTCGGAGATCCTGAAGGCCAACGGCCATAAGGTGATGAAGGTGAACCTGGTGAACGACCGTGGTATCCACATCTGCAAGTCGATGCTGGCTTACGAGAAACTGGGCAACGGCGAAACTCCGGAGAGCAGCGGCATGAAAGGCGACCATTTGGTGGGCAAGTACTACGTGCTGTTCGATAAGGCCTACAAAGAGCAGATTGATGAGCTGGTGGCGCAGGGCATGGACAAAGAGGAGGCCAAGAAAAAAGCCCCTTGGATGCTGGAGGCTCAGGACATGCTGCTGAAGTGGGAGCAGGGCGACGAGCACGTGGTGAACCTCTGGAAAACCATGAACAGCTGGGTATACTCTGGTTTCGATCAGACCTACCGCACCATCGGCGTTGATTTCGATAAATTCTATTATGAGTCTGAGACCTATACTTTAGGTAAGGAGCGTGTGGAGGAAGGCCTGCAGAAGGAGGTGTTCTTTAAGAAAGACAACGGCTCTGTGTGGGTAGACCTGACAGACGAAGGCCTGGACGAGAAATTGCTTTTAAGAGCTGATGGTACTTCCGTGTACATTACACAGGACCTCGGCACGGCAGAGCTGAAGTATAACGACTTCCCGTACGACCAGTCGTTGTACGTAGTAGCCGATGAGCAGAACTACCATTTTCAGGTACTGAAGGCCACGCTGAAGAAACTGGGCAAGCCTTATGCCGACGGCATTTATCACCTGTCCTATGGCATGGTGGACCTGCCATCGGGTAAGATGAAATCCAGAGAAGGTACCGTAGTAGATGCCGACGAACTGGTGCAGGAGATGGTCGACACCGCGCGTCAGCAGACCGAGGAACTGGGCAAGATTGAGGGCTTCACGCCGGAGCAGGCTAAGGAGCTGTATCATACTTTGGCGATGGGCGCCCTGAAGTACTTCCTGCTGAAAGTAGACCCGAAGAAGCGCATGCTCTTTAACCCGCAGGAGTCGATTGATTTCCGTGGCAACACCGGGCCATTTGTGCAGTACACGCACGCCCGTATCTCGGCCATACTTCGTAAGGCCGGTGAGATGGGTATCAAGTATGATCCTGCTGCATTTGAGAGCTTCGATAACTTGCACGAGGTGGAGCAGGAGGTGCTCACGCAGCTGGTGAACTTCCCGGCCGTGGTGAAAGAGGCCGGTAACCTGTACGCGCCTTCTGTTATCGCCAACTACGCTTACGAGCTGGCAAAGGCCTATAACCGTTTCTATCAAGAGATCTCCATCTTTAACGAAACTGATGAGCAGGCGCGTAGCTTCCGCATTGCCCTTTCTGCTATGGTGGCCCGCTTCGTGCGCGAAAGCATGAAGTTGCTGGGCATTGAGGTGCCGGAGAGGATGTAAAGCAGGAGGATTTCTATAGCTGAGTATCATTTGCTGGCGCGGGTTTGCAACCCGTGCCTCCTTATAACCAAACTTGCGATCCGACTTGGCTGGAGGTTCCACTTAAACCGATCACTAGCGTAAGCGCTTGCGCCGTAGCTGCCATGGTTGTTTGAAACAAACTAGCCATACTTCCTTTAGGGGGATTTTTAAAATTGCTTTCAACATACATACTTCATAAGCCATAGAGCCATCAAAATGAATAGCTTGCATAAACTTTTAGCGCCGGTGCTTGTATTAGGGATAACAGCTTCCTGCACAGGCGGGGGCAACTTAGACCTCAAACAAAAAACTATGGCTACAGAATCAACCCAGAACACGCAGACCAGCGATTTTTATACTTTTAAAATGAAGTCGCTGGATGGAAAAGACGTGGATTTTTCGCAGTACAAAGGCAAAAAGGTACTGCTGGTTAACACTGCCTCTGAGTGCGGCTACACGCCGCAGTACGAAGACCTGCAGAAGCTGCACGAAGCCCACGGCAACGAGGTGGTTATACTTGGTTTGCCGGCAAACAACTTTGGCGGCCAGGAGCCAGGCTCTCATGAGGAGATTGCTTCTTTCTGCCAGAAAAACTATGGCGTATCGTTTCAGATGCTCGAAAAGATTTCTGTAAAAGGAGAAGACCGGCATCCGCTTTATACTTGGCTGGCTCAGAATGCACCCGGCAAAGAGGAGCCGAGCTGGAACTTTAACAAGTATCTGGTAGACGAAAATGGCAAGGTAGTGGCCTTCTATCCATCCAAAGTAAAACCGATGGATGAGGAATTGTTAGCTGCCATCAAACAGTAATTAAGACAAGGCAAGCGCTTGCCTGCACCGGTTTATTAGCATCGTATAGAATTTTGAATACATCACAACACACAACAAACCAAAATCCAGGTCTGGTAAAGGCCTGGATTTCGGCTTTTAGGCCCCGCACGCTGCCGCTTGCGCTCTCTTGTATAGGTATGGGAGGCTTTATGGCGGCTGCCAATGGTTACTTTAGTGCTTCTGTGGTAGGGCTTTGTGTGCTCACTACGCTTTTCCTGCAGATACTCTCTAACCTGGCCAACGACTACGGCGACTCCAAACACGGCGCCGACAGCGTGCACCGCGAGGGGCCGATGCGCGCGGTGCAGGCAGGGCATATACAGGCCGAACAGATGAAGAAGGGGATGCTGGTGTTTAGTCTACTTTCGCTAATGTCTGGTTTACTGCTGTTGTGGGTAGCTTTCGGTACGGAAGGGCTGTTGCTGTTTGTGCTGTTTCTGGTGCTGGGGCTGGCTTCTATCTGGGCGGCCATTAACTACACCGCCGGCGACAAACCGTATGGCTATGCCGGCTTAGGCGATGTCTTCGTGTTTGTTTTTTTTGGCTTGGTAGGCGTACTGGGAACCTACTTTTTGCAGGCGCAGGCACTACAGCCAAGCGTTATACTTCCGGCGCTTATCTGCGGCTTTTTTTCCACAGCGGTACTCAACGTCAACAATATCCGCGACATCAATTCTGATACACTGGCCGGGAAACGCTCCATACCTGTGCGGCTTGGCCCGAAGCGGGCAAGGGTTTACCACCTGCTGCTGTTGCTGGGCGGAGTGGCAAGCGCCTTTGCCTATGTGCTGCTGAACTACCAAACACTATGGCAGTTTCTGTTTGTACTTGCCCTGCCGCTGGTACTGGCAAATGCAGTTAATGTTTGGCGTAAGCAAACCTCTAAAGAGCTTGATCCATACTTAAAGCAAATGGCCTTGACAACTCTGTTGTTCGTGCTGCTGTTTGGGGTGGGGCAGGTGCTGTAGGAGATCGCGTAAAGTATAAAAAGTAAAGCGCCCTGCTTCCACGTTTTATACTTTCTTATTCGCTGTGTTGGAGATGATGCTTCTGCTCAAAGTGTTTGCTCCAGACATGTTCCTTTTTTGAAATGAATACTGTTCCGACTCCAAACACAGTGGCTGTTGCAATACCAACCATAGCAAAGAAAGGCTTTTCCGGAATACGCACACTTAACTCCGAAGCAAAAGCCGCATAAAGCCCTAAAACCGAGTAGTACATAAACCAAATATGCACTGTTTTATACTTTCGGGGAAAATTCTTCAAATACAATGGCAGCATTCCCAAGGCCAAAGTCAGGGAACTTACAATTGCCATGATATGGAATAAGCCAAATTTTCCGGTTAGGTTGTAGATGGCCAACGCTGATCCGCAAACTAAAACCATCGCAATAACATAGCCATAGCCAACTCTTTTATGCTGCTTTGTACCTTTTTTAGTCGCCAGCACAAAAGCACCCGCAACCATAGCAATTAAGGCAGCAACCAGATGAAACCAGCCTAAAGTAGAGTTTACAAAGCCATACATTTCTTCGTCGTTTTGGTGATTGTTTTAACTACCTGGTTACTGCCTATCATGAGCCATACTGTTAATAAACAGGCCGCAAACGTGTCGGTGCCAAGTATAAAACCAAAGCTCTTTACTCCTCAAAATTGTCGTAATATGTGAAGTCCTTCACGATTTTACCGTTCTCAAATGTGAAAATCGTGCAGATCGGAAGTCTAAACTCCGAACCATCCGGCGCAGTTCCGCTCGATACAAACTCTACAATGGCGTGCTGCTCACCTGACGGGTATACTTGAATAACTGTGTCTTTTAAGTCTGGGAATATTTCGTTCAGCTCGCTGTATTTTTGGATGGTCTGCTCACGAGTCTGCGTTACAATGCCTTGCCCAAGTGACGGGTCTTTGAACGCTGCTGTTTCTGCATACATTCCAGCCATCTTCTCCCAATCATGGTTGTTGAAGTGTGCAAAGTATTGGTCTACTAAATCCAAAGTATTTGTATTGGCCATAGTTGATTCGATTATAGTATTACATCAAGTCATCAGATTTTTTTTGCTTGATCAGCATAAACCATTTTAAAAGGCAGTTTATACAGTATTGCTTCGGCTTGTCTACAGCTTGTTTGCAAACACAAGTCTACAACCGGCTGAGAGGCTAATAATAAGGGGCAATTTTTATAAGTATAACCTGGCCGGTTTAGAACGCAACTAGGCTATACTTATAAACTACTGTTAGTTGCCTCCGCCGCCCTTATCGCCGCCTCCGCTTTTCAGGTCGTCGTTTTTGATACCTCGTTTGGTGCGTTTAATATCTTCTTTCAACTTGCCGAATTTATACGTAAAGCCGATGTTGATGCGGCGGCGCTGATAGCGAAACTCAGTGCGCTGGTCAAAGTTTTGGCCGCTCAAATCGCTGTACCCGGTAAAGTACTTTTCAAACGGACTCTGTACCGACAGGCTAATGCTGGCTTTTTCATGCTTCAGGAAGTCTTTGCTCACCGAGAAGCTGTTCCAGAACTGGCCGTTGGAACGGCCCTGCAGCAGCACGCGTGGCGCATAGTAGCCAGCATTTATACTTGCACGCCAGTTTTTCTCGAAGCGGTAGCTGGCGTAGCTGTACATGTAGCCGCTAACGCCGCTGTTTTCCAGGTTTTTGCCAGCTATGTTGCCACTTAATTGGCTGTAAGAAAGCGATCCGTTTACACTGAGGGTAAGTTTCTCAAACAGTGTGGAGTTACCGTTAAGGGAGAGGGTTGTGGTGCTGTTTTGTCCAATGTTGCCATAGGTGGTGGTGCTCACCGAGTCTGCAGGGTTATAGGTAGTATAATTCTGGATGGCATTGTTTGTAAAAGTATGGGTAAGGGTGCTGTTCAGAGAGTTGCTGTTCTTAAACATGCTATGCCCTAAACTAAACACATGGCTGGTGGCCGCCTTCAGTTCCGGGTTACCAAACGAGATCGCTTTTTCGTTCTGGCGGTCTACGTAAGGGTTCAGGTACCATAAGCTTGGCCGCTCAATGCGCTGGGTGTACGATATCTTCAGGCTGGCCATGTTCTTCAGGGTGCGCGTCAGCGTCAGGCTCGGAATCAAGTTTAGGTAGTTCTGCTCCGCCACCGACCTGGAAGACTTAAAGTCAGCATCCACTATGGTCTTCTCCAGGCGTGTACCCGTTCGTATGCCCCATTTGTCGTAACGCAAGCTTACAGAAGTATAGGCAGCATAAATATCCTGGTTGTAATCAAACTCATTGCTGAGCTCTGGCACATCCTCAAAAGTGTTGGTCTCCGCGTTAAAGTTGCGGTAAAAGTAGTCGCTACCATTATCCCGAAGTATAGTTTTGGCGCCTACTTCCAGCGTATGCTTTTTTATCGGGTGCACATAATCTACCTGCACAGTCTGCTCCACGGAGCTACCCTCATTCTGGGTGCGGGTATCCTGCGGGCCTGCGTAATTCAGAATTTCAGTGAAAGCAAGGTCGGTTTCGTCACGGTTAGTGTTGTCTCCTATTTTGTAGGATAGCGTGAGCAGCTGGTTCTTATCCCGTTTAAACGTATGCTGATAATCCAGCCCTGCCTCTATGCCGCCCCACAGGCCTAGTGTGTTTTGGTTGCGGTGAAACGCCTGCGTGCGGTTGCCTGCTGCATTCAGCTGCTCCACCGTCTGCAGGCCAAGCTGTTCCCAATCGCTTCCGTTTATGCTAAACTTGGCCGACAGCAGGTTGAGCGTGTCTAGCTCATAACTCATTTCGCTGTCTATGTAACTGAACTGGTTTTTGGAGTTTCCGCTGCTTAGCTGCAGCAGTTGGGTGCCCGTGAGTTTATCCAGCCGCTCAAAGGAAGAATTAAAAGTGGGGTTGGTAAACCTGTTTACGCCGCCATAAGCCGAGATGCCAAACTTACCCACCTTTGCCTTTATGTTGGCAGAGGCAAAGCGGGCTTCCGGCGAGGCCTGGGTAAGGTGCACACTGCCGTTATAGCCGTTAGAAGGCTCGTTATGGGTAATCACGTTGATGATGCCGCCAATACCCTCGGCATCATACTTGGCAGGCGGGTCTGTAATTACTTCAATACGCTTAATTGTATTGGCTGGCATACTCCTGAACACGTCTTTAGGGTTGCGGGCAAAGAGGGTGGAGTTTTTGCCGTTCACCAGCACCCGGTAGTTGCTGCTGCCGTTCAGCTGTATGTTTTCGTCGGAGTCGAGGCTGAGCATAGGTACTTTCCGCAGCATATCTAGCGCAGTCAGGGTTTTGCTTTCAGGGTCAAACTCAACATTGTAGCTTATTTTGTCGATGTCCTGGGAGATGAGCATTTTCTCAGCAGTTACCTCCACCTCCTGCAGCTGTTTAGCTGAGCTGGCTATACTTAATCTGCCCAGGTTTGCAGGTTTACCGGTTTCCAGAGCAGGTACCTCCACAGAAAAAGGCTTGTAACCCACATAGGTAAGTATGATTTTATAAGCAGCCAACGGAAGGCCGTTAACCTCAAAGCTTCCGTCAGCTTGTGTAAAGGTGGTTTTGATGGCTTCATCTTTATCAGTAAGGCTTACCGCCACAGTTACATAGCTAAGCGGTGCTTGGTTGGCAGAGTCCACCACTATGCCTTTAATGGTGCCGTTGGCAGGGCTTTGGGCCCGGGAGAAGGAACAGAGCATCAGGCACAGGGCCAGCAGTAAGGTTTGTTTCATGTATAAGTTAGGTTAAAATGAGCACGCTGAAATCAACTGAAGGATAGGTTAACCTATTCTAAAACTTTTAAGTCCTCACTTCTCCTAAATACCTCAAGCCGCTACGCCGCCTATACTTGCCCTAAAAGTTTGTTTGTGGAAAGATAACGCAAAATCTCAGAAGTATAATATGCAAACTTAACAATATTTATTAGATAAGTTCTATAACAGCAGGCGTAAGTGCAGAAATAAGGTATGGCATTACCATGCTGTAGCTGCTCCCGCTGTGCAACAGGCGCAAAAAAAGCCACCTGTAGTAGAGGTGGCTTTTAAATAATTGATTATTTATACTTTACACTTAAGCATGGCTTTGTATAATCTGTGCGCCGCGCTCCCGAAGGTCGGCTTTGGCCTTATCAAAACCTTCTGCAGAAATGGCCCGCACCGCGTCTTCCAGGTAGTATACTTTAAAGCCTTCTGCCAACGCATCTTTAGCCGAAAAGTACACACAATAGTCAGCGGCAAGGCCTGCTAAGTATACTTCTGTTATGCCTTTGCTCCGAAGGTAACCCCCAAGCCCAGTACTCTTTCGGTGACCGTTGTCAAAAAAGCCGCTGTAGCTATCCACTTCCGGGTCGGTGCCTTTTCGGAAAATAGCCTCGATACGTTGCTGTTCCAACTCAACTGAAAACGCTGCGCCTGGCGTGCCCTGCACACAATGATCGGGCCACAGCACCTGCTCCAGCCCGTTTAGATCTGTCACCTCAAACACGTTTTTATCAGCGTGCTGCGAGGCAAAACTCTTGTGCTGCGGCGGGTGCCAGTCCTGGGTCGCCACTACTAGATCAAACTGCTGCTGTAACCTGTTCACAACCGGAATTATAGCATCGCCTTCTGGCACAGCCAGTGCGCCACCGGGCAAAAAATCATTCTGTATGTCTATCAGCAGTAGGGCACGCATCGCTATACTTGTGGTGTGGCAGGAGCGCTGCTGGCTGGGCTGCCACCTTGGTTGTTGCTGTTCTTGTTTCGGTTACGATTTCTGCTGCGGTTTTTATTTCCGTTGCCGCCTTCTTTCTGAACGGCAGCCTTAATAGGTCTGTCGCTGCCCTCTTGCTTTGGCTGGCCTTCTGGGCGCGGAGCTGCATTTGCATCAGGCTTTGGCCCTCTATGGTGCTTGCTTTTGTTTCTGCTTCCTTTGCTGCCTTGTCCGGGTTTATTGCCTGTACGGCTGCGGTGGCTGCCGCCGTCCCTGCGTGTAGGGTCAAAAGCCGGTCCAGGACCAAAGTCTTCCGGAAGCGGCAGTTTCGGAAGTTCGCGCTCAATCAGGCGCTCCACTTTCTGTACCCGGAACATGTCTTTCTCGTTTACAAATGTTATGGCCATGCCCGTAGAAGCAGCACGAGCCGTTCGGCCTACGCGGTGCACGTAGTCTTCGGCATCCTGCGGCATATCGAAGTTTACCACGTGGCTCAGGCTGTCAATGTCAATGCCTCTGGAGAGGATGTCTGTCGCTACTACAATCTGGTATTGCTTGTTTTTAAAGCCTTGCAGCGCCTTCTCGCGTTCATCCTGAGTCATGTCAGACGAGATGCCCTCTGCTGTAAAGTTCATCTTCTTTAGAGAGCGCACAATCGGCGAAACATTGGATTTGCGGGAGGTAAAGATGATCATGCTCTGCACGTCCAACTCACGGAGCAGGTGCTCCAGTAAAGGCAGTTTCTGGTTATCGAAAGTCAGGTAAAGGCGTTGGTCTATACCTTCGGCAGGCTTCGAAATAGCCAGGTTCACCTCGGCAGGCTGCTGCAGAATCTGCTGGGCCAAGTCCCGGATTTTACGTGGCATGGTGGCTGAGAACAAAAGTGTCTGGCGCTGCTTCGGCAGTTGGCTGATGATCTTGATCAGATCATCCATGAAGCCCATGTCTAGCATCTTGTCTGCCTCGTCTAGCACCAGGTGGTTTAATTGGTCCAGCTTAACATAACCCATGGCCATGTGCGAGAGCAGGCGGCCCGGAGTGGCTATAATAATGTCGGCACCTGTGGTGAGCGCACGTTTCTGCTGCTCCCAGTCATCTCCTTTGTTACCGCCGTAAATGGCAATGGAGCTAACGGAGGCGAAGTAGCCAAAGCCCTCTACCTGCTCGTCAATCTGCTTGGCCAGTTCGCGGGTTGGCACTAGTATAAGTGTGCTGGTGTGCTCGTACCCTTCATGCGAAATACGATCGATGAGCGGCAGCAGGTAAGCTGCGGTTTTTCCTGTGCCGGTTTGTGCGCAGGCAATCAGGTCCTTTTGCTCAAGAATAAGCGGGATAGCCTGCTGCTGTACGGGGGTAGGGTTGTTATAGCCCATAGAGTTGATACCCGTCAGTACATCCTCGTGTAGGTTAAAAGAATGGAAGTCCACTGTGTTATTGTTTTGTGTCATACATGGCGGCCATCTTTTATCCATCAGCCGCTTTTCTCAGTAAAGATACTACAAATATAGCTACTAAAAATATATGGGTTTTTTCAAATATTTTTTTGAATAATGTTGGTGTTGGTCATTGATATGTATTATGTTTGTAAAAAATTGGACAAGGAAGAGTTGTTGTTGATGTGGCAGAATTTGAATAGTTCAATTCTGTGGTTAGAGTGTTTGTGTTAAAAATTAGTTTACTGGCCTTAAAAGCAAATTAGAATATCTATATATCTTAATCTTTGTTAATAAAGTTATAGTTTGTTGAAACATTGACGGATAGATGGCGTAAACCTCTTTTAAATAGCAGAAATCATAACATCTAAAAAAATATATATTAACTCCTATATAGTCATGAAAAAAGTTGTACAAGAGTCACCTAACTTCTTCTTATTGGTAGGCCTTAATATTGTAAATGCCATCTTTATGCTGCTGGTTTAGCCTTAGCATTATAGATGTTACCATATTATTAAAAAGAGCGGCCTCGCGAAAGCGGGGCCGCTCTTTTTATGCCTTTCAGATAAATTTTTTTTAATTTGTTCAGAGGGTTAAAACCTTCAGACTCATCAAAGAGAAAGAACAAAGTATAACTAGCACATGGCAGGACATAACAAATGGTCGCAGATAAAGCGTAAGAAAGGAGCCCTGGATGCCAAACGCTCTAAAATATTTACCAAGCTAATTAAAGAGATTACGGTAGCTGTAAAAATAGGTGGTGCCGACCCCGATGCTAACCCGCGGCTGCGCCTTGCCATACAGCTGAGCAAATCCGCCAACATGCCAAAAGAAAATATAGAGCGGGCCGTAAAAAAAGGAGAGGGAAATGATGCCGGCGACTATACCGAGGTAAACTATGAGGGATACGGCCCAAGCGGCGTGGCAGTTTTTGCGGAGTGCCTGACAGATAATATTAACCGCACCGTCCAAAACCTGCGCACCCTGTTTAACAAGAGCGGAGGCAGCCTGGGCACCAGCGGCTCAGTAGAGTACCTCTTCGACCGTAAAGGTATTTTTGTTGCTAAATTAAATCCTGAGGAGCCGGTTAAAGAAGATGAGCTGCTGCTGGAACTGGCAGATGGAGGAGCGGAAGAAGTAGAATTTGAGGATGGCTACCTCACCATCTACAGCGCCATGGAAGATTTTGGGGCTATGCAGAAGAAAGCAGAGGAGTTGCACCTGGACCTGGAGAGTGCCGAACTGCAGCGCCTGCCCCAGACAACTGTAAAAGTAGAAGACCCGGAGGCGGTGAAAAAAATACTCAAGCTGATTGACGCGCTGGAAGACGATGATGATGTGCAGCAAGTATACCATAACCTGGAGCTGAGCGGGGAAGTTCTGGCAGAGCTCGGGTAAGAAATAAAATAAAGTATAAACTGGCCGCTGACTTTAGTTGGCGGCTTTTTATTTTTAATCAACGCAATGTAGTACATGATACAGCCGATATTTAAAGACATGCTGGTGCTGGAGCTAGCTAGTGTGCTGGCCGGGCCAAGCGTGGGGCAGTTTTTTGCAGAGTTGGGAGCGCGCGTGCTGAAGGTGGAGAATGCTGCCTCAGGTGGCGACGTTACCCGCAGCTGGAAGTTAAAGTCTGAGCCAGCAGATACTGACACACCCGCCTACTTTTGCGCAGCCAACTGGGGCAAATCCTCCCTGAGCCTCAACCTTACAGATCCGGAGCAGTTGCAGCAGCTGTATACTTTGGTAAAGGAGGCCGATGTAGTTATAGCCAGCTACAAACCCGGCGATGCCGAAAAGCTTAAGGTAAATTATGAGGCGCTGTTAAGTATAAATTCAAGGCTGATTTATGGGCATATCACCGGATATGGCCCGGAAGACGGGCGGGCCGGCTACGATGCGGTGGTGCAGGCGGAGAGCGGCTTTATGTACCTGAACGGAGAACAGGGCGGCCCGCCGGTAAAAATGCCTGTCGCCCTTATGGATATTTTAACTGCGCACCAACTGAAGCAGGGCTTACTGGTAGCGCTGTTGCAGCGGGAGCGAACTGGCCAGGGGCAGTTGGTACAGGTGTCGCTGCTGCAGGCTGCGGTTTCGGCCTTGGCTAACCAGGCTACCAATTACCTGGTGGCGGGGCAGGAGCCACAGCGGATGGGTTCAGAGCATCCCAATATTGTGCCATATGGCGCTGTTTATACTTGTAAATGCAGCAAGCAGCTGGTGCTGGCTATCGGCGACGACAGGCAATTCAGAAAACTATGCGCCATACTAAAGGCGGAAAGTATGGCTGAGGATCCGAAGTTTAAAACCAATTACGAACGGGTGCAGCACCGCCAAGAGGTAAACGAAAGGTTACGGCAACTTGTAGCGCAACAGGATCGGGAGGTTTTGTTGAAACTGCTTCAGGAGCAGCATGTGCCGGCTGGCGCAGTGCATGCTATACCTGAGGTGTTTGAGCTGCCACAGGCGCAGCAGATGCTGTTGCAATACCCTGGCGCAAAACCCGGGCTCCGGCAGGTGGCTTTTAAAATGCAGGGGCAGGAGGTACTTACGTTAATCCCACCTCCAAAGTATAACGCTGATTCATAATTTGTTATGCGCTGAAGTATAGTCTGTATCTACAGTTTAAAGTTTGTGAGGATTTTAGTCTGATGCCTCATAAATTAAACAAAGTGGCAACAAGTGCGGTAAAACCTAAATCTGACATACCTCAACGGCGTAAAAAAACTATGGAAGATAGATTAAACGATATAATTAACGGCCTGCACCATAAGTCTAAAACCAAGCAGGCAATTTACCGGAACACCAAAAAATCCTTTGAGCGGTTAAAAGAGATCTCACAGGAATTGGTGGCAGAACTGACCGAGCGGGTAACGGAGCAGGATGCCGATGTTATTATAGAGTATCGGCCAATCGGTGAGCACGAGTTCCAGATAAAGTTCTCAGGCGATCTGCTTGTGTTTGTGATGCACACCAACATCATCACCTTCCCGGATGACTACGAAATTATGCGAAACGAATATGTGGACGAGGATTTCAGAAGAAGGTTTTTTGGGCACATTATGGCGTATAATTTTATGGCTGATACTATTAAGTATAATCGCCTCGACGACCCAGGCTATCTGATCGGCCGCATGCTCATCAATATTGAAAACCACTACTGCATTGAGGGGGTTAAACAGCTCGACCTGCCACCGGACAAAATCAGTAATATAGCTGAGAATGTCTTGAGCGATAAAGTGCTGCGCATTATAGTGGAAAGCGCCATGGTGGCAGCTGTTAACAATGACCTGATGGGGCAGGATGTAAGTGATATTGAACGCATTACCCTGAAGCAGAAGCTGGAGAATATGCACCTGACAAAACCACGCAAGCTGGGTTTCCAGATCAGCCACGAACTGACGCACTAACTTTGCTATAACAAAAACGGCCCGGGCAACACCCGGGCCGTTTTTTCGTCAATCTTTAAACTAAAACTTTTTTAATCAGAAACTGTGGGAATTGCCCGCTCCTAAGCTCATACTTTAGCTGAGCCTGCATAAGGTTGGACTTTTCTCAAATTTCTTCTTTCCAATACCGTTTATTCTGTCGCTACAGGTTCTTCCCGCAGCTTAAGTATGGCTTCTTCTATCTGTGGCAGGCTTTTCAGGAGCTGCTCATAGCTTTCTATGCAGAAGTACTGGCTCTGAAAGGTTTCTTTAATATAACCTGTATCCAGGATGTGCTGCACATCAAAATCATGCTTTACACTCTCCTCAGACACAGACAGGTTGCTCTCGCCTACAGACGAAAGTATGCCTGCGCCGTAAATGCGTGCCTCGGCGCCCGGCTTCCTGAACAGGCCAAACTCAATAGTATACCAGTAGATGCGCGTCAGGCGGTCCACAATGTCCGGGCGGTCTACGTGCTGCAGCGCCATAGCCGATAATTTTGCCAGGAACTCGCAGTAAACCGGTATGGTGAGCAGCGGCACGTGCCCGAAAACATCATGGAACATGTCAGGCTCCTCTAGGTAATCCAATTGGTCCATGCTTCGGATCCACACGGTAGCCGGGAATTTCTTCTCCGCTATCAGGCCGAAAAATAGGGCATCGTCTACAATGCCGGGGGCTGCTACTACTTCAAACCCGGTCAAAGGCTTCAGGCGTTTATTTACTTCCTCAAAATTCGGAATGCGATCTGGCTGAAAATTCACCAGCTTAAGTCCCTCAAAAAACTCGGGTACGGCTTTAGCCGGAAGGTTTTCTATCTGGCGCTGGAACAGGATGGCCCAAACGTTATGGTTTTCTTCGGTGTAGGTGCTGTAGTTCTGTGTCAGGTTCATGTCTCTTATGGTTGATGTTTTGGAATAGGTACAAAAAGAAAAAAGCAGAGGCTTGAGCCGCTGCTTTGGCAGGTTCACCGTTGGAGTGCCTTGCTGGGGTTGCTCCTTATCTAAAAATCTGAGTTGGTGGTTGCCTTAGCTGCGGGTGCTGTAATAGCGATAATAATAGCTGTAATAGCTATACACGCTCAGGCAATAAGAATAGGCAGTATGCAGCAGCACCGTGCCAAGGGAAGTTGGCAAAGAAAATGTGGTCGCTATGGCTGCTGGTTTATGCATTTGTTCTGTAAGTGATGCAATAATGCGAAGTTATGTGTTAAACGCAAATAATTATGGAAGGTTTTTTTTAAATCAATAGCGAACAGTTGGTTCAGTTGCTATTTACTCAGTAGTGCGAATAAGTATAAGATGTCTGAATAGTTACACATTTCGTACATATAATTATACATACAAGTATAAAATGTAGTGATATGAGTGCCACAAGAGCAGCAGCTTTTATTAAAAAATGTTTCCGCCTCCGTAAAAGGCTGCTGTTTGTTGTATGCGCCATGCTATTTGCCTGCACAGCACCGCCCTCCGACTCAGATGCACTTAAAACAGAACACGTGGTTATACTGGTGATAGATGGCACACGCTGGTCTGAAACCTGGGGAGCCGCACCTGGCATTATACCTAACATGGCTACTAGCTTAAAAGGGAAAGGCAGTTTTCTGCCCAACTTCTTTAACGATGCTTATACGTACACCAACTCAGGGCATGCTGCCATCACAACAGGTGTAAACCAGCCTATCGATAATTATGGCGATGAGTTACCGGCCAATCCATCTATTTTTCAGTATTTCCTGAAGCAAACTGGTAAACCGGCTACGGCTGCCTGGATCGTTTCAAGCAAAGATAAACTGCATATACTGGCCGACACAAAACGGCCTGACTGGCAAGGCACTTTTCAGCCGTCGGTTAATGCCGGGGTAAGCGGGCCGGGGAGTGGTTACCGGATGGACTCACTGACTTTGGCAGTGGCAAAAAATATACTCAGTACGCATAAGCCCAACCTGATGCTGATTAACTTTATGGAGCCAGATGGTTTTGCGCACGCCGGCAATTGGGAGAATTACCTGAGGGGGATTTCCAGAGGGGACAGGTACGCTAAGGAGCTTTGGGATTTCCTGAACGAGCATGAGGCTTTCAAGAAAAAAACCACATTGTTTGTCACCACAGACCATGGCCGCCACTTGGATGGCATAAACGGCGGCTGGACCGAGCACGGAGACAACTGCGCCGGCTGCCAACAGATTTACCTGCTGGCCCTTGGCCCTGATTTTAAAAAAGGCGAGGTGACAGCCAGGTATACTTTAATTGATATTGCCCCTACAGTGGCCCGCCTTCTCAACTTTGAAATGAACTCTCTGGTAGTAGTTCCCCGCATAGATACAACCGTGGTGGAACTTGCTATGGACTCTACACTGGTGCCGCAACAAAAAGACTCCATCCGGTTAGAAATTAAAATGGATACTACCCTGATGAAGGCCAAAGTAATGGAAGAGCTGTTCAGGTAAAATTTATACTTGCGCAGTAATCAAACTACCCTCACCTCCGGCTACAGGCACAAAGCTTTCATAACTGAGTTAGGAATATATCGCTCAGGTCTGTTTACATGAGCTGGAGATTTCGGGAGCACCATACTTATAGCTTATAGCTTACCGCTGATATGAAAACACGGTTTCTGTACTCACTTAGCTGGCTGTTGCTGCTATGCTTGCCTTGGCAACTGGTAGCACAGACTGAAGCAGGTGTGCCTGCTGCTGCTGTACAAACTTCCGTGGTGCAGCAGGAGCTGGAAAATCCTCTTTTTCTAAGTGATGAGGTGCTGCTTTTTAAGCTTTCTATGGATGTGAAGGCGGTGCTGAAGGATAGAGGAGATGAAAGGAGCGACCATCAGGCAGTTATCACTTACAGAAATGCAGATGGCACGGAAGTGCAGGAAAAGCTAAAGGTAAGGGTTCGGGGTAACCGCCGCCGAGACCCGTCTGTGTGCCGTTTCCCACCGCTGCAGCTAAACTTCTCACGCAAAACAGTTGAAAAAACAGTCTTCGGCAAAGTAAACAAACTTAAGCTGGTGACGCACTGCCTCAACAATGAGTATGTGCTGCGCGAGTACCTGGTGTATAAGTTATACGACATATTAACCGATGCCAGCTACCGCGTAAGGCTTTGCCAAATAACGTATGAAGATGTAAGAGGCAAGCGCAAAACAGTAACCAATTATGCTTTTTTAATAGAGGATAATGATGTGATGGCAGCACGCAGCAATGCGGTAGTTTTGCCTGAAGAACTGCGGATACGCATGGATATGGCAGATCCATCGTCTATGGCCAGAGTGGCTTTTTTCCAGTTTATGATCGGAAACACAGATTGGTCTGTACCCTATAGGCACAACATCGATTTACTGCATACGGACTCTCTTGCTGCGCCAGTGCCAGTGCCTTTTGATTTTGATTATGCCGGAATTGTGAGTACGCCCTATGCTTCGCCGCCGCCGGAGCTAGGAATTAAATCTGTAAGGCAGCGGCTGTTTCGGGGCTATTTGTACCAGGAGGAAGTATACGTGCAGATACGTGAAATATTCAATTCGCGCAAGCAGGCTGTCTATAATGTATACCAGACCTCCCAGCTGCTGGATAGGAGGTACAAAAAGCAAACGATCAAATACCTGGATCAGTTCTATAGCACACTGAACGACCCTAAAGATTTCTACAATACCTTTGTGCGGGCGGGGCAGCAAAACCAGAAAGTAAAAGTGGTGGTAAAAGGACTGGAAAAATAAATCCCCTCCTGAAGCCAGAAGGGGATTTACTTTGATGTTTATTTAAACTTACATGATCTCTGCCAGCTCCAGCCAGCGGAATTCCTTCTCTTCCAGTTGCTGGTTTATACTTTCCAGCTCAGTTGCCCACGCTCTCAGTTGTTCGTGGTCGGTGGTGGTGCCGGCGTTCATGGTTTCTATAAGCTCTGTTTTGCGGCTTTCCAGCTGCTGTATTTCTTTCTCCAGGCGCTCATACTCTTTTTTTTCGTTGTAGGTAGCTTTGCGCTTGTTGTCCGGCTGCTCTGGCTTTTTCTCCACAACAGGTGCCGGAGCTGCGGTTTTCATCTCCTCTTCCTGTAATTTTTCCTGCTTCTCCTGCTCTTTCTGCCACTCGCGGTAATCGGTGTAGTTGCCCGGGAAGTTGCGGATCTTGCCTTCTCCCTCAAACACGAAAAGGTGCTCCACCAGCCTGTCCATAAAGTAGCGGTCGTGGCTTACTATAAGCAGGCAGCCGCCAAAGTTCAGCAGGAAGTCCTCCAGAATGTTGAGCGTGATTATGTCCAGGTCGTTGGTTGGCTCATCAAGTATAAGGAAGTTCGGATTCTTGATGAGTACGCGCAGCAGCTGCAGGCGGCGTTTCTCGCCGCCGCTCAACTTGCTTACAAAGGTATACTGCTGCGGTGGCGCAAACTGGAAGTGCTGCAAAAACTGGCTCGCGGTAATTACCTCGCCGTTGGCCATTTCCACCACTTCCGCAATCTCCTTCACAATGTCAATCACGCGCTGGTCGTCCTTAAACGTCAGCTCATCTTGCGTGTAGTAACCGAAAACCGTGGTTTGACCAGCGTCTATTATACCGGAATCAGGCTGCAGTTTGCCGGTCAGCATGTTCAGGAAAGTGGATTTGCCGGCTCCGTTAGGGCCAACTATACCAATGCGGTCCTTTTTCTTGAACACATAGCTAAAGTCATCCACTATTTTCTTTTGCCCAAAGGACTTAGAGATATGGTCAACTTCGATAATCTTACCGCCCTGGCGTGTGGTTTTAACCGATAGCTCCAACTGCGGAGCGGCTGTTTTTTTGGCGGCTTTCTCTTTTAGGTCCTCAAAGGCATCCACTCTATACTTTGCTTTGGTGCCACGGGCTTTTGGCTGGCGACGTATCCAATCCAGCTCTTTGCGCATGAGGTTACGGGCTTTCTCGGTTTCTGCGGCCGCAGAGAGCTCTCGCTCAGCCTTCTTCTCCAGGAAGTAGCTGTAGTTGCCTTTGTAAGTATAAATTTCACCGTTATCAAGCTCGGCAATCTCATTGGATACTTTGTCCAGAAAGTAACGGTCGTGCGTCACCATCAGCAGCGTGGTGTTTTGGGTACTCAGCATACCCTCCAGCCACTCAATCGTGTCCAGGTCCAGGTGGTTGGTAGGCTCATCCAGAATCAGCATATCCGGCTCTTCTATCAGTACACGGGCCATTGCCACGCGCTTGCGCTGCCCACCAGATAAGCTTTTGATCTGCACATCCAAGTTGTTGATGCCCAGCTTGGAGAGAACCTGCTTTACCTTTACCTCAAAATCCCAGGCCTGCAGCTCATCCATGCGCTCCATTACATGCTGCATTTTCTCTGCGCTTGTATCCGGGTCGGTAATGGCGGCCTCATAGTCTTTTATCAGCTCCAGTGTCTCGTTCTGCATCGAGAAGATGGTCTGCTGCACTGTTAGCTCTTCGTTAAACTCCGGGTTTTGGCCCAGGTAACCAATGCTTACTTCTTTACGCACGCTCACGCTGCCCTCATCAGGCGGCAGCTTGCCGGCCAGTATATTGAGCAAAGTTGTTTTTCCGGAGCCGTTTACGCCCACCAGCACTACACGCTGCCCCTGGCTAATGCCAAAATTCAGGTTCTTGAAAAGCCAGCGGTCACCGAAGCTTTTGGATATATTCTCAGCTGATAAATAATTCATACTACAAAGTTAGTGATGTGCCGACACAAAAGATAATGCCGCCGTCAGAAAACAGACATGTATAAAAAAGGCCAGCCTTGTAGGGCCGGCCTTTTTCTGGTTTTACGGTTGTTTAATGTGTGGTTTCTTGTGTGACATGGCGCCTGCTATAAGACTCGCTTGGCTGGCGATGCGTTGTCATGGATGCAAGTATAGCGAACACGCCTCCAATCAGGTGAGGCATAAACACCCGGTCTGCAAAGCCAAATATCCATGGCGAAAGCGCCAGAATCACGCCCAGACCAAAATCTACCATTAGGTGCGACTGCATCGGTATTTTATGGATGAGGCCCACCTCAAAGTCAGTGAAGATAGTTTGCAGCAGTGCCAGAACACCGGCAGCTACAATTGTCCAGGTTGCCCAGTTAACATCTGAGAAACCAAACAGCCAAGGGGCTGCAATAAATATAAGGCCCACGACATAGTCTAGCACACCGTGAAACCGTGTTGGAATGAATCTCATAATTATCCTCCTTTCGTATTTGATTACAGATGATTATACGTTGATAAAGGATTTGGTATGAAAAATAGTGCAATTTTTGAGTGAGCGACTATTCGTTAACTACCAGTGCACGTGCGATGTAGTCGTGCAGCATTTGATGGCGGCGGGAATTGACCATCAATATAAAGCCAAGACCCAGCGGAACTAATGAAAGCAGCTTAGAGAAGTAACGAAGGTTAGCCTGGGCAAAAGTTACTGGTTTGCCACGCTGGTCGGTAACCCGCAAGCCAAGCGTAAACTTACCAATTGTAGCCTGCTTTGGAGAGGCCTCCAGGAAAGTATAATAAGCCCAGTGCAACAGCGGGAAGTATGGATTCAGGAAAATCATTTTAGCTACCGACAGTAGCTCAGTTACTTCAACCCCGTTCGCAAAAATCTTATCCCAGGTATACAGGTGCTCTGGGGCACCGCCCATGCCGTATGCAATAAACGTATAAAAAAATACGAGCAGTGTGGTATCTACCAGAAAAGATACAAATCGGGCAGACAGCGTGCCATATAAAGCAGTGCGTTTAATGGTGGGTGAAGCCGGAAGGGTAAGAGTGCTTTGCATGGGCAACAGGGTATTAAAGTTAGCGTTGGCCAATAACAGGCCTTGAGTCTGTTTCTTCCTTTAATCAGAATAAGCACCTTTGAAAAAGGTTAACTACCATGGGTGGCAGTTAAGTGTGGCGTATGATTGATAAAAATAAGTTTTTATTATTAATCAACAAATGGTTTTGACTTTTTTTATTTATCGATCCAGATTATGTGAATTATCTTTTCACAAATATAACTTTTGATGGTAAGTATAAATTCGAAAAGGTTACAAAATATTGTGAACGTTCAAAATATTAGTGTGAATAATCAAAATATAGCGCTTTTAGTTAAATTCGCTCCGTATGAACCAGGATAAAAGAGACAGGCCAATCGGAATATTCGACAGCGGGATAGGAGGGCTTACGGTGGCGCAGGCTATTGTAAATGTGCTGCCAAACGAGCGCATTGTTTACTTCGGCGACACGGCCCACCTGCCTTACGGCGATAAATCCACGGCGGCGATACAGGCCTATGCCGTGAAGATCTGCGATTTGCTGATACGCCAGCAGTGCAAAGTTATACTTATTGCCTGCAACTCGGCTTCGGCGGCAGCCTATGAGCTGGTGAAGGAGTATGTGGGCAGCAAGGCAAAGGTGCTCAACGTAATCGACCCGATTGTGCAGTACATCGGCAAAACGTATCCTGATAAAACCATCGGGCTGATCGGCACAAAGCAAACCGTGAACTCCAACGTGTATCGCAAAAAAGTGGACGAGCTGGACCAGAGCATCGCCCTGAAATCCTTGGCTACGCCGCTGCTGGCCGCCATGATCGAGGAAGGCTTTTTTAACGATACTATCTCTGAAAGCGTCATCAACGCGTATCTCTCCGACCCGCACCTGCAGGGCATCGAGGCGCTTATACTTGGCTGCACGCACTATCCGCTCATCAAAAAGCAGATTGAGCAATATTATCAAGGCAAGGTAGATGTGCTGGATGCCAGCCAGATTGTAGCCCAACATGTTAAAGATTACCTGGAGCAAAACAACCTGTCCGCCGAAACCCTGAAAGGCGACCACCATTTCTACGTATCCGATTTCACGCGCTCTTTCGAGGAAAGCACCCGCATCTTCTTCAAGCGCAAAGTGCACCTGGAGCATTACCCGCTGTGGGAGTAGGGCTTAAAGTTAGAGAGTCTAAGAGTTAGAGAGTAGTTTTGGCGCAGGCGCCTATACTTTGGCTGCTGCTGTTGCTGATAGTTTATACTTTCATTTATTGAAAAAGAGCTGTGGCGGTTACGTTGGCTGGAAGGGTTTAAAATCAATCGGTTTCGGGGCTTCCGCGTAAAAAGCTTATCTTTAAGTTATACTTAAGTATACATCCTGATGAAGAAGAAATACCTGACCATAGGCGACCTGAAGCGCAATGCCTTTATTGTGGCCGCCGCCGCATGCATGGGCCTCACCGGTTGCGGGTCTAATAACCAAAATGAGGAGTGGAACGCAGGGGAAGAGGTGGCCGTGCCGGACGGCATTATCACTGAGCTGACGGAAGAAGCGCCAGACCAGTGGAAGATAACCGATGAGCAAACTACGGCTCCCGGCAAAAGCATGGCCATTTTAAAGTATAATGACGGGCGCGTGGACACACTGCAGGGCCTGGAACTGGAAAACCAGATGAAGGCGCTGTCTGATAACAGGCAGACGTACCAGCAAGGTGGTTTCGGCATGGGCAACGTGTTATGGTGGAGCGCAATGGGCTATATGGCCGGCCGTACTATGTCGCCACGCTCCGGTTACTATGCCAACCCCGGCCTGATGAACAACACCGCTGCCTGGCGCCAGAACGTGCAAACCTACCGGCAGCAGCGCGCTGCGCCAAGCTCAGGCAGAAGAGGCTTCTTTAGAGGCCGCAGCGGCGGGGCCGGAGCTTAAACCAAGAAGATTTCATGCAGAATAAAAATACAATCCGCGTAGCGCCGCACTCCGGCAACGTGGAAGCCGCCGTGCGTGGCCTGGGCTGGGAGTGGTGCGTAGAGGATGGCTGTGCCAACTATGTGCCCGGCGAAGCGGTGCTGCTGCCTGAGCAGGAAGCAGATGCTTTACTGGAAGCCGCCGGTACGCTCTACGAGATGATGGTAAATGCCATTCCGGATACACTTCCGGATGAATTCCTGAACGTGCTGGGCATTCCTGAAAACCTGTGGGAACTGGTGCGCCAGTCCTGGAACGACGACAGGCATTGGCACCTGTATGGCCGCTTCGACCTGGTACAGACACCGGAGGGGCCGAAGTTACTAGAGTTTAACGCTGACACCGCCACCTCGATACCTGAAACGGCCGTGGTGCAGTGGGCAAGCCTGGCTGCGGCCGGTAAAACCGATGCAAAGCAGTATTCCGGCCTGTACGAAGCCCTGGTGGAGCAGCTCCGCAGCTGGCGCATGCTAAACGACGACCTGGCTCCCGCGCTACTGTTAACTTATTTGGGCGGCAGTGCTGAAGATGAGGCCAATTGCGCGGTACTGGTACAGGCCGCTACAGAAGCCGGTTTCGAGCCGCATTTGTGTGCCGCAGAGGATATGGTCGTGTCTACGGAGGGTGCGGAGCGGGGCGTGTGGGCGCAGGTGGAGCAGGAGCAGTGGCGGCAGTTTCCGTTTCTGTTTAAGCTCCTGCCTTGGGAGCAGATTGCCTGGGAGGAGCCTGAGCTTTGCGACAGCCTTACAAAACTTGCCGCTACCCGCACGGTCATGGTTGCTAACCCGGCTTATACCTTGTTGTTTCAGAGCAAAGGCATGCTGGCCTGGCTCTGGAAAGCGTACCCGTACCATCCTTTGCTTTTAGAAACTGACCTTTCGCCCATCACTGGCAAGTATATCCGCAAACCATACTTTGGCCGCGAGGGGCAAAGCGTAGAGGTAGTGGACCGCGTGCCGGTAACAAAAATAGCCGGCGAGTACGACGGGCAGCAGCAGGTATACCAGCGCTGGGTAGACCTGCCCGAAGACAGTAAAGGCTACCAGTACCAGGCTGGCGTGTTCTGGGCCGGAGAAGGCTGCGCCATCGGTTACAGGAGAGAAAAAGGCATCATCACCAATTTATCGCAGTTTGTGCCGCATTTGGTGGAGGAGATATTGTAAAACAAAAGAACATGATAGTAGAATCAGAAGCAGACCTGCAAGGGATAATGAAAGTAAGTGAAGCCGTTGCCGTTACGCTCCGAAAAATGCGAGAGTATACTCGTGTAGGTATCACTACTAAAGAGCTGGATGAGTACGGCAATAAAATACTGGAAGAATTTGGAGCCAAATCTGCGCCTAAATCGGAGTACGATTTTCCTGGTTATACTTGTATCAGCGTCAACAACGAGGCTGCGCATGGTATTCCTTCCGAAACCACGGTGCTGAAAGAGGGTGATTTAGTTAACATTGATGTATCGGCCGAGCTAAATGGCTACTATGCTGACAATGGCGGCTCTTTCATACTTGGCGAGGATGTGCATGGCTTGAGCAAGTTAGTGGAGGCCTCTGTAAATGCTTTGCATAAGGCGCTGAAAGAGATCAAAGGCGGAAAAAAAATCTCCGAGATAGGAAGGATTATTGAAACAGAAGCCAAAAAGAACGGCTTTAAAGTGATCAAGAACCTGGTAGGCCACGGAGTAGGCAGAAGCCTGCACGAGGCGCCAGACGAAATCCCGAACTTCTACGATAAAGACAATACACAGCGGTTCCGCAAAAACAGCGTGGTAGCCGTAGAGACTTTCATCTCTACCAAAGGCAGCTATACGCACGAAAAAGGCGATGGCTGGACGTTATTGGCTGATAAAGGCGGCTACGTGGCGCAGCACGAGCACTCTATACTTATTACAGACGGGGAGCCGATTACCCTGACGAAGGAAAATGGGATTTGAGTTTTAGTAGAGCGCATTAACAGGTTTATCCCGATATCTTCAACACAAAAGATATTGGGATTTTGTTTTCATCAAGTCCTGCCTGCATAATTCTTAATTCAGAATTCTTAATTAACTACAGTTTGCCCTACCTTTGCACGAACAAAACGAACGCCTATGCTTGCTTTTCTGCTGACTTTGGGGGCTCTGCTGGGAGTGGTGATAGTGCTGGCTTATGCCGAGCGCAAAGTAGCCGCTTTTATGCAAGACCGCATGGGGCCTACCGAGGCGGGCCCGCAAGGTTCGCTGCAGGCCGTGGCCGACGTGCTGAAGCTGCTGCAGAAAGAAGACATCATACCTGCCGCGGCCGATAAAAAGCTGTTTAAGCTGGCTCCCATCCTCATTTTTGCCGCTGTGTTTGCTGGCTTTGCCGTAATTCCGTTTGCGCCGGCGCTAGTGCCGGCTGGTATTGGCATTGGCGTGTTTTACCTGCTGGCCGTGGTGTCTTTGGATGTGGTGGGGCTGCTGATGGCGGGCTGGGGCTCAAATAACAAGTATGCCATGCTGGGCGCTATGCGCTCGGTGGCACAAATCGTGTCGTATGAGATTCCGGCCGGGTTGGCCATACTTTCTGCCGTCATGATTTGTCAGTCGCTTGACTTTCAGGAGATCAGTTATCAGCAGGGCGCGCTCATGAACCAGTTTCCGGGGATGGAGTACGACATGAACTGGCTATTCGGCATAAGGGAGCTTGGCATCAATACAACAACGATAGGCGGCATCACCACCTGGAACATTTTCCGGGCACCTATACTTCTGGTGAGCTTTATAATATACTTCATTGCCTCACTGGCCGAGAGCAACCGTGCCCCTTTCGACATACCGGAAGCCGAGTCTGAGTTGGTGGCGGGTTTCCATGTAGAGTATTCCGGTTTCCGGTTTGCCGTGCTGTTTTTGGCAGAGTATAGTATGATGGTGCTGGTGTGCCTGGTGGCGGTTATACTTTTCCTGGGCAGCTGGAACACGCCTTTGCCAAACATCGGGCCGGTTAGCCTAGCTTATTGGACAAGCGGAACTGTAGGTGAACTCTCTAGTATACTTTGGGGGATTTTCTGGCTGCTGAGCAAAACATTTGTGCTGCTGTTCCTGCAGTTGCAGCTCCGCTGGACGTATCCGCGCCTGCGCGTAGACCAACTCATGCACCTGTGCTGGAAAGTGCTAACGCCCGTTGCGCTGGTTGTTGTGCTGCTGGCCGGCATCTGGCGGATGTTAATGATATGATATAGTTAAAAGTTAAGAGTTATGAGTTAAAAGTGATTTTGGCTCATAACTCTTAACTTTTAATTCTTAACTCGAACGAAGTGAGAAATAATACAACTGGTTTCTGGTACGTGGTGAAGTCGCTGCTGAGCGGGCTGCGGCTGACCTGGAGCCACTTCCGGAAAGCCAACAAGCGCCGCACGCCAGAGTATGTGTCGGATGCGAATTACTTTAAGCAGGATGATGGTCTGGTTACGCTCAAGTATCCGTACGAGGCTATTCCTGTGCCTGATAACGGCCGTTACCGCCTGCACAACGAGATAGACGACTGCATTGTCTGCGACCTTTGCGCCAAGATCTGTCCGGTAAACTGCATCACCATCGACTCTGTGAAAGCCACCGAGGACATCGGCACGACTTCCGACGGCACCAAAAAACGGCTCTACGCGCCAACCTTCGACATTGATATGGCCAAGTGCTGCTACTGTGGCCTCTGCACCACCGTTTGCCCCACCGACTGCCTCACCATGACGCCCGTGTACGACTTCTCGGAAGTAGACATCAAAAACATGGTATACCACTTTACAGACCTAAGCCCGGAGCAGGCCGAAGAGAAGAAACAGCTTTTCGCCAAACAGCAGGAGGAAATGGCAGCCGCCAAAGCCGCGGCGTTGGCAGCCAGGAAGAAGGGGTGATAATTATATTGATGTATTGTTGAAAGCACCACTTTGTGTTTAAAAAGTCTTTTCGTGCTTCTGTAATGTAAAAGGGACAAACGGACGCTTGCGCCAGATATATAAAATGCAGTTGCCAGAAATAAAGCACCTCTCCGTTATCGACTCTTTAAGAGGTGTGGCTGCACTAATGGTTTGCCTGTTTCACTTTATTTCATCAAATGCCCTTTTTGAGCAGGAACCGGTGAACGATTTTTTCTCTTGTGGGAAGTATGGCGTGCCGATGTTTTTTGTGATCAGCGGCACAGTCATCACACTTTCGCTTCTCAAGTCCGGGTATCAGCTGAAGCATTTTGGCAGCTACTTATTAAAAAGGATTATCCGGATTGAGCCGCCGTATTTGGTGGCTTTGCTGCTTACCGTAGCATACATGTATGCCCGGGAACTGGTGCCGGGTGCCACTCCCGTAGACTTGCGCCCCAGCGCGAAAGAGCTGCTGCTGCATGTGGGCTACCTGGTTGGGTTCTTTGAAGGCGTGAGGTGGGTAAACCCCGTGTTCTGGACACTAGCCATTGAATTTCAGTTTTACCTGTTTATGGCGCTGATCGGCCCCATGCTTTTAGGGCAGATGGCAGGCAGGTGGGCTATACTTGTCATCGGGCTTATTCTTCCGGTCCTATTTCCGGGTTTGGGCCACCTTATAGATTGGCTGCCTTTGTTTTTTATGGGAATAGCGGTGGCACTGAGGCTCACAAACCACATCAGCTTAACGGAATTTATACTTGTTTTAGGCGGATGTAGCCTCTCGGGAGTGATAGTGCTTGGTTACCCAGATGTAATTTTCGCGCTGCTGACGGCACTGGTTATCCTGCTGTTCCCGTTCGCGAAAAGCGCTGTCGGAAGCTTTTTTGGGCGCATTTCATACGCTTTATACTTGCTGCATGCTATTACCGGGGCTGTGTTTATCAATTTGGTTGCAAAATTTACAGATTCCGACGTGCTAAATGTGCTGCTAGTAGCGATTGGGTTGCTGCTTTCCATACTTGTAGCTCATTTTTTCTACAGATGGGTAGAACGGCCTTCGCTGCGTAAATCAAAGCAAATAAAACTGGGCGGCAGGAGAGGAGCCGTTGCCAGATAATCTTGAAGTGATACGTTTCTGCAGGATTTTATACCTTTACATCAGGATTTAAAACAACGCATGCTTTTCTACATCTTCGCCATACTTGCCATACTTTCCGGTGCCTACATGGTGCTGACGCGCAACCTGCTGTATGCCGGTTTTTCGCTGTTGATAACGCTGCTAAGTATAGCTGGCATTTACGTGTTGCTGTTTGCCGATTTTATTGCCGTAACGCAGCTGATGGTGTACGTGGGCGGCGTGCTGGTGCTGCTCCTGTTCGGGATTATGCTCAGCAGCCGGGTGCATGATAAATCGGTGCTCTCGGAGAGCGTGAACAAAATTTGGGGTACGCTGGTGGCAGGGCTCATACTTGTCGGCCTGAGCTACGCCATCCTGAAAGCAAACATAAGCACACTGCCTTGGCTGCAAACGACGCACCTGGATGTGCTGGGGCAACAGAAAAGCACGGTGCAACTAATCGGCATTAAACTGATGACGGACGTGGTAGTGCCTTTTGAGCTGGCCTCGCTGCTGCTGCTGATGGCCCTGATGGGCGCCGCATACATTGCCACGGATAAACAGAACGCATAAGTATGGAGCTGATTCCGCTAGAACATATTCTTTTATTGAGTGCCGCGCTGTTCAGCATCGGTATACTTGCCGTTATCACCAAGCGCCATGCGGTGGTGGTGCTGATGGGCATTGAACTGATTTTTAACGCTGCCAACCTAAACCTGGTGGCCTTCAGCCGATACGACCCTTCGCTGCTGCAGGGGCAGCTGTTCTCGCTATTCGTGATTGTGGTGGCCGCAGCCGAGGCTGCCGTGGCCCTGGCCATTGTGCTGCGGGTATATCAGTATTTTAAAACAGCAAACCTGAACGAGGTTATAACAGCAGAGAACAAATAGCTTCCCGAAATCTGCCCTAAACTATACGTATTAGTTTAAGCCAATATATGTAACTTTGCCCGCTGTTACGCAAAGCACCCTAACTCAACAGAAAGCACCTTGGAGCTAACCCAACTCTTACAGCCTTTGGCCGCCTCGCCCCAAACCACTGCCGCATTGGTTGTGCTGCTGCTGCCGCTGTTGGGTTTTTTGGTGCTGCTGCCCTTTGGCCGGCTGTTGCCGCGGCACGGCGATTGGCTGGGCATAGCGCTCACGGCAGGGGCATTTATACTTTCCGGCTGGCTCTTTTTAGAAACCTGGAACGTAACCACCTTCCATAGCCGCACAACCTGGTTTAGCATGCCGGGCAGCTCCCTCACAGATTTTACGCTCGGTATTTTGCTGGATAACCTCACCGTGCTGATGCTGGTGATCGTTACTTTTATCTCCCTGCTGGTACAGCTGTTTTCGGTACGCTACATGCACGCTGACAAAGGCTATAGCCGCTATTTTGCCTTCTTGGGCTTGTTTACGTTTAGCATGCTGGGTATCGTGCTGGTCGATAACCTGCTGTTGCTCTTTATGTTCTGGGAGCTGGTGGGCTTGTCGTCTTACCTGTTGATCGGGTTCTGGTTTCATAAGCCGGCTGCCGTGGCGGCAAACAAAAAAGCATTTCTCTTTAACCGCGTTGGCGATATCGGGTTGCTGCTCGGGCTATTCGCATTTTATACTTACTTCCGAACCTTCGACCTCGAAACGCTGCGCACCCTGGTAGGCAGCGGCACCTGGGATGGCGGAAGCTTTATCGTAACCTATACTTTAAAAGGACAGCCCTGGCTCATAGAAATCGGTCCCACTTTCCTGACGCTGGCTGGCCTTGGCCTGTTTATGGGCTGTGTGGGGAAATCGGCGCAGTTTCCGTTGCAGGTTTGGTTACCCGATGCCATGCAGGGTCCCACGCCGGTTTCTGCACTGATACACGCCGCAACCATGGTGGCGGCTGGCGTATACTTAGTGGCCCGCTGCTATGCTTTCTTCACGCCGGACGCGCTTGTTGTTATTGCCTTAGTTGGCGCTGTTACAGCCTTAATCGGGGCGCTGGTAGCCCTTACGCAAAACGATATTAAAGCCGTGCTGGCCTTCTCCACAATCTCCCAGCTAGGGTATATGGTAATGGGCATGGGCACAGGCGCGCACAATGCCGCGCTTTTCCATTTAGCAACGCATGCCTTCTTTAAAGCAGCGCTTTTCCTAAATTCAGGCATCGTTATACACGCCATGCATCGTGGGCTGCACCACCATCACCTGCACCTCAACGCACAGGATATCCGGAACATGGGTGGCCTGCGCAAAGCTCTGCCAGTAACATTTTATACCTATTTAGTAGCTACTGCCGCGCTGGTTGGCTTGCCGCTGTTTTCCGGGTTTCTGTCTAAAGATGCCATCCTTTCCGGGAGTTGGGCTTGGGCGCAGACCCTGGGTGGCGGAGCATACTTTCTGGTGCCGGTTATTGGGTTCACGGTGGTACTTCTCACAGCTTTTTACATGGCGCGGCACATGTGGTTTATCTTTTTCGGTGAGTTTAGGGCGCCTTTTTCGGTGCAGGACCTCCGCCTGAAGACAAGCCAGGAAGTGGAGCGCGTTATGCTTTGGCCGGTGATTGTGCTGGCTATACTTTCGCTGGGCATTTTCTTCTCGCTTAACCCGCTTAGCTTTGGCAGTAGCTGGTTACTGCAGGGTGTCGGCCTGGAAAACCTGACGAGCACATCCATACTTTCCAGCAGGCTGCTGGAGGCGGTGCACCTGCAGGACGAGGCAAACCATACCTTGCACCTGGTATTCGGCATACTTTCAACGTTGCTGGGCGCGGCCGGTATAAGCTGGGCGATCCTGAAGTATAGAAACAGGCCGGAGGCGCAACTGCTGCACGAAGAGCCGCAACTCGCAGCGGCGCGCCTGTCGCAACGCCACTTCTACCTGAACGAATTTTACGACAAAGCCTTTGTGCAGCCCTCGCTGGTGCTGGCCCGAGCCCTGTACCGCAACGACAAGCGCGTGATAGATTATGCCTTGAACAATGGCAGCAAAGCACTGGTGATTATAGCCAAAATTATGGCTTGGTTTGATCGCTGGGTAGTTGATGGGCTGGTGTGGCTGGTGGGTGCGCTCTCGAAGCTTGCCGGGCGGCTTGGCCGGGGCCTGCAAAACGGAAAGGTGCAGAGCTATTACGCTTACTCTTTGTTCGGATTTATTTTACTAATGCTATACATCATCCTGTTTTGATGGTACCTTTGAGATCAGGTTTTAGCGGCTTAAAGGATAGGTGGATTTGATATCCCGGCTTTTAAAAACAATCAGTAATTAACAAGCAACAGCGTTGAACAATTTTATACTTAGTAGCCTCATCTTTACACCTTTGCTGGCCGCACTGCTGGTGCTGCTACTGCCTGTGCGCCTGCAGCAGCCCATAAAAGCGGTGGCGTTGGCAGGCACTTTGGTACAGATGGGGTTGGCCATACTTTTATACTTCAATTTCGATGGGGCGGTGCTTGCCAACGGGCAGCAGGGCTATCAGTTTGTAGAGAAGGTAAACTGGATCGGGTTTACGCTCGGCAGCCTGGGTCGCTTCCAGATCGATTATTTTCTGGGGGTGGATGGCATCAGCATCAGCATGGTGCTGCTTACAGGCATTGTGGGCGTAATCGGCGTAATCTCCTCCTGGACCATCACCAAGAACGTAAAGGGCTACATTTTGCTCTACCTGCTGCTGCTAACCAGCGTGATGGGTTGTTTTCTGGCTCTTGACTTCTTCCTTTTCTACCTGTTTTTTGAGTTTATGCTCCTGCCGATGTATTTTTTGATCGGTATCTGGGGCGGGCCGAAGCGCGAGTATGCCGCCATTAAGTTTTTTATTTACACGCTGGTGGGCTCGCTTTTCATACTTCTCGTGATGATCGGGCTGTATACTTCCGTAATAGACCCGCAGGCTACGGCTGTGCAAATGGGGTTTGCGGAGCAGAGCGCTGAGGCCGGTAAGGCAGTGGTTGCGCAGGTGCAGCAAATGTTGCAGCGCAACGCGATCAGCAGCTATAACCTGGTGCGCACCTTTAGCATTCCGGCCATGATGGAGCCGGCCAATTTTATCCCGAACAGCCTGCTGCATGTGTTATCCGGCTCGGTGCTCTGGGATCTGCCTTTGCGTTTTATAGCGTTCCTGCTGCTGTTTGCCGGGTTCGCCATTAAGGTGCCGTCGGTGCCGGTGCATACCTGGTTGCCCGATGCGCACGTGGAAGCGCCTACGCCTATCTCGGTGTTGCTGGCAGCCATACTCCTGAAAGTGGGAGGCTACGGCCTGATCCGGATCGTGTACCCGATCTTCCCGGATGCCGGCGCATACTTTGCCGTGTTGGTGGGCGGTTTGGGCGTGCTGTCCATTATTTATGGCGCCCTGAACGCGCTTGCCATGAACGACCTGAAAAAGCTGATTGCCTACTCGTCGGTATCGCACATGGGTTTTGTGCTGCTGGGGCTGGCCTCGCTTACGGTGGAGGGCGTAAACGGCGCGGTGTATATGATGTTCAGCCACGGCCTTATCTCGGCCATGCTCTTCCTGGTTGTCGGGGTGATTTATGACCGGGCACACGACCGGATGATTCATAATTTCAGGGGCCTCGCGCACATGATGCCTGTCTATACCGTCTTTGTTGTGATCGCCTTCTTTGCCTCCTTAGGCTTGCCGGGCTTCTCTGGTTTTATTGCGGAGTTGCTGGTGCTGGTGGGCGGTTTTGGAGCGCCGGAGGCCACGGGCCTGCTGCCGCGCTGGCTAACAGTGGTGGCGGTGTTTGGCTTGCTGCTGTCAGCAGCATACTACCTGTGGGCGCTGCAGCGCATGTTCTTCGGCAAATACTGGATCTTCCCGGGGCTGCGCGAAAAAGCCATACTTACAGACCTTACTACCCGCGAGTACCTCATGCTGGTGCCGCTGGCCATACTCGCGCTGCTTTTCGGCATCTTCCCGCACCTGCTCTTAGATAAAATCGGCCTAACAGTAACCGGGTTCACAGAACTGGTGTTGCAGCGCGGGCAGGAACAGCTCGGTTTAATTTTATCAACGCTCAGGTAAGTGAACGAACAAGCAGCATACTTAACAGATAAGCTCAACGCCATACTTGCGGGTGCAGGCACGCTGGTACCCGAGTTTCTGCTGGCGATTTTTTTCCTGCTGCTCATCACGCTCGATCTTTTCAAGTCAGAAAGTATAAAAAGGTTGCTGCCCTGGCTGGCGCTTACCGGTTTGTTCTCGGTGCTGGCGTTGCAGGTGCTGGGCGGTTATACTGCTGCTACCGACGAGCCATTTCTAAATTTGCTGGTATCGGATGGCCTGGCGCGTTATGGCGGTATTCTATTCAGCGCAGCGGGTATTTTCACGGTTTTGATGGCATTGCAGCACCGGGAGCTTGAGAGGCTGAAAGAAGGGAAAGGTGAGTTTTACGCGCTGCTGCTCATACTTGTGCTGGGTCTCAACCTGATGGCAAAATCGGTGAACCTGCTGATGGTTTTCCTTTCCATTGAAACGGTTTCCATTGCCTCCTATATCCTGACGCTAACACTAAAACAAGAAAAAAGAGCCGTGGAAGCCGGCCTGAAGTATATTTTATATGGTGCCCTTTCAGCAGGCATTATGCTGTATGGCATGTCGTTCTTCTACGGGTTTACGGGCACGCTGGCCTATACTACAGAGGCTTTTGCGCTTGGCCTTGTGCAAGTGGATGGCTTGCTGGTAACCATCGCGGCTATACTTGTGCTGGCAGGGTTTTTCTTTAAAATCTCGGCAGCTCCTTTTCATTTCTGGGCACCGGATGTTTACCAGGGCGCGCCGCTTCCGGTGGTAGCGCTTTTCTCCACGGGGCCAAAAATGGCGGGCATATTAGTGATTCTGCGCTTTGTAAGCAACTTTACCGATGCAACGGCCTTTGCTGATGTGCAACTGCTGTTGGGTGTAGCTGCCATCGCCACGCTGGTGATCGGCAACTTTACGGCGCTGTGGCAAAAAACGCCGCGCAGGCTGCTTGCCTATTCATCTGTTTCACATGCCGGTATCCTGCTGATGGTGCTGCTGGCTTTGGGTACCAGTTATACTTCCAGCCTGCTGTTCTACCTTACGGTGCTCCTGTTCATGAACTTCGGTATTTTTCTGGTGCTGCAGGTGTCGGAGCAGCGTTTTGGCGTCAAGTCGTTGGAGGATTTTTCAGGGATAGGCCGTGTGCAGCCCTTTTTAGGTGTGATGGCCATACTTTATGTGCTCTCGCTGACGGGTTTGCCGCCGTTGGCTGGCTTTATGGCTAAGCTACTGGTGTTTAGTAATGTATGGGAAGCCTATACTTTATCGGGCAACACCATGCTGCTCACGCTGCTTATACTTGGCGTGCTGCTAACGGGCGTGGCGCTCTTTTACTATATCAAGATACCGTACTACCTTTTCTTCAAAAGGAATCAATCTCAGGAAAAATTAGTTATTTCACCGTCGAATAAACTGTTATTGGCACTGTTTGCCTTGCCGCTGCTGGTTTTGTTCTTTAAACCTGACCTGCTGCTGCACTGGATAGAACAACTGCTGACCCAGACACTATAAAGCACTCATGAGCGACGCAATTAAGCACGAATGTGGTATAGCCCTGATCAGGCTCAGGAAACCAATCAGTTATTACGCCGAGAAGTATGGCACCCCCATGTATGGCGTTAACAAGTTGTACCTGCTGATGCAGAAACAGCATAACCGGGGCCAGGACGGTGCAGGCGTTGCCAGCATCAAGATAAACGCCCTGCCCGGTATCGACTACATCAGCCGTTTCCGCTCGGTAAAGACGCGTGCCATTGATAGCATCTTTGGTAAGATTGGCAAGGAGTTTAAAAACCTAAAGGAGGAGTACCCGGATAAAGCCGAGGATGTTGACTGGATCTGGGAGAACATGCCTTTTTTGGGCGATGTATACCTGGGCCACCTGCGCTATGGTACCCACGGCCTCAACAGCGTGGATAATTGCCACCCGATGGTACGCGAGAACAACTGGCGCAGCCGCAGCCTGGCCGTGGCCGGTAACTTCAACATGACCAATGTGGATGAGCAGTTTAACAAGCTGCTGGAACTTGGTCAGCACCCAAAGCATAAAACTGATACCACCACAGTACTGGAAAAAATCGGCCATTTCCTGGACGAGGAGAACCAGCGCCTGTTCGATTACTATAAGAAAGGCGATTATACTAACAAGGAGATCACTCAACTGATAGAGCAGAACCTGGACATGCAGCGTGTGCTGAAACGCGCTGGCAAGGACTTCGACGGGGGCTATGCCATGGCCGGCCTTACAGGTTTCGGAGCTTCCTTCGTGATGCGCGACCCGAACGGTATTCGCCCGGCGTATTATTATGCGGATGACGAAGTAGTGGTGATCGCCTCGGAAAAGCCTGCTATCAAAACGGCTTTCGGTATTGAGTACAGCGAGATTAAAGAGATTGCGCCTGGCCACGCCTTGATTATAGACAAAGCCGGCAACCCGGAAATGCAGGAAGTGGTGGAGCCGCGCGAGAAGCTTTCGTGCAGCTTTGAGCGCATTTACTTCTCCCGTGGCAACGATCCCGAGATTTATACCGAGCGCAAGAATATGGGCAAGCTGCTTTGCCCACAGATTCTGGAGGCGATCAATTACGACCTGAAAAATACGGTTTTCTCATACATCCCGAACACTGCCGAAACCTCGTGGTTGGGCATGATGAAGGGAATTGAGAACCACCTGCGCGAGTACCGCAAGAAAGCTATCCTTAACCAGGAGCTTTCTGAGGAGCAACTCGATGAGATTCTGCAATTTAAGCCACGCGCCGAGAAACTGGTAATCAAAGATGCCAAACTGCGCACCTTCATCACTGACAACGATAGCCGCGACGACCTGGTAACGCACGTCTACGACACGACTTACGAGGTGGTAAAGAAAGGCATGGATACTTTGGTGGTGCTTGATGACTCTATTGTGCGCGGCACAACGCTGGAGAAAAGCATCATTAAAATGCTGGATAAACTGGAGCCGAAAAAAATTATCATCGTTTCTTGCGCCCCGCAAATTCGCTACCCTGACTGCTATGGTATAGATATGTCGCGGATGAAGGAGTTTGTGGCTTTTAGGGCGCTTCTTGGCTTGCTGAAAGACACGGGCCAGTGGGAGAAACTGCAGGAAACCTATGATAACTGCCAGGCTGCCGCGGGTACAGATGCCTTCAGGGAAACCAATTTTGTGCAGGAGCTTTATAACCTGTTTACGCACAAAGAACTTTCCGATAAAGTAGCAGAGATTGTAAAAGCGCCGGAAGTGAAAGCCGAAGTACAGGTTATCTATCAAACGATAGAAGACTTGCACCAGGCTTGCCCGAACCACAAAGGTGATTGGTACTTCACGGGTAACTACCCAACGCCGGGCGGTACAGGCGTTGTAAACCGCGCGTTTATGAACTTCGTGGAGAACAAGTCAGGCAGAGCATATTAAGGCAAAGAGTAGATAAACTATAAAAGTAAAGGGCTTCTGCAGGATTGTAGAAGCCCTTTACTTTTATGATAAGATTGTCTTTTTTGAAAGCTGTTACCAATAGGTGATGTGATACAAGCTTAGCGAGCAAGTATAAACCTGATGCTACCGATGAGCGTGAAGTATAAACATTAATCTAAAACATCAGAATAACGAATAAGGAGCTGCTGGCAACTAACATCCAAAGTATGAGGCCTTGGTAGAAAGGCTTGGCGCTGATGCTGCGCAGTGTCGTACGGTTAAGGTTTGCCCCGATCAGGAACAGCGAAAGCAGCAGGCCTTTTTTAGCTGCCAAAAGTATGGGTGGCGCTACGGCTAATGCAGCCGGCATGAAAGTTATCAGCACCGAGGCAAGTATAAACAGAAGTATAAAAACCGGCACCTTGGCTTTGGCCTCGCCTGTTTTAAAAGCCATGCCGGATACAAGTACCATCGGCACAATCCAGAGGGCGCGGGTAAGCTTTAGGGTGGTGGCAAGTTGCAGGGCTTCATTGCCATACTTGGCGGCTGCCCCCACCACAGAGCTGGTATCATGGATGGCAATGGCAGCCCAGGTGCCAAACTGCTGCTGGTCTAAGCCGAGCGCATGCCCCACAACCGGGAAGACGAAGAGCGCCAGCGCATTTAAGGCAAACACAATCCCAAGCGAAACGGAAATATCCTGTGCGTTAGCCTTGATGGCCGGTGCCACAGCGGCGATGGCGCTGCCTCCGCAAATAGCAGTCCCCACCGAAACCAAGTGCGTTAGTTTTGGCGTGATATTTAAAAGCCTGCCCAGTAGCAAGCCCAGTAACATAGTCACACCCAGCGAAACGGCTGTGTAAACCAGACCATTTAAGCCTGTTTCAGCCACCTGGTATAAATCAATTCCGAAGCCAAGGCCAACCACGGCTGCCTGCAACACATACTTGGCCGCTTTTTCGGAGAGTTCCTGAAACGGATTTCCCAGGATCAGCCCAAATCCTAAGCCAAGAGCCAAGGCCTCCGGCGAGCTAAACCAGGGGGAAAAAAGTATAAGCGCGGCAGCAAGTATAAGTAGTGCCTTTTGCAAAGCGGGTGGCAGGTTGTAGTTAGGGCGCATGTGCAGCTGTTTTCAGCAGAAGGTTAAATTTAAGCTTAATTGTGGCAGCAGTGCAAAAAGTATTAGCTGTAAATCTAACACAGGTTAAGTATAAAAAGCCTTGCTCATCCCCGTTAAATATATTGCGCATGTTTAGCCGTTGCGTTTTAGACACAGGTAATACAACAGATGGGTCGCAGAAAGTGAATGAGAGTTTTCAAAGTATGAATTGAAAATCAACAACTGTCTTGGCAGCACAAAATCTAAAATTACGGCAGCACATGCTATAATCTTATCTCCCCATTAAACTTTTAGCAGAAGCAGCAGTCAAAGTCAGTAATATAGTATCTACCTTAGATAGCTTTTTATCTCGCTGGTGCTTAACTTGATACCCGAATCTTGTCTAAACCTTAATTTATCACCTACCATCTACAGCATGAAGAAAATCTTAACCATTGCAGCCTGCCTTGCTTTCAGCGCAGGCGGTGTAATGGCGCAGGAGACTTTTCCGCGCAACGGCGTGTACGACGAACGCGCCGGACTCGTGGCCTTCACCAACGCCACCGTTCACACCGATTATAAAACAGCTATCCCGAACGCTACCCTTGTTATCCGCAATGGTAAGGTAGAGGCAGTAGGCGCTAATGTAAAAGTGCCCGCCGGAGCTGTAGTTATGGATGCCAAAGGCAAACATATTTACCCAGGCTTGGTGGATATGTTCAGCGACTATGGCCTGCCGGAGGTTAAAGTTGAACGCCGCAACTGGCGTGCCTCGCCGCAGCTGGAGTCTGAGAAACAAGGCGCCTACAACTGGAACCAGGCCATCCGGCCGGAAACTAACGCGGTTGAGCTGTTTAAAATAGATAGCAAGCAGGCCGCAGAGCTGCGCAAGCAGGGCTTTGGTACTGTGCTGGCTGTGCACCGCGACGGCATTGCCCGCGGAACGGCGGCATTGGTAACACTTGCTGAAAAGCGGGAGAATGAGGTAGTGCTGAAAGATAAAGCTGCCGGTGCACTCTCGTTCGAAAAAGGCACATCTAAGCAGGATTACCCTAACTCACTAATGGGCTCTGTTGCTCTGTTGCGCCAGACATACCTGGATGCCCAGTGGAATGCAAACAACCCGCAGAAAGAGCAAAATATCTCTTTAACCGCCTTTACGCAAGCAAATAATTTCCCGCAGATATTTGAGGCTGATAACAAGCTGAACGTGCTGCGTGCCGATAAGGTAGGCGATGAGTTTGGCAAGCAGTACATCATGAAAGGTGCCGGAGACGAGTACCAGATGCTGCCGCAGATAAAAGCAACAAATGCGCCTGTTATCTTGTCGCTGGATTTCCCGGCTGCCTATAACGTGGAAGATCCGTTTGATGCGCGACGCGTGTCGTTGGAAGACATGAAGCATTGGGAGATGGCTCCGGCTAACGCAGCCCTGCTGCAGAAAGCGGGCGTTACCATCGCTTTTACCGCGCATGACCTGAAAGACAAAAAAGATTTCCTGCCAAACCTGCGCAAAGCGGTAAAGTATGGCCTGAGTGAGGAGGAGGCCCTGAAAGCCCTGACAGCTACACCAGCCAAACTCCTGAACGCTGAAAGTATGGTGGGCAGCCTGAACAAAGGGATGCTGGCCAATTTCATTATCACTACAGATAATTTGTTTGCGGAAGATGGCCTGATCCTGGAGAACTGGGTGCAGGGCGAGCAGTATAAAATCTCTGACGTGCCAGCTGATTACCGTGGCGTTTATACTTTAAAGCTTGGCAACGATACAGGCCGTAAGCTGCTTGTGTCGGGTACTGCCGAAAAACCGGAGCTGCAGGTAATTGCAAAAGATACCGTGAAAGGTAATATCAGCATCAAAGGAAACCTGGTAACAATCTCTTTTGCCGAGAGCAAAGACAGCAAGCAGAGCATTCGTTTGAGCGGCTGGGTAGCAGACAAGAACCTGCAGGGCGAAGGTCAGTTGCCAAATGCTTCCTCTGTAAAATGGGTAGCGGCATACTCCGAAGCCATGACGGAAAAGGAGAAGAAAGACCGTGCGAAGAAAGAGGAGATGAACGCGGCCATCGGCAGCATGATCTATCCGTTCCAGGCATTTGGCCAGGCGCAACTACCGCAGCAGGAGACCATCCTTATCAAAAATGCCACCGTTTGGACAAACGAGAAAGAAGGCAAGCTGGAGAATGCAGATGTGCTGATCAAAAACGGTAAGATTGCCAAAGTTGGCAAAAACCTGAGCGATTCTGGCGCTAAAGTGGTAGATGGTACCGGCAAGCACGTAACACCGGGCATCATTGACGAGCACTCGCATATTGCGTTGGATGGCGTAAACGAAGGCACACAGGCTGTTACTTCTGAAGTACGCATGGCCGATGTGGTAGACCCGGAAGATATTAACATTTACCGTCAGCTGGCCGGTGGCGTTACCACATCTCAGTTGCTACATGGTTCTGCCAACCCAATTGGCGGTCAGTCGGCTATTGTGAAACTGCGTTGGGGCAAGAGTGCCGAAGAAATGCTAGTGGAGAATGCCGATGGCTATATCAAGTTCGCGTTAGGCGAAAACGTGAAGCAATCGAACTGGGGCAGCACACAAACCATTCGTTTCCCGCAGTCCAGAATGGGTGTGGAGCAGGTGTTTGTAGATGCCTTTACGCGTGCCAAAGAGTATGAGCAGGCGCATAAGAACTACAACAAACTGAGCAAGCGCGAAAAAGCGAAGACACCGGCCCCGCGCCGCGACCTGGAACTGGAGGCACTGGTAGAAATCCTGAACGAAAAGCGTTTCATTACCTGCCACTCTTACGTGCAGTCAGAGATCAATATGCTGATGAACGTAGCCGACGAGATGGGCTTTAAAGTGAACACATTCACGCACATTCTGGAGGGTTACAAAGTGGCTGATAAGATGAAAGAGCATGGCGTGGGCGGATCTACTTTCGCCGATTGGTGGGCTTACAAGATGGAGGTGAAGGACGCGATTCCGCAGAACGCCGGCATCATGAACCAATTAGGTATTGTTACGGCCATCAACTCTGATGACGCAGAAATGGCCCGCCGCCTAAACCAGGAAGCTGCCAAGAGTGTGAAGTATACCGGCATGAGCGAAGAGGATGCCCTGAAAATGGTGACCCTGAACCCAGCCAAGCTCCTGCACCTCGATGACAGAATGGGCAGCCTGAAAACTGGCAAAGATGCCGACGTGGTGCTATGGAACGATCACCCGCTTTCTATCTACGCAAAGCCCCTGAAGACATTTGTTGACGGCGTGGCTTACTACGATTTAGAGCGCGACGAGCAGATGCGCAAAGAGCTGGAAAAAGAGCGTATGCGCCTGGTGCAGAAGATGCTGAATGAGAAAAGCGGCGGTGCTAAAACGCAGGTTCCAAGAAGTATAAAAGCACACGTGGTGCACTGCGAGGATGTGCAGCATAGCGAGGAGGAGTCATACTTCGCTTACTAATCTTGATGGCTAAATGGTGTAATTGTTAAATGGTTGGCTTTAATATTTAATCAGCAATTTAACAGTCCAACAATCAAACAACTCAAAGGATGAAAATTCATAAAAGATATATTTCTGCTTTGGTGGCGCTGCTATTCAGTGTGCCAGTTATGGCGCAGGTTCCTGCCCCGGCGCCTAAGCAAAGCAAACCGATGCTGCTGAAAGGCGCTACCTTGCACATCGGCAACGGACAGGTGATAGAAAACGCAGCCGTAGGTTTTGAGAACGGAAAGATCACATACGCTGGTCCGCAGAGTGGCGCTAACCTGAGCGGCTATGAGGTGGTGGACGTAACAGGGCAGCACATTTACCCAGGTCTGATTCAGCCAAACGCGACACTCGGCCTGAACGAGGTGGAAAGTGTACGCGCTACTATTGACTGGCGCGAGATAGGCGACATGAACCCGAACGTGCGCTCTGTGATTGCCTACAACACCGACTCTGACATTATCCCGACAGTACGTGCCAACGGTGTGCTGATGACTCAGCTGACACCGGTGGGCGGCACTATTTCAGGCACATCGTCTATTGTGCAGCTGGATGCCTGGAACTGGGAAGATGCTATTGTAAAAGCTGACGAAGGTATGCACCTGAACTGGCCAAGCATGCTGATCGAGACCGGCAACAGCCGTGCTGATGAGCGCCTGAAGCGCATGGCTGAGGAGCGTGACAAAACAATGCTGGAGCTGGAGAAATTATTCCGTGATGCATCAGTGTACAAAGCAGGCAAGCACAATAGCGAAAACCTGAAACTGGCTTCTATGACTGGTCTGTTTGATGGTTCCAGAAAGCTTTACATCCATGCTAACTATGGCAAAGAGATTATTGAAGGTGTAAACTTTGCCAAAAACAACGGTGTGAAAGATATTGTGGTAGTTGGTGCCCGTGATGCCGTAGCCGTATCTGACTTCCTGAAGGCAAATAATGTATCAGTAATCTATTCTGGCGTACATGCTTTGCCGTCGCGTGCAGAGGAGGATGTGGACATGCCATACAAGACGCCTTACCTGCTGCATAAAGCGGGTATTCCGTTTGCGCTGGATTATGACCTGAGCATACACGGTACGCGTAACCTGCCGTTTATAGCAGGCACTGCCGCTGCTTATGGCCTAGACAAAGAGCAGGCGCTGGCAGCTGTATCATTAAACACGGCCAAGATTCTGGGCATAGAGAAACAGGCGGGTTCTGTGGAAGTAGGCAAGGACGCTACGCTAGTGGTATCCTCCGGCGATTTGCTGGACATGCGCACCAACAACGTAACATATGCCTTTATCCAGGGCCGTAACGTTGACCTGAACAACAAGCAGAAAGTGCTTTACGAGAAGTTCGACAACAAGTATAAAAAACAGCAACAGCAGCAAGTGCCGGCCGGTGCTACCTCATCATCCGCAGGGAAATAATTTATACTTGCGGATAAAGTATAAAGCGGACTACCAGTAACTGGTGGTCCGCTTTTTTGCGTTAACGACTTTAGGTTATGCGAAGGGTAACATGTGGTTTTGAAAGTATGCGTAGATGATTTCATTGTTCTCAGGAATTACAACAGAGCAGCAGAAAGGGCAGGAAGGTTGTCGCGATAGCTCTGAAAGTATGGCCAGGCTATTAGGTGCAACTATGCCGGCTAAAAAGAAAAGCCGCTGCACCTGAGGTACAGCGGCTCACTCCAAAGTATAAACAAACAACAAACCTTATTCTGAGTATAGCCTGCTTTTTCAGCCAACGGGTTTTACCATTTTTAGCAGAGAAGCATCTCTATAAATATATAAAAAATATTTCACGAAAACGAATGAAATAGACGATCCTGTTTAGCAACTCGACAAACCTTACACAGTCAGTTTAACCCAGCAAATTAGTATGGCAAATAATGTGTTGAAACCTGAAAATCAGGTTGGTAAAAAGCAATTGATAACCATTGGTAGTTGCAGAACAGAAGTATAAAGGAGGTACTGCAGGCAAGAAAGCCAAACGTATATAGCTCTGGTGCGTTAATAGAGGTGTAAACCAGAACTTAAAAATAATCTTTACTATGGAAAGGAACGATCAAAAGTACCATCGAGAATTTATGAATAAGCTAGACCATAACGACCGCACCAGAAACGATTATGGCGATAGCTACAGCAACTATAACCGCGACCGTGACCGTGACAATGACCGGCCATTTGAGAACTACCGCGATCGCTACAGCAACCGGCATGGCAATTACTATGGCATGCCTAACGAAAACGCTGCCTACCGCAATGTGCAAAGCTCCAAAACAGACCCAAATTACGGATACCAAAGCGGCGGACCTGTAGGAGGTTATGGTGCCAGCAGCCATCGTGGCGTAAACAAGGGCGAGAACGATTATCATTATGGCGATCCGAATCCGCATATGGGGAACCGTCGTAACGACCAAAGCTCAGGCTATAAGCGTACGCGCGGAACTGGCTGGGGAGCGGAAGATAACTACGGCACTTACGGTACATCGCGCGGCACAAACTATAGCTCCGGCGCTGATAACGACCGCTACAACCGCCAGGATAACAGCTACCGTTACAGTGGCCAGGGGCGACGCTACGAAGACTTTAACCGTGACGAAGACCAGGGCAACAAGATGTACAGAGGCAGGTCAGACAGAGGTTATAACATGCTAGGGATTGATGCCTACTACGACCGTGGTGAGCACCAGGAGCGCCGCTCTGACAACGACTACCGTGGCGGCGACCGTGACCAGTCCTATAACCGCGACTATGATAACGATGACACCCGCTACCGTGGAGAAATCCGCAACTCAGACCGTAGCCGCAACGACTATAGCCAGCGCAGCAGCCGTTACCGCCGCTCAGGCGAAACTTCCGGACCTGACTACAGAGCAGACTCCGGTATTAGCAGTTATGGCAGCGAATCGCCACGCGGTTAGCAGACAAGTATAAACCGGAAAGCCCGCAGCCCAGCTGCGGGCTTTTTTTATGCCATACCTAACTAAGGTTGCTGCGTACGTATAAAACGCGAATGCCAAGCTAAAGGGAGTTATACTTTTTATTTAAGAAACAGATAACGATGATCAAAAAACTAATGCGCTTGCTACCGGCCTTGGGGCTGCTGCTTTGCCTGGCCAGCGCCTGCACCGTGCAGAACAAAAACCAGGCAGCTGAAAACGATAGTATTTTGGATGCTTACTGGACGCTACTGTCATTAGAGGGGCAGGATGTGCAGCGGCCGCAGAATACACAAACAGCCTTTATCAGGTTTGAGGAGGGCAAAACAAGAGTACACGGCTTTACAGGTTGCAACAGGTTTTTCGGGAGGTACGAAGCAGGAGAGCAAAGCCTGAAGCTGTCAAGCCTTGGCTCTACGCGCATGGCCTGTCCAAGCATGGATCAGGAAAACAAGTTAATGGACGTCCTCAGCCGCGTAGACAGCTACAGAATTGCCGGCGATGTGCTGACACTTTACACCGGCGACACAGCCGTGGCCACGTTCATGTCCGGGACAAAGGAAAGTATAGACAATGAGGTAAGAGGAGGTATCATCATCGATTAGATCAAAACTCAAACCTGAGCAATGATACCTTTACTTAGCGACACAAATGGCGACAGAGGAGCTGTACGCTTAAACCTGCGTTTTTAGCAGCAGCTCGTTAAATTTCTCCAGCAGGTTAATGTACTTCCGCTGCAGGTTAACCAGTTCCTGCTCGCAGTCGCGGAGGTTGTTGGGCTTATAGATTTCCTGTGGCTCACTGTCGAACGGCAGCAGTAGGTTGGTGCTGATCTGTGGCTGCGCCTTCGGTGCTTCTTTTTTTACAGTTTTACTCAGGTGTGGGAAGTCCTGTGAAAAGTCATGATGAATCACTTCGCCCAGCTTCAGAATAAAACTATAAGGAATACTCGACTCTTTAAACTTATTATAAAGCGTTTTACGACTGATACTCATCTTTTCGGCCACTGTACCGATTGCCACGCCGCTTGCCTTTATAGCATCGCGTATTATTTCGCCTCTGTGGGTGTTTGTCTTAACCATCGCTACTATCCGTTACCTGTTTGTGTAATCATGATTTCCTTTACAAAAATAGGTAATCAGTATGTACGAAATGTGAATGTGGACAAATTTTACACGAATAGCACAGGGTAGTATACACGCCGCTACTGAATCTTGCTGAGCTACAACAGTTTAAAAGAGCAGCCGTCTGGCGCTTTGCAAAGCTTATCTACATTTCTATACTTTATCCACAGTTATAAACAGCGGTTTAAAAGATGTAGGCGTGCACGTTTGGCTTCTTTCTTTAACTCGGCTTGTTGGTTAAGCTGCAGGGCAAGTAGGCGTAGCTATTTTCAGTTGCTTCTGATCAGGGGTGATGCAATGGGCAATCTAAGCAGAGTCTCCCGCACCTTGGAGCCTAAGAGAAAGCGGCTGAAGGCAAGGCATAAATGCCGGAAACAGTACGGTTTTGTGTAAAACCTGTGGCAGCCAAACATTGGGCAGGAGGTGGAGGCGCCGTTTGGTTTACACAGTCATCGGTGAAAAGGCATTTATAAGCCTGTGGTTTGGGGCAACAAATTAAAAAGTATAAACCTATGCCTGCAGCTACGTAAGCTAGAATTAAACACAACAATACATGCAGCAAAGCGCAATAATAGGGGTGGATATTGGCACCACCAGTACCAAGGCAGTGGCTTTTGGCTTAGGCGGCGAAGTGCTGTTTCAGCAAGTGAGGGAGTACCCGATTATCAGCGAGGAGCCAGGGCAGGCAGAGCAGGAGCCGGAGCAGGTGCTGCAGGCCGTGTTGTCTACCCTAGGGGAAGTGGCAGCGTGGCTGCAGCAGTATAAGTATACCCCGGAAGGAGTTAGCTTCAGTAGCGCTATGCACAGCCTCATGCTGATAGATGCACAAGACCAGCCGCTAACCCGCTGCTTTATATGGGCCGATTCCAGAAGCCACGCCTGTGCCGACGAAATAAAGAACAGCACGGTGGGCCATAAGATTTACCTGCAAACCGGCACACCTGTGCATCCCATGTCGCCTTTGCCGAAGTTGTGCTGGTTGCGGCAGGAGCAGCCGGAGTTGTTTGGGCGGGCAGAAAAGTTTATCGGTATAAAAGAGTACGTGCTTTTCCGGCTTTTCGGGAAGTATAAAATCGATTACTCTGTTGCCTCAAGTATGGGCTTGTTCAATATTTTTAAGTTTGAATGGCACCAGGATGCGCTGCAGGTGGCCGGTGTTAAGCCAGAGCAGCTGCCGGACCCCGTACCGCCTACTTATACTTTTAAAGGGCTTAAACCTGCTGATGCTGAACTGCTGCACTTGCCCACCGGTACGCCTTTTGTGATTGGGGCAAGCGATGGCTGCCTGGCTAATTTGGCCTCACATGCCGTACGCCCCGGCGAGGCGGTGGTAACCATAGGCACCAGCGGCGCCGTGCGTATGATGGCCAGCCAACCAGCCACAGACCTGAAAGAACGGGTGTTCAGCTACATTTTAAACGAGGACCATTTTGTGCTGGGCGGAGCGGTAAACAATGGCGGAGTAGCGCTGCGTTGGTTCCGGGATACTTTCTATGCCGCTGAAACGGCAGAGGCCAACGCCAAAGATCAGGACATATACGAGCTGCTGAACGATGTGGCAGAAACTGTAAAACCGGGTGCGGAAGGCCTGCTTTTTCTGCCGTACCTGCTGGGCGAGCGCGCACCTATCTGGGATGGTTCGGCGCGTGCCTGTTTTATCGGAGCGAACTATAACCATACCCGCGCGCACTTTCTGAGAGCTGTAATGGAAGGGGTGATTTTCAGTGTAAATAGTGTGGTGCAGGCGCTGGAGCAAACCGTGGGGCCTGTTTCAGCAATTTATGCCAACGGAGGATTCTCGTTTTCAGAGCTGTGGGTACAGATGCTGGCCGACGTGACAGGTAAAAAGGTACAGCTAACCGAAACGCCCGAAGGCTCTGCTTTCGGGGCTGCGCTGATGGGAATGTATGCCTTAAAACTGTTGCCATCGCTGGAGGATGCGGAGCACATGATCAGGGTAAGCAGAATTTTTGAGCCAATCCCTCAGAACCATCAAACATATGCAAAAAGCTACGCTGTTTACGAAACACTGTATCCTAAGCTTAAAGAAGGCTTTGAGCAGTTAGGGAAAGTATAAAGCAGGCGGTTCGGTTCAAAAGCTATACTTAGTAAGTATAAGATTCTATACTTTCAGGCAGAGTGCTGACGGAGAAAGATATAGCCGCGTAGCGCATGCTGCCTTAGCTTAAACTTTGCTCAAGTAGAGCAGTAGCCACATAAAAAAACAAGGAACCCCGTTTCCAGTGTCCCTTGCTTTTTATTTAATCTATTTTCAACTTTTAGCCATACTCTTTAACGGGGCAGCTATCCTTAGGTTACAAACTGCTGGAAAAAAAGTATACAATTATTTTAGGCTAGGCAGCAGTTTAAGTATAAAATATAGCTCTGTGCAGCAGAAAAGCATTTTTTTATACTTTATCAACTTGAAAAAAAGATGCAATTATTTTTACAAGCTTGCAAAGTATAAAAGTTAGAACCTGTAAAAAGCGCCTAAGCTGATGTTAAAAGTATTCATTGACTGGCTGTGCTGAAAAGGAGTACCAAGCGCGTTGAGCACCGTGAACTCAGGTTTAGTATACAGCAGCCTTGCCTCTGCGTTAATAACCAAAGGGTATACGTTTATGTTGATGCCGCTGCCCCAACCAAGCGCCAAGGCGGTGGCTTGATCAGATGGCATCCGTACCTCTCCGTGAACCGTCTGAATCTGCCAGGAGGCGCTGCGGTTAAAAGCGGCTCCCGCTGATCCTGCTAAGTATACTTCCCCAACCTCTTGCACGGGCACTGTAAAGTATACATCCGCCATCGTAAAGACTGAGCGCCACGCTTCGGAGTTTTTGGCTGTTACCAACTCATCGTCGGGCTGTACAAAAGCATCCATCCCGAAACGGTTGTGCCGGTAAGCTACTGAAGTACCAGCTGCTACATACCTGCTCATGCTATAGCGATACACACCTGTCAGCAGCAGCCCGTTGCGGGCAAAGGCAGGGTAGTCGTCCTCAAAAGCAGAAGCATTAAAATCTCCGTTTACAAAAGCGTTGCCCAGCTGCAAGCCTATCAGGTGCTTTCGCTCCGGATTTTCCGTCTGGTCTTGGGCACTGGCTGTTAAAGCGCAGAAAAAGGAGAGAGCGCAAAGTATAAATTTCTTCATTTCCATAGCGTTTATAAGTATGTTATCGGAGCAGGTCTTTGTATTTAGGGTTTTGCGTAATATGCTTTTGCACAGCTACGCAGGTGGCAACCACTTTTAGGTTATGGCGGCGGGCGTAGTCAAGGGCCGTTTCAATCAGCTCCTGCGCCAGCCCTGTGCCGCGGTAGGCATCAGGTACAAAAGTATGCGTCAGGTCCAGCACATCGTCCTGCGGTTTGGCATACGCTATTTCGGCCTCCTCCTCCTGCTCCAGCCTGGCGGTAAACTGCTGGTATTTTTCCTCATGTATGATCTCGTATTTCATAAGCCTTAAAAGTTTATTTCATAGTTACGGGTCTCGCCCGGTTTCAGTAAGATGGTGTCTTTCCGGGCGCTCTGTGTGCCGCCATAGGTTTTAACTGTGTGCACTACAACTGAGCCAGCCGCTACAGTTAACTGATCGCCGGAGAGGTTCCTGCTATTGGTATCGTACACAAAGGCGCAGCTATCAGCATCAGAAGAACTGATTTTATACTTTACAGTGGTTAAAATGCGGCCTACAGGAGCGGTTGGGTTGTTCTGGTCGATAACCAGGCGAAGTGTGGCGGCAGGGGCGATTGTGAAGTTCTGGATAATGGCGGTGTCACGGGCCATCGCATACCAATACCATGTGCTAGAGCCGTTACAGGTAAGGTAGCTGCGCTGGTCAAAATCAGTGTTAAGCTCTATAAATCCTTCCGTTAATTCCTGATCGCGGAGAAGGAAGCGCAGCTCGTAATTTCCGTTCGCATCGGTGGTGGCAATTGCTTTTTCGCGGGTAAAGGTGGGCTGCAAATAAGCTTCCTTCAGCCACCGCACCCTTATGGTTGCACCAGGCAAAGGCGCTCCATTTTCTGTAGACACACGGCCTTTTATAACAGTGCAGGAGCCTGGGCAGTATTTGCTGATGTAGTCGTTCTCGTCGTAATCGCAGGCGCTAAAGGCAGCGGCAAGCAGCATCAGACAAGTATAAAACTGCAGTTTTAGAAGCGTTTTCATAATAAGGAGCCGCTATGGGAAGCTGATTTTCAGTTAAATATAAGTATAAATCAATAACGAGCTACAACTATATAGAGAAGCGGTGAAATTTAATTCTCTACATGGTTCAGCAGTTGAAAGCGTAACATGTAATAGCATCTCTGGATACTTACCTGTACCTTTGCGGGCTTAAAATTGCCAAATGATGCACCGCCACTTTGTTCTGTTTAAGCCTTACGGGTATGTAAGTCAGTTTGTGAGCGAGACCCGTAAAAAAAAGGTCTTGGGAGGTTTTCATGATTTTCCGGAGGGCACCATGGCCATTGGCCGCCTGGATGAGGACAGCGAAGGGCTGCTGCTCCTGACTACTGATGGAAAAGTCAGTGAGCTGGTGCGAAGCAGCAAAGTGGAGAAAGAGTACTATGCTCAGGTAGACGGCGTGATAACGGACGAGGCGCTGCAGCAATTGCAGCAAGGCATTGCTATCAGAACAGAAAAGGAGTGGCACCAGACCAAACCCTGCCGCGTACAACGGCTTAAGGCAACGCCGGAACTGCCCGAGCGCGCCCGTCGTATCCGTGATGAACGGCATGGCCCCACCAGTTGGATTACCCTAACGCTTAAAGAAGGCAAGTTCAGGCAGGTGCGCAAAATGACGGCTGCAGTCGGTTTTCCGACGTTGCGGCTGGTGCGGGTGCGTATCGGTAACATAATGGCAGGCGGAATGGCCGCTGGAGAGGTAATAGAGGTAGGCAGCTTCGATTTAGGCTAAGGTCTAACTCTTTTTCACTGCTTAGGCAGTCTTTTACAGCTGCTGTCTGCCGCCGGTTGTGCGGTGGCGCTTAAGTGGTGCCAGCAGGTAGTCGAGCCCGTTAAGTTTAATCTCGTACATGGTGGCTAGTTGCATGCCCAGCTTGCCCGGCGGAAAACCTTTGCTGGAGAACCACTCCAAATATGACACTGGCAGGTCGCATAACAGGGTATCCTTATACTTGCCGAAGGGCATGCGGTGCTGTACCAGTTCTTGCAGTATGTTTGGGTTCGGCTGTGCCTCAGAAGTGTGCATGGCAGGCAAGGTAAACATTCGGAAACATTGTGCCAAGTAAAAAGTTATATACCTCTGGGGTTGCTGCACCTGCTGCTTTGCAAAATAGCAGCTGCAATTCGATTTAATTAATGTTGCAACTTCGGTTAAATAGAAATCATACATGACGCGAAAACAGTATTTTGTCATTATACTTATTCTAGGCTCGCTGGCCACTATCAGTCCCTTTTCGATTGATATGTACCTGCCTGGTTTTCCGGCTATTGCAGCAGACCTGAATACATCTATTGCGCAAGTACAGCTCTCCCTGACGGCGTACTTGGTGGGCATTTCGGTGGGGCAGCTGCTTTACGGGCCGCTGCTAGACCGCTATGGCAGAAAAAATCCGCTGTACGCCGGTTTGTTTATTTACATCCTTACCTCACTGGCTTGTGCCTATACAGAGTCGATCGATTCGTTTATTCTGATGCGTTTTCTGCAGGCGATAGGCGGTTGTGTGGGAATGGTGGCGGCTCAGGCGCTGGTGCGTGATATTTTCCCGGTAAACAAAACTGCGCAGGCTTTCTCGCTGCTTACATTGGTAATTGCTGTGTCTCCTATGGTGGCGCCTACGGTGGGCGGCTATGTTACGGCAGCTTTCGGCTGGCACTCGGTGTTTGTTATACTTGCCGTGATTACGGCTCTCATTATGCTGGGGGTATACTTTGCGCTACCCGAAGGTCAGCAAGCCGACTCCTCTATCTCCCTTAAGCCAAAGCCGGTGCTGAAAAGCTTTATCAGTGTGCTAAAGCAGGAGCAGTTTCTGCTTTACGCCTTGGCAGGAGGAATAGCCACAGCAGCCCCGTTTGCTTATATAGCGGGCTCTGCCGATGTCTTCATGAATATCTATAATGTGAGTGAGCAGGAGTACGGCTGGATATTCGCTTTCCTGGCTTTTGCCATGATTGGCTCCACTCAGCTTAACCACATCATCCTGAACAAGTTTAAAAGTGAGCAGGTAATAAATTTCACACTTTTTTATCAAACGGCTGTCGGTATTTTGCTGGTGGTGGGCACGTACTACGGCTGGTTTAGCAAGTTGGCGCTTATCGGGCTGTTGTTTATCTTTTTAACCGGCCAGGGCCTGCTTAACCCAAATGCGACTGCACTTTCGCTGGCTCCGTTTACAAAAAACACAGGTAGTGCAGCGGCTCTTTTGGGGAGTTTCAGGATGGCGATGGGTGGTTTGATGTCGGCTGCGGTAAGTGTGCTGCACAACGGCTCTACGCTACCGATGGTCAGTGTAATGGCAGGATGTGCTATAATTGGGCTTACGCTGCTGCTGCTGGGCCAACGCACTATCCGTTTCCGTGCCAGCCGCCGCGTTGTGGAAGAGGATACTTCAGTGCTGGTGTCTACGACGGGGCAGGAGCGTTAGGTAAAGGAGTTTATACTTTAGCCACTACTATTTGCAACTGGAGCTAAGCTATACTATCTAGCTGCTGTTTATCCACGGCTTTATAACTTGTTTGTTTCATCTTTGGCTTTGGCTCTCTCAAGGCCGAGAGGCCTCGTCTTCCCGCATCGCGCTGTGTTCCCTTCCTTTGCTACCCTTCGGTCGCAATGCCCTCACGGGCACCGGAATCTCACAAGGCGCTCAACGGAAAGACTGGGAATTATTTCGATAGCCACCGCTAATGGAACTTGAACTGAACTCCCTCTCCTGTTTTACGGATAGGGGCCCTCAATAAAAGGAGAGGGCTGGGGCGGGGTAAGAATTCCCCTCCTTGGACAAGGAGGGGTAGGGGTGGTTGGACCCGGTGCTGCAGCAAACTTTATTCTTTCGTCATTTCAATATGGTCAATGCCGTCCTCGTCGTACACCGGGCCGGACTGCACAAAACCGAAGCTCTCGTAAAACCCTTTGGCATATACCTGTGCGCCAATTTTAATCTGTCCCTGGCCATAAAGGCGGTAACATTCCTCAATAGAGTAATTAACCAGAACCCTGCCTAAACCTGTGCCACGTACTGCCATACTTGTTACAATGCGGCCAATAGACATGGCATCTGGGTAGGAGAGGCCCGGTGGTACCAGGCGGGAGGTAGCCACCAACTCACCGTTGTTGTACAGCAGCAGGTGCTGGCATTTCTGGTCTTTGTTATCCATGTCCAGAAAAACGCAGGTTTGCTCTACTACAAATACTTCACTGCGCAGGCGCAGCATCTCATACATTTCTTGGGCGGTAAGCTCGTTAAAGGCTTTGCTTATTTTAATAAGGCTCATGCGGGTGTTCTAAAATCGATGTGCAATGGGGCAAAGATAACACATAACATGCATCCTGCAGCCACAAAAAAGCCGCTGCAGCAGAGGCAGCGGCTTCGGATATACTTTATATGGGTTACTTTACTATTGCGACCACTCTGTTGGTTTTCTGTCCCAGCGGTGGCCTTTTAGCTCCTGCAGCAGCTCTGCGGGTAACCCGTTGCCGTCGCTGGTAGAGAGGTTGGCTTTTACGTGGTTGGCTTTGCGCATGCCAGGTATGGTGGTGCCGATCTGAGGGTTGCTAAGTATAAAACGGAGCGCCATCTCGGCCATCGTCATACCCTGCGGCACCAGTGGCCTGAGTTTTTCGGCATGGTCTACGCTGCTGTTCAGGTTCTCGGGTACAAAGTAGGTGTTACGCCAGTCGCCTTCCGGAAAAGCCGTGTCTTTGGTGAGGTTGCCTGTCAGGGTGCCTTCATCAAAAGGAACGCGGGCAACAATGCCAATGTCCAGTTTTTCGCAAAGCGGGAACAGTTCGTCTTCCGGCGCCTGGTCGAAGATGTTGTAAATAACCTGCACAGCGCTGATATGGCCAGTACGCAACGAGTTAAATACATTTTCCGGTTCCCAACGGTTCACGCTGATGCCCATATGCTGAATCTTGCCATCGGCTTTCAGCTTCTCCACAGCACGCTGCCATTCTTCGTGCTCGGCCCAACTGTCTTCCCATACATGAAACTGCTGCAGATCAATAGTTTCCACGCCCAGGTTTTTCAGGCTCTTTTCGGTGTACTCTATAATGTGGCTTGCCGGGAAAACGTCTTCCAGCTTAAACTCAGGTTTAGAGGGCCAGGTAAAGTTTTTAGGCGGAATTTTAGTGGCGATGTAAAGCCGCTGGTGTGAGTGGCGCCTAAGCAGTTTACCGAGTAGTTCTTCGCTATGGCCTTCGCCGTAGCCCCAGGCAGTATCAAAAAAATTACAGCCGTTTTCCACAGCCAGGTCCAGGGAGCGCTCCGACTGCTGGTCATCTGACTCGGTCCAGCCGGCCATGCCCCACATGCCGTAACCCACTTCGCTTATATTCCAGCCTGTGCGGCCAAATCTTCTGTATTGCATAGGTATTGCTTGTTTTTGATAAAACCCTAAAATACGAAAAGTAGCTAAAGAAGTATGGTGTCTCTTTAGTGAGAGGTTTTCCCCTAAACGTAATAACTCCCTGCCACTGGTTTGCAAGTTGCTCACTGCTTTATACTTACACATTTATATCAATCCTTAATCATTAAAGCGAATACAGAACAATTTACAGAATTTTATGTATATACATTAAATGTCTGGATGCTGAAGTGGGTTCTGAAACTATCAGGTGAAGTATACAGAAGAGAGATAAAACGTTAAGTGGCTGAGGTCGTTATTTTATCATACTTGTAAATCATAAAATCAGCAGTTTAAATAAAAATACACATCATAAAACCAGATAACTATGGCAACTACAAAATGGGTGGCAGACCCGATGCACAGCGAAGTACAGTTTAAGGTAAAGCACCTGATGATCTCAACGGTAACCGGGTATTTCGGCAAATTTAATGCAGAGGTAGAGACAGAAGGCGATGACTTTACCAAGGCAAACAGCATTGTATTTACAGCCGATGTGGACTCGATCAACACAAACAACGAGCAGCGCGACACACATTTAAAATCTCCCGACTTTTTTGATGCCGCCAATCACGAGCAGGTGCGGTTTGAAGGTAAAAATTTTGAGAAAGTAGGTGAAGACGAGTATAAACTGCATGGTGAACTTACCATCCGCGGCACCACTAAACCAGTAACCGTAAATGTAGAGTTCGGGGGTATTGTGGTAGACCCTTATGGGCAGACGAAAGCCGGCTTTACTGTAACTGGAAAAATAAACCGCAAGGACTTCGGCCTGACTTGGAGCGCCGTAACAGAGGCCGGAAGCGTGGTGGTAAGCGACGAGATCAAACTGAACAGCGAAATTCAGTTGGTAAAACAGGGATAAGATTTCGGCCCAAAGTATGGCTAACAAAAAAGCTCCCGGCATGTGGCCAGGAGCTTTTTTTTGTGATTATACGGTTGTTATTTTCCCGCTACAATTTTTCTTATCTGTTGCTGCACGGCAGGGTCCTCTCTATACGCCTTCATCAAAGCGTTATACTTATCCATCGTAAGGCCTTGCTCTTCCACGGCCTGCTGAATTTTGTCCTTTGTTTCAGGCTGCAGTTTTACCACTTCCTGCGCAGCGGTGCTGAAAGCTGCAATCTCTTCCGGGTTCTCGGCTACCTCGTCTAGCTTTTTAGAGCGATGCGCTTTGGCCAGTTCGTTAAAGCGCTCCAGCGTGAGGCTGTTATCCTCAATAACGGCTACCATGGTGTCGCGGCTTGCTTTCTGGATTTCTGTAACGCTTGAGTTCGCGTCAACAAATTTCTGAAGATCTTCCTCAGAGTACTGCTGTTCTGCCTGCTCCTGGGCGGCTCCGTCTGGAGTGGCGGCGGCATCCTGGGCAGAAGCCGCGCTCCCAAAGCACATAGTTGCCGCTACAAAAGCGGCTGCAATAGTCCCTTTCTTAATGAATACCATATTGGATTTTTTTGGATTGGGTGGAAAAAAAGATTTAAAAGGAAATGCTTTTTCGCTTTCACGGTCAGCTCAGAAAAAAGCAACTGATGCCTGTTTTCAAACATCAGCTAAAATATCCCATTCAGCTAAATTTAGTCATTTTTTAAGGCAAAGTCAAAGTATACGTAGCTAAAAACGCTTTGGGAGGAAATATGATAAAATACTTTTACAGGTAAAAAAACTATGGCAGCGCCGGCTTTATAGTAAGTTAAATGAGGTTTATTTGAGGCTCAGAAGCAAGGCGTTTAGTAGGCGGTGCAGCTATTTCATGAAATATCCGTTGTCGGGTATTGGCAAAGAAAGCTGGGAAATTTAAATGGCAAACAGTATCAACTAAAGTATAGATAAGTTTAAATTGGCAAGTATGATGCCGAAAGCGTTTACAAAACGTACGAACAGGAATACATGAGTAGACTAAACCGATACCAACTGGCTTTTTTGAAGTGGCGCAAGAGGCAAAGTAACAGCCGGATTATGCCTTTTGTGCTGAGTGTGGTGGTTGGTTCAATTGTCGGGCTCTCGGCTATCCTTATTAAAACCATTATATTTTATATAGAGCAGTATGCGGTATACTTTGCCCCTAAGCTGCTGTACTTCCTGTTGCCTTTAGTTGGTTTCCTGCTGGTTACGTTTATCAACCGCAACATCTTTAGCAAGACAGCTTATTTTGGCGGCGCCCGCCACGTTATCGAAGCGATCGAAAACCATTCTTCCATTATCAGGCTCAGGCTCATCTACTCCAAGTTTATCACTACAGGCCTTACCATTGGGTTTGGCGGAAGCTCAGGTGTGGAGGCTGCCATCATCTCGAGCGGGGCGGCGGTAGGCTCTAACGTAGGGCGTTTTCTGGGGCTGGGTTACCGGCTGCGCACCTTGCTGATAGGGTGCGGCGTGGCGGCAGGCATCTCTGCCGTGTATAATGCGCCCATGGGTGGGTTCATCTTTGCCCTCGAAACCATACTTCCGGAGTTTACTCCTACGCTCCTGATTCCGCTGCTGGTGGCTGCGGCGGCGGGTAAAATACTGTTTGAGTTTATTATGGGCGAGCACCTGCGCTTCCAGGTGCCGCTCACCGATTTCGCCTACGAGCAGATTCCGCTGGTGATTCTGCTGGGAGTGCTGGGCATGCTCATGTCTAACTATCTGCTCCGCACCTACAGCTATTGCGCCCGGTTCTTCTCAAGTATAAAAAACGATTACCTGCGTGCTTTGGTGGGCGGGCTGGCCCTGGGCAGCATTATTTTTCTGCTGCCGCCCATGTACGGTGAGGGCTATGTAAGTATCAACGCATTGCTCAATAACGAGGAAAGATCGCTGTTTGTAAACTCTCCGCTGGCTGCTTTACCCAACACGGTGTGGTTTAACCTTTTCTTCTTTTTCCTGATTACGATGGTGAAGCCAATAAGTACCGGTATTTGCGTAAACTCAGGCGGCGAGGGCGGTTACTTTGCACCCTCCATCATTACGGGCGGGTTGCTGGGCTTTCTGTTTTACAAGGTGGTGGCGCTGATTTTCCCCTTTTATGGGCTGAACCAGGCAACGTTTATATTCCTTGGTATGGCCAGCGTGTTTGCCTGCATCATGAACGCGCCGGTAACTGCCATATTCCTTGTGGCCGAAATCACCCAGAGTTACCAGTTGTTTGTGCCGCTGATGCTGGTCTGTGCCGTTTCATACTTCCTGAAGTATTACGTAGAGAACCTGCGCAAAAGTGTGGTAAAGCCAACGGGGCTAAGCAAAGCGCTGCGGGTAGACCGCATCCTGCTGAACCAGCTAAGTATAAAGCAGCTGGTAGAGAAAGACAAATCTCCAGTATTGGAAACCGATACTTTCCGGGATGTGGTGGAGTGTTTTTCCAAGACTGACAAGGATGTGCAGCAGGTGCTTGACGAGCAGGGAGTTCTGAAAGGCATTATAACGCTTAACGATCTGCGGCAGCAACTCGGCAATGCTTCCAATTACGATATTGTGCTGGCACGGGACCTGATGCGCTCGCCAGAGGCTGTGGTGGAGATGGATGAGTCTGCCTCGGAAGTGCTGGATAAGTTTGACGTCTACAAACTATGGACGCTGCCTGTGGTCCGGAACGGAAAGTTTAAGGGTTTTATCCAGAAAAGCCGCCTGCTGACGCAGTACCGCAAGGAGCTCACAAAAGTAAACCGGTTCTTCTAAAACCCGATTTAACGCGGCTGTTCCAGGTGCTGAAGTCTGTGTAGTTTATACTTTGCGTTTCTCGTCGCTCACATTTTTATACTTTATGGCAATGGAACTTGGCTCAACGCTGCGGCCGTGGTTGTTGGCGTAGGCCTTGGTTACCTCAGCGCCCAGCATCAGAATAACAGAGGAGTAGAAAATCCAGAGCAGCACGACTACCAGCGAACCCGCCGCCGCATAAATACCCACCACTTTTATGCTGGAAAGTATAAAGTTGATTACCTGCTTGCCTATCAGAAAAAGTACGGAAGTGATGAAGCCTCCGGCAAACGCGTCACGCCAATCTACTTTGGCATCGGGCAGCACTTTGTGAATGGATGTGAAGAAAACGAGGATCACGAAGAGGTAAAACAAAGTATTGATGGCTCTGAGAGCAGGCGTAAAATACTCCTCAAACAGTTCATAAATCTGCTCGTTGTACATCGACAGCGCCGTATCCAGAATCAGGCTGAGCAGCAGGAGCAGACCTAGGCCAGCCACAACGCCCAACGTTATCAGCCGGTGCCGCAGAAAAGTAAGGTATTTTACATCGGGCTTCACCTTCACCTGCCACACAGTGTTCAGGGCCTTCTGCATGATAAAGAAAATGATAGAGGCTCCTTTCAACACTACAATCACGGCAATAAATATTTCCCAAAAGCCGCTCGGAGACGTCAGCACGTTGTCCAGCACAACATCCACCTGCCGGCCTGCGCCGTCATTGATCATACTTTCCGCCAAACCCACTATCTCTTGCTTAACCGTCTCCTCCGAAAAGAAAACAGTGCCGAAAAGCGTGAGTACAATCAGGATGGCGGGCAGCGAAAAAATGGCGAAAAAAGCAATAGCGGCGCTGTAAACAATCGGCTCATTTTGCTGAAAATTGCTTTTGGCATCCTTAAGAATATGAAAAGTATGTTTTGAAAATCTTTTGATTTGCTTCATCTACAACCCTATCAGTAGAAACGGTTTGTTTCTGTACAGAAGCATAACGCACTATTGATACACAGGTTTAACCTGCAGCTAAAGTATAAAATTTAATCGGCGGGCCTGGCAGCTGGTAAAGCCAAAAGTGAAGTATAAGCGGTTGATTTTTACCCGCAAAAAAGCAGGGAAAACAGGACGGTATTTTGAGCGTCTTTCAAAAAAATAAATGAAATTACAAACATTAAAAAACTTTCATTCGTTCTTACAGAGACATTATCAAATTACAAAAAAATAGAAAAGAAGAGAACTATGGAAACATCAATGAATGACCTGAAAAACAAGGCAGACAGAGCAAACCCTGAACATAAAGAAGGCCCAGTAGCTGCAACTATTGAAAAATATACTTCTAAGTTACCATCTGACGTATTCTTGTGGGCAGCCTTAGGCTCTATGGCTATTTCTGCGACACTTAAAATTATGAGAAAAGACGAGGAAGCGCTTTTTGTAGGCCAGTGGGCCCCATCGTTCCTGTTGTTGGGTAACTACAACAAGATGGTTAAGCTAGCCGGATACGAAAGCGATAAGTAGTAAAGTTCCTTTAACATATACTAAAAAAGAGCCCGAAGTAAAGCGTAAAACTTTACTTCGGGCTCTTTTGCTTTCAACTGATTTAATTCTGAAAATGCGGCCTTAATACAGCCGCTTCAGTTAATTGGCAGCGCTTATTTAATCACTTCTTCTGAGTATACCAGCCACAGCGGAACGTTGATATCGGTGTTATACATTTCGGTAGGCACGCTGCCCAAACTAAGCGACGGAAGCGGATTACTACCCTTCAGGCCGAGCACCAGCAAGTCGTGGCGGCCTTTGTCGATCTGCAGGCAAATGCGTTCTGCTATACTTTTATTTGCTGCCCGCACCAATGTATAAGGCACATTGGCTATTTCCTGGTGGCTTTTCTGAAGGTCCTTGAACTTGTCTTGTACCACTTCCTCTGCTTTTTTAACAGCCTTCTCTTCTGATATCAGCGGGAAAAACTGGCTAGGCAGCCGGTACACGTGCATGATCTCCAACTGCAGCCGAAGCTGGTCTGCCAGGTTTTTGCTCAGCCGGAGGGCATGCACCGAGGCATCTGAAAAATCTATCGGCACCAGCACTTTCTGTATGTGGAATTCGGCCGTTTCCGGAAAAACAAGCACGCTGCACGGTAGTATGCGCAGAAGTTTAGTACCGAGTGCGCCGGTGCTCTTATCGCTCATTTTTTTACCCAGAAGCGTCAGCTTTACTTTGTAGCGTTTCACCAGGTCTGCAAGTATAACTTCGGTGTTTGGCTCCTCGCTCACCAGTACTTCATAATCCGTAACGGTACCAAACTGCTCGGCTACAATATCATTGATATTGCCTTCAATTTCAGAGGCCAGGTCAACATCGCCGAACCACTCGCGGAAGTCGTCGCTTAGCTCGTACAGTTTTATGTTGTGCACAAAGTATACTTTCTGTACCTCCAGCCGCTCACAAATGGAACGGGCAAAGGCAACCAGTTTCTCGTCTATATCACTGAGGTCAAGGCAGACCATCATGGAATTAATCGCGATCATAATTCTTTGGGATTTTGTGGTGTTGGAGTATTCTTTCTGCCGTCTGTGGCTTTTATATCCTGTTTCTGGGCCCGCTTGGTGAGCATCTCGGCTACCAACTGCTGGTATGCCTTACGCTGCTGCGCTTTACCCAGTCTGTTTTCTTCTTCCAGCTCCTCGCTGAGGCCTCTGTACAGGCTGTAGCACATCAGCAAAAGTATAATGGCAAACGGCAAACCCGTAATGATAACGGCCGTCTGAAGCGCCTGCAAACCACCGCCCAGCAGCAGCACTGCCGCTACAGCTCCGCCAGCCAGCGCCCAGAAAACCCGGATACCCACCGAAGGGTCGGGCCTGCCGCCGGAGGTAAGGCTAACCACCACCAGTGAGCCGGAATCTGAAGAAGTGACGAAAAAGCCCGCCACAAGTATAACCCCGACAACGGAAAGGAAGGTGGAGAAAGGCAGCTGCTCAAAGAAAACGAACAATGCCGTAGACATGTCTGCCGCTACCGCATCCGCAATAGTAGGGTCGCCGGCCAGGATCTCACGCAGCGCTGTGCTGCCGAAGGCTGTCATCCACAGGAAAGAGAGAAGCGACGGAGCGATAAGTACACCAAGTATAAACTCTTTGATGGTGCGCCCTTTGGATACCCTCGCGATGAATATACCTACAAACGGTGCCCATGAAATCCACCAGGCCCAGTAAAACACCGTCCAGGCGCCTTGCCAGTTGTTGTTAGAGTAAGCCTCGTTCCAGAACGAGAGCTGCATAAAGTTGCCGATGTAAGAGCCGGTGTTCTGCACATAAGAGCCAAGTATAAATACCGTTGGCCCCAGCACCAGCACGGCTAAAAGTATAAACAGCGCAATACGGATGTTCCACTCACTCAGAATACGAACCCCTTTATCCACGCCCGTTACTACAGATATTGTAGCAATGCCGGTGATAACAGCAATAAGTATGATCTGCGTATACACATCGTTGACAATGGCCGGAAAAACGTGATTTAACCCGGCGGCCACCTGCTTTACACCCAACCCCAGTGATGTAGCCAAACCGAATAGCGTTGCTATCACGGCCAGAACATCAATGATATGGCCAATAACACCGTGTATGCGTTCTCCTAGAAAAGGGTAAAATGCAGAGCGCACCGTGAGGGGCAGCTGCCGGTTGTAAGTAAAATAAGCCAAGGCCAAAGCAACCAGCGCATAAATGGCCCAGGCATGCAGCCCCCAGTGCAGGAAAGTATAGTTCATGGCCTGCCGGGCTGCGGCTGGCGTGCCAGGCAGGCCAAGCGGCGGCGTCTGGAAATGGTTGATCGGCTCGGCAATACTCCAAAACAGCAGGCCTATGCCCATACCTGCGCTAAAAAGCATGGCAAACCAGGCAGAGGTGCTAAACTCAGGCTTCGCGTCTTTGCCTCCCAGCCTTATCTTCCCAAAGGGGCCAAAGGCCATGTAAAAGCAAAAGACTACAAAAATATTGACGCTGAGTATAAAGAGCCAGCCGGCATTTGCTGTAACAGCAGCTTGCGTGTCGCTGAAGAATGCCTCGGCATCCTGCCTGAAGATAATGACGAGGGCTATACTGATGATCAGGAAAATGATGGATGACCAGAATACCGGCCCGTTCACCTCAAGACCTAACGATGTTTTAGTATCACTTCTTACTTTACTCATGTAGTGTATATTAATCTCAGAAATAGTAACCCATGTTTACATTAAAGCGCATGTGCCAGTCTGTGTCTCCGGCTGTGCCTGCGCTGAAGGCGTTTTCCCACTCCGGCCCCAGCCAGGCGTGGTTATAGCCTAGTGCGGCATCTGTATAAATGTACATAGGGCCAGCCGTGAACAGAGCGCCCAGTACGTTCATGTGCGAGTTTTCGAAGCCGCTGACTCTTTTGTTGTAATAGCCATAGTTGTTATAAAAGGTGATGCCTTGCAGCAAGCGCGTGCTGACGGGAAGGTGGTACGAGAGGCTGGCGGTATAAACCTCACCCTGGTTTGCTACATTATAATTGGCTCCGTAAGCGCCCATCTCAACAAAATTCAGGTCGTTGTCGGCAGCATACTTTGGGTTCATTTTATAGAGCATCGCCTGCAATTTTACGCCCCAGGGGCTGTAAGTGGGTTTGTATTCATAGTGCACTGCCGCTGCGTAGCGTGTTCCGTTGCGCTCGGTATCAAGGTTGTACAGCAGGCCGCCCTGCACTGACGCCCCAAGCTCATGCGCCAGGCTGTCGCCTAAACGCCGCACAATTTTAAAGTCCAGCTGGTTGTTTTCTTTGTTGCGCCCGGTTACGTCGTAAGAGTAGCGGTTGGGACTAGCTTCCGCAGAGCTGAAAACAAAATCTTCGGCGCTTTTATAGTAGGCTGCCTGCCATTGCCAGCGGCCACTGTCGTGGATGTATTTCACGCCCATATCGTGGTCGTCTTCAAAGCCGATGTAGTAGGTAATGTTGAAAAACCAGTTGTTGGAGTTGTACTGCTGTATGCCGAACGGCACCTGGTTCAGCCCGACCTGTATCTGAGAGGCATCTGAGAAATCGTACTGAAACCAACCTTGCTTCAGAAAAGCTCCTCCAAATGCTTGCGAGTAATGCCTGAACTCGGCATTTAGTTTGATGCCTTTGTAAGCTGCCTCGGCATTAATGCGAAACAAGTCGAAGCCGAAATCGCCGCCACGCTCCAGTTGGTCCTCCTTCCAGGTGGAGAGGTTATAGTTGAAACGTAAAGCGCCTCCTAGCTTTAAAACGGGCTTCTCCTCGTCCTTATCAGCAGGAGCCTGGGCGCTGCTGAGCGTACTGCTCAGAAGTACAGAAAAAAGTAGGAGTAACCGGTAGTATAAAGCTGTTTTCAATAGGGTCTGGTTAAATAATTCTACAATTCCTTTCTACTGTTGACGAGTAGTAAAAACGGAAAGTTTTAAATAGGAGCACTGATCGGTAAAACAGGGTTATACTAAGGTGTTGGCTTACTTGCTTTTGTGTAGCAGCAGAGCAGGTGCTAAATAAAAAAGGCCATGCAAGCTTTCGGATGCATGGCCTTTACTTATATACTTATACTATAGCTGATGAAGTATAAGATACGGTTTCTACTTTTTGGTTTGCGGCTCCGGTACCGGGAAGCCACGGTCGCGCATCAGCGCGTCTATTTTAGCGTCGCGGCCACGGAACTTGCGGTAAGCCTCGGCTGGGTCCATAGAGTTACGCGGGGCAAACAGGTACTTTACCAGTCTTGCGGCCACTTCCTCATCATAAAACCCGCCTGGAGCCTCTGCAAAAGCCTCCGCAGCGTCAGACGTCAGCACATCGGCCCACAGGTATCCGTAGTAGCCGGTAGCATAGCCTTCGCCAGAGAACACGTGCCCGAAGTGTGGTGAGCGGTGACGCATCACGACTTCTTTCGGCATGTTCAGTTTGCCCAGTGTCTCACGTTCAAACTTGTCCGGGTCCAGGCCCTCAGGGTCTGCCAGGTGGAAGTGCATGTCCATTAGCGCTGAGGCCAGGAACTCGGTAGTCGCGAAGCCTTGGTTAAACGTAGAGGCTTTTTTGATTTTAGCCACCAGCTCTTTCGGCATCGGCTCATTAGTCTTGTAGTGCTTCAGGTACTGGTTTATCACCTTGTCAGTAGATAACCAACGCTCCAGCAACTGCGATTGGAACTCGGTATAATCACGTACGCCGCTGTTCAGAGTCGGGTATTTTACATTGGATGCCAGGAAGTGCAGCGCATGGCCAAACTCGTGGAAGAACGTTTCCGCATCATCCCAGGATACCAGCACCGGCTCGCCAGGGGCAGGCTTCACAAAGTTAGAGTTGTTAGAGGCCAGCACAGTCTCTTTGCCATCAAAAGTGGTAAAGGCGCGGTAAGTTGTAGCCCAAGCTCCGGAGCGTTTGCCCTGGCGCGCGAATGGGTCCAGGTACCACAGGCCGATATGCTCGCCGGTTGTCTTATCCGTCACTTCCCATACTTTCACATCCTCATGAAACACCGGCACAGAGCCTTCCGGCACTGGCGTGAAGTTGAAGTTGAACAGCTCGCCGGCTGTATAGAAAATCGCTTGGGTCAGGTTGCCTAGCTCCAGGTACTGCTTCACCTCGTCAGAGTTCAAGTCATACTTCTCCTGGCGCACTTTCTCGGCGTAGTAGCGGTAATCCCAAGGCTCAATAGTGATTTTGGTTTTGCTGGTTTTGTTTGCGATTTGCTGCATGTCGGCCACTTCTTCCTTTACGCGGGCAAGGGCGGCAGGCCATACGGCTTGCATCAGGTCCATGGCAGCCTCAGGGTTTTTAGCCATGCGGTTCTGCAGGCGCCACTGCGCATAGTTATCATAGCCCATCAGCTTTACGCGCTCATTGCGCAGCTTCAGTATTTTGGCGATGTTCTCGTTGTTGTCGTTCGCATCTCCGTTATCGGCACGGGAGTAGTAGTTGTTCCATACTTTCTCGCGCAGCGCACGCTCATCCGAGTAAGTCAGGAACTGATCCATGCTAGAGCGGGTGTTGGTGATGGCATACTTGCCTTCCTGCCCACGGTCTGCCGCAGCTTTTGCCGCTGCTTTAACGAAAGACTCTGGCAAGCCGCCCAGCTGATCTTTCGTGATATAGACTACATACTTCTCTTCGTCGCCTAGCACGTTGTTAGAGAAGGAAGTATAAAGTGAAGACAGTTCTTTGTTGATCTCGGCGTAACGCTCCTTGGCCTCCGGGCTCAGGTCAGCGCCTTCCATGGCAAAGCCTTCGTACACCAGTTGCACCACGCGCTGCTGGTCGGCTGGCAGCGGGTTTTTCTGAGCATTATCATAAACGGTTTTAACACGCTGGAAAAGCTTCTCGTTCTGAGAGATCTTAGAGCTGAACTCAGAGATTTTCGGTGCCATTTCGGCCTGTAGCTTACGGAACTCCGGAGTAGACACGTTGCTGCTCCAGATACCATAGTAAGTAAATACACGGCCCAGTTCTTCGCCGGCTCTTTCCATCTCCTCGATGGTGTTCTCAAAAGTAGCTGGCTGCGGGTTGTTCGCGATAGCTTCGATCTCGGCCAGGTTCATGGCCATAGCCTTTTCCATAGCCGGTTTCAGGTCGGCCAGGTTCATTTTGTCAAATGCCGGAACACCGCCGTAAGGGCCAGTCCATTTTTTAAGCAGCGGATTTGTTTCTTCCTGCTTTTGCTCCACGGCAGCTTGGGTTTGCTGCGACTGCTCCTGTGTTTGCACAGAGGTGCAGCTTGCCAGAGCGAGTAAAGCCAGCAATCCAGATTTTTTGCCGGCTGTTAATATTTGCTTCTGCATAGTTTAGTTAAGATTGAGTAAATAATGCCCGTTCAGGACTTGTAAAATTAACGAAGCCCAAGATACAAAAAACAACCAAAATGCCTGCTCTGCAGAGGAGGTAAAAAATGGTTGCCTAAACGGTAACAAGGGTAAAACAACGTTGCTTCTTGAGGGCTTCCGCCGGTTCAGTGCAATTACCGTGCACTAATTAACAACAGCATAATTTTAGTGGCTTCAAAGGTCAAAAGTTAGAAGAAATATCTTGGCAAATCATTCTGCTTCTGTTTCAAGTATATGGGTAATAGAGAATTAATGTTGGCTGTGGAGGTTAACACATAAGAGCATTCAAACCCGTAAACCTTTACTAATGAGCGGCGCAGACTTAGATAGATTAGTGACAGAAGAAGTATTGCAGAACAGCTTTGTTTCTGTGATCTACTGTGCAAAGCATGCGCTGCTGATACTAAAGTGGAGGCGGCAGATAGATTTTGATGAGCGCAAAGAAGTTTTTTTATGGAGTTTAAATTTCTCTATTGCCAATAAAGTTAAAAACTGGTTAATAGACGATGAAGAAATTTTTGTAATTACCTCTCAGGAGCAGAATTGGGTGGTAAACGACTGAACCGAAATGGTGGCAAAGTCAGAGGTAGTTAAAATTGCAGTAGCCCACCCAGACTACTACAACAGCTTGGTTGCCTTTACAGGTTTTACGCAATCGGCACAAGGCAAGTACCAGCACCACGGCGCTGCCCGCCACGAAGTTTTCACCGATATCCCAACCGCTGTAGAATGGCTTTTGGATGATAAGGATGAATAGAAAAGCTGTTCTTAGGCGCTAATTCAAACGGGAAAATAACGAATCTTCACAAAATTAAATATATGTATTTAATATAAAGCAAGTTGCGGGCTTGGGTGATATGGCTGCAAGTATAGCGAAGCTGCATTGGCAACAGTATAAATTATACTTATTTATAACACAAGTTGATTATCCTGGTAAATCCATATACTAAATAATAGAAACTTGCGTAGAATACCTTGTACCACCAGAGCAATACCGCCATGCATACCACAGTTTTTAAATTCGGGGAGGAGAGTCCGTTTGTAAACGCGAAGCGGCCAGTAAGCAACGAAATACACGATCGGCTGATGTGGCAGGCCATGCGCCTTTCCAAGTTCGGTAAAAGTGTCTATAAAAACGGTTTGGTTGTTTATACGCCCATTCCTGCCTATTTAGAAGGCCCCACCACATTGGAAGTATACTGGGATTTTGAGTCTCCGGGAGATGGTGAAGCCTAACCGGGAGCAGCTTTAAAATATCATCGTAACAAAGCCTGTACAAGCTGCTTCTTTTTCTAAAACGCCACGTATACAACCACATGAACCTCAACCTATTCAATACCCACACCCTGGCCGGAAGACTGGAGATAATCTGGGCACACGGCAACTTTATCGCCAACCGCGGCAGAAGGGGCTACCGAATCGCGCTTTATGATTTAGGTAGTTTTTTTGCCGAGATCTGGTACAACCCCGAAAACGATTACATTAGCCTGGTGCGTGGCTTTAGCAGCAAAAAGGCGCTGGAGCCATACATAAACCAAGTGGACCTGATGGAGATGTTTGATTGGTAAACGATTACTATTTCCTGCCCACGCTATACTTTCCGCTAACTTTATACTTCTCCGTATCTATCTCACAGTCCGGTACAGGGTCTCTGGTACTGCATATCCAAGTATGGTTTGTCGCCTTCACAAACGTTTAAGAGTAATTTTAGAATAAATTTTATACTATGTTTCCTAACTTGCAGGTTGAGTAATCTTATTACTGAAACTTACGCGCGTTAGATGAACACTATAAGAAATTTAAAGATCCGGGATAAGCTGATTCTGCTGCTGTCTCTGTTGCTAATTCCCCTTTTCTACTTTGTTGTTACAACTGTTCAGCTTGAGTTTGAAGAACATGAAAACCTTCAGCAGGAAGCGCTACAGCTAGAGGAGTCAGAAAAAATCTCGACTCTGCTACACGCCTTTCAGCAAGAAAGAGCCCGCATACTAGCCGCCGCCGGAGGTGACAGCACCATGCTGGTAGAGGCGATAGCGCAGCGAAGAAGTACGGACGCAGCAGAGCGAAGCCTGGAAGAATTTTTGCAGAACACAGGCAGAAGCCTGCCCGAACTATCGTTACTAGATGAGCAGCAGAAGTATAGAAACAATCTGGACAGCCGAAACTTTGATGCCCTAGCGTTCAGAGCATACTCCACTAGCTTGATTTTTAGCCTGCTGGATAGAATTGATGACAACGCCGCAGGTACCAGCAATACAGATCTGAGCAAGCAGCTCTTAAGCTTCCGAAACCTGGCTGAAGCCAAAATACAACTTGGAAGAATCAGAAGCCTGCTGATGAGGGTGATTGATGATGGGGCTTTTAGCTATAATGACTACGCGAACATCAGCTCCCAGATGGCCGCCTACAACAGAGCGCTCGATAATTACAGCCGGTTTGCCAGCCAGCAGGCGCTCAACGAAGTACAGCAGATCAGTACTTCTGACAATCATAAAAAAGTAGCGGCGGTGCTGCAGGCCATAGAGTCGGACCCACAACTGAATATGGCCGCGCTGGATCCGTCCACCATTTTCAACCAGTTTACCACCAGCATAGAGCAGTACAGAAGTGCGGAGAGGGCACTGATTGAGCGTATAGAGCAGGATGTAAACAACCGTATCAACCGAAAGCAGCAGTACCTGGCTGTGCTGCTTACCGCCTTTGTGCTTATACTTGGCCTTACAGTGGTGCTGTCAGTATACATCATCAACATAATTGCCTCCTCCCTCACAAAGCTCAAAACCGCAGCAGACCGTATAAAACTGGGTGCAACCGAAGTTGTGATAGACATAAACAGCAATGACGAGATCGGAAGTGTAGCCAAATCTTTCAGGGGCGTACTCGATAAAAACGTATCGCTTTCTAAAGTAGCGCAGGCCATTGGCGAGGGCAAGTATGATGTGGAAGTGGAGGTGCAGAGCAACGAAGATATGCTGAGCCACGCCATCCGCGACATGAAAGACAACCTCCGGACCTTTACTACAGAAAACGCTGACCGCAGCTGGGTGCTTACCGGCGTGGCGGAGCTGAACAGCCAGGTAAGCGGCGAAACATCCCTGGAAAAAGTGTCTGAAAAAGCTGTCTCTTTCCTCTGCGATTATACTGGCTCCGAAGCTGGTATTCTGTATCTGCACGGCAATAACGGACAGCTTGCGCCTGTAGCCAGCTATGGCGTATCCTATAGCCTGGAGCAGCTGCCGTCTTTTGCCATAGGTGCCGGTAAAGTGGGCCAGGCTGTAAGCGAGCAGAAGGTGAAGCAACTGGAGGGAGTGCCGGAAGAATACCTCAAAATCAAAACCGGCCTTTCAGACATTGATCCGGCTTCGGTAATAATCATCCCGTTATACTTTGCCAACACCATTATCGGAGCTTTAGAGCTTGCCTCCAGAAAGCCGTACACCGACTTGCATCACCGCCTGTTCGGATCGGTATCGGAGCGGGTTTCTGTCGTGATTCATACTTTAAAAGCGCATCTGCAAACGCAGGAACTGCTGTACGAAACGCAAAACCAAGCCGAGGAACTGGAGACGCAGCAGGAGGAGCTGCGCCAGCTGAACGCCGAGCTGAAGGCATCGGAAGAGGAGCTGCGTGTAAACCAGGAGGAGCTGCAGGAGAAAAACGCAGAACTGGAAGAGAAGGCGCAGTTGCTGGAGGAGCAGTACGAAGCGCTCGGCGCCAAAAACAAAGCACTGGAAGATGCCCGCGAGGCCATCGAGCTGAAAATACAGCAGGTGGAAACAGTGAGCAAGTATAAAAGCGATTTCCTGGCCAACATGAGCCATGAGCTGCGCACCCCGCTCAATAGTATACTTATACTTTCCAGGCTGCTGGCCGATAATGTGGAGAATACCCTGTCACCCAAGCAGACAGACCATGCTAATATCATACATAAGTCCGGCAACGATCTGCTTAAGCTTATCAACGAGATTCTGGATTTGTCTAAGATAGAATCAGGTATGGTGAGGCTGGAAACAGAGGAGATGAAAGTCGCAGAAATCTCTATGGAGCCGATTTTCCGGGAGATGGCGGCCAAAAAGAAAATACGCTTTAGCGAGCGCATTAACCCTGGCAGCTCAGCAACCATCGTGACCGACCGCTTCCGCGTGGAGCAGATTCTGAAGAACTTCATCGGCAACGCCATCAAGTTTACCGAAGAAGGCGGGGAAGTGGAGTTCTCTGTATCACCTGTGCATCCTAAGCCGAAATTCAGGTCGGAGCAGCTGCGCGAGGCTAATGACGTACTTGCCTTCTCTGTGCGCGATACCGGCATCGGTATTCCAAAGGAGAAGCAGGACATGGTGTTTGAGGCGTTTCAGCAAGCCGACACCTCCACCACGCGCAAATATGGCGGCACTGGCTTGGGGCTTACCATCAGCAAAGAATTAGCCACGCTGCTGGGCGGGGAACTGATGCTGGAAAGTGAGCCTGGCAAAGGCAGTACCTTTACGCTATACCTGCCGCGCATACCTGTTGCAGCAGAAGCCAAACAAGCAGCACCAGCTTACCAACCCGAGCCAGCCAGGGCGCAGCAACACACCACGCAGGTAACGGCCATGGCACCGGCAGAGAGCAAAGGCAAGAGCGTAGGGCAAATGTTTATGAACATAGAGCGCCAGGACAAGGAGGATATTACGGTGCTGATCGTGGAGGACGATAAAGGCTTCAGCGATATACTGGCCGATTTTGCCGTTGCCAAGAACTTTAAGGTACACCAGGCTTACACGGGCCGCCAGGGCTTGTTGCTGGCACAGCAAGAGAAGCCCGATGCCATGCTGCTAGACGTGCACCTGCCCGACACCACGGGCTGGGACGTGCTCAAGCAGATCAGGGAAGACAAATCGTTGCGGCACATGAACGTGCACGTAATGTCGGCTTACGACAAGGAGGTGATCGGGGAGCACGCCGCAAATGAAGAGTACCTGCCTAAGCCCGTAACCCTTGAAATGCTGAACAAAGCTTTCTCGTCTATCGCGGGCAAGTCCGGCCTTTCCATTGAAAACATCCTGATTGTGGAGGATAATGAAATAGAAAACAAAGCGGTGGCGGAACTGCTGCTGGCGCACGGGCTTAAGTCAACTTCTGCTTACTCCGCAGAGGAGGCGGAGCAGGTGCTGGCCAAGCAGAAAGTAGACTGCATTATACTTGACCTGGGCCTGCCGGGCATGAAGGGCTATGATTGGATGAAAAAGATCAAGAGTAAAGCCGGCCTCTCCGATATCCCGATCATTATTTACTCCGGCAAAGACCTGAGCGAAGATGAGGAGGCGAAGCTGAAGGAGTTTGCCAATACCATCATCATTAAAAACGAATACTCGTACCTGCGCCTGCTGGACGAAGTACAGCTGTTCCTGCACAAGGTAAACCAGAAGCTGCCGCAAGGCAATGAGTTTAAGATGAAGCTGCATGTGCCGGAGGAGGTGCTGCGCGGCAAGAAAGTGCTGGTGGTGGATGATGATGTACGCAACATTTACTCGCTGAGCAGTTTACTGGAGATGCACGGCCTGCAGGTACTGGTAGCCTACGACGGCAAGGAAGCCCTGGAGAAGCTGAAATCCGAAACAGGCATAGACATGGTGCTGATGGACGTGATGATGCCGGAGATGGACGGTATTGAGGCAACAAAACGAATTAGGGCGGATTTACGTTTTAAGCAACTTCCAATAATTGCCCTCACCGCGAAAGCCATGAAAGAAGACAGAGAGAAATGTATAGAAGCAGGCGCTTCGGATTACATACCAAAGCCGGTAGATACAGATAAGTTGCTGACCTTAATGCGGGTTTGGTTGTATGAGGCTTGAGGATGAGACCCTTTTTGAGCAGGAGGTAGAGAAGTTAATTGAGGAGATCCATAGCCAGTACGGTTACGATTTCAGTGGCTACGCAAGGGCTTCAGTTTACCGGCGCGTAAAGCGGTTTCTGGGGCAAAAGCACCTGCAAAGTATAAACGAGCTGCGCGCAAGGCTGTTTTCAGACAGTTTCTTTTTTGAGAATTTCCTGCAGGAGGTGACCGTGAACGTGACGGAGATGTTTCGTGATACCTCGTTTTTCCTGTCGCTGCGCCAGAACGTGCTGCCTATACTTTCCACATACCCATACATTAAGATCTGGGATGCCGGCTGCTCCACAGGCGAGGAGCTTTTCTCGCTGGCCATACTTCTGGAAGAGGAGGGGCTGCTGTCCCGCACCAAGATTTACGCCACTGATATAAACCAGAAAGTGCTGCGGCAGGCAAAGGAGGGGATATTTTCTGCGACAAACATGCCAGCCTATACGTCCAGTTATTACGCGGCAGGCGGCAAACGCGAATTTTCGAGCTACTACACCAGCAACTATGGCAGCGTAAAGTTTAACTCGTCGCTGGTGAAAAACGTGGTTTTTTATCCGCATAACCTGGCCACAGACACCTCTTTCAACGAGTTTCACCTGATCGTATGCCGCAACGTACTGATATACTTTAACAGGCAGCTGCAGGAGCGCGTATTAACCCTATTTGATGAAAGTCTGGTGAGTTTGGGTTACCTGGCACTGGGCAAAAAAGAAACACTGGCTATGTCGGGCATCAACGGCAGCTATAATTTTGTGGATAAGAGCAACCGCATCTACCGTAAAACCAACTGATGGCAGCGTCAAATAAGCTTATCGTAATTGGAGGCTCCTGGGGCGGCATACAGGCTTCTATTAATGTGCTGAGCGAGCTGCCTGCCAACTATAGCATACCTGTTATACTGGTGCTGCACCGCCTGCGCAACGAGGAAGGCAGCCTGCCGGAGATTTTTGATAAAAAGCTCAAGCTAAAAGCGGTGGAGGTAGAGGAGAAGGAGCCGCTGCTGCCGGGCCATGTATACCTGGCTCCGGCCAATTACCATGTGCTGCTGGAAAAAGACCATACTTTCTCGCTCGACGATTCAGAACTGGAGAACTACTCTCGGCCTTCTATTGACGTGACATTTACCAGTGCCGCCGATGTTTTTAATGAAAATACGGTGGGAATACTGCTAAGTGGCGCCAGCAGGGATGGAAGTTCGGGATTAAAGTATATCTTTGAAAACAGCGGCGAAGCCATTGTGCAGAACCCGTCAGAAGCCGAAGTCGCTACCATGCCGCAGGCAGCCATAGACAGCACGCCTGCCTGTAAGATAATGCGTGTAGCGCACATCCAGCAATATTTACTTACCCTACATGATCTTGGACGAACATACTAACCCTTCTGTTTTAGCGCCTGATGTGTATCCAGTAAAAATACTGCTGGTAGATGATAAGCCTGAAAACCTGGTGAGCCTGGAGAGCCTGCTGGCCAAGGACGGTGAAGCTGTTGAATACCTTTTTGCCACCTCCGGCGAAGAAGCCCTGAAAATTGCCCTGCAGGAAGAGCTTGCGCTTATCTTGCTGGATGTGCAGATGCCCGGCATGAACGGCTACGAAGTGGCCCGCTATCTGCGCGATATCTCCAAAACGCGGGATATACCGATCATTTTCGTCACGGCCATACATGAGCAGGATGCGCACGTGATAGAAGGGTTTGAAGCCGGTGCGGTGGATTTCCTGTTCAAGCCGCTGCACCCCTACATTACAAAGGCCAAAGTATCCACGTTCGTGAAGTTTTACCTCCAGAAGAAGGAGATGGAGAAGGTTAACAAGCAAACCCTGACGCTGAACCAGGAACTGGAGGAGCGGGTGCAGGAGCGCACCAAGGAACTTACCAAAGTAAACAAGGACCTGGACAACTTTGTGTACACAGCCTCCCACGACCTGAAAGCACCAATCAACAACATCGAGGGGCTGATGACTGTGCTTGATGAAACCATACAGGAAAAGGGGCTGGAACAGCAAGAGGTCATGCCCATTATGGCTATGATCAACAATGCTGTCAGCCGCTTTAAAAACACCTTGATGGACCTCACGGAAGTAGCGAAATTAAAGTATGAGGAAGGAGCAGTAGAAACGGAACGTGTCGATTTTGAGGAGGTGCTGGAAGACGTAAAAGCAAACATAAAGGACCTGATTGAGAAGTATGACGCAAAGTTGAAAGCCGATTTCTCGGGTGCCCCAGGCATTGTGTTCTCCAAAAAAAACCTGCGCAGCATCCTGTACAACCTAGTGTCTAACTCTGTCAAGTATAGCTCGCCGGATAGAAAACCAGAAGTCACGATTACCACTTCTGTAGCTGGCAATTACACGGTTTTAACTGTGAGCGATAACGGGTTAGGCCTCAAAAAAGAAGACCATCAGAAGGTGTTCGGCATGTTTAAACGAATGCATGCCCACGTGGAAGGCACAGGAGTCGGCTTGGCTATTGTGAAGCGGATTATTGAGAACTGCGACGGGAAAATTGAGTTTGACAGCGAGTTGGACAAGGGTACTGTTTTCAAAGTTTTTCTGCAGTAAATTTAGTGTCCGCAGCATTAGTCGCTTAACAGCGGGCAGCAATTTCATACTTCTTAAAGTCTCAGAAGTATAAACTTCTATCAGCTAAAGTATAAACCGGATCTGCTTCCGGCTAAAATCGGATTTCGGCTGCAAACCACTTCTATACTTCGGCTAAGTACAGCCAAAGTTAAATCAACCTTTCTTCATTTTCGTTAACCATACTTATGGAAGCACAAAACACGCGCGATAAGCAATCTATACAGCACCTGTATAATACTGTTTTGCCTGCACTGGCAGAGCAGATCCACCAGAACATAACGCCTGTACTGCCTTTATTTGATACTTTTGGCTTAGAACGCGTGGTAGACACCTGGACAAAAGACCCGGCGGCAGACGCTGCCACAGAGGTAAGTATAGAAAACGGCAATGTGCAGCAGGTAGGGCTCAGGCTCAGGCTGGAAGGCTTTCAGAAACCGGGCGTAGAAACTTTTGACCTGGCCAAAGACTTGATATTTAAACTGGAGTATAACAGCTATACCGTGGGGCCGGACAAAAATACCAACTGGCTCGAAAAGTTTTACCTGCAGCGCTGGGATAAGTCGGATTATGAGGAGGTGGCTGCCAGGTGGAGCGAAGAACTGATTGAAGAGCTAACCCAGCGACTGGAAAAATTAACCTGAAAGCCATGAGAATCTTCGCCCGTGCAAAACAACTAAACTGGCTCAACCTGCTGCTTATAGCGCTATGCCTGAGCGCCTGCAACGCGTGCCAGGCGCAGCAGCCGGAACAGAAGGCCTCGGGGGAGTACTCCACAAAAGTGCCAGACCGCGATGGCATTGGCAAAGTATACATGGGCCGCGAAATAGCAGGCATTATGAGCGCTGCTGGCGGTGCCTGGCTTCAGCGGGATACCAGGCCGCAGGAAGAAAACACATCCCTTGCCATAGCAAGTATGGAATTGCGTCCCAACAGTGTAGTGGCCGATATTGGCGCAGGCAATGGCTACTATACTTTCCGGATAGCCCCAAACGTGCCGGAGGGGAAAGTATACGCAATTGATGTGCAGGATGCTTTCCTGGAAGCGCTTGAAAGCCGCAAAAAAGAGCTAGGCCTAAGCCAGGTAGAAGTAGTGAAAGGCGGCAGCCAAAGTATAAATCTACCTGATAACTCCCTGGATTTAGCCTTTATGGTTGATGTTTACCACGAACTGGAATACCCGAAGGAGATGCTGCAGTCTATCCGTCGGGCGCTGAAACCTGATGGCAAGCTAGTGCTGATGGAGTACCGCGCCGAAGACCCCAAGGTGCAAATAAAGGAGCTGCATAAGATGAGCGCCCGCCAGGTAACAAAGGAGCTAAATGCCAACGGTTTTAAGCTCTACAAGCAAAAAGATGTACTGCCGATTCAGCATTTCCTGATGTTTGAAAAGGCTGCAGAATAAGTATAACCCTACCGCCCGCGCCTGGATGGAGCGCTCGAAGTTTGAAAAGGCTGCAGAATAAGTATAACCCTACCATGTGCAAGCTGATTTGCTCCTTAAATTTAGCTTTCAGTAAAATATTTTAATTTTTTAATTGGCTGATATATAGCTGTTTGCATGTTTTGCTCAAGCTAGCTAAACTGATCTGGCACGCATGTTGTAAATCTACCTTCATCGTTACGTGATAGTTTGTAAAATCTAAAAGCACGTTTTATGAAAAAGGTAAACTACATTTTCAGTATGGTCTTTATAGTATCGATCTTACTGAGTGCCTCAGCTGAAGCACAAGACAGAAAGATAAGCCCACAAGCCAAAGGTGCCGTTATCGGTGCAGCCACAGGAGCAGCCGCAGGTGCAGTGATACATAAGCGCAACCGCGTGGTTGGAGGCGTAGTAGGTGGCGTGGTTGGCGGTGGCGCAGGCTATGCCATCGGCAAGGGCATAGATAACAGACAGAAAGCAGCGGAAGCGGAAAGAGCCGCAGAAGCAGAGCGGGTAGCGGCCGCTAACAGAGCCGCCGCAGAAGCCAGAACCGCTAGAACTGTGGCTGCTAAAAGCACATCGGCCAGCAAGCCGGTAGCAGCAAGAAGACAAGCTGCGCCCGCTAAGCAGGCACTAGTTGCACAAAACCAGGTGGGAGTGCCGTACGCTGCTTACAGCGAGAGCGAAATATATAATCCTATCATCAGTATGGGGTATCTGCCTAACCCTTCCTTCGGCAATCCGTCTACAGCCTATGCTACTTCTGAAGTAAGAAGAAAAAGCTGGTAAGTATAAAGCTTAAGCTGCCGCAAGTATAAACCTGTTTGGCTTAGCTTGCGGCAGCCACTAAACTTACTTGTTTTCAAACTTTAATCGAACAGACTTATGAAACGCTATTTATATATCCTGTTTTTTGCCGCTACACTCAGTTCCTGCACGCAGCAGGAAGAGGCGGTAAACGTACAAAGCCTGAACCAGGAGTTTATCAGTGCCTGGAACAGCGACAATCCCGATAAGGTGATCTCTTACCTGGCCGAGGATGTTCAGTTTATTCAGGGCGAGACACACTTTACCGGAAAAACCGAGGTGGCCAACAAGTGGGTAAAAGATACCTACACCACCATCAGCGACTTAAAAACCAACGTGGTAAGCACCGGCACCGACGGAACAATGGCCTACGAGGCAGGCACTTTCTCGGTTGATGTGCTGCCGACGGGGCAGGAGCAGTTGCGCGGAATAGGAGAAGGTAACTTTATACTTCTCTGGAAAAAAAACACTGAAGGCGATTGGAAGCTAAGCTATGCCCAACTGGAGGGCCTTCCGGTACAGCTAAAGAACTAAGCACAATTTAGCAGCATCAAAAGCTACTGAAGATTAACTAAAAAGCCATGCAGATTTGCATGGCTTTTTAGTTTACAGAGCAGGCTAAAGTCATAAAGAAATAGCAGCCTAATGCTGTACCAGTTTCAGCACTTGCTGCTGGTCGTTGGCGCTTACTTTTAAGAAATATACACCTTGCGGCACGTGCAGCTGTTGCAGGTAAACATGGTTTTCGCCGACTGAAAGCGCCAGTTTATCAGAATAAACAACCTTGCCCTGGGTATTGTAAAGTATAAGTATGGCCTGCTTTTGCTCCTGCGAGCTAATGACTAGTTCCAGGATGTCGTCAAACGGGTTCGGGAAAGCCTGAACTGCCAGTGCCTCTGGTAGCGCACCAGGGTATACCACATTTATATGGCTGAATGAGAATTCACCGGAAAAATCAACCTGCCTTAGCCTGTAGTATAGTTTGTCTGCTCCGTAGCGCGAAATCCCGTTATCTGTAAAAGCATAATGGCTCTTTTGGCTGGTAGTGCCTTTTCCTTTTGCCAGGCCTACGGTGCTGTAGTTTTTTCCATCAAGGCTTACCTCAATGCTAAAGTAGCCGTTGTTAGTTTCTGATGCTGTTGCCCATTCCAGCACAGCATTATCGTTGGTGCGTTTGGCCGTAAAACTGAGCAGCTCTACCGGTAGAGGCGTACTGGTGTCCAAGGCAAGTGTACCAACTGCATATACCGGTGAGCTAGTGGTGGAGGCTAGTATAAGTGCATCATCGCTGTAGTTGGATTTAGTGCTGGTTGGGTTATTAAACTTGCCTTTCAAGAGCACGTGCGCACTCCCAAAAGCTATACTTGTTGTGGAGGACTCATTGTACAGGATGTCGCCGCCGCTGTCTGAAGAAGTATACACGATAACAACTTTGTTGGCTTCCTGGTTTAGTATCGCAATAGGCCTGGTTCCCCTACTAGCTACTTCATACAGGTCATCCCAAGTGCCGTTTGGGCGGCGCACAAGCATAGCAATGGCAGGTAGTATACTGGTGTCGAAACTCGTTTTAACAGCGCAATACAAGGTTCCGTCGTCTGCCACGGCCATGTTCAGGTGGTCGTCAGCCATGCCGCCTTGCACGTCGTCGGCTGATTGAGAGGCTGGCACTTCATCTACTTGCCAAGTAGTAGGGCTCTCTCCATCAGTATGGGTTCTGAACCCGAACCTTTTGGTGTTCTGGTTAGACCATAATACACCTATTTTTCCTGGCAGGGCGACAATAGCGCATAAATCGTCGTTTTTGATATTGCTTGCCACAGCATAAGGTGCGCTCCATATGCTGTATGGCGAGTCGCCCCACCTTACGTATATTTTGCTATTGCCATCAGATGCAATCCACATTCTGCCAGTGCCGTCAACCTCAAGGGTAGCTGTCTCAACGCCGCTGTCGAGTGTTATATTTACGGCTTCAGGTCTTACGGACCAAAGCTCATAAGTATTTGTAGCAGGAAGGTATTCTACAGAAACTAATTTTGATGCTGTACCTCTAAAAAGCAAGATATGTGCTATGTTACCAATTGTTTTGCAGTCGGCTTGCACGCTTGTTTCCTCCGATAGCTGCAGCACTTTTGTCCATGCTTTGTCATCCAGGCGCCAAAGGTAAGTGCCGGTATTGTCAGATAACACAGACCAATATTTGCCGTCATGTTTCCATACTTTAGACTGTGGTTTCTCCCCCGTGTTAATAGACACTTGTACCGGATCTAGTACAGTAACAGAAGAGAATTGTGCATTAGCTTTATAAGTTATAAAAAGTAAGCAGGATGAAAGTATTAGTACAAACTTATTAAGCATAGTTCGTTATTAGCGGGGTAAAATATTTATACACAATATATATGTATAAATATTTTAGTAACGTTTATGGCTATATAAGGTTATGGATTTGGATTTTTTTAGTGATATTTTAAATTATAAAGTGGGACTGTTTTGATGAAGGGTAGAAGAGGCATTTTGTAGGTACAGCACTTCTACTCAAAACTGATAAGAGACACGGCAATTTTAGAAGTTGATACTGGCAGCGCTATCTTTGAAGCTATGAACTCTATAAAACTGAGCTCCTATTACCGGCTGTACGCTTTTTCAGATTACCAGAGCATGAAGGCTGCGTTGCCCTACATGCGGCGTGTAGTATTGGCCAAGAACCTGCAGGAGGTAGAGGAGCAAGAAGCCAGAAACTATGTAGACCGACTTGGCGGGCAAGGCTACAAAAATTACCTGGAGCCGCTCAGTAGCCATACTTCCAAAGGCTCAGGTATACAATCGCTTATCACGGCACTGCAGGTTCTCTACAAAAGCAATGGCTTCTCGGCCAGGTATATCGTTATTGAAAGAGGGTAGTTGGCATGTGCTGCAGCAGGCGTAGCCATACTTGCAGATGGAAAGTGGCACGCTTCAACTGTGTAAGTATAAAAATAGTTGAGGCTGCCCTTGTTCAGAACAGCCTCACTAGTATAATGGAGTAAAAGCGTTTTTAAGCCTGCTTTACAAGCTGTACCTCGCCTTGTATTTTAAGTTCTTCGCCCAGCATCACGCCGCCTGTTTCCAGGGCTGCGTTGTAGTTAATGCCCCAGTCTTTGCGGTTAATCTTGCCGCTGATAGAGAAACCTGCTTTTACATTGCCCCAAGGGTCAGTGGCAATACCGTTGTTCTCCACAGAGAGTTTTACAGGCTTGGTTGTGTCTTTTATAGTCAGGTCGCCGAACAGGTTAAAGGTGTCATCATCCACGCGCTCCACTTTCGTAGACACAAACGTCATGTTTGGGTGAGACTCTGTGGCAAAGAAATCTGCGTTGCGCAGGTGCTCATCGCGCTGCTCGTTGCTGGTGTTAATAGAAGCCGGGTTAATGTTTGCCACCACTTTTGCGTTTGTAAAGTCGTCGCCCTCTGTTTCAGCCTCAGCAGTGAACTCGGTAAACTTGCCGGTAACGTTAGAGATCATCAGGTGCTTAATTTTAAAGCCTAGCTCGCTGTGGGATAGGTCTAATGACCATTTTGTAGTTGCCATACTATTTGTACTTCGGTTTTTGATTAAATATTAATTCTTATTATTGATGTTATAAATTCTAACAGTGTTAGGTATAAAGGCAAAAAAATTATGATTTCATACCTGAGACGAAGCCACGGATAAAGTCTTTGAGCACCATTTGGTTTAGCTCCTCCTTGTGCTGCTCACTGCCCATCATGTTAATAGAGACCAGCCCGTGTAACATAGACCAGAAAGTGTGCAGCTTCAGGAACGGGTCTGTTTCCGGGTGCTCGCCGGCCGCAATCAGTTTCTTTATCGGCTGTAAGATCAGTTCGCTGAAAGTACTTAATTCGGTAATTTGGTTAACGGTTTCGCACGACGGGATACCCAAACCATACATCACCTGGTAGTAAGCGCCCTGCTCAAAGGCAAAATGCCAATAAGCGTAAGCCATAGCCTCTATCTGCTCCTCCGGGCTAGTAGCTCCGTCCTGTGCCTTTACCAAAGACGCATTCAGCTTCTGGAAACCTTGCTTTGTCAGCTCCAACAGAATAGCCTCTTTGTTAGCGAAGTGGTCATATATAACAGGAACGCTATACTCTATGGCCTCAGCAATTTTACGGACAGAAAGCGCCTGCCACCCGTCCTGCACCACCAGTTGCCAGGCAGCTTCCAGTATAGAGGCTCTTATCTCTTCCTTATGACGTTTTTTTCTTTCTGCGATTCCCATTTATAGTAGCTCTGTTATTTTACCTAACAGTGTTAGCAAAGTTAGAAGTTCCGGATCAGTTTACAAAACTTTAAGACCTGGTAAATTTTCTGGTGCTTGCCGTAGGTGGCTATGTGATGCGTTGGAACAAGGTGCAGAAACCCCGCAACAGGGGATTTTACTCTAATAGGCTCAAGCCTGTAGCACCACATACTTTAATCCATTATTTGGGAATTAATATTTTAGCTTCAAAGCATCTGCAGGTAATTTATTAAAAACCAATATAAATTTACCGCTAAGGCTAAAGGCAACATCGCCAGATATCTTGATTTTATACTTTGGAAAGAAGCTATTGAGCAGGTTAAGCCTTCTGCTTTTTAGCAGCTTCTCTTATAACGGCGTCTAATTGGTGGCTGCTCTCCAGCAGCATCTCACAGATGTTTCGCAGGTTCTGGTCCAAATCCATTCGCTCCAGCACCTTGGTTAAGCCCATTATATTGGCTAGCGGCCTTCTGATTATATGCGATTGGTAAAAGGAAATTTCTTTCAGAAGCGATTTTGCATTCTGGAGTTCCTGGTGGTGAGCAGTGTAAGCTGTAATGTCGTAGCCCAGGCAGAAGATGCCTGCCGGGTTGCCTTGCGCGTCAAACATGGCTTTGTATTCCCACTGCGTAATAACATAACCGCCTTTGCCGTTATGTTTTCGGATAGTGGCCGGGAAAGTACTGTCTGGGTTTTCAAAGCACTTGGCAGCTACTTCCGCACATACTTTGGTGTCGTCGGGGTGCATGGTAATCTCGTAAGATTGCCCCATAACAGACCCATGAATGTGTTCGAAAGCCTTATTGTAACAGTTGTTTACATAGGTGTACTTGCCCTCCATGCTTGTGGAGATAATATAATAAAAAGTGGAATGCTTCAGCAGCTTCTTTGTTTCTTCAAAAGTGATCATCTTACAAAAATAATGGAAAATTTAAAACTGTAGTTTGAACACGGATAATTTTATAGAAGACAGATAAAGTAAGTAGCAGCTCAATTTTAAACTAAGTATGGCTGATATCAAAGTACTTTTCGGCACAAGTACCCGCTTTTAAACTAAAACTTAATTTCGTGCTGCGGTTTAGTTATGTCTGGGTTTTTGCTGTACGCCAAGCCATTTGCTAGAAATAAAGTATAGTTCACCTGCTCTGGCCACCCGGGTTTTGATGCTGTTGCATTTTTTCCCTAATTTAAAGTGGAAGTTTACAGAAGGCATATTTTACGTTAAGACGGGAGGAGACCATGGCACAGCAGTTCTGGAAATACATTTGGGTAACGTTAATTTTTGTGCTAGCGCTACAATTGTGCAGCCAAAAGCAGATGATGACGTCAGGCGACATGTCCGATGCATCAGATGAAAACGCCAATGCGCTAAAGCCAGTATTTAGCCCGCCCGCCGTACCTGAAGTCTTGAGTTTTGCCGGAGAGCCGGTGCCGCTGCATGTGCCGGATGTAGCTGAGCGGCTAGACCGTGAGCTGCTGGTAAACTCTTACCTGCACGCCACCACATTGCTGGGCCTGAAGCGTATGCAGCGCTACGTACCCGAAATTAAAGCACTGCTAAAGGAAAATGACATACCCGAAGATTTTATATACCTGGCATTGGCCGAGAGCCTTTTTGGGAATGTTACCTCGCCGGCAGGCGCGGCAGGTTTTTGGCAGCTGATGCCAGACACGGCTCGTGGCTACGGCCTGATTGTGAACGGGGAAGTAGACGAGCGTTTTCATGTGAAAAAAGCTACGCTTGCCGCTGTAAAGTACCTGAAAAGCGCTAAAGGGCGGTTCGGCTCCTGGACCAATGCCGCAGCCTCGTACAACAGGGGCATGGCTGGCTTAGGGCGTGCGCTGGAGCGGCAGGGGGTAAGCTCTTATTATGATCTATACCTCAACGACGAAACTTCTCGCTACATGTTCCGCATCCTTGCCTTGAAAGAAGTGTTGGGCAACCCGCAAAAGTATAATTTTGATTTGCCGACAGAGCGTGGCTATCAGCCGCTGCCTACGCGTTCGGTAAAGGTCACTTCCACAGTTTCTGACTTACCGGCCTTCGCCCTGAAGCAGGGCACCAACTATAAAACCCTGCGCCTCTACAACCCCTGGATAAAAGACTATAAACTAACGGTGGCGCAAGGCAAAGAGTTTGAGCTAAAGCTGCCTCAGGGCTCTATGTAGGTATAAGTCATACTTTGTTGAACAGCTCTGGCATGCCATAACTTCCCGCTGTAATTCGTGTTTTATACTTTGGGCAAGGTGTTTTGCTGTTGCAAAGTATAAACGGACGGCCATGTGCAAAGTATGGTTAAGCTGTAGGTTTATTAGCCGCTATGTTGCTCGCTTCCGCGATGTGATATAGCGGCTAACTGCGTTTGAAGTATAAATAAAATCGGCTGCTTGCGCTAGGGGGGTGGTTGTTGGTGAAAACACCAACTACGGCGGGAAAGAAAGTATAACTGACCTTGGCCTATGAATTTATACTTCCTGTTGATGCACCATGCTCGCCGCTACATGTTAATGCTCTATGCTTGCTGCTACCTGTGCACCGCTACTTGCTCACCGCTATTTATTTCACCGCTGTTCCGGATTTGTAATCCGGAACTTTATACTTTGCGGATTTGCAATCCGCTTTTGTGGGATTAGCTACTGCCTTTGCTGAGGCGGATTACAAATCCGCATTTATCATACTTTCGGATTGCAAATACGAAAGAGCAGGTGGGACTTATCTAAATAGTAATTAATTACTAATGTAATAATGATTCCATTTTTATATCTTATAAACCTTCTCTAAAAAACATATGAAGATGAACTACCCTATTGACTCGATTTTTCTAAATGAAGATCATTTTGAAAGCTATGTATTATTAGGAGAAGAGAGGTTTTTAGAGAATCTATCTAAGATAAATATTTTTATTGGTGCCAATAATTCTGGAAAAAGTAGATTCTTAAGAACATTCTTCAAAGAAGAAAATCTTGGCTTCAAGTTTAAAAATTTCGATCTGATTAGATTAAACCAAATTATTGAAGAATACAATATAGAACTTTCAAATTATAGCAATCGATATAATCTTAAGGACTATTTGGGAAGTCAATCTAATATATTAGATAAGGTTCCGAATGTTAAATATATAGATAGGAATTTTGAACTAGATAAGCATTTTAAAGAACGTCTTATATCGTTACAAACCATCCTTAAAAGCAAGATTGATGATACAAGACAGTATCACGGAAATTTTTTGAAGGAAATTGGTAGCAAATATTTAAAACAATTGGATGGGCTTACCGGAAAAGATTTTAAAAGGTACGATTTTAAAAAAATATATATTCCAATTCTAAGGGGGTTAAGGCCTATATCTAATAATGGCTCAAGCTTTTCTCATGATGATATATATTTAAAAAGAACTTTAAAAGATTACTTTATAGGTAAGCAGGAATCAGATAAAGATATTTACACAGGATTAAGATTGTATGAAGATGCTAAAGCTTTATTAGTAGGAGCGAGAAAAGATAGAGATAGATTAAGGGGATTTGAAGAGTTTCTGAGTAATAATTTCTTTGGTGGAGAAATGGTAAACATTATACCTCGTAAAGGTGATGATGTTGTGCACGTGTCAATAGGAAATATAGAGCGCCCGATATATGAATTAGGTGACGGAATACAAGCAATTATATTATTGACTTACCCACTCTTTTTCAATCAAGGAAAGGAGATGAAAGTATTTATTGAAGAACCAGAACATTATTTGCACCTAGGGTTTCAGAGGGTATTTTTAGAGGTATTAACTAAACCAGAGTTTGCTTCTTTCCAATATTTCATAACTACACACTCTAACCACTTTTTAGATATCACACTAGATATTGATGGTATTTCTATTTATACTTTCAAAGGCTGCTCAGAGAGTGAGGAGCATATATTCTTGATTGAAAATGTCGATAATGAAGATGCGAATATCCTTGAACTGTTAGGTGTACGTAACGCCTCTGTTTTTTTATCTAATTGTACAGTTTGGGTTGAAGGTATTACAGACAGAATTTATATCAGAAAATACCTTGAGGTATACCAAGAATCATTAAAAGAAACGGTTAGAGTATTTAAAGAAGATACTCATTATTCCTTTGTTGAATATGGTGGTGGCAACATTACTCATTGGTCATTCCTAAATGATAAAGATGAGAGCCATTCAAACATTGCTGTAGAACGCCTATGTGGAAAGCTTTTTTTAGTTTCAGATAAGGATGGTGCAGGGGTAAAAATCGATGGTGAATGTAACCCAAAAAGGCTAGCTAAGTATGAACGACATTTGAAATTAAAAAATAGCTTAAAAGACAGGTACTATTGTTTAAATTCAAGGGAGATTGAGAACACACTAAGACCATCGGTCTTGAAAGAAGTAATTATGGAGTATGAGGCAAACAAGAATCCTCAAAGTTTAGTTTTTGATAGTCTCATCTACGATAGGTATAAAGACCAACTCTTAGGCAATTTTATTGATAAGCAAGTAAAAGGTATTACACGCTCTTATGCTGCCAAGTCTGGCACTATCAATGATAAGGTTAATTTTGCTAAAAAAGCAGTTAAGTATATCAACAATATTGAAGATATGACAGAAGATGCTAAAATAATGACGGAGATGATATATAACTTTATAAAAGAAAATAACAGCTAATTGATTAAAAGAGATTAAACAAATTAATCAAACAAATAAAAAGCCCTGCTGATATATATCAGCAGGGCTTTTTATTTGTACCTTGGGCCGGAGTCGAACCGGCACGAGTGTAACCTCACAGGTGTTTGAGACCAGCGCGTCTACCAATTCCGCCACCAAGGCTTGTTCTTCTATCAGGAACGAGATGCAAACTTAGATAAACTTTCTTGAATGCGCAATAGGTATTTTTTCTTCAGGTAGTAAGTTTTAACCTGCTGCAGCGCCTCGTCTTTGGTAACTCCGTGTAGCTCAGGATATCGCTGCAAAACCGGCAGGATATCATTTTCTAATTCGGCCATCACGCCGGTGCTTTTTTCTCCTATTTCGTGCAGTTTGGCGGCGTCAAAATCAAATTCCAGCTCCATCAGCTCCTCATTAATATCCATCATATCCATTAAGAAGTCGCCGGGTAGTTCGTTCTTACCGCCTTCTTCAAGAAGCCCATGCTCTTTCAAAATGTACTGCATGCGCAGATCCGGGTCGGAGAGGGTGCGGTAGGCATTGGTGTGCTGTGTAGACATTTGCAGAATCTCCTGCTGTTTCTCCTGCGGCTCGTTGGCATAAAAGTCAGGGTGATACTCGCGGCTCAGTTTGTAATAGGTGTTCTTCAGCGCCTTCTCGTCAAGTATAAAACTTTCAGGTATATCGTAAAACTCGAAATAGTTTTCCATAGATCAATCAGCAATTATTATTCATTAGCCTGCCTCGTACGCGAGCTGTATATAGCAAAGGTACAGAAAAAAAAGCAGGCTTTGTTCTGAAACAGGCTAAGCTATCTGCGTCAGATCTCTGTCAGATGCAGATAGGAGCTGCGCATGCTGCAAGGTCTTTATACTTCCAGCTGTGTATAAGACCAGGTTTCCGGTTTATCGGCAAATAAGGTTTTGGTTGCTGGCCATACTTGCCCGAACAGCTCAGAGCTGCGATAATTGTTTAAATGCGCTTCAGAGTCCCAGAGGCTGTAGGTGCTGTATATATTAGGCTGATGCAGGTCCTGGAGCAGTTCTACATGGTTGCAGCCCTCAAAAGCGCGAATCTTATCTTTAGAACTTCGGAAAATCTCCAGAAACTCCTCCGTTTTCTCTGGTTTAAATGTCATCCGGACAATGCGTATCAACATGGTTTAATTGTTTATTGTTATTCAATAACTATTTTATGCACTCATGGTTTAAGTGAGCCCCATAAATAAGAACAACAAGTTAACAATCCAACAATTTAGCTATCAACTATCAGCTGCCGGGGTAAAAACGCACATCCACCTGCGAGTCGAATCCTAGGCCCAGCAGCTGGGCGGCGTGCCCTTTGTTGATGCCAATGCATAACTGCCCTTCGCTGTTGTAGGCGCAGCAGCAGTCGCCGTCATCCACCTGGTTGTAGTTGGGGTAGATGCGGCCAATGGTTTCGCGGCCAAAATGGACAGTAAACGTGCGGCCATGTGCAATGGTCTCAATGCTGTCGCGGGTGATGTCGGTAATAAGGTTGCCATAGCGGTCTACGTGTATCACGTGCCCCGTAATGGCATGGTCGCTGAGGCGCAGCTGTCTGTTAAACAGCTGTTTAATGTTGTTGGTGCGATCTCCAAGCACATCAATATCGCCGCCTTTAGCCAGAAATACAGCAGCCGGTGCCAGCAAATCCCTGGCCGGTGAAGGCGCATAAGGAGTGTCAGATTTCAGCTCCACCACCAGCTCCGGTTTCCCATCTGTCAGCAGCGAGAGCAAACCGTTGTCGGCCAGCAGAAAATAATGCCCCTTATACTTTGTAGCATGAAATTTGCCTCGTTTACAACCTTGCGTATCTACGGCAAGTATATGCACGGTGCCCTCCGGAAAATCCCGGAAAACGGCACCGAAAACATACTCGGCGTGCGCTATGTTAAAAGGCTCGATAGCATGTGTGATATCCACAACTTGCACCTGCGGGTCCAGCGAAAGTACTTTGGCCTTGACGGCGGCCACATAGTGGTCCCTATATCCAAAGTCAGACAGAAACGTAATTACAGCCATATTACGAACTATAATTTGAGTAGATTTGTATTAATATTACTGAATTTAGTTAAATTAAAGAAAATATTCCTAACCTGCTATATAAGAGGCTAAACATTTGGTAGAGAAAGTAATAACCCTAGAGAATATCTCACTCATTGATTTTTTGGGGACAGAGAATCAAAATATTAAACAGCTCGCTGCGGCATTTCCCAGCAGCAAGATCATATCGAGAGGTAACGAGATCAAGATACAGGGGCAGACCCCTGAGATCACTAAAATTCACGAAATCCTTTCTTCGCTGATAGATCATTATCATAAGTTTGGGAAGATTACGCATAATAGCGTAAATAGATACCTCGGCACGGATGCTATAACCGAAGAAGAGGTAATTATTACTTCTTCAGACGTGATTGTGTACGGCAGCAAAGGAGGTGTCATAAAAGCTAAAACCCCTAACCAGCAAAAGCTGGTAGATGCCGTAGAGACGAACGACCTGGTGTTTGCACTTGGCCCAGCCGGTACTGGTAAAACCTATGTATCAGTAGCCATGGCCGTGCGCGCGCTTAAGAACAAGGAAGTTAAAAAAATTATTATCTCCAGACCAGTGGTAGAGGCAGGCGAAAGCCTCGGCTTTTTACCCGGCGACATGAAGGACAAGGTAGACCCGTACCTGCGCCCTATCTATGACGCGCTGGAAGATATGATTCCGGTGGAGAAGCTGAAGTATTACCAGGAAAACAAAATCATTGAGATTGCGCCGCTGGCTTATATGCGCGGGCGTACGCTGAACAATGCCTTTGTGCTGCTGGATGAGGCTCAGAACACCACACCGGCCCAGATGAAGATGTTCCTGACACGTATGGGTCCTAACGCTAAGGTGATGGTGAACGGTGACTGGTCGCAGATTGACCTGCCGCGTAACCAGCGCTCCGGCCTGATGGAGGTGCTTAACATTCTGCGTGGCGTGAAGGGCATCGGGTTTGTGGAAATGAGTGCCGACGATGTGGTGCGCCACCGCCTGGTACGTGACATCGTAAACGCTTACAGCAAACTGGAAGAGGAGCGCCGCGCCGCCCGCGAGGAGGCCAAAGCAGCTGAAAGCGGTGAGCCAGTAAAAGTAAACGGGCGCAGCAGAAGGCAACCAGCCGGATAACCGTAGCCTGTCAATAAAATTTTAGTAACTAGCATACCTGTAGAGGCGCAACGAGTTGCGTCTCTACGTTTTTATACTTCCCCATGATCAAGGTAAAACAAGCTGTGAGCGAGCAGGACCTAAACGCTGCCTTTGCCATACGCGAGAAAGTTTTTGTGCAGGAGCAGCAGGTGCCCCGCGATGCGGAATACGATGCGCACGAAGCTACTGCCAAGCATTATCTGGCTACTTGTGACGGAGTGCCCTGCGGAGCCGCTCGTTGGCGCAAAACAGATGCCGGCGTAAAGCTGGAGCGGTTTGCCGTGCTGCCGGAGTACCGGAATAAAAATGTAGGGGCCGAAATGCTGCGGCTTGTACTGCAGGATGTGCAGGCAGAGCAAGCTAGCCAAAAAATATACCTGCATGCACAGCTGCCAGCGGTAAACTTCTACAAGCGCCACGGCTTTACCGAAGAAGGCGACATATTTACGGAGTGCGACATCCAGCACTATAAAATGACATACAAGGGCTGATGCTGCGGTGGGCGCCATATCCGGTTGCGCGCATTACGCTTAGCTTTATAGCGGGCATTCTGCTATACTTTGCTTGGGGCAGGCATTTCGGGCACGGGCTCGGTTTGCTTGCCTTTTACTTTGCGGGGTTTGTGGCTGCGGCCCTACTTGCCAAAAAGTTTAAAAGCAACTTTGCTACGGATATGGCAGGTATACTTGGCCTGCTTACATTTTTTGCCCTTGGCTATACCACTACCTTTCAGCGTTCAGAAATCAATCAGGCCCAGCATATTGCTTACCTGAAAACTGCGCCAACGCACTACAAAGGTGTGGTGCAGGATTACGTGCTGCAGAAGCCCGGCTACCAAAGCACTGTGCTGGAGGTTGAAGAAGTTAAGCTTAACGGCAGCTGGCGGAAAGCCATCGGTAAGGTGCAGCTATCCGTGCCCCATGACTCAGAGCAGGCTTACGAGCTAAACTACGGCGACGTGCTGCTGGTAAAAGGCGCACCGCTAGAAGTGGTGGCTCCGCTTAACCCTAACCAGTTTAATTACAAAGCCTACCTGGCCAACAAAAACATTTACTACCGCCACTACCTGCAGCCGCTGCAGTACCAGAAGCTCGCCTCTGATCCTCCAAACACAATTTTATACTATAGCATACAGCTGCGCCGCCAGCTAGACGAACTGCTGCACGAGCGGGTGAGGGAGAAGCGGGAGTACGCGATTGCCTCGGCACTTATACTTGGAGTAAAAGATGAGCTGGATAACAGCATCCGTCAAGCCTATGCGGATACAGGTACTATGCATGTGCTGGCGGTATCCGGCTTACACGTGGGGCTGATTTACTCAGTGCTGATGCTGGTGCTGGCGCGGTTTACGGCCACAGCCAGGCAGCGGTGGGTTGGGGCTATACTTGTGCTGTTGGCGCTGTGGCTTTATGCTTTTGTAACTGGTTTGTCGCCGTCAGTGCTGCGGGCAGTGCTTATGTTTAGCTTGGTAACAGTTGGTCTGGCCTTGCGCCGAAGAACGGTTATCTATAACACGGTGGCTTTTGCTGCCTTTGTGCTGCTCTACCTTAACCCTTACAATTTACTGGAGGTGGGTTTTCAGCTGTCCTTTTTGGCAGTGCTGGGCATTGTTTACCTGCAGCCAAAAATTTACGAGCTGCTGGAGGTGCGCAACCGTGTACTTGCTTTTATCTGGACGTACTTTACAGTGGCGCTGGCGGCGCAGCTGGCAACTTTCCCGCTGGGGCTTTACTACTTCCACCAGTTTCCGGTATACTTCTGGCTGGCTAATATTGTGGTGGTGCCGGCGGCCATGTTGGTGCTGTGGTCGGGTGTGGTGGCGCTGGCGTTCAGTTGGGTGCCGGTGCTGAGTTGGCTGCTTTTTCAGGTGCACTTCTGGCTGATCTGGCTGATGAACGAATTTAACCTTTGGGTACAGCGCTGGCCGCAGTCTGTGCTCACCGGCATCGATATCAGTGTATGGCAAACCTATCTTTTATACTTCCTGCTACTGGCTTTTCTGCTTTTCGTGGCCCTGAAGAAATTGCGTTTTTTAGGTTTAGCGGTTGGAGTGGCTGCTGTGCTTTCGGTGCAGGAGATGTGGGAGGAGGCGCAGCAAAAGCAGCAGCGGCAGTTTATTGTATACAGTGTGCGAGGCGGTACAGGTATAGGGCTTGTGCAGGGGCAGCAGGCTGTGCTGATAGCGGATTCTTCGTTGCTGCAAAACCCGCAGAATTATACATTTAACGTACAGCCGCACCTCTGGCAGCTCGGGGTAGAGCAGCCGCAGCAGGTAGCTTTAAACGGTGCCGATAAAAATCCCTCTGTGCTGTTGCCGGACAGTAATCGGTTGCTGGTATGGCAGGGCCTGCGGTGGCTTATACTTTCTCATCCGCCCAAGCTGCAGCCAAAGGCCGGCTTTGCCGTGGATTACCTCTTGCTGCGCCAGAACGTGCGCCTGAAACCGGAGCAGCTGCAGCAGTATACTTTCAATAAACTTATTTTAGATGGATCCAGTGCGCCATGGTACCGGCAGCGCCTGCGCCAGCAGCTCGATACGCTAGGTATTTCTTACTATGATGTGGCCGATTCCGGTGCTTTTAAGCTGGACTTGTAAGGAGTTTATTAGTGCTGCCGCAGGGTTTTATGTTGAGGCAGTTTCCAGAAGTATAAATGCTGTTGATGCGCAAATATCGTAAGCTTGCGGACAATGGGAAAGCATAGAATTGAAAACCTGTAGTAGGTAGGCTGGGTTTATACTTGCATTTGGCCGTAGCCTCGGTTAAGTAAGGTATTATGCTTATTTTTTAGCCTCAGCTCCAGAACAGGCCTTAAAACAAAAAAGCCCCATTCAGTTAAGAATAGAGCTTCTAGAGTGCGCGCGGGGAGATTCGAACTCCCACACCCGAAGGCACCACCCCCTCAAGATGGCGTGTCTACCAATTTCACCACGTGCGCCGGTAAAGTAGGATGCAAAAGTATAAATAGGCTCTGACAAAAACAAAACCAATAATCAAAAAATATAGAGTTTATACTTTAAGCCTAATTATTGAGGAACAAAGAACCTTATCCGGCTTTAACTGTGTTAGCACATAAGAAAGAAATGCATATTTCTGCAAGTATAAAATTATCTAGGTAAAGCAGTTGCGATATTGGGGAGAGTCAGAGATAGTTTATACCTTTATGCTTGTGCTACAGGCTCGTAGCGCATACTTTATTTGAAGGACTTCACGCTACGATTCGAATATATGAGTATAGAAATAACAGGATTGTCTAAAACGTTTGGTAAAAAGCAGGTGCTACAGGAGCTAAACCTGACTGTTGAAAGTGGACAAATCTACTGCCTGCTGGGCAAGAACGGAGTAGGGAAAAGCACCTTTTTAAACTGTATCCTCGACCTGGTGCAGCCCGACAGTGGCAGCATCTCTCTTTTCGGTAAAGACTACCATCAGCACCAGCTGGAAGTAAAGCAAAACCTCGGCGCCCTTTGCGAAGACAATCCGCTCATTGAAGAGTTTACCGGCATGGAGTACCTCAGCTTTGTGGCAAAGCTTTACAAACTTCCTGTAGCAGAGGCAGAACAACGAATCAGTAGCCTGGTCAATTATTTTTTTACCGATAAAGAATCGCTGCACAAGAACGTGGCGGGCTATTCTACTGGGATGAAGAAAAAAGTGGGCATTGCCGCGGCCATGCTGCATAAGCCGCAAGTGCTTATACTGGATGAGCCGTTTACCGGCCTGGATCCTATTGCCGCGCAGCTTTTGGTGCAATTGATCCGAAGCTACCGCAATGCCAACCGCGTCATCCTGATCTCCTCCCACGACCTTAATTATGTCGAGAAGATCGCCACACACATAGGAGTGCTGAACGATGGGCAGCTGATGTATAATGGGTCGGTGCAGGAATTTACCATGAACGGCTCCAACCTGATAGACCAAGCCCTGTTCCAGCTGCTTTTGCCGCACCACAATGCAGAAACCAACCTGGACTGGATGCTCACTTAGTAAGTTAAAAGTTAAGAGTCTAAAGTTAAAAGTGCGTTAAGGCACTTTTAACTTTAGACTCTTAACTCATAGCTCTCAATACTTAACTTATCACATGGATCTGATATTATTCTCTTGCCGAGTCCGAATCATCAGCTTTTTCAGGCATAAGCGCCTGCAGCGCTCGCTGTTGCTGTCGCTGGGGCTGCTGTCGGCGGGCGTTTATAGCTGGCTGTTCTCGTTTCTGCTGAAGCAGGCAGGGCAGGGCAGCACCAGCCTGAGCGTAGACCAGGTGCTGGAGTACACAAACCTGCTTATACTGTCCACCATTATTTTGAAAGGATTTTTTCCGGCATACGTTCCAAAGGCAAACCTGATTCCGCAGCTGTACCCTGTTTCGGCTTTTCAGCGCTTCCGAACAGAGCTGGTGGTGGAACTGGTGTCGCCATTTTACTTTGTGCTGCTCAATTTCTTGCTGCTCTTGTACATGATATCGCCGTTGTACACGGTGCTGCACCTGCTGCAGAGCATCTTGGTTATACTTACGGCCCACGTTACGCTTCGCTCGCTACAGGTGTTTATAGAGCGCCGTATGCGCTGGCGCAATGCTAATTTTTACTCTGCAGTGGTAATGGCAGGGGCGTTTATTGCGCTTCAGGTTAGAGTGCCGATGTTTTTCCCAATTGCCGATTGGATAATGCTGGTGGTGCACATGGCCGCGCTAGGCGCTTTTGTTACCGCTAATTTTTTTCTGGAAAAAGCTGCCACGGAGCCGCGCCGCAAAACTGTCAACTATAGCACTAACGCCCGCCGCAGCTTGGGTTGGCGCTTATTTAAAAACCATAAGCAGGCCCGCCAAATGCTGCTTTTCGGCTTTGCGTTCAAGGCATTTATACTTGGTGCCGATGCACTTGCTTTCACTAAAAAAGGAGAGCATCTGCTGGATGAGGTGTTAACACTTTGGCTGTTTGTGGGGCCGTTAATTGTTTTTTCCTATGTGTTTAACAATGTATGGGGCTTTTACCGAAACCTTTGGCTTACGGTAGAGCGCTCCAGCGGCACCGTAAACGACTTCCTGAAAGTAACCTGGACGGCACTGCGCCTGCCTTTGCTTATCGATGCCGTGCTAACATTTGTGTATGTGGCTGTGTTTAACCAGGAAGAGGCTTTTTTTATTGTCATGATGTACATTGGCAGTGTGCTGGTAATGGTACCAATAAGTATAATCTCCTCTATTGTAAGCCCTAAAGCAGTTTCTGGAGGCTTGTTCAGCTTTAGTGCCAAGGCTTCATACTTATTTAACTTTATTGCCATTGGGCTGCTTTGCCTGCTGTTACTGCCGCTTATCCACCCGCTGCTGTACCTCATCTATCCATTGGTGATAGGCGGGTCTGTATTCGCGCTGGTAGCCGTGCTGAAAGAGTATCCAAAGTATAAGTATAAACTCTTCGAGACGCACTTTAAAGCAGAGGCCTAACGTATGAATACAAAAGCCCCGGCATTTAAATAATGCCGGGGCTTTTGTATTCATACTTATTAGAAGGATAGGGATGTGTATAACTGCAGTAGCAGTTATATTTAAATAGTATAGAAGCCCTTGGAGGGCATGATGTTTATTTAGCCGGCAGAAGGTTTGTTAGAGTCAGTACATTGGCCTCAATGTTTCCTGTCAACTCCACAGAAAGGATCAGCTTGTCTGGCAGGGGCGTAATATCCTGAACCCGTACCTCATTTACCGCACCCGTCAGTTTTATCCCCTTCAAATCTAAGCCATCGGCCAGCATTCCGTTTGCCTTCTGCAGCTCACTGGCTATAATTTGCTTTAAGTTTACCCGCGCTTTTTTGATGATCTGACTATACGCCACTTTGTTTACCAGCACCTCTAAACCTGTGTTAAAGAAGCCGCTGTTGGTTCTTGATGTCAGGTGGAACTGCTGCACAAAGAGTTGCTGGGCAGCGTTGTCGTACCCCAATGTAGCCAGCACGTACAGGTCCACCGAATCGCGCTTCAGCATGGTGCGCAGAATCCTGATCTTTACCCGGAGAATAACCTTGTTCGGCCCTTCGTTGGCGCCACGAATACCAACATCCAGAATCTGTGCGTAAGGAGGCGTGTCTGATCCTGCTTCTGGCTTTGGGATGTGCTCCCCAATCAGCTGGCTTTTCAGCACTTCTTCCAGGGCAGGGTAGGAGACAGAGACGGGTATGTATATTCTTACGGCATCTTCCATGAAGAACGGGGTTGTGATGTAACAGCAGGAATTATCTGTAGAGAGTACAGGTATATAGTGATATTTGTTTGAAGCAGGCAATAAAAAAAGCCCCAAACGTAAGTTTGAGGCTTCTGAAGTGATCCCGCTGGGATTCGAACCCAGGACCCATACATTAAAAGTGTATTGCTCTACCAGCTGAGCTACAGAATCGTTTTCCCTGTTTGGGAGTGCAAAGGTAGAAGCTTTATTTAAAATGTCAAAACATTTTTACTTCTTTTTTCCTCTCCTTTACAAGAGGCAACAATAAAACACCTTCCAGTTAAAAAATGCTATTTATTGTTTAAAGTGATCCCGCTGGGATTCGAACCCAGGACCCATACATTAAAAGTGTATTGCTCTACCAGCTGAGCTACAGAATCAGTTTATTTATTAACTTGCGATCTCAAGGCGTTTCCCTGAATTGCGATGCAAAACTAACAGCTAAGTTTTTAAATGCAAAATATCTTATCTAAAATATCTGTCTTTCTAATTATTTTTTTGGCTGTTTTGGCGGAACCTGCTTATGCTCAGGCAACTAATTTAACACTGGCTAAAGCAGATTCGCTGTTCCTGAATCAACGTTATTCTGATGCTTTTGTTTTTTACGAGCAATTGCTGGAGCAGGAGCAGCAATACTCGCCGCAGATGCTCCTCAAAATGGCTTACATCAAAGAAGGGCTCCGCGACTATACAGGGGCTATGTATTACCTGCACATGTTCTACACCAAAGAGCCCAGCCGCTCTACGCTAAAGAAAATGGAGGAACTGGCGCAGGCGTATCGGCTGCAAGGCTACGAGTACAACGACCTGCAGTTTTTTAAAACACAGTTCAACAAGTATTACATGCGCATACTGGAGCTGATGCTGCTTATAGCTGTAATCGCAGTAACGGTTATGCTGTTTAGCTGGCGGCGCGGGCACAGGTTTAGCACGGCATTCAAAGCTGGGTTTATACTTTACCTGCTGTTTATACTTTTCTATATCAATTTGCTGAACCTGGGCGACGAAGGCATCATCAAGAACAATCAAGTGGCCATTATGTCGGCACCCTCTGCCGGAGCTGATTGGATTGCCACGACCTCACAAGGGCATAAAGTACCCATTACGGGGGAGCAGGATATCTGGTACGAGATAAAGTGGAAAGGGGAGACGGCGTATATCCGTAAAAGCAACCTGCTGGAGCTGCCGTAACTTTAATTGTTGATTGCTTATTGTTACTTGTTTTCATGCTAAGCACGACAATCAACAATAAGCAATCAACAATCTATAAATTACCTCTTAAGTGGCGAGTCTTTCTCTTTCGCCATGACGTTATACACCAGCTTATCGGCCAGACCTGGGAAAAGCTTGTTTACCCACACGGCCAGCTTGCCTTGCGTCGTCATCACTAAGTCGCGTTTGCGTTGAATGGTGGCTTTCAGGATTCGCTCTGCCACTTCCTCGGCGCTCATCATCTTTTCCTCTTCGCGCGGTGTTTCTCCTTGCTGCTGGCCGTTGGCGGCTAAGGCTGTGTTACGGATGTTAGAAGCCGTAAAGCCAGGGCAAGCAAGCAGTACGTGTACCCCCGAATGCAGCAGCTCTGTGCGCAAAGTCTCCAGAAATCCGTGCATGGCAAACTTAGAGGCCGAGTAACCTGTGCGAGCAGGCAGGCCACGGTAACCGGCAATAGATGAAATGCCAACTATAGAGCCTCCATACTGCTTTATATAAGGGAGCGCATACTTTGTGCTGTACACGGTGCCCCAAAAATTAATATCCATCACCTCACGGATCACGTCCAGGTCCAGGTCCTCGAACAGGGCGCGCATCGAAATGCCGGCGTTGTTGATGAGCACGTCCAGGCGACCGAACTTGCTTACGGTTTCCTGCACCATGCGCTGGCACTGCTCCTCCACGCTCACATCGGCATTAACGGCGAGGTTGGCTATACCTGCCGCGCTAAGCTCCTGGCTGGTTTGGTCAAGGTTCTGCTGGTTGCGGCCCGATACCGCTACTTTCGCACCCTCACGGCCAAAAGCGAAGGCTAATGCTTTGCCAATACCCGACGTGCCGCCGGTAATCAACACTACTTTATCTCTCATTTTATACTTTCTTCAACTAAAATCTGGTGCAAAGATAAAGTTAATGGTTAATTGTTGAATGGTTAAATTGTTGAGCGGGTGAATGTACGACCTGGCTTTGCCTTCAGTATGTTTTCAGCGGCAAGTATAGTGCGCCCCTTGGTTCTCATAAACCAATACTACTACTGCTCAGTCGCAGACAAGATGCAAGGTGTTGCACTTCTACATTGCCGTAAGCCATCAACGAATAACCAATAACTAGCAACCAACCACCCGTATCTACTTAGATTTTTGTAATTTTGCGGCACTGTGAGAAATAAGAGCAAGAAGAAAAAATTCGAAATACTCGAGCAAGTTAAGATCGAGGACATGGTGGCCGAAGGTAAATGCCTGGCCCGCCATGATAACATGGTGATTTTTGTGGCTGGCGTAGCCCCCGGCGACGTGGTGGACCTGCGCATAACCCGCAAGAAAAAAAGCTTCTTGGAAGCTGAGCCTGTGGCATTTCATGAGTTGTCGGAGCTGCGTGTGCAGCCGTTTTGCGAGCATTTTGGCACCTGCGGCGGTTGCAAGTGGCAGCACATCGGCTATGATACCCAGCTATACTTTAAGCAGAAGCAGGTGAAGGACAACCTGGAGCGAATCGGTAAGGTGCCGCTGCCGGAGTTTGATCCTATACTTGGCTCCGGGGAAACCCGCTACTACCGCAACAAGCTGGAGTATACTTTCTCGAACACCAGCTGGCTTACAAAAGAGCAGATCCAGTCGGGGCAGGAGTTTGACCGCGATGCCTTAGGTTTTCACATTCCCGGCCGTTTTGACAAAATCTTGGATATTAAGCACTGCTACCTGCAGCCAGACCCGTCTAACGCCATCCGACTGGAAGTGCGGAAGTACGCCAAAGAGCACAACCTGCCGTTTTTCGATATCGTGAAACAGGTGGGATACATGCGCAACCTCATTATCCGTACGGCTACTACCGGGGAGCTGATGGTGATTGTGCAGGTGTATGAGGACAGACCGGAAGAGATGCAGGCGCTGATGGAGCATTTGGGCGCGACTTTCCCGGAGATCACTTCGCTGCATTATGTTATCAATAGTAAGGGCAACGAAACGTTTCATGACCTGGAGGTGGTGTGCTACAAAGGACTGCCATACATACACGAGGAAATGGAGGGCATCAAGTTTAGGGTAGGGCCAAAATCATTCTATCAGACCAACGCTAACCAAGCCTACGAGCTATACAAGAAGACACGCGAACTGGCCAACCTGACCGGAAACGAACTGGTGTATGACCTGTACACCGGCGCTGGAACAATTGCTAATTTTGTGGCAAAACAGGCCCGTGAGGTGATCGGTATTGAGTATGTGCCAAGCGCGATAGAGGACGCCAAAATAAATTCGCAGATCAACGATATCACTAACACCACTTTTTACGCCGGCGATATGAAGGATATTCTGTCGGATGAGCTGATTGCCCGCCACGGAAGGCCGGATGTGGTGATAACAGACCCGCCACGCGCCGGAATGCACGAGGATGTGGTGCAAAAACTGCTGCAGGTGCACCCGAGCCGTATTGTATACGTGAGCTGTAACCCGGCCACGCAGGCCCGCGATGTGGAGTGGCTGTCTGAAAAGTATGACGTAACGCGCGTGCAGCCTGTGGATATGTTCCCGCAGACGCACCATGTAGAGAATATAGTATTGTTAACCGCTAAATAGAAAACGTAACTCGTAGCACGTATCAAGTGGCAAAATAAAAGTGTATGAAAGTCTTGCTGCCTGAGATGTGTTAGGTGATACGCAAATAAGAATATGGAAAACGATCCGGAACTGAATGGTAAATACCTGGGCACTATCTCGCAGGATTTTGTGGTAGTGGCCGAAACGTTGAAAGAGGCATCTTACCAGGTGCGTAAACGCAAAATTTCTGAGTATCCTATATTCGTGTTCAGCCGCACGCAGGTGCCAGTGGGCTCTGTGTTCCTGGCCAAAGAAGAAGTGGCGCTGGACTGGCACATTAACGCTTCTTATCTGGAAGATTTTGTAAACCGCCAGCTGGTGGTAGAGGATAAAGTGGAAGAGTTTATAGCCGCCTACAAAGACCCGGATGAGTTCTGCTGCCTGTTCGTGGTGGATGGCGAGTTTCAGAACTTCGTGTTTATACCTTATCCGGAGGATTAAATTAAAAAAGATAAGTTCTCACTCTTCAAAGTCGCGAATCGCAGACTAGCTTCTGGAGAGGCAGGGGATAAAAGCTTTGTACCGGAAATAAACGAAGAAAGGCAGCTATTACGGCTGCCTTTCTTCGTTTTGTCAAAGTATAAATTTCTTAAAAGTGGCTCCAGCCCTGGGCCTTCAGCGGGAACACCTGTCCGGACTTGGTGGCCAGGTTCACGCCTTCGCTTTCCTGCGTGATGTTGCCAATGATGGTGATATCTGGGTGGTTCTTCAACTCATCGTAGGCAGCAAGCGGCACCGTGAAAAGCAGTTCGTAATCTTCGCCGCCGTTCATGATGCATGTCAGCGGGTCAATGTTAAACTCTACCGCAGTCTCCAGCATCTGAGGATCAGCAGGCAGGTTGTCTTTGTACACCACGGCACCCACCTTAGACTGGCTGCAGATATGGAATAGCTCCGAGGCCAGTCCGTCCGAAATATCAATCATAGAAGTTGGCTTAATGCCGCGCTCCTTCAGGTCATAGATCACATCCATGCGTGCCTCCGGCCTCAGCTGGCGACCCACAATATACTGCTTGTTCTCAAGCTCCGGCTGCATGTCCGGGTTAGCCATAAAAGCCTGCTTCTCGCGCTCCAGAATCTGCAGCCCCATATAAGCGCCTCCCAGGTCTCCGGTTACACACACCAGGTCGTTTACTTTAGCGCCATTACGGTACACGATCTCCTCCGGGGCAGCCTCGCCGATGGCTGTAACGCTAATCACCAGGCCGGCACGCGAAGAAGTTGTATCGCCTCCTACTAAATCAACTTTATAATTGTCGCAAGCCAGGCGGATGCCTTCGTACAGTTCTTCCACAGCCTCCAGGGTAAAGCGCGCGCCAACGGCAATGTTTACCGTAATTTGCGTTGGTTTGGCATTCATGGCGGCAATATCCGATACGTTTACAGCCACAGCCTTATAACCCAGGTGCTTTAGCGGGCAAAAAGTCAGGTCAAAGTGCACGCTCTCCAGCAGCATGTCCGATGATACCACCACCTGCTTTTCCTTTAGCTCCAGCACGGCTGCATCATCACCGATGCCCTTGATGGTAGACTCGTTACGAAGCTCAATTTTCTCTTTTATTTTACGGATAAGGCCAAACTCGCCTACTTCACTTAGTGGAGTATATTCGCTCATAATTTTCAATCTGTTTTAGATTTGCAAAGATACAAAATTAGATACAGAGCTGACACAGTGCCTTGCCTGCTGTTAAAAGGGGAGGGTGTTTTGAAGTGCTTTTATACTTATGCCGCCTTTTAAAACCTGTAGCGCTAGCTTTTTCCAACCTGATGAAGTATACTTTGTATGAATAAAGTCTGAACTAAATCAGTGTTATGTTTGTACATTATATGTATGTACATTAAATTTGTGAAAACATAAAGCCTTATTTCGATTTATACTTTAAACTATAGATATGTCAACAGCAACGGAAAATAACATCGCCACGCATACCTTAATTGAGAACCGTTGGAGCCCCCGCGCCTTTAGCAGCGAGAGTGTGAGCAACGAGCAAATGGAAGCGCTTTTTGAGGCGGCACGCTGGGCACCGTCTGCCATGAACGAGCAACCCTGGCGCTTTATTTATGCCACGAAAGAAGAAAAAGAAGCCTTTGACCGCCTCGGCAGCTGCCTGGTGGAGGGTAATAGCTGGGCTAAAAACGCAGCGGCACTTTTTATCAGCATCGCCAAAACCAAGTATGATTTTAACGGCAACCTGAATAAGCATGCCTGGCATGATGTAGGCCTGGCAACCGGAAACCTGCTGCTGCAGGCCACAGACTTAGGTTTGCACATACACCTGATGGGCGGTTTTGATGCTGGAAAGGCGCAGCAGATGCTGGGTATACCCGAAGGGTATGAAGCCGTATCGATGGGTGCAGTTGGGTATGTAGGCGATCCGGAGTCGCTGCCGGAGGTGCTGAAAGAGCGGGAGTTGGCACCGCGCAAGCGTAAGCCTCTACATGAGCTGGCGTTTAAAGGCAAGTGGAAGCAAAAGTAATCAGCATCAAAAAAATCGAACTATGAGCAATAAGGTAATTCATAAGGCAGCTACACGCGGCCGCGCAAACCACGGCTGGCTAGACTCTCATCATACTTTCAGTTTTGCGCAGTACTACAACCCTGAGCGTATGGGCTTCGGGCTGCTGCGTGTGCTGAACGATGACGTGGTGGCACCGGGCATGGGCTTCGGTACGCACCCCCACGACAATATGGAGATCATCTCTATTCCGTTGAAAGGCTCGCTGGCACACCGCGACAGCACCGGCACGCAGGAGGTGATAAATACGAATGATGTGCAGATCATGTCGGCAGGAAGCGGGCTTACGCATTCGGAGTATAACGGATCTAAAACGGAGTCTGTAAACTTTTTGCAGATTTGGGTGTTTCCTAATAAGCGAGACATTACGCCGCGCTATGGCCAGAAAACCTTTAAACCGGAAGACAGGCAGAACCGACTGCAGACGGTGATTTCTCCGGACGAAAACGGCGAAGCTCTGTGGATAAATCAGGATGCCTGGTTTACCTTAGGTACGTTAAACAGCGGTTTTTCTGAAGAGTATGCGCTACACAAGCAAGGTAACGGCCTTTACACTTTTGTGATAGACGGAGAGGTGGAGATTGACGGTGAAAAACTAGGCAAGCGCGACGGAATGGGCATCAGCGAGGCAGATAAAATTCAGATTAAAACATCTGAAGGCGCTGAGCTGTTACTAATGGAGATTCCCATGAAATAAAAATTTAGTGTTTAGTGATTTGAGTAGGAACCCTGGCAATTGCCGGGGTTTTTCTTTTTACCGCAGGTGACGCATTACAGCAAACGGCAAAGGTGCCCAAACAGCTGTTGTAACGTCTATGGTTTTCAGCCCCTGGTTTACCCAATTGTTGCAGTTCTTTAGGATATAGAATTTCCTGTTCGCCTCATAAAAAGTATCTCTTTCAGAGTAGCCGGAGCCTTTAATATGTAGGTAACGGTTGTTTTGCTGCACAAAAGATTCATCAATATAAGTGATGAGGCGCTGGTACTGTTCCGGTGATATGCGTATAGGCCTTTGCCTTTTGGTGGGTACCAGCCGGGTGCGGATGTACGCTACATGCATGGCAGTGCGGGTGGGCCAGAGCGCGGCGGTAAGGGCAACTTTCGGTGTCAGGTCAGACCATTCTGGCGTTTCCATGTAAAACCTGCGATCGCCCCAGCCAAAGCCGATGTACCTGAATGTGCTGTCCACGTTGCCGAAGTGGTGCAGCGGCAGTTTTTCACGCCAATCAATGTAAGGGGAAGAGACCGGCACGATGATATCTGTGTGGACTCCGTTTGAGGTAACATAGATCTCAATATGCTCCTCCTGCGGTTGTACCTGTGCAAACCCGCTATTTACAGTAATACTACCAAGTATAACTGCCGCCGCCATAAACAACACTGCCGCTCCTGCCACAGCAACCAGCAGCCAAAGTATAAAAGTCGTTATTTTGCCAATGACGTAACGCATATCTGATAGATACGTGTAAAGCCTGGAAAGTATGATTGGCTTAAAAAACAAAACCCGGTACAAAGTACCGGGTCTGAGTGTAGTTTAGTTAGTTTAGTTTCTATTCAAAAATCGCCCTCTGAGCCAGCTGTTAACAAAATTTGCTATTCTGGCTGGTTTGAAATAAATCTGGAAAGTGTGTGGCTTGCGGAACAAGTTACTTTGCAGCAGCTTTAGTTTTCAAGTAGGAGTGAGGGCGTAGAGAAACCCAAAATGGATTTCGGGTACAAAGGTATGAAATTTTATTTTTGTTAAAATACCTTTCCGAATTTTAATGATATACAAAACAGCATAAGTTAGCAAGACTAAAGGCTGATGAGGCTGCAAACTTGCCATATTCGCTGTTTTTGCGCAGATTGTGCAGAATTCCTAATGCCATTAAATTTTTACTCACAAAGAAACATGATAAACACGCTAAAGCGTTTAACTGCTTTATGGCTGGTGCTTTTAAGCATACCCTATGCCATGGCACAGCAGCAACTGCAGTCTCCAGCTCAGTTTTTAGGGTATGAGTTGGGAGAGCATTTTACCACTCAAAACCGCATCCTGGATTATGTAAAGTATTTGGCCGCACAAGCTCCCAACCGCATAAAGGTAGAGGAGTACGGCCGCACGTATGAAAACCGGCCGCTGGTGTTGGCTTACGTGGCATCAGACGAGAACCTGCCGCGCCTGGAGCAGATTCGTGAGAACAACCTGCGCCAGGCAAGTATGCAGAACGGCAATGTGCAAGGAGACCAGCCCGCTATTGTTTGGCTAAGCTACAACGTGCATGGCAATGAGTCGGTAAGCTCAGAGTCGGTGATGCAGGTGCTGTATGATCTTGTGAACCCAAATAATGCCCAAAGCAAGCAGTGGCTGCAAAACACTGTGGTGATACTTGACCCGATGGTGAACCCTGACGGCCGTGAGCGCTATGTGCAGTGGTACCAGCAGGCCTCTAACCGCGGCGGCAATGCCTCGCCTTACGCCTGGGAGCACTACGAGCCGTGGCCGGGCGGCAGACCGAACCACTACTACTTTGACCTAAACCGCGACTGGGCCTGGCAAACACAGGTGGAGTCTAAACAAAGGCTGCAGGTATACAATAAATGGCTGCCGCAGGTGCATGCCGATTTCCATGAAATGGGTGCGGAGTCGCCTTACTACTTTTCGCCGGCGGCAAAGCCTTTCCATGAGAGCATTACGCCTTGGCAGCGCCAGTTCCAAAACACCATCGGAGAGTATAACCGCCAGTATTTCGATAAAAACAACTGGCTATACTTTACCCGCGAAAGCTTCGACCTTTTTTACCCGAGCTACGGCGATACCTGGCCAACTTATAACGGCGCTATCGGCATGACTTATGAGCAGGGCGGCTCTGGCCGTGCAGGATTGGCTTACAAGAAATCAGACGGTGATACGCTCACGCTGACGGACAGGATTGCACACCACGTGGCGGCAAGCGAGGCCACGATCAAAGCTACTTCTGAGAAGGCAGACGCACTGAAGCAGGAGTTTCAGAAATATTATAGCACTAGCCTCCGCAGTCCCGAAGGCGAGTATAAATCCTTTGTGTTGAAAAGCAGTGCTACGAGTGCCGCCAACCTTAAAATGCTGACGAAGTATCTGCAGCAGCAGGGTATTCAGTTTGGATATGCCGGTAAAAACAGCTCTGTAAGAGGGTATAACTATAGCAATGGCAAAACTGAGCGCGTGGAGCTGACTCCGGAAGATGTGGTCATCAGCATGTATCAGCCAAAATCGGTGCTGGTTAAAGTGCTGTTTGAACCCAAGTCCGCGCTGGAGGATTCGCTGACGTACGACATTACATCCTGGGCACTGCCTTATGCTTACGGCATTCAGACGTATGCTGTAAAAGGAAAGGTAGACATGAGTTCCACGGCACCTGCCGCGCCTGCCGCAGCAACCATCAGCATAGAAAAACCTTACGCCTACCTGGCCCGCTGGAACAGCGTACAGGATCTGCAGTTTCTTACAGAGCTGATGCAGCAGAACATTAAAGTGCGCATGGCAGAGCGCCCGTTTGAGATAAATAACAGCAAGTATGAGGCAGGCACACTGATTATCACACGCACTGGCAATGAGCGTTTTGGCAATAAATTTGATGCCACCGTGCGCGAACTGGCGCAGGCAAACGACGTGCAGCTTACAGCCACCAACACAGGTTTTGTGAGCAGCGGCGCTGATTTTGGATCCGGGAATGTGCGTTACCTTAAAATGCCGAAAGTAGCGCTGATGTCCGGCGAAGGCGTTTCTCCATACGGTTTCGGGGAGATATGGCACTTCTTTGAGCAACAGATCAATTATCCGGTTACGGTGCTTAATACCTCATACTTTAACCAGGTGCCGTTACAGGAGTTTGATGTGCTGATATTGCCGACCGGCTCCTATACTGAACTCCTGAATGAGAAAACACTGGAGAAGGTGCAGGATTGGGTGCGCGGAGGCGGCAAGTTGATTGCCCTTGAAGGTGCAGCGGGTTTTCTGGCTGGCAAAAAAGGCTTTGAGCTAGAGAAAAAAGGCGCTGACGCTGATGAGAAAGCCGAAGGTAAAGGCAGTGAAAAAGAGACTGACCCTTATGAAAACCTGCGCACGTATGCCACGCGTGAGCGTGTGGCTTTGGCAGAAGAGGTACAGGGCAGCGTGTACCGTGTCGACTTGGACAGAACCCACCCGCTGGCATTTGGCTATGGCGATAGCTACTTTGCGCTTATTCGTTCGGCCAGCACTTTCCAGTTTATGGAAGATGGCTGGAACGTCGGCGTACTGAAGAAGGACAACTATGCTGCCGGCTATGTGGGCCAGGAAGCAAAAGAGAAGCTGCAGGACGCGCTTATACTTGGAGCTCAGAACATGGGCCGTGGACAGGTGGTATACCTGGCGGATAACCCGCTGTTCAGAGGCTTCTGGCAAAGTGGCAAACTCATGTTCGGGAATGCTGTTTTTGTAGTAGGCCAATAAGTAAAGTATAAATCTCAGAAAAATCCCCTGTTCCTCTTTCGGAGCAGGGGATTTTTCTGAGATTAGGGTTTTCTCCAAGATTGGCTCCAACTAACATGGCATCTCAAAACTATACTTGTAAGCCTGAAATTCGTGACTTTACCTGTTTAAGGAGGAGGCTTATTTTTTGGAATCAAGTAGAAGGATTATTGTTGTGGTGCTGCAGGTATCCAACCTTAAACCCACACAGGAAGGGAATTGCTCGCGAGCGGTGTCATTCTCCTTACAAAGTAGTACTTAAGTTACAAATCCAAGATCATCAGCAGCCATCCTCTCATTAACCACTATATAGTATAAATTTGTAACTTGCAGAGCGTCTATACTTACAGATGCCAAACGCATGAAATCGCAATTAACCATCACACCGCCCGCACCAGCTGAGTACACCGGCTACATGGCCAATTATGTGCAGCAAGCCAAAACCGAAGACCTGATTGAAGGACTGACGGCCAGCTACGTTTTTATCACAGGTTTGGTGCAGGGGCTGACCGAGGAGCAGCTGTTGTTTAGGTATGAGCCGGGCAAGTGGAGCATTAAGGAGCTGATGGTGCACCTGATGGATGCTGAGCGAATTTTCTCGTACCGTGCCCTGCGTTTTGCCCGCCAAGACAAAACAGAGCTGCCCGGCTTTGAAGAGAACCAATATGCGCAAACCTCAAAAGCCGATGCCCGCGATATAAACTCGATTATTGCAGAGTATACTTCGCTGCGCACGGCCACTATCGAGTTGTTCAAGGGCTTTGATGAGGAGGCGCTGCAGCAGGAAGGCATTGCCAGCGGACAAAAGGCTAGCGTACGGGCGCTCGGTTATGTTATACTTGGGCACGAGGTGCATCACCAGAAAATAATCCGCGAACGGTACCTGAAGGCTTAATTTCTGGCTGCACAAGCGCTACATGGCTACACCTATACTTTTCTATATCTTTAGGTAGAATTGATTTTTAATGAAAGCCTGCAAAGTATAGCTATGTCCTTAACTCGCCGCAATGTAGGTATGGTGGCCGCGCCGCTGCTGGCGCTGCTGGTGTGGCTGCTGACGCCTGCCCTGGATTACCAGGCGCGCTTAGTGGCTACCATCATGTCTTTCTGTTTGGTATTTTGGATGGCCGAGGTAATTCCGCTTTCCATGACGGCGTTTCTGGGTGTACTGCTGGCTGTGATGCTAGGGATTGCGGAGATAGAAACTGCCTTTCAGAACCTGGGCCATCCTATCATCTTACTCTTTATCGGCAGTTTTCTGCTGGCCCGCTCCATGACCCGGCACGGCCTGGACAAGCGGATTGCTCTGTTTATACTTTCACGAAAATTTTTCCAGAAAAGCCTGTTCCGGCTGTTCTTAGGTTTTTCGGCTGTGTCTTTTCTACTTTCCATGTGGGTGAGCAACTCTGTAACAGTGGCTATGCTGCTGCCGCTCATGCTGGGTGTAACGCAACTGGTGTGCCACCCGGAGCATGGGAAAAGCACGGCAGTATACTTTCTGCTGGGTATTGCCTACAGTGCTTCCATTGGCGGTATCAGCACAATTATCGGTTCTCCTCCCAACCTGATTGGTATAAACTACCTGGCGCAGGAAGGCATCCGGATAGATTTTCTGCAGTGGATGTATTTGGCCCTGCCTATCTCGCTGAGTATGTATGGTTTTATGCTGCTATACATGCGCTATTTTCTCAACAAGGGCTTGTACCGTAGAGATACAGTAAAGGCGTATGTGGCAGAGCATCAGCGGCAAGAGAGCAAGCTGAGCAAAGGAGAGCTGGTAACCATGAGCGTCTTTATGCTGGCAGTTATACTTTGGCTGGCGCCAGGGGTATTCAACCTGCTCGGTATGGAGGGAGCCTATACTTTTATGAGCACTTATTTCGCGGAAAGTACCGTGGCCGTATTAGCTGCTTTGCTGTTGTTTCTGATTCCGCCGGGCAAGGAAAACATGGGGGCGGGCACGCTTACGTCCGAAGACCTGGTGAAGATAGACTGGGACACCATACTTCTTTTCGGGGGCGGAATGGCGTTGGGGCAGTTGGTGGTCAGCTCTGGTCTGGCTGATGTGATTGGGCGCAGCATCACCACTTTTATTGATCCTGAACAGCAAATGCTGCTGGTGCTGGCGCTGGTGTTTTTAGTGCTGATGCTAACAGAGGTAAGCTCGAATACTGCTATTGCCATTACGTTTATACCCATTATTATAGGTGTGCTGCAGGGGTTAAGTCTGCCGCTGCTCTACCCGGTGCTGGGTGTGGTAGTGGCTTGTAGTATGGCCTATATGCTTCCTGTGGCCACGCCACCCAATGCTATCGTGTTTGGCAGTAAAATGGTGCCAATCGGGCAAATGGTGCGTACCGGCTTCATCCTGAATATAATAGCTACAGTGCTGATAACCTGTTGGGTTATACTATATATGATGTGGTAGCGGGCAAAAAATAATTTCAGCTGGCAGTAATTTAAAAGTTTACATGTACTTTACAGAGCTGCTTCAGAACAAGATTTTACCATTTATACTATCATACTTTTACTCATGCAGAACCGCAGATCGTACAGAATAATCATGACAATTGCCTGCTTTGTGTTTGCAGGACTGAATGCCTATAGAGTTTTCACAGGAAATTACTCCACCATGGATCTTATCCTCCTTGTGGTTTTTCTGCTTTTTGGTGTGATTTACTTGTTCTTGCTTTTCAAGAAAAATGAGCCGCAACAGTAGTAGGAGAGGGGGTATAAAAAAGAAAAACCTGAAAGTATCTATTGTCCCTTCTGAACAATCATACTTTCAGGTTCTCAACTTTTAGCCAAAGGTATCTATATTTACGGCAGTGGTTTGCGGAAGGTTTTTATTTGGATGAAAAAAACAGAAGTATTTTTTAAAAACGACCTAAAATGCCGTTAATGTCTGTTTTTATTGACTTTTTATTTTTGACACTTTTAGAAGGAAATTATCTGCCTATCAAATTAAGCTGAAAGTATATGTAAGCCATTTCTTACATTGATTTCCTTCTGCACGGTTTGTAATTACACCGGGTCTACATCCGCCACTACCCGAATCCCTTTGAAATCAGCGAGCAGTTTTAGGTTGAAGATGGCTTGCGCAATCTGGCTTTTGGCGGCTTTTAAATTAGTTGAGTCGCGGGGCAGTTTTATGTGGATTTCCTGTAGAAATAAATTACGGATCTTGAAGATGTATGGCACCTCCGGCCCCAGCACCTGCTGCTTGTCTAAGCGGTCGGATAGATCTTTGGTGAGCACAATGGCAGCGTTCTCGGCTGTTTTATCGTCGGCGTGCTTCACCGTAATCCGGATCATGCGGGTAAAGGGCGGATAGCCAAAACGCATGCGCTCCTCAATCTCGTGTTCGTAAAGGGTAGAATAGTCGTTGCTGCGCACTTTGTTGAAGATTGGCTGCAGCGGGTCGCGGGTCTGGATGATAACCGAACCCGGCTTGCCCTTGCGGCCAGCACGCCCACTTACCTGCACAAACAGTTGGTAGGCCCGCTCATGTGCCCGGAAATCCGGGAAGTTGATAATAGTATCGGCGTTAAGTATGCCCACCAGGCTCACATTCTCGAAATCGAGGCCTTTGGTAACCATTTGGGTGCCCACCAACACGTTGGTGCGGCCTGTCTCAAAGTCAGAAATGATCTGCTGGTAACTATTTTTTTTCTTGGTAGTGTCCAGGTCCATACGCTGCACCTCGGCGCTGGGCAGCATCAGTTTCAGTTCGTCTTCCACCTTCTCGGTACCGAAACCCATACTTTTAAGCGTGGTGGCACCGCAGGCGGGGCAATCGTGGGGCATGCGCTCGTGGTAGCCGCAGTAGTGGCAGCGCAGCTCATTGTTATACTTGTGGTACGACAGGCTTACGGCACAGAACTTACACTTGGGTATCCAAGAGCATTCGTCGCAGCTGATGAACGGGGCATACCCGCGGCGGTTCTGGAACAGGATTACCTGCTCCTGGCGCTTCAGGCGCTCCTCAATCTCGGTGAGCAGTTTCGCCGAAAAGTGGCTATGCATGTTTTTGCGCTGCTGCTCGCGGCGCGTATCCACCAGTTCAATTTCCGGCAGTTTGGCCTCCCCGAAACGCTTGGTCATACTTACCAAACCCCAGCGGCCGGTTTTGCAGTTGTAATAGCTTTCTATGGATGGCGTGGCCGAGCCCAACAAGGTTTTAGCGCCTTGCAGGTGCGCCATCATCAGCCCGGTTTCGCGGGCATTGTAGCGCGGCGCCGGGTCATACTGTTTATAGCTTGGCTCGTGTTCCTCATCAATTATCACCAACGATAAATCATGAAATGGCAAAAAGATGGAAGACCGCACCCCGACGATGACCTGAAAACGGCCTGAAAGTATACCTTGCCATACTTCGGCGCGCTCGTTGTCTGAGAACTTGGAGTGGTAAATGCCCAGCTTATCGCCGAATACCTTTATCAGGCGCGTCACGATTTGGGCGGTGAGGGCAATCTCGGGCAGCAAGTATAAAACCTGGCCGCCGCTGTCCAGGGCGTGCTTTATCAGGTCGATGTATACTTCGGTTTTGCCACTACCCGTTACGCCATGCAGCAGCACGGTATCTTTCTCCTTGAACAAGCCTAAAATCTCGTCCTTGGCCTGCAACTGGTGCTCCGACAGCGCCATGGGCAGCTGCTGGTTGCCATGCTCTATCGGAAACCGCGACACGATTTGGTCGAACTGCTCCAGAACACCTTTCTTAATGAGCGTGTTAATGGAGGAGGCGGAGAGGTGCGGGTTATTGGTCAAGGCACTTTTTTCGATGCCATGGTAGTTTAGGTTAACATCCTGGTGCACAGGTACAAGCTGCAGGTAATTCAGGAGCACGTCCAGTTGCTTTGGCTGCGGCGTGAGTTGGTTAAAAAGCTCCTCCAGCAAGCCCTCTTCCTGTACAAAATGCTCTGTAAGGCGAATTTTCTTTACCACTTTAGGCGAGAACTTATCGCTTACCTGCTCATAAATAATAATAGCCTCCTTCTGTATCAGCGACTTTATAAACTTATGATAGCTTTTGAGCTGCAGCAGGTTGCCTACCTCGGTAAACGTTAGCGCTTGGTTGTTGTGCAGCGCAAAAATGATCTTTTCCTCCTGCGGGGCAAGTATAAGCTCGTCTTCCTCAGGGTTATAATGCGGGTGCAACTGTATCCGGGATTCGCTGCTGAGCTTAAGCGCAGAAGGCAAGGCGGCATTTATCACCTCGCCCAGGGTGCACATATAATAATCAGCAATCCACTTAAAAAGGCGAAGCTGCGGTTTTGTGATGATGGGTTTATCATCCAGCACATCCAGGATATACTTGGCTTGGTAATCGGCGGGGGCATTTTCGTGGATGTCGGCTACGATGCAGCTAAGCACTTTTTTGGCCCCGAACTGTACAATTACCCGCACGCCCACCAGCACCTCGTCGTTCATCTCGTAAGGGATGCGGTAGGTGTACAGCTTGGGCAAGGGCAGCGGAAGAATCACGTCGGCAAACAGCGTAACGCGATCTGTGCTTGGCTCCGGCGGATAATTAAAGTTCAGTAACTCAGACAAGGGTATTTATACTTTTAGCTAAATGCAAAGGTCGTAAAAAATTGACGAATGTACGTTATATCAGGTGCCTCCCGTGAAGATGCCCGGTTTATACGTTGGCGGGTTCGGGTAAAAAGTTAGCTTAAAGCGATGAAAGACTTTTGCAAGTGATTGCCATTCCCTCGATTAAAGAAGCAGATAAATCTGTGAAATCTATATGCTGTTGCGAGCTTGCAACTCATATCCTCTTTAGTCAAAGCTGCATTAATTAGAAGTTGAATGTATATAGCATTGCGCTTTAAGGTACTAGCTGCAAGCTCGCACCAGCGAAGGGTGTGCAGCGGTAATTTACACTTTGGCAGGTGAGGGGAAATATACTATCTTAAACGTCGAAATGCCTTTTTATAGGATCAAATTATACTTAAACCAATACCTATGATAAGTAAAGCCTTTTACTTTGCCAGTTTGCTGTTGCTGTTCTGCGGCGCCTCCATATTTGCTCAGGCGCAAACCATGCGCGTGGCAACGTTTAATATCCGCTACGATAATGTAAACGATACCGTAAATGCCTGGAGCAAACGCCTGCCAGCTATTACGGGGCTGGTGCAGTTTCATGACTTTGATATGTTCGGGACGCAGGAGGTAATGCACCACCAGCTGCAAGGCATGGCTAAAGAACTTGCGGGGTACAGCTATATTGGCGTGGGCCGCGACGATGGCAAGGAAAAAGGCGAGTATGCGGCCGTGTTTTATAAAAATGAGAAGTATAAACTACTGAAGCAAGGCCACTTCTGGCTCTCCGAAACGCCTGATAAGCCAGGAAAGGGTTGGGATGCCGATTACCCGCGCGTGTGTTCGTGGGGGCAGTTTCGGGAGCTTGGTACAGGTTATACTTTTTACCTGTTCAATGTGCATTTCGACCACCGTGGCGAGCAGGCCCGCAAAGAAAGCGTAAAGCTGGTGCAGCAAAAGATAATAGAGATTGCCGGAAAAGCGCCTGTTATACTTACCGGCGATTTTAACTTTAGCCAGCACGACGAAAAGTATAAAGCCATGAGCGCCGGCAGCGACCTGAAGGCTGCTTACCAACTGGCAAAATTCCGCTACGAACCACGCGGCACTTTTAATGCCTTTGAGGCAAGCCGCCAAACCGACGAACGCATAGACCACATCTGGCTCACTCCGGATTTTAGCGTTAGCAAGTATGGCATCCTGACGGACACCTACGCCAACGGCCTTTTCCCCTCGGATCATTTCCCGGTGATGGCAGAGGTAAAGTATGAGGCGAAGAAGAAATAAACCAAAAAGCGGCTCCTGAGTGGGAGCCGCTTTTGGGTTATTGTTCCAGTTTAAATTTTACGTTTACACTGCTTTCAACCTTAATCTTTTCAAATTGAATATCAGCGGGCTTAGGTTCGGATTTACTTGAAGTGCCATAGCCTGTTACAACAATTCCAGCTACTCGGCCCTGAAGTTGATTGCTAAAATCAGGGCTGCTTTGGTCAGAAATAAAGATAGCGGTTCCCACTTTTTGGTTTAATGGCGAAACTAGGTATTCGGCCTGCTTTTTTGCTTTTGCAATAGCCTTGGATTTAAGCGTTAACCTAAGTTGATCAATGCCTGAGAACTCGGTTCGGTCCAGGTGTATATTTGAAACGTCGATTTTCTCCAGCTCAAGAATAACCATACCTGCCGTCTGCGCATTATCTACTTTCAGGGAGTAAACTTTTGTTTTAAGCACATCCTGCCCTTTAAGAAAATACTTTTTGAAGTTACTGCCCAAGTCATTAAGCGCGAGGTTTTTTTCTGTATTAATACCTAACTCTTGTAGCGTTTTCACCATTCTGGACTCTAATTCCTCCACAGAGCTCTTTCCTTTGGTGTCCTTTTCATTAATTAAGACATTAAGGTAAATTTCATCAGGGGTTACCAGCGTGTCTACCGAAGCTGAAGTTTCTATAAACGGCTGATCAACAAAATTCTTTGCCTGCCCGAAGCCCGCTAAAGACTGCAGCAAAGCACATATTATTACAAGAATTAACTTTTTCATGAATTATAGTCTTTCGTGGTGGGTGTAACGGTTAAGCTATGGCGCTTGCGAGATTTCAAGTTACTTTCCTTGCCAGTTAACGATTAGTTCAGTTTGTGTAAAGATCTTTATTTATCACTTTAACCCGCATTTCATACAGCTGATGTTGGCAGCTATACTTTCTTTGATTCTATTATAATCATCAACACAATTGTTATAATAGCCAAAAGTGTAGCTATGATAATACCCCATTTCTGCCATTTGAATGCCTTTTTATCTAAATCGTTATCATAAGTTTCAATCCTATTTTTCTTGCCGATACTAATAGGTCCTTTATTATTAGAAATATTCTTAGCTTCAATTTTATCTCCCATTATAATATCATTTTTTATATTTATCGAACTTGCTGGAATTTTTTGCTTATCAGAGTTATCAAGAAGCACTTTTATAGGGATAGAATATAGAAGGTTCTTATCGTTATTTTTTAAGCCTTCAATCGCTTGTTCTAAGCTATTAACTCCTATAATTTTAGATTCAAATTTTTCAAATTCATTTTTTTTAGAGTCTTTGAAAAAATCAAACAGCTCCTTTAATATCTTATCCAAATCATTGAAAACAAGTTGTAAACTAAGGAAATTAGAATTAGTCTCGTTTCTAAACCTTAAGTATTTGTTTTTAAAGTGTAGCACTTTAAAAACATCTTCCTCCTCAAAATTTCTTTTAAAGTCGAAGATAGCTTGAATGTTATTGTTCCAAATGCTCGAACATGTTTGATCACCAGACCAGATTCTCAGTTCTTTTAATTTATGTATAATAGGTAAGTAAACGTTTGAATATATTACCGGAAAGTCATTGTCAATCTCTTCCTGTAGCTTTTCGTATTTTTGCTTATCAATATAATTTTTTTCGGATTTTAATTTCTTCTGCTCAAATTTTATTTTTTCGAGTTTGTTGCAGACCGGAATATATTTTTGAATGTACTCCTTTTTGTTATTGTCCAAAAAATCTATGAACTCAAATAGAGCTTGTATTCTTTGTGGAATCATAACTTTGATTTTTTCGCATTGCCGCTAACTACTGCATATAAGGAGTTATTCCGGTTATTAGCTAAATATAGCTGATAACCGGATGTTCTCAAATCTATCTACCTCACCTGCGATTTATCCACTCGCGTTGGTGTATCTTCGCCGTTAACTACACCTTCAGAGGCCAGGGCAACCGCGCGGATCATGTTAGTAAGGTGTTCCATATTTAGCTGCTCCAGCTCGTCGTTAACGGTGTGGTAGGTTTTATCCTGATCGATTTGCACCGAGGAGATGGTGTGGGCCGGAACGCCGAGGCGGGCCAGCGTGGCGTTGTCGGAACGGTAGAAAAGGTTCTGCTCCGGGTATGGGTCGGGGTGAATGCTATACGCCGTGCCTTCCAGCCTTTTCTGCATCAGTTTGCCCAAATCAGACCGCTCGAAGCCGGTGAGGTAGGCGCTGTTCGGGCCGAACTTGGAGGGTTTGCCCACCATCTCAATATTAAACATGGCCACAATCTGGTCAGGGTTCAGTTGCTCCGAGAAGTACTTTGAGCCGAATCCGCCCATTTCCTCAGCGGTAAAAGCCACAAAAAGTAAGGTGCGCTCCGGCTGTGGCTGGTTTTTGTAGTACTCGGCAAGTAGCATCATGGCTGTAGTGCCCGCTGCATCGTCATCGGCGCCGTTGGCAATGCTGTCGCCTTCTATGGCTTCCTGAATGCCGATGTGGTCGTAGTGGCCCGAGAACACCACAAACTCATCTTTGCGCTTGCCCTCAATCATGCCAGCCACGTTGGTCAGTTGCAGCTGCTCTACTTTATTCTCTACCTCCAGCTTATACTTTTTGGGGCTGAGCTGATCTGTAAGTATAAATACTTTGCTGCCGCCGTTGGGGCTGAGCTGCTGCTTCACGCTGCCCCGGTCCATGTAGTGCTTGTAGCGCTCAAAAATATCGCTGTGCTTCGGGTGCACCAGCACCAGCACATCCTGCTCCTGGTTGTTCATCACGGTTGGCAGCACCTTCCGGAAATCATCGTTCTCGCCGATCGTCACGATCTGCTGCTTGCCTTTCTGTGTCCACTCCAGTTCCTCTTTATCCGTCATCGCGAAGATATGCTCCGGCGAGATTTTCTTCTTGTTCAGCTTTGCCTCCAACTCCTTTGGGGTAACGCGGTACACGCTGAAGCTTTGGAGCAGGCCATCCTCGCCGGGCAGCGGCTGCAGGCCTATCCGCTGAAACTCGCTTTTAATGAACGCTGCGGCTTTGTCGATGCCGGGGGTAAAGGAGGCGCGGCCTTCCATATCGTCGGCGCTAAGTGTGGATACGATGCGCGTAACTTCCTGCTGACTGATGGTGCTTACATCCTGCGCTGTTGCAGTGGCTACCATTCCGCAACTAAGTATAAGGGCGGCGAATTTCAATTTCATGGAGTAGTGTTTATGGATTTACAGAAAATAAAGAGAATATTTTTGGCAGAGGCTGACTCTGAATCCGTTAAACAAATATACCATTTCTATGGATAAAAGCGCGGATATAAACTGGCTGAAGTGGCTGCAGTATACAGTGCTGGTTTCGGTGATTTTATACTTCGGGAGCACACTGTTTATACCGCTTAGCTTTGCCCTGCTTATAAGTTTTGTACTTTATCCTATCTGCCTTTGGCTGGAGCAGAAAAAACTGCCGCGTTGGGCCGCCATTGCGCTGTGCCTGTTGCTGCTACTGGTGCTGGTTGGCGGCTTGGGTTTTCTGCTGGTGCGGCAAATAATACGCTTCGGAGAGGAGTGGCCGCAGCTGCAGGGCAAGCTGAAAGCCGCCTGGGGAAATATCAGTACTTATGTGGAGCACCATTTTGGCATAGACGCTGCCAAGCAGGTAACCTGGGTAGAGGGAATGGCATCTGATGTGGCTTCTTCGGCGTTTACTACGTTGCAGGGTATAGTCTATACTTCCGCCGTTTCGCTGGTGCTGCTGGTGCTGATCCCGATTTACGTGGCGCTTATACTTTACAACCGCGAGCAATTAGCCAAGGCCTTAAAATCCTTTTTTCCGCAAAACGAGCATCGCAAAATCCGGCAAATCCTCCACGAAACCATCTCCACATACTACAATTTTATCAAAGGCATGGCCATCGTATACCTGGTGGTAGGAGTTTTAAACAGCCTGGGCCTGTTGCTGATTGGTGTGCCGCATGCCATCTTTTTTGGTGTGGTGGCCTCTGTGCTTACGTTTATACCTTATGTAGGCATCACCATCGGAGCTATACTTCCCATGACGGTCGCCTGGATCACTTACGACTCTATCTGGTATCCGCTGGGTGTGGTGCTGGTGTTTGGTGTGGTGCAGTACTTAGAGGCGAACCTCATTTTTCCGTGGGCCGTAAGTGCGCGGCTGCAGGTAAACATGCTCTTTACCTTACTGGCTATTGTGGCGGGCGGTATACTTTGGGGCGCCTCCGGCATGATTTTGTTTATACCATTCCTAGCCATACTTAAGCTGATAGCTGATAAGCATCATCGCATGCGTCCGTTGTCGCTGCTGCTGGGCAGTGGTAAAGAAAAATGATTTTGCGAGCAATTGCACCAGTTAAGATACTGAATTGAATAGCCAAAAACTATCCTCCTTGAATAAGGCGATAATAAGGACATAAAAGTATAAAACAAGCTAACCTACCGCGAGTTTTCAATTCGTGGGTTTCCCATGGCAGTAAACTTTCAGCTTGCGTTAACCTGCAGTATTTAAATCTATACTTCTGAAAGCTGAAAGTTTGCCCCATGACAAGCCACAAGATGAAACCTTGCGGCAGTAGTGAGGAAGGGCAATACTGAAGCCATACTCTTGCGGTAGCAGCTGGGCAGACTACAACAAAAAAGGCTACCCGAAGCGGGTAGCCTTTTCATTTATACTACGATAGTATACATTACTCTTTTGTTTTATCTGAGTCAGATGATTTGGTTGGCTCAGTTTCTTCTGCCTCATCCGAAGCGCCTTTGGCTTTTTTGTCGTTAGACTTTTTGGATGTGAAGCTCAGCTTCTCTTCGCCTTCCTTATAATCCACCTGAATTAAATCACCCTGATTTACCTCAGCTCTCAGAATCTCTTCCGCAATCGGATCTTCGATGTACTTCTGAATAGCACGGTTCAGCGGACGAGCGCCATACTTCGGATCATAGCCTTTCTCGGCCACAAAGTCTTTCGCTTCTTTTGTCAACTCGATAGTATAGCCAAGGCTTTCAACACGAGTGAATAGCTTGTTAAGCGACAGCTCGATGATCTTGTGCATGTCCTCACGGTTAAGCGAGTTAAACACAATCACATCATCCAAACGGTTCAGGAACTCAGGCGAGAACGTCTTCTTCAGGGCGCTGGCAATAGTGCCTTTCATAATGTCATCCACGTTCTCCTGCTTTGTCTTAGACATGAAACCGATACCGGCTCCGAAGTCCTGCAGGTCTCTTGCACCGATGTTTGAGGTCATGATGATGATCGTGTTACGGAAGTCAACCTTGCGGCCAAGTCCGTCTGTCAGAATACCATCATCCAGCACTTGCAAGAGCAGGTTGTACACATCCGGGTGCGCTTTCTCAATCTCATCCAGCAATACCACAGAGTATGGCTTGCGACGGATTTTCTCAGTCAGCTGGCCACCTTCTTCGTAACCAACATATCCTGGAGGCGCTCCTACCAAGCGAGATACGCTGAATTTCTCCATGTACTCACTCATATCGATACGCACCAAAGAATCTTCCTTATCGAAGAGGTAAGTGGCAAGCACCTTGGCAAGCTCCGTTTTACCTACACCCGTTGGGCCTAGGAATACAAAGGAACCGATTGGCTTCTTCGGGTCTTTCAGACCAACACGCGTACGCTGGATGGCTTTTACCAATTGGCCGATCGCTTTGTCCTGGCCAATTACTTTGCCTTTCAGCTCTTCGCCCATGTTCAAAAGCTTCACGCCTTCTTTCTGTGCGATACGCTTCACCGGAATACCTGTCATCATGGCAATAACCTCTGCCACATTTTCCTCTTTTACCTGGTAACGCTTTTTCTTGGTCTCTTCTTCCCAGTTCTTTTTAGCAGTTTCGAGCTGATCAATAAGTTTTTTCTCCTTATCGCGTAGCTGGGCAGCTTCTTCATACTTCTGGCTCTTCACCACGCGGTTTTTCTCTACCTTGATGTTCTCGATCTGCTCTTCCAGCTTCAGGATATCATCCGGCACCACAATGTTGTTGATGTGTACGCGGGCACCTGCTTCGTCCAAAATATCGATAGCCTTGTCTGGCAGGAAGCGGTCGCTCATGTAGCGGTCTGATAGCTTCACGCAGGCCTCAATGGCTTTATCGGTATAATTTACGTGGTGGTGGTCCTGGTACTTATCCTTAATGTTGTTCAGGATTTCGATAGTCTCCTCTGGTGTGGTAGGGTCCACCATTACAATCTGGAAACGACGGGCCAACGCGCCATCTTTCTCGATGTACTGGCGGTACTCATCCAGGGTAGTGGCACCGATGCATTGGATCTCGCCACGGGCAAGCGCAGGCTTGAACATGTTGGAGGCATCCAAAGAACCAGAAGCGCCACCGGCACCTACAATCGTATGCAGCTCGTCGATGAACAGGATCACGTCCGGAGACTTCTCAAGCTCGTTCATTACGGCTTTCATACGCTCTTCAAACTGGCCACGATACTTGGTGCCAGCCACCAGCGAGGCAAGGTCCAGGGTTACCACACGCTTGTTAAACAGCACGCGGCTTACCTTTTTCTGCACAATGCGCAGGGCCAAACCCTCGGCAATGGCGGTTTTACCAACACCAGGCTCACCTATAAGTATAGGGTTGTTCTTTTTACGGCGACTCAGTACCTGGGCCACACGCTCAATTTCTTTTTCTCGACCAACGATTGGGTCCAGCTTATCGTCCTCGGCCAGCTTGGTTAAGTCGCGGCCAAAGTTATCTAGCACCGGAGTGCGTGACTTCTCGCCTGGCTTTTTGCTCGAAGAGCTGCCTGCGCGTGACGATGAGCTACCAAACAGTTTGTCCGAATCATCAGAATCATCAGTGTCTGACGATGCCAGCGGATTATTGCTATGATAATCCAGCGAGTCTCTTATTGCTTCGTAGTTCACGTTGAATTTCGCTAAAATTTGTGAAGAAATATTGTCCTCGTCCCGTAGGATGGACAACAGAAGGTGCTCTGTGCCGATAATATCGCTTTTAAAGATCTTTGCCTCTAAGTATGTTATCTTAAGCACCTTTTCGGTCTGTTTCGTCAGGGGGATACTGCCGGTAATATTGCTGCTTTGCGATGCTGTATTTCGTGTAGCCTGTTCTAAAGCGTACTTTAATTCATCTATCGAAACGCCAAGCTTCTTCAGCAGCGAGATGGCTGTACCTTCTCCTTCCCGAATCATACCAAGCACTAAATGTTCAGTGCCAATGTAGTCATGGCCGAGCCGGATTGCTTCCTCCCGGCTGAGCGAGATGACCTCTTTTACTCGGTTTGAGAATTTTGCTTCCATGTATACTATACTCCGTGTATTCTTAAAAAAGTAGAATGTTTATAACTGATTGAGTCTTAACAGTTGATGCCTACTCTGAAACAAGCTTTTAGGTACAAATGTTCAGCTTGGTTGCGCCGTTACTGAAGGTAAGAAAGTGACGCAGGCCCTTGTGTAAACAACAAGTCAATTATACTGAGCTCTGGTACAAATTGTTTGCCAAACACTTGCGTATATGGGTTTACGTGCAAATTGTCAGTAGAGATTTTAGGATGTATCCTATTTCTGAGGTCGAGCACGTTTTCAGGAACCTGCACCTGATAATCTTGCGTGAAATTCAGCGGCTTGTTCAGTTTTAGTAATTTAAGATAAAGCTTTAAAAGATCAACGTTCAACTCAAATAAAAATTTGTGCTGCTGCTCATAAATGGCTTGCAGGTAATCACTGTAAAATTCAAAATAGGGCGCTCGGCCGTATGCTGCCTGTATGGTACGCCAATGCACCAACTGCCATTTCTGGCTGTAATCTATCTCAATCTCCTGTATCGGTGTTTTGATTTTGCTGTTCCCGCGCAGCACCGGCACGCTTAGCTGCTGCACGCCATGCGCCGTAAGTACATGGCAGCGGTTGCGGTAGCTTTGCTTGATATAATTTTCGTGCGCCTCCAGCTGTATACTTTCAGAGCGAACGGCATGCCAGAAAAAAGCTGCCGGAGGGTTATACATTGTTTCGGTAAGCAGGATCAAGATTAATTATAAAATTAGGTTTTGCGTATCATGACAACAGGTATCGGGTAGCATAACTTTCATAGTAGCGTTTCGGTATGAGCGTGCTACTTGATTCGTGCTACGAGATACGGTTTCCCGCTAAATAAGCACAAGTTCTGATATTTCATAATGCCAGGTGAGGGTTGTACCTTTGCGGCTGCTCCTTTTGCCCGTGAATAAACATACAAACATACCGCCGCTTTACTATCCGCTCTGGCTGCTGCTGAAAGGCTTGTCGCTGTTGCCGCTTTCTATGCTTTACCTGTTGGCCGACTTCCTATACTTTGTTATATACTTTGTGCTCGGCTACCGCAAAAAGGTTGTGCTCAATAACCTGCAGCGCGCCTTCCCGGAGAAAAGCCCGGAAGAGATACAGCAAATTACGAAGGCTTTTTACAGGCAGTTTGCTGACGTGATTGTGGAAACGCTCAAGCTCCTGTCGATGGATGCTGCTGAGATGGCACGGCGGATAACCTTCACCAACCAGGAGCTTCTGGATGATTTTGTGCAGCAAGGCAAAACCGTAATCACCATGGGCTCTCATTCCAGCAACTGGGAGTGGGTACTATCGGCCGGGGCTGTGCAGTTTGATTTTCCGGCATATGGCGTTTACAAACCCCTGAACAATGCGTTTTTTGAAAACTTTATGCTGCGCACGCGAAGCAAGCTGGGCGCAAAGCTGATTAAGATGAAAGACACGCTGCGCGACTTTGCCGCCAACCGCAACACCCCGCGCGTAGTAGCCATGCTCTCGGACCAAACACCACTTAAAAGCGAAATTACGTTTTGGACCACCTTTCTGCACCAGGATACTCCCTTTTATGAAGGCGCTGAAAAGCTGGCCAACAAATTTGGCCTTCCTGTACTTTTCCTGGATGCGCACCGCACAAGCCGTGGCCATTATACCCTTACCTTTGAGCTGATTTCTGACGGGAAAAAAGACCCGGCCGAACCTAACTCTATTACAGAAACCTTTGCCAGAAAACTGGAAGCCGCCATCCGCCGCCACCCTGCCGATTACCTCTGGACCCACAAACGCTGGAAACATAGGAAGTTAGAGGGTTAGAGAGTTGAAAAGTTGAGGATGTTATACTAGAATCATTATTAAAGCACTTTCTAACTCTTAAACTACAAAAACTCCTCTATGTCTCCTGCACCTGGGCGTAGGACTTCGAATGTGTTGTTTGTGGCGTCTACTACCGTAGAAGCTACGTTGTTGCCGTAACCGCCGTCTACAACAGCATCCACCAGGTTTTTATACTTCTCATAGATCAGCTCAGGGTCAGTGCTGTACTCAAGCACCTCGTCCTCATCGTGGATGGAGGTGGAGAGGATGGGGTTGCCAAGTTCTTTTACCAGCTGCAAGGCAATATTATTTTCAGGTACGCGTATGCCTACGGTTTTCTTTTTGGCGCTGGCATACTTCGGAGCATTACTGGTGGCATTAAGCACAAACGTAAACGGGCCGGGCAGCGCCTTCTTCATGACTTTATAAGTCGGGGTATCTATTTTGGCGTAATCGGAAATGTGCGTAAGGTCGGAGCAGATAAAGGAGAGATTCACCTTATCTGGTTTAACGCCTTTTATCTGGCAAACACGCTCAATAGCGCGTGCATTATGTATGTCGCAGCCAAGGCCATAGATGGTATCAGTCGGGTAGATGATGACGCCCCCGTTTCGGAGGATGTCGACTACCTCACGGATTTTTCGCTCCTGCGGGTTATCGGGGTGTATCTGGATAAAGGCTGCGTTACTCATAGTTTTAAATTATTTTGTCTGAAAGATAGAAATACTGCTTCAGCTGCTGAAGCGTTGTAAAACTTATACTTGGCAGCTTAACTCTTAAACTCGCTCCGGAGCAAGCTGTATACTTCAAGGTCATGGAACTTCCCGTTTAGAAGCTCTCCGTGGCGCTGAACTCCCTCCAGCTTAAAGCCTAGTTTTTTAGGGATGTTGCTGCTGCGGTGGTTGCCTACGCCGACTTTTATCTCTACCCGGTTCATGCGCATTTTCTCGAAAGCATATGTAAGCAATGTCTGGCAAGACTGGCGCATAATTCCCTTGCCTTGCTTTTCCTCGGCCAACCAGTAGCCAATCTCCAGCTTCTTGTTCAGTTTGTCTATGCACTTAAACCCGATCAAGCCGCATACTTTTTGCTCGTGTACAATTACAAAAACAAGATCGGAGGTGTTGCCTGGGGCGCTAACGTATTTCAGGTAAGCCTCTGTGTCACCGGCATCCTGGCTAACATCTATAAAAGGCAACCATTTACGGAGGTAGGGGCGGTCGCGGTCGATGATGTAATAGAGAGCAGACGCATCTGAGGGAGTTGCCCGGCGTAGGAAAAGATCGGTGGCTACAGGCAATTGTAACAATGGAGTAGCAGTTTTCATAGTTTATAGATACGTGTTTACAGGCAAGGTAAAAAACTTCTGCTATAAAGCCGCTCTGCCAGCCAAACAAAGCCAATGCATGTACAGTTTAAGGAGTATGAGTGCGGGCTGATGAACATTACTTTATACTTCCTTTATGAGAAAATATTTACTAACCGGTTTTATACTTTTCATCACCTTTTCAGCCATTGCGCAAAGCGAACCGGAGCTTACTGTTGGGGCAAAGGCGGGCATCAACATCTATAGCCTGAGCAGCGATGATTTGATTGAGGACGATGATACCGGACTAAGCTATGAGTTTGGGATTTACGGGCGCATTGGGGAGCGGTTTTTTGTGCAGCCTGAGCTAAACCTTGTAAGCCACAAAACGCATTTGATTACCCGAACCCAGCCTCGGGTAGGAGAGCGTGACGCGCTAACAGTGCGTTACCTGCGCCTGCCGGTGTACCTCGGATACCGGACAGACTACAGCGGGCCACTGATTTCGCGGGTGCGCTTTATGGCTGGCCCCTCTATATCTTATGCCATCTCTGTGGCAGACAATAACCTCGATATCCAACGAAACGACATACATAACGCACAGTTTGCGCTTAACGGCGGCGCTGGCTTCGAGCTTTGGGTGCTGCACTTGGACCTGACGTATCACCACTACTTTACCTCGCTGCTTAATGATGGGCGCTCTTCGGGCAAAGGCCGTGCCTTTTCATTAACAGCTGGTTTCGGATTTTAAACGATTTATACTTTCAGCAAGAGCTTATGCAGCACAGCACGGTTATACTTATCCCCGGCCTCGGCGACTCAGAACCTGACCATTGGCAAAGCCTTTGGCAGCAGCAACACCCGCCTTTTAAACGGGTGCAACAGCAGAACTGGGATGCCCCAAAGCAAGCGGAATGGGTGGAGGAGATTGCGAGCACAGTGCGGCAACACAAGCCGGAGCAGGTGGTGCTGGTGGCGCATAGCCTGGCTTGTATCGCCGTCGCTTTTTGGGCTCAGAAGTATAAACAGGCAATTAAAGGAGCATTACTGGTAGCCCCCGCCGACACCGAAGCGGCCTCTTTCCCGGAAGCTGCCGCTGGCTTCGCGCCAATACCGATAGCGCAGTTGCCTTTTAAAAGTATTGTAGTAAGCAGCAGCAACGATGAGTATATCGCTGCGGGGCGGGCGCAGCAGTTGGCCAATGCCTGGGGAAGCCGCTATGTGAACATCGGCATGGCCGGGCACATAAACAGCGCCTCCGGCTACGGCCGTTGGGACGAGGGGCTGGAACTGCTCAAAGGCCTCTGCGGCACAGCGCGATTGTAAGGTTGTGCTATCAAAACTGCCGCAAGATTCCATTTTGTGGCTTTTCCTGGGACAAGCTTTCAGCTTGCAGAAGTATAGATTTAAATGCAGCCGGTAAAGCTAGACCTGTCTCTACTGGGGTAAGCCCACCCATGAAAGCTGCGCTCGCTTAAAACTCACGCTTTTGCTAGTCCATGAGAGGAGGGATTTCTGCATCAGCCATCATCCAACCACCCCTAACCCCTCCTTGTCTAAGGCGGGGAATTTTTACCCCACCCCACCCCTAAAAACAGGGGAGGGAGTTCGGTTCAAGTTGTATTAGCGGGGGCTATCGAACCTGATCCCAGTCCTTGGGTTGAGCGCCTTGTGAGATCCGGTGCCCGCCAAGGGCAGCCGCAGCGCAGCGGAGGCAGGAGGGAACACAGCGCGATGCCCGAGGACGAGCCCTCCCGGGCTTGAGGGAGCCAAAGCCAGAAGTGAAACAAGCTGTTTATAAAGCCGAGGATCAACAGAAGCTATTAAGTATAGCTTATATTAAGCAGCGGCTAAGATATTAAAATAGCTTTGAACAGGCCAATAGCTAATTAATTAATCTGTTTTCTAAAACCGCCTTTGCCGCCGCTCTTGCGGCCTTTGTTGCCGGCGCCAAAGCTTTTGCTTCTCACGCCGCTGTTTCCACTTCCGCTGCTGCCTTTAGCTATTCCTTTAAGCTGCTCTACTTCCTCAGGAGTCAGTTCGCGCCACTCGCCGGGCTGTAAAGTGCCTAAAGAAATCGGGCCTATACTTGGGCGGATCAGGCGGAGAGTAGGGTAGCCCACGGCGGCGGTCATGCGGCGCACCTGGCGGTTCATACCTTGCGATATTTTAATCTCTAGCCAGGAAGTGGGAATGTTTTTACGAAAACGGATTGGCGTAGAGCGTTCCCATACTTTAAGCTCGCCTTCCATCAGGCGTACTTTGGCCGGAGTGGTTTTGCCGCCCTTTATCTGCACGCCCAGCCTCAGCCTGGTAAGTGCCTCGTCTGCCGGCACATCATCCACCTGCACCCAATACGTTTTCTCAACTTTAAATTTGGGGTCGGAGAGGCGGTGCTGCAGCTGTTTGTCGTCGGTTAAAAGCACAAGTCCTTCGCTGTCGTAGTCGAGGCGGCCAACGGGATAAATGCCGGCAACAGGCACAAAGTCTTTTAAAGTAGAGCGTCCTTCCTCGTCCGTAAACTGCGTGAGCACTTCAAAGGGTTTGTTGATGATGATGTATTTCAAAGTATAAAAGTAATCAGTGAATAACTGTGACGGACATAGTTAAGGCTGCTGCTTTGCCTGCCACTCCTCAAACTCCGGCTTCAGCAGCGAGAACATGATAGAATCCTCCAGCTGGCCGTTTACCTGGTAATGGTTGCGCAGCAGGCCTTCGCGCTTAAAGCCGAAGTGTCGCACCAGCTGCAGCGAAGGCGTATTGTAATCGGCAACCAGCGCCTCTACGCGGTACAAGTCCATCTGCCTAAAGCCAAAGGTAAGTATACTTTCCAGCGCTTCGGTCATCAGCCGCTTGTTTTTATACTTGCTGTCGGTAATGGCGTAGCCTATTTCGGCACGGCAATGGCTCGGTATCCAAGTGTGGTAGTCGCAGTGGCCGATTACCTTTTTAGTGCTACGGTCCAGCAGGTGGAACCCCTTGTAGTTGTGGTAGTAGGTGGTGATGCCTTTGGTGTACCTTTCCTCCATCTCCTCAAACTGCTCGTCTGTCTGCAGGCTCAGGTACGCCATAATTTCCTGCTTGGTTTTTTTGAGAAAGAGCTGGTTGAATATAGCCGGTGTCAGCTCGCGGAGCAGCAGGCGTTCGGTAGTGAGTACGATAGGAGAAGCGCTGAACATTTTGTCTGAAGCAGGATTCGCAGAATTTAAAGATGCACAGGATGAGGTACTACTACATTATACTTGCAGACAGCTGAGAAGGTGTAGCTAAGAGTAGGTTATACTTTTCTGCTCTCGCAGAAAGCAAGTTTAAAACTTGCCGCAAGTTTAGCGCAGCATCATTTGCGGTTGTAATAAAACAGAATCAACAACTAACAATTTAACAATTAATAGCTGCCGTTATACTTGCGCACGAACCACTCCACGCACACCAGCCCCAGCAGCAGGAAAAACAGCCATTTCATGTCTACCAGATCGCTAAGTTCTTCGTTGCTGTAGATTACGTTTTTATGATCAGCCTGCAGAATGTCCTGCTCCAGCTGCTGCAGTTGCTCCGGAAAGTATAGCCTGGAGCCGCTGTTGCTGGCCAACTGGTACAGCAAGGTATGGTCGGCTACAGCGTTCAGGGCCTCCAGTTGCAGCTCTTCCACAATAAATTCACCTGCGTCTTTCTGCGGCTGTCCGTTTATACTTGCCGTGGCTGTGTAAGTATAGCGCCCACCCGACAGCGTCCCGATGTTCACGCCGCTCTGGTTTTCGCCGTTGGCAAACGTAAAGGTCTTTGTCTGGGCATCCTCACCCGTAATATTCAAGGTGATGTTCTGACCGTAAATAGGCTCCAGGGCCTCGTCGTATGCTTCGGCGCTAAACCGTATCTCGTCTGAACTTGTATACTCCGTCTGGATTGGGTAAACGTTCAGTCGCTTTTTATTGCGGGGAGCGCTTAGTAGCTGCACCAGGTTCGTGATGAGCTGATCGTAAACCTGGGGCTGCTCGTGGTTAGCCGCTTCCTGCAGGCGCCACTGCCATGTTCCGGAGGCAAGCATCACGGCGTTGCGTTTGTCGCCGGAGGTCTGCACAGCCAAAAGCGGCTTATTGGTACGCACGCGGCCAACCTGCTGGTAAAGTATAACTTCTGTGTTTGGCGCCAGCCGCACTTCCCCGAAAGGCACACGCGCCGGCGGAAACTCCTGCAAACGCTCTGTGGCAGCCTCGGGCAGCTGAAAATTGCTGAAGTTAGCGTTTGTTACGGCAGTCACCTCATCTGTCTGGCCACTGCTGATAAGGTTGATGCCTATGTTGAGGCGGTTAAAGTTGGCAAGGTCGCTTTGCGGGCCAAGTATGTAGAGAGCGGGCAGGTTTTTCTGGCGCACCAGGTTTAGCGCCGGCTCGGCACCGGCCATTCGCGCTGGCAACTGGTGCAGCACAGCCACATCATAATTCTGCTGTTTTAGCTCGTTTAAGCTAGGGATAAAAAGTTCTATCTCATAGTTTTCGTTAGACTCGATGGCGGAGCGGATAGCTTTGATGTCGGGGTGCGGGGCAGCGGCGGCAATCAGCACTTTAATCTTGCCTTTTACCACATCAATATAGGCGTGTTTTGTATTATTGATAGTTGTGAACTCGTCCTGAAGCGGCTCTACCTGCACCACGTAATGGCGTTTGCCCAGCCCGCTTGCCAGCACCTGAAACGGCACCTGCTGCAGCGGTTGGTTATCGCGGAGCAGCACTCTTTTGCTCACAACCGTTTTGCCGTTCTCCTGAAGTATAACGTTGGCTGTTCTGCCGCCAAAGCCCTCGTGCTGCAACTCAACCTCCAACGGAAAACGGCTACCGCTGTAGTTTACTTTGTTGTAGCGCAACGAGGCCACCAATACATCTTTCTTCGGTACGGTATCGCCCACGGCCACAGGGTATAAAGTATAGCCGAAATTGCTGTAGGTAGGGGAGAGCCCCTGGTTCACGATGCCATCCGAGAGCAGCACGACGCCTGCCAGGTTCTGCTCTGCATAACTCTCTTGTACCCGCTGCAGCAGCTGGCTCAGGTTTGTGGTTTGGGTGCCATACGCTATCTCGCTTATGCTTTGCTGCTGTTGCTCCCCCAGTGTCTGTACGGCTGTCTGATATCCTTCTTCCTCTAGCCGCTCCCGCACCTGTTGCAGTTGCTGCAGCGTGGCCTGTAGCTCCGTAGAGTCAGAAAACAGCTTCACCGACTGTGAGTTATCTACTGCAAACACAATAGTAGGCGGCACTGTATTATTGGATATAAACCTGACCATCGGCCCCAGCAGCAGGAAACAAAGTATGCTTACCACCACAAACCGCAGAGCCGCCAGCCCATAGTTCAGGGCTTTGGGCCAAGGAGATTTCCTACTGTACAGTAGCCACGCATACAATGCACCCGCTGCCAGGCAGGCAAGTACAAGCCAGGGAGAGGCGGTGGTTATGAGGCGGAGCGAGAACAATGGTTTGAGTTAGAAAGTTAGAGCGTTAGAAAGTTAGAACTACGGCAGCGCCACATGTATGGGTGCGGGTAGCAATTTGCTGGAACAGGCGGACACTTGAGACATAGCTATACCAGCAAAACTAAAGTTAAAACAAAAAGACCAATGCTACTAACGTAAACGCCGCCGCATTGGTCTTTTATCAATTATGAATGTTTATTATAAAAGTACCTAAACAGGTAAATTCCATTCTTAATCCCTAATTCCTAATTATTAAGTTAGCATGCCGCCGTCTACCTGCAGCACCTGTCCGGAGATGTACGCTGAGTCGTCGGAGGCCAGGAACACGGCTGCTTTAGCCACATCCTCCGGGGTGCCGCCACGGCGCAACGGAATAGCCTTGCGCCACTCGTCTACCACTTTCTGGTCCAGTTCGCCGGTCATCTCAGTTTCGATAAAGCCTGGGGCAATGGCGTTGCAGCGGATATTGCGCGAGCCAAGCTCCAGCGCCACCGACTTGGTAAAGCCGATGATACCCGCTTTAGAGGCCGCATAGTTTGCCTGACCAGCGTTGCCTTTTATACCTACCACAGAGGTAATGTTGATGATAGAGCCGCTCTTGGCTCGCATCATGTGCTTGGTGGCCGCCTTCGTCACTGCAAAAACCGACTTGAGGTTAACGTTCATCACGGCATCCCACTGCTCTTCGTTCATACGCATCAGCAGTCCGTCGCGGGTAATGCCAGCGTTGTTCACCACCACATCAATTTTCCCGAACTCCTTTACCACGTCCTCTACCAGTTGCTCTGCCTGGGCGTAGTCAGAGGCATCGGAGCGGTAGCCTTTCACGTTGCCGCCACCGGCTGCCAGTTCTTGCTCTAGCTGCTGTCCTTTTTCTACACTTGAGAGGTAGGTAAACGCTACCTTTGCGCCCATTTCCACAAACTGCTGTGCAATGGCTCGTCCTATTCCTTTTGAGGCCCCGGTAATCAGGGCTACTTTTCCTTCTAATGCTTTCATGGGAGCCAAAGTTAAAAAAGATTTCCGTATTCCGAAGTAGGGACCTTATAGCTTCTGCTGAAGACCTTTAAACGGTTGTTGTTTAGCAGGTTGGCAGTAGTATAATAAAAAAGGTAAATGTTGCTATATAGGCCTTTGTTATATGTTTGATTCTAGTGAATGCATTGCAACATATTTATAATCTGATTATTGTGTAAAAATTGACTTTTATTTTTATAGGTTAAAGCCTATTTTCGTGTCGATTTTTAACCAAAAGTATCCCAAAACTCATGCTGAAACGCAGAAAAGGACTTGCCATCCTGATCGCGTTGTCGTTGTTGATCTGCATTACGGCTGCGCAAACATTGAACTTTATCCCAGTAAATGTACTAGGTACAAAACGAGCAGAAGCCGCTTCTGCTGAGTATGTTGTAGATAATAAACGGATAAAGGCTGCCCCTGCGCCGGTCGTCTACGGCATCGCCACCGACTCCCTGGAGATAGTAGAAGGAGAGGTGGAGCGCGGGGAGGTGCTATCCCAGATTCTGGCCCAATACAACATCGACCCAACCACAGTACACAACCTGGCTCAGAAGGCGAAAGACGTATTTAATGTGCGTCGTATAGCTGCTGGCCGTAACTACATGATCCTGCATGCGCGCGACTCTGCGCAAACTGCCCGCTTCTTTATTTATGAGCCCAACCAGGTAGAGTATGTGATTTATGACCTGCGCGACAGCCTGGCTGTAACACTGGAAAAGCGAAAAGTGGAGGTGCTGGAGCGAACAATTGCCGGCGAGATTAACAGCTCCCTGTACGTGAGCATGGTAGAGGCCGGAGGATCTCCACAACTGGTAAACAGCTTTGCCGACATTTTTGCCTGGCGCCTCGACCTGAACCGCCTGCAGCCCGGCGATAGCTTTAAGCTTATTTATGAAGAAAAAGTAGTGAACGGGGAAACGATTGGCTTCGGAGCATTAAAATCTGCTGTGTTTGAGCACGAAGGAGAAGAGATTTATGCGATTGGTTTTGATGAAGGGAATGGCCTGAACTATTATGACCAAAAGGGGCAAAGCCTCAAAAGAGCCTTCCTAAAGGAGCCCTTGGAGTATAGCCGCATTAGCTCACGTTTTTCTAAGCGCCGCTTCCATCCGGTGCAGAAGCGTTATAAAGCTCATTTAGGTACTGATTTTGCCGCTCCTCGTGGCACACCGATCCGTACAGTGGGCGATGGTGTGGTGATAGCAGCCCATTATACAAGAGGCAACGGTTACTTTGTGAAGGTTCGCCACAACGAGACTTATACAACACAATACCTGCACATGTCTAAATTTGCCAAGGGTGTCCGGAAAGGTGCACGCGTTAAAATGGGGCAAACTATCGGGTACGTAGGCAGCACCGGCCTGGCCACCGGACCGCACCTTTGCTACCGCTTCTGGAAGAATGGGCGACAAGTGGATGCCCTGCGCGTGAAACTGCCAGCTGCCAACCCCGTGGCTAGAAAGAACATGGACGTGTTCGATACAGTGAAAGACCAGACAATGCAGCGTATGCAGGCCATCGATATCAAAAGTGTAAAACAGGAGCTGCTGGCTTCCGGTAAAAACAAAGAACCAAACGATGCATAAAACTATACTTTAGTGAATATTTGAATATTAATGTAAAAGGCGCTGTTTTCAGCGCCTTTTGTTGTTTTACTGCCAGAGGATGAAGTTTATGCTTCCTCCTGCTCTTTCGGATTTGTAATCCGAAAGTATAATAAAAGCAAATTTGTAATCCACCTGTTTGCCATTTAAGACTGCCTTTACAATACGGATTACAAATCCGCTTTTAGTTGGTTTCGGATTGCAAACCCGGAACAGCTGTGACCCGCTCATAACTGTTCCGGGTTAACATTTACGGAACGTTAAAAACAAAAAGAGACGCAAAATTTGCGTCTCTCCAAGTATAGAAATCATACTATTCAATCTCAAGTACTGAGCTTACTTGCAGTACTTTTTCAGGTATGGTTCAGCTTCCTTCAAGCCCAGGTTTTTTGCTTTCGTCCAGTCGAGGCAGGCGTTGGCTTTTTCGCCGATGTTGTAGCGTGGTGCGCTGCGGTTATAATAGGCCTCTGCATACTCCTTGTCCAGCTCTATGGCTTTGGAGTAATCTGTGATAGCGTTGCGGTAATCTTTAAGCGCATAACGTACCAAACCGCGGTTGTTGTAGGCTCTGGCGTCCTTTGGTTTTAACTCTATGCCTTTGTTAAAGTCCTGAAGGGAGGCTTTGTAGTCGCGCAGGTTGTACCTCGAAAGGCCCCGGCTCAAATATGCCTCCGTATACTTGGCATCAGCGGCTATGGCTTTTGTAAAGTCTTCAATCGCACCTCTGTAGTCGCGCAGGCGGTCTTTTGACACGCCACGGTTGGTCAGGGTAGGGGCATGCTTTGGCTCCAGTTTCAGCACCTGGTCGTAGAGCTGTATGGCATCATTGTACCTGCCGGCTTTAAATTTCTCGTTTCCGCTCCTAAAGAGCTCTGTTGCAGTTTGCTGTGCAGCAGAATTAAAGGCAATCAGGAAAAAAAGTAATAGGGGTAAAATTCTCAGCATAAGCAATGGTAATTTATACTTTCAGGGGCTAAAATACGGCAGCATTGCGCATCCTCAAAATATAATTAGGATTTTTATAGTATGGAGGCCTGCTGGTGCCATGGTGATGCAGCCATTGTGCTAATAATCAGAAGGGTAAAAGGTGGTTTTGTAGAGTTGGGATTATCGTTTAATTTTGTCTGTCAACTATAATTAAGATACTATGGCATCAAAATACGATTTAGTAGTGCTGGGTAGTGGCCCGGGTGGCTATGTAGCCGCAATTCGTGCCTCGCAGCTAGGTATGAAAGTAGGTGTTATCGAGCGCGAGTCGCTGGGGGGCATCTGCCTGAACTGGGGCTGTATCCCGACTAAGGCACTGCTGAAAAGCGCAAATGTTTTTGAGTACATCAACCACGCGTCAGATTATGGTATTTCTGTAGGAGAGGCTTCTGTTGATTTTGATAAAGTGATTAAGCGCAGCCGCGGTGTAGCCGACGGCATGAGCAAAGGTATCCAGTTCCTGTTCCGCAAGAATAAGATTGATGCCATTATGGGTACTGGTAAAGTAGTAGCCAAAGGCAAGCTGGAGGTTACAGATGCAGAAGGCAAGAAAAGCACAGTAGAGGCTGATAATATCATTATCGCAACTGGTGCGCGCTCCCGTGAGCTGCCTAACCTGCCAATAGACGGCAAGAAGATCATCGGATACCGCCAGGCAATGGTGCTGGATAAAAAGCCGGAAAGCATGGTGGTAGTTGGTTCTGGTGCCATTGGGGTGGAGTTTGCATACTTCTACAACGCGATGGGCACGAAGGTGACGATTGTGGAGTACATGCCAAACATCGTGCCTGTAGAGGACGAGGAAGTATCGCGCCAGCTGTCTAAGTCTCTCCGTAAGTCAGGCATCAACATCATGACTGATTCGTCTGTTGAGGCTGTGGACACGAGCGGTGATATCTGCAAGGTTAAAGTTAAAACTGCCAAAGGCGAGGAAACACTGGAGGCTGAGGTCGTACTTTCTGCGGTAGGTATCCAGACTAACCTGGAGAACATCGGCCTGGAAGAGCTTGGCATCAAAGTAGACAAAGGCCGCGTGATTGTAGACGAGTACTACAAAACAAACGTGGATGGCATCTACGCTATCGGTGACATCGTGCCAGGCCCAGCGTTGGCGCACGTAGCTTCTGCCGAAGGTATTATCTGCGTGGAGAAACTTGCAGGCCACGATCCGGAGCCGTTGAACTATGGCAACATACCGGGTTGTACGTACTGCTCTCCTGAGATTGCCTCTGTTGGCTTAACCGAGAAAGCCGCGCGTGAGCAAGGCCTTGAGATTAAAGTTGGGAAGTTTCCGTTCTCAGCGTCTGGTAAGGCAAGTGCTGCCGGTGCTAAAGATGGCTTCGTGAAAGTGATTTTCGATGCCAAGTATGGCGAGTTCCTGGGCGCGCACATGATTGGCGCAAACGTAACCGAGATGATTGCAGAAGTGGTGGTTGCCCGTAAACTGGAGACTACCGGCCACGAGATCATCAAGTCGGTGCACCCGCACCCAACCATGAGCGAAGCGATTATGGAAGCCGCCGCTGCCGCTTACGATGAGGTGATACACCTGTAAACAGAAAGTATAGCGATACAAAAAAGGGGTTGGTCGAAAATTCGGCCAACCCCTTTTTATTTTATGGGATATGGTTGAAACTTGTAGTCGCTGCCGGCGCTGCCGCAGTGCATACACGACCTAACTATACCTATAAACTATGAAGAAATCACTCATTTTGGTAGGAGCCTGCCTCTGGTACGGCCTCGCCAATGCCACACCCGACACCCTGCAAATAAAAGCAGCGGATCTGCGCATGCACCAGCTCAAGCCTGGCCTGCGGCAGTACATGGTCACGATCCGGAAGCCCGATAAGCCGGACGTGCTCAGCCAGTCGCTTTGGAACCGCGATGTGCGCCTCGAAAAGTATAAAGGCAAAGATCGCCTGGTTATACGGCAGAGCTGGGTCGGGGCCGATAGCACCACCAACCGCAGGATCTTCTCTATCTGCGAAAGCGACTTCACTCCGGTTTACCACACCAGCACCTCGTTCAGAGGCACGGCTGCGTTCGAGTTCCGGCAGGGGCAGGTAGTAGGCTCGGATACCACGCAGCACAATGCCTTTAAGGGGTTTAAAGTGGAATCGCCGGAGCAGGCGTTTAACTGGGAGCTGGACCTGGAGTTTTTCGAAACGCTGCCGCTGAAGGCGAATACCGTGTACAGCATCAACTTTTACCACCCCGGCAGCAGGCCCGGCCCGGCAGAGAAACTCTATGAGGTAATCGGCTCAGAGAAAATCCCGACGCCTGGGAATACCCAGACCGATTGCTGGAAACTCCGCACCGAGTATGGCAACGGAAACTATGCTATCTTCTGGATCAGCAAAAAAGGCCATGAGGTGCTAAAGATGGAGGAGGAGTTTAACGGCGCTATACGCCACAAAGTAAAACTCAGCACCAGTGCCGGAAAGTATATTTAAGGCTTGAGGTCTTTTCTTCCTGGGTTTACTGATTTACAAAGACGAGCTGCAACGGCTCGTCTTTCTTTTTACAAGAATCTATAAAACTTTTCGTTTTGCATAGAAGCAGTGTGTTTAGCCAGATTCACTAATTATACTTAACTTGTACGCCTTTTACAGCCCTTATTATAGTACTGCTGTAGATGCTGTAGGCAAGTTGGCACTGTTATGGCTTTAATTACACCGAATCTTAAGCTAGAGGTTCTTTTATCAACGATTCACTCTTCTGCTCTTTTAGCTTTGTGTGGGTTTATTTTTCATCACACCATTACCCAAACATGAAGCTTAAAGGCAAAGTAAAATTCGTATCCAAAGATAAAAACCTCTTTTTCGCTACCCTCCGCAAGCGCGTAGACGCTTATTTTAAAGAGAACAATATCCCTAAAACGGCTAACACGGCCATGGTCGTGAAAAGCGTGGTGCTGCTGTTAATGTATGTGCTGCCGTTTGTGGCCATTCTGGCGCTACAGCCTGCTTGGCCACTTAGCCTGCTGCTGTGGTTTGTAATGGGTCTGGGCGTGGCCGGTATTGGCATGAGCGTAATGCACGACGCCAATCACGGCGCCTTCTCCAGCAATAAAAAAGTTAACTTCCTGATGGGGCATACTTTGAACCTGGTAGGCGGGTCGGCCTTTAACTGGAAGCTGCAGCACAACATCCTGCACCATACTTACACCAACGTAGTGGAGATGGACGAGGACATTCAGGACAGGCTGGTGCTACGATTCTCGCCGCATACTAAGGTAAAGTTCTTCCATAAGCTGCAGTGGGTGTACGCCTTCATGTTTTATGGGCTGCTTACATTGTACTGGGTAGTGGCAAAAGATTTTGTGCAGTATGGTCTTTTTATTAAAAATGGAGTAAATGTCAACACTGCTTCAGAAAACAAATCCATGCTTCTGAAGCTTGTAATAATGAAGTTGCTATACTTTTTTGTAGTGTTAGCGGTGCCCACGCTGTTTTTCGGGATTCCTTTTCTGGAGGTGCTGCTTGGCTTTCTGCTGATGCACTTTGTGGCGGGTATTATACTTACAGTGGTGTTTCAGTTGGCGCACACGGTGGAGGGCACCAGTCACCCAAGGCCTGATGCGCATGGCAACATCGAGAATGATTGGGCCATCCATCAGCTAAACACAACGGTTAACTTCTCGCGGAATAACAAGCTGCTGTCCTGGTACGTGGGCGGCCTTAATTTCCAGATAGAGCACCACCTGTTTCCGCGTGTCTGCCATGTGCATTATCCGGCTATCGCGCATATCGTAAAGGAAACAGCTGCCGAGTTTAATATCCCTTATCTCGAAAACGAAACGTTTTTAAAGGCCGTACGCTCTCATATTGCTACCTTGCACCGCTTTGGCAGGTTACCGAACATTAATGAGGCAATTGCTTAGCATTTTTAAAATGCCAAGGTTTTTTTAAGGGACTCGAAAGTTTTAACTTAAGGGCCGATTTTACCAATTATGAAGTTTATTAAATGAAATTAAAAGGCAAAGTAAAATTCGTTAACAAAGACAAAAGCCTGTTTTTCCCAACGCTGCGCAAACGTGTAGACGCCTATTTTACTGAAAACAATCTATCTAAGTCCGGTAACAATGCGTTGCTGACTAAAAGTATTATACTGCTGCTGCTTTACCTAGTGCCCTTTGCGGGGCTGCTGGCTTTTACGCCGGGCTTGTTTGTAAGTCTGCTGCTTTGGTTTGTGATGGGAATAGGCGTGGCGGGCGTTGCCATGAGTGTGATGCACGACGCCAACCACGGAGCCTTCTCCACAAACAAAACCATAAATTACCTGATGGCGCATTCTGTGAATCTGCTAGGCGCCTCGGCTTTTAACTGGAAGCTGCAGCACAATATACTGCACCATACTTATACCAACGTGGCGGATATGGACGAAGATATTGACGATATCGTGTTTATGCGTTTCTCCCCACACACCAAAGTAAAGTTCTTCCATAAAATCCAGTGGGCATATGCATTTCTGTTTTACGGGCTGCTTACGCTGTATTGGGTTATTCTGAAGGATTTCGTTCAGTTCTTTAAATATATCAAAAGCGGCGTAAATGCCAACTCAAAAGCAAAGAACAGGGTTGCCTTCGCGAAGATTGTAGCATTTAAGGTGCTGTATTTCTTTTGCGTGCTTGTGGCACCGACGCTTGTTTTCGGAATACCGTTTCTTGAAGTTCTGGGTGGCTTCCTGCTGATGCATTTTGTAACCGGAATTATACTTTCCACGGTGTTTCAGTTGGCGCACACGGTGGAGGGCACCAGCCATCCGCTGCCTGGCGAGAATGGCACCATAGAGAACGATTGGGCTATCCACCAGCTCAACACTACTGCCAATTTCTCGCGCAGAAGCAGGCTGTTGTCCTGGTACGTAGGCGGCCTTAACTTTCAGGTAGAGCACCACCTGTTCCCGCGCATATCGCATGTGCATTACCCCGCTATTGCCGATATTGTGAAGCAGACTGCCGCAGAGTATAATATTCCGTACCTTGAGAGCGAAACATTTGTGCAGGCCGTGCGGTCGCATTTAGCTACGCTGCACCGCTTCGGTAGGCTGCAGCTGCCCCGGCTAAGCGAGGTAATGGCCTAAGTATAAACACTATTAAAATCATAGCAAGACAGGCGGCGGGAAAGCTTTCCCGCCGCCTGTCTTGCTATATACTTTCCTGAATAATTTTTTGATCTATGTAACACAACCTACTCAGAAATATTCTTTAATTTTATATATTCAAAATGATATGTTTTTATGAGCAATACTATAAGCGCAGCTACTAAGAGCCGTTACCAACTGGTGGATTACAGCGAGGCAGGAACAGAAGTGCAGGCAATTTATGACAACACCATGCAAACGTTGCAGCTGCCTTTTGTACTAAATTGGTTTAAGTGCCAGGGCAATAGCGCTACGCTTTTGCGGGGCAACTGGGCCAAATTAAAAGCAACGCTCATAGAGGGGCAAGTGCCGAACGTGCTCAAGCAGCTGATCATCTACAACGTATCTAACCTACGTGGCTGCGATTATTGCGCACAGGCACACGGAATTTTTGCCGATAGTATGAGCGCGATGATTAGCACCGAAGAAGGCTACCAGGCAACCAACCTGGATTCGCCGCTGCTGCCAAACAGCTACAAAACAGCCATCCGTTTGGTAACGAAAGCGGCGCTGCATACTCAGCAGCTGTCTGATGAGGATTTTCTGGAGCTGGAGCAGGAGGGTTTCACAGACTCGGAGGTGCAGGAGCTGATGGCGCAGGCAGACCTAGTGAACATGCTGAACACAATTGCCACCATTTCCGGCATAAAGCTCGATAACGAACTGGCCGAGGCTGAGTTTTAAAAAGCGAAAAACGGACGGTGGAAAACCAGGTATACAGGATAACCTACGAGGCTTTTTCCAGGTTTTCGAACAGCCTGATGTGCTGCCGCACGCTGGAGGCCGTGGCAGCGTCTTTTCGGTTAAACCTGAAGTACCTCTTTAACTTCCATGTTTTCAGGGCCAGCTATTGCCGGGGTAATACTTACCTGCACCTCGAGGTAACAGCCGCAGGAGCTGTCATAACAAAGCAGGGGCACGCTAGCTTTTTATCATTTGAGGAAGAGCTGCTGGAGCGCCGGGTGCCGCGGCACTGGCAAAACCTGCAGGAGTTGCAGCTGCCCCAAGATTATAGCCAGCCAGCCGAGGAGCTGCCGGAGCTGTGGGGCTGGGTAATTCAGAATGATGAAAACAGGCACATTGTGGTGTCGGTGCTGGCAGGGAAGAGCCGCCTCTTCACCCGAAAAGATATCAATTTCCTGAAGCTGGTGGCCGAGAACCTGGAGGCAAAACTGTTCGAGTTGTGCCTGCTGCAGGAGCTGGACGAAAAGAACAAGCGGCTGCAGCACGCGCTGGACACAATTAACGAGCAGAACCAGGTTATCTCCTCTATTGTGGAGTATCAGCAGGAAGTTATTGTTGAGCGCACCAAAGAAGTGGCTGCTAAAAATGCAAAGCTCCTGGAGGTGTCTGTACTGAACGCCCACAACGTGCGGGAGCCGCTAAGCCGGGTGCTGGGACTGGTAAACCTGCTTGAAATGCGTGAATGGCCGCTAGAGGAAGTCCGGCAGAACTTTTTACCGCGCCTGAAAACATCGGCGCAGGATTTGGATATAGCCCTGAAAGAGGTAATCGAGAAATCAACCGCAGACTTGATAGAATTAAAAGCTTAAGAAAATTAGAATGAAAAGGATAGTACTGGTGGATGACATGGAGATTTTTAACTTCATCATGGTCAATTCTATAAAAAGCGTAAATCCTGCTTACTGCGTGCATGATTTTACCAGCCCGGTGCAGGCATTCTCAGCCATCGAAGAACTGGATCCGCACCTGGTCTTCCTGGACCTGAACATGCCTGAGATGGACGGCTGGGCGTTTCTGGAGAAAATGCAGGCCCGGAACATGAGCCAGAAAGTGTACATTCTGACTTCATCCACAAGTGAGCTGGACATACAGCGCTCAAAATCGTTTACCAATGTCGCCCGATTCCTGGTAAAACCCGTTGAGGAAGAACTGCTGGAGGAGATTCTGCAGGAGGGTGAGCTGGTCTGATCCGCAACTTTTAAAGTATAAACTGGCAGCTGCTCTTTTTTGTGGTTATGTTTGTATATACAAACAATAAGTATGCATTCAGTTGAATTAAGGCCATGCCAGCTGCAGGACCTGCAGGAGCTCCATAAAATAGCTATACGCTCTTACAACGATCATTATTTATACTTGTGGCTTGATGGCGGAGCCTGGTATGTAGACCGTAGTTTCAATAAGCAAACGTTGCTGGATGAGCTCAAAGATCCGCATGCCGCGTTTTATTTTGTCTATTCCGGAGCAGAACTGGTCGGTTTCCTGAAGCTGAACCTGCACAAAGCGCTGGAGAATTACACGGCAGAGGAGGCGCTGGAGCTGGAACGGATATACCTGCTTAAATCTGCCTCAGGCAAAGGAATTGGCAGGGAGGTTGTCCGGTTTACGAAAGCAGTTGCAGCCCAGTATAACAAGCGCATAATATGGTTAAAAGCGATGGACAGCAGCCGCTCGGTAGATTTCTATGAGCAGAACGGCTTTGTGAAGTGCGGCACGCATACCTTGCCTTTCGAGCAGATGAAGCCAGCCTACAGAGGCATGTTCGTGATGAAGTTGGAGCTGTAGAAGTATAGCCGTTAGTGTGAGGTGTAAAATAAGTATAGATTTAACATACTATAGCAATGCCAACTATACACAAAGTATACTGGGGAATCTTTATTGTGGCTGGACTAATACTTATGGAGTTTTTGTCCCACCCTAGTTCTCCTCAATTTTTCAATGACATAGTAGATAGCTACAAAAAAGATGAGGCTAAAATGGCTTCTATAGGTGGATATGAAAGTTATGAATATGAGTACAACAGCAAGCAGCGTAATAAGGATACACTAGATTATCTAATCACTATACATGGGCGCAGCGGCAGGATATCTTTAACAGGGAGAGCGGTTAAAAAGGATAACACCTGGCAGGTTATAGAACAAATTTCAGAGGGAAAGGATAATAGAGAATGAGTTTTATAAGTGCGCTTCTGTGACAATAAGCATGGAAATCTAGTTAATGTACATACATTAAACCAAAGTTTACCACTGCCTGTTGTAAATGCGGGCGTACTTTAGTGCCTTTAGAAAGGATAGAATATTGGAGACAACTCACGACATACTCATTATCGGAGCCGGGCCGATTGGGCTCGCTGCAGGGTTGGAGGCGCAGCGGAAGGGGCTGAGCTACCTGATTGTGGAGCGGGGCTGCCTTGTCAACTCTATCTACAACTACCCGCTCAACATGACTTTTTTCTCCACTTCGGAGCGACTGGAAATTGGAGGGATACCTTTTACCTCGCTTAACGCAAAACCGACCCGTGCCGAGGCGCTGGAGTATTACCGTCGTGTAGCCGATTCCGCAAACCTGCACATCAACCTGTTTGAGGAAGTGCAGCATCTGCAGCCTGAAGACGGTTTGTACCGCATTAGTACAAGCAAAGGCAGTTATAAGGCACACCATATAGTGGTGGCGCTAGGTTTTTATGGCATCCCGAATTTGTTGCACGTGCCCGGCGAGGACCTTCCAAAAGTGCGTCACTACTACTTTGACCCGCATTATTATTTCCGTCAGAAAGTAGTGGTGGTGGGCGCCAACAACTCTGCCGCCGATGCTGCCCTGGAAACCTGGCGTAAAGGAGCCGAGGTGACGCTGGTAGTGCGCCAGCCGGAGCTAGGAAGTATAAAGTACTGGACCAAACCCGACCTGGAGAACCGCATCAAAGAAGGCGACATAAAAGCTTATTTCAGCTCCAGCATCACAGAGGTGCGTGAGCATGAGGTGGATATACAAACGCCGGACGGCAAAGTGACGTTGGAGAATGATTTTGTGCTGGCCATGACAGGGTACCAACCAGATTTCAGTTTTCTGGAGAAAATAGGTGTGCAGCTGAGTCAGGATGAGAAGCGCTTGCCGCAGTATAACCCCGAAACCATGGAAACGAACCTGCCAAACGTATACTTGGCAGGCGTAGTGTGCGGCGGCATGGACACGCGGGTATGGTTTATTGAAAACTCGCGCGAGCACGCCGTAAAAATAGTAGATCACATCAAGCAGGAGCTACAGGAGGTGGAGAAAGTATAAAATAGAACCTCCTTTAATATTATAGCAGCTACTGCATCTAACAATGGTTCTACATACTTACTTATTACTGCCGCGAGCTTTCAGCTTTTAAGGCAAGCTTTCAGCTTGCGAAAGTATAGATGCCGCTAATTATCGTAAGCTGAAGACTTACCCTCATGTCAAACCACGGACTGAAAGCTCGCAGGAGGCATTTGGCGTTATACTTGCCTCTCCGATAAAAATCTCAGCTCGGCATTCAAAAGCATCAAGATCATCCACCCAAAGTATAAAACTTGCCAAGTTAGGAACAGAGTAAACTTGGCTCTATCTTTGTAGCTTGCTTTCTGCGCCTTTGAAACTATAAAAGCTTTTTTTAGGTTGATGAGAGCAACACCGGTCGGGAATGGCCTCTTTGCAGTTTCTGCACTATTTCAAACTCCGGCTACCTTACCGTGAAAGCAGCGCACATGGCGTTGCGCGGTTTTATTTGAAAAACCATTGAATGACATTCGAGAATCTTAATTTGATAGAGCCAATCCTAAAAGCTCTTAAAACAGAAGGATACACTACCCCAACCCCCATCCAAGCAAAATCAATCCCGCTTATACTTCAGAAAAAAGACCTGCTAGGCTGCGCCCAGACAGGCACCGGTAAAACAGCGGCTTTCTCTATTCCGATTCTGCAGTTGCTGCACGAAAACCAGGGAAATGACAAAGGACAGCGAAAGATCAAAGCACTTATACTTACACCAACCCGTGAGCTGGCCCTGCAAATTGGCGATAGCCTTGCAGCCTATGGCAAGCACACCGGCCTGAAACATACTGTGATATTTGGCGGTGTGCCGCAAAAGAAGCAAACCGACGCCCTGCGTGCCGGCATAGATATTCTGGTGGCTACACCCGGCCGATTGCTGGACCTGATGGCGCAGAAGTACGTGCACCTGCAGCATATTGAGCTTTTTGTGCTGGATGAGGCAGACCGCATGCTGGATATGGGTTTTGTGAATGATGTGAGGAAGGTGCTGAAAGTGCTGCCGGAGAAAAAGCAATCGCTGTTTTTCTCGGCCACTATGGCACCGGAAATCATGAAGCTTTCTGATACTATACTGGTAGACCCTGCCAAGGTGGAGGTAACGCCGGTATCGTCTACAGCTAACACCATTCAGCAGTCGGTATACTACGTGAAGGGCCCGGACAAGCGCAAGCTGTTGCTGCACCTGCTCAGGGATGAGGAGATGGAGAGCGTGCTGGTGTTTACCCGTACCAAACGCGGCGCCGACAGAGTAGCCAAAGATATTGCCAGTGCCGGTGTAACCGCAGAGGCCATACATGGTAACAAGGCACAGAACGCACGCGTAAGAGCGCTGGACAACTTTAAGTCTCGTAAAACACGTGTACTGGTTGCTACCGACATTGCCGCGCGTGGTATTGATGTGGACGACCTGAGCCACGTGGTAAATTACGAGCTGCCAAACGAACCTGAAACGTACGTGCACCGCATCGGGCGTACAGGTAGGGCAGGGGCAAGCGGCATTGCGCTATCGTTCTGCGGAGCTGATGAAGTGCCTTACCTGGCCAGCATCCAAAAGCTGATCTCTAAAAACGTGCCGGTGATTGATAACCACCCGTACCCGCTAACTGCCAAAGATTTTGCTGAGGCAGCCAGCACTATAAAAGAACAGAAGAAAAAAGGCGGCAGCAGAGGCGGTCGTGGTAACTGGGGCAATAAGCCGTCCGGTGAAGGCCAGCAGCGCAGCGCCGGTAGCAGCAACGGTACCCAAAGCCGCAGCAGCAGTGCCAACAGCAACAGACCTGCAGGTGGCCCCCGCAATAGCGGTGGCGGCAACAGACGCTGGAGCAGCAGTAAGCCAAAGACAAACGCTTAAGTATAGTCTTATAAAGTATAAAGTCCTGCCGGAGATGATCTGGCAGGACTTTATACTTTATAAGACTATACTTCCGTTGCGGTTTGCCTGGTGCGGCTCACCAGGTAGACCCCGGCAAATATAAGGAGCGCGTATAAAGCTTTCTCGATGGTAAAGACATCCTTGCCCACACTTATGGCAATAACAATAGCCAGCACCGGCTGCAGGTAAATATAGGCGCCAACCAAAGATGGGTTGGCATAGCGCAGCGCCCAGGTATTAAACAGATACGCGATAATGGTAACCGCAATCACCATAAAAGCGATGGCTACCCAGATAGAGTCCGGAAAGGAGTTGTAGTCAGGCGCCTGCACCTGTTGCCAGCCAAACGGAATAACGATAACAGCACCCACCGTAAAAATACGGCTCACCACAGTAAGGGCGTTATACTTTTGCATCAGCGGCTTTACCAGCACCAGGTATAAACCAAAGGAGGTGGCATTGAGAATAATGAGCAAATCGCCCCACAAGTTACCGGTAGTATGCTCGCTGCTGGAAGTATAAATCAGTAGGAACGCGCCTACAAAAGCCAGGGCAATACCTGAAACCTTGCGCGTGCTGATGCGCTCGCGCAGCAATATGGCCGAAAACACCAGCACCACCACCGGCACAATCACCATCAGCAGAGCCGCATTGATAGGCGCCGTTAAATTAAGCCCGGCAAAGAAACACAGCTGGTTTACCGCCACGCCTGTTACGCCGCATAGTATAACCCGCAGGTTATCCGCCCAACCTACAATCTTTTCTTTTGTGATAAGCCGTGTAAAAAAGCCAAAGAAAATAGCCGCCGATACCACCCGAATCACGATCAGGCCGAATGGCCCCATATATGCCGGCATCACTGCTTTAGCAATACTGTAATTACTCCCGTATATTAACGCCACCAGAAAGAGCGCTCCATGCACCTGCAATTGTTTGTTCATACAACAAAGGTACGTGCAAAATCTTTTCGGCACGTATATGTACAATCTTAAACTCGCTTTACCAGGAGATATGAATTTTATGAACGATATGCCGCTTACAGTAAGAAGGTCGGTGGAGATAATGGGAGTGTTCTTCCTGGGGTGGATCATTGTGCTGGCCAAAGGTCTGCTTACGCCGCTGCTGCTGGCCTTTTTTATAAGCATTATGCTCCTGCCGCTTCACCGCTATTTTCAGAGGCACAGGTTTCCGGATATACTTTCTATCGCCATTAGTATTCTGGCCTTAGCGATTGTTTTCGGGCTCATTATTTGGTTCTTCTCTTACCAGATCGGCAGCTTGATATCTGACTTTCCGGTAATCCAGGAAAATGTTACCAACCACCTGAACGCACTCAGCTCCTGGGTAGAGAAACGCACTCCTTTCTCTACCGAAGAACAACTCAACTTTATAAAAGAGCAAAGCAATGCCCTGCTTAACTACGCCGGAACTATACTTGGCGGGGCTGCCGGGTCAGTTACCTCTTTGTTTATCCTGCTGGGGCTGCTGCCTATCTATATTTTTCTGCTGATGTTTTACAAGAACCTGCTGCTGCGGTTTGTTTTTCTATGGTTCGCGCCGGAGAGGCACGAGAAAGTGGCCGAAACGCTGGGCGAAATGCAGGTCATCATCAAAAGCTACCTGTTTGGCCTGCTGATACAGGTAAGTTACATGACGGTGCTGCTGGGCGGCATTCTGTTGATCATCGGTATTAAGCACGCCCTGCTGATAGGGCTGATCTTTGCCTTCCTGAACCTGATACCTTATGTAGGCGCACTGCTCGGCAACATTATCGGGGTGCTGCTCACGCTGGCATCTTCTGCTGAACTGTGGCCGATCTTTGCCGTGCTTGGTACCATTGCGGGTGTTCAGTTTCTGGATAATAACATTCTGATGCCGCGTATTGTAGGCTCAAAGGTTAAGATTAACGCGTTGGCAACTATCGTAGGCGTTATTATTGGCGGTGAAATAGCGGGTATTGCTGGCATGTTCCTGTCGCTGCCGATTATAGCTGTGCTTAAAGTGGTGTTTGACAGAACCCAGGACTTTAAACAGTGGGGCGTGCTTTTCGGGGATGAGAGGCCGGAGCAAAGCTCGATGGAAGTGCCGGTGCTGCGCCAGAAAAACGAGCGTGCCCGGAAGGAGCTGGAGCGGCAGAACAAGGTGAAACCGCCACGGCAGAAGTAAGGCATCTGGTATTAGGCCTACCTCTTTGCCTGTAAATTCGTAGCTTTGTTAGTAACCGTTTCCGGAGAAAGTATAGAGCAGATGATTCACCCGAATATACCCTTGGCCGAACGCATGCGGCCGCACAATTTAGATCAGTATTACGGACAAAAGCACCTGGTAGGACCAGATGGTATTCTGCGCCGCTACATAGAGGGTGGCGTTATACCAAGTATGATTCTGTGGGGGCCTCCGGGCGTTGGCAAAACTACCCTGGCTAACATTATCGCCAACCAGATGAAAGTGCCGTTTGTAGCGTTGAGTGCCATCAACTCAGGGGTGAAAGATATACGCGAGGTAATTGACCAGGCCAAAAAACGGCAGGGCACAGTGCTGTTTATAGACGAGATCCACAGGTTTAACAAATCTCAGCAGGATGCCTTGCTGGGTGCCGTGGAAAAAGGGACAGTCACACTGGTAGGCGCCACTACCGAAAATCCGTCTTTTGAAGTGATTTCGGCCTTGCTGTCGCGTTGCCAGGTGTATATCCTCAAGCACCTGACCAAAGATGAACTGATAGAGCTGGTGGACAAGGCGCTGGAGCAGGACGAGTGGATGCAGCACCGTAAGGTGCGGGTGCAGGAGTACGAGGCTCTGTTCACTATTTCTGGGGGCGACGCACGCAAACTGCTGAACCTGCTCGAGATCGTGGCTGAAGGTGTACAGGGCGATGAAGTGGTTGTTACAAATGAACTGGTGAAGCAGGTGGCCCAGCAAAACATCGTGATGTACGATAAGTCTGGTGAGATGCATTACGACTTGGTTTCGGCTTTCATAAAATCTATTCGTGGCTCCGACCCGAATGCTGCCGTATATTGGCTGGCTCGCATGATAGAGGGCGGCGAGGATCCGAAGTTTATTGCCAGGCGCTTGCTTATTGCTGCTTCTGAAGACATTGGTTTGGCAAATGCCAACGCGCTGCTAATGGCGACCAACTGTTTTCAGGCGGTGCAGATGATCGGCTATCCGGAGGCGGAAATCATACTTTCGCAGTGCACCATTTACCTGGCCACATCCCCTAAGAGCAACGCCTCGTACAAGGCCATAAAAACAGCACGGGCGCTGGTGCAGCAAACCGGTAACCTGCCTGTGCCGCTCCACATCCGGAACGCGCCTACCAAACTGATGAAGGAAATCGGGTACGGCAACAACTATAAATACGCCCACGATTACGAAGGCAACTTTGTGCAGCAGGAGTTTATGCCGCAGGAGCTGAGCACAACACCGCTCTACCAGCCAGGCAACAACGCCCGCGAGCGCGACCTGCTGAAGCAGCTGCAGGCGCAGTGGGGCAAAAAATACAGGTATTAGTTAAAAAGTTAAAGAGTTAGAAAGTCAATCATCGAATAACCAACCACCAAGTATGAGTAGGATCGTATTTATACTTTCGTTCGGGCTGTTGATTGCGTTTTACATAGTATGGGGGCAGCTGGGCTTGAGCTTTGGCGGCATCCTGACGGTGGCAGGCACTATGGTGCTGATATACTTTAGGAGGCGCCACCTGCGCATGAAGCCTTACTGGGCAGGCAAGTTGTCTGATATTCCCAAATACTTTACATTACCATAAATTTTAACTTTCTAACGCTTTAACTTTCAAATTGAAAAGGTTGGTCTATTAATTGGCGTGGTTGGTCGAGTTGAGGTGAGGTAGATGAACTTTAAGCCTTAAATTTGATTTTGTAGTAAGGAAGCATGAGACTTTCGAAGTAGTATGTACTTAAATTAAACCCTATCATACCATGCTAAATTTTCTGAAATATGTGCTGGCCACCATTGTAGGCTTGCTCATATTCTTCTTCATCAGCATTTTGTTGCTGATTGGTATTGCCGCCAGCACCGCCTCCCGCGACGAAGTGAAAGTGGCAGACAATTCTGTGCTCGAGCTTAAACTAAACAGACCTATCTCAGAGCGCGACCCCAAAGATCCTTTCTCAGAGCTAGGCTTTTCGTTTGGAGGTTTTTCCAGTACCGATGGCCTGGATCAAATCAAAGCTTCTATCCGTCGTGCCAAGAATGATGACAGAATCGAAGGCATCTTCCTGAACATGACGTATGTGGATGCCGGAATGGGCAAGCTGGAGGAAATCCGGAATGATCTAATCGACTTCAAGAAGTCCGGTAAGTTTATTGTTTCCTACACCGACCTTTCCACTGAAAAAGCTTACTACCTGGCTTCCGTTGCAGATAAAATCTACCTGAACCCAATGGGCACGATAGAGTTTAACGGCATGAGCTCGGAGCTATACTTCTTTAAGCGCCTGCTGGATAAGCTGGAGATTGAGGCTCAGATTTTTAAAGTTGGTACTTACAAAAGCGCCGTAGAGCCGTTCTTCCTGGAGAAGGCCAGCGAGGCTAACCGCGAGCAGCTGAACTCTTTCCTTAACTCTATCAACGATTACCAGCTGCAGCAAATCGCTAAGACGCGTAACATTACGCCTGAGCAACTGAAAAATGTGCAGGATAACCTGTTGGTGCGCGATCCGGAAGATGCCAAAAAGTATAAACTCATCACCGATATCGGCTACTACGATGAAGCTATCTCTTACATCAAAGATAAGATCGGGGTGGAGGAGAACGATAAGCTGGAGCTTGTGCAGCTATCAAAGTATAAAAAGGTAGAGGACGATGACATTAGCACTGCCAAAAACCGTATTGCCCTGATTTATGCTGAAGGCGACATAGTGGACGGAGAAGGTGATGAAGATAACATTGGCGGTCGCCGTTTTGCAGATGCCATACGCGATGCCCGTTTAGATGAAAACGTAAAAGCGGTGGTGCTCCGCATCAGCTCGCCGGGTGGCAGCGCCCTGGCCTCAGATATTATCTGGCGCGAGGTGCAGCTAACCAAAAAAGTAAAGCCTGTAATTGCCTCTATGTCTGATGTGGCGGCCTCTGGTGGCTATTATATAGCGATGGGCTGCGATACCATTGTGGCGCACCCGAACACTATTACCGGCAGCATTGGCGTATTTGGCGTAGTGCCGAATATGCAGGGCTTCCTAAACGAGAAGCTGGGAATAACCGTGGACCACGTAAGCACAGGAAAGTTCTCTGACATGCCAACCATTACCCGCCCAATGACTGCCCAGGAGAAAGAGATTATGCAGCACCAGATCGATCAGATTTACGAGACCTTTACCGGCAAAGCCGCACAAGGACGTAACATGACGCAAGACCAGCTGAAAGAATATGCTTCCGGTCGCGTATGGTCGGGCATCGAGGCGAAAGACCGCAAGCTGGTGGATGTATACGGTGGCCTTGACAAAGCCATTGCCATTGCCGCTAAGAAAGCCGGTGTAGCAGATGATTACCGCCTGAAAGAGCTGCCAGCCCGCAAGACTTTCCTGGATGAGTTGTTCGGAAACATGGGAGCCAAAGCGAAGGAGCAGGCCATACAAGCGGAGATGGGAGAGCTTTACCCATACTATAAGCTTTACAAAAAAACCTCTACGCTTAAAGGTATTCAGGCCCGAATGCCGTACGAACTGACAGTGGAGTAAGCCTCTTCAATCATACAAAACGTACAAACCGCTTCCAGGCACAAAGTCTGGAGGCGGTTTGTGTTTTAAACCATTGCTATTTTTCGCAACTTTGCCCAGTGAGAGGCTTGCGTGGAAGAATGGTATACTTCGCATGATCGCAGACTTACAGTTTACCTAAAAAAACATACTATAATGCAGCAAATACAGGAATCAACAGAGCATATTAAAAAGATTATAGATGGCTTTGAGCCTGAGTTCGGAATTATACTTGGCACCGGCCTGGGTGCTTTGGTTAATGAGCTGGAGGTGGTTCAGTCTATCTCTTACGCCGATATTCCGAACTTTCCAGTATCCACAGTAGAAAGCCACTCTGGCAAACTGATCTTTGGGCATCTGGCAGAGCGCCGGGTGGTGGTGATGCAAGGCAGGTTTCATTTCTACGAAGGCTATAGCATGGACCAGGTTGTGTTTCCGGTGCGCGTAATGAAGCAGCTGGGCGTAAAAAAACTGTTTGTATCTAACGCAGCAGGCGGTCTTAACCCAAGCTTTAACACTTCAGACCTAATGGTGATTACTGATCACATCAACCTGCAGCCAAGCAACCCGCTTATAGGCAAGAACCTGGATGAACTGGGGCCACGCTTCCCGGATATGAGCGATGTATATGATGAGCACATGGTGCGCGAGGCGATGGTGATTGCCGAGGACGCTGATTTTACTGTACGCGAAGGCGTTTATGTAAGTGTGCCTGGACCAATGCTGGAGACACCCGCTGAATATAAATATTTAAGTATAATCGGAGCAGATGCTGTGGGCATGTCTACGGTGCCGGAGGTAATTGCTGCCCGCCATATGGGCATGCCGGTTTTCGCGGTTTCCGTTATTACTGATATGTGCACGCCAGACCGTATAAAAAAAGTAGTGCTGTCGGATATTTTAGAGGCTGCCGCTATTGCAGAACCACGCATGACGCTGCTCATCCGTGAGCTTGTGCGTCGCGCCTAGCATCTAACGCAAAATAAGCATAAAAGGCAGGGCCTTATTGATAGTCCCTGCCTTTTATGCTTAAAAATACCAGTATCAACTCAACAGTGCGAATATCTCCTTTTTAAAATCAAGCAGAAATTCCCCTCCTTATAACAAGCATGTTTCATACTTCTTCTTTGAAGGTATGCTTCATCCGAAGAGGCTATTTAGTGTCAATATCTGATTAAGCTTCAGTCAGATAGCCATATAAAAGAAGCAGTGCCACCAGGTTATTAAATATATGAAAACCGATAGCCCAACCCAAACCTAGCCGAAGCCGCGTATAGCCCAAGAATATACCTCCTAAAAGTTTAGGAAGCGCCAGCAGCAGGAGCATGGCTAATGGCAAGTCTAGCTCCTTGTAGTTTAGCAGGTGCAGCAGTGCAAACAAGGCTGCCGAAGTATAAAACACTAATCCGAAATGCCTTTTCCAGAACAAGTATACTTTCGTCTGCAGTTTGTTGGAAGTTAAAAGCCACAGAGATAGTAAAGCCAGCGCAGAGGCAACAGCTGCATAGTGAAACCAGGACGCATGAAACGCCTGTGCTATATAAGGGCCATAGCTCATCAGTAAAGCAAAAATTGCCACCAGCACAAAGCTGCGGGTATAAATCAAAGGCAACCGAAATATAATCTCTTCTGTCAAAGGCGCGATAATCACCACAGAAAGCAGCAAGGGCGCAAAAGGCAGGTCTGTATCATAAGCGCGTGCTAAACTGGTTCCCAAATATTCATACCCGATTTCATCATACACAAGTGCCAATACAACAAACAACAGTGTCTGTAGTACCAGGTGGATAAACGTTAACTGAAAAATAAGGGGGAGTTTGGCTTCAAGCACATTGTGTTCACGCTTTACAAGCTTGGGCCGCCATACAAAATTCCATAGCTTTTGGACTGTATCCGACACCGCCGGTGGAGCATTAAATGGCGGTGCTTCTCTATAAAAGATAGGCACTTTGTAAGAGGTGGGAGTTTTCATAGTTAGTATAGATGCTATATATAGTGTAATATAGGTATAATATTTATTTATAGTCTAAGGTTTAAGATAAATATTTCTTAGATCACGTATATAGTAGCTTGCGTTGCAGATGGGCTTACATTGCGGCAGTAATAGACGGGCAACATATAGTTTGTTGTTTATATGCGCCTGCTTGTCCATACTTCTCTTAGCGGTAATAGGTTGAGTTCTACTAACAAAAAAGCGGCTGCCTTACCAGGCAGCCGCTTTTTTGTTAGTAGAAAAGTGTCTACAACTACTTAGTCAGTACAACGGTTTTTTGGTCATGAACCAGGTTCGTGAAAATACCAATACCACCCTCTACTGATGACTTTATTTTTGATGGTTGTGAAAACGGATTTCCATTGGCACTCTTAGCATCAGAGATGGAAGAAAGAAACTCGTAATACTGCTTCTCGATGTGGTATAACGTAACGATCAGCGTATCGCCTTCTTCATAATCATAGGCAGAGCCATAAGATACCCGCTTGCCGTTTGTCAGTTCATCAGAAGTTAACAAGTCTCGGTCGGAGCCGGCACTGAGGCTGTCTATATGCGTCAGATAACGGTAGTAGTTATCGGTGCTGCCGTTATCGTAGAAAGAGGTAAGCAGGTAAGCCTTATCTTTGTCGTTAAACTTCCATTCTATTTCATCTATCGGCACTTTAGGCTGTATTTTAGTGTAGCCAGTCAGTTTCCGGCCTTTGCCATCCACTACCTCCAAGTAATAGGTTTGGCCGGGTGCTCCGGTCATAATTTCAGTGGAAGTATGTGTGTAAAAACGACCATTGCTGCTAACCAGCACCGGTTTATAGTTTAACTGTATGCGTTTGCCTTCGTGGGTGGTGATGTATACTTCTGCATCTGGCACAAGGGGCGGAACAGGTTCATCAAAGTAGGCGGAGCTTTCCAGCACAGAAGCTCTGATGGTGCGGCCAGGCTCCAGGTAGCACTCCACCACCAGCTGGGGCTCATGGTCAGGCAGGTCTACATCAATATCCTTCTCCAGGTCGCAGGAGGCAAGGGCGACCAGCAGTGGCAGCAGGAAGTATAAAAATCGCTTTCGCATTATCAGAATCTAAAGTTATAGGTAACAGATGGAATAACGGGGAAAAGCGATACCTGCTTGGCCTGAAAGCCGATTGTCAGCTCGTCGTTTATGTCCTTCTGTTGCTCAAAGTAAATAAAGTATGGGTTGCGCCGATTGTAGATGTTATAGACGCTAAACGTCAGGTCTGCCTCTCCACGTTTTGGTTTGAGCTTCAGCACAGCTCCCAGGTCCAGGCGGTGATAGGCCGCCAATCGGTACGCATTCCGGTCTTCGTAAATAGGCACGATGGTCGGGTCTTTCCCCTCCACATCCTGAAAGGCAAACCGGGCTACCGGAACTGAATAGGCATTTCCTGTGCCGTACACAAAGGCGCCTGTCAGGCTGAGCCGCTTGTTAAGGCGGTGCATAAGCACCAGGCTGATGTCGTGGCGGCGGTCGTAGCGGGCCGGAAAACGCTTGCCGTCGTTAATGCCGTCAAACTTGCGATAGGTCCAGGAGAGAGTATAGCCCAGCCAGCCGGTGGTTTTGCCGCTTACCTTCTCTAAGTATAGCTCATTGCCGTAGCTATCGCCTTTTCCAAACAGGAATTCATTCTCCAGGCTGTCATTCACAAAAAGATTGGCACCGTCGCGGAAGTCTATCTGGTTCTGCATCCATTTATAGTATACTTCATTGGTGACGAGGTATTTGCCTTTCCCGAAAAGATGACTCACACCCAATGCCGCCTGCTGAGAGCGCTGAGGCTCAACATTTTCGTTAGAAGGATACCAGATATCAGTAGGCAGGGAGGCGCCAGAGTTGGTGAGCAGGTGTACGTACTGCATCATACTGGCATAACTGGCTTTCAGGGAAGTTGTCTCGTTCAAGGTGTATTTGGCAGCTGCACGCGGCTCCAGGGCGGTATAGGTTTTCCCGTTGCTGTTAAAGCCCGATAACCGCAGCCCGTAGTTAAGGGAAATCATGGGGCTTAGCACAAAGTCGTCGGAGGCGTAGAGGCCAAATTCGCTGCCCTGGTATATGTTCCCTGCCCCAAAGCTCAACGTGCTGTCTGCCGATTCAAAGTTTAGGCGCCCAACCGTAAAGCCATGATGCGTGGCTTGTGCCCCGAATTTTAAACTATGGCCGTTTCCTACAAACCAGTCAAAATCGGTTTTGAAAGTATAATCCTGTACCTCAGAAGTGAGTTTGAAAGTGAAAATATCAATCTTATTGGTGATGTTATACTTGTAACCGGTAGAAATAAGGGAGGTGCTGGCGTAAAGGTTATCGTTAAACTTATGGCGCCAGTTCAGGTTGCCCATGGTGTTGCCCCAGTCAAAGCCGAAACGGAAGTCGCTGTCGTTAAAGCCAAAGAAGTCGCGGCCAAAGTAACCGCTCAGGCTAAGCTGGTCCTTATCACTTAAAGTATAGTTCAGGCTTCCGTTTAAGTCGTAGAAATAATAATCAGGGATAGGGTTATACTCTTTGTCTCCTTCCTTGATGCGGTTTAGCTGCCGGGTAAAAATATCGACATACGTTCGTCGGCCGCTCACCGTAAAGTTCAGCTTATCTTTTATTATGGGGCCATCTACGGTAAGGCGTGAGGAAATAAGGCCCAGCCCGCCATTAGCCTGGATCCGCTCATTATTGCCCTTGTTCATCTTCACATCCACTACCGACGACAGCCTGCCGCCAAACTGCGCTGGGAAACCGCCTTTATACAGCTCCACGCTTCTTACTGCATCCGGGTTAAACACGCTGAAAAAACCGAACAGGTGAGAGGGGTTGTAGATCATGGCATCGTCGAGCAGCACCAGGTTCTGGTCCGGGCCTCCGCCACGCACATAAAGCCCGGAAGTGCCTTCGCCGCCAGACTGTATACCTGGTTTAAGCTGCAGCGTTTTCACAAGGTCAACTTCACCGAAAAGCGCCGGCAGCAGCTTCGCCTCGCGCGATGAAAGAGACTCTACGCTCATGCGGGTGTCGTTTAGCTTCTGCTGCAGCGAGCTGGCCTGTATCTCCACCACTTTCAGCTCATTACTGGCTGGCTCAAGTATAAAGCTCACATTTTGGCCGGTTCCTGCTACCACAATGGTGCGGCTGGTGGTGGCGTAGCCCACATAAGTTGCCTGCAGGGTATGCTCGCCTTCAGGTAGGCTGAGGGTGTAGTAACCGTTTTCGTTTGTGATGGTGCCAATGCCTGTTTCGGGTGCTGATACGGTGGCACCGATAAGCGCCTCGTTGTTGGTTCCGGCGCGGACATAGCCTTGTACCACCTGCCTTTGCGCCCAAGCGGGCAGCGCAACAAGTAGCAGTAGCAATAGGATAGTAGTATGGTAGATGCGCATTGGTGCAGCTGTTACACTGATTTTTGGCTCAAGTTAACCAATCAGTGGGTAACAGTATATTATATTATCGTCAGTTAATGGCTAAACTACCTATAGGTATAATAGGTTTACTTTATCAGGTGATTTTTATGCATGGCAAAAGCCATTGCAAGTTGCAACAGCTTTTGCGCCAATTGCAGAGGTAGAGCTTTCTAATTGCTTTGAAAGAAACTTACGTAGTATCTTTTGCTGTGGATTGGTAGAAGTACATTTAGCCTTAGCTACGCCATAAAATCAAGTTGCTGCAGCAACTTAATTTTAAAGCAGCCTTAGCCCTGATACAGTTCCAGAATACGCTTTTTCAGGTAAAACTCACACTTGCTTTGCAAAAGTTCGGCCTGTGCTCTATTCATGTTGTTCAGCGACTCCATGTAGGCAAAAAAGTCGATGTTGCCTAACTCGTAGCGCCGCTTCGCCGATTCGAAAGCACGTTGGGTGTACTCCAAGTTTGCTGTAACGGTGTTATACTTTTCGCGGGCGGCCAATACATCCTGGTAGGCCTGCTGCAAAGTCTGGCGCAGCTGGTTCTGGCTGGCCACATAATCCAGCTCTGCGTTGCGGAGGTCTAAGCGGGCGGTTTGTGCGTCGAAGTGCCGGCTTAGACCATTGAATATTGGGATGCTAAGGTTGAGCACCACAACTTTTCGTTGGTTCAGGTCCAGCTGTTCGAAATAAGGCATGGTGGTCAGGTTGCCATTTTCCGGGTCTTTGTAGATGTTGCTGGAGTAGTTGGAGCCGACCATGCCTTCCAGTGACAAGGTAGGGGAGAAACTGCTTTTGGCTGCTTTCAGGTCTGTTTTAGCGGCATCCAGGGAGGCGGCAGAGGATTTTACGAGCGGCGAGTAAGCCATTGCCTTTGCCATTATCTCTTCTTCTGTGGGAAGCTCCATATTAATCTCGGCTGGCGTGGCGGGCATCTCTAAAGTATAATTCGGGTTGCCTTCCACGTTCATCTCCTGCACCAGCAGCAGGTTGGCTCTGCGGTAGTTGTTTTGGTGGGTGATCAGGTTGAGTTTTTCTGTGGCTATCTGGGCTTTTAGCTGATACACCTCGTCCTGCGCCCGCACGCCGGCCTGTTCCAGTTTCTCCATCTGGCTCAGTTGCCCCTCCAGAAGCTTTATTCTCTGCTCGGATATGCTGATGTTTTCGCGGTCTACGAGGGCTTGCAGGTAATAGCCGGTTATGTTTGTTTCCAGGTCAATTTCTGCCTGTTGCGCTGCATAAACGCTTGCCTGTGCCTGCTGTTTAGATTTCTTGAGTTCAAATAGCTTGGAAAAGCCGTCGAAAAGTACAACCTGGCCTGCCAGGTAAGGGTAGGAGGCATTGGTATTTCCGCGCTGCACCTGGCCAGTTACGTTATCGAACACAAGACCATTGGAGCGGCTAACGTCAGCATTGGCCGAGATGCTGGGCAGGTATCCATACTTGTTGCGGCGCACATTGATGTCGGCTTTGGTACTGTTGTAGCGTGCCTGCCGCAAGGCCACATTGTTCTGGCGAGCCAGTTCAAGGCTTTTTTCCAGGGTCAGCGGTTGCTGCGCACAGGCTGCAGCCGCTAAACTAAGGCAAAAGATTAGCCCTCCCAGCTTTTTGAGCAGGGCTCCGGTCATACATTTTTTCATAGTTTTATCTTATACTAAGTGGCAATAATCTCTGCAAAGTATAAGCTAGGCACCGTTTAGCCCAAGCCAGGCATTGCGCAGCTGCACTTGCTCCGGAGTAGCCATTGGGTCTAGCTTTAGCACGTGCTGCTGCTCGCGCTTCACGGCGGTTGCCTTGCCTTTCAGTTTCTTCTCCTTTAGCTCTCCTTTGCTATTCAGGCGGCCCACGGTAAAGGTTAGTTTGTCGCCGGGTGTCATGCGTTGCAGCTCTTCCCCGATCAGTTCGCGGATGTTGGTAGGGGTGATTTCTGTGCCGTTAAAAGCCAGGAGCAAATCGCCGGTCTGGAAGCCCAGCTTACGGCCAAAAGCATCCATATCGGCTGTGTCGGCTACTTTTATTTTGTTGGCTTCTTCGTCATAGCCTGGTGCAAAGCCGCCATAGGAGATAATCTCCTGCGTTCCGGACGGCGTATAGGAAATGCCCACTTTGCGGAAGGTCTCCTCTAAAGGCAGCGGCTCCGACCCTTCCACATACTTGGTGAAAAACTCCCGTATCTCAGGGTAAGTCATCTCTGTTATTTTATCGAAAAGCTCCTCGTCTTTGAAGGCGTTTTCCTTGCCGTAGGTTTTGGAGAGATCGAGCATCAGGTCGCGTAAGCCATACTTGCCCTCACTCAGCTCCCGCAGCCGTACATCCAGCGCCAGGGCAATCAGAGAGCCTTTCTGGTACACGTTGCCATACTCGTTCTCATACTTATCCAGCACCTGCGCGCTCATCACTGTAAATGGCAGCGTATCGTTGTAATATGTTTTAGAAGTTAAGATATAATCCCGGATCTTCTCCAGGAACTCGTCTATGCCGAAGAGGTTTTCATACAGCTGCACATGCGTAGCAAAGTACTCGGTTACGCCTTCGTACAGCCAGAGGTGTTTCGACATTTTCGGGTTGATAAAATCGAAGTTGCCGATCTCCTCAGAATGTATGTTCAGGGGGGTAACGATATGGAAGAACTCGTGTGCCGCCACATCGCGGATGGTGCTGCTGAACTGCGCCTCCGGCATCTCCGGCAGAAAATATACGGAAGAGTAGGAGTGCTCCAGCGCCCCGAAAGAGCCGGATTTGCCTACGCGCTCCGGCACGTAAATCAGAAATGCATACTTATCCACGGGTAAAGTGCCGCCCAGATAACTGCGCTGTGCCTCCAGTATACTTTGCACGTTGGTTGCAATAGGCGCTGAAGTAACGCGCCCCGATGGCGAGTATACCGATACCAGCACCTCTGTCTCGCCCAGGTTGAGCACCGTTGTATCCGGAATATTATACATGAGCGGCGAGTCGGCAAGGTCTACATAGTTGGGCAGCTCATACGTGTCCAGAGAGTCGGAAGAAGTTACTGCTATAAGCGGTGTAGAGCCGTAAAAACCCTGTGGTTTGGTGATGTTCAGTTGGTAAGGCACTTGCTTCATGCCATCAAAATAGCCTACAAAGCCAAAGGTGTTCAGCAGGAAGTTTTTGTTTTCCTCGATGTTGGTACCCCCCGGTTCAAATACCACATCCTCGCGCTTGGCTGCATCAAAGGTATCATCTACCCAATAGGAAATCCGGTGAAGCTTATCGGCGTTGCTGATCTTCCAGCGGTTAGTATCCAGTTTTTGTACAGCCAGCGTATCGCCGTTTAAAGTATAGGCTTTAAAATCTGTGACAAACTTACCGAAGTCGGAGACGGAGTAGGTGCCCGGCACAATCTTGGGCATGTTGTAAACGGTTTCAGCCTGTTTTATAGCCGGAGCCTGCACGGTTACCTGCACCCTATCATTTTGTACGTTGGTCAGGTCTACAGAAACGCTATACTTGTTGGCAGCATTTTGCTGTGCGGCAACGTTGCCGGATAAAGTTAGGCTTAGCCCAAGGCTCAGCAGCAGAGTTACTTTTTGTATCAACATATTTTTTATAGAAGAATCAATAAGAACAGATAACGTACGATCTGTTCTTTCGCTTGTTTTTGGTTCAGGTTTGAGTTTACAGGTGCTAAATCTATACTTCTGTTTCACTCAAACACCTTGCCCAAGTAAGTTTGGCAGCGTGTTTATGCCATATTGCCCAGGGCACCCATCTTACTCTCTACTCCAATGTAGCGTTTTTGGTATGCTTTTTACTTTGGTTTTAGACTAACTGGCGCTTTTTGTAGACTAGCATCCGCCCTGTTGCCGAATAGATGCTGTTGGTCCGTAAAAGGTTGCCGGGCTGTTAATGAACCCTGGCTGCGGCTGGCTGTGCCGTCTTATGCCAGGGAACTATCACAAACAAACAACTAATATCTTATCTGCCTCTGCTCTCAGCGCCTTTTCCAAAGTAGCAAGTATGGCTGCTACTGTCTTCTTCAGCGTGGTATGCTTTGGCGCAATGAAAGGCTAATCTTGGTTCCGAACAGTGATACTGCCTAAGCCTCCTGCTGCTTTTATAGTTAAAGTATGATTTGCTTTGCCAAACGCTTCATTTATGTAGAATCTGCCTTTTTTCGTGAGCCCGGACAGATCCTGACTGCCAAAGCCGCTTGTCTCCAGTTTTACGCCTGTGCCCTTTGGCAACGTCAGGTTGATCTCTCCCATACCGCCGGCAATATCCAGTGTCAGGTCGTGGTTCCAGTCTCCACTCAGGTCCAGGTTCAGTTCACCTACACCAGCCTTAATATTTGCCTCTCTCAGCGCACTTTTGGCTAGTTTAACATCCAGGGCCACGGCACCAGCCTGAATCTCCAGCTTCTGCACTTTGCTGTTACCTAAATCTATTTTAGATTCTCCGGCGCCCATTTGTAAATAAAGTTCAAGCGGTGTGTTTTTGCTGAGGTTAACGTCCCAGTTGTTCTCAACATCGCTCTGGTTGCCGCTTACTTTTTTCTGGCTCAGTTCCAGCGCTGCGGTTCCGTTTTTCTTGTTCAGGTCCATCCGGGGAGTCCAGCTAACAAGGCTGTACTGTATTTTTGTGCTGATCAGGTCGGAGCCGGAGGCGTTCAGATTTAAAGTGCCCACAGGTATTTCAAGGCGCACGGTGCTGTTCGAGATGCCGGTGGCAGGTATAACTTTATCATAGGTTTGCTGCGCCATCAGCACATGGGCTGTCAGGCAGATGCAGAGTAGAAGTAAGAGCTTTTTCATGTGTGCAAAGTATGGTTCGTTCGTTTTTAAGTTCGGATAGCTTTTACAGGATCAAGCAAGGCAGCCTTTATAGCCTGGAAACTAACCGTTGCAAGCGCAATGACCAGGGCCAGCAGACCGGCCACCGCAAAAATCCACCAGCTGAGGTCTATGCGGTAAGCGAAGTCCTGCAGCCACCTGCTCATGCCGTACCAGGCAACAGGAGTGGCAACCAAAATAGCGATAAGTACCAACAGGGCAAAATCTTTGGATAACAGCAACACAATATTGCCTGTGGAGGAACCCAGCACCTTTCTGATGCCGATTTCCTTTGTGCGTTGCTCGGCGGTGAAGGAGGCCAGCCCGAAAAGGCCAAGGCAAGCGATGAGAATAGTGAGGCCGGCAAAGTACCCGAAAACGGTCAGCATCTTCTCCTCTGAGTGGTATTGACGGTTAAAAAACTCATCCATAAAAAAGTATTCCATCGGGTGCCGCTGGTCAAATATGCGCCACTGCTGCTCTATAAAACTGATGGTGCTGGCTTGGTCTTCAGGAGCGATGCGAGCCAACAAATAACCCGGCGACTTAGGGAAAAGCCTTATTGCCAGCGGTTGCACATCGGTATGGAGCGAAGACATGTGGAAGTTTTTTACCACGCCTATAATTCTGGCGCTGTTGTCCCCGATAACAGCCTCTTCGCCTGTTTCTACTTTTTTACCGATCGGTTCGCTCCAGCCCAGCCACCTGGCCGCCGCCTCATTTATAATAATGCCGCTCTTCTGGTCTGTCTTAAAATCATTCGAAAAGTTACGGCCTGCTGCCAGCTCAATTCCCATCAGTGGTATAAAATCATAATCCACTGCTATGACATCTATTGTCTTCTCCACCATTTTACCGTTCTGCTCCATCAGCATAAGCGTGCGGTTCGTGGATTCGGCAGGTATGCTGTAGGAGTTGGACACTTGCAGAACGTTAGGGTTCTGCAACAGTTTTTGTTTGATGATTGGCAGGCGCTGCACCAGGGTTGAGTCGCCGCCCGGAACGTCAATTACCATTACCTGCTGTTTATCAAAGCCCAGGTCTGAATTTTTGAGGTAATGCATTTGGGTAAAAACGACAATGGTGCCGATGATCATGATAAGCGAAATACTGAACTGCAACACCACCAGTGCCCGCCGCAGCGTAGCGCTTCCGCCTTTTGGTTGCTTTTCAGACTTCAGTACCTCGGCTGGTTTGAAGGCTGATAAAAAGAAGGCCGGATAGCTTCCGGCTACCACACCTACCAGCACTATAATCGCCACGATTACTGCCAGGAATTCCCACTGCATAAAAAAGCCGGAGGAGAAGTTCTTTTCAGTGAGGTTGTTGAAGCTCGGGATAAAGACCTGCACCAGCGCCAGCGCCAGCAGTACTGCAACAAGCGTAAGCAGCACCGACTCTCCCAGGAACTGCCGGATAATCTGGCTGCGCTCTGCACCCACCACTTTGCGAAGCCCTACCTCTTTGGCGCGTTTGGCAGAGCGGGCAGTGGCCAGGTTCATGTAATTTATACTTGCAATCAGCAGCAGAAACACGGCCACAGCTGCAAAAATATAGACATAAGAGATGTTGCCGTGCGGGGTAATGTCATGCTGAAAGCGCGTATCAAAATGAATGTCTTGTAGCGGCTGCACAATAAAATTCATCTTGGCGTTCAGTTTGTTCTCCTTTATCCAGGGGTTTACGCGGTTTTCGGCCAAAGCATCCACCTGTTTCTGCAGCGTAGGTATTTGGGCAGCATCGGGCAGCAACGCATAAGTATAGTTGTTCATGTTGAACCACTGGTTGTTGCGTACTTCAATAGGGGTGCGGGCATCCTGCGTGGCTTTGGATAAAAGGCCGGAGGCATTAAGGTGGGAGTGCCCCAGATCGCGGTATACGCCTGTAACGGTGTAGGAGTCGCGGCTAAACTTCAGTACCTCGCCCATGGCCTGCTCCGCTCCCCCAAAGATCTTCTCAGCCAACTGCTCTGTCAGCACGATGGTCTGTGGGGCATCCAGCGCAGTGGTAGGGTTGCCGGCCAGCAACTCGTAATCAAATACTTTAAAAAAGGCACTGTCGGCAAAAATCAAGTTTTCCTCAGAAAAGGTCTGGTTGTTATACCAGATGGTTTGCTTCCCGACCCGGTTAAACTGCGTTACAGCCTCTGCATCTGAAAACTCGTGGAGGAAGGACGCCAGCGGCGGGGGAGTAACAGCAAACTCATCTTTGTGGCCTTCAAACACCACCTCGCCTACAATACGGGCTATGCGGTCTTTGTTGCTGAAGTTGCTCTCATAGCTCAGCTCGTCCTGAACATAAAGGAAGATAAGTATACACGAAGCCACGCCAATAGCTAGCCCCGCAACATTGACGGAGGAGTATACCTTATTCCGCAGCAGGTTGCGGATAGCTATTTTAAAGTAATTGTTAAACATAGTTTTAGTTGGCGGTTAGGATATACTGGCGCAACATGAATGTATACTTGGGGGCAAACACTTACAGCACCAAGCATGCTAGGAGTGTTTGCGTGAGAACCGCTATAGCAGCTCTGCAGCAGCGTGGCGCTTCACGTTCAGGTTCTCTGTCACGATTTGGCCGTCGAAAAGGTTGACGATACGGTGTGCATACTCAGCATCGGTAGGTGAGTGCGTTACCATGACAACTGTGGTGCCGGCATCGTTAAGCTCTGAAAGCAGCTGCATCACCTCACGGCCATGCACAGAGTCCAGGTTACCGGTAGGTTCGTCGGCAAGTATAAGCGCTGGCTCCGAAACCACTGCTCTGGCAATGGCGGCACGCTGCTGCTGGCCACCAGACAGCTGCTGCGGGAAATGGTTGCGGCGGTGCGCAATGCCCATGCGCTCCATGGCCTGCAAGGTGCGCTTCTCGGTTTCAGATTTGGAGTAGCCCAGGTAAGCCAGCGGCAAAGCAATGTTCTCCTCCACGGTCAGCTCATCAATAAGGTTAAAGCTCTGGAACACGAAGCCGAGGTTCTGCTTGCGCAGTTTTGCCCGCTGGCGTTCCGACACATTGGCCACCTCCTGGCCCAAAAACTTAAAGCTGCCGGCAGATGGGCTATCCAACATGCCTAGTATATTAAGCAGTGTGGATTTGCCGCAACCCGATGGGCCCATTATGGCTACAAACTCCCCGCGTTTGATTTTTAGATCCACGCCAGCCAAGGCCGTGGTCTCTACAGTGTCGGTAACATACTTTTTCTGCAGGTTCTGCGTGTCGATGATTAGTTCTTGCATACTCATGGTTGTTGATGTTGAAAAGTTCTTATAGTTTTATCTTGTACTAATGGTGCGTTACTTGTCAGTTGTTGATTGCTGGTTTATAGTCGAGAAACAATGAATATCTATCAGTAACTTACTTAAGTTCCAGCTGGTCTATTTCGCCGTAGCTGTCGTAAGATGATAGCACTACCTTGTCGCCGGGGTGCAGGCCATCCAGCACTTCGTAATAGTTCGGGTTCTGGCGGCCAAGTTTAATCTTGCGCTTTTCAGCGTAACCTCCTGACTCGTTCAGCACAAATATCCAATTGCCGCCGGTGCTCTGGTAAAAGCCGCCGCGCGGTAACAGCACCGCCTGTGCCCCATCGTTCAGGTTGAGCTTCACCTGCAGGGTTTGGCCACGCCGGATGTTTTCGGGTGCACCCTCCGCAAATTCCATATCTACCTGAAAAGTATTGTTCTGAACCTCCGGAAACACCTTTACCACTGTTACCTGGTAGCTTTTGCCGTTAAAGTCGAAGGTACCGCTAAGGCCGGGGTGTACCCTGGAAATATAGTGCTCGTCTATGTTCGCTTTTACTTTATAGCCGTTCAGGTCGTCGATCTGGCCAATGTTTTCCCCGGGCGCTTTAGACTCACCTACCTCTGCCTTCAGGGTGGATAGCTGCCCGGTAAAAGGAGCCGTTACATACAGGTTGTTCAGGGTGTTGCGGGCCATGTTGATGTTTGTCTCCATGCGGCGGATAGACTCGTCCAGCTGCTTCAGGCGGTCGTTCATAAGCTGGGCGTCCTGCTTTACAGAGCGCTCTGCCAGGGTCCTGCGGGTGTTCAGGTAATCATACTCATCCTTGGCCGACTCATACTCTTCACGTGCTATCACCTTTTCCTCGATCAGCATTTTGTTGCGCTCATACTTGCGCTGTGCCAGTGCCAGCTGGTACTTTATCTCCGCCAGGTCGTTTTCCTTCCGGATCAGGTCCTGCTTCATCGTGATCTCAGAGTTCTGGCGCTCGTTCATCAGGTCGTACAGCTGTGTCTCGCGGGTCATAAAGTCTATTTGCAGGGTAGTGTTGGATAGCTTTAAAATAGTATCGCCGGTTTCTACCATGCGGCCATCGTCGGTATAAATCTTCTCCACACGTCCGCCCTCGGTAATATCCAGGTAAAAAGTTTTAAGAGGCTCCACCGTGCCGTCTATGGCAATAAACTCCTGAAACATTCCCTCGCTAACCTGCCCAACTGTAATGCGCTTGCTGTCTACGTTCAGCTTAGAGCTGTGCCCGGCAAACAGCAGGTTATACAGCACCAGCACCAGTAGCAGTGCTCCGGCAGCAATAAGAGCAATTTTCTTTGGCGTTACTTTCTTCTTTTCGATTACGCGATCCATGGTAGCAAATTGAGGTATAGGTTCAGGATTTCATAGTTTCATTTTATGCCTTGCCAATTAGTGTGCCATTTTGTTTAAATTGTTGATTAATAGAGTATTATGATAATGTATAGAAATTCAACTATGTCTATACTGTCCGCTTCCGTACACATGAGTGTCCTGTACCGAACAACAGACAGGCTGAAAAGTATGAACTTTGTAGCCTGTGTGTTATACTTAGCGGGAAGCATGGCATATTGCACAGAAAAAACGTAGTTTTACATATACATCCGCGCTCAAATCAACTTAAAACTATGAGTAAAATGCCTTGCAAAGTACTGGTGGTAGACGATGAGGAAGATATTCTGATGGCAGGCAAACTGCTTCTGAAGCAGCATTTTGAAGTAGTGGTTACGACCTCAGACCCCTACCGGATTCCAAGCCTTTTGCAAGAGCACGCTTTTGATGTAGTATTGCTGGATATGAACTATAGCACCGGCGCCACCTCTAGCAAAGAAGGCTTTCACTGGCTGAAGCAGATTTTGCAGCTTTCGCCTAAAACAACCGTTATTTTAATGACAGCCTATGGCGACATTGAGCTGGCCGTGCGCGCTCTGAAGGAGGGAGCATCAGACTTTGTGCTGAAGCCCTGGCAGAACGAGAAGCTGGTGGCCATACTCAAAACCGCCTGCCAAAACCGAAGCTCCGAAACAAAGCGCAGCGCCGAAAAGGCCGAGCGGGAAAACACTGCGTACCATTACGATGGCTTCATAGGCGTATCATCGGCCATGCAGCGCGTCTACCAGACCATCGACAAAGTTGCCGCCACCGATGCCAACGTGCTTATACTTGGCGAGAACGGAACCGGCAAGGAAGTGGCCGCACGTGCGCTGCACCGCAAGTGTAAGAGAGCCGGTAAAGTGTTTGAGATTGTTGACCTGGGGGCCATCAGCACCACCTTGTTTGAGAGCGAGTTGTTTGGCCATGCCAAAGGTGCTTTTACCGATGCCAAAGAAGATCGAGCGGGCAGGCTGGAGGCTGCCTCCGGCGGCACCTTGTTCCTGGATGAGATCGGGAACCTATCGCTGGCGCTGCAGGCTAAACTGCTGACGGTGCTGCAAAGCAGACAGGTAGTGCGCCTCGGCACCAACAAACCGCGCCCCATCGATATCAGACTGATTTGCGCTACCAACATGCCGCTTTATGACATGGTGCGCGACGGCTCCTTCCGCCAGGATTTGCTGTACCGCATAAACACCGTTGAGATTCACCTGCCGCCTTTGCGTGAGCGCCGCGAGGATATTAAGTTACTTGCCGAGCATTTCCTCAAAGTATATCGCCAGAAGTATGACCGCCCGGAGTTGCACTTAAGCGCTGACACCCTGCAACGCCTGAACAGCTACCGCTGGCCAGGCAACATACGCGAACTGGACCATGCCGTGGAGCGTGCGGTTATACTTTGCGACGGCAACAAACTGCATCCGGAGGATTTTTACTTTGCCCCCAACGAAGAGGAGCACCAGAAGCAGCAGGTTCTTGAAAGTATAGCCGACAATGATTATACCTTAGAGGCGCTCGAAAAAATGATGGTGCAGAAGGCACTGGTGAAGCACTCGGGCAACATTACGCACGCCGCCAAGGAGTTGGGTATTACGCGCACAGCCCTGTACCGCAGAATAGAGAAGCATGGTTTATAGCGGGTTTCGTGTAAGGCTGCTGCTGCGCCTGCTTTTGCTGGTGGCCGTAGTGCTGCTGCTCATGCTGGTGCTCTACCGCACCGATTGGTACATGACAGCGCTGGTGCTGTTCCTGCTTGTTCTGTTTCAGCTATACGACCTCATCCATTTTGTAGAGCGCACCAACCGGGACATCAGCAGCTTTCTACAATCTATCCGCCACTCCGACTTTACCCAACGCTTCGCCACCGAGGGCACACACTATTCTTACCGTGAGCTTTACCAGAGTTTCAATGATATTTCAGAAGCCTTTCAGCGTGTAAAAACTGAAAGGCAGGCGCATTACCACTACCTGCAGGCTATTGTGGAGCAGGTAGGCGTAGGTATACTTTCTTTTGATGAGGAGGGGGAGGTGCAGCTGGTGAACCACGTTACCAAAGAGCTGCTGCACGTGCCGCACCTACGCCATATCAGTTCGCTGGAGCGGGTTAGCCCGGAGCTGGTGCAGGCGCTGTATACAATTGGCCACGAGGAGAAAAAGCTGGTTACCCTGCACCGCAATGAACAGCAGCTGCTGCTAAACCTGAATGCCACCGAGCTGCTGTCGCAGGGGCAGCAGCTTAAAATCGTGACGCTGCAGAACATACAGTCGGAGCTGGAGGAGCAGGAACTGCAGACCTGGCAGAAAGTAATCCGGGTGCTAACGCACGAAATCATGAACTCTGTTACGCCGGTAGTGTCGTTGGCAAGCACGGTAAATAACCTGCTGGAGCAGGAGGTTATGGCCAAGCATGCAGCAGGAGAAAGTATAGACGGAGAGGTGCTGGAGGATATGAAGGCTGGCCTGACAACCATCGAAAAGCGGAGCGCCGGCATGCTGCACTTCGTTAAGAATTACCGCCGCCTCATGCGTTTACCCGTCTCTGAGCTGCGGCCGGTGCGGGTGGTGGAGCTGCTACGGAATGTGCACACGCTACTGCTGCGCCAAGCAGAGCAGCAGCAGGTAAGCCTGAAAATGTACCTGCCCGACGAAAAAACAGAGGTGCTGGCCGATGCGGAGCAACTGGAGCAGGTGTTAATCAACTTGATAAAAAACGGTGTGGAGGCCTGCCAGAAAAAGCATGAAGAGCCATGTGTAGAAGTGGTGGCCTTTATATCTGAAACCGAGCGCGACAAGCTGCGCATAGATGTAACAGACAATGGCCCTGGTATACCCAACGATGTGCTCGATAAGATTTTTATACCTTTCTATACTACCAAAAAGCAAGGTTCCGGCATTGGCCTCAGCCTTTCCAAGCAAATTGTGCGGCAGCACGGAGGCTCCATCCGGGTGCACAGCCGGCCCGGCGAAACCACTTTCAGCCTAAGTCTTAAAAGAAGCAATGCCTAAGCGCATCAGCTTAAAAATGTGCTTAAGCATTAAAAAGAGCAGGCTTTCAGATGTAAACGCTTCGCCTAGAAACTCAGAAGTATAAACTATACATACTGCTGAATTACCTGCGTTAGCTGCTGCGCCGGCATAGCCCCGGATTGCCGCCATACTTGCTGGCCTTTATGGAAAAGTATAAACGTAGGCACCCCTTGTACCTTAAACTGAGAGGCGGCCGCCTGATTGCTGTCTATGTTTACCTTTACCACCTTTAACTTGCCGTTAAACTGGCCAGCTACCTGCTGCACCACCGGAGTCATTGCTTTGCATGGGCCGCACCAATCGGCATAAAAATCGACTAAAACGGGCATGCCCGGGCTGTTGATCAGTTCCTGAAAAGACTTTTTTGCCATAACGGTATCGGTTAAGTATAACTTGATGATAATACGCTTTGCAGCATCGTACTGTTTGCTTCAAAAGTAACAGTATCAAACTAAACTTACCTTCACTTGCTTTTTTCAAGCCTGCTAATCTGATTAAAACAAGTATGGTTGCTTGCGATTAAGCTGTGTTTTAAAAACTTAGGCTTCGCTTATACTGCTCCTAAATTAGAAATTGCCTATATTTAAACCCAATTCACAACTCATACTCTTTATGGCAAAACTTGACGGAACAGAAGGCGCTGCAATAGATTTAAACACAGCCTCCAGTTGGACAAAAAACTATCGTGATAAAGCTGCCCCAGACAAGGAAGACGGACAGCTAATTAAATGCCACTTTTTCGGGCGCGAAATCCTGCAGCAGATACTGGACCAGGAAGGCTGTATGGGTATAAGAATGTACCATGCTTATAATGAAGAAGGGCAACGCCAGATTGTGCTGGTAGGCGCAAACGCCGAAGGAGAAGACATGGTAGAGGGAACAATTGCTGACAGATCCAAAATTTGCCCTCCAGACTGCGTATTGAGTGAACTGAACGGCTAATGGAGTTTTACTTACGGAAAGTATATCCCTGGTTGGTGGAGGCATCCTCTATCAGCATCGGGATTCCTCTTCTTGTAGGTGCTTTCCTGATCACGAAGCGGAGCAGCCTCCTTTTCAAGCTGCTTCTGCTCTACACTGCTTTTGTAGCTCTAACCGAGTTGGCCGGGCAGCTAACAGTTTACCTGGGCACCGATAATAATATCTGGCTAAGCCATATATCTACGCCGGTAGAGTTTACCCTGATCGCCGCCATCTTTTACTATAACCTTAACAACAGGCTTGCCAAGAAAGGGATAGTAGTTGCCACGGCTGTTTTTTTTGTGTGTACCATCTCCAATGTGATATGGGGAGAGGGGATTACGCAAATGAACTCAATGCCACGCTTATTCGGCGGGGCGGCAATGATTTCTATGGCAGTCATGTACTTTTACCAAACAGCCAATGAGCTGAAGTATACTTACCTGGACCGCGACCCGATGTTTTTGCTGAGCAGCGGCCTGATTATTTATGAGGCAGGCATAGCCGTTGCCTATAGTATGTTTAATAAGGCGCTGGCAGAGTCTTATGATGCGGCGCGTATGTGCATTACAGTCCTGCTGGTGCTCAATATCTTTATCAGAATCGTACTGATGCTGGCCATGAAACGCTCATCTTAACACCATGAAAACACTGGACCCACTTATACTTATCACGCCTGTTATGCTGGTTTTAGCAGTGGGTATCATTGTGTTTGTGGTGCATTACCAGCGGCGAATGCTGCAGCACCAGGAGCATCTACGCAACTTGCAGGCGGTAAAGCAGCAGCAGGTGCTGGAGGCCACCTTTCAGGCGCAGGAAGACGAGCGCCGCCGCGTAGCCCGCGACCTGCACGATGAGGTAGGAGCCATGCTAGCTTTAATTCGGCTTAACCTGTACCAAATGGTAAGCAATGTAGAGGCGAAAGATACAAAACTGCTCACTAGCGCTGAGGGTATGAAGCAGCAGCTGGATGAGGTGCTGGGCAGCGTGCGCCGCATCTCCCACGACCTGATGCCGGTGGTGTTAGAGAAAATGGGACTTGCTAAAGCGTTAGATGCCTTGCGCAGGACTTTAGCCGCCTCCGGCCAAATTGAGCTGATAATCAATTATAACGATAAAAGTATACGCCTTAAACCACAACACGAATTGTTATTGTACCGTATGGTGCAGGAGCTGCTTAACAATACCATAAAACACGCTAAAGCCAGTGTGGTTGAAATAGCACTGGGGTTTAACCCAACAGAAACACGGCTGCAGTACAAAGACAACGGTATAGGCTTTGATATGGCAGCTTTGGAGCAGCAGCAGGATCTAACTGGCGGAGTCGGCCTGATGAGCCTGCAAAGCCGTGCTGCACTTCTGAATGGTAGCATCAGCATCACCTCTTCACCCGGTGGCGGCACTGCCGCCGATATTTCTATACCAACTGCATTGCCAGAATTAACACATACAACCACTAAACCCTAAACCTGTTACTGCCCATGGAGTACCAGCCTATTACATTGGCTATTGCCGATGATCACAACTTGTTCCGGAAGGGGGTTCTGGAGCTGTTGAAGGCTTTTGATGAGATTACATTAGTGGCAGACGCCAGCAATGGCTCTGAGCTGCTAGAGAAGATAGAGTCTAACTTACCCGATGTAATTATGCTGGACCTGGAGATGCCCGAAATGGATGGCGTAGCCACGTCCCGTTACCTGCTTTCCAAATATCCAGACGTTAATATACTGATCATGTCCACCTACGGGGACGAAGCATTAGTAGAAAGCCTCTTGGATGAAGGGGTTAAAGGCTACTTGCTTAAAAACTCTGAGCCCGAAGAACTGCGGAAAGCGCTACAAGCCGTAAAAGCTGGTAATGGCTATTTTTCATCCGGAATCAAGATAGAGTCTTTTTAGCAAAACCCGACGTTTTATACTTCCAAAGCCTGGCTTCTAAAGAGCCAGGCTTTTTTGTTTAGTAGCTATGTTTTTAGTTTTAATTTTTTGATATAAATATAAACTTTTTTGCTGTTGTTAAGTATAAAGCCTATATAATGTTAGTTTAATATTAATTCATGTGCTTTGGTTTGAAATCTAGTTGGGTAAATAAGTGGCGGCAATCCATAGCAGGTATCATACTTTGCTTTGCACTGTTGTTATCGCTAGAGGCAGAGGCGCAGGAGAAACCCATGCCACAAGATACTACTAAGGCAGAGCAAGACATCAACCAAAAGCCAAACCAGTTTGAGGAAGCCATACGCAGATCAGCCGACCTGGAGGTGGATGGGTTGATTGTAGATGAAACTATCACCAAAATCGGGCGGGATTTTTACGAAGTTTTCCATCGGCAATGGGAGGCGCCGCCAGCAGCCAAAAACTTTACCATACTTATAAAGGAGCGTCCAACACGCGGCAACGGTGCCCTGATTCAGGTTGCTTTAAACGATGAGTTACTCTTTGAGCAGCAGCTGCAGCCCAGGTACGATGTGATAGAGGAAACGGCTATTTACGTGGCAGGTGCACTCTATGAATATCTTGCCCGAAACCAGCTTCAGCAACAGCTGGAGGCAGAAGGGCAGCAGCAAAGGGAGGTTTTTTAAATACAAATTGAATAAAACTCATTACATACCTTTCTATGAAAAATGTTATTTACACCCTAATAGCGTTTGTTTTACTTCTTGCTGGTAATCTGGGTAATGTGCAAGCACAGGATATGGTTTATACTCCAAAAAATCCTGCTTTTGGAGGTAATCCCTATAACTACTCCTGGATGCAAAATTCTGCCCAAGCACAGGATAAGCTAAAAGACCCGGATGCCGAAAGCGGGTCGGCTTACAACCGTGACCCGATGGAAGATTTCAAGAACAACCTGAACCGTCAGATCCTGAATGAACTCTCTCGTAACCTGATCTCTAAGCAGTTTGGGGAAGATGGCGTTACGCCGGGCAGCTACACGGTAGGCGACTATCAAATTGATGTAACGGAAGGACCCGGCGGTATCAGTATAAATATTGTGGATATAACATCCGGGAACCGCACCTCCGTTACCATACCATACTATTAAAATTACCCGCTGCCTGTTCTGCTAATAACCTACACCTCCCTCACCCTTTGTTATGATCAATAAGCTTTACAACTACGCCTATTATACTTTGCTGCTTTTGGGTTTTTGTCTTGTGCAAAGCTGCTCGCCATACTTTCAGCAGCCCATGCAAAGCTCTAAAGCCACCCTCGGGGTGCCATCGCCCGCTTACCAGGACCTGGTAAACCTGCCAGAGCCGCAGCAGAAGGTGGTAGCGGCTGTGTACAAATTCAGAGACCAGACAGGGCAGTATAAACCCTCCGAAATAGGTACAAGCTGGTCTACTGCAGTAACTCAGGGAGCCACTACCATTCTCATCAATTCACTGGAGGAGTCCGGGTGGTTTACCACCATAGAGCGCGAAAACTTGGGTAATTTGCTTAACGAACGTAAAATTATACGCTCTACCCGTGCCGAGTCTGAAGCCATGACAGGTAAGAAGGAGCCAAATTTGCCAGGGCTGCTATTTGCAGGCATCATACTAGAGGGAGGCATCATTTCTTACGATGCCAACGTGGTGACAGGCGGCGCAGGCTTACGTTATTTTGGTGCAGGTGGCTCCGGCCAGTACCGCGAAGATAAAGTAACGGTATACCTGAGAGCCATTTCCACAAGCACCGGAGAGATCCTTAAAACAGTTTATACTTCCAAAACCGTGCTTTCACAGTCAGTTGATTTCGGGGTTTTCCGGTACGTGCACTTTAAGCGCCTCTTAGAAGCCGAAACCGGTTTTACTTACAATGAGCCTTCTGAAATAGCTGTGAAAGAAGCCATAGACAAGGCTGTGCAAAGTATGGTGATAGAAGGGATGCTGGCAGGATACTGGCGGCCTAAAAACAAAGCCGACCTGGAGTCTGAAGTGGTGCAGGCCTACCTGCAGGAAAAAGAAGATGTGCTTAATAGCGATATTCACGGCAACCTGATGGCGGAGCGACGCAGCCTGGTAGGTATTGCCGGCGCAGCAGGAGCTATGTATTATAAAGGTGATTTCCCGGATCCGCAGTTTAAGTTCATGGGAGAGGCCGGCCTGAAGATCAGCTCAAGGCAAAATATTGGTATGGATCTACGGCTGGGCCGAGGAACGCTATCCACTGACAATGGTTTTCAGGCAAATATTAATTATGCTGAGATAAACCTGAATTACCTGATGTTTCCGAAATTACGCTATACGCCATATGTGCAGGTAGGTGGGGGCGGACTGGTATTAGGCAGCGGGTTCAGCGATATTTTTGACAGCTTCGGCGACAGCGGGTTTAACCCTTATGTGAAGGCCGGCATCGGGGTGGAATACCTCCTGACAAGAAACTTCGGTCTTGATATTAGCATTGCAAGCTCCTACCTGCTGGATGACGACCTTGACGAAGTAGAACAAGGCCGCTTTAACGACTACTTCTGGACCGGAAAAGTCGGTATCAATTTCTATTTAGGCCTTTACAAATAAAACTCATCTCACCTTATATAAAAACCCAAGGCTGCAATTATGTGGCCTTGGGTTTTTATATATAGGAGATATTTATTTATAAAAAAGATTCAATTAAAGCGTTATGAGTAATATGTATATAATTAAATAAAAAATATTAATAAATTTTGAAACTTTAATATTGAAGGCTGGTATAATGCTAATGTAAATCATCTTAAACCTCATTTAAAACTCATTAGCATGAAAAAAAGAGTAATCTATGCTGCTACAGCAGCACTGATGTTCGCAGCAGGCTCAGCATTTGCACAAAGCACATCGAACACAGCAACAAGTACACAAGCTGGAGTAACAAACACTTCGACTATTGATCAACTGGGCGGAATTTCAAACACTGCTGCTACTACGCAGAGTGGCGACAACAACGTAGCCAGTACACTACAGGATGGAGGCATGCTGAATAGCGCTGCAGCCACTCAGGACGGCTCTGCAAACGTAGCTTCCATTGTGCAAACCGGAGGTGCAGGCAACGTAGCAGACATTAACCAGGCCGGCATTACGAACGACGCTTTGATAGAGCAGTCTGGCGGTGTAGGTAACAATGCAGATGTTGACCAAACAGGAGACCTGAACATTGCCACTGTTTTCCAGACTGATGGTGTGGATAATGATGCAGATGTTGATCAAGTTGGCTCTGCCAACGATGCATATGTGGAGCAAACTGGCGGAGAGAATAACGAAGCCGACATCGACCAGGAAGGCGCAGGAAACATTGCCACTATCTTCCAGACTGATGGCGAAGACAATGATGCTGACATTGAGCAGGATGGGCTTGACAATGACGGGTACATTGATCAGTTTGAAGGCGAGGATAACGATGCTGAAATTGACCAGGATGGTGACCTGAACGTGGCGTCTATTTTCCAGTACGGTGGCGAAGACAACGAAGCGGACATTGACCAGGAAGGTATTTCAAACTTTGCGATTGTAGACCAAACCGGCGGTGAAGACAATGACGCTGACGTAGAGCAGGACGGCGAATCAAACTCTGCTCTTGTAGTTCAATCGGGCGGAGAAGATAACGACTCAGATGTTGATCAGGACGGTTATATGAACTCTGCATTCACAGGCCAGTACGGTGGAGACAACAATGATGCAGATGTGGATCAGGTTGGCGATATGAACACGGCAATGGTAGACCAGATTGGAGGCATGGACCATACTGCGGATATAGAGCAAGTTGGTGATGGTAACTATGCTTCCATCATGCAGATGGCTGGTTGGGAGAATGATACCGATGTATACCAGCACGGCGATGACAACACAGCTGAAGTGGCACAACTATTCGGCGGGGACAACGATGCTTATGTTCACCAGGACGGACTTTCAAATGTTGCTTCTGTTGTGCAGATGGGCGGCGAGGACAATACGGCTATCATAAACCAGGATGGCGCCTCTAACTCTGCCAGCACTTACCAGATGGGTGGCATGGACAACACTGCCGACATTATGCAGGACGGAAGCATGAACAGCGCTTATGTGCAGCAGTTAGGTGGTCTTAACAATTCTGCAGCTGTTTCGCAGGTTGGTACTTCTAACACTGCCGATGTTTATCAGACAGGTGGTTTCTATAACGAAGCTACTGTAGACCAGAGCGGTGTTTCTAACACTGGTGTGATTTCACAGAGCTTCGCTGCTTTCAGTGAAGCCTCTATACTGCAGGACGGCGACTTAAACAGCGCTGACATTAGCCAGTCAGGTATGATGAACACTGCTTCTGTTTCTCAGGCAGGTTTAATGAACACTGCTAGTATTTCGCAAAGCGGTAGCAGCAATACTTCAACCATCAGCCAAATGGGCAGCGGAAGCTCTGCAACTTCTACTCAGAGTGGCTCAGGCAACGTGAGCACTATCACGCAGCACTAGTAGCTGATTAGTACTTTAATAGTAAGGCACCGGGTTAAAACTGGTGCCTTATTTTTTTCCTGCTAGGCTAGTTCTGGCATACCACTTATAGCAGGCTCATTTCATCTGGAACAAACATGCATAAAACAGATTTCAATCATGAAACCAAAACATACTTATGCCGCCATGGCAGCAGTTTTATTGGCCACTGGCCCTGCATTTGCACAAAGCTATTCTAATACGGCCACAAATACCCAAAGGGGCTCATCCAACCTAGCCAGCATAGAACAGCTGTGGGGAGTAAATAACGCCTCCGATGTGAACCAGAGTGGGAGCTCGGATAACGCTACTGTTTTACAGGAAGAAGGCGAGGGAAACAGAACAATGATCAACCAGAATGGCAATGCAAATACTTCTTACGTTGAGCAGTTGGGTGCGGCAGGAGCTTATGCTGATATAGATCAGCTGGGTAACGAGAATAGTGCAACCGTTATTCAGCACTACGCTTATGACAATCACGCAGAAGTTGATCAGGATGGGGACCGCAATGCATCATACGTTACACAATGGGGTGATTTGAACGATCTTAAAGTGCAGCAAGTAGGCAGTGCGGATAACATCGCTGATTCCGACCAAAGTGGCTTTTTGAATATTACCCGGTTAAGCCAGTCAGGCGGTGCTGGCAACGCTTCTGTTAGTAGTCAGCAGGGAGAATATAATATCAGCTTAGTTTACCAGCATGCCGGCGAAGCGCATTCTGTAAAAGTGGAGCAGGCAGGTACTGATAATTATGCTAACATTTTGCAGATGGAAGGTTGGGGAAACGATATAGCCGTTTACCAGCATGGCGACTGGAATGCAGCATATGTCGAACAGCTGGGCGGCGGAGATAACGATGTGTATGTACACCAAGATGGCAGCGACCATTATGCTGAAGTTGTTCAGGCTGAAGGTGAAGACAACACATCTACCGTGAATCAGGACGGAATGGCTAACGAGGCTGGTATTTATCAGGATGGCGGTATGGATAACACTGCTGAAATAACGCAAGACGGATGGCATAATATGGGGGAAATTAGCCAGACAGGGTTTCTGAACTCGGCTGCCATCATTCAAATCGGAACAGGTAATGCCGCTACTGCAACGCAGTCTGGTTCAGGTAACATAAGTACTATTACGCAGCAGTGATACTTTTACTTAATCCTCAGTAAAGGCACCGCTTCTCAGGCGGTGCCTTTACTGTTTAAATACTTTCTAAAATACTGCTGATCAAGTAAGCTCTCTGTATTTGCTGTTATAGCCAAAGCAGAGGCAACTATTATGTAATAAAAATGCCACTTGCTGGTGCAGCTCCAGCTACTGAAAATTTAAATTAGAAAAGTATAAAATTTGTACTTATGAATGCAACAATGAAAATCGCTTCTAGTATAACATAATTGTAAATCATTTTAAACTTTTTAATATCTAAACAACTATGAAGAACAAACTTAAATTCGCAGCAGCGGCTGTGTCTGTTATGCTTTTTGCAACTGGTTCAGCTTATGCGCAAAGCACCGCCAATTCTGCCACAACAACCCAAACCGGCACCACTAACAGTGCAGTGGTAGACCAGGTGCTAGGTATGAGCAATATAGTAGTTGTTGCTCAGACCGGAAATGCTAACGTAGCCAGTGTATTGCAAACCGGCAGTATCGAAAACGAAGTATACATTGATCAGTCTGGCTTGATGAACACTTCTACTGTCATTCAGGATGCCGGTATGGACAATGACGCCGACATTGACCAGGACGGCGACATGAACGTTGCCTATGTAGAGCAAACAATGGGAGAGGATAACGATGCCGAAATAGATCAGGAGGGTATGTTAAACGATGCTGCTATTCAGCAACTGGATGCAGGTATAAATAACAATGCCGACATTGATCAGGATGGTGTTGGGAACTCAGCCTATATTGGGCAGTATGGCGGCGAGGACAACGATGCCGACATTGACCAAAACGGTGAGCTAAACGACACTTACATTGGGCAGTTCGCTGGCGAAGATAATGAAGCAGACATTGACCAGGATGGCGATCGTAACTACGCAGCTATTTTGCAGGATGCCGGTATGGACAATGACGCCGATATCGAACAAGATGGAATGGACAACTGGGCAGAAACAAACCAGATCAGAGGCGTGGATAACGATGTAGAAGTTGACCAGGACGGTACTGATAACATAGCGGAAGCAACTCAGTTTGAAGGAGAAGACAACGAATCTAACATTGACCAGGACGGAAGCCTAAATATAGCCACCACCTGGCAGGAAGGGGGCGTTAATAACTTAGCCGATATTGATCAGGACGGTAGCGCTAACCTAGCTGATATATACCAATATGGCGGCATGGATAATGAAGCGTACATCAGTCAGGACGGTGACTTGAACGTGGGCAGCATTACGCAATCGGGCTTAGGAGGCAACGTTGCTACCTTAAATCAGATGGGTATGATGAACAACGGCAGCATTACCCAGGATGGGTTGATGAACAGCGCCTCGACCAGCCAGTATGGTAGCGGCAACATGTCTACAACAACACAGACGGGTACTGCCAACAGCAGCATCATAAACCAGCAATAGAAGTATAAATAACCCATGCAGCAGGCTAGTCCCGCTGCATGGGTTATTTAAATAAAACACACTCACCACTACAACAAGTATGAAAAAAGTAATTTTAGCTGTGATTGCCATCGTTACGTTGGCGCTGACTCAGGCAACGGCGCAGACTGGCAAAAGTGAGGAAGCTTTACTGGAAAACCTGAGAGCCAACAAACTGAACAGGCTGCCTGCTACTGCCGGAGATGCTGCGCTCACAAACCAGGAGGGCGAGGCAAACGTGTCTGATGTGCAGCAAGTGCAGACAAACACCGTTGCGAACCAAGCCAATGTGCTGCAGGTTGGCAGCTTTAACCAGGTAGCGGTGCAGCAATATGGCTCAGGTATCAGTACATCTGTAAGCCAGTACGGAAACAACAACTCGTTCGAATCCAGTCTTATGGGTAACAATCTTAACTCCGATGTGGTGCAGCAGGGAGATGGCAACGCCGTAAACCAACAAATTAGGGGTAATAATCTAGACTACAGCCTCATTCAGCTTGGCAGCAACAACACTATTAACCAGGTAGAAACTACTCCGGCCTCACGGTCTTACCAAGTGGTGCAGGAAGGCAACAACATGAACATCACTATTGAGCAGAGCCGCGGTTTTGCACCTGCTACAATACAAAAGCAATAGCTTCGTACACAAATCATACTTTACTTAGAGGTATCATCAATTCCAAAATCATTTGTGAGCTATACTTCTATAGCTCGCCCAGTGCTGCTATGCATAATTAATGTTTAGATAATTAAATGTATTTTTAATATGATTTAATCATATACTATGGCAACATAAATCAAATATATAAGTATATGATTATATGTTATCAGGGCTGCTCCTGCTGATCATTACCACACCAAACTTAACCTACACATGCTAAAAGCTGCTTTCACCCTTAAGCTGTTTTGCTTTTTCCTGCTTTTAATCGGTATTGTTTCCTGCAACGAAGAAACTGTAGAGCCTGAAGGAGGCGGCACTATCAGAGGAGTTGTCATACATGCCGAAACCGATGCACCGATCTCAGGAGTAAGTATAACTACCAAGCCTGCCACTGCCGCTGTTATTACAGATGCGGAAGGCAACTTCTCTATCTCGGAGGTAGATGCAGGAGAGTATAACGTAGTTGCTGAAAAGATCGGCTACAAGTTTAAAGGCGTAACAGTTGCTGTGAAGAGCTTTAAAAGCAGCCACGTAACCATTGTGCTGGAGGAGAGTGTAGGCGGCGGCCTGGCACCAGGCAAAGCAAGCAATCCGATTCCTGAGTCCGGAACGACATCGCAGCCCGCAGACGTAACCCTGCGGTGGAAAGCCCCGAAAGCCAACAGCGGCGATACCCTGTCTTATGACGTATACTTATACGAATCTGGAAACACCGAAAAAAAGCGTATAGCTGAATCTGTTTCGGATACGAGTGTGGTAGCCAAAAACCTGAAGTACAACACAACATACTTTTGGCAGGTGGTGGTGAGAGATGCCAGCGGCAGGACATCTAACGGCGATGTCTGGAGCTTTACCACGATGCCGATCACAAACGCACGCTATCTTTTTGCCCGCGCCATAGACGGCGACTATAACATTTACCGCTCAGACGGCACTGAGGCAAATACTTTTCGGCTAACATCAGAACTGAGCCGCGATTGGTGGCCGTTGCTGAACCCCAAGCGCGATGTGATTGCCTATTCCTCTAACGCAACGGTTGAGCCCCAGATATTTACCATGAGGCTGGACGGCACCAACAAACAGCAAATTACCACTGTGCCCATTGCGGGCTACCATAACCAAGGGATCGGTTTTGTATGGTCGCCGGATGGCGGACAGCTGATTTACCCGCATTACGATAAACTGTACCGCATCGAAAGGGACGGGTCTGGCTTAACTATACTGGCCACAGCGCCGCAAGGCCGCCACTTCCGCATGCTCGACTGGACTGACCAGGGCAACAAAATTGTGGCGCAGACCATCGGGCAGAATATCAACAACTCTGAAATCTATATCATGGATGCCAACGGAGCCAACATGACTTTGCTGGTAGAAAATCTGCCAGGGCGTGTAGAGAGTCCTGCGTTTTCAATAGACGGCAAAAGTATACTTTACACACATGACCAGGCAGGGTTTGAGAATACTGAAGGCCGGCAACTGAATGCACGCATCTACCGGAAAGATTTAGAAACCAACCGCGTAACAGATTTATCTGGCGGTAAGCCAGCCGGCACAAATGACCTATACCCGCGCTACTCCCCAACAGGCGATAAAATAATTTTCGTGAATACACCCAACGATGGATTTGGGCCTTACGATACCTATATCATGGATGCCAACGGGAGCAACCGCACCAAAATATTTTCCAACGCTACAATGCCAGACTGGAAATAGTCATCATCTTAAACCACTCAAGAGCAAAGAGCCACGGTAAGTATCGTGGCTTTTTCTGTTTTTTGATAGTTCGCAAACAGCCTGTTTATACTTCTTGTGAGCTAAACCATACTTGCTTCGAAGCTGTTTATCCTAAAAAAGCTTAAGCTTAGGATACATGGCCAAGAAGCAGGCGGAGCAGGTATGCGAACTTTGCGGCAGAGAGGTGCTGAACCTCTCGCGGCACCACCTTGTGCCCCGCGAGGAGGGAGGCCGGTATGGGGCTACTGCCGAACTATGCCAACCCTGCCACAGCACACTGCACCTCACTTTCAGTAACCGGGATCTGGCTCAGGTATACAATACCATACCTGCCCTGCAGGAGGCGGAGCCGCTGCAAAAGTACCTGAGATGGGTGCGCACTAAACGTATTGAGAAGATCTCGAACAGGCGCGGGAAACGTAAATAACCGCTGCTTACAAAGTATAAATGTCGCTGTTACCGGCTCTTCTCTTTCTCCCGAAGCTGCAGGATAAGGTCTATTTTAAAGTGATGCAATCCGCTTTCTAGCCCGGCTGGGTAATTGTGTGGGTTCAGGTAGCGGCGTATACTTTCGTGCAGCTGGCTCACTTCCTGCAACGAATGTGCTTTTATACTTGGCAGGCCCGGTAAAGTATAAATTAGCTCCCCTTGCTTGAAGACAGGCACCAGCAGGTCTTTATACTTCGCATCCTGCTCCACGTTTCTGCGGCGGGTCGAGTCCAGAGGGTCTACTATCTGCGGCTGCTCCGGGAGTGGCTCCAGCTCATTGTAAATCATATCAGCCAGGTAGCGCTCTTGGTTAAAGTAGCGGCGTACTTGCAGTATACCGGGGTTAGATGTTTTTACCAGTTGCTCCGATAGTTTTATCTTATACGCCCAAGTGCCGTCTTTCAGGGCTGCCAGTTTGTACACGCCGCCTAAGGCTGGTTGGTCGTATGCGGTAATCATCTTCGTGCCCACGCCCCACACGTTTATCTTGGCTCCCTCTTGCTTCAGGTGTGTGATCAGGCGCTCGTCCAGGTCGTTGCTGGCTACAATGTTGGTGTCGGTAAAACCAGCTTCATCAAGCAGCTTGCGGGCTTCCTTGCTCAGGTAAGTAAGGTCTCCGGAATCCAGACGGATGCCACCGAATCCAAACCCCTTAGGCTGTAGTTTTTGGGCAACTGCAATGGCTTTCTTTACGCCTTCTAAAGTATCATAAGTATCGACTAACAACACGGTGTCTTGCGGAAAAGCCTCGCCATAAGCTTCAAAAGCCTCTTCTTCAGAGTCGAATGCCTGCACCCAGCTATGGGCGTGCGTGCCCCTAACAGGAATGTTGTAAAGCTGCCCCGCCAGCAAGTTAGAAGTAGCGTCTGCTCCGCCAATATAAGCGGCGCGTGCTGCAGAAAGAGAGCCGTCGATGCCCTGTGCCCGGCGCATGCCAAACTCAATTACCATATCGCCTTTGGCAGCCTCTTTAATGCGGGCAGCTTTGGTGGCTATCAGTGTTTCGAAATTGATGATGGTGAGCAGCGGCGTTTCGATGAGCTGTGCCTGCAGCAAAGGCCCTTTAACACGAACCAGCGGCTCACTCGGAAAAACCACGGTGCCTTCCAGCACGGCATCTACATCGCAGGTAAACTCCATCGCCCCCAGATAATCCAGAAAACCTTGCTCAAAAAGCGGCTGGCCCTGGCTGCCTTCTAAGCTGCCTAAATAAGCCAGATCATCTTTCGTAAATTTCAGTGCCTGCAGGTATTGTATAGCATGCTCCAAACCGGCCGCCACAGTATAACCACCGCCAAACGGGTTCTTCCGAAAGTATAAATGAAACACTGCTTCCTGCTCTGCCATGCCGTTTTTCCAGTAGCCGTAAGCCATGGTAAGTTGATAGAGGTCGGTAAGCAGGGAGAGGGAGGTGCGGTAAATCTGTTGTAGTGCCATGGGCGGTATTCGGGTTGTTCTGCCGGAAAGTTAACAAGTATAGCCGAGAATTAAAGAACTTGATGACAGCAAAACTGTAGGGCGCTAAACCTAAGTTGTCTAGAAAAATTTGCAGGTTGGCGGACGTATCTGCAATTTTAGGGCATGCAGAAACGACAGTTTATACCTTTCTCGGAGGTTAAAAATAAAAAGGCTATTGTAGTGGATAGCGCACATGCCAATGGTATAATGCTTTCTCACTGGAAAGGCGCCCCCACAACCGAAGCCGTAAAAGACGATACCAGCGCAGGCATTGTGCTGAATGCGTTGCGCCAGAACATGCTAGGGCTAGACCTGCCGTATGTAACAGCCAATCATTTTGACATAGACGGTTTTGTGGGCGTATGGGCGCTGCTGAACCCGGAGCTGGCACTGGAGCATGAGGAACTGCTGCGGCAGATGGCGCTGATCGGCGATTTTAGGGAGCTGGACCTGAACCACCCGCTGGCCGGAGAGGCGCTGAAGCTGGTTTGCTGGCTTAATGCCAAAGAGCGGGAGTTATTTTACAAGCCTTTTGAGGCTGATGAGATGGAGGAGAAGGAGGCTATGCAGTGTGTGCAGAAGTTCAAGTATTTTTTACGTGAATTTGGCCGTGTGTTGCAGGACCCGGATTGGGAGCGAGGTGCCTGGGAAGATGAAGTGGGCGGCGTGCTGCTGGGCTACCGCGATATGTATAAGCCGGATACAAAGATCACACGGCATCCTGAAATAGGCCTGATTATTATAGAAACGCCACACCCGCTGCATTATTATGCGCTTTTCAGCCGTACGCAGGGCTTCGACATGGTGCTGGCCTGCTACCAGGATAACAAGTATGAGCTGGAGTATAAGTATACTACCTGGGTAGATATTACCTCAAGGCCAACGCTGCCGCGCCTAAGTATGGCTGCAATCGCTGCCAGGCTAAATGAGCTGGAAACCTCCGGCCGCCGCTGGACCTACGATTCAGTAACTGAAACCGGGCCTTTGCTGCGCCTGGATGGCGATAAGCTAAACCGCTCCGAAACCTACGCCAACCCCACTGAGCGCGAAATTTATACTTCATCTATACCTGTGGAGGAGCTGAAGCAGCAGGTGGTAACTTGTTATCGCGAAGCCTACAAAAACATACAGCCAAAGAATAACTGGACCTGGAAAGAGGTAAAGGAGCTTAACCGATAATAATAAAGTTACAAGTATAAAGCCGCAGGGTTTTGCGGCTTTATACTTGTAATGCCCATCTCAAATGAAAAGCGCCCCTGTGAAGACATACTGAAGTGAAGGAGCTTTTTAGTGTCAGTATAAGCTCCAGATCAGTGATACTCCTTTATCCTTTCGCAAGCTGAAAGATTGCCGTATGGAAAACCACTGGTTTAAAACTCGCGGTAGGGTAACCGGAGTATCTGTATCCAATTTGTTGCTGATGTAAAGTATAAACGGGTAAATTAAAAGCTAAAAAAGCGTACCTGCACTGTCATCCTGCTGCTTGGCTGGGGAGGGTGTTTCGCAATTTTCTTCGTTAAAAACCTGGTCGATGGCCTTTTCGGCTTTACGGAGCTTCTCCTTACACAACTTTATCAATTGCGAAGACCGCTGCACTTTCTGCGTCAGCTCATCCACGTCCACAGCGTCATTCTCGATGGCGCGTAAAATCTCCTCCAGCTCCTGCGTTGCTTCCCGGTACGTCATGTCCTTTAAATCTTTATTCATCTGTATCTATATTTACAACCATGCTATGGAGAGTGCCGTCCTGCATCTTTGTCTCCACCACATCGCCGTCTTTAACGTTTTTTATGCTTTTAATAATTTTGCCGTTTAGCAGCGTCAGCGTATAGCCGCGTAGTAGCAGCTTTTCAGGGTTGTTTGCCTCAATGCTCATTTCCAGCAGCTTCAGGCGATGGTTTTCTCCCTGGAGTTTGCCTTTGGTGCCGTACTCCAGCTTATCGCCGTACTTTGTAAATGCCAGTTGGTTTTTCTTCAGGTTATCTTTTGCCTCCGTTTCCACGCAATGCACCAGGTGGTTGAGTTCGTGCTCCTTCATGTGCAGGTAGCGCTGGCTTTTACCCTCCACGCACACCGACAGCTCCTGTAAATGCCGCTGCCGCTCATGCAGGAGGTCTTTGGTGCCAGAGTAAATGTCTTTTTCCAGATCGCTGACGAAATGCCGTTGCGCCTCCAGGTAAGACTTCGGCTTCAGCAGCAACCCCCTCGATAGGTTTTCAAGTTTATCCTTACGGTTCTGTAGCTGTTGTTTGGTGATGTTGTTTAAGCGCAGACTCAGGCGCTCAAGCTTGTCATCTGTCAGCTTAAGCTGCTGCGCTGCAAACATCCGGATGCTGTCGAACATGTTTTCGGCAAGCTCCTCTGCCTCCCGAAACCTGTCGATCAGGAAACCGGCAACGGCTGTAGGTGTTTTGAGGCGGGTGTTGGCCACCAAATCGGCAATACTTTCATCGCGCTCATGCCCGATACCCGTGAGCACCGGCAGTGGCGAATGGCCGATGGCAGCAGCGATCTTATAGTCGTCGAAGCAGCTTAGGTCGGTTTGAGAACCACCTCCGCGAATCAGAACAATCGCATCAAACGTTTCGCTTTCTCGAGCAATTTGAGCAAAAGCCTGTGCCACCGAAGCCGGAGCATCGTTGCCTTGCACCGTAGCCGCAAAAAGCGTGTGCTTAAAACTATAGCCGTAGCTGTTGTTCTCCAGCTGATGTATAAAATCCTGGAAGCCAGCAGCCGTGGCCGAAGAGATAACCGCGAGCCGCTGAGGTACCAGCGGCAGCTCCAGCTCTTTGTTTGCCTCCAGCAAGCCCTCCGCCTCCAGGCGTTTTAATGTTTCCTGGCGCTGCCTTGCCAGATCTCCGATAGTATAGTTCGGGTCGATGCTGGTAATGTCGAGGCTAAGGCCGTACAACTCATGAAAGCGCACCGTTGCCTGCAGCAGCACTTTGAGGCCAGCTTTTAGCGGATGTCCTGTTTTCTCTTCAAAGTATCGTCCCAGCATCTGGAATCGTGAGCCCCAGATGGTAGCCCTTGCCTGCGCCAGCATTTGCCGTGCATCGTCGCCTTTGTCTACCAACGTGAGGTAGCAGTGGCCTTTGCGGCGGTCCACGTTAACCTGAGCTACCTCTGCCACTACCCAATAACTGTCCGGAAATGCCACTTCCAGCTCTTCCCGAATCTGCTGGTGCAGCTCATAAAGAGATAACGGGGCTTGGTATTCCTCGTGCTCTACCGTCTGGCGAAAAAAAATCTGGGACATGGGCTACAACGTTTCTATCTCCTGCACAACCGGCAGAGCGCCGGCTCCTAAAATTCGAAGATAGGATTTTTTGACTAAAATAATTAGTACGGTAGCAGAGAAAAAGTTTTTTGTCTGAATAGGGATGGGGAGGATTATTAAATTAATAGGATTTTGGTAGTACCGGGTCTAACCACCCCTGCCCCTCCTTATTTAAGGAGGGGAGCTTCACCCCACCCCAACCCTCCCCTAAAAACAGGGGAGGGAGTCCAGTTCTAATTGAATGGCTGTGGCTATCGAAAACTGATCCCAGTCTTTCCGTGGGGGTAGGGGCCCTCGAAAAGAGCGCCTTTGGAGTTTTTCCGGTGCCGAGCGAGAGCGAGGCATTGCGACGCAGGAGCAAAGGAAAAGGTCCCAGTGCGATGCGGAAAGACGAGCCCTCCCGGGCTAGAGGGAGCCAAAGTATGAAATGCAGCTATAGCTATTCAGGACTGAGGATCAGCAGCAGCAAGAAAGTATAGCTTGTGTCAAGTCGCTAGAACAGCGACTTGAGTATAGAGAGACAAACGGACGCTTGCGCGAGTATAGACTTAAAGAGCTGACATGAGGGTGAAGGCTTGTAAAGCTGATTTCAAAAAAACATCAAAAACATTTGGCTTTTTAAAAAAGCGCCCCGTATACTTGCAACATCAAGTCAATACGCCCTTAGCGCATTGATTTATAAAGAAGCGTGGAGAGACAGGCTCTGTGAAGCGCTAGCAACCTAACCAGCGGTGTTAAGGTGCTAATTCCTGAGTTCGGCAGGGTGCCGGACGAATATAAATTGATACGGCCATGAACAAGGGAATCAACTCAACACAGCACGTAATATTAGTTTCGCCGGTAGCCAAAGCGCTATCGCAGATCTGCTTTTTAGCTCCTGCTAAATTTGCTGTCATGCACACGCCCATGTGTGTCATGCCTGGCTGTTGTTGCTGTTAATCAAGATATAAAATTCCTGTTTGATTATAAGGTTTAGTAGCTGATTCCACATCTGCTGCTACGGCCCACTTATACCTCTACAGCATGCCTGCTTATACTTTAATCATACTTTTTCTTTTCAAAAAATAAAAAATCAGCATAACTATGTCTAAAAAACTGCACTTCGATACGCTACAGCTGCACGCTGGCCAGGAAATAGATCCAACTACACAGTCGCGCGCCGTACCGATTTACCAGACCACTTCTTATGCCTTCAAAAACGCAGAGCACGGTGCTAACCTGTTTGCCCTGAAGGAGTTTGGCAACATCTATACCCGCATCATGAACCCCACTACAGATGTGTTTGAGAAGCGCGTAGCGGCCCTGGAAGGAGGAGCGGCGGCAGTGGCTGTGGCATCTGGCCAGGCGGCACAGTTTATAGCTCTTAATAATATTCTGGAGGCCGGAGACAATTTCCTGACAACCAGTTACCTGTATGGCGGCACTTATAACCAGTTTAAAGTATCATTCAAACGTTTGGGCATTGAAGCACGCTTTGCCGAGAACGAAGAGATAGCAAGCTACGAGAAGCTGATCGACGAGAAAACCAAGGCCATTTATGTGGAAACCATTGGTAATCCGCGTTTCAACATTCCGGACTTTGAGGCCATTGCCGCACTTGCCCGCAAGTATGATATTCCGTTGGTGGTGGATAATACCTTTGGCGCAGGCGGTTACCTGTTCCGCCCGCTGGAGCACGGAGCCAATGTGGTGGTGGAGTCTGCCACAAAATGGATCGGTGGCCACGGTACCAGCATTGGCGGCGTGATTGTGGATGGTGGCAACTTTAACTGGGGCAACGGCAAATTCAAGCAGTTCTCAGAGCCTTCGGAAGGGTATCACGGCCTCAACTTCTGGGAGGTTTTTGGGGAGGACGGACCTTTCGGAAACATCGCCTTCGCCATTCGTGCCCGTGTAGAAGGCCTTCGGGATTTCGGTCCTGCGCTTAGCCCGTTCAATTCGTTCCTGCTGCTGCAAGGCTTGGAAACACTTTCGCTGCGTGTGGACAGAACAGTGCAAAATGCCCTGGCGCTGGCAAAGTGGCTGGAGCAGCACGAACTGGTGGAGAGCGTGAACTACCCTGGCCTGGAGAGCAGCCCATACCATGAGCTAGCCAAGAAATACCTCAAGCGCGGTTTTGGAGGGGTTTTCTCTTTCAAGTTGAAAGGCGATAAGCAGCAGGCGGAAACGTTTGTGAACAGCCTGCAACTGGTAAGTCACCTGGCTAACGTGGGGGACGCCAAAACCCTGATCATACATCCGGCCTCTACCACGCACCAACAGTTAAGCGATGTGGAGCAGCTAAGCGCCGGCGTAGACTCAACCTTGTTGCGCGTATCCGCCGGAATCGAACACATAGAAGATATCAAAGCCGATTTTGAGCAGGCCTTTGCCAAAGTAACCGAGGCAGAGCTAGCCATAGACTAATTTATAAAATGCCAGAACAGCACATATTTCATCATCAACAGGAATTCCGGCTGGAGTCGGGGGCAACGCTTCCGGGTTTTCAACTCGCTTATACCACCTACGGCACCCTGAACCCGCAGCGCAGCAATGTGGTGTGGGTGTGCCATGCCCTAACCGGCAGCTCCGATTTTACCGACTGGTGGTGCGACCTGTTCGGGGAGGGAAAGCTTTATGACCCGCGCGAGTGGTTTGTGGTGTGCGCCAACACCCTGGGCGGTTGCTACGGCTCCACGGGGCCGCTGTCAGTAAACCCTAAAACGCTGCAGCCTTACTTTCATACTTTTCCGCAACTCACTAACCGCGACATTGTGCGCGCTTTTGATTTGCTGCGGCAGGAGCTGGATCTGGAGCTGGTGCATACATTGCTGGGCAGCTCGCTGGGTGGGCAGCAGGCGCTGGAGTGGGTGCTGCAGGCACCTAATTTGTTTGAGCGGCTGGTGCATGTGGCCAGCAATGCAAGGCATTCGCCGTGGGGCATTGCCTTTAACGAAAGCCAGCGCATGGCTATCCGCCAAGACCAAAGCTGGGCTACCAACACGGCAGAGGCCGGCAGGGAAGGAATGAAAACAGCGCGAGCCATTGCTATGCTGTCGTATCGGCACTACCATACTTATAATGAGGCGCAGCAGGAGCCAGGCCATAGTATAACCGATAATTACCGGGCCTCCAGTTACCAGGTGTACCAGGGTGATAAACTGGCGCAGCGGTTTAACGCTTATACGTATTGGCTGCTCTCCAAAGCCATGGACTCGCATAACGTGGGCCGCGACCGGGGAGGAGTGGAGCGGGCGCTTGCACAGGTCAAAGCCCGAAGCCTATTTGTGGGCGTGGACACTGACCTCCTGTTTCCGGTGGAGGAGCAGCATTTTCTGCATGCGCAGGTGCCGCAGGCATCTTTCCACCTGATCCAGTCCAATTACGGGCACGATGGCTTTCTGGTGGAGGTGGATCAGCTGACCAACGCTATCCGGCAATTTTATCAACAAGAAAAGATTGTAACAGAAGAAGAATATGAAAAACAAGAGCACTAAGCGCATTGGCATATTTGGTTTTGGCTGCGTAGGCCAGGGACTGCACGATGTTTTGCAGGACAACCCGCACCTGCAGGTTGCCAGAATCTGCGTACGCGACCGCGAGAAGTTACGCGCCTTGCCCAGCCACAGCTTCATTTACAACCCGCAGGAGCTGCTGCAGGATGATAGTATAGATCTGTTTGCAGAACTGATCAGTAACCCCAAAGAGGCACTGCATATTGTGAAGCAGACGCTGGAGGCAGGGAAAACCATTGTGTCGGCAAATAAGAAAATGATCTCGGAGAACCTGACGGAGCTGGTGGCACTGCAGCAGGAGTTTGGCGGCACGCTGCTTTATGAGGCGGCTGTGTGCGGCAGCATCCCGATTTTGCGCACACTGGAGGCATACTATAGCAATGAGCCGCTGCAGGAGGTAAGCGGAATTCTTAATGGCTCTTCTAATTTTATACTTAGCAAGCTGGATAGCGAGGGTGTTTCCTATAACGAGGCGCTGGCTCAGGCTCAGGCACTTGGTTTCGCGGAGGCTGACCCGACATTGGATGTAGGTGGGTATGATGCGCTGCACAAAATAAGCCTGATCGCCGCACATGCCTTCGGGGCAGTAATTAAACCGGAGCAGGTGCTGCGTTGCGGTATTCAGCATATCTCTAAGCAGGATGTGGCGCTGGCGCAGTCGTTGGGCGCTCGTATCAGGTTAGTGGCATCCGCCAAACTCAACAAAAATAACAAACTGGAGCTGCAGGTGCTGCCGACTTTAGTGTTCCCGGACTCTGAGCTATACTTTGTGGAGGCGGAATTTAACGGAGTGCAACTGCAGGCAAAGTATGCCGGTAACCAATTTCTGAAAGGGCGGGGCGCTGGCAGCCACCCGACTGGCTCTGCTGTTTGGGCCGATGTATCGGCGGCGTTGGATGGCTATAAGTATAACTACCCCAAATTCAGGTATAACGATGAGGAGCAACTAAGGTCTGTACCGCTGGAGGAGGACGACGAACTGAAAATATACTTGCGCACAACTATGCCAGAGTTTTTGCCGCAACTGCCATGGCGGGAGCTGGCTACATTCGGCTCGGATGCAAAAGTCTGTCAGTTGGTAGGCACAATATCGCGTAAAGACCTGCTGCTATACTTGCCAGCCCTTAAACAGACGATTGCTTTTATAGCACAGCTGCCATCAAACGTGTCGGCGGAGCAGTTTATAAACGCTTCTTATACCTTACTTGAGGAGGCGGCTTAGAATGTTTGGGAATTGTACTATATTTTAGGAATAGCTTATTTGTGAGTCCTAAAGCCGTATATATAGATATAGTAATTATACTATGTTAATTTTAAATTAATTAATTTGCAGCTATAATCAAAGTCTTACCGTACAAATAATCAACTTGTTATTGATTTAAATTTGTACCAAGATGAGAAAAATAGCTATACCCTTTTTCACCTTCTTGATGGTAGCCCTGGTGCTGTCGTCTTGCAGAAATGATGGGGCAACTCCCATCCGAAATATAAAAGCTGGCCCTACGCTGCTAAGAGCGCAAGCTGGCAACGGCTCTTGTATAAACCATACTTACTTTTATAACAACGAGCAGAAGAACCTGGGCAGTGTTTTCACGAAGCAGATTTTGGTATCCTTTGCCGCCGGCTTAAGTGCAGCAGAAGAGGCTGAAGCAGTAGCCGCTTATGGTTTTGTGAAAGGCGAAAACGGACAAATCAGCTCAAACTCGGCTTTGCTGCATAACATTGAGCTGGTAGACGGCTTAAATTGTAAGCAGGTAGAAAAGGCAATGGAGCTGTTGGCGCAAGATCCGGCTATAACGTACGTTGCACCATATTTTATGAATGGCGACGGGCTGTTGGGTATTAGCAATGAGGCGATTGTTACGGTGCAGGAGGGAAGCAGTGATGTGTTGGCCTCACTCGCCGCTGATTACCAGGCGGAAGTGCTGATGCCGCTGAGCGGGCAAACTTACTTGCTGCGTGTAGATAAAAACTCTTCCGGAAATGCACTGGAACTAGCAAACTATCTGAAAAGCAAGGACGGAATCGCACATGCAGAGCCTGACTTTATTGTATCGGCAGAGGTGCCGGTGGCAAGCAAGAAAAGAGGTGCCAACGGGGCTTCGCGTTAAGTCCCGGTAAGTATAAAAAAGCCGCTTCTACTGCAGCAGAAGCGGCTTTTTATACTTACAATATCAGGCAGCTATACGTAAAGCGCCTTTGCTTTGTCGCGCAGGTTATAGGCAGACGCCATTACCTCGCCGTATGCTCCGGCAGTTCTGATCGCGATCAGGTCGCCACGGTTGGTCTCAGGCAGCATAACCGCTTTGCCAAAGCAGTCGCTCGACTCACAGATTGGCCCTACCACATCGTAACGCACTTCCGGTTTCTGGCTTGTCAGGTTCTCAATTTTGTGATAAGACTGATACAGTGCCGGACGTATCAACTCGGTCATGCCGGCATCTAGAATGGCAAAGTTTGTGGTAACTCCATTCTTGATGTAAAGCACTCTTGAGATAAGCGTACCGCATTGCGCCACCAGCGACCGGCCCAGTTCGAAATGCACCTGCTGCCCTGGCCGTAGCTCCAGAAACTGATTAAAAAGCCCGAAGTAAGCGGCAAAGTCAGGTATAGGCGTTTCGTCTGGGTTGTAGTAATCCACGCCCAGGCCACCGCCTACGTTTAAATGCTCCAACTTAATGTTATGCGCCAAGAACCATTCCTGAAACTCGTTTACGCGCGTGCACAGGTTCTTAAATACAGTCAGGTCTGTTATCTGCGACCCAATATGGAAATGGATGCCGATCAGCTCCACATGTTTCAGTTGCTGCAGCAGCTCCAATACACTGTCCAGCTCCCAGGAGTTGATACCGAACTTATTTTCTTCCAGACCAGTGGTGATATACTTATGTGTGTTGGCATTTACGTTCGGATTGATACGCAACGCCACGCGGGCAACCGTGTTTTTCTTCTCCGCCAGTTCGTTTAGCACTTCCAGCTCGTGCTTCGACTCACAGTTAAAGCAGAAAATCTCCTGCTCCAACGCATAGTTTATCTCTTCATCTGATTTACCCACACCGGCAAATACCACCTCTTTCGGCGAAAAACCATTTGCGATGGCCGCTTTCACCTCGTTGCCGCTCACGCAGTCGGCCCCGAAACCGTGCTGGCGCATCTCGTCCAGAACAGGTTTGTTGGCATTGGCTTTTAAAGCGTAATGCACATGAAAGTTATACTTCCTAGCTTCCTGCTGTGCAGTTTGCAGCGTCTGGCGCAGCAGGTTAAGATCATATACATACAACGGAGTAGCATGTTGCTGCAGCTGCTCCGGGTTTAAATTAAGCATTATGGGAGTCGTTTCTGTTAAAGATGCCATCGTTCAGTTTTGTTAAAGCCTCCACTTTGTCTGTTGTGCTTACCAGAAAGCTAATGTTGTTTTTGCTGCCGCCATAAGAAATCATGCGCAGCGGTATGTGCTGCAACGATTCGAAAATAGCCAGGCCGGAGCCGCTGCGCTCAGCTATAAAGTCGCCTACCACGCAAATTATACTTTGGTCCTGGTCAATCTCCACCTGCCCAAACTCCTTCAGCTCCGCTACAATCTGGTCCAGGAACTTGTCGCTGTCAATCGTCAGGGACACAGCTACTTCGGAGGTTGTGATCATGTCGATAGGTGTTTTATACCTTTCAAACACTTCAAACACGCTGCGCAGGAAGCCATAAGCCAGCAGCATTCTGCCAGACTTAATTTTGATTGCGGTAATACCATCTTTGGCTGCGACAGCTTTAATCTTGCCGCCCTCGGTGTTAGCGCTAATGGTGGTTCCTCTGGCTTGAGGCTCCATGGTGTTCAGCAGCTTTACCGGAATGTTCTTCTGTTTGGCTGGCTGCACGCTGCTCGGGTGCAGAATTTTAGCACCAAAGTATGCCAGCTCCGCCGCCTCGTCAAAAGACAGTTCCGCTATCGGGTAGGTGTTCTTCACGATGCGCGGATCGTTGTTGTGCATGCCGTCAATGTCGGTCCAAATCTGGATTTCCTGGGCATCAGCTGCAGCGCCAATCAGAGAGGCAGAATAATCCGATCCGCCGCGTTTCAGGTTGTCAATCTCTCCGAACGCATTGCGGCAGATGTAGCCCTGCGTGATAAAAAGCTCCACGCCAGGGTGCTTCTCCAGCTCCCTTTGCAGTTGCTTTGCGATGTATTCATTATCAGGCTCCTCGTTTTCATCAATTTTCATGAAGTTGAGGGCTGGCAAAAGCACTGAATTCTCGCCCTGCTCCTCCAGGTAAAATTGGAAAAGCGCCGTGCTCAGCAGTTCGCCCTGCGCTAATACCGCACGCTCCTCGTGTATGGTAAAGAGGTCGAGGGTGAAAGCTGTGATATAATCGAAGTGCTGGTTAAGCAGCTCGTTTGCCTGTTTCTTTTTGTCATCGGAGGTGTAGAGTTCCTCTACCACCTGTTTATACTTATCGTGCAGCGTCTTTATCAGCGCCTTTGCTTCGTCATGTTTATTCTGGTACAGCGTTTCAGCAATCTGTACCAACGCATTTGTAGTGCCCGACATGGCCGAAAGCACCACGATTTTAGGCTCACCATTCAGGATGAGCGAGGCTACCGCCTTCATTCTCTCAGCTGACCCCACGGAGGTACCGCCGAATTTGAGTATTTTCATTCAGGTGAAAAAAATGAGTGATGTTATACTACAAAAGTAGCAAAAAATCAGCGGAATAAGATTGATAAGGTGCAAGAGGATCAGTTCAGAACAAAAAAGACCGGCTAGATGGCCGGTCTTTTCTAATTTAACTACTACGTGTTGCAGTGAAGCTATTTTTTTATAACCTTGGCAGATTCATTTATATCGCCGCCTTTCAGCCGCAGAATATACATACCACTGCTTAGGCCTTTAAACGGAAGCTCTAAAGTATTGAAGCCTGGTTTAAGTTGAACAGTGCCTCTGTATACTTGCTGACCCTGCATATCAGAGAGCTCAACAATTGCCTCCGCAGCAGTTTTAGAGAATATTTCTGCCGTTACTTGCTGATCAAACGGGTTTGGCCATACTGCAAGGTTCTGCTCTTGCGAGGTAGTTCCGTTAGCTTGTATGAACACAATATTGCTGTAGGCAAACTCACCATCAAAATCCACTTGCTTCAGGCGGTAATAAGTGGTGCCCAAAACAGGTTCATTATCTATAAATGAGTATTGCTGTGCTTGTGTTGTTGTACCCGCGCCGGCTATTGTACCGATGGCAGAGAACGATTTTCCGTCGGCGCTACGCTCCACTACAAACTCCTTGTTGTTTTCTTCGGATGCTGTCAGCCATTTTAGCAGCACTTGCTTCTGCTGTAGCGCAGCTCTGAAGTATACTAGCTCTACTGGCAGTGGTACTACGGCTGGCTCTTCGCCATAAATAATCACTCTAAGCGGCGTAGTAGTTGAAACTCCTTTCTGATCAACTGTGAGTATACTGAAATCATATATGCCTGGTATCAACGATTGTGGTGCTGATACTCTAATATTTCCGTTCTGCAGCAGCTCTGTGCCCGGAGGGAGAAGGGTACTGTTTGCCATGCTAGCACTACTAACTCCGTTTGCTTCAGGTGGTGCCGTGGACAGTTTATCTACATCAGATGCAGTCGCCAATATATCATTCACCTTGTACTGCAATTTATACTTTGGAGGTGCTATATTATAACTTGTAGGGCAATTAATGACAACTGTTGTGCTTGCGGCCGAATTGCCGCAGTTAGGAGTTGTTACCGTCCAAGTAAAGGTATAGGATCCGGAAGTCAGACCTGTTGCGGTTGTCGAGGCACTGGTTGGAGCGGTGATGGCTGCAGTTGTATTGTCGGTAGGTTTAGAAGTAATTGTCCAAACACCTGATCCGGGAGCGGGGTTACTACCTACCAAAGATACTTGTGTAGCACAAACAGGTTGGTTATTAACTACCTCTGTTACCGAGGCCGAGGCAATTGGCCCAGCGGCACTTACCTCAAGCGATACACGGTTTGCAAGATCAACTGTGCAGCTATTGCCTGTTACCCGCACATAGTATGTAGCAGTGGCTGTTGGGGTAACAGTTCTTGAAATTGTTTGCCCGTTGCCTGTAAAAGCAGTTCCAATTGCCATGTTATCAGATGCTCGACGGATTTGGTAACTAAATCCATCGTTATTGGTGGTTATATATATTATAGCCGAACCACCAGAGCAAGTGCGGGTGGTGCTGATTGTTACGGGTTGATCGGTACGTGGCCCGGTAACAGTATAAGTGACTTTATTCGTGTTTTCTACAGCACAGCTGGTGTTGGTTTGTGACGTGTTTACAATCCGAATGCCATACGTTGTAGTTGCGCTAACAGAAGCTACTGTAAAGCTGATAGGTCCTGTAGTAGCCGGGCCTGTTCTTGGGTTAATGCTTCCGGAAGCAGTTGTTATCAACGCTTTTGTAGCATCATTAATTAATTCGTACCTAAAGCCAGGTTGTGCCCCACTTACTGTGATAATAGGCGATGTAGCTGCGCAGCCAGATGCAGTGCTTATAGTAACGCCATAGTTGTTTGGCGGCAGCGGGTTCACCGTCACGCTTACAGCACCTAAGTATACTTCGCAGGCTGTTCCGGTAATTTTTCGTGCTCTTACACTAAGCGTAGTGGCAGCTGTAATTGCAGTGGATGTTAACGTAATGGTACCGCCAGTGCCAATAACAGAGTTACCTGCATCTGTATAAGTAAAGTTCGGGCTTGTACCAGTGCGGGTAACTAACCTGTATGAAACACCTTGCTCTGAGTTACTGACAGAGACAGTCGCGCTACTGCCAACACATATAGTGGTGGCCGTTGGGCTTATTGCTGGAGCTGAAGATGGGGGAGTACAACTAACAATTACCGGTGTTGCTTTCGCACTTTCACATTGATCTGTTGCTTTGACAGTTGCTGTTACAGATGCCCCAGCAAACAATTCTAAAGGGGATATTCCTGATACAGTCCATTTACCATCAGAGCCAACTGTTACTGACGTAGGAAAAGGAGTGCCCTCTATGTAAAGCGTTATTTTAGCATTAGCAGGCCCTGTACCCGATATACTTGTTGCCCCTTCTACAATAGGTGCGTTAATTGTTAAGCTACTTATTGGTGTTTGAGCTGTAATGGTTACAGCTTCGGAAGATAAGCTTTGAGTTTTATTTGGAGCCGTGGCCCTTGCTGTGATATTGCTACCAGCTTGAGCAGCTGTGCTTAGCGTGGCTGACCAAAATCCATTTTGATTTACAGTAGGTGTGCCTGTGGTTGATAGTGGATTACCGTTAACAAACAATTGTATGGTAGTACCAACTGGCTCAGTAGATGTGCCCGCTAAATTAATTGTTGGCCCACAGTAAGTTCCTGTTATAGTTGGAGCAGTTGTTTGTGCAGTTACTGTTCGAACAGCTGAAGTGCTGGAACATTGATCAGGTACAAAAATACGTGTATAGACCTGCTGCCCTAAAGCCAATGGCTGCTGTAGGTTAATTGTATAGGCACCAGTACTTGTAGCGGTAACCGAATTACCCACCTGAAGGTTGTTAGCAATTAAAGTAACTAAAGCACCGGCTACTGTAGTTCCGGTAATTTGTGTGGTAGTAGGAGTTATAGGGTTAGTAGTAAGCGTCGGTGCAGTTGTATTTCCGCCCCTGTTACAGACATAGTTTGAGCGCCCAGACTCACAGCCATTTACCGTGATAGTAGCATAAATTTCTCCGTCTGGTATTTTATTTCCAGAAGAAGGATTAATTGTCCCGGACGAAGCATTAGCGACAGTTATCGAATTATAGAGTGTTCTGTTAATACCGGTAGGAGTCGAAGTAACTTGATATAGGTTAAATGTTACACTTGGATAAACAGTAGAATTTGCAGTAGTAATAGTACTACTGCCCCGGCCATTAGCTATTATAACACTTGGCGCAGGTGGTCTATTACATTCAGAGCTTACAGTGGTTTGGCTACAGGTAGTGCTGGATTCAGCCCTTTCACCAGCTTTAGCGCTAGCTGTTATGATGCTTCCTGCAGTAAGTGTGGCATTGTTATTCAACGTCACTGTCCAAGAAGCGCTATTATTGATACTGGTGGTACCAACAAGGCTACCTCCTGAATAAACATTTATAGTTACAGGACCAGTAGTTGCTGTTGTTGTACCACTTACTGTCCTACTTCCTGCTAGCAAAGGACCTGTGATAGTCGGGCAAGAGGTTACAAAGCCTGAGGAGTTGAGTTGACTTAAAGTGGTAGGCGGAAAAGCATTTATTAAAGCCCGCCAAGCAGCTGGTGCATCGTAGTTGTAAGCCTGAAAGTTAACACCGCCCACATCAGATACCGTACCTGTGATACCGCTTTGGGCACTGGTAATGGTTATGCCGCTCATGCGCAGTGGGGTAGAGGCTGTTATTTCTCCGTTGAAGGCTGAAATTGGAACATAAAAATCATAGAAATAATCAGTGTTACCTCCTGAAGTAGAGGCAGCAACTGCTTTTTGCGAGTATTGTGCCACGGAGCCACTGAAAATAGTAGAGCTGCCGGTTGGAGTGTGTTTTAAAATTTGCACGGCAAAGTTTGATGCCAACAAGACTTCAAATTCAAACCCAGGGTTAGTGCCTGTCCCGTCAAATTTGTTGTTACTGTCTATCAACACGCTGTACCCTTTAGAGGCAGTTGAAGCGCCACCTAAGCGTATACGAAACATCAAATTGCTGCCATTAAAATAGGCTGAGATAGGAGATCCTGTGGAAGGAGCTACAATTGGTGTGGCTGGAGGGGCTAAATCTGTGTGCCCGCCCGACGATCCGGTATTTAAGTCTCCTAATGGTTCTGTCAATAATGCCGGAAAAACCCTGTAAGGTATCTCACTAGAACTGGCTCCTTCATCTGTGCTTGTAGGGAAACCGCTTGCCGTACGGGAAACATAGCCGTTTCCGTCAGGGTCAAGCACTTTTGCTCCGCCTGCCGTGGCAGGACTGTAAATAATGCCCGGTGTTTGTCCGAAAGCAGAAAATGAAAGGACGGTTAAAAACAGAAGCAGTACTATACTTCTAGCACCTGAAAACGATACATAAGTAAGCGGATGTAAATTTTTATTCATATATATTGTTTATCTTATGTTACAGGTTTAGCAAATATTGATTGATGTTATATATAAACCAACTAGATGATGTTTATCTGAAGAAAGTCAGCAACTATAATTACAGCGAGAATATATTGATTGTACTAAATTGAGGGGCTCACGCATAAAAATTGGTATTCAGCTACCATCAATGTTTTGCTCTACTTCAATATACTTTCCATAAAATCATGGCTAGTAATTAATTGAATCGGATTTAGAGTGGTATTGTTTCAAAATAGTGCAAATATTAATTATAGTTACTATTGAAGTAGTTGTACTGATTTATACAAAATCAGTTACTAAAAATGTGGTAATGGTTTAATAACTGTTTGTTAAGTTTTATTGGGATTAAGCGAAAGGGAGGGGCAGAGTCATTAATTTACGCGTCTTACAATAACACTTGCTGCATTGCCACCAAAGCCTGCAGCATTTACCATAATGCGGTTAATGCGTTGTGGCTGCCTCTGCGACAGTACGTTAGGGTAAGGTATTATAGTATACTGCTGTTGCTGCAGAACATGTAAAGCGTATTGCAAACTGAGTGCCCCGGAAGCTCCCAACGTATGGCCAATAAGCCATTTATTCGTTGTTACGACAGGGACTTCTGCGCCGAACACAGCCTCAATGGCAGCCAACTCAGCCTTGTCGCCGGCGCGGGTGCCAGGGGTGTGGGTGATTAGTAGATCTATCGTTTGGTCATCGGAAGGAAGTTGCGACAACGCGTGCCGCATGGATTTCTGGAAGTTTATACCTTCTGCAGATATTCCGGTCTTGCTCACGAGCTTTTCAAAACCCAAACCCACGGCTTCGACAAGTACATCGCCAGCATGCAGGGTTTCGGTTTGTTCGATGGCAAAAACCGCAGCTCCTTCACCCAAAGTAAAGGTGTTCTGTTTCTCCAGCGCATAAGGTTTGCAAGGAAACGGGTAATCGGCAAGTTTAGAGTAAATACCAACAGCCTTCATTTGGGCAATGGTAAAATCAGTGAGCGGAGCTTCGGTGCCGCCTACCAGAAAACGTTTGGCCATACCTGCCCTGAGCCATGCAACCCCGTTGGCAAACGCCATCAGCGCTGTGCTACAGGTAATAGAATGGCTGATTTGAGCTCCGCCAGCGTTCACAGCATGCGCTACCCAGCTAGATAAGTTGCCGAGTGTGGTGGTAGGGGATGCAGCAGCAGAAAGCTGCTCTTGCTTAAAATCCTCGTAATGTTGCTCAAATAAGCCTGTCGCGCCGCGCGAGGAACCTATATTTACGCCAAGGTCATCATCAGTAGCATTGTTTTCAGTGAGCCAGCCGGCCGCCATACTTGCCTGCCTTGCCGCATATATCGTCATCAGTACGGAGCGGTCGAGTTGTTTGTAGCTTGGGTTGGAAGCAAGTAAAAGTTGGAGTTGCTGCTCAGCTTCCTGAGTTAAAGCAGCAACAGGCGTAGCGGTGCCTTGGTGAAGTATGGTTTTGAAAGCAGGAATGCCGGCTGCGTAAGCAGTTGACACTGAGTAAGTATCATGCCCAAGCGGGGAGATGGTGCCATGCCCTTTTAAGATAGTATATTGCTGAGGTACTTTCAAAACTAAGGCAAAGGTACGGGATTAATGCAAAAAATAACCCAATAGGCAGTTTTGAAATGCCTTTTGGGTTATTTTGATTTTAGCTGCTTTCAAAGCGGATTTTTAATCGTGTAGCATGTCTTGGTCGGGGCGCGGGTGATGGCGCTTGCCGGTTACAACTTCCTGCATGCCTTGTATGGTTTTATACACCTGGTTCAGCTGCTCGTCGGTGATGCAATAGGGTGGAATAACATAGATGATATTGCCAAGCGGACGAAGTATGACGCCGTTATCCAGGCCAAAACTATAAAGCGTATCGCGCAGGTCGCTGAAGTAGGAGGTGCCGCCGTCCTCAAACTCCACAGCCAGAATGGTGCCCTGCTGCCGGGCCTCTTTTACCTGCGGCAGATCTTTTATACTTTGGATGAAGACTTGGTGCCGCGCCTCGATATGCTTTATACTTTGCTGGGTTTCCTCCGTCAACAGCAAATCCATACTTGCCAAACCGGCTGCACAGGCCACGGGGTTTGCGGTGTAACTGTGCCCATGGAAGAGTGTTTTACTTTTATCGTCGTGCAGAAAGGCCTCGTAGATTTTCTCGTTGCAGGATGTGGCGCCTAAAGCCATGGTGCCGCCAGTTAAGCCTTTAGACAGGCAAACCATATCGGGTTGCTCGGGCAGGTATTCGCTGGCAAACAGGCGACCGGTGCGTCCAAAGCCAGTCATCACCTCATCGGCAATAGTCAAAATATCATTCGAGCGGCAAATTTTCAGCATGTGGTTAAGCACCTCCGGCGAGTACATCACCATACCGGCCGTGCCCAACACCAGCGGCTCATAGATAAACGCAGCCACGTCGCCGGCAGCAGCAAAGGCTTCCAGCTGTTTTATACTTTCCTCCTCGTTACCCGGAATAGGCACATCTATAAAATTCACCTCGAACAAGTAGGACCAGAACGGCGCGGTAAAGGCGCTGCGCGCGCTCACCGACATCGCCCCGAAGGTATCGCCGTGGTAGCTGTCGCGGAAGGCGATAATTTTCTTTTTAGGCGTGCCCAGATTATTCCAGTACTGGATGGCCATTTTCATGGCGACCTCTACAGCTGTGGAGCCGTTGTCGGAATAGAAGATGCGGCTTTGGCCCTGCGGCAAAATCTGAAGCAGGCGCTCGGCAAAGGTAACAGCGGCAGGATGCGTAAAACCGGCAAAAATAACGTGTTCCAGCGTGTTGAGCTGTTCCGAAACTTTCTGCGCAATGTATGGGTGCGCATGGCCGTGCAGGTTTACCCACCACGAAGCCACGGCATCTATATAAGTCTGGCCATCCTCCGAAAACAGCAGCGCCCCCTCGCCCCGAACGATCGGGATAGGGAGCGCTGCTGTTTTCATTTGCGTATAAGGATGCCAGATTACGTTATGGTCGCGTTCGGCTAAATTCATACTTATGATATGTGAATCAGATCACAAATTGGTTTTGTCGTTATTGCTTTCGGCAGATAACTATAAGTATCCCTCAAATGTTTTTGCGTATTCAGCCACGGTGTCTTTACAGAAATCGGCTTCTTGGCGGATAGACGGCAGGCGGCGCAGCCCTGTATACTTTACGATGAAATCCTCTGATGTAGCGTTTTCCTCACCGTTAAAAATGATACCCGCCACCGGAATCTTGCGGTAACGCAGCACTTCGGCTGTCAGCAGAGTATGGTTTATACTTCCGAGGTAGTTTCTGGATACAAGTATAACCTCCAGCCCAAGCTGCTGCACCAGGTCCAGCACCAGGTAGCGCTTGTTCAGGGGCACCATCAGGCCGCCGGCTCCTTCCACAATCAGGTTGTTCTGGGTGTCGGGTAGCTTCATACTTTGCACGTCGATCTCCACGCCCTCGGCAGCGGCAGCCTTATGCGGCGACGCAGCCATTTTGAGGCGGTATGCCTCCGGGTAAAAAACCGAGTGATCGTTAGAAACCAGACTCTTTACAGTGTCTGTGTCGGTGAAGTCCAGGCCACCTGCTTGCACAGGTTTCCAGTAGTCGGCCTGCAGGGCTTCGGTAAGTATGGCTGCGGCAACTGTTTTGCCAACGTCCGTTCCGATTCCTGTTACAAAATATTGTTTCATGTACCTTGGGCTATGGCCTGCGCGAGGCCCTCAATTTCTTCTTCTGTATTAAAAGCATGCACAATTACGCGGAGCCGTTCTGTGCCTTGGGGCACTGTTGGCGGCAGCACGGGGCGCACGTCAAAACCTTTTTGTTGCAGCGCAGCCGTCAGCTCTTTAAGCTTTTGGGGCTGATGCAGAAAAACCGAAAGTATAACACTGCCTTCCGGGGTGCAGCGAATGCCGCTAAGCTTGTTCAGTTTCAGGTACAGTTTGTGCGCCAGTCGTTTTGCTCTTTCCCGCTCCCTGTTCAGGTCGGGCAGCAAAGTATAGGCGCACTTAAGAGCCACCAGCGCATGCGTTGGCAACCCGGTTGTGTAAATAAAGGCACGACTGTAGTTGATGAGGAAATCGCGGAGCACCTGCGGACCTACCACAGCCGCACCATGCAAACCCATTGCCTTGCCATAGGTTAGTACCCGGGCAAACACCTCCTGCTCCAGCCCTAAAGCCGAAACAAGTCCTTCTCCTTTCTCACCGTAAAGGCCCACTGCATGTGCCTCATCTACAATAAGTGCCGCATTGTATGCGTTACAAACATGTGCCAGCTCCCGCAAAGGGGCCTGGTCACCATCCATCGAGTATACCGACTCCACCAGCACGTATACCTGCCCAGTTGTCCGTTCCAGCTTCTGCCTCAGGTCCTCCACGTTGTTGTGCCGGAAGGCATGGCTTTTCGCAAAGCTCAGGCGCAGGCCGTCTTTCATGGAGGCATGGCTGGCTTCATCATAAAACACCGTATCGCCCCGCTGTGGCAAAGCCGACAACAAACCCACGTTAGCCTTATAGCCGGAGTTAAAAAGCAGCGCCGCCTCCGCGTGGTGGTAGCGCGCAATTATACCCTCCAGCTCCTCAAACAACGGGTGGTTGCCTGATAGTAGCCGCGAACCAGTCGCGCCCAATGGCAGTTGTATATATTTTTCCTCCTCCTTATGGATAAGCGCCCGCAGTTTTTCTGAGCGAGCAAGGCCGAGGTAATCGTTGGAGCAGAAATCTACAAGGCCGGAGGTGGTTTTAAGCACACGCAGATTACCCTGCGCTGCACGCTCCGCCAGCTTCTGCTGCAGTTTATCCGATAATGTATTACTAGGCAAAGAAGCTGGGTTTTAGTTCTCGATGCAGATTGTCATCCCCCTGCCCTTTGAAGGGAGCAGAGGGATGATTACACAAGGAGGAAACTCCTTCGGCTTTTGTATTAAGAGCAAACGTGTTGCTTCTCTTCTTTAAATGATTTTCTAGGTGTAAGGCCTAGTAAGTTGAACATAGCCTTATCCGCATCAAAATCCGGGTTTGGCGTAGTCAGCAGTTTTTCGCCGGTAAAGATGGAGTTGGCTCCTGCCAGGAAGCACAGCGCCTGATCTGTCACGCTCATTCGCTCACGGCCAGCCGATAGCCTTACCATAGATTGAGGCATCAATATACGGGCTGTGGCAATCATGCGCACCATTTCCCATGCCGATACCAGCGGCTGATGCTCCAGCGGAGTACCTTTTACCGGCACCAATGCATTTACAGGTACAGATTCCGGGTGCTGCTCCATAGTAGACAACGTATAAAGCATCTTGATACGGTCTTCGTCTGTCTCGCCAAGGCCAATAATGCCGCCCGAGCAAACCGAAATACCTGCCTTGCGCACGTTATCTATCGTGTTCAAGCGGTCATCGTAGGTGCGGGTGGTGATGATGCTGGCGTAGTTATCTTCCGACGTGTCCAGGTTGTGGTTGTAGGCGTATAGGCCAGCCTCTTTCAGTTTCTCAGCCTGATATTCGTTTACCATGCCCAGCGTACAGCATACTTCAAGGCCCATTTCGTTTACGCCTTTCACCATGTTCAGCACCTTGTCGAAGTCGCGGTTATCGCGCACCTCGCGCCATGCCGCGCCCATACAGAAACGGGTAGAGCCACCTTCTTTGGCACGCTGTGCCGCCGTTAGCACCTGCTCCTGGCTCATCAGTTTGTGCACATCCACACCTGTGTGGTAGCGGGCGGCTTGCGGGCAGTAAGCACAGTCTTCAGAGCAGCCGCCTGTTTTTACGGATAATAATGTACAAACCTGCACCTCGCCGGTGGCCTGGTACTGCTTGTGTACATTGGCTGCTTCTACAATCAGTTCCAGTACTGGCTTATTATAGATCGCTTCTATTTCCTCCAGGCTCCAGTCATTGCGGAGAGCTGTATTTTGTCCGTTCTGCATCATGGTACTCATGTTTAGGGTTACGAAGGTAATTTGAAGATTTAGGAATTAAAAATCAAAAATAAGGTGAGATTCGGTGGATAAATAGTTAAGTTGTTCAGCTTGTGCAGGTTTCCTGTGGATAAATCGTTTTGTGAATTTGTTGAGAAAATTGACTTGCTAAAGTCTAGCAGGATACAGGCCACGAAAAAACCCCAGCTGATGGGCCGGGGCTGAAGTATAACGTCTAGTGAAGGCTCCAAACGAGGAGTAGCCGAGCATGGAGCCTGTGCCGTGTTAGCTGTTCGTGTTTCTTCTGCTTCTGAACTGATTCCAAGATTTCTGAAGTTCATATTCTTTAAAATCGACGATATTTTTGACTATATCCATTTCACACATGTCGAACTCAGTTCTTAGGTCTGTATGGGTATCGAATAAATCAGAATTGATATTATAAATGATGTCTTCAGTTAGTTCTAGAAGAATTTCTAGCTCTTCAAATTCAAAACCATACTGTTCTAAATCAGGCTTCTGTCTATCTGTATGTGCATAAAGCTTATCCCTTAATACATTAATGTTTATCACAGTCCTTTCTAATGATTGAAGTTTTGATACCCATTCCCCTAATTTTTCTTTATTAAAATTAAGCTTAGAGTAATGTCCATCATTTTTTAGCTTTTTTAGCAATTTCGGGATACTAAATTTCTGATTACTGTTATCATTATTATACAGTTTGCATAACTCTATTACTAGAACTCTTAGAATAATATGGCTTATAAACCTTAGAAAATGATTTCTATTTATTTCTGTTGTCTCTTCTTCTGTATCTGGGCTGTGGAGGTAGTTGGAATATTGAAAACTTTGCTTTGCTAAATGGAAAATTTTCCAAATTGATAAAATGTCTTTTTTAAGTTCTGCTTTCATCTTTTGAATGATTAACATGTAAGCTAACGTGCTTGTGTAGCAGAATGGCGCAGCGTTAGCAAGCCGTACTGCTAAATTTTGTTATGTGGCGTTTTTCTAATATCTATCTCTTAAAAGTCGTTTAGTCCATTCATTGTTGAGGCTTGAAAGCCTATCTTCATTTATTCCTGTCCAGTTAGACCAAGAACTATACTCTGCTTTTCGTAAGAACCTTGACAAACTTAATGCATGAAAAACTTTTGTTATTCCGTTTAATCTTAATGCTTCTTTAAAAACTCTTCTTCTATTGAATTTGCCAGCGTGTGTTTTTGCGTCTGCGGCACTTCTCACATCATCTGGTGGTAAGTCTTCAAGCCTTGCTGCTTCTGCCCACAACAAGTCAATTATTATTAAGCAGCGTCTTCTTAGTCCATCATGATAAACAAGCCAATCTTGTACTTCCGCCCTAATGTGTTTATGTTGTTCGGTAGTTTCGTCTGTATGATAAGAGTTTGAATATTCAGGGTCTAAAAGTTGCCTTAGAGGTCGGCTTTGCCTTAAAAACTCTGTTCCGAATATTGGATATATATCCGAAACTTTTAAATGTCCTTGTAAAACTCTCGTTGAAACTTCGCCTAATGTGCCACAAACTTTTTGAATACTTTCCAAGGCCCAGATTGTTGGCGTGTCAAGTCTATGTTTTGTAACTTCTTCTTTAAGAGCGTTAATTGATGTTTCGTCTAAAACTTGATAGTACTCACCATTTTCTCTGCCAATAAAAACTACATTGCCCCAATGTTTTTTCAAACTATTCCATAGTTGTCGGTATTGTTCCGTTAAGGCAATTCTTGTTTGTTTCCTTTGAGAAAAAAGAACGAATATTTGAACCAACCCGACAAGCACTAAGAGAGCAGTCGCAATCGCTGTTAAGAAGTTTGAATTATTTGGGTCAAATATATTTTCGTTCATTGTACTATTGTTGATGGGTGTGCTCAAAATGCCACATAACTTGTGTATAAACGGAACCCTATTCAGTTTATACACCCAAATCCGGCAGCTAAACGGAGTACGCTCTCAATTTAGTAATTTACAACAAAAAAAGAGCACCCGCCAGCGGGTGCTCTACAAGTACTGTAAACCACGTTATACTTTATTCTTCCTCTGTCTCCTCCAGGTGTACCAGGTAGCGGGTTAGCTTGTCCCACTGCATCTCCTGGAATACAGCCCAGCCCCCTTCGGCCACAAAAGTGTTTAAGATGGCGCGGCCGCCGGCTTCTTCGCCCTGGTTGTTAATGCCTTCATTTCGGCCAATTTCATAGCCTGTCAATGTATTGCCTTCACGCGTCACCCTAAATGTACTGCTGGCCTCTTTTATGAAAAAGTGTTCCACCTCTGCATCACCATATCCAAGTTCTTTGGGTTGCTCGCTAGGGTGCACGATAAACTCGGCCAGCTTCTCCTCCTCGCGTACATCTGTTATCTTCACCCAGTTTTCTATGGTAGAGGCAGGCAGTATAATTTTGAGGTAATAACCTATTTCCGGCTTCAAAGCGGTGGTGCGGCGGCCTTGGTTATCATAAATCGCAAATGTGGAGTTAATGCCGGAGAGCTTCGACCACTCATTTACGTTAAACAGTTTTTGCTTGGCCTGCTCAAAGGCTGCAATCGCTTCCTGTTCGGTAGGATAGGTGTTTTCATTCTGGTATACTTTGTCTTTCGTATCCTCACCCTGCATCACCTTCACTTCCTTTTTTACCTTATTAAATATATCCTTTATTGACATAGCTTTTTTTCTTAATTGAGAATTAAACCGGAAGGGTTCTTCCAAGGATAAAGTACGCTTAAAACCCGCGGATGTTGATGCTGTGCCTGTGAAGCAGCAAGAAAACAAGCAGAAATATCTCAGATGGTAAGGTGCCGTATACTTCAGCATACTTGTAGAAACCGGTTTAGCTATGGAAAAAGACCAGAACAAAAAAACAGGCAGTAACGAGCAGCACGAGCACGGGGGAGGAGGTATGGGAATGCGTGGCGTAACGCGGCCAATGGCAGAGAAAAAGCTGCGTGAGCACAACAAGCAAATGCACGAAGGGGGAGACGACAAAGACAAGGGCAGTGACCATAAAATGGAAATGGACCCGGAGATGCGCCAGAAGATGCTGCACATGCACCACATGCAAACACTTTGGGTGTACTGGATGATTGTTATACTTGGCGTATGGATGCTGTTCTCGCCGCTAACCTTCGACTACAGCATCGGTACGGTAAACCCATCTGGCGGCAGAGCTGTCTGGCTGTCTATGGAAGAGCGCATCGCTTTTATGAAGTGGAGCGACATCATCAGCGGTGCGCTGCTCGTTTTCTTCGGGTGGCGCGGCCTGACTCCTAACCGGCCTATCAGCCTCTGGGTCTGCTGCTTTATCGGCATCTGGCTTACCATGGCGCCTATCCTTTTCTGGTCGCCCACGGCGGTGGCTTACCTGAACAATACCATGGTGGGAGCTTTAATCATTGCCCTAACCATACTTATACCGGGCATGCCGAACATGATCATGTACATGAAGATGGGGCCGAAGGTGCCGCCGGGCTGGAGCTACAACCCCAGCAGCTGGCCGCAGCGCTGGATCATGATGGTGCTGGGCTTTGTAGGCTGGATTGTATCGCGCTACCTGGCTGCTTTTCAGCTGGGTTACATAGACTCCGTGTGGGATCCGTTTTTTGGCGAGCAAAGCGAGCAGGTGTTAAACTCCAGCATGTCGCATTCGCTGCCCATTTCTGATGCGGGCCTTGGCACCATAGCGTATACTTTTGAGTTTCTGATGGGCTGGATGGGCAGCCCTGCCCGCTGGCGCACTATGCCCTGGATGGTAGCCGTATTCGGTATACTGGTGATACCGCTGGGCCTGGTGCACATTTTCCTGGTGATTTCGCAGCCGGTGGTAGTGGGCGCCTGGTGCACGTTCTGCCTGTTGGCCGCGGCCATTATGTTGCCTATGATACCGCTGGAGGCAGACGAAGTAGTAGCCATGGGCCAGTTTATGAAGAAAAAGATGAAAAAAGGCGAAGGTTTCTGGAAGCTGTTCTGGAAAGGCGGCACCATGGAGGGCGGCGAGAAAGAAGAGCACGCGCCGGAACTGATGAAGTTTCCGCAGGAGCCTGGCAACGTATACGCCTCCTCCATCTGGGGCGTGAGCTTCCCCTGGACGCTCTCCTTAGCAACCTTGGTAGGTGTGGCGATGGTGTTTGCACCTGGCTTCTTCGGGGTATCCATACATGATCCGGCGGCGGATGTGTTTCACCTGGCGGGCTCGCTGGTGGTGGTGGTTTCCGTTATCTGTATGGGGGAGCCGCTTCGTATCGGGCGCTACTTAAATGTGTTGCTGGGCCTTGCCGCAGCAGCAGCGCCATGGTTTTTGGGAGCGCCAACAGGTTTAAGTATAACAGGTATTGTGTTAGGCCTGGCAGTGGCAGCGCTGGCTATACCACGCGGCCCTAAAACGCAACGCTATGCCGGCTGGGATGACTACATCAAATAAAACAACAGAAAGTATAACCTTGCTGACCGATGAGCAGATAGAGGAACGGGTGCGTAAGCTGCTTTACGCAAATATGATAAAGGGCGAAAGCGAGGGCTTTTCCTTTCACTACACCAGGCCCTCGCCCGACACGTACCCTTTTCAGTATTTCTGGGACACCTGCTTTCATGTGTTCACGCTCACGGCGCTTGGCGAACACGAAATGGCCAAAAAACACATGCGCAGCCTTTTCCTGATGCAGGAGGAGGATGGTTTTGTGGGCCACATACTTTATTGGAAGCACTCTTTTCCGGCCCGTATCACCGATATTTTTCAGCTAAAGCCCAAGTCGCTGCTCAGGCTTACCAAACCACACATGACGGCCCTGGTGCAGCCCCCGCTTGTGGCAGAGGCGGTGCAGCGCATTTACACCCGTACCAAAGACGTGGCTTTTGTAAAGGAAATGCTGCCAAAGCTGAAAGCCTACTATGACTGGCTGCACCGTAACCGCGATTTTGAAGGGGAGGGGCTGCTGTCGATCATATCACCTTACGAATCCGGGATGGACTGGAAAGCCAGTTACGATCCTGTGCTAGGGTTCAGGAGTGGCGTTGGCGACTGGCGGCTTTTCCTGAAGGTAATGTGGTTGGAGATGAAGAACTTCGGGAGAGGTTATGATTTGCAGCGGCTTTACAGGCAGGATAATTTTATTGTGAAGGATGTGGCCTTTAACACCATCTATGCGCAAAGTCTGCAGGCATTGGCAAATTTATGTTCCGTGGCCGGCGATGAGAGCGCCAGTATCTATGCATCGCGTGCCGAACGCACCCGCGACAGTATTTTAAAGTACATGTACCACCCGGCAGATAAAGCGTTTTATGACTTGGCGGGCCAGCGCATGGAGCAACTGCGCATTTGCACGGCCACCATTTTCTTTCCGGTGGTTTTGCCCAATGTGCCAAAGCAAATAAGCGAAGCTGTGCTACAGCGGCACCTTTTCAACCCAGATGGCTTTTCGGTGCCTTACCCCATACCGTCTTTGTCTGTACATGAGGCTGCTTTTGATGCTGGGGAGTCGGTATACATCTGGCGTGGACCAACTTGGGTGCTCTTTAATTGGTTTATGCACCGGTATCTGCAGCAAAAAGGCTACAGCGAAGAGGCGGATGCGCTGCTGCTAAGCGTAAAAAAGATGATCTCCAAAAGCGGCTTCAGGGAATACTATAACCCATTTACCGGCGAGGGCTACGGTGCGCATGAGTTTACCTGGTCGGGTTTGGTGCTGGATATGATTAAGGGTAGCCACCACAGCTAAGTAGGTTCATGCGCAGTACATTTTCCTGCTTATTTAATAGAGTTTATTGCTATAACTGTTTGAGGTACAGGCCTACAGATGTGCTTTAAAATCAACAAACGATAGTATAGCCCGTTTATTTTAAAGTAATATGGTAGTTGATGTTGAACAGAACTTAACGTGATAAAGCTATGGAAGATTTCTTTTTAGGGTTCGGAATATTTGGTATCCTTTTCGGGCTTGTCCTGTTTGTAGTGTATTTATGGAGTATCGTGTGGGCCTACAAAGACGCGGAGAAGCGCGGGAAGCCCGGCTGGATAGTAGCCATTGTAGTAGCATTTTTAGCCTGGCCGATAGGGCTGCTGCTTTGGATCCTTATCAGGCCGAATAATACGCGGTATTATCACCCTTAAAGTATAAATTACATATATAAGCCTGCTTTTACAGATGCCTGTGAGCGGGCTTATTTTTTGTTGATCAGGTAAGCGCCAAGTATAAGAAAAGCAACGCCGGCTAATCTGGCAAGGGTAATCGGGTTTTGGCGAACGCCCAATAAACCAAAATGATCGTAGAGCAGGGCAATTACTAGCTGGCCGGTAATAACCAGTGCAAACATGTTGGCTATGCTCAGCCGCTGCACCGCAAGTATGATGCTCGTCACAAAGAATGCACCCAGAAAACCACCCAGGTATTTATGCGGCGCAATACCCACAAACTGATTTAACGAAGGAACTTGCTGCCGCGTAAGCAGAATCAGCATACCCAGCAAAACAGTGCCTACAAAAAACGACACAAATGCCGCCACCAGCGGGCTGTTTACCTGCTCGCGCAGTTGCCCGTTTATGGCTGCCTGAGTAGAAACGGCGACACCTCCAATAATCGGCAATAGTATGACCCAGTTAGGGGAAAGCTGCTGCATATGTAGCAAGTATAAAAGTAGCGGAGTAAGTGACTTTATAATTCGCTCACAAAGGAGATTGCCAAATTACAAAGTCACTCGCGTATTTTATACTTTGTTTCCGCTAAACTACGCCACGCTACCCAAAAGAAGGGTAAAGTGTCATGCCGCCGTCTACGTATAAGGTGGTGCCGGTAATATAGTCTGCTTCGTCGGTTGCCAGCCAAACGGCCACTTTGGCAATGTCTTCTGGCTCACCGATACGGCCATAGGGTATCTGGGAGAGCATTTTCTGTTTGCCTTCCTCCGTTTCCCACTCCTGGCGGTTTATGTCTGTTTTGATGGCGCCCGGCGAGATGGCGTTTACCCGGATTTTATACTTTGCCAGCTCCTGCGCCAGCGTTTTCATCAGCATCTGCAAACCGCCTTTGGCAGCGGTATAGTTGGCCCGGCCTGCCCAAGGTATAATGTCGTGCACAGAGCTTATAAAGATGATGTTTCCGGCGGAAGTTCTTTCCTGTGGCTGCACCTGGCGTTTCACAAACTCACGGGCAGCTGCCTGTGCGCACAGAAAATGGCCGGTTAGGTTGGTACTCATCACTTTCTCCCAATCTTCCAGTGTCATCTCCAGAAAATCTTTGTCTTGCTGCACACCAGCGTTGTTTACCAGTATATCCAGCCTGCCGAAGTGTTTTATGGCTGCGTCTATTAGCTGCTGTGCTTCTTCCTGTTTTCCTACATCTGCCTGCATAATAATAGCCTGGCTGCCTCCCTGCTCTATTTGCTGCTGCGTGGTACGGGCGCCATCTTCATCAGAGTGGTAGTTGATCACCACACTTGCGCCTGCACGCCCCATCGCAACGGCAATGCCTTGCCCAATCCCAGAACTTGCGCCTGTTACCACGGCCACTTTGCCTGCTAGTCTGTTGTCTTTCATAGTTTTCAAGGTATATCAATCAGGTTTATACGCAGGTTGTGGCGATACCTGACAAAGAGCAGCGGTTTTTGCGGAACTTAGCTCTAGCCATCAGTGCAAATTCTGCTGTTAGTATTATAAGCTCAAGCGGATTGTTTAGAATATAATAATACATATAAGTTGGATTTTATTGTTATAGTTTCAGGTGCTGATGTACTGCTCCTTCGCAGAATTATATTATGGATATGTGTCTAAATTTTAGCATATTGGAGCAAAATAACCCCAAAAGAAGCTCGTATGTTATCTTTTAGTAAGAAAGAGGGACAATATTGGTTCATTTCTACGCTGGTTTTGTTGCTGCTGGTTTTTGGGGCCAAAGCCAATGCTGCCAGTAACCTGGGTTTTCCATACATTCAGAATTATACAAAACAAATATACAAAGCTGGTAACCAAAACTGGTCTGTAACACGTGGCGCAGACGGCGTAATGTACTACGGTAACTCTACCGGGCTGCTGGCCTTTGACGGAAATAATTGGCAGCTCTACCAGATGCCCAACAAACTGATTGTGCGTGCGGTGGCGGCAGACGACAAAGGACGGGTATACGCCGGCGGCTTTGGCGAAATGGGCTACTGGAGCCATGACCAGAAAGGGCGATTTCGCTATACCTCGCTGGTAGACCTGGTGCCGCAGGAGCATCAGCCGAAAGACGAAATCTGGAAAATCTATGTAGACGGGGACAAAGTATACTTTCAATCTTTCTCCAGCATTTTTAGCTACCAAAACGGTAAAATAACTGTTATAAAAGCCAAGCAGCCTTACCTTTTTCTGCTGAAAGCTAATAACCAGTATTTTGCAGAGGTTATTTCTGAGGGGCTTTATGAGCTGAAAGAGGATAGTCTGCACTTTTTACCTAACAGCGAAAAGCTGGGTAATTCCGGGGTGTTAAGCGTTCTGCCGTTTTCAGAAGGCCACTTTCTTGTGGGTACAGCCAAAAACGGGCTTTTTCTGTACGACGGCAAAGATTTTATACCCTGGAAAAACGATGCGAATGACTTCCTCAAGACCTACCAGCTAAACAACGGCACCCGCATAAACGGCCGTTACTATGCTTATGGCACCATTCTAAATGGCGTGGTAGTGCTGGATGAAAGCGGCAATCTGGTGCATAGCCTGAACAAAAGCAACGGCCTGCAGAACAACACGGTGCTTAACCTGTATGCCGACAAGGCGAAGAACCTGTGGGTAGGGCTGGATAACGGCGTAGACAGAATAGAGGTGAACTCGCCCCTATACTTTTACTTTGATAAGGTCGGGAATTTCGGGACGGTTTACAGCAGTACCATCCACGGGAGCAAGATTTACCTTGGCACCAACCAGGGTTTATACTATAGCAACTGGGCTCCCGGCAACCCAAACGCGGCTCAAAACCTAAATTTCCGCATGATTGAAAACTCACAGGGGCAAGTGTGGGAGTTAGCCAAATTAGACGGAGAGCTGCTGTGCGGCCATAACGAAGGCACGTTTCGGGTAGAAGGAGATGAGCTTGTAAAGATATCAGATATAAAAGGAGGCTGGACAATAAAGAAACTGTCTTCAGACCCAACTACCCTTATCCAAGGCACTTATACTGGCTTAGCCATTTACCGAAAGGATAAGAGCGGACATTGGGCATTCTCGCACAAGGTAAGTGGCTTTGGAGAACCCAGCAAAAACGTAGAGCAGGATAACACTGGAAACATTTGGGTAAGCCATGCTTATAAAGGGCTTTTTAGGCTATCGCTGAGCCCCGACCTGCGGCAGGTAACTGAAACCAGTAGCCTTGACAAGAGCAACGGCTTAGCCGGCAACTATAAAGTAAGCATCTCCAGGCTCTTCAACCGGCTTCTTTTTTCTACCGGCGACGGGTTTTACCTGTACAACGAACTCACCGATAAATTTGACCCTTACCAGGAGCTAAACAAGAGGGTTGGGGCGCTATCCAAAGCCAATAGAATTCTGCCCGCCTCCAACGACAAGTATTGGTTCATAAAAAACGGTAAAGTGGCTCTGGTAGACCTGGCAAACCCGCAGCAGCCGCACATCAATACCAGCCAGTTTAGTATTCTAGATGGGCGTATGGTGCAGAATTACGAAAGCATCAGCAAAATAAGCAATTCCATTTTCCTGATAAGTATAGATGATGGCTTTGTGATTTACAACACAAACGCCCTGCCCCAGCAACATACAGAGGTGCCAGCGGTGCTAATCCGTAAAGTCGAGAACACGACAGAGAAGCAGCGGCTGCTAAGCGAAACTGGCCAGCCTGCGCAACTGCTGGAACTGCCTTACCGCCAAAACAGCCTGAGGCTATCCTACGCTTTGCCATACTTTAAGCAGGCGCAGGTAGAGTATCAGTACCTGTTGGAGGGATTCGCTGATAAATGGTCTTCGTGGAGCAGTGCAGATCAGAAAGAGTTTACCAATCTGGGGCAGGGCGAGTATAGCTTTAAAGTGCGCGCCCGCATTAACGGAGAGGCTGTAACAGAGGCTACAGTATATCAATTTGTGGTGTTACCGCCGTGGTACGCCACCTGGTGGGCTTATGCAGGTTATGCGCTGTTAGCCGCCCTTATACTTTGGGTGGGCCGTAAACTATACTTTAAAAAGCTGCAACGCGACCAGCAGCGCATTCAGCGGCAACTGGAGCAGGAGAAGGAGGAGCAACTGCGGAAAGAGGCTATGCTGCATGAGCAGAAGCTGGTGAAACTCCGCAATGAGCAGCTCAAAACCGAACTCTCTAACAAGAGCCGGGAGCTGGCAAGCACTGCCCTGAACATCGTAAACAAGAATGAAATGCTGCAGAATATCAGCCATGAGGTAAACAAGCTTCAGGATGCAGACGGTAATAAATTGCCGGAGAGGCAGCTTAAGAAAATACAAAAAATCATACTGGATGGCATGAGCTCGCAGACCGATTGGGAATTGTTTGAAAAGAGCTTTGATGAGACCAATGCCAACTACTTTAAGAAGCTGAAGGAAGGCTTTCCAGAGCTAACCCCGAACGATATGAAGCTCTGTGCTTACCTGCGCATGAACATGTCGAGCAAAGAAATTGCCTCGCTGCTGAATATTACGGTGCGTGGGGTGGAGTTGCGCCGCTACCGCCTCCGCAAAAAGCTGAATATGGACCCGGACAAAAACTTAGTGGAGTTCGTGATGGAGATTTAACACCTCATCATTACTACATCATTGCCTCTCATGCCGCCTGAAATGTGCTTCAGGCGGCTTTTTTTGTTTCTCTTCTTCATCTATAACAACTGCTCAACGTATACAGGAGTATGCACTCACCACAACCTTTTCTATCTACAAACAACAAGGTAAGCACTCACTATTTTTGCTATGATGAGGTGTTGTAGGGGTAGATTTTTTGGGTGCCGAAGAGATTTTCCAGAATTTTATATCATCAACCTAATCAAAATTTAACCTTACGATACAACGTATGAAGAGAAAAATTTTACTACTCGTCATGTGCCTGCTGACGGTTCACTTGTCGTTTGCCCAGAATACAATTTCTGTGCAGGGTAAAGTAACCGATGCCTCCACCGGACAGCCCCTGATTGGAGCGGGCGTTGTGGTGCAGGGTACAAGCACCGGCACACAAACCGATGCCGCTGGTAATTATACTATCAATGCCCCGGCAGACGGTACGCTTACCTTTAACTACCTCGGTTACCAAAGCACTCAAGTACCTGTTAACAACCGCACAAGTATAAATGCGCAGCTACAAACAGATACTGAAACACTGCAGGAAGTGGTGGTAACAGGTTATGGTGTGCAGGAGAAGCGCGATGTAACCGGTTCGATCAGTTCAGTAAAAGGGGAGGAGCTTAACAAGCAGGCTTCCCAGAACCCAGTAAGTTCCCTGCAGGGTAAAGTAGCAGGTGTTCAGATTACGAACTCTGGTCAGCCAGGTTCTTCCCCTTCAGTGCGTATTCGCGGTGCCGGCTCAGTGCTCGGCAAAGTAGAGCCGCTGTATGTGGTGGACGGTACCATTGTAAATGACCTTACTTTCCTCAACCCGAACGATATTGAGTCGATGGAAGTGCTGAAAGACGCCTCCAGTGCCTCTATATATGGTGTTCGTGCGGCGAACGGTGTGGTTTTGGTTACCACCAAGCGTGGTAAGGCCGGCGTGCCACGCATTAACTACAATGGATTTGTAGGCGTTAAAAGAGCCACTAACGAGCTGGAACTGGCTAATGCTAGCGAATACGCTACGCTGATAAATGAGAAACTGGGCACTGAAAGAGTGGACCCTAACCAGCCAACAACGGACTGGTATGACGAAATTCTCCGGACTGCGACTATTCACAACCACCAGGTAAGCCTATCAGGTGGGTCTGAGAAAGTAACCTATAGCTTTAGTGGCGGCTACCTAAACGAGGAAGGTATTGTTGATGGAAACGACTATGAGCGTATTACCGCCAGGCTGCAGACTGATGCGCAGCTTAGCGAACGCATTAAAGTAGGCTACAATGCTATATTCTACGATTATGAGTCAAATGACATACCAGGCAGCGTAGTTTATCAGTCCTTCATTGCCCCTCCTATACTTCCGGTGTTTAAGGCTAACGGCAACTACGGCGACCCTGCTGATATTGGTTTAGGTAACTTTGCTAACCCCCGTGCCACTTTAGATCGATTTAACCAGGTGTCTAATGGCCAGAGATTAGTTGGTAATGCATTTGGGGAGCTTGAACTGATGGAAGGGCTGACTTTCCGTACTAGCTTAGGCTTGGAATATGGTATAAATGAGTTCAGAAACTACCAAGCTCAGGATTCACTAACCACGGTGCAGTTTGCTGACAGAAGCCTCCTTACAAAATCCAGAAACAAAGTAAACCAGTGGCTTTGGGAGAACACATTTACCTACTCCAAAACTTTTGGGGAGCATGAGGTTACCGCTTTGCTTGGTACCTCAGCTCAGGAAGAACGAAGAGAAACCTTGCAGGGCTCTGCTAACGATGTGCCTTTCGACTCTGATGCTACGCTCTACCTGAACCTCGGTGATCCGGAAACTTTCGGAATTACAAATTCCGCTAACATAGAGAAGTATAACTCATACTTTGGTAGAATAAACTACAGCTTCAGAGACCGTTACCTGCTTACTGCTACATTGCGCCGCGACGGTTCTTCTAAATTTCCTAAAGACAGCCGCTGGGACAACTTCCCTTCCATCGGCTTAGGCTGGGTGGTTTCTGACGAAGCGTTTCTGGCAGATCAGAGCGTGGTGGACTTCCTGAAACTGCGTGCCAGCTACGGCAGGTTAGGTAATGCCGGTGTGCCTACTGGCATTGCAGATCTTACTGCTACTATAGACCCTCGTTATACCGCAATTTTCGGCAACCCGCCGCTGCCTTACGTTGGCGGTAGCATTGTAACAGCAGTGCCAAACACCCTGCTTTGGGAAATTGTGGATGAGCTGAATGTTGGTGCAGAGATCGAGTTTTTGCAGAATCGCTTAAGGTTTGAGGCTGACTGGTACTCAAAGAAAACCAAAGATGCCATTTTTATAGTTACTGTAGGTTCTGCTCCTGGCTATGCTAGTCCAACTATCACAGGAAACTTTGCTGATTTCAAAAATACAGGCCTGGAGCTGGTTGCAAACTGGAGAGATGATATCAGTCCGGATTTCAGTTATAGCTTTGGTGCCAACGTGTCTTTTAACAAAAACGAAGTAACTGATTTGGCCGTGCAGAGCTCAGAGCAGCTTGGTGGGGCCTTGCCGATCGGCGGTAATTTAGCCACTATCACCCGTGTAGGAGACCCTATTGGCTCATATTATGGCTTTGAGGTGGAAGGTATTTTCCAGAATGAGCAGGAGATAGCCAACTCGGCACAGGCTAACGTAGGCGGCATCGCTCCTGGCGATTTCCGTTACCGCGATATTAACAACGACGGTGTTATAGATACAAAGGATAAAGTGCTGCTGGGTAACCCGAACCCTGGCGTATACTACGGCATCAACACGACTTTAAACTATAAGAACTTCGATTTCCTGCTTGATATACAAGGTGTAGGCGATGTAGATGTTTACAATGCGAACAAAGGCATCAGAGTCGGAAACGAGAACTTTACGAAGGACTTCTTTGATAACCGTTGGTTTGGCCCAGGCACCTCTAACAGCTACCCTTCTGCAGATATAAGCGGCTCTAACCTGAACCCTAACAGCTGGTATGTGGAAGACGGCAGCTACATCAGAATCCGAAATGTGCAGGTAGGCTACACGCTTCAGAATGAGTTTATCACTGGGCTTAAAATGCAGAGTGTACGCTTTTATGCAAACGCGCAAAATCCTGTTACCTGGTTCAGTTACACTGGTTTTACGCCGGAAGTGGGTGGTGCGCCAACAAGCGCTGGTATAGACCTGAACGTGTATCCGTTATCAGCTACATATAACTTTGGTGTTAACGTGAATTTCTAAATCAGTAGGAAAGAGAAAATGGAATCAATGATAAGAAAATTTAGAAGCAGAGCGATTATACTTGGATGTACGCTGGCTTTAAGCGGATTAGCCGCTTGTAAAGAGGAGTTTCTGGAGGTAGACCCGCAGGGCCAGCCAAGAGCAGAGGACTTCTTTGTGACACCGGAGCACGCCATACAGTCTGTAAACGCTATTTACGGTAATCTCAGGGAATGGAAAGTTGCTACGTTCGCCAACCTGGCGCTTACAAACATTGCATCAGACAACGCCGACAAAGGCAGCGATCCGGGCGATGCCAGTTTTATGAACGATTTTGACAACTTTACCTTTACTCCAACGCAATTTATACTTGCGGACTATTGGGCGGGGCAGTACCAGGGAATTAACCTGACAAACCAGGCAATCACTAACATCCCTAACATAACTATGGGGCAGCAGTTGCAGGAACGCCTGATTGCTGAAGCTAAATTTTTGAGAGCCTACCACTACTTTAACCTGGTGCGTGCTTTTGGCGATGTGCCGCTACTGACGCGCCCACCTGTTGAGCCGGAGGAACTAAACCCTGTGCGTACACCGAAAGAGCAGGTGTACCAGCAGATTATAACTGACCTGACAGATGCGGCGGCAGTGCTGCCTGTAAGTTATGATGCGCTAAACGTTGGCCGTGCAACCCGTGGCGCTGCCTTGTCTATGCTGGCAAAAGTGCAGCTGTACCAGCGCAACTGGCAGGAAGTGCTAAACCTTACCAACCAGGTAATGGGCTTAGGGTATGCGCTTACCCCGAACTATTATGATGTTTTCCGCCTCTCCGGTGAGAACAACATGGAGTCTGTTTTTGAGGTACAGGCGCTTACCGTGCCAGGAAACTGCGGCGCATCTAACCTGCAGTGGGCTGAGGTGCAGGGTGTAAGAGGGCAATTCGGCTGGGGATTTGCAACTCCGTCAGAAGACCTGGTAAATGCTTATGAAGAAGGCGATGAGCGCCTGGATGCGACTATTCTGTTTAGAGGCGAGACAACTCCTGAAGGTGACGTCATCAACCCAAATGCTCCGAACCCACGCTACAACCAGAAGGCTTATGTGCCGAGCTTCGTTACCCGCGACTGTGGCTATGCAAAAGACCAGAACATGCGTATTCTACGTTACGCCGAAGTATTGCTGATGCATGCAGAGGCTGCTAACGAACTGGGCATGACTCAGGATGCGCTGGACGCTCTGAACCAGGTGCGCGAAAGAGCTGGTCTGGACCCGATAGAGACGGCATCGCAGGATGAGCTTCGTAACCTAATTTGGCAGGAGCGCCGTGTTGAGCTGGCACTGGAAGGAGACCGCTTCTTTGACCTGGTGCGCCAGGGAAGAGCTGCTCAGGTACTTCAGGCACTGGGCAAGCAGTTTACAGAAGGAGTGAACGAGGTATACCCTATACCACAGACTCAGATTGACCTTAGCGGTGGCGTTCTGACACAGAACCCCGGCTATTAATTCTTAATTTATAAAGTATGGAGCCGCCGCATGGTATGGCTCCATACTTTCATTTCTCGAAACTAACACCACCCTTACCCTAAAGGATGATAAAAAAACAGCTTTGGTACTGTTGCCTGCTACTGCTATGTTCGCTGCTGTCCTGCAATAGCGATACAGAAGAAGAACAGCCTGCGCCAGACCCAACTGACCCTGTCGCACCGCCTGTTATTACCGCTGCCCAGGACAAAGCCCTGCTCGACGAAGTGCAGGAGAGCACCTTCCGGTACTTCTGGGATTTTGCCCACCCTGCCAGCGGCATGGCGCGGGAGCGCAGCAGTTCCGGCGATGTGGTTACCTCAGGCGGAACAGGATTTGGTGTGCAGGCCGTTATAGTAGGCGTGCACCGTGGCTGGGTAACCAGAGCAGAAGCTGTAGAACGACTAAACAAACTCACCGATTTTCTGGCCCGTGCCGATCGTTTTCATGGCGTTTGGCCGCATTGGCTGCATGGCAACACGGGCGCGACCATTCCTTTCAGCACCAAAGACAACGGAGGAGACCTGGTAGAAACCTCTTTCCTGATGAACGGCCTACTGACGGCACGCGCCTACTTTAATGGCGCCGGAGCAGAGGCCGAACTAAGGCAAAAAATCACCCAGCTTTGGGAAACAGTGGAGTGGGACTGGTACGCCTCACGCGGCGACGGCAAACTTTACTGGCACTGGAGCCCAAACTATGGCTGGGAAATGAACATGCCCATACAAGGTTGGAACGAAGCCCTGATTACGTATGTGTTAGCCGCTTCTTCTCCCACGCACCCTATCGATGCCGATGTTTACCAGAACACCTGGGTTAGCGCTAATTTCGGGGCTGCTCAGAACTATGTTGGCTATACTTTAAAAATGGGTCCTGCTTACGGCGGACCGCTGTTTTTTGCGCATTACTCCTTCCTGAGCCTCGACCCACGGCAACTGGAGGATAACTATACCAATTACTGGCAGCACAACCTGAACCATACGATGGCAAACCGCTCTTACAGCCTCAGCATTGCGCCGCAAAACTATGGCTACACCGAGAGCTTTTGGGGCCTCACCGCTTCCGATGATCCAGACGGCTACGATGCCCACTCGCCTACCAACGACAACGGCACCGTGGCACCTACGGCAGCATTAGGTTCTTTTCCTTACACGCCATACTATAGCATGCAGGTGCTGCGCAACATGTACAAAGGCCTCCGCAGCAGAATGGTGGGCAACTACGGTTTAAAAGATGCCCTTAATAAACCTCGAAACTGGACAGCATCAGACCATTTGGCCATAGACCAAGGCCCAATTGTGGTGATGATCGAAAACTACCGCAGCGGTTTGCTATGGGGCCTTTTCACTGATTTGCCTGAGGTGCAGGTGGGGCTGGCAAAGCTGGGCTTCCGGAAGCCGGTTTACGAAACTGGATTCCCGCTGGTAACACCCGATATCAGAACAGGGCAAGTAGACTTGCTGCGCCACCCTGACCAAGATAATTACCTGATTGATGTAGCCACCAAAGAGGCAGGAGCTTATACTTTAAAGCTACTGCAGGACAATGGAACAGAAGTAACAACTCTCTGGAACAGCGAGAGCAAAGGAGTAGATCTGGAGCAAGTGGCGCTAGGCCAGGAGCTGGAAGCCGGCAAGTATAAACTGGTGCTCAGCTCAGCTGCACTAACCAAAGAGGTCAATGTTTATCTGCATTAATATTCATACAGGAGAGATCCTGTGCAAAGTATAAAGTGAAGCATCAACAAATATTGCAAGTACAGTAAAATCAACTATCACAAATGAAAAAAAACTTACTGGCCATACCTCTTTTAGCGGCTCAGCTATTCTACGGGTGCCAAAGCTCCTCAAACACAACAACAGCCACTGCTGAGGTTTCAGCTACAGACACCACAGCCGCAGTAGGAGCACAACTGTCCGACGAACAGCTGCTGACACTGGTGCAGGAGCAAACCTTTCAGTATTTCTGGGATGGTGCCGAGCCTAATTCCGGCCTGGCCCGCGAGCGCATCCACATGGACGGCGTGTATCCGCAAAACGACCAAAACGTGGTAACTACCGGAGCCACTGGTTTTGGGCTAATGGCCATTGTAGTAGGTATGGAACGTGGCTTTATCACAAGAGAAGAAGGCGTACAGCACCTGCAGAAAATGGTAAACTTCCTGGAGAAGGCAGACCGTTTTCATGGAGCCTGGAGCCACTGGATTGATGGGGAAACCGGTAAAGTAAAGCCATTCGGCAAAAAAGATAACGGTGGCGACTTAGTAGAAACAGCTTTCCTGGTGCAGGGCATGCTGACGGTGCGACAGTACCTGCAGGACGGCAACACGCAGGAGAAAGCCCTGGCCGCTCAAATTGATAAGCTCTGGAAAGAAGTAGACTGGAACTGGTACCGCAAAGATGGGCAGAATGTGCTGTACTGGCACTGGAGTCCAGAGTATAACTGGGAGATGAACTTCCCGGTGAGCGGCTACAACGAGTGCTTGGTCATGTATGTGCTGGCTGCCTCGTCGCCTACGCATGGCGTACCTGCCGAAGTATACCACGAGGGATGGGCGCAGAACGGTGCCATTAAATCTGATGCGTCTGCCTACGGCCGCGAGATAGTGCTGAACCACAACGGGCACAAAGGCAGTGTTGGCCCTATGTTCTGGGCGCATTACTCTTACCTGGGATTAGACCCGCGCGGCCTGCAAGACAAGTATGCCGATTACTGGAAACTGAACCAGAACCACACCATGATCCAGCACGACTACTGCGTGGACAACCCGAAAGATTATGAAGGCTATGGAGAAGATGCCTGGGGCCTTACCTCCAGCTACTCTGTAAACGGTTACGCAGGCCACAGCCCTGAGCGCGACCTGGGGGTAATCTCACCAACGGCTGCCCTTTCGTCTTACCCTTACGCCAAAGAGGAATCTCTGAAAGTGATGCGCCATTTGTATGAGGACCTGGGCGATAAAGTATGGGGCGAGTATGGTTTCTACGACGCTTACTCGGAAGAACACAATTGGTACACGCCGCGCTACCTGGGCATAGACCAGGGCCCGATTGTGGTGATGATCGAAAACGGTCGCACCGGCCTGCTGTGGGATTTGTTTATGAGCGCTCCGGAAGTACAGGGTGGCTTAAAGAAACTGGGCTTTCAGAGTCCGAAACTGAAGTAAACGATAATTATAAAGTATAAACCCACTGCCAACCCCTCAGCAAAGGAAAATTATTCGTGTATGGCGCTTCTCTTTTAAGGGGAGAGGGGCGGCACATAGGTTGAGTTTAAGGCACGGCATAAGATTCCTTAAGAGTGGGTTGGGGTGGGTTATGGTAAAGAGGGGCTCACGCTCCTGATATCAGTTTAAATCAAAAAAAAGGGTTAATGAACAGAGCATTTTACACTGCGGTTATACTTCTCACGCTTGCTTGTTGCAGCTCGTTTGCTGTAATGGGCCAGAGCACGCAAATGAGCACCTACTGCAACCCCATCAACATAGATTATACTTACGCGGTTTACGATGCCCATAAAGATATTTCTTACCGGTCTGGCGCTGACCCTGCCGTGGTAGAGTTCCGTGATGAGTATTACATGTTCGTTACCCGCTCCATGGGCTACTGGCACTCCACCGATCTGCAAAGCTGGAACTTTATTAAACCTGAGAAGTGGTATTTTCAGGGTTCTAACGCCCCGGCTGCCCATAACTACAAAGATTCCGTGCTGTATGTGGCCGGTGATCCTTCGGGCTCAATGAGCGTGCTGTATACCGATGATCCTAAAAAAGGCGACTGGAAAGCGACAGCGGGTATATTGAACAACTTGCAGGACCCGGCACTGTTTATAGATGATGACAGAAAAGCCTACATGTACTGGGGTTCTTCCAATAAATTCCCGATTCGGGTGAAGGAGCTGGACAGGAAGCGCCGCTTTAAACCTGCGGAGGAAACAGTGGAGCTTTTTACGCTGGACGGAGAGAAGCACGGCTGGGAGCGTTTCGGCGAAAACCATGCAGACACCGTGTTGGCAGGCTACATGGAAGGCCCTTGGATGACGAAGCACAACGGCAAATACTACCTGCAGTATGCAGCGCCCGGCACGGAGTTTAACGTGTATGGCGACGGCGTTTACATAGGCGACAATCCGCTGGGGCCGTTTACTTATGCTCCAAATAACCCGGTTTCATACAAGCCCGGAGGCTTTATGAACGGCGCAGGGCATGGCAGCACGGTAGTTGGCCCGGCAGGCGAGTACTGGCATTTCGGCTCGGCCACAGTGTCGGTTAACATGAACTGGGAGCGCCGCATTAACATGTTCCATACCACGTTTGATAAAGACGGGCTGATGCACGTGAACACCTACTTTGGCGATTACCCGCACTACGGCCCGGCCATACCTGGTAAAATGGGCCAGTTTGCCGGCTGGATGCTGCTGTCCTACAAAAAGCCGGTGAAAGCCTCTTCCTCCTTAGAAAACTTTAAACCGGAGAACATGCTGGACGAAAGCGTGAAGAGCTTTTGGGTAGCCGAGCAGAACAACGACCAGCAGTGGGTGCAGATAGACCTGGAGAAGCCAAGCAAAGTATATGCCGTGCAGGTAAACTACCACGATTATAAATCCGACCTCTACGGGAAAGTACCGGGGCTGTATCACCGTTATGTTATTGAAGGCTCTACAGACGGTAAAAACTGGCAGGTGCTGGTAAATAGGAGCGATAACTACAAAGATGTGCCGAACGATTACGTGGAGTTGACAACGCCGCAGACAGCGCGCTATATCCGTTTCAAGAATATACATGCGCCAACTACTAACCTGGCTATTTCAGGCTTGCGAGTGTTTGGTATTGGCCAAGGCAAAGCGCCGTCCCGCGTCAAAAAATTTGATGTAAACAGAAAGCAAGACCGCCGCGACGTTATGATCACTTGGGATAAGCAGGCCAACGCGCAAGGCTATAACGTGTTGTGGGGCATCGCACCTGACAAGCTTTACAGCTCCTGGATGGTATACGACGATAACAAACTGGACCTTAAAAGCCTGGGCGTAGACCAAGCATACTATTTCGCGGTTGAGGCCTTCAACGAGAATGGCGTATCGGAGCGGACGAAGGTGGTGAAGGTGGATTAGACTGTTATTTAACACGATATTCTTGATCTCAGCATAAAAAGCCTAGGGTCAACTGTAACTAGTCAGCCTATACTGAGTTGCAGGAAGCTGTGGCTATAAGTACAAAGTATAACGCTGCGAGCCAATCGGGTTGCGAACCTAACATTATACTAGGCACGAGCTGCAAACTCGCGCCAGCAAGAGGAATAAAGTATAGCTCAAGTATAAAAATATAGATAAAGTATAAGTCGAAGATTATGCATAAATATTTTTTTCTGATCGTGGCGCTGCTATGGCAATTACAAGCGCAGGCGCAAACCAACCCTCCTTTCTGGAATGAAATTCAGGAGTTTAAAAAGCAAGATGGTGTGCAGATGCCTCCCAAAAACGCTATACTTTTTGTGGGTAGCTCCTCTATCAGGATGTGGAAAAACATGCAGGAGATGTTCCCGAAACATACTGTTGTTAACCGCGGCTTCGGCGGCTCTAACCTGCTCGATCTACAGCGCTATTTAAACGATATCGTGTTCCCGTACCAGCCAAAACAGATTGTGATTTACTCCGGAGAAAACGACATTGCTTCTGACACAGTGCAGGCAACGGAAGTGCTGGAGCGCTTTAAAACGGTGTTTCAGGAAATCCGCCAGGAGATGCCGCAGGTGCCGGTTGTGTTTGTCTCTATCAAGCCCAGCCCATCGCGGGCAAAGTATAAACCGATTATAGTAGAGGCAAACAAGCAAATACACGAGTACCTCAAATCGCAGCCGAACACAAAGTATGTCGATGTGTTTACGCCCATGCTGCAGCCCAACGGAAAAGCAAAACCGGAGATATTTACGCAAGACAGCCTGCACATGAACCAGCAGGGTTACCAAATCTGGAGAAAGAAGATAAAACCGTACTTAATCAAATAACCTAACATAAAGTAAACATGAAACGAATCATACGCACAGCACTGGTCATGTCGATCGGGTTGATGGGCACGCAATGCAACACAGCGCAGCAGAGTACCACAGCCCAGCAAAGCGATACAACCCAGCAGCAGCAACAGGCAAAACCTGCGGGTATGGCAACCACAGCAGAAGACCCACAGATGAGAAAGTTTGTGGACGACCTGCTAAGCCAGATGACGCTGGAGGAAAAAATCGGGCAGCTGAACCTGGTATCGGTTGGCTTTGACGTAACCGGCCCTGTGGTAAGCCAGAACGTGGACGAGAACATTCGCGCAGGCAATGTGGGAGGCGTATTTAATACCTATACTCCTATAGCCGCCCGCAAGCTGCAGGAGTTCGCTGTAAACAACACTCGCCTTAAAATTCCGCTTCTTTTCGGATACGATGTGATCCACGGGCACCGCACCATTTTCCCGATTCCGCTTGGCCTCTCTACCAGCTGGGATATGGACGCTGTAGAACGCAGCGCCCGCATTGCCGCTGAAGAAGCCTCTGCCGATGGGTTGAACTGGGTATTCTCGCCGATGGTGGATATTGCCCGCGACGCACGCTGGGGCAGGATAGCAGAAGGTGCCGGCGAAGACCCATACTTAGGATCTAAAGTGGCGCGCGCCATGGTGCGCGGCTACCAGGGCGATGACCTGACGCAGCAGAACACGGTAATGGCTTGCGTTAAGCACTTTGCCCTGTACGGCGCTTCTGAGGCTGGCCGCGATTATAATACCGTGGACATGAGCCTAAACCGGATGTTTAACGAGTACATGGCCCCTTACCAAGCCGCTATTGATGCTGGCGCAGGCAGTGTCATGACGTCGTTTAACGAGATAAACGGTGTACCGGCCACAGGCAACAAATGGCTGATGACAGAGCTGCTGCGCGACCAGTGGGGCTTTGACGGTTTTGTAGTGACTGACTATACAGCCATTAATGAGATGATCGCGCACGGTGTGGGCGACGAGGCAAAAGTTGGAGAACTGGCCCTGAAAGCCGGCGTGGACATGGACATGGTAGGCGAGGTTTTCCTGAACAACCTGAAGCAGTCGGTGCAGAACGGAAACGTAACCGAAGAGGAAATTAATACGGCAACGCGCAGAATCCTGGAGGCAAAGTATAAACTGGGCCTTTTTGAAGATCCTTACCGCTATGCTGACGAGGCGCGCGCCAAAAATACCATCATGAAGCCTGAGTACCGTGAGGCTGCCCGCGACATTGCCCGCAAAAGTATGGTACTCCTCAAAAACAGCAAGCAGACACTGCCGCTGAAGAAAACCGGTTCTATTGCGCTCATAGGGCCTCTGGCAAACAACCAGCGCGACCTGATAGGTAACTGGAGCGGTGCCGGCGATTGGAAGCAGGCCGTATCAGTGGAGCAAGGTATAAAGAATGTGGCAGGCAACGGCATCAAAATAAACTATGCCAAAGGAGCCAACATCACCGACGACGAGCAGATGATTAAGCGACTGAACGCGCACGGCGGCGAACTGCAGCTGGACAAGCGTTCTGCAGAGCAGATGATTACCGAGGCCGTCAAAGTAGCCCAGGGATCTGACGTGATTGTGGCCGTAGTTGGCGAGGCGCAAGGTATGAGCGGCGAGGCTGCCAGCCGTGCTGATATTACACTGCCAGGCCATCAGCGCGAACTGCTGAAAGCACTGAAGAAAACCGGAAAACCAATGGTAGTGGTGCTGATGAACGGACGTCCGCTGGCCCTGAATTGGGAAGATGAAAACGCTGATGCCATATTGGAGACCTGGTTTGCAGGCACCGAGGCAGGCAACGCCATTGCCGATGTGCTCTTTGGCAACTACAACCCATCCGGTAAGCTAACAGCTACATTCCCGCAGGTTGTTGGGCAGATTCCGCTTTACTACAACCATAAAAACACAGGCCGCCCGTTTGATGGCGAACTGCTGAACAAGTACAGAACACGCTACATGGACGTGACCAACGATCCTTTATACCCGTTCGGTTATGGCCTGAGCTATACTACCTTCACCTACTCAAAGCCTGCTGTTAGCAAAAACAGCATTACAGCAAACGAGAATTTGGAGGTAACGGTAAACGTGCAGAACACCGGCAACTACGACGGCGAGGAAGTGGTGCAGCTGTATGTGCAGGATGTGGTGGGCTCCATCACGCGCCCTGTAAAAGAGCTGAAAGGCTTCGAGAAGATCAACCTGAAAAAAGGCGAGAGCAGAAAAGTGACTTTCACCATCACGCCAGATGATCTCAAATTCTACAACAACGAGCTGGAGCGTGTGCTGGAGCCCGGCGAGTTTAAGGTTTACGTAGGCACCAACTCCCGCGATGTGCAGGAGGCAAGCTTTACGGTAACGCAGTAATTGGTTAGGTGAGTTGGCATTGCCGGACCTGAAAAGCCGGCGGTGCCAATGCCTCACCTAGCCTCTATCTCACATTAAAACTACACCTTATGGAGAATCTGTATACGCTGAGAAAAGAAATGCTTTGCCTGCTGGTGCTGCTGCTGTGGCTGCCCCTGGCGCAGGTAAACGCACAGAAAAAGAAGCAGGCGCAGGCCAAGCCCATGAACGTGATTTTTATACTTAGTGATGACCATAGGTATGATTTCATGGGATTTATGGGAAAGGTGCCGGAACTGGAAACACCCAACATGGACCGCATGGCCAAAGAAGGAGCGCATCTTCAGAACGCTTTTGTGACCACTTCGCTTTGCTCGCCCAGCCGCGCCTCCATACTTACCGGCCAGTACGCTCACAACCACGAGATTGTAGACAACAGTGCACCGCTGCCGGAAGGGCTGATTTTCTTTCCGCAGTACCTGCAGGAGCAGGGCTACCAGACGGGCTTTTTCGGTAAGTGGCACATGGGCAACACCGACGACCAGCCGCAGCCCGGCTTCAACCAATGGATCAGCTTTAAGGGGCAAGGCGTCTATTACAACCCTACCTTTAACATCAACGGCAAGGAAGTAAAGCAGCCGAAAGGCAGCTACACCACCGACCTGCTGACAGATTATACTTTGGAATGGCTGAAGAAACGCGATAAGAGCAAACCATTTTTCGCTTACCTCTCGCACAAGGGCGTTCACTCAGAATTTATGCCAGCTAAACGCCACGAGGGCAAGTATAAAGATATCGAAATTGTGAGCCCGCCCTCTATGTACCTCACCGCCACCGACTCAAGCAAGCGCTACGGCAAAGTGCAGGAGCCTCAGGGGCCGGTAAATGTGCGCGATATACCGAAGTGGGTGAAGGCGCAGCGCAACAGCTGGCATGGCGTGGACGGCATGTATGACGGCGACATTAAGTTTGATGATTTTTACCGCCAGTACCTGGAAACGCTGCTGAGCGTGGACGAGAGCATTGGCCGTGTGTTGGACTGGCTGAAGAAGGAAGGGTTGGATAAAAACACCATGGTGGTGTACATGGGCGATAACGGCTTCCAGTTTGGGGAGTTAGGCCTGATTGATAAGCGCGACGCCTACGAGGCATCTATCCGGGTGCCGCTGCTTGCCCGTGCGCCCGGCCTGATAAAGCCTGGTACCAAGGTGGAGCAGATGGTGCTGAACGTGGACATCGCCCCGACCATCATGGAGCTAGCCGGTATGGAAAAGCCGGCACAGATGCAGGGCAACTCCTTTGTGCCGCTGCTACAGGGCCAGCAGGTGCCATGGCGAGATAAAATCTATTACGAGTATTACTGGGAGTGGGCTTTCCCACAAACGCCTACCATTTTCGGAATTCGCACAGACAAGTATAAGTACATCTACAACCACGGCGTTTGGGATATTAACGAACTCTATGATATCCAGGCTGATCCGGAGGAGATGAACAACCTGATCCGTAACCCGGAGTATGAGAAAATTGCCGGCGAGCTGAAGGCAGACATGTGGAACTGGCTGGAGGCTACAAATGGCCTGCAGATCCCACTCAAAAATGTGCCATACAAGCGCATCGACCTGCCTTACAAACAGACTTACTAAACATATAAAACTAACTGCGTATTTTGAAGTGCACCCACGCCTATTTTCTATTGGCAGCTATACTTTACCTGCCGTCTTGCCACACAGGCAGCCCGGATGCAGAAGCCACGAAGTACGCTGCTGCCGATACTGCTAGTGTTGCCTCCTGCCACGATGGTATGCCTTCGCGCTTTGCCAGTGCGGAGGCGCCGGTGGTAGCGCAGGTAAAAGAACTGTCGCATGAAGGAATGGTATGGATAGAGGGCGGCACTTTCGGAATGGGAGCAACAGACGAGGAGGGGAGGCCTGACGAGTATCCGCAGCACCAGGTGAAGGTGGATGGATTCTGGATGGATGCTACCGAGGTAACCAATGGCCAGTTTGCCGATTTTGTGGAAGCCACGGGCTATGTTACTACCGCCGAACGCGCCCCTGATTGGGAGGAGTTAAAGAAGCAACTGCCTGCCGGTACGCCCAAACCACACGATAGTCTATTGGTAGCCGCTTCTTTAGTGTTTACGCCGCCAGTGCAGCAGGTGCCGCTGCAAAACCCGGGGCAGTGGTGGAATTGGCAAAAAGGAGCCAACTGGCGACAACCACAGGGCCCGGGCAGCAGCATCAAAGGCAAAGAAAACCACCCGGTAGTGCAGGTTTCCTGGGATGATGCGGTGGCTTACGCAAAATGGGCCGGCAAGCGCTTACCAACCGAAGCGGAGTGGGAGTATGCGGCTCGTGGCGGGTCCAAAAATCAGCTGTACCCCTGGGGCAACGAGACTGTGGAGGCAGGCAAACCTAAAGCAAATACCTGGCAAGGCACTTTTCCAAGTATAAATACCGGCTGGGACAAGTATAACGGACTGGCCCCGGTGAAAAGATTTGCCCCTAACAAGTATGGCATGTATGATATGGCAGGCAATGTATGGGAATGGTGCGCTGATTGGTATGATGCAAACTATTATAAAAACTTAGCGGCGCAGGCAACAGAAAACCCAAGCGGCCCTGCCAGGAGTTTTGATCCGCAGGAGCCATCGGTGCTGAAGCGCGTAGTGCGCGGAGGGTCTTTTATGTGCCACAGCAGCTACTGCAAAGGCTACCGTGTCACGTCCCGCATGAAATCATCGCCAGACACGGGGCTGGAGAATACCGGTTTCAGATGTGTGTCCTCAAAATAAATGTATGAAGTATAGCTACAGCAACATCAGAAGTATAAAGTTTAAAGTAGGGCGACAGGCTATAACGGCCGGGCTTATACTTTGGCTGCTGAGCTTTGCGGCAGTGGCGCAGGAGCAGCAAACGTACTGCAACCCCATCAACATAGATTATACTTACAGCATAGTGCACGCCAGCCGCGGCTGGTCTTTCCGTTCGGGCGCCGACCCAGCCGTGGTGCCTTTCCTGGGAGAGTACTACATGTTTGTTACCCGCTCGCAAGGCTACTGGCACTCAAAAGATTTACGCCGCTGGGAATTCGTCAGGCCGCAGAATTGGTATTTTGAGTCGTCTAACGCGCCGGGTGCCTGGCCTATGGGCGATTCGGTTCTACTCGCGCTCGGGAATCCGGCTTCCGCACAATCAGTAATATATACTGATAACCCGAAGGTGGGCACTTGGCGGGGAGCACCGTCTGTTTTGCCGCTCACGCTGCACGACCCGGCGCTTTTTATGGATGATGACAAGCGTGTTTACCTTTATCATGAGTCCTCTAACACGCATCCGCTGCAGGGGGTGGAGCTAGACCCGAAACACTACTTTTTACCGAAGGGCAAAAATAAAAAACTCATCACCTTAGACCCCGAAAAGCACGGCTGGGAGCGCTTCGGTGAAAACCATACGAATACTACAGCCGGTTACCTGGAAGGCGCCTGGATGACAAAGTATAACGGCAAATATTACCTGCAATACGCTGCGCCCGGTACGCAATGGAATGTGTATGCCGATGGTGTTTATACTTCTGATGCGCCGCTTGGCCCTTTTACCTATCAGGAGTACAGTCCTTTTTCTTACAAACCAGGAGGTTTTATCAGGGGAGCAGGCCACGGTAGCACAGTGCAGGACCCATGGCAAGGCTGGTGGCATTTCGGTACGATGGTGGTAGGCATCAATTTTAATTTTGAGCGCCGTATCGGGCAGTTTCCGGCTGACTTCGACAAAGACGGTCAGCTTTACGCCAACACTGCTTACGGCGACTACCCGCATTACCTGCCATCGGCGGAGAATAAGAAGCGCGAAAGTTTATTTACCGGCTGGATGCTGCTGTCTTACAAAAAACCTGTGAAAGCCTCTTCGATACACGAAAACTATGCACCGGAAAATGTGGTGGATGAAAGTATAAAAAGCTTCTGGGTAGCCCAGACAAACAAGCCTGAGGAGTGGCTGCAAATTGACCTGGAGCAAGCAAGCGAAGTATACGCCGTGCAGCTAAACTACCACGACTATAAATCAAACATCTTCGGGAAGCCCGATACGCTCTACCACCAGTACCTGCTGGAATATTCGTTGAATGGAAAGGAGTGGAAAACATTGGTGGATAAACGGCAGAACAAGCAGGATGTGCCTAACTATTATGTAGAGCTGCCCCAGCCGCAGAAAGCGCGCTATATCCGGTTTACCAATTACCATGTGCCAACGCCAAACTTGGCTATTTCCGGGTTACGCGTTTTTGGGAAGGGAGCAGGGAGAAAACCTGCAGCTCCTGCTAAATTCAGCGTAGTCAGGTCAGTAGACAGGCTGCAGGCAAAGCTGGCGTGGCAACCGGTAAAAGGGGCGCAGGGCTATCATCTGTACTATGGCATTGCGCCAGATAAGCTGTACAACTCCATTATGATTTACCAGGAGACGAAGTATGATCTGAATGCGCTCAATGCAAATCCTGCTTATTACTTCTGTGTAGAGGCATTCAACGAGAACGGGATAAGTAAGAAATCTCCCATCATAAAAGCTGAATAATATTAAACGAGAAGCGTGCGCACATACTTTCTATTTCTGGTACTCCTGTAAAGGCATGCTCAAATAAACAGAAGCAATTTAAGAGCGGCTTAACTACAACGAATTAAAAGCAATACTATATGAAGAACCATACCTTTCAAATATTGGCACTGCTGCTGTTACTGCTGGCAAGCATAAGCACGCAGGCGCAGGGCGAGCTGGATGCCTACGAGCGAAAAGTATACACCAAAGGAAATGATACGCTGCCTTACCGCATCCTGTACCCAAAGGGCTTTAACCCATCCAAAGAATACCCGCTGGTGCTGGTTCTGCACGGAGCCGGCGAGCGCGGCGATGACAACGAGTCGCAGCTGGTGTATGGGGCAAAGCGCTTTTTAGAGGAGCAGGAGCAGTTTCCGGCCATTGTGGTATTCCCGCAGTGCCCCAAAGACAGCTACTGGTCTAACGTAGACATTGTGCAAGACGAAAGCGGGAAGCGTACATTCAACTTTCAGGAGGGCGGCAAACCTACCGAGGCAATGCATAGCTTGATGGGCCTGCTAAAGCAGTTGCGCAAAAGCGGCAATGTAGCTAAAGACCGCGTGTACTTGGGAGGCCTTTCTATGGGAGGCATGGGCACCTTCGAGTTGCTGCGCCGCAAGCCCAGAACCTTTGCGGCTTCTTTCCCGATATGTGGCGGCGGTGCACCCGAGAGCGCTAAGAAGTATGCCAAAAAAGTAGAAAGCGTCTGGATTTTTCATGGTGAGGTTGATGGCGTAGTGCCGGTGGAACACTCACGCGTAATGGCGGGCGCCTTAGAGAAAGCAGGCGCAGACGTGAAGCTGACCGTCTACCCGGGCGTAAACCACAACAGCTGGGATTACGCTTTTAAAGAGCCAGAGCTGCTGAAGTGGCTGTTCTCACAAGTTAAATAAGAATCATTTTAGTACGCTGCCTGGCAGCATAGGAATTTATCTCCAGGAAAGGGGTAGAAGTTTCTTCTACCTTTTTTTATGCCCAAAAGAGTAGGAGGCACGTTATATATTTCTTTACAATTGGAGGATGCTGTATTTGGCTTATAAAACGCATGGTTTGTGCTACTAAAAGCGTTATTCCGGGCGTTACTTTTGTTACTCAGTTAATTTATAGCATCGTTTTTGCCATAGTATGGGTGTAGCACCCGCTGCTAAACCCAAAAAACAAAAACCTTATGATGAAGCAACTAATTCTAACCATATTCTTTGGCTTGGCCTTAACCTTTGGCGCAAACGCACAAACTGCTGGCTCCGATGCCTGGACGGTAAACTTTGAGGCCGCAGCTGCAAAGGCAAAGGCAGAGCATAAACCTATTTTGATGGTGTTTGCCGGCTCGGACTGGTGTAAGCCCTGCATTATGCTGCGTAAGGAAGTATGGGAATCAGAGCCGTTTAAGAAATATGCCAACAATAACCTAGTGCTGCTGGAGCTCGACTTCCCTAGGCTGAAGAAAAACCAGTTACCGGCAGAGCAAACCAAGCAAAACGAGGCACTGGCTGCCAAGTATAATCAGTCAGGCGAGTTTCCGTTAGTTGTCCTGACGGATGAGAATGGCAACGTAATCGCCAAGACAGGCTATAAAGCCGGCGGACCCGAAAAATATATTGAACACCTGAAATATATCCAGAGAAAATAAACCACAAGCCCACTCCACAGCCGAGTGGGCTTTTACGTTATACTTAGTTTTAAGGTGATATGGCGCAACGCGTTTTTATACTTTTAATGATCTGCTGGGCCGCGCTAAACACCGCGGCGGCGCAGCGCTTGCCTACCAAGGAGCCAAAGGCGCAGAAAAAAGTATTGCTGCTGATGGGCACCCGTTTTGAGTTGGCCGCCGTTAGCCGCGACGAGCAGAAAGCCTGGGAAGCCATTGATGCCGGCATCAAGGAAATACAGCGCATCGAAGCCCTGATCTCAGAGTGGCAAAATACGTCCCAAACCAGCGAGATAAACCGGAATGCCGGCATTAAACCCGTGGTGATCGATCAGGAACTATACGACCTCATCAGCCGCAGCAACCGCATCTCCGAGATGACGGGAGGCGCTTTTGATATTTCCTTTGCCTCGATAGACAACGTATGGAAGTATGACGGGAGTATGAAAAAGGAGCCAAGCCCGGAGCAGGTGGCCGCCTCAGTTTCCAAAATAAACTATAAAAACATCATCCTGAATTCACAGGACCGCAGCGTTTATCTGAAAGAACCAGGCATGAAAATAGGCTTCGGGGCGATAGGGAAGGGCTATGCTGCCAACCGTGCCCGCGATGTGATGCGCGAAATGGGCATACAGGGCGGTGTGGTAAATGCTGCCGGCGACCTGGTAACCTGGGGCAAGCAGGCCGATGGCCAATCGTGGTACGTTGGCATTGCCGACCCAGCCGAAAAAGACAAGGTTTTCTCGTGGCTCACCGCCGATAATACAGCCGTCGTGACATCGGGCAACTACGAGAAGTATGCAGAGATCAACGGGAAGCGTTATTCCCACATCATCGATCCGCGTACAGGTTACCCGGCCTCCGGGCTTAAAAGCGTAACAATTGTTTGCCCAAACGGCGAACTGGCCGATGCCTTGGCAACAGCCGTATCGGTGCTGGGCAAAGACGAGGGTTTATACTTGATAAACCAGCTGAAAGGAGTGGCGTGTTTGCTAATTACCGATGCCGATGAGGTGATTACTTCCGAGCGGATGAACCTGCACTACTATCAGAATAAGAAAAAGCATGCTGCGCCTGCCACTAGTGCAGTGCATTAACCGTATTTGGAGTATCTATGGAAAAATACAGAATCATACTTGCCTCCTGCACGCTGATGGTGCTGCTAAGCAGTTGCGAGGTGGTAAAGCCCTATCAGAAAGCCTACCTCAACGAGGAGGAAATGAAATTAAGCGCACGCAAACTGGAGGCGTTTGAGGTGAACTTTGAGTCGTACCGGGAGGGCACTTCCGGGGCAAATGGTGGTAAAGTGGGAGGAGGTTGCGGATGCAATTAGGGTATAAATTCTTAGGGTTTATGGCAGCCTTTGCCATGGCCTCTGTAAGCGGTTTCGCACAGAACACCGCCCCACGATCCGGTAGACGCGTGCAGGAGTTGCCTCCGGCTGATGTTAACATTCTGGCCAGTTATTACAGCCAGGACGGTACGCACTCACCGGTTACAGGCGGCATTGGTACAGAAGAACTGACGGATGTGACGCCGACCATCATTGTGAACGTGCCGTTGGATACGGTAACGAACCTGCTCGTCAATTTCGGGATGGATTTTTACTCCTCAGCCTCTACCGATAATATCGATTATAACGTTTCTTCGGCCTCCAGCTCCGATACGCGCACGCACATAAACGTAGGCCTGAGCCGGCGCAACAGCCTGAACCGCACCACTAAAAGTATAACGATCGGCGGCTCCACGGAGTATGATTACCAGTCGTTTTCGCTGGCAGGCAGTTGGGCGCAGGAGTCCCGTGATGGTAACCGCGAGGTGAGCTTTGCCGCGCAGGTTTTCTTCGATACCTGGTCGCTGATTTACCCGATTGAATTGCGTGACAGGGGCGAGCTGGTGGATACGGATAAGCGGCAGTCTTATAACTTCTCGGCTACGGTGGCGCAGGTCATCAACAGGCGTTTGCAGGCTTCTTTGTCTGCGGATGTGGTGTACCAGACGGGCCTGCTTTCTACCCCTTTCCATAGGGTGTATGTGCAGGAGCAGGAAGAGGCTCTGGTAGAGCAGTTGCCGGATAGCCGCCTGAAATTCCCGATCGGCGTGCGCGCCAACTATTACCTGAGCGATCTGCTTACGGCCCGCATGTTCTACCGCTTTTACGTGGATGACTGGGGCATTTTGGGCAATACCGTGGAGGTGGAGACGCCGTTTAAGATGGGACCTTTCTTCTCGATCTATCCGTTCTACCGCTTCCATACGCAAACCGCCGCCGATTATTTTGATGTATACAAGCAGCACTCGCTTAGTCAGGAATTTTATACTTCGGATTACGACCTCTCGGACCTGAGCAGCCATAAAGTTGGCTTGGGAGTGCGCTACTCGCCTTTATTTGGTGTGGCTACCTTTGGCCTGCCGTTCAGCAGCCACAATACCAAGCTTAAAAGTATAGAACTCCGCGCCTCACAGTACTGGCGCAGCGACGGCCTCAAAGCCTTTCTGATCAGTACGGATCTTGGCTTCACGATCCCTTCAGAATAAAAATAAAAACGCCCTGCGATGCTGCATCACAGAGCGTTTTTAGCAAGAGGGGGTTTATACTCAGGCAATAAACACTGGCTCGGGTTTGGGTATTTGCAGGTGCTCCAGTATGATATCAAACACACCCACAGCCTCTACTTCCTTCGGGATTTCCGGTTTATACTTTGTCAAGAGGATGGGCCACTCGCTTTTGTCTTCGGGGATGCGGCCATGCGATCCTTTGATCAGGGTGGCATCCAGCGGAATAATATCCAGCACGGTTCTGAAACCCAGCTTTTTGCGCAGCAGCTTGCTGGCCACCAGCGGCAACGGGAATTTTATTTTCGGGTCGATGAACATCTCTACCGGGTCGTAGCCGGGCTTTTTATGGATGTCTACCATGCGGGCATAATCCGGGGCTTTTTTATCATCGAGCCAGAAATAATAGGTAAACCAGGCATTGGCTTTGGCCACCACCACCAATTCGCCGCAACGCTCATGGGCCAGCCTATACTTGTAACGGTCTTTGCCAGATAGCACTTCTTCCACACCATTAACCTGTTGCAGCAGCTCTTTCACCGCAGGTATGTTGGCGGGGTCTTTCACGTAAACATGCGCTACCTGGTGGTCGGCTACGGCGAAGGCATCGCTCATGGCCATGTCGAGCAGTTCTGTGCCGCGCTCCACGCGCACGTTTAAGTAGCCTTGCTTGCGCAACACACGGTTCAGGTGCACAGGCTGGTTCACATCCGAAATCCCATACTCTGACAACACCATCACCTGCGCACCTTTAGCCTCATAGTAGCTGATCAGGTCGCCGGCTACAGCGTCAATCTCCTGCAGGTCTTTGGCAATGCGCGGGTCCGATGGGCCGAGGCGCTGCAGGTTGTAGTCGAGGTGGGGCAGGTAAATAAGCGTGAGCGTAGGGTTGTACAGCTCGTCTGTAATCTTGCTGGCATCGGCAATCCACTTACTCGACTTGATGGAGGTTTTCGGCCCCCAGTAGTTAAACAACGGAAAAATGCCCAGTTTCTCCTGCAGTATGTCGCGCAGCTCGGCAGGCTGTGTATAGCAATCAGGAAGCTTGCGGCCATCGGCCAGGTATTGCGGGCGCGGCGTTAAGGTATAGTCGGCGGAGGTGTTCATGTTGTACCACCAGCCCATGTTGGCTACCGTAAAGTTTGGGTCGGCAGTTTTGACTACTTCCCATACTTTGGGTGCCTGCACCAGCTTGTTCGACTGTCGCCATAGTTTCACCTCGTCCTCATCCCTGAAATACCATCCGTTGGCTACAATACCATGCTCTTCGGGCCACTTGCCGGTGAGGTACGTGGACTGGGCCGTGCAGGTAACGGCGGGCAATACTGGTTTTATACTTGTTTGCTGTGCTTTGGCAGCCCACTTGGCCAGTTGCGGCGTGTGCTTACCTATCAGCGATGGGGTGAGTCCTACTATGTCCAGAACTACTGTTTTCTGCATCGTTTGTTTTGTTGATATGCTCCAGTACCCACTCCAGCTCACGCCGAATGGATTCATGTATGTCTTTTTTCAGGTCGTTTGGCAGTACATCCCAGGTATAAGTTTCTACCTCCAGGTGGGCTGTAACTTCTTTTTGCTGCAACAGCTTTAGCACTTCTACAATATCCTCCTGCGTAGACTGCAGCCCGTTGTACTCTTGCGTAAACAACGGCACATGAAAGTGCGTGCGCCACTCAATAGCGTTAGGTTTGCGTATGTGCTGCAGGGCAAAGGTAAGGTCAGGGTACTGCGTAAGTTTTCCGTCTACATCCTTTTCCACTACCTGGTGCAGGTAAGTGTCTTCAGCAAACGAGGCCATGGTTTCGGCAATTGCGCCGCGTGTTTCCACATCTTCGGGCAGGGCGGTTTTAAGGGCGGCGCTGAGTTGTATCTTCCCGATCTTGATACCGGCATGCCTTAACTTGGCAAAAGCTTCGGCCGGTTTTTCGTAGGCTAGGGCAAAATGGCAAACATCGTAGCACAGCTGCAGGTGCTTGTAAATGGCCGAACTCGCCTCTTCTTTGGTCAGGTTAAGTTGCTCCTGCAGGTATCGCTCACCAACAGGCACCAGCCATTCCTGGAAGTAGTTTATAACATCTTTGGAATTTTCCAGCAGCCCGTCCGGCTCCGGCTCAATATCAATATGGATGGTTTTACTTGTTTCCTGCTTCAGTTTCAGCAGCTCGCCTACCAGTTTTGCCAGGTTAAGTGTGGCTTGGTTGTATACAGATTTCACCTTCTGGTCATCTTCTTCCATCAGCCAGGGCTTGTAGGAGAGGGGAGAGGTAGAAATTCCGCCTTCTATGCCGTCTGGCAGTAGCTCAGCCAGGATACGGGCTAAGTTAACAGTATAGTTCAGCCGCTCAGCGGTTGTCCAGTCGGGGCTGTGCACTTTATCTTTCACCGCCTGATGGTGAAAACCGCCGTACGGAAAGCCGTTCATAGTGAAAACATACAGCTCCTGCTCCTGAAGCCAGTTTTTTAACTCCTGCAGCTGGCCCTCTTTTTCCAGCAATTCCATGCTGGCCTTGTTAGAGAGGCGCAAACCTATTCCTAGTGGTTCGTTAGGGGATATTTGCTGTTTTAGAGGAGGAAAGTATGTTTTCAGATTTTGGAAAACCTCACTCCAGCCTTCGCCGGGGTGGATGTTGGTGCAATAAGTAAGATGATACCCTTTATCCAGAAACATGTTCAGGTCTGTTTAGTAAGACATCCGCAGCATAAACTTTAGGCTGCCGTATCTATGTTTATACTTGCGGGAGCGCTTGAGGTTGGTACTTTTTCTGTAGATAATCTACCGCCTGCTGCACCAGTTCTGTATCTATCTCGTGCACCTCCTGCCCCTCGCCCAGTTTCCGAAGCAGCATAATAGTTAATTCACCGCCCAGATGCTCTCGGAACTCGCGCAGACCCTGCACCACGGCCAGCTGCCCGTTTGCCTCCTGTTGCGCCAGCTCCGGCACAAACAATTCAAAGCCCAACTCCTGCAGCAGCTCCAGCACATTATCGCGTTCTGCGGCGCTTATCATACCTTGCAGCTGCGAGTAAACCACATCCAGGGCAATGCCAATGGCTACGGCCTCACCGTGCCTCACTTTATACTTGCTAAGTTGCTCCAGCTTGTGTGCCGCCCAATGCCCAAAGTCCAGCGGCCGCGAGGAGCCCATTTCAAAAGGGTCCAGGCCGCCGATATGCTCTACGTGCAGCTCGGCACAGCGGTGAATAAGTTGTTGCATAGCATCCATGTTACGGTTAGCCAGTTTTTGGGCATCGTGCTTTATACTTTGGTAAAAGCTGATGTCTTTGATCAGCGCAACTTTTACGGCCTCTGAGATGCCGGAGCGCCAGTCGCGGTCTTCCAGCGTCATCAGAAAGTCACTGTCATTGATCACGGCAAAAGGAGGTGCGAAAGTGCCCAGGAAGTTTTTCTTGCCAAATGCGTTCATGCTGTTTTTAACGCCAACACCGGAGTCGTTCTGAGAAAGCACCGTGGTTGGGATGCGGATGTGGCGGATGCCGCGGTGGGCAATGGCGGCTGCAAAACCGGCCAGGTCAAGTATGGCTCCACCGCCGATGGCAATTAAATAGGAGTGTCGGCAAACACCAAACTCATTGATAGCGGCTAGTAAGGTTTGCAGGTGCTTCGGGTCATTTTTCGCTTCCTCTCCGCCTGGCAGCACCACCGGGTTGGCTACTAGCTGCAGCGTATCGGCGTATGCCAAAGTATAACCTTGTAGCTGCTCTAGCAGGTGCGGGTGCGCCTCGGCTACTCCGCTGTCTATCACGAACAATACTTTACGCGGAGTTGTGGCTTTATCCTGCGCCAGCAACTCAGGCAGTAACGTGTTCTCCGGCTGAAACAAGCCTTCTGTAAAGTATACCCCATACCTGAACGGTACTGCAAAATTCTGTTCTATCGTCTTCATATCCGGGGGCAATTAAAATAAGTAGTGTTTGATTAGGTTGACAGTATACGGGCTTCGTAACATAAGGTGATCAGGTAACCGCAAAGCTTTTGGCAATGTAAATGGAGACGGGCAGCAGCAGCAGCACAACTAAACCATACTGCCAGCCCGCAAAGCCAGCCGCTATACTTGCGTTCATCACAATCAAGGCCAGAATTCCAGCCTTCACCGCCTTTATGATCAGCTTCGGCTCCTTAGCCGGCATGGCTTTGATAAGCGGAGGGAAGATGAGAAACGCGAACAGCAGCAGGAAAGGCAGGCTATACAGCAGGTTAAACTGCGGCAGCAACTCCAGGCTCATGATGCCGGCAAAAACTAAAGCATACATTAGCGCAGCGCCTTTCAACGCTGCCGTGTTGCCGCCATGTACCTCACCACGGCTTACCATAGTGATGGCCGCAATGTATACGATAGGGATAAGCGAGATGAACCATAGCTCTGCCACAGCGGCAGGTATGGCACTAACGCCAAGCAGCAGGTTACCGCCCCGGCAGGCCCCCATATTTATAGGTCCAAGCAGTGATTGGTGCTTGCCTTTCCAATCGTAAAGGAGGGCGAGAAGGGCTATGGCTAGCGCGATAGCTGCACTCACTGCAGAAACCTGCCAAGCCGCTATAATTCCGCCAAGCAAAAGTACGGCGCCAAGTATGGCTGCACCGGCAACCGTTGCTTTCCCGCTGGGAATAGGTCGCTCCGGGCGTTCCACCCGGTCCAGGTCGGCATCGAACACATCGTTAAACACCACGCCACCGCCATACAGACCAATAGTGGCCAGTACCAGCCAGCCCAGTAAGTGTAAATTTCCAACTTCAAATCCGTTCTCCCACAGCTGTAGCAGCGCACCCGAAGCAGCGTAACCAAGCATAATATCCGCGATAGCAGTTACAATGTTGGCCGGACGCATCAGGCGCAGGTAAGCTCCTAATTTACTCATGTCTTAGCGTACTATGTTTGAATCCATCTGGCCAGTGGCGCTTACTTCGCCAACCACGGGTGTCTGTCCGCCTCGCAGCACAGAGTTGTCCGAAAATTTCTCGCGCTGGTCTACATTAGTGCCCTGTAGCCAATCCGACTCATGCATTTGGCCGCTTTTACCAAAAGAATCGAGTGCGTTCTGGTAACAGGTTTTGCGCACATCCTCTATACTGATGCCGCGCTCCAGCATCAGGGAAGCGGTTTTAGGCACAGAAAGCGGGTCGCTTACACCCCAGTCAGCAGAGCTGTTGACGATAATACGTTCTGAACCGTACTGCTTCACGATTTCCACCATGCGCTCGTTACCCATTTTGGAGTTTGGATAAATGGTGAAAGCAGCCCAGAAACCTCTGTCCAGCACGTCTTTCACGGTTTCTTCGTTGTTATGGTCTATCACCACCATATCCGGTGCGATGCCGTGCTCTAGGCATACTTCCATACTTTTAATGGTACCAGCTTTTTTGTCGCGGTGAGGCGTGTGTACCTGTACCGGCATGTTTACCTCTTTGGCCAGCTCCAGTTGCGCCCTAAAGTACTTGTCTTCGATAGGTGTCTGGTCATCATACCCGATCTCCCCAATGCCTACTACGCCTTCCTTGCAAACAAACAGCGGCAGCAGCTCCATTACCTGCTCGGCAAGCGCCTCGTTGTTGGCCTCTTTGGAGTTCAGGCCGATGGTGCAGTAATGCTTAATACCGAACTGGCTCGCCCGGAATCGCTCCCAACCCACCAGGCTGCTAAAGTAGTCTTTAAAAGAACCGGGCTCCGTACGTGGCTGGCCCAGCCAGAAAGCCGGCTCAATGATGGCCACAATGCCTGCCTGCCGCATGCGCTCGTAATCGTCGGTGGTGCGGGAGGTCATGTGGATGTGCGGATCGATGAGCATGAGGTTCTGCGTGTTCATATAGTAAAGTATAAGGATTGGAATTTGGGTTAAACGTAGTATAACAGAAATAAGTGCCTGACTGCGAAGCTAAAGTACGAGCTGCAGTTAAAGCAAAAGTCTGAACTTGTGTTAGTTGAGTTGTAAGTTTCGGGTGCCGATAAGGTTCCAGGTTATTTCGCCGTCCTCGACACGAGCTTTTAGCTGCGGGTGCGCGTCGAGCAGTTCTCTGGCGCTGCTGCTGCTGCTTTCTGAACAGGCAAGTGCGGCAGCCAACTGTTCCAACTCATTTGGTTGCGAGAACAGTTTTTGGATATCAGCCAGTATAGCCTCGTTGATAAACGGCCCAACCGGGCGCCAAAGCTCCGGCGAAACCGGTCGTCCGGCAGCCCAACGCTCATGCGCATAGTCGGAGAGGATGCGGGCTAGCTTGACATTTCTGCGTTTTTCGATGCCGTAGATGCGGAAGATCGGCTTGCCTACAAAAAGCGTTTTCAGTACCATGTTGTTCCAGGCGTCCTCCTCCATATAGTCGGCAGGGTAAGGGTTATCCAGTGCAACGGCCTCAAACACATCGCCCATGTTTGTTCGGAAGCCTTCGGCGGCGCGTCCACGGAACAGCTCTGGGTGCGGCAAAAGCGGAAGGGCAGCATACAGTGCTACCAGTTCGCCCATATCTGCTGTGTTAAACAGTGTTTCAATCTGTTCTTTGAAAGCTTGGCCATCTTGGTGGGGCAACGAAAGTATAAGCATTGTACGGGCAGCCTGGGCAGCATTCCAGCGGCCAGGGTCAAAGCCAGGGCGAATCTGCTGTGCCGTAGCATGGTCATGCTGCGTGAGGTGCAATGGCGCCTTGCCCACAAAGCGAGGCGCCGCGCTGAAAGCCAGGTAAAGGTCTTTCGGCTGTGCGGCACCGGAGGCTATCAGCTCTGTTTTTTGTGTAAGCCATGCCAGCCCTTGTGTAGTGGTGCTGCGCTCCAAAACTTCTTTTAAAAACGTAGTAGTTGCGTAGATATCTGCCTGGTACACGTGTTATTGGGGTTTAAGTAGTAAAACTAAAAAGCATAAACTGCCTTAACTCCGGCAACTCTATTTATTCTGCCTGGTTTCTTCCGGCTCACAGTGCAAAAAAAGTAAGGCCGAAATGAAACTTGTTAAAAGCATAAAACGCTATATAGTTATGCTGCTATTTTTGTTACTGTATTTACGGTAGTAGTTGTAGAAGGTTAGCCCAGAATCAAACCTTCCGAATATTATCCAAGCTTTTATTTGTAGGAGTAACATAAATTAAAACTTGAGTGCTTTCTAAACTGAGCTTTAAAGTATAAGGCACAATTAGGAGGTAAAGGAATGATGTAAAGTTGCTTTGCGCAGAAGTGGCTTTACCTAGCATCAAGAATTCCTAGCATCAGTAATTTTAAAATAATGGAATCTAAAGTGGTTGCGTTCGCACTATTTTTAGCTGCTTTCACCCAAATCTGTTAAATTATTGTGTTATTCTTTATAATATTTGAACTATAAAGGATTGCCCCATGTAGTTGCTGTAGAAGCTTAAATACTATGAAAGAATTAGAAAGAATCGAAAAAGGACTTAAGAAAAGCAACACGCTGCTGTACAAGACTGATGACAAAGGACTAGCCTGTTCTTTTGTAAATGGGGGCCTTGTTGTTGATTCGTTTGTGATTGAAGATGGTGTGATTGCTGATGCGTTGACCAAGAAAGGCATGAACGGCATAGTGGAAGGAACCAATTTTAACATGCTGCGCAACAACTACGACTGGTTTTCACTCCACGTGAAAACGAAAAAGCTTTATGAAACCCTCAAGTGACAAAAAGCAGCCGGCCGGCTGCTTTTTCGATTTTACACTCTTTTTATACTTTTAACTGCTCTGGCCGCTTCTCAGTGAGGGCATCCCGCAGCTTGACAAAAACAGAAAGCGAAATCTGGAAGACCGGACTCAAAATAAGAGTATAGAGAAATGTAACGATGTGCACAGGCCCGCCCAGCAGGAACCCGATTATTAAGATAATACTTTCAACGGCAATTCGCGCCTGGCTAACTGATAGTTTAGTACGATCTGAAATCGTGAGCATAAAGCCATCGCGCGGGCCTGCACCAATACCGCCCGCCACATATAAGCCACCCGCCAAACCGATAATAAGTATGGCTAACAACAGCCACGCATAATCGAACCAGGTATGGCTTGCCTCCGGAAGTATGTCTAGCCACAGGAAAAAATCCATGAAGGGGCCTATCAGCAAAGCATTGAGAAATGTGCCGATGTTAATGTATTTCCGGCTGATGGACAGCGAGACAAGTATAACTGCCATTCCCACAATGACGCTCCAGGTGCCGATGCTCCAGCCGAATTTATCTGACAGGGCCACATTGAGCACATCCCATGGGTGCAAGCCCAGGTGCTGAATCTTTACGGCAATAGCAATGCCCAAGCCAAACAGCATCAAGCCCAGGAAAAAGAAAGTATAATGTATTACCCAGTTGCGCAGGGTATCAGATTTTGTAGACAATGCCATACTGCAAGCTTAAGCAAATCTGCCGATACTGTTGCCTCACTTCAACAAAAAACCGGGTGCTGCTGATAAAAAAATCCCCGCCATTGGTGGCAGGGATTTCCGGTAGATAAAGTAGCTAGGTAGTAGTAATATTTTTGAAGCTTACATGCCGCCGGCTCCGCCGTTGCCGTCGCCTTGCTTGGTATCGTCGTTGCGGATGCTGCGCTTGCGGCGTGGTTTCGATTTCTCCATTTTGCCGAAGCGGTAATCGAAGGTGACACGGGCGCCACGGTTATAGTTGTTGATGCGCATACGCTGCGTAAAGTCGATAGCCTCTACGTCATTGTTCATCTTCAGGCTCTTACGGAACGGGTTGTCTAGGCCTACGCTTAAACCGCCTTTGCCCTCAAACAGCTCTTTCTTGAATGCCAAAGTATGGTAAGAGAAGGAAGCAAAGCGGCCTTGCAGCTGTACTCTGCGGGAGTTGAAGCCACCGTTAAACTGGGCGCTGAAGCCTTTGCCAAAGTCGTAAGAGGTGTTACCGTTGATATTGTACATCCAGCCGCTGTTCTCATACTGCGAGCTCTTCAGGTCTACAAAGTAGATGTTGGAGCTGCCGCTAACAGACCATGCTTTTACCGGTTTAACAGATCCATACAAGCTTATGCCATAGGTCTTGTTCTCTGCTACGTTCGCAAAAGTCAGGATAGTGTTATCGCCCTCTAACTGCGGCACCGTTTCTATGGCGTTGTTGGTTTCGCGCATGTATAAGTTGGCACTGATAGAAGATGTTTTAAAGTAGGTGCTGTAACCCATTTCAAACAGGTTGGTCAGCTCTGCATCCAGGTATGGGTTGCCGCGTACCACTGTGCCCGGTGCTTGCTCCTGGTCAAAAGGGTTCAGGTAAAATAGCGACGGACGCTGGATTCGCTGTGTAAAGTTAGCTTTTAGCGTATGCTTCTCCTTTAAAGTATAAGACAAAGCCACACTCGGGATCAGGTTGTTATAACTGTCGGAATAAGTAGTTCTTCTAAAGCCACCATCTGCTAGTACCTGAACGTAGTCGCCTTCAATCTCGGTTTGCTCAAAGCGGGCGCCTACTTTTACATTCACTTTTTTAACGGCAAAGCCATAGGTGAAATAAGAGGCATACACATCTTGGGCATAGTCAAAATTCAGGTTGCTGCTGTTTTCATCCACAAAGGTGATGCTGCGGTAAAAGCCATCACTTTCAACATCTCTGAAAATGGTTTTGGCACCAAGCTCCAGGTTGGTCTTGTTCTCGAACGGGTGCATGTAATCCGCCTGGAAGGTAAGCTCGTTGTTACCGCCATCGTTGGTGTTGCGCTGCAGGTAGAACGGTAGCTGGCCGTCAGTATAGCGGTCTTGGTAGTTGCGGGTGTCGGTGTCGGTCATGGTGTACTGCGACAGAATAGCCAACTCGTGCCCTTGCTTGCCGAAGGTATGGATGAAATCCAGGTTCACATCAGTGCCCAATCGTTTGTTTCTGTTTTCGATATCCGTGTTGTACGTATAAGCAGGGTCTTCCACGCCTCCCTCTGTAAGAAACTGCGTCTGGTCGTTCTGCATCTTAAACTCACCACCATTGCGGCGCACGCCACCGGAAAGGCTGTTCTTGGCGTTAATATCATAATCAAAGCCGAGCTGCGCATTCATAAACGCTCCACGGATTTCGGTATCACCGTACTGCTCCCGAATTCTTCTTGTCTCTTCCGGGTCGTTAAAAGCAGTGATGTTGCTCATGTCGCCGTGGTTGTAGAAATGCACTCCGCTGGCGCTGGCGTTAATGCCCAGTTTGCCACGGCGCACATTCAGGCTGCCGTTGCCGTTGCTGGCGCGGGTACCGGCTGTTGCGCTAACAGAACCGCTTATGCCTTCCAGGCCGCTGTCTTTTTTGGTGATGATGTTGATGATACCGGCCGTGCCCTCAGCATCATACTTGGCCGAAGGGCTGGTAATCACCTCCACGGTTTTAATCATATCAGCCGGAATCTGCTTGAGGGCATCGGCCACGCTGCCCGCCATGATAGACGAAGGTTTGTTGTTGATGAGCACGCGAACGTTACCACTGCCGCGCAACTGCACGTTGCCGTCTGTGTCCACGCTCAGCGAAGGTACTTTCTGCAGCACATCGGCGGCGTTGCCACCTGCGTTGGTAATGTCTTTCTCGGCGTTGTATACGGTGCGGTCAATCTTTTCTTCCACCAGAGGCTTTTCGCCGGTAATAACCACTTCGCTCAGTTTTTGGGCATCCGATGCCAGTGAAACAGTACCCACATTCACCTCCGCGTAATCAGAGGAAACAGTTACGTTCTCCACTGCCTGCTGCTGATATCCCAGAAAAGAAACATTGAGTTTATACTTGCCAACCCCTACTTTCTGGATTGAAAAGCGCCCTTTGTCATCGGCCATGGTGCCATCTATGGGCTTGCCTGTGCTTAGGTTGATGAGTGCCACAGTGGCAAACTCTACCGGCTGCTTTGTTTCGGCATCCAGTACCACGCCACTTATTTTAGCGTTGCCTTTCGGGCTAGCCATGGCTGCTTGCTGCTGTTGCGGCCTTGCCTGTTGCGGTGCCTGTGCTAATGCTGCCGTGGTGCTCAGCCCCAGCAGGATCAATAGTATATTCTTCTTCATAGTTTTTGTATTTTGGTAGTAGGTTGGCTTTGGTCTGTAAAAATCTTCATAATCGCTTTCTCTAGTTCCTCACATTACAAAGTAACATTGGATATTTGTACTGCTAAAACAGAATATACCAATGCTCTGCATTTCTATATGAAGAGGCACTAGCAGACGATAAGTAGTTGGAAGCAAGATATAGCGATTTGGTCGGGAGAAGGCAGAAAAGGGGGGATTTGCGGCGCAAATATCTGTTCATAGCCTTCATGCTTCTTTGCAGCCGATTTTCATTATTCAGTTGCCTTACAAGAGATTTGTGATTGTAATTAATCAGCTGTTTCAGAAATTTATAAGCCTTAGCTACTGCTCTAAGTTAATTTGCCTGAAAGTATAGATTAGTTTAGACAAGCCTTTGAATAAGTTTTAACGCCCGAATAAGCCGTCTTTCAAGTGTAAAATTAGTTGCGAGCAGCATGGGAGGAAAGTATAAAATCTAAAAAAAGTAGCTGCTGTTTATCCTTCTTTCCAGATCTCTTACTACATTTGCCTTGAATACGATTGCTAACGCAAGAGATTTATAGACGAAGAGGCGAGAGAACAGGCTCCCTGACCCTCTGGCAACCATCCGCTTCGGAAAGGTGCCACATCCTGCCCAACCAAGGGAAAATATAAATAGAAAATCCATGAGCACACCACACTTTATATTTGCACCCGGAAGCAGCATATCTTTAAACGCTGTAGCTTTCTTTCCTGCCGCCGCTTCTAAAGCGATGTGTTGTTGCTGTTGTTTCTGCTAAGAGAAACCCCATTCCTTTTTTGGCCATTAGTTCCTGAGCTGTGCCTGCCGCAGTTTTTGGCCTTATCTCTCTTTTTTATTAGATGCCGGTTGCCTGGAAAGGTGAAGTTATACTTTCTTTTTTAGGCGCTGGCGCACAGCAACTTGGTATGCGCACAGCACCACATTCATACGTTCGTCCAATCAATTTTTCAGCTGCGGCTCGTGCTGCGGTAGCTTCTTCTTACATGCCAGCCTGCTGTTGTTGTAGCCAGCCTGCCGAGGTCATGTGTGCCCGCTAAGGTTTCTCCCATACTTCTATACCTATACCTCATCACGCATGCTAAAGCGCGTGGTTGGGGGAATATATTTTCAGAACAGGAGCCGCTCCGGCGGTTATCCAAGCCATACCAATACCATGCAAAGTTTCAGAACTGAACTAGAAAACCCGCTTGTAGAAAAGGATATTATCGAGCTGGAAAAGAAAATCCGGCTCTACCGCGAAGGCAAGCTTCAGGAAGATAAATTCAAGAGCCTGCGCCTGGCGCGCGGGGTTTACGGCCAGCGGCAGCTGGGGGCGCAGATGGTGCGTATCAAACTGCCGTTCGGCAAACTGACTACCCAGCAGTTGCTGCGTATTGCCGCCATCTCCGACGAGTACGCAACAGGCAATCTCCACCTGACCACGCGCCAGGATATCCAGATCCATTACGTGAGCCTGGACCGCACCCCCGAGCTTTGGGCCAAGCTGGAGCAGGACGATATTACCCTGCGCGAAGCCTGCGGCAACACCGTGCGCAACGTGACGGCCTCGCCCGAAGCTGGCATCGACCCGAACGAGCCTTTCGAGGTGTCGCCGTACGCGGATGCTACCTTCCGCTACTTCCTGCGCAACCCGATTTGCCAGGACATGGGCCGCAAGTTTAAAATGTCGTTCTCGTCCAGCAACTCAGATACGGCCCTTTCTTACATGCATGACCTGGGTTTTATACCTAAGATAAAAGACGGTGTGCGTGGCTTTAAAGTGATGATTGGCGGCGGATTGGGAGAACAGCCAGCACTGGCGCATACCGCTTTTGAGTTTCTTGCTTATGATCAGGTAATTCCTTTCATTGAAGGCGTGCTGCGCATTTTCGACCGCTACGGCGAGCGCAACAACCGGAATAAGGCGCGCTTTAAATATCTGATCGCGAAGCTGGGGCTGGAGGAAGTGCTGCGCCTGGTTAACGAAGAGTATAAAGCGCTCAAATCGCATAGTTTTCCGGTGGATCAAAGTATAGATTTTACGCCTGCACCGCCGCTTGCCACCGAAACACCGGACTTCGTGATCGAGGACACCGACAAGTATGAAAAGTGGTTGAAAACAAACGTGTTCCGGCAAAAGCAGGAGGGATATTTCGGTATTTACATAAAAGTGCAGATAGGCGATATCAGCAGCGATACGGCCCGTGCGTTGGCGCCAATGGTGCAAGGCTTTGCGGCCGATGAGCTGCGCGTAACACAAGGGCAGAACCTGCTCCTGAAATTTGTGCGTGAGGAGGCTTTGCCATACTTCTTTGCAACACTGGATGCACTTGGCCTTGCCGAGCCCGGTTTCAACAGCCTCTCCGACATCACAACATGCCCGGGCAACGATACCTGTAACCTGGGCATCTCAAACAGTACCAATATCACCAAAGTGCTGGAGCAGGTTATCGTTTCTGAATATCCGCAGTTGCTCTTTAACACCAATATCAAAATAAAGATAAGCGGCTGTATGAATTCCTGAGGACAGCACGGCATGGCCAACCTGGGTTTCCATGGGTCGTCGTTGAAAAGCGGGAAAAGCGTGGTGCCAGCGCTTCAGGTGCTGCTGGGCGGTGGAACTGTGAACAACGGCGAAGGGCGCATTGCGCAGAAACTGCTGAAGGTGCCAAGCAAACGAGGTTCCGAGGTGCTGCGTTATGTGCTGAACGATTATCTGACAAACAAGCAGGAAGCCGAGCGATTTAACGCATACTATGACCGCAATGGCAAGGATTATTTTTACCAGCTGCTCAAGCCGCTCACAGACCTAAGCACGCTAACACCGGATGACTTTATTGACTGGGGCCACGAGGCTGGTTTCCAGCCGGCGATTGGAGTAGGCGAGTGCGCCGGGGTGATGATAGACCTGGTAGCCACGCTGCTGTATGAGGCTGACGAAAAGCTGGAGTGGGCCGGAGAAGCCTTTAAGAAGCAGCGTTTTGCTGACGCGCTATACTATGGCTACGCTGCCTTTGTGAGTACTGCTAAGGCGCTGCTGCTGGATAAAAACGTGAGCACCACCACGCAGCACAGCATTTTACAGGAGTTTGATACGCATTTTGTAGAAACCGGCACCTTCACCTTCGAGTCTGATTTTAAGAGCAAAGTGCTGGCAATAAACAAGCAGGAACCCTCTGAGGCTTTCGCACAGGAGTACCTGAGCCAGGCGCTGCTGTTCCTGCAACACGCCACCCGCTACAGGCGAGAGACAAAGTATGTGAATGAGTAATTGGGTGCATGTGTGAATAGGTCTTGCACAGATTTATTTAGCCTCCATCTATCATCAATTATTCACGCAATCACTCATTCACGCATTCAATACTAAAATGATCATGGCATCAAGAAGAAAAGAAATAGGAAGTGCGGCCGGAAAGGCGTTGAGCGCAGCAAAATATAGTGTACCAAAACTGACACTGGTAGGAACGGGCCCCGGCTCTGAGGACCTGATTACGCTGAAGGGAGTAAAGGCGCTGCAGCAGGCCGATGCCATACTTTACGATGCGCTGGTAAATCCGGAGCTGCTAAAGTATGCCCCCGCTGATGTGCCAAAGATTTTTGTGGGCAAACGTGCCGGGGCGCACCATCTTACGCAGGAGGAGATTAATAACCTGATTGTAGATTTTGCCTTTACCTATGGGCACGTGGTGCGCCTGAAAGGCGGCGATTCCTTTGTGTTCGGGCGCGGCTACGAAGAACTGGTCCATGCCGATACGTTTAACATCCAGACGCAGGTAGTGCCGGGCATTTCCAGCGCTATTGCGGTGCCGGAGCTGCAGCAGGTGCCTCTTACGGTGCGCGGCGTAAACGAAAGCTTCTGGGTGATAACCGGGACAACCAGCTCAGGCGTAATCTCGGCAGACGTGGCGCAGGCAACCCAAACAAACGCGACGGTGATTATTTTAATGGGAGTGAGTAAGCTTGCGGAAATTTCGGAGATCTTCACCGCGGCCGGCAAAGCCGATACCCCTGTTGCTGTTATCCAAAACGGTTCGCTGCCCAACGAAAAGATAGCGCTAGGCAACGTGAACAACATTGTGGCGCGGGTGGCAAGCAAAGGCGTTGGCGCACCGGCCATTATCGTGATTGGGGAAGTGGTAAATTACCACCCGGCCCTGCGCTATACCCTGGCGCTGCAACAGCAGCAAGAGCTGGTTTCTGAGCAAGTATAAAGTAGAGAAGTATAAATGAGTGATCTAAAAGGAGGCGATACGTTGTCCCCGATACCAGCCGCAAAACCTGCCGCCGACTCAAACCCGCTGTTCCCTGTATTCCTGAAGCTGGAGGAGTTGCAAACCCTTGTGGTGGGCGGCGGAACCGTAGGCTTGGAAAAGCTTTGGGCTATACTTGCCAATAGCCCAAAGGCTGGCGTGCGCCTGGTTGCCCCCGAAATTCATGTGGATATCTGGGCGCTGGCGGCAAAGCACCCGCAGGTGGAGTTAGTGGTGCGCGAGTTTCAGGAGGAAGACCTAGAGGCAAAGGACCTTGTGCTGGTTGCAACGGATGATAAGCTAATCAACAAGGCTATCCGTGACCTGGCCAAATCCCGGAAAATACTTACCAATGTAGCCGATACGCCGCAGCAATGCGATTTTTATCTGGGTTCTGTGGTGCAGAAAGGCAGCCTGAAACTAGGCATCTCTACAAACGGTAAATCTCCCACGGTGGCCAAGCGCGTAAAGGAAGTGCTAAACGAGGCCTTTCCGGAGGAGATAGACCAGGTGCTTAGCAAAATGGGGAAGATACGGGAGCAGCTGCACGGCGATTTTGCTGCCAAGGTAAAGCAACTGAATGAGTTGACCGAAGGCCTGGTAGGCGAAGCGCCTAAAAAGAAACCCCGCGTTAACCTTACGTCCGTGCTTGTTGCCGTTTTCTCGGCCATTGCCCTGATGGTAACGGGCCACCTGCTTTTTACCTATATTCCGTTTCAGACTATCGGGAATGCTGCCATGGATGTGGCCGGTCAGGTTGATTCCGACATTCTGATGTTTATACTTGCCGGTTTTGTGGCACAGCTAATTGATGGGGCTCTCGGGATGGCCTACGGCGTAAGCGCGACAACCTTTTTGCTAAGTGTGGGCGTGAGCCCTGTGGCCGCCAGCGCGAGTGTGCACGCCTCCGAGATTTTTACCTCCGGCGTGTCAGGTTGGATGCACCTGAAGTTTGGGAACGTGAACAACAAGCTCTTCAAGAACATTGTGCTGCCAGGCGTACTGGGTTCCATACTTGGGGCTTACCTGCTTTTTAGTTTCGAGGAGTACCTATATGTTATCAAACCACTCGTGGCGGGGTATACCTTGGTGTTGGGCATACTTATACTTCGGAAAGTGCTGCGCAAGAAAGTGAAGAAAAAGCCCGTGAAGCGGCTCGGCTTTCTGGCAACGGCAGGCGGTTTTCTCGATGCCATCGGCGGTGGCGGCTGGGGGCCAATCGTATCCTCCACGCTGATTGCCAAGGGGCGCAACCCTATGTATACTATTGGCTCGGTTAACCTGGCGGAGTTCTTCGTGTCTATTGCCAGCTCAGCCACCTTCATTACGTTTGCCGGTATTTCGCACTGGCAGGTTATACTTGGGCTTATACTTGGCGGCTCCATCTCGGCACCCATAGGGGCCCGGCTGGCACGTAAACTGCCTGTCAAAACCATGATGATCATTGTAGGCATCGTTGTCATCATCGTCAGCCTGCGGTTAATTGTAATGGCACTGCCTTTTTAATTAAGAGGCTGTTTTGATTTGATTGAATAAAAAAGCAGGTGCCGGTTGTTCAGGTAAGAAAAGTTTGCAGACTTATGACT
>NZ_CANLZM010000006.1 GCF_947495565.1 uncultured Pontibacter sp.
AAAAACATCGCTAAATTAGACCTAGGACCTGAAGAGTTAGGCTTCACAATGGCCTGAGAAATAAACGTTAGTCAGGATTATAACCTGTTAAAACCTCACAAGCAAACTGAAACGAAAAACAGCTTAAGGCGTGACAGCAGCTGCCGGTATTTTGATTTGCCCTGGTTATACTTCCCTAAACACGTAGCAGCCTATTTTCTCCGGGTGATCCTGTATCAGATCGGTGGCATTGGCATGGCGCAGCATCCAGAGCACGAGCAGATCGCCGGAGGCCGCAACAGAGAAGAAAAGTCCAAACAAAAACAGCAGCAGATTACCTGTTAAGATACCTGCCCCTGCAGGCAGTAACCCCATCACCAGGCCAGGCATTATGCCACCAAGTATGTAGGCGTGCAGCGGCAGTACTTCCTGGCAATGGCAGTATGGGGTAAGGTAACGCCAATGCACGCCATAGCTGATAGATTTTACCCCACGTTTGCAGAAAACAGACCAGGTAAGGCCGTGTAACAGCTCGTGCACCACAGCCCCCAACACAAACACCAGGAGCATCAGAAACGGATAAAACAGGGTATAAACACCATGCTCCCGCACAAACCCTCCCACTGCGCTGTAGCTGAACTGCTCCGGCCACAACAGCACGTAGGGCACTATGTATAGCACCAGAATGGGCAGCATAAACACCAGCGCCTTCACGTTAGCCTCGGCTGCGGTGAGGGTGCGTTCTGTTTTTTCGTACTGCTGTTGCTGCATGTATACTTTTTAAGAAATTTAGGCTTGCAGGCAATCAAATTTCTGACGCTGCACTGCCTGGCTGTGGCTATGAAAGTATGATTAACGCTTTGACTTCTGTTTAGCCTTTCTGCCTGTTGATTTTCCTGCTTTCTCGAACCAGATAGCGTTCAGGCTAAACTCGCCGCTGTCTGCCCGCACGCGTAGGGTATTTTTGCCCTGCGCAAGCGGCACATGAGCTATTTCTATTGTCTCCCAGTTCTGCTCTCCGCCTGTAACCGGAACAACTGTTGTGGCGGCAAGTATGGCGCCGTTGTTCGAGACGCTAATTTTTCCGCCTGTTCCTGCAGCCGCCACCTGCACCAGAAGTTTATACCTTCCTTTCTGAGGCACATTTACCGTATACTGCAGCCACTCCCCTTCTTCAAAATTGCTCACGTAATACCCATCAGAACCTGTTTTGATATCCACACCATCGTTACGGTAAGCATGGCCCCTGTTCCAGAGCGTGCGCTCGCTGCCTAAAGAGATGTGATAATTGGCTGTATCCTTATCAAAGTAGGCAAAACCGTTACGGCCTAGGTCATAGTTCACCGCTTTTATAGTAGTACCGGCTGCAACAGCATGAGCTGCAAAAGGCTTGGTGGCAGTAGTTTGCACTTGCCTAAACATGGCATCCACCACATCTTGATGGTACATGCAGTTTTCCAGTTTGGTGTTTTGCGCTTGATGCATCAGAGCTTTGTACGCTTCGTCGGCTGCTGGCTTTTCCCCTTTGCCTTTCCAATAATCCAGGATTTTCTGATAGCCTGGGGCTACCTTTACCTCAAGCGGATTGTTGAAGCCCATTTTCTTGAGTGGCCACCAGCTCCAGCCAATGCCGTTTTTTTCAGCCAGGCTGATTGCTTGCGTAAACCAGACATTAGAGTTCTCACCGGTCTCTCCTAACCAAAGCGGCACGTTATACTTATCGCGCAGGTTCAGGGAGCCTTGTATGGATTCCTGATCGTTGTAGTTCCAGTATTTATGGAAGCTGAGCACCACGTTATCATCCCAGGTAGGCAGCACACCCTTGTAGTTGTTGCCCCAGCAGTTGCCTTCTATAATGATCATGTGTTGCTGATCCACCTCCCGTATGGCTTGGGTAATCTCCACCATCAGCTGGCGGAGTGGCCCGTTCTGCTCTTCGCTACAGCCGTTTTTATCATTCGGGTCGGTAAAGCCCCAGTTCGGTTCGTTAATGATGTCGTAAGCCCCAATCCAAGGTTCATCTTTGTAGCGCTCTGCCAGTTTCCGCCACAGCGCAATAGTTTTCTGCTGATTTTCCTCGCTTTCCCATAAAAACGGCTTATTCGGGTCGCCGTCAGAGATATTGAGGTCGTTACCCTGGCCACCGGGTGCCGCATGCAGGTCCAGGATGAGGTACATGTTGTTTGCCTTGCACCAGGCCAGCAGGCTATCCGTCATGGCAAAACCTTGATTTAACCACGTGTTCTGACCTTTTACCGGCTCCTGCTCTACCGGCAAGGTATAAAGGTTGTAGTGCATGGGCAGGCGCACAGAATTAAAGCCCCAGGCGGCCATCGAGTCGATATCAATTTTGCGGGTGTGGTTGGCAAGCCAGGCGCTGTAAAACTCGTTTGTTTTTTCCGGGCCGATCAGCTCCTCAATCTTAGCCTTCAGCGCGTGCTGCTGCCCGGCCACATCGCCTGTGCGCATCATGTATCCCTCCTGCAGCATCCAGCCACCTAAACCCATACCCCGCAGTATCACCTCCTCGCCGCTTCCGTTCATTATTTTCTTTCCGTCAGCTTTCAAAAATCCCTGGGCATGCGCTTGAGTTATACTGAGGTAGCCCATTAGCAGAGCCAGCAGCCCTATTCGCTTCAGTAGTTGTTTTGCCATAGTACATGCAGCTGAAGAGTTCATCATTGTTTTATCAGTTTGAAAGTATAAGTTAGCTAAATCCTATGTTTTACCACAGAAATCTTTACCTATGATGCATATGCTGCAGCAGCCTTTTCGGTTGTTTATACTTGTACAAGCTTCTGAAGATCGCTGAGGCGCTCAATCTGCTCTACCTCTGCCTGCACCTCCCCGAAGCCGTACCGGGCAAGTATGAACGGCACGCCTGCCTGAACGCTGGCGCTGTAGTCGCCTTGGGTATCGCCGATGTATACCGGTTGCTGCAGGTTGTGGCGCTGCACCACCGCCCTGATGTTTTCGCTTTTGGGCAAACGCTGGTCGCCGTAGCAGGCAACGTCCGTAAAGTATGGCTGCAGATCAAAGTACTGCAAAAACGTCTCGATATACCCGCTCTGGCAGTTGCTCACGATAAACAGTTTATACTTTGGCTGCAGCAATTCCAGTGTTTCCTGAAGCTGCGGATACAATTCTCCTCCCTTTTGCTGCAGATACTCTAGCTCTATTCTGGCTGCTGTTGCCTGCAGTTGCTTCCGCTGCTCCAGGTTCAGGTTCGGGAAAAGCTTCTGATAAATGGCATCGTACTGCATGCCTGCAATGTTGCGGATATCTTCTCGGGTAAGGGTAAGGTCAACAAAATCGAACTGAGCGGCGGCGGCATTCCAGGCATCGGCAATGGTTTGGGTGGAGTCCCAGAGGGTGCCGTCGAGGTCGAAGATAAGGCTGTCATATTGGATTGTATGGTTCATTTAACTGTTTCCGTTAACGTATGGGTTTAGCTGCAAGGTACCCTATTATTGCGAATTAAGTTGTGCAGAACCCCATCTTGCCTCCCTCCAGATTAGCCAGAGCAGGCCTTTTGAGCCAGTAATACTTTTATAATGAACAACGCAGTTAATGCCGCTAGCTTTAAGTCTTTTCCTAAAGTATACAGATTGGATGGACGTTCTAAAATCTAGTTTAAAGTAAAAACGCTATATTTGTTTTACACCGAAAACTTAGGAAACGTGTCTGTTATACTTGATATTAACCAACTTAGCAAGCGCTACGGCAGCATACAAGCCGTAGACAGACTGACGCTGCAGGTGGAGCAGGGCAGCATCTATGGTTTGCTTGGCCCCAACGGAAGCGGCAAAACCACCACACTCGGTATGGTGCTGGATGTTATTCGCCCTACCTCAGGCAGCTTTGCGTGGTTTGGCCAAGCTATAGCACGCGCCACCAAACACCAGATCGGTGCCCTGCTCGAAACACCGAACTTCTACCCTTACCTCACCGCCCGCCGCAACCTGGAAATTTCCGCTGAGATAAAAGGCGCCGACCCGAAACGAATTGCACAAGTACTGAAACTGGTTGGCCTGTCGCAGCGGTCTCATACTACTTTTAAAGGCTTTTCGCTGGGCATGAAACAGCGTTTGGCGCTGGCGTCTGCCTTGCTGAACGACCCTGAGGTGCTGGTGCTGGATGAGCCGACAAACGGCCTGGACCCCGAAGGCATTGCCGAAGTGCGGGAACTTATACTTCAGATTGCCGCTCAGGGTAAAACAATTATACTTGCCAGCCACCTGCTTGATGAGGTGGAAAAAGTATGCACGCATGTAGCGGTGCTGCAACAGGGCGTGCTGCGTGCGCAAGGGCGCGTAGATACCATACTTTCAGCTAAAGACCAAATCATCATCAGTGCCGAAAACATAGCCCAAGCGATGGAAGTGCTTAAACAACTGCCTTTTGTAGAGAGTTACCAGCCGGAGCGCGAAGTGATACACCTGACCTTACGCGAAGGCTATAGCAGCACCGATATAAACAAAGCCATGTTTGAGGCCGGTGTGGTACTGCAACAGCTAACCATCCGCCGCAAAAGCCTGGAAGCACAGTTTCTGGAAATTATCAAAACCCAAGTCTGATGAACTTACTCCGCATAGAACTAAACAAGCTGCTGCCCTACAAAACAGTCTGGGCTATACTTTCGATATTTGTGGTGCTGCTACTGCTTGTGCTTTATGCTGGCAGCAATATCTCCATTAACGGGCAGGAACTTGGAAAGCAAATGTACAACCTGCCTGATTTCTGGCAAACGCTGGTTTACATCGCCAGCTTCTTTAACCTGCTTTTTGGTGTGCTCCTGATTGTGCTGGTGGCTGATGAATATAATTTCCGGACGTTGCGCCAACAGGTTATAGATGGCCTCTCCAGAGCAGAGTTGGTGCTGGCTAAGTTTTATGTTATACTTGGCTTAGGCGTTTTTGCTACGATTTTTCTCCTGGTGCTGGGTTTATACTTTGGCCTGCTGCATGGGCAGAACCATACCTTTGACGCTGTATTCGGGCAGATAGACCGCCTCTCCTATTACTTTGTACAAGCCGTAGGTTATATGGCTTTGGCCTTGCTATTTGGGATTGTTATTAAGAGGAGTGGCCTAGCAATTATCGCCTACATTGCCTACGCGCAGATAGTGGAGCCTATTCTTCACTTCCGTTTACCTGATGCTGTAGACAAGTTTATGCCGATGAAAGTGCTCAAGACCCTTACTCCTATGCCTGGCCAGGATATGCTGGACCAACTCACCACCCCCACAGAGCTGCTGTCGTTGCCTTGGGCAGCTGCGGTTTCTGTAGCTTATATCGGTGTGTTTTGCCTCCTGAGTTATTATATGCTTAAGCTACGCGATTTATAGGTTTACAGCAGCGAGTTGTAGTAGTTGACAATGGCTATTACCTGGTGCGGCTTTTCGTAGCTCAGCTTCCGCTCCCGGACAAATTTCTTCACCTCTTTAGATTTATTACCGAACAGCTGATGCAGATCTTTGCGCACATTCCGTAAGGTTACAATTTCCCCGTCTGGCAGCATAACGTAATACAGCCCCTTAATCTGATCCATCCACTCGCTTCCCGGCACATACAGATCAGAGTTGTGTGCAGAGTTATAGGCATAGAGCGGCGACGTGCGCGATACGTCCTTGTGGGTATACTCTTCGCGCATAATTAAAGTATAACGCCCTTGGTTTAGCTGCTCAAAAAATGTAGGCTTTTTAAAGTTCGAATAGGCTTTGCCAAGGTTCCACATCAACGACCTGAAAGTATAAGCCCTCCCGCTAGGCTCCTCCTGGGCAATAAAATATTGTACATTCACAGGAGCGAAGCAGCTCTTTGTTCCGTCATCATGCAAAACACTGACGACATCCTGCGTACGGTAAAAAGTTATCGGCCCGTAGATGGTATCGCCCGAAGTTAGTACAACTTTGCCTGAAGGCCATTCCTGGATATCAACAGCAGGTCTGTACTGCCCTTCTACCGGATTAGGCAGCAGGCAAATTACCAGACAGAAACAAATGAGGCATGTAATTAAATAAATATTATTTTTCATAGCTTCAGCAACAATTTTAATACAATTCAAAAACCCAAAAATCAATAAGCAGCGCATCTACACGCTCATTATCAACCTCTTATATAATTTGTATGATTTTCCGGGAGAAAAGTTGCCTTATTGCCTCAAGCAAATAGGCCGGAAACTAAAAAACCTGCACAAGTAGCGTTTGGCTTCCTATGCAGGTCTCAGAGAAGTAAATAAGTATCTGTTTACTTGTTGATCGTCAGATTCTTCAGGATCTCGTGGCCAAGCTTGTCGCGCTTGGTAGTAAGGTATTTCTGGTTGTGCTCATTTGGCACTACCTCAATCGGCACTCGCTCCACTACTTCCAGTCCGTAGCCCATCAGGCCGGTACGTTTGCGTGGGTTGTTAGAGATCAGACGCATCTTAGTTACACCCAGGTCGCGCAGAATCTGTGCTCCTACGCCGTAGTCGCGCTCATCCATGCCAAAACCCAACTCCAGGTTAGCCTCTACAGTATCCAACCCCTGCTCCTGCAGCTTGTAAGCCTTCAGCTTGTTAATCAGTCCGATGCCGCGGCCTTCCTGGTTCATGTATACTACTACGCCTTTGCCTTCTTTCTCTACCATGCGCATAGCCTCGTGCAGCTGTGGGCCACAGTCGCAACGGCAGGAGCCGAAAATATCACCTGTAACGCAGGAGGAATGTACTCGCACCAATACCGGCTCGTCTTCCTCCCAGGTTCCTTTTACCAGAGCCAGATGTTTGGCACCATTGCTGCGCTGCGTGAAAGCGTAAAGGTCAAATACACCGAAATCAGTTGGCATCTGCACCACAATCTCGCGGTCTATCAGGCTTTCCTCCTTCAGGCGGTAAGCAATCAGGTCTTTAATTGAGATCAGCTTCAGGTTAAAGCGCTCGGCTACTTTTACCAGGTCCGGCACGCGGGCCATGGTACCGTCTTCGTTCATGATCTCCACCAGCACACCGGCAGGCGCCAGACCTGCTAAGCGGGCAAGATCTACGGAAGCCTCGGTGTGTCCTGCACGGCGCAACACACCTTCTTTCTTAGCTTTTAGCGGGAAAATATGCCCCGGCTTGCCCAGCGAGTGCGGATCTGTGGTAGGGTCTACCAGCGCATAAATTGTTTTGGCGCGGTCTGATGCTGAGATACCAGTGGTGCAGCCGTGCCCAATCAGGTCTACCGACACAGTGAACGGAGTAGCGTGCAGCGCCGTGTTTCGGCCAACCATCAGCTCCAGCCCCAGTTCATCGCAGCGCTCCTCGGTAAGTGGCGCGCAAATAAGGCCACGGCCATGGGTAGCCATAAAGTTTACAATCTCCGGCGTGATTTTTTCGGCGGCGCAAACAAAGTCGCCTTCATTCTCGCGGTCATCATCATCTACCACAATCACTACCTTGCCTTGGCGTATATCTTCAATGGCAGCCTCGATTGAATCGAGCTTTATTGACTCATTTGGATTATTTTCCATGTATTTATGTATATCAAAAGGCAGCGCAGCTTACTGTCTGTTTAACTAAAACAGAAGCTTTTTACCTCTTTATCAGAACTACAAAAACAGCCACATTGTTCATTTAAGGCTTAGGCCTCTTTTATCAATAATGAACTTCTAGTACTAAGCAAAGGTAGAAAATAGCCTTCTATTAAAGAAACATTATCTATTTTCACCTCTTCGTCTTTGTAGTACCTAAAACCAACCGCAGTGAAGTGTTCTGTTGTAGTAGCTTGTTATAATAACCCAGACCTAGTATTAGAAACGCTAGATTCTATCAAGACACAGACATACCAAAACTGGGAGCTGGTACTGGTAGAGGACTGCTCTACAGACCATACTTTAGAGGTGTTACGCCAGTATGTAGCGCAGCAGAACTTAGAGGATAGATGTAAGCTTATAGCCTTACCTGAAAACCATGGGGTTAGCTTTGCCAAAGGTACGGGAGTCCGGCACAGCAAGGGAGAAATTATTGTGATCTGTGACCATGACGATGCGCTGGCTCCAAATGCTTTAGAGGAAGTAGTTAAAGCGCATCAGGCTTACCCAAAGGCTAGTATTGTATACACACAGCGCTATAACTGTGACTCTCAACTGCATCCGCTGGAGATAGCAGCTTGTAGCCAGGTAGTATACTCCGATATTCTGGAAGATCAAATCAGCCACTTGCTTACCTATAAGCGCACTTGCTATAACCAAACCCTGGGCTACGATCCGTTTTTTAAACTTGCCGATGACCGAGACATCATATACAAACTCGAGGAAGTAGGCGATGTTATACTTTTAGAGAAGCCGCTATACTACTTCCGGGTTAGTGACAGAGGTGTTTCGCAGGGGTATGAAGGCTTTAATAAGTCGAGAGATGAGAAACTGATTGCCGCACTAAATGCCGTTGAGCGCCGCAAAAGTTCCATGGTAAAGCAGATCACACCAAAGGAACTGGCAAAGTATTTAGCAGAGCATTACCTCCTGCAGGCTGAAGGGTATATTTTGATGAACAAGCCGCTCTCAACGTCTTTTTCAACTTCTCTTTTAAAAGCTTTCTATTACAGACCTGGATCAAACCTAAAGAGAAAGCTAAAAGCAATTCTGCTGCTTAGCAGAATTAAGCGTAAGCTTCAGAAGCTTCTTAAAACACCACAATCCCCAGCATATCACCAATCTGCTTGTGAAGCTTCTTCAAATTCATAACTGCCATTAGCCGGTTTATCTGCTCCTGCGGGTCTGTCACGACTTTCAACTTCAGCGCCTCTTCATCAATCATCAGTTTAAGGTACACAAACTTGAGGCGGAGCACTGCACGCTCGGTTCCGTAAGGCAGCAAGTCGGTTTCATGCGGAACATAGATCTGGTGCGTAGCCCAGTTCGGGCTTAGCTCATAAGGGTCTGAGAGCAGATTTGTGGCCTCTGTTCGTATTTCCTGGTCTGGATAATTAATAAAGTCATCTGCCACAGGCACTACACCTTGGTTCAGTTTTTCGGTTACCAGCTCTACAAACCGGGCATACAGCGGCGAGCGGAACTCAATATCCTCTAGTTGCTCCAGCATATACTGGCAGGTGGTGAGGCCGTCATCCAGCAGCCGATCCGGGTAATTAAGCAACATACGCACAATCTCCCGCTCATAGCGCTGCAGCACATCGGCATCCGAGGCTGGCTTTTCGGGCTCCTCCTCCGGCATTGGTGGCGCGAACGCAAAATCAGGCTCAGCCCCACCCCCTCTAGGCTGCTGCTGCTGTTGCTGCCGCCCCTGCAGGTGCATTTTGTTGTATTCCGATATCAGTACCTGCTCATCAATATCAAAAATCAGGCTGCAGCTACGGAAGAATACCGTACGTTTAATGGCATCCGGAATCCTTGAAATAGAAGCCACCACCTCTTTTATGGCTTCAGCCTTTTTTACCGGGTTGCCCGCAGCCTCTTTTGCAAAGAGGCTGGTTTTAAATGAGATAAAGTCCTGCGAATACTCCTTCAGGTAAGTTTTAAAAGCCGTGTCGCCAACTTTGTGGATGTATGAATCGGGGTCCTCGCCTTCCGGAAAAGTTACTACGTTCACGTTCAGGCCAAGCTCCAAAATCAGGTCGATCCCGCGCAAAGAGGCTTTTATACCTGCCGCATCACCGTCGTAGAGTACTGTAATGTTCTCGGTATAGCGCGAAATCAGCTTAATCTGCCCTTCGGTAAGCGAGGTTCCTGAGGAGGCCACCACGTTTTCGATGCCGCCCTGGTTCAGAGAGAGCACATCTAGGTAGCCTTCCACCATGTAACACATGTCCTGCATGCGCATGGCCTGCTTCGCCTGGTACAACCCATAAAGAACGTTGCTCTTATGGTAGATATCAGACTCCGGCGAGTTGAGATATTTCGGGCTTTTCTTGTCGTTGGATTTAAGCGTACGGGCACCAAAACCCACCACGCGCCCCGATACGTTATGGATCGGGAACATAACACGGCCCCGGAAGCGATCATACTTTTTGCCGTCTTCCTTTACAATTGTCAGGCCGGTTGCCTCCAGGTACTTCTGCTGATAACCCGCTTTAAGGGCGGTATCGGTCAGGTCAGTCCATTCGTCCAGGCTGTAGCCCAGCTCAAACTTTTTAATGGTATTGCCGCTTAGCCCGCGTTGCTTCAGGTAAGATTGCCCGATGCTACCCTGCTCGTGGCTGGTGAGGCGCTGCTGAAAGTGCTTGGCGGCAAAGTCTGACACAATGAACAGGCTGTCGCGCTCGCTTTGCTCCCGGGCATACTCTGGGTCGTGCTGCTCCTCGGGTATCTCGATGCTATACTTTTTGGCCAGGTACTTAATGGCCTCCGGAAAGCTCGTGCCCTCCACATCCATGATAAATTGCACCGAGTTGCCGGCCTTTCCGCAGCCAAAGCACTTGTAAATGCCTTTTGCCGGCGAAACTGAGAAAGATGGCGATTTTTCGTGATGGAACGGGCAGCAGGCCCACATGTTCTGCCCCTTTTTCTTGAGCGACACAAAATCACCGACCACCTCCGTAATATCGGCATGGTTTAGTACTTGGTCAACTATTTCTTTAGGGATGAGGGACATAGGCAAAAGTAAAAGCGGATGGCAAAGATAAGGGTTTCCGATTGAATTATAGATGCGTGAATGAGTTCTCATTGCTCTATCGCTGGCGCGGGCTTATAGCCCGCGCTTTTTTACTTCTGTTTTTCTTCAATTCGAAACAAACTATACTTAATGGCCTTTGTTCATCCTCAGTCTTACAAACCTATTGTTTCATTTCTGGCTATGGCTCCCTCCAGGCGGGGTAGGGCCTCTCTTTAAGGGAGGCCTTGTCTTCCCGCATCGCGCTGGGAGCTTTTCCTGCCGGAGGTAGGGGTGGTTGGATAACCAAGGCTGACGGAACTTTTCCAAAGTGCCCCTTCGAAGGGGGCAGGGGGATGACAGTCGTTCCCGAGTAATTCTCTTTCTAAGATTACAGAAAAAGTAGACTCAGTGTTGAACAAACCTCTCTCGCATTTCCAAAGTCCTACTACTCCTTCAGCAGCTTCTGGTACAGCCGATAATTCTCCTCATCAAAACAAACAAAAATCACCTGTTTTATACTTGTTTGGTACTCCTGCAAGTATGATTTTACGGCCTCCACTGCTACTTTGGCCGCTCTGTCTTTGGGGTAGCCGTACACTCCTGTGCTAATGTTAGGGAAGGCTATACTTTCCACGTTATTCTCTTCTGCCAAATTCAGGCTGTTTCGGTAGCAGTTAGCCAGCAACTCCGGTTCCCCTTTGCTCCCGCCGTTCCAAACCAGGCCGACCGTATGAATGACATACTTGGCAGGCAGCTTACCGGCTGTTGTTATAACAGCCTCTCCGGTGGGGCAGCCGCCCTGCCGCGCCCTAATTTGCGTGCACTCCTCCAGAATGATCGGTCCGCCGGCACGGTGAATGGCGCCGTCTACGCCTCCTCCACCTAACAAACTGCTGTTAGCGGCGTTTACCACAGCATCTACCTGCACCCTGGCAATATCGTCTTGCTGCACTTCAATCGTTGTGTTTCCCATCGTTTATACTTGTTCGGATACAATCTAACCTTATTTCTACACCCTAAAACTATTCCCCCGCCATACTTGTTGCACTGTATACGCTTTGCCTTTTCAGGAGGAATATTTTGTTTGTATCTTTGCAGGGCAATTGCAATTAACACTATGGCTATCACAAAAGAAGATATATTAAAAGCCCTCAGCTATGTGGAGGAGCCGGATCTGGGCAAAGACCTGGTGACGCTTAACATGATTGAGGATGTGCAGGTGGATGGCAAGAACGTGAGCTTCACGGTTATACTTACCACCCCGGCTTGCCCGCTCAAAGACCTGATTCGCAATGCCTGCGTTACCGCCATCCATACGATGGTGGACAAAGAAGCGGACGTAACCGTGAACATGACCTCGCGTGTTACTTCTGGCCGTGGCGATACCTCTGAGGTGCTGCGCGGCGTGAAGAATATCATTGCGGTAGCATCTGGTAAAGGCGGCGTAGGCAAATCTACTGTTACCTCTAATCTGGCTATTGCCTTGGCCGCAACCGGTGCGCGTGTGGGTTTGATTGATGCAGACATCTCCGGCCCTTCTATCCCTACTATGTTTGGTGTGGAGCAGGAGCGCCCGTATATGGTGCAGGGAGATCATGGCAAAAACTACATCCAGCCGGTAGAAAAATATGGTGTAAAGATGATGTCGATCGGGTTTCTGACACCAGCCGATGGCGCTGTGGTTTGGAGAGGGCCGATGGCCAGCTCCGCGTTGCGCCAGTTTATCTCTGATGTAGACTGGGGTGAGTTAGACTACCTGCTGCTGGACCTGCCTCCGGGCACATCAGACATTCATCTTACCATGGTGCAGGCGCTGCCGGTAACGGGAGCGGTAATTGTAACCACGCCGCAAAAAGTAGCTTTGGCTGATGCTGTGCGTGGCCTGCAGATGTTCCGACAGCCGCAGATTAACGTGCCGGTGTTGGGTGTTGTAGAAAATATGGCGTACTTTACACCAGCCGAGCTCCCGGAAAACAAATACTATATTTTCGGGCAAGGCGGTGGCCAGTCGCTAGCCGACAAGTATGAAGTATCCCTGCTAGGCCAGGTGCCTCTCGTGCAGAGCATCCGCGAAAGCGGCGATGAAGGCTCTCCTATTGTGTTGCAGAACGATTCTCCGGCAAGCGGTGTTTTCAAAGAGTTGGCTCAGTCCGTGGCCCAACAAGTATCGCTGCGCAATGCTACATTGGGCAAAACAAAACCAGTAGAAATTAAAAGCTAAAAAATTAATGGCAGTCACAAACGTAGATCAGGATTTCATGCTTCGCATTGAGTCGGCTCTTGACCAGATAAGGCCTTACTTAGAGGCCGATGGCGGGAACGTAAAAGTGCTGGAGGTAACAGACGAAATGGTGCTGAAATTAGAACTGTTGGGTGCCTGCGGCTCCTGCCCTATGTCTACCATGACATTGAAAGCAGGTGTGGAACAGTCGGTGCTACGTGCAGTTCCGGAAATCAAATCTGTTGAAGCTGTAAACGTGACTCCTACTGAATTCTAAAGTATAAGTATTAGAAACTAAAGTATACCGAAAGGTGTGGCTGCCGCTGTAGCCACACCTTTTTTTGTTGATGCTCCAGAAATAGAGCGCTGACTGCATTGTTTCCAGATTCTATACTTTGTATACCTGCTTCTTGTAATTCAGGTATTTTTTCATCTTGATAGTTAAATTATAACTATTTGCTATTCAGAAGCGTGTAAAACCAATTTGCTAATCTTACTTCAGAAAGTATAAATCAGCTCAATCATTCTTCATCAGTGGCTGAAAAAGCTATATTTGTACTAAAGCAAACCAGAACGAACCATACTATGATAAGAGCCAACGACCCAACCCTGCACTCCTGGATAGAAATAGACGCGAACAGCGATTTCCCTATACAGAACCTGCCATTCGGTATTTTCCGGACCCCGGATCGTGACCCGCGTGTAGGCGTGGCTATAGGTGAGTATATCCTGGACCTTTGTGAAGTGGCTCGCCGCGATTTCTTTGAGCTTATAGACCTGGACCCAAACGTTTTTCACCGCCCCTACCTCAACGATTTCATTGCCTTGGGTAGACCAATTTGGCGTGCCGTGCGCAACCGCGTATCCGAACTGCTTCGCAACGATAACGACGAAATCAGCAGCAACAGTAATCTAATTCGGGAATTGCTGGTAAAGCAAACCGATGCAGAAATGTTGATGCCCGTGAAAGTTGGCAATTATACCGATTTCTACTCCAGCATTGAGCACGCCACCAATGTAGGTACGATGTTCCGTGACCCTAAAAACGCGTTGCTGCCAAACTGGAAACATATTCCGATTGGTTATCATGGTCGTGCTTCTTCCATTGTCATATCTGGTACAGATATTCGCCGCCCGAAAGGCCAAACCAAGGCTCCTGATGCTGAGGCACCAACTTTTGGCCCTACCAGATTGCTGGATTTTGAGCTAGAGGTTGCTTTCATAACTGGTAAAGAAACTGAACTGGGGCAAAGTATAAATCCAAACGAGGCAGATGACTATATCTTTGGCTTAGTGCTGTTCAACGATTGGTCGGCCAGAGATATGCAGACGTGGGAGTATGTGCCGCTGGGGCCATTCCTGGCAAAGAGCTTTGCCTCGTCCGTTTCGTCATGGGTGGTTACCCTGGATGCGCTGGAACCGTTCAAAGTTAAAGGCCCTGAACAAGATCCTAAACCGTTACCCTATCTGGAGTTTACCGGCAACCACAACTATGATATAAACCTGGAGGTGCTGCTGCAGCCGGAAGGCGGTGAGGAGAACAGCATCTGTCGGTCTAACTACAAGTACATGTACTGGAACATGAGCCAGCAGCTAGCGCACCAAAGCAGCAATGGCTGCAACCTGCAGGTCGGTGATATGTACGCATCTGGCACCATCAGTGGGTCTGAGAAAGATTCATTCGGCTCGATGCTGGAGCTGACCTGGCGCGGCACCAACCCAATTGTACTTTCAGACGGTTCTGAGCGTAAGTTTATTAATGACGGTGACACCGTGATCATGCGTGGCTTCAGTGAGCGCAACGGCATTAGAGTCGGTTTTGGCGAGGTAAAGGCAAAAGTGCTGCCGACTGTTTGATTTTCGAATATCTATACTTAATAGCACTGCAAACTTACTTTCTCACCTTTTAACTTTCTAATTCCAAATGAAAACCATAGATCCACAGGATGTTAAAACGGCGGAGGTACACGCATTGCTGCTTGGGGCAATTGCTCCGCGGCCGATTGCCTTTGCCAGCACCACTGACCGCGAAGGCAACGTCAACTTAAGCCCTTTCAGCTTTTTCAACGTCTTCAGTGCCAAGCCTCCTATACTTGTGTTTTCCCCCGCCCGTCGGGTGCGCGACAATACCAGCAAACATACTTTAGAAAATGTGCTGGAAACACGCGATGTGGTCATCAACATTGCCAACTATGATATTGTGGAGCAAATGTCGCTGGCCAGTACAGAGTATGATCGGGGTATAGACGAGTTTGTGAAGTCTGGGCTAACGCCAGAAGCCTCTGTGCTTGTGCAGCCGCCACGCGTGAAGGAGGCTCCTGTATCTTTTGAGTGCAAAGTGAATGATGTGATCAGTTTGGGCCCAGAAGGAGGCGCAGGCAACCTGGTTATTTGTGAAGTGCTGCTGATACACGTCAACGAAAACATTTTGGACGAAGCAGGCAAGATAGACCCATTTAAGCTGGATGCTGTAGCACGCATGGGCGGCGATTACTATCTTCGTGCCAACGGTAATTGTATTTTCGAACTGCCGAAGCCAATTCGCAATAAAGGGATCGGTATAGATCAACTCCCTGATTTTATCCGCAGCAGCAGCATACTCACAGGTAATAACCTCGCTCGTTTAGGTAACACAGAGACTATTCCTTCTGAGGCAGAGGTAGAAGCCTTTAAAGCTGATCCGCTGGTAAGTTACATTTCAGACAAGTATAAAAATGATATTGCCCAGTTACAGCAAGAGTTAGAGCAGCTAGGTAAAAAGATGCTGGAGGATAATCAGGTAGAACAAGCCTGGAAAGTGCTGCTGCTGAGCAGACAAGTATAAATGCTATGTATCTAGCAAAAGCCTATATAACAACAAAGCCCGCTACATCAGCGGGCTTTGTTGTTATATAGAGAAGCTATTTTAGTTAACCTGTAGGTCCAGCTCTTCGAAACGTGAATTTTTACTGATATACTCTGGCACAATCTGCTTCATCTTGCGGACAACCATCAGTTCATCCTTTGTTCTGTTTAACTGCATCAGTTCGTCAATATCGGTTACTACATCATCGTAACGGTAGTTGCGCACTTTCGATATTTTGATTTTGTTATGATGTGTCGGGATAGTTTGCTCTTCCTCGTTGAGTAGCTCCTCATATAGTTTCTCACCTGGTCTCAAACCTGTAAACGTAACTGGAATATCCACATCAGGAACTAAGCCAGCCAGCTTTATCATCTTTTTGGCTAAATCAACGATTCTAACAGGCTCGCCCATGTCAAAGATGAAGATTTCGCCGCCATTACCCATTGTGCCAGCTTCCAGCACCAGTTGCACCGCCTCCGGTATGGTCATGAAGTAGCGGGTAATATCCGGATGTGTTACCGTAACTGGCCCTCCCCTTTCAATCTGCTGACGGAAACGCGGAATAACAGAGCCGTTAGATCCTAGCACATTCCCGAAACGTGTAGTGATAAATTTAGTCTGAGTTACCTGCTTGTAGGGATGTTTGTTGCCGTTTACCTTTCCATGGTTCAGGTTGTTCAGCGACTGTATATAGATTTCTGCAATACGCTTAGAAGTACCCATGATATTGGTTGGATTCACCGCCTTGTCTGTAGAAATCATCACAAACTTCTCTACATCAAATGTAAGTGACAGGTCTGCCAGGTTGCGTGTACCCATAACGTTTGTTAGCACCGCCTCACAAGGGTTGTTCTCCATCATCGGCACGTGCTTGTAAGCGGCTGCATGGTAAACAATATCTGGTGAATACTCTTTAAACATAGAGTACATTCTGGTAGAATTGGTTATATCGCCTATAAACAAAGCAATATTACCGTCCGGATACTGCTCTTCCATCTCCAACTGCAGTTCATGTAATGGAGATTCAGCCTGGTCGCAGACAATTACAAGCTCCGGGCCATAGCTCATTACCTGTCGTACCACCTCAGATCCTATTGACCCTGCACCTCCTGTTACAAGCACCCGCTTACCGCGCAAATCACCACGAATACGGTCGTTTTCAATAACAATCGGTGGGCGCTGCAACAAGTCCTCAATTTTGAGGTCCTTAATTTGGTTCATACTGAGCTGCCCAGACATCCACTGCTCTGTTGGAGGAACAGTAAGTACTTTTACGCCAAGCTCTACGCAGCGCTCCACAAACAGCTTCTGGTTATCGGATTTCAGGTCATCCGCAAAAACGATCACTTTATCTACTCTAAGCTTCTGCTGCAAGCGCTCAATATCATCAATATGATATACTCGTATCTGATGAATGTTTTTATCAATCTTATTTCGATTGTCATCTAAGAACCCGGCTATATGAAAACGGCCCTGGCCGCTTGCCTCCAAAGCCTGCTTCAGCAGAATAGAAAAGCCATTCGCGCCATAGATCAGTACACGCTCCCGCTCGCCAGACGAGTCGCGCTTAAAGAACAGGAAGATAGCTTTCGCTCCCATCCGAACCAGCGTAAGCAAAGTAGACGAAACAAAAAAGCTGATTAGTAAAACAAGATAGATGTTAACAGAATCAATGTCGTGTACGGGAGCTACCCATAGGCCAATAAGGGTCGCATAAGCAAGGCTGGTGATGAGTACCGCTGAAAATATGCGGTAAATATCGTAGATGCTCGAATACCGGATCAAGCCCGTATGCACGCGCATGGTATAAAAAGTGACAAGAGAAACGACACCGAAGAGACCCATGTACACCAGAAAGTGCCCGCGCATAATCTCCTCGAACTGAAACTGTTTCACTATAAAGAAAGATAGCGCAAAAGACCAGCTCATGATAAGTTGATCTATTAAAAGCACTATCCATTTAGGAAGTGACTTATTAAGTAAAATTTTCATATATCGAATCCTAACAGTCAGCTTACTGCAGCCTTAATAAAAAAGGCCTATTATAAACTAAAGCTGTATTCTTTTGTAAACTTGTTCAATAAACTCCAAACAATAAATACATTCAACTATAAATAACACTTAACATACCATAAGTGCTATAAATTAATAAGTAGAAAACTAATTACCTCTACTCTGATTAGTAAGTATGAACGCAAAGAGAAAGGTTTAGTTGTACCACCTGCAGGCTACCATTCATACTTTTGGTAAATATTTAGCTTACTCTATGTTTAATACTGTATATAAACAAAGTAAAATATAGTCTTTACTAAAATCTGTGCAAATATAGCATAAAAAACGGTTACTTCTGCTTCTTGATAATTTACATTTTCTTAATAATCATTTAAAGCTTTTGAAATGAAGAATTAGGTAAACTCTTCATTAAAAGCACAGTAGCAAAATATATGCGTATGCAGCAGCAGCTAGGTTTTATCAGCTACTCGTTTAGAACACTTGCGTAAAGTTTCTTGTAAATGCAGAACCTCTAATGCCTTTCCATATATTTTAAAAATAAGTGGAGACTACTGCAGTTTGCCATTATAGGTGATATCACCAACAATGGCAAAGATAGAGTATTCGACAAACTCCTCACTAAAAGCATAGTAGCTAAACACATTAGTTTATAGCAGCAGTTTATACTTATCAACTACTTTGTAAAATAATCTAAGTTAGTCCTCTACTGTTATGGGAATCAAAATTGGATTAAACGGCAACACCTCCGAAGCCTTACTAGCTTCGGAGGTGTTGTTTGTTATGGAGACTCAATATGGATTTATACTTTTACTTCAGTCTTCTTAAATAAAACCTTCAGTTGAGTTACCACTCTGTCGAGATCTGCATCTGTCAGGTTAGAGCCTGAAGGCAAACATAAACCTAATTCAAATAAACGCTCACTGGTTCCATCGCCATAAAAAGGGGCATCAGCGAACACAGGTTGCATGTGCATTGGCTTCCAAAGCGGTCGCGTTTCAATGTTATCTTTCTCCAGGTACAGACGAATAGCCTCTCTTGTCACCTCACCTTCAACTAAAACAGTGCTTAGCCATCTATTGGAAGAAAAGTCAACATTCGGCTCATCAGGAAATTGAATGGCTTTCAGCTCTTTTAAAGCTTCCTTATAGAACTCATAGTTGCTGCGGCGTTTCTCTACTCGCTGCGGCAACACCTCCATCTGTCCACGGCCTATGCCGGCACAAACGTTGCTCATGCGGTAGTTATAACCGATGTGCGAGTGCTGATAGTGCGGAGCTGCGTCACGTGCTTGTGTAGCCAGAAAACGAGATTTTTTAATCGATTCTTCGTTCTTAGAAACTAGTGCGCCACCACCAGAGGTGGTAATAATCTTATTTCCGTTAAAAGACAAAATGCTCATGGCACCAAAAGTGCCAAGCTTCTGCCCTTTAAAAGAAGAACCTAAGGCTTCTGCAGCATCTTCAACCACTGGTATCTCATACTTATCAGCAACGGCCATAATACGGTCCATCTGCGCTGGCATGCCGTAAAGGTGCACTATAATAATCGCTTTTGGCTTCTTACCTTTGGCAATACGATCTTGTATGGCAGCCTCCAGCAGTTCCGGCGACATGTTCCAAGTTTCCTCCTCGCTATCTACAAATACTGGCGTGGCCCCTTGGTAAGCAATAGGGTTGGCTGAAGCCGAAAAAGTCATTGTTTGGCAAATCACTTCATCCCCGGCCTGCACACCCAGCAGAATCAAAGCCAGGTGCAAGGCGGCTGTGCCTGAGCTTAATGCAGCCACATGCACACCTTCCCCTAAGTAGTCAGCTATATCGCGCTCAAAGCCGTCTACGTGCGGACCAAGCGGAGCGATCCAGTTTGTTTCAAAAGCTTCTTTTACGTTCTTAAACTCGCTCTCGCCCATGTGCGGGGAGGATAGCCAGATTTTTTCGTTCATATTAAAGATATTTTTCACTTGAATCTCTTTGCCTTATTGGTTTTGCCGGAACACCCAATACTAAATAATTATCCTCAACATCTTTATTCACCAACGCTCCTCCTCCAACCACGCAATTACTTCCAATTGTTCTATAATGCAAAAGTGTGGCTCCTATTCCTATTGCAGTACAATCTCCTATTATGACTCTGCCACCAGTTGTTACCCCTGGACTAAGACTAGAATAATCTCCTACTATAGAGTCATGATCTAATGAGGCTTTAGTTGCTAGAAAACAATGATTACCGATAATACAGTTATTATTAATTATTACACCGGCCATCATAACGCAGCCTTCGCCAATTTTGGTTTCTTTACCAATTATAACAGATGGATGAATAGCATTAATAAATCTAAACTTAGGAAACCTAGTTTTAATCTCATTTGTAACAAGGCTACGGGTATAATTATCACCTATAGCTACAATGCCTCCAACAACATCACCATTATTTAAAAGGAGAGCTAAATCATCTAAGTAGCCTAATATACTATAACCTGCATATTGCTGTCCTTTTGAAAGATTTACATCAAGAACACCATATATTTTATACTTATCTTCTTGCTCAATTATATCAATTGTGTATCGACAATGATCTGATGCACCAATTATTACTACTCTATTTTTATCCATAAGCAAGTCTTTGAAATTATGCTGTTCTGTCGCACAGGTAAGAGCCGAGGAAACCGACCCCTCCCGTGATGAGTACTCTTTTCTTGCTCATAGTTTACAGCGTTGCGTCAATTTTCTGGGGCACCTGCTGCTTCACGCCGATGCCGTAATAGGTGAATCCCTTCTCGCGCATGTCTGCGCCCTCGTAGATGTTGCGGCCGTCGAAGATCACCTTCTCCTTCATCAGCTTGCTCACCACCGTGAAGTTGGGCGAGCGGAACTCCGGCCACTCGGTGATCATCAGCAGGGCGTCGGCGTCGATCAGGGCCTCGTACTCGTCCTTGCCGTACTCGATGGTGTCGCCCAGGATGTGCCTGGCTTCCTTCATGGCCACCGGGTCGTAGGCGCGCACCTTGGCACCCTGCTCCAGCAATTTCTGCACAATCACCAGCGAGGGCGCCTCGCGCATGTCGTCGGTCTTGGGCTTGAACGAGAGGCCCCACAGCGCAAACGTTTTGCCGGACAGGTCGCCGTTGAAGTGGCTGTGTATCTTGTTGTAGAGCACTGATTTCTGGTTCTCGTTCACCTCCTCCACGCTCTGCAGCACGCGCATGCTGTAGCCGTTCTCCGAGGCCGTGCGGATAAGCGCCTTCACGTCCTTGGGGAAGCAGGAGCCGCCGTAGCCGATGCCCGGATAGATGAACTTGTTGCCGATGCGCGCGTCCGAGCCGATGCCCTTGCGCACCATGTTCACGTCGGCGCCCATGATCTCGCACAGGTTGGCAATATCGTTCATGAAGCTGATCTTGGTGGCCAGCATGGCGTTAGCCGCATACTTGGTCATCTCGGCAGAGGGAATGTCCATGAAAATAAGCGGGTGGCCGTTCATCAGGAAGGGCTTGTAGAGCTTCTCCATCACCTTCTCGGCTCTATCGGAGCACACACCCACCACAATGCGGTCCGGCTTGAGGAAGTCGTCAATGGCCGCGCCCTCCTTGAGGAACTCGGGGTTGGAGGCCACATCGAACGGGATATCCACGCCGCGCGCCTCCAGTTCCTTCTCTATAGCCTTGCGCACCTTCTCGGCGGTACCCACCGGCACGGTGCTCTTGGTCACCACCACCAGGTAGTCAGTCATGTTCTGGCCGATGCTCTGTGCCACGGCCAGCACGTACTTCAGATCGGCCGAGCCGTCCTCGCCCGGAGGGGTCCCCACTGCAATGAAGGCCGCCTCGCAGCCCTGAATGCTGCTGTCCAAATCGTTGGAGAACGTCAGGCGCTCCTTCTGGAAGTTGCGCGACACCATCTCCTCCAGGCCCGGCTCGTATATCGGCAGGATGCCCTTCTTCAGGTTCTCTATTTTCTTTACGTCGATATCGATGCAGGTCACGTCGATGCCCACTTCCGCAAAGCACGTCCCCGTTACCAGACCAACGTACCCGGTACCAACTACTGCTATTCTCATATGTATTTCCTACTTTACTTTTAGTTTTCGATTATATCTTATCTCCTGAATTAATGGCTAGTCCTAAAAAGGGCTTAAGTATATCAGTACCTATAGCAGTTGTATTTAGTACAGTAAAATGACCTGGCAAATTTTCAAACTTAAGTTCTTCACAAACTCCCTTAATGTTAGTATCAGTGGTAAATAGGAGAAGCTTTTTTGCGTAATTTCTTAAAGACCAATTTGTTAAGGATTTGACTATACCTATTAATTGCGATTGATCATCAGGACTAGTTAATAATAGTACCTTCATCACGTTATGCGTCTCTTCAATTAAAACATATTCAGTATTAATTTTTAGTATAATGGGACTTATGGGCCGATCTATATATTGTTCTTTAAACTCATGTCTTGTATAAGCAAAATGTGCCAACACTTTGAAACTGTTAAGCCTATTATATACTTTATCTATCGTAAATTCATCTAAAGAAACCTCTTCAACATTTAAAAGATTCGGAGCATTATATTGTTCATCAGGTGAAAACAAGTGATAAGTTGATACCAAATAAGAACCTGCTCTCTCTAGCCTCCTAAAGCTTGCGTTACTTTCTGTTACAAAAGCTGTAAGAAAAGCCACTCCTTTGTTAGCTGCTACTTCTTTCGAAACTTCAATCATAGTAGTAAAACAACCTTTTCCTCTTGCTTTAGGTAAAGTCCAAGAACCAGTCATTATAGCAATATCAATTAAACCAGCTTGCTCAGTATTCAACTTTCGATAAGTAACACCAGAGCCTGCTATTATTTCACCTTCATTATCTTTTATAAGAATAATATCAGAGTCTAGCCCACCAACAGTTCTTTTAAACACCCAATCATATACATCTTTTTGACCCCAATTTTTAAAACATTTATTCAGATATGCTATGTACTTTGAAGTATAATCTTCAGGATTTATTATAACGTTTTCCATATAAATTTAAGCTTTGTTATGGCTAAAGATGTGATTAGTGATTTCTCCCATAGATGTCCACCATATAGAGTCTCCATACTCTTTATCTATTGATGAAAATAGCGAATCAAGGTAACTCATATATTCTTGGTCTACACCATCAAGTGCAATATGGCCCATAGCAGATTTAATTATATGAGCTTTAATAGACAATAAACCTGAATTATCAATAATTTGCCGCGCTCGTTCAGGTTTAGATGTTGCTTGGAAATTAGCAGGAATGTGCAACAGTTTATTGTTTTTTAAAAGTGATGGAAATATAAGCGGTACCCCTTTCAGCCCACTCATATTAGCTAGTGCATCTTTTGATATATTAGTAAAAATATCTCTAGCAGAATTTATATACTTAATTTTATGTTCTACTAACTGATTAAGCAATTTATCTGGTGCATTCCATCCAGGGGGGCAAATACCATCAACATAATTTATACCTGACGTATCAAAAATTCTTAACATCTCTTTGATTATACAATCAAACTCCTCCTCTGTTTGATCTTGAAACTCAACAGGTACCTTAAGACCTTTATGGCAATGATAAAGACCGTGAAATGCTATCTCTGCCCTTTCCATATTATTAAGAAACTCAACAAATTCGGGGTGTCGGTCTAACTGCATTGTACCTTTTTTCCAACGCTTTGCAAGAAATACCTTATCTCTCAAATAAGGTATAGAGGCAAGTAGCTTTCTTGTAGGAACCGGTGATATTTCTCTCCAGTCTGCAGTTGTAAAAAGCGTTACTTTAAGCTTAGGGTGCCTATCTAATAACCACTTAACTAATCCTAAACTACCTTTATCCAAATCTCCCCCTGCTTCATAATAGTCAGAACTCTTAGCTGGGTGAATATCATCAATACTAAAGCAAATTGCAGCCTTTTTGCCTTCTGGCAACCATGTCAACATAAATTAGAAAAATCATATTTATCACTACCTTAATAAGCTATCAAAGGTAATGAACAATGTTATTAACTTGAATTCTAAACCGTTTCTCTGTATAATGCGCTTATACGTGACAAAATTATAGTCTCAGGTAAAATCATTTTTTACTCTAAAACTTTTACCTTCCCTTCCATAATAAAATCTTAAAGCGAAGGAATAGCTGCACACCAAAGCTAGTTAGTTACTAGTTATTACCTTTAAACTTAGGCATTGTTGCTACTCCTTCCGCAGTTATTCCTTCTGATTTGAATACCTTTAAAACAGTCAAAAAAATAATTCTCAGATCTAACATTAAAGACATATTATCAACATACCATATATCTAAATTAAATTTTTGGTCCCATCCAATCGCATTACGTCCGTTTACACCAACCCATCCTGTTATGCCAGGTTTAACCTCATGCCGGCGACGTTGTGTTTTATTATAAAGTGGCAAATATTCTACCAGAAGTGGTCGAGGACCAACTATGGACATATCTCCTATAATGACATTCAACAGTTGTGGTATTTCATCTAGTGAAGTTTTACGAACAAATTTACCTACTGCAGTAAGCCGATGTTCATCAGACAGAAGTTCTCCCTGGGAGTCTTTCTTATCATTCATTGTCTTAAACTTGATTATTTTAAACACTTTACCATTTTGGCCGGGCCTTAACTGCAGGAAGAAAGGTTGTCCTTCATTTACAATGAATAATAATAATGTCACTAAAATGAAAATAGGTAAAAGTAAGAGAAAAGCTAATAGACTAAAGATAAGATCAAATGCACGTTTAAAGAAATTACGATAAAACCACTTCATTATTTGATAATTGAATTTGATATTCTTGAAACAATAATTCCCAAAAATGTTGCTGATCATAGCGTTCAACAATCATTCTTCTAGCATTAGATTTTAATTTAATATACAAATCATTATACTCAATCATACAATCCATAGCCTCATAAAGGGGTTCTATCGATTTTGTAGGTATGATAATGCCGTTCTCTCCGTTTATTATTATTTCATTACATCCATTTATATCAGTAACTATACTTGGGACTTCATAGCACCCAGCCTGCATTGGTACATTTGGAAAACCTTCTCTATACGAAGGAAAAGTTAAAACTTGGCTGATAGCAAGATAAGGTCGCACATCATTTTGATAACCTACATAAAGAATATTTGGATTTGACTCTATGTCGATCAAGGTTTCTGCTGGTAGCGGATCCAAATCTTGCTCCAAAGGCCCAATTAGTAATAACTTGGCATTTTTATGCTTTAATTGCAGAATCTTATACGCACTTACCAACTCACGTATTCCTTTATCCTTAACCAAACGCCCAACAAAAACAAACACAAAATCTGTTGCACTTATTCCTAACTTTTGTTTTAAATCTTGAAGCCTCTTTGGGTCAAGTGCTTCGACTGTGAAATTATTTGTATTGATTCCATTGCTACTACCATTGCCAAGTACTTTTATTTTGTCTTCGGTACAAAAACCATTTTGAATGACAAATTCTTTAAGAACATTTGAATTTGGATAAATCTTAGTGGCACATGCATAAGTTAGCTTTTCCACAAATTCTAACACACGACGCTTTATCCCTTTAGCTTCCATCAGTGGCATTCCAGCAACTGTATGTAAGCGAACAGGTACACCTGCTAACTTTCCTCCTAGCATACTAATGATCCCTGCCTTTGGGGTGTGGGAGTGAATTATATCAGGTTTATTTTTTTTACAAAGCTTATAGAAGTTCCATAATGATATCAAATCTTTGAGGGGTGTGACCTTACGAGTCATTGATATAACTATATGTGGTGCCTCTTGTTCTTTAATAGCCTGAGCAACTTCAGGACCATTTGCAGATATCATTAAAGGCTCAAAACCTTTGCTTCGCATGTACTTCAATTGACCTGTAATAAGCTTCTGTAGTGATATTGGTACTGTAGTTACTCTAAAGAGCTTTATCATGCTTATTATTATCCTTTATGTAATTGTCAACTTCCTGCATTGTCATACTAATCATTCCATACTTATGCTGTAGCCTTTTAAAATGTTCTACAATATGTTGAAGATCATTCATACTTTCCTCAGGATAATCTCCAAAATTATGCGGATGCCACCATAAGTGGTAACACTCTTGTCTCTCAGCTGCAGCGGTCATTTCAGCAATGATTCTTCGTAGGCGCAGCTTATTTAAGTAAGCTTTATTCCCCACTGGCCGCAGAAACCTGCTAGCAGGAATAGAAAGAGGCAAACCGTCTTTTAAATCTAGCGATGATAACTTAAAAGAAGTTTGTTTACCTAATTGAATATAGCTATCTCCAGTTCTAAAAATTTTATTTATTAATACTTCATTCTCTGTATCTCTCCAAAACCAATCTTGAGGATTAGATCGTACGCTTGTTATGCCTTCTTCAGCACATACTTTTAGGTAACTTTCATTGTACTGATTTCGAGGGAACACAAGTGAATGTAGAGATATATTTTTTTGAGCTGCAATTATCTTTGCCGCCTGCAAGTCGCTTCTAAATTGTGATATAGTTTGTCCGCTCTCTTTACAATAATAATGGCAAAAAGTATGTGTAGCTACTTCCTGATTAGGAGTTTCATTTATAAGATCAACTATGTCTGGAGCAAACAAGAAAGGTTCTAAGTGATTTGCGTTGTTATATTTGGCTTCAACTGCATAGGAGGACAAATTAGCATTATTATAGTTTGGTTTTTCTTTAGGCATAAATTGGTACCATTCCTTCCAACTAGTTGCGAAAAGCATTCCTACCGTTGCCCAAGTTACATGTACCTGATTTTGATTAAAGAGATTTAATAAAGCTGGTATCGTTTTTCTAGTATTTTGAAAATATTGTTGCTTATCTTCTAGTTTAACTTTATCAGAAACCCCCCAGTATAATTCGAAATCAAGGGAAATTATTAGAACTGCTTTATCCTTCATTATACTAATCGTAATTGCTGACGGCTTATTTGATTATTTGTAGAAACTATTAAATCAGTATCATTCTTTTGGCGCTTTTTGAACTCAAGAAAAGCAAGTATAACAAAGAAAAGGAAGTACATCACCATACTCTTTTGTCTTATTACTATACCTAAATTTGACATCACAAACGATAGAGCAACTGATGAGGAAATAAAGGTGATTAGGCTCATTTTAACTAATGAAGATGCACCTTTCAAGAATTTCATAAAACTTTTATCTATAAGTTTCAATGTAAGCAAAAGATATAGGAGATTTTCTGCAGATATATAAAGACCTAACGCACCAGGTGCATCAAAAAACAAAGGCCTAAACCAGAATGTGAAAAGCTTTAACAGCAAAGGGTAATTAGACATGTCTACACCTGAACCAGACCTTGCTAGTAATTCTGCCCTGTTACTGGAAAAATTTTGAAAGCTTCCAACGACATCCTCTTCATTTATACTAGCCATTTCTAATATCTTATCATACATTAGAAAAATTCCTGCCACGCAAGCGCCAAGTATAATAAGTTTTTGATAGAGAGGGATATTCTCTCTGCCTGTTAGGTACCCTACTACAGCCCCAACAGCCAAAAACATCATCATATGCGGCCTTACACTATATACAATAATAAAAGCTAATACCATAGAAACAATTCGCTTCTGGGGTGCTTTCAATGCATATGCAAACATTGCAATACCCAAAAATATAAAAGAACCTTTACCTAATGAGGCGGTCCAAAAATGCATGTTTGGGAGAAAAAGTAAAATAGTAACTAAATCAAAAGAATATACTCTTATTGTTTCTTTTATATTTTCCCTAAAAAATATGTAAAAAAATACAAATCCTAAATACCCAAACCAAGCAAACAATATCATAGCCATCTCATAGCTAAACCCGAGTTCATGAACGAACGGATAAACTATAAAATCAATAAATCCTGTTCCTGTTTGATATGGAGGATAACTTATGGAAAGATTACCATCAATACTATTCCTATTGAAATACCTTTGAGAATCAGATGGATTAAAAATTGAATATATATAGTAAATAACAGCAAATAGCATATGATACCAATAAAGCTGATTTAACAGCTTTATACGAAGAAAATTGTACTGATTTTTAAAGTAGCCTAGTAGAGGTTGATTAATCAGATATAAAACTACTACTAAAATAAAAGCTCCAAACATGTTAAAAAAGCTCCATGTCTCCTAATGAATATGCCCAAGAATCAATGTTTAATAGCTCATGAAACTGCTCATCGTTCATGTTAACGTTACGTAAAGTTACAATAGGCCCCTTTTTTAAAATAGGCAATAAACCCATGTTGAGATACTTATTCATTCCTAATAAGTATTGCCTTCCAGACACGGATGTCAGAAATGAGTTGTTCGATTTATCACTAAATACCTTCTGAAGCCCGCGTCTTGATTCTTGGTTGAAAGTCAAATCATTTATAAACAAATCAACTACTCGCATCTCGTGACCAAATTTATGCTCTTTCATTCTATAAAAGAGAACATAAGAATGATAGTCAGAAATAAAGCTATAATCAAATAGCGGATTATTCTTGTACCTCCAAGATACGTAGTCAGAATTTACTAGGGTTTGCACTTTATTAGTATCATAACAAGGACTTTTAACTTTAGACAGAAAACCTATAAGTTGATCCCAGTCATGCACTTTAGCAAGTGGAGCTATCCTTCTTTTGTAAGCCAAAGGATTTATCTTCAGTTTCAAAGGTACACGGCCCTTTTCCGCCCAACCCATTTTTAAATATCCAGGCTTGCTGCTCGTATTGGGAGTATTGAAGACAAAATCTATTCCTGCACTCTTTGCATTAGCAACCCCCTGCAAAGTTAATTTCTTAAATATTCCTTTACCTTGGTAATCTGGGTGAGTTGCAGTATCTACAGCTCGTACCGCATTTAGAATTTCACCTTTATATACCCAAGTCCAATTCATAAAAGCTCTAACCCCTACAATTTTCCCTCTATCTTCAGCAACTAGAATTGGAGAGGCACCAAAAGGATTTTGCATGTGCTTCCATTGCCAAAGAGATGCAGATTTAGGTATTAAAGACTCTCCTAATGACATCTTTAATAGCTCAACAATTGCAGGCACATCCTCTAGTACTCCATCTCTAACATCCATTTTATTACAACCTCTGTTTCTTGTTAGATTTAAATTAATTATATACTATAAAATTATATGCTCCCTAGCATTAAGCTGATTTATTTTGAAAGACTTGAACTAATAAGAGTATCCCATTTTTTCATGATGACTTCATAAGAAAAAGTAGAAGCGACATGGCTTCGTGAAGCCGCCCCCATTGCTTTTAATCTTTCAGGTGGCATATTAACTACAGCTTTCATCGAATCAGCTAACTTTAAGCTATTCTTTGAATCACAAAGAATTCCATTGTGTCCATCAGATATTAAGTCCTTCACACCGCCAACGTTAGTAGATATAACTGGAAGTTCAAAACTCATCGCCTCTAGAATAGCGTTGGGTAAACCTTCCCACTTAGAGGACATAACTAGGGCATCGGCTGAAAGATACAATTCTCTTAACTCTTCTGTTTTACCCAAGAGAATAACTTTATTTTCAATATTCAGTTCCTTAACCCTTTCATATGGCCAGCTACTCTCAAATAAATTACCAGCCATTAAAATTTTAACGTTTTCTTTCATAAGTGAGATCGCTTTGAAAAGATTATCATAATCTTTCTGCGGGCGATAATGAGCCACAAACAAAAAGACAAATTGATCGCTAGATATATTGAATCTTTTCCGGACTTCACTCCTTGCTTCTATTTTTTCACTAAAGTTATAAGTTGGTAAATTAACAACATTGGGAATAGACATTGCATTTCGTTTGTCAAGTATTCCTGCAGCTAACAATTTATTTAGTACCGTGTCAGAATTTACTACTGTAGCTGCATCAAGTCTGTTAGTATATTTTAGTACCTTCTCACTTAACTTTCCACCAAATATTTCATTTCGAATGGAACTGATCACGATACATTTATGAAAAAACTTGGTTAATCTTGACAAAAAGTTTGCAGCAAACATAAATGAAATTATTATGTCTGGCTTGAAATCTATTATAAGATTCTTGTAGGCTAAGAATCTACTAATTAAGCTTTTCTGCTCAAAATTTAGTGTCTTATAAGGTATGTTTGTTTGCTTTAACTCTTGATCATACATATTCCTATCAATAAGACTTACAATTTTAACTGTATAGCCTTTATGATTTAAATGATTTGCTAAAAGGAATAATTGCTTTTCAGCACCTCCCTTTCCTAAGCCAGGAGTTAGAAATAATACTTTAATTGACATTAGCTGTATAATTATTCGTTATTGCATACTTATTAAGAACTATATAAGAGTATCTCATTTAAAAAAAATATAGTTTAAGTAAAATATATTGAAGGTCAGCTAACATTCTTTATGCACTATTAGTGTGCACATTAATTACAAATCAGCATAAATATTAAAACCTAGCACCTATGTAGTTTGTTAAAGCCATCTCTATATTCTCCATTCATTATCAACCGCAATCCTAAACTGTAATTAAGGTTATTAATAATTGAACATCCATAATCTGGAAAACAACTATAGAACTGTAGGTATATGCTAAAATTACACCCTCACATTGGGGTAATAGATAATAACTTAGTTATATTATCGTAAATTTTGAACTATTTATGCATATGCTTATATTGCCTTCAATTCTCATCAGTGCGTAAAAGCATAGCCATCCCATCTTTTTTGCATAATGCATGACTAAATCTACTATAAGTAGATTATTCCTATATTACTAAATTTCGGGTTAAAGTATTAAATATATAATATATTTCTCGTAATATAGATTTCTAAATTTTACACACCTTCACTAATAATTAATCTTAAAAATTCACACAGAGTACACTTTTCACACATTGATAAAATATACGAACTGTGATACTTCAGGCAATCTTACTTGATCAACGCATTTAGATACTGGTTGAAAACTATATCAGGAGTCATTTTACTTAAACGAGTACTATAGTCAGGCTTACCCTTTACAGATAATATATCTGTAACAGCTACAGCAATTTCATTAGCGGAGCCTACTGAAACAAGTTTTTCAAGTAAACTATTATTTAACAATTCATTTGGTCCACTTTTGCAATCTGTTGAAACTATAGGGAGATCCAATGCCATACCTTGAAGTAGTACGTTCGGCATACCTTCATATAACGATGACATCACTAGTAAACGAGCATGCCTCATGACTGCAAAAGGGTTAGACACAAACCCCGGTAATAACACTCTTTTTTTTAAATCTAAAACTTCTATTTCTCTTTCAAGACATTCTCTTAGCTCGCCCTCCCCAAGTATTAGTAACTTAATGCTATCGTTAGAATTTGCAATTATTCTAAAAGCTTTAATCAAGGTAGAAAAGTCTTTCTGATATGTCAGTCTACCAACAGCAATTGCAAACTCATCACCATCTTCTAAACCAAGATAAGATAAATTTACTGGTTCAGCGGCTTTACATCTAACTGAATCTACAGAAGCAGGATTTGGTATCAAGAGCAGATTTTTGCGAATTTTATATCGCGCTGAAACATCATCTAAAACTCCTCGAGATACTGCTATCACAGAATCTGCTGATTGATAAGCTCTTTTATAAAGTTTCAATAGTAACTTAAACTTATGGCTATTTTTTTTCTTAGCTTGCTGAGTTGGTGTATTTGCTTCTCTTAGTACAACCTTTGTACCTTTTGAAAATATTGGCGTTAGGAATGAATTTATGATGTTAAGTTGCCCAATTGTTGACACTACGCCTGATGGGCTAGCTCTTCTAAGATAAGATACATAAGCAGGTACTGCATATATACTTCTAACGGAATCAAAAGCTATGATATTTACTGCCTTATCTACTTCAGAACGATAAGGGCCTACATCATTAATAACTAATAGATCAGTTGTTACACCACGACTTACAGCCCAATTTGCAAATTCTACTAAGACCCTTTCAGCTCCTCCTCCTCTAAATGATGGCATTAATACTGCTATTCGCTCTTCTTTTTCCATTTAATACACAAATCAATCTATTCCAATATTTTGATAAACTCTTCTATCATTAGCTTTCGAACATTAACCTTTTCGTTATGCCAAACATCATCTTCATCCCAATATCCAGGAAATGCCCCTGATGTGAAGCAATAGCTAATTTCTACTATTAATGGTTTATTATCTTTATCCACTAAAAAATCAAAAGCTAAACTTTGAGCATTTAACTGCTTTGTGGTTTCTCTTGCTAACCTAATACAGTTAATATCAAATAATTTTGGATCATCATAGTGTTTATTGCCACTTCCAGAAGCTCGAAAATCATTTTCGCGATTATATCGACGTATAGCAAAGCATTTATTACCTACAACCACAACACGTGTATCGTAAGTATTTCCCTCAATAAAATCCTGAAAGTAAACATATCCTTTTTCAGGGCCATTAAGTTTTTCAAACTCTGTAGGTATAAAATATCTAACTACACCTCTCAACAAAAGATAAAATGTATATAGGTCTTTTTTCTTTTTAAAGACTCTTAATCTGTCTTCCAAGATTGCCTGCCTATTTTTTGGAGAAAAACCACGTCCAAAGGCCTGTCTAACTATTGCTTCAGCTGCACGGGCGCTTTTAACTAATTTAACATTTACTGCTGAAGAGCCCCCTCTTAGTTTAAAAACTTTTGGAAAAGTTGATTTGTGAATCCAATCAAAAGCCGTTTTCTTATCATAAAACACATGTGATGGCACTAATGGAATTCCTATAGCTTCAAACAGATATTTTTGACCAACTTTGTCATCAAAATGCCATGAAGTGGAACTGCTAGGAAAAACTTTAATCCCTATTTTCTCTAAAGAAAAAGTAAGCTGTTTTGCAAATAATACAGCTTTAGGATCAGTATGATGCCAATGCCACATTAAGCCATCGCATTCTCTCAAGTCATCAATTATTGAAGATGAATAGCAATCGACTAACTTAAACTGGACATTTTTTTCTTTGCAGTATTCAATCCAATCATCACTAAAACTTCCCTTTTTAGAATGTATTGCTAATTTCATGTGAGTCATAAGCTTTAAGCGCGGCTACTTTCTTGAATATTTATAAAACCCATATAAGGTCTTCAGTTTGGAAGGTATATTCTTGAACCTACTTACTTCTTGTCTATTAGAAGTAAGTACGCTTTTGTAAACCTCTATATACTTTTTTGCTCCTTCAGAGATATCAAAATATTTTTCAAACATCTCTGAAGTAAAGGCTCTTAGCTTTTGATTATATTCTTTATTATTTATTAATTTAATAATATTTGAAATATTATTTTCTTTACTATAGCCTTCATCAACATTCCGCTCTGAAAAGTTTGTTGAAAGAAAAGAATCAAAATTATTTTCAGAAACCAATACTGGTATGTTGGCATTTATTGAAGGAGTTAGAACAGGTAATCCTATTGAACATGCCTCCATTAATCCTCTGCCAGTGGCAACAACCGCATCTGCAAGGTATAGCATTTTAGAAGCTTTTACTGTATGTACATCTTTAGTTAAGAAGATAACGTTCAGTCCTTGTGCTTCTTTTTGTAACTCTCTTAAGATAAGCTCATTTTCAATCACTCCTATTATATAGAGCTCTACTTTATAGTTCAGATTAGTTAATATACTGATCAACCTGATTGCATCAATTATACCCTTTTTGTATGCAGCCCCTAGACGAGCTATTCTAACAAAAGTAAATTTAGTTTGATCTTTAAATATTGGCTCATCAAGTTGTGAAGGCGCAGCCACTTTAATCCCCTTAACCCTGTTTGGTATTAGGTGAATATTGCTTTTATTATATTCGAACTGCTGATCAAACCATGTTTTATTTTCAATACTAAATAGAATAAGGTCATTAAAAAGAGGATAATTTTTCTTATTAGGCCCACCGCATTTATTAAGTATAATTTTATACTTTGAATTCGGTAATATTAGCTTTACTATATTATACGCGTTTGTATCAAAACAATGTATTATATCTGGTTTATATGTTTCAAGTACCTCATACAACTCATTCTTAAAGGTTAAAATATTTATAGCATCAAAGTACAGGTATTGCAGATAATGTGGGCTAGTTGTTACAACTTTACTTCTTTTAGGCCCAATTGAAATAATTGCAGTATCGGCATATTTAGAAATTTCACTACTTATATGAGTTAATGAATATGCATGTCCGCCATTGCCTCCTTTGAAAGTACTTATAATATATAATATTTTCATTTTCTAGATAATACGCTGTTCAACTTCTAGATCAATATCATATGTTGTTTTGACTTTGAGTTGAATTTCAGAAATCAAATTCAAAATATCAGCACCTGTAGCATTATCAAAGTTTACAATGAAACCTGCATGCTTTTCTGAAACTTTAGCTCCACCTACTGAATATCCTTTTAATCCAAGTTCTTCTATCATAGGACCAACAAACTTTCCAGAAGGTCTTTTAAAGACACTTCCACCATTAGGATATTCTTTAGGTTGTTTCGCCCATCTTGCAGCTTTGATGCTCTGCATCTTATTAAGAATATCTGCTTTCACGCCAGAACGTAAAATAAGCTCTGCTTTTATTATAATAAAATGTGGGTTCTTTTGAAAAAAACTGTTTCTATATTCGAAGTTAATTTCATCTCTTGGCTTCTCATAGAAGGTTAAAGACGCAGGATCAAAATATTTGACAGTAGTAAGGAGATCTTTAATTTCCTCTCCTCCAGCACCGGCATTCATTACTACTGCACCACCTAAAGATGATGGTATGTCGTAAAATGTTTCTAAGCCAGACAGTGAATTTTCTAGGGCAAGTTCACTAAGTTCAAGCAAACTAATTCCTGCTTGAGCTGATACTATATTACCTGTGATTTCTACTGACCCAAAGTGTTTATTAAATATTACAAAAGGCTCCTGATAATATGGTTTTGATAATATAGTATTATACCCTCCTCCTAAAATAACTTTTTTATCGGTATTTTTAAATATCTCAATAATATCTTCATCTGTTTCAGGAAAGTATGCTTTTGCACATATTGCTTTAACTCTGTAAGAGTTATATTCAGTAAGATCAAGATTTTCCTTGATTATCATCTTTATTGAATTTTTATATTTTCCCTTTTTCTTATTTTATTTATTAAGGCGACAAATATTGTTTTATCTCCTTGGTCAAATTTTAGTATCTTACTAATAGGCAAACCTGCTGCTTTTGAATAAACCATTAAAAACACTAGTGCAGCAAATATATAGCTTAATGTTGATGCCAATGCGGCTCCATTAGCACCATAGACTGGAACCCATAAGTAATTTAGACTGACATTTAAAATTAGAGCTGGTATCATTGCAAACATTGATAGCCATGGTTTCCCCTTACCTGCTAGATCCATGTTTAATACTTTATAAATTGTTAGCAAGAAGACACCAGGTAATAAAAGTTTAAGAACCATACTACTTTCTTTAAAGTCCTCTCCATACATCTTTACAATTAACATGTCAGATAAGAAGTACAATATGATACTAGCAACAAGAACAGCAATACCTGATAAGCGTAATAATCTTGCTACTTTAATTGAAAAGCCTTTAGGATCTTTTGAACCTGCACTCCTGGAAAAAACTAAAGTGCTAAGCAACATAGGTATCTGCCATAGATAATTTACGATACCAACACCTTTAGAATAGATACCAACTGCATGTGCTGTGGAGAGCTTTTCCAATATTATAATATCAACCTTATAATTGAGGTTAATTACTAATAATGAAACGGCATAAACAATACCTAAACTCACCATTTCTTTCATGATCTTAGCATCAAAATTTAGCCTAATTGAACCCAAATTGGCCATTTTCTTTAATACAAAGAATGAAAGAATAAAAACACCTGAAAAAGTCCCAATCATGGAGCCAGTTACTCCAAAGGGGAAAATACCTATTAAAAGGAAGGTTATTATTAAATTTATGGCAGCAGGTATCCAGTTTATTCTATTAAACTCTTTTATTTTCTGCTGTCCTAGAAATATACCGGAGCTATAGGTTGTATAAAGTGAAAAAGGTATAGCAGCTATTGCCAGTATAATAAGTAGTACAGAATAGCTTCCACTAGTAAAATACTGTATAAGTACATAACAACTAACTAAGCTAAATACACTTGTTAAAGTCCAAATAGATAATACAGCTCCGTATACTTCATTCACACCATACTTACCTTGTCCAACAAAGTAGGTAGTAGACTGCCTAATGCCTAATGATCCTATGTTCATGAACAGTGATGGATAAACCATTAGAGAGGCTATAATTCCATTGCCTTCAGGGCCAAGATAACGGGCTGTTACAATACTTGATAATAAGCCAAACATAATAACAGCAACTTTACTCTTAAAGACTGCTGCTAGATCTTTTATGAAAGAACTTGACAAAGCTACACTTAATTAACTTCCTGTAAATCGATTTTATAGCCTAAGTTCCTTAGCTTTGGCAGCAAACGGTTATATCCTCTTAAAGCCATTTCAACATTTCTAATCTCTGATTCTCCATCTGCAATTAGCGCCGCCATTAATAATGCCATACTACCTCTTAAATCCGTAGATGTAGTTACAGCAGGAGCAGGTTTATTTTTGCCTGTTATTGTTATAGCACCATTTTCCCAGCTTAAGCTATTCGCATAGAACTTACTTAATTCCTCAAGGTACTTTGTTCTTTCTGGATACCTATAATCATACACCCTGCTCACACCTTTTGCATGCAAACCTAACAATACATAAAAAGGCTGCATATCAGAAATAACACCGGGATGAGTACCACAAGCTAATTCAAAAGGCTGTACTTCTCCGTTCTTCTGGCAGCTTGGTGTTATGTAGATACTTTCAGAGTTTTGGAAGTAGTTGATGCCTGCATCCTTTAAATGAATAAGTGGAATTTCCATGAAATCAATAGGCACATCTTCAATAAGAATGTCGCCTCCTGATATAACTGCCAAAACAATCCATGTCAAAGCCTCGATCCTATCAGGAATAACAGAGAATATTGAACCTGCTAAATAACGCTTACCTATAACTTTTATAAAGCTATTACCAGCAACTTCAATGTTGACACCTAGTGTTTTCAGAAAATCGATCAGACTTGAGACTTCAGGAGAAATGTAGGCGTTTCTTATAATAGTTTCTCCTTCTATTATAGAAGCACATATCAGAGCACTTTCAGTACCTCCTATTGTAGATATTGGAAAATCTATTTCGCCCCCAACCAAGCCGTTTTTAGCTTCTACTATAATAAAGTTTTCTTCCTCTGTAACAGTGCAGCCTAACTTTTCCCATACCATAATGTGCAGGTCATAACCTCTGCTACCAATTTTACATCCACCAGGATATGGTATTCTAGCTATGCCGAACTTCTTCAATAAGCCTGCAACTAATAAATATGTAGTTCTAATAGGGTAATCATAGTTATCAAGTATAACATTCTGTACGTCAGAAGTGCTTATTGTTAAACTTTCTCTTTCGGTATTTACTTCAACTTTACCGCCTATTTGCCTTATGAAATCTATTTTATATTGTGCATCAACAAGATCAATAGGAAAATTATTTAGTACTACGCTTTCATCTGATATTAAAGAAGCTGCAAGTAATCTTGTTGCTGCATTTTTGGCCCCACTAACCTTAACTCTTCCTTTAGGAATGATTCCCCCATGAACGTGGGCTGTTAACTGCTTGTTTATATTCTCCATTCTTTAGAACTATTATCAAAACGCTATTTTAGCTAACTCTTCTCGACTGTGATTACTATATTTTATAAAACTGCTTATACCACTCTACAAAATGCCTTACTCCATCAGAAACATCAGTAACTGGGGTATAGCCAGTTGCAGCTGTTAGTTCAGAAACATCTGCCCAGGTTGCTGGCACATCTCCAGGCTGAATAGGAAGCAATTCTTTTTTAGCCTTTAAACCAATTGATGCTTCAAGTGCCTCTATAAAATCTGTTAACTTTAATGGCGAAGAATTACCTATGTTATACAGCGAATATGGTGCATTTGTAGCTTCTTGAGCCGAACTATGGGTAGTAGATTCTGCTGCACTAAGTTTTGATTTTACTGGTCTGTCAAGTACTCTAATTATACCTTCTACAATATCATCTATATATGTAAAATCTCGCTTCATTTCCCCATAATTAAATACAGGAATAGGCTTGCCCTCAATAATTGATTTAGTAAAGATAAACAGAGCCATATCAGGCCTACCCCAAGGGCCGTATACAGTAAAAAATCGCAGACCAGTAGTTGGTATATTGAATAAATGGCTATATGTATGAGCCATTAGCTCATTTGATTTTTTTGAGGCAGCATACAATGAGACAGGATGGTCTACTCTATCTTGCACAGAAAACGGCATTTTCGTGTTTGCACCATACACTGAACTCGAAGAAGCATACACAAGATGCTGTAAAGGGTAATGACGACAAGCTTCGAGTAGATTCAAAAATCCTTCAATGTTAGACTTTATGTAAATATCAGGATTAGTCAATGAATACCGCACCCCTGCCTGTGCTGCAAGATTTACCACCCCATCAAATCGCTCTTTATTGAATAATTCAAGTAAGAAATCCTTGTCTGCTAAATCAGCTTTTACAAATCTATAGTTCTTATTCTTGAAGCTAGTAAGCAACTCCTTATCTTCAATTTCTTTTATAGGAATACCTGCTTCATTCAGACGCCCATACTTGAGTTGCACATCATAGTAATCGTTTAAATTATCATAACCGACTACCTCGTCGCCTCTATCTAATAATCTATTTGCTAAATGAAAGCCGATAAAGCCTGCACTTCCTGTAACTAGAATTTTCATTAAATTTTAATGTTGTATAATGCTAATACTCCCAAGTAACTTTAATTCACCTAAATTTTGATTACACTTATCGGCTTAAGTAGCAATGGTTAAACTCTACAACCTCGCATCTGCTAACTCCTTCGGAAGCACGCCCTTTACATCGTAAACCACTGCATTCGCTTTGCATAGCTTACTTAAATCCAGCTTCTCAAACTCCTTATGCGATACTGCCAGAATAACGGCATCATAAGCCATAGTTTCATCAAGGGTTGTAGAAAAATCCCACCCATACTCGTGCTTCACTTCTGCTGGTTCGGCCCAAGGGTCATAGATAGCGATGTTTATGTTATAGTCTTTCAGCGTGTGCAGGATATCCACCACCTTTGTATTGCGCACATCCGGGCAGTTTTCTTTAAAGGTGATGCCTAATACCAATACATTAGCATTTTTCACTGGAATATCCTTCTTGACCATCAGCTTCACTACTTCATGGGCTACATACGCTCCCATGCCATCATTAAGCCGTCGACCGGCAAGTATGATTTCTGGGTGATAGCCTACTTCCTGCGCCTTTTGAGCAAGATAATAAGGATCTACACCAATGCAATGACCGCCTACCAAACCTGGCTTGAACTTCAGGAAGTTCCACTTTGTACCGGCGGCTTGTAGCACTTCATCCGTGTCAATGCCCAGCCGGTTGAAGATCTTAGCCAGCTCATTAACGAAAGCGATGTTGATATCACGCTGGGCGTTCTCAATTACTTTTGCGGCTTCTGCTACTTTAATAGTGGTCGCCTTATGTGTACCGGCTGTGATCACGGCATTGTAAAGTGCATCTACTTTATCTGCAGCCTCTGGTGTAGAGCCTGAAGTAATTTTAAGAATTTTGGCGACTGTATGCTCCTTGTCGCCGGGGTTGATACGCTCAGGGGAGTAGCCAGCAAAAAAGTCTTCATTGAATTTCAGCCCTGACACTCTCTCCAATACAGGAACGCATTCTTCCTCGGTCACGCCAGGGTACACAGTTGACTCATATACTACTATATCTCCCTTCTTCAACACCTTCCCTACAGTCTCGCTGGCTTTGTAAAGCGGCGTTAAATCCGGCCGATTGTGCTTGTCTACAGGTGTAGGTACAGTAATAATAAAATAACTACACTGCTCTATTTTCTCCAGCTCATTTGTACAGATAAGTCCTTTATCAGTTGTACAGTCTTGCGTAATTACCTCTGCTAATTGTTCATCCGACACCTCTAGCGTGTGGTCATGTGCATTGTTCAGTTCTTCTATCCTTTGCTGGTTAATATCGAAACCGAAAGTCTTAAACTGCTTCGCAAACTCTACAGCCAAAGGCAGTCCTACGTATCCTAATCCTATAACCGCTATTTTAGCGTGTTCTAATTCAGCTTTACTTGTCATTACTTTTATACTACCGCTCAGCTTGTTTATTGTCGTTCTATGTTATAGAAGCTATCCAAAGAATATAGTAATCTTCTGCAAGAGCATCGAACTCACAGTACAACATTTTATCTCATGTCACACTATTTTAGTCAATGCTAAATGCAAAGGTACTTCTATCATTTGAGATAAATAGTTTTTGGCTAAAAAATCTAAAATTTATAACGTTTTATTAACAGAGCGCTCTCTTATTAAGGTTTTTCTTCCTTGCATGAGCTGGCTAAAGATAATCTATCTATTCTTGCAGGAAGTAGGCTTCCTTGCTAAAAGTCGGTCAAGTCGGGAAGTTTTTATTGAAAGGAAAGATTTTTAATCCTAATTCCGCACCGCAATCATCAGCCCCAGCTCCTTGTACCGCATGCCGAATTTCTTGGCGATATGGGCATTGGTAAGGCTGCCTTTATAGATATAGACGCCGCTGCGGTAGTGGTCGTTCATGAAGAGCACCTCGTTGATGCCGCCATACTTGGAGAACTCGGTAAAGATAGGCGTAAAGATATTAGAAAGCGCTTGCGTAGCCGTGCGGGGAACGCGGGATGGGATGTTGGGCACGCAGTAATGAATGATATCATACTTGCGGTAGATAGGCCGCGAGTGTGAGGTAACTTCAGAAGTCTCGAAGCAGCCGCCCTGGTCGATGCAGACGTCGATGATGATGGAGCCAGGATTCATCTGTGCCACCACGCTCTCCTCCACCACGCAGGTAATCTCGCCCTCGTCGGCCACAAAGGCACCGATCACTACGTCAGCCTGCTTAATCTCATTATACATGATGGCCTTATCGAGCGTAGAGGTAAAAATCTGGGCCCCGACGTTATGCTTCAGGCGGCGGAGTTTGTAAATATGGTTGTCGAAAACCCGCACTTCTGCGCCTAGGCCTAAAGCTGCACGGGCGGCAAACTCAGCCACAGAGCCGGCACCAAGTATAACTACTTTGGTCGGGGCCACACCGGTAATTCCTCCAAGTATAATTCCTTTTCCTTCGTTGCTGCTGCTTAAGTATTCGGCGGCCACCATCATGACGGTACTGCCAGCAATCTCGCTCATGGCGCGCACTACAGGCTTGGCATCCGATTTATCGCGGAACAGCTCAAAGGAGATAGCGTTGATCTTCTTACGAAGCAGCGCGTTAATATAGTCTGAAGTTAGGTTGCCAAAGTGCAGGGCAGAGATTAGGGTTTGGCCCGGACGCAGGTAATCCAGCTCGTCGTAGGTTGGAGGCGCAATTTTCAGGATGATGTCAGCTTCATATACTTCCTCGGTGGAGTATACAATTTTGCCACCAGCTTCGGAGTATTCGTTGTCAGAGTATTTGGAGTGACTGCCTGCACCTGCCTCTATTTGGATACGATGCCCCTGATCAGTGAGCTGTTTCACGGCATCAGGAGTAAGGCCCACGCGGTTTTCCTGAAAAGAGTTCTCCTTCGGAATACCAATAAACAGGCTTCGGCGTCTCTCCTCCACGGCCATCATCGACTCTTTTGGGTACAGCGCCTGGCTTGTAGCCAACTTCCCTAAATCTACGGCAAACTTCTCCGTCATACTTTGTTTGTTAATAGCTTTATTTTCCCCCAGAATCCAGTCCTTTTATTAAAGAGCTTAGGGATGACAATCTTTTGCAGAGATAAACTCTAGCAATTTCCCATTATAGTAATTACCCCACGCTGGTGCGAGCTTGCAGCTCGTATCCCTGTACAAGTAAGTATAGGTACAAGCTCGCGCCAGCAGCACCTACAGAAGCGTAAAAGCTAAATAACTTTCTAACTTTCTACCTCTCTAACTTGCAACTTTCTTTCTCTTCCTTCGTCATCCACCTCCAGTTGCACCAGCAGGTAGCGTTCGGGCAGCAGGTTTGGGATCATAGATGGCCACTCGATCAGGCACAGGTTTCCGGACTCGAAATATTCAGGTGCCCCGATGTCCAGCGCTTCCCGCTCGTCGTTGATTCTATAAAAATCGAAATGGTAAATTAGTTTCCCTTTTTCCCCCTCATACTCATTTACAAGGGCAAAGGTAGGGCTGCTCACGTTCTCCTGCACGCCCAATTGACGGCACAGTTCTTTGATCAGCGTGGTTTTGCCTGCGCCCATCGGGCCTTCAAACAGAATTATCGGCTCCGATTTGGCTTCCTCTATAAGCACAGAAGCCGCCGCTGGAAGATCTTCCAACGACGACATCTTGATTTCTGCTCTTACAACACCAGTGTTATACATTCTTCGGTGAAAGCGTTATATAAGGTATAATCATCTCCTCCAACGACACGCCCCCGTGCTGGAAGGTATCCTTGTAGTAGTTTACGTAATAGTTATAGTTATTCGGGTAGGCGAAGAAGTAATCTTCTATCGCGAATACAAACGTAGTGGAAACGTTGGCTTTAGGCAAGAAAAATCTCTCTGGCTTGCGCACCGTAAACACATCTTTGTCGGTATAACCCAGGTTTTTACCGTGCTTGTAGCGCAGGTTGGTATTCGTGTTTCTGTCGCCGATGATCTTGAATGGCCTTTTTACCCGGATGGTGCCGTGGTCTGTGGTAATGATGAGCTTGCCTTTTTTATCTGCAATGGCCTTCAGCGTGTCAAACAGCGGCGAGTGCAGGAACCAGGACTTGGTGATAGAGCGGTACGCCGACTCATCCGGAGCCAGCTCGCGCACCATGTTGCTGTCGGTACGGGCATGCGAGAGCATATCCACGAAATTATACACGATCACATTCAGCTTGTTGTTATCCAGGTTACTGAACTTGCTGAGCAAATCGCGGCCAGCCTGCACATTGGTAATTTTATGGTAGCTATGCTTATCCGTTACGCGGTTCTGCTGAAACTGTATGTCCAGAAAATCGGCTTCGTGCAGGTTTTTGCCTTCCTCCTCGTCATCGCCTACCCACATATTTGGGTACTTTTTCTGAATTTCGGTAGGCAGCATGCCCGAGAAAATAGCGTTACGGGCATAGGCCGTGGTGGTCGGAAGTATGGAATAGAACATTTCTTCGGAATCCACGGTAAAGTATTCTGAGATCAGCGGCTCCAGCACCTTCCATTGGTCATAGCGTAGGTTGTCTATCAGCAGGAAGTATACAGGGCGCTCGGTCTCTTTCATCAGCGGGAACACGCGCTGCTTAAACAGTTGGTGCGACATGAGCGGAGCTTCCTCATCGCCATCCATCCAGTCTTCGTAATTGTCCATGATAAACTTTGCGAAGTTAGAGTTAGCCTCGTCCTTCTGCATGTTAATCACGTCGGCCATACTTTTATTCTCCGTCTCGTCGATCTCCAGCTCCCAGTATACCAGCTTTTTGTAGATATCGGCCCATTCGTGCTGACTCAGGCGCTCGCCAAAGGCCATGCCCAGCTGCCGGAAATCGCGCTGGTAGCTCATGTTGGTTTTCTCGCTTACGAGGCGCTTGTTCTCCAGCACCTTTTTAACGGAAAGCAGAATCTGGTTCGGGTTAAGCGGCTTGATCAGGTAATCGGTGATCTTGGAACCGATGGCCTCTTCCATAATATGCTCTTCCTCGCTTTTGGTGATCATGATCACGGGAACGGCGGGGCGTATGGTTTTCAGCTCGTTCAGGGTTTCCAAGCCGCTGATGCCGGGCATGTTCTCGTCCAGGAAAACGATATCGAAGTTGCGGTCACGGAACTCTTCAATAGCATCGGTGCCGCTGTTTACCGGGGTAATGTCATACCCGCGATCTTCCAGAAAAAGTATGTGCGGCTTGAGCAGGTCGATCTCATCATCGGCCCATAAAATATTGTATCTTTGCATAGTTTTATACTTGTGTAAGTATGGCTAATTTGTTTAACGATTGAAAGGCGTAGTTGTTAAGCGGCAAAGCTTGAAACAACTTCCTTTGCAGGGATAACAATCAAATATACTTAATGATTGCTTTAGCCTGATTTGTTAGCTGAAGTTATTGGTTCTGCCGCAAGGCAGCTTGATCTAATAATTGTCCCCTTGAGGACAGTTTGTAAAATTGATAGCTCTTTTAAACATAACTCTAGTCAAATACGCTTACAATGCTGCGTAAGAAGCATTACTTTTACATCACATATTACATACTACCCAATGTCTTCCTGTGAATAAGAAAAAAATCTTTAACGACCCTGTTTATGGTTTCATCACGGCCCCGACAGAGTTAATATTTGATATTATAGAGCACCCATACTTCCAGCGCCTGCGCCGCATTAAGCAGCTAGGCTTGACGGAGATGGTTTACCCGGGGGCGCTCCACACTCGTTTTCATCATGCACTGGGCGCCATGCACCTGATGGACACGGCGCTGCAGACGCTTCGCAGTAAAAATAACGAAATAAACGATACCGAATACGAGGCCTCGCTCATCGCCATACTTTTGCACGATGTGGGCCACGGGCCTTTCTCACATGCGCTGGAGACGGCTATTTTTAAAAATGTGCACCACGAGCACCTTTCGCTGCACATCATGCACCTGCTTAACGAGGACTTCGGCGGAAGATTGAGTTTAGCTATCGATATTTTCACAGATAAGTACCCGCGCCGCTTCTTTCACCAGCTCGTTTCAAGCCAGCTAGACGTAGACCGCCTCGACTACCTGAACCGCGACAGCTTCTATACAGGCGTTTACGAAGGCAAGATCGGTGCAGACCGCATCATCAAAATGCTGGATGTGGCCAACGATAAGCTGGTGGTAGAGGAAAAAGCCATTTATAGTATAGAGAACTTTCTGGTGAGCCGCCGCCTTATGTACTGGCAGGTATACTTGCATAAGACTGTGATAAGTGCCGAAAACATGGTGCTGCGCGTGGTGCAGCGTGCACGTGAGCTAATGCAGCGCGGTGTAGCGGTGCCTACTACCCCCTGCCTCAGCTTCTTTTTGTCCTCCGACCTGACCATGGATGATTTTAAAAGGGATAAAAGTATACTGGAGCGATTTGTGGCCCTTGATGACCACGATATTTGGGGCGGCATCAAGGAGTGGGCTCTCCACCCGGATTTTATACTTTCATACCTGGCCAAAAGCATCCTGAGCCGCAAGCTGTTTAAAGTATACATTTCTACTAAACCCGTGGAGGAAGAAATGCTGCTCGGCATAAAAGAATTGGTGATCGACAAGTATAAACTGCCGGAGGAGGATATCAAGTACCTGATGATTTCGGGCAAAATCGGCAATAACGCTTACGATGTAGAGGGCCAGACGATTAACATGCTGACTAAATCGGGCTACGTAGTGGATGTAGCCGAGGCTTCTGACCTACCTAACATCCGCGCCCTGAGCTATAAAGTAGAGAAACACTTCGTTTGCTACCCGAAAGAGGTGGCTTATTTGTAGATTCAGACACTCTATACTTTAGTCAAGCTCCCAACTCGTGTTCTGGTTCTGGATTGTCAGTTTTAGGATTTAGTGAATTTGTAAATAAACAGGTTTGTCGTCTGCAGTATGAGGTGCAGTTCCCCTGCCCCTCCGAGGTTACGATTAGGACCAGTAAAAATCAATTTCACCTACCGCGAGTTTTCAACTCGTGGTTTTCCATGCCAGCAAGCTTTCAGCTTGCATTAGTCGGCATCGCCCTGTACCTATACACCTGCAAGCTTAAAGCTTGCCCTCTCGCTGTTCTGGATTTTACTCCGATACTCCCGTGATTGCGGATTTGTAATAAGACTTACAAAAGCAATAGCTATGAGTTGGAAAGCGGATTGCAAATCCGCATGTATATACTTTCGGATTGCAAATCCGAAAGAGCTGGGAACCACCGGGAAGGAAACTTTGGAAAAGCTCCGTCAGCTGCAGCTATCGAACCTGATCCCAGTCCTTGGGTTGAGCCGGTGCCCGCCAAGGGCATGCTGAGCGACAGCGAGGCAAGGAGGGAACACCGCGCGATGCCCTTATCGAGGGCCCCTACCCCCAAGACGAGGCCTCCCCGCCTGGAGGGAGCCAAAGCCAAGAATGAAACAAGAAGGTTGTAAAGCCGTGGATGAACAAAGGCTATTAAGTATAGCTTAGCTACAATTAAAGGGTTTAAAGTATAATTGCACCTCTCACCTAGAAAAAAACCACCTTACAAAACCAACTTCTCCAAAACTGCAAACTAAATCTTGAAAACACCTGCTGTTCCCCTACCTTCACAATAAGGCCACAGCTCGTATAGTAAAGTATAAACTTAAACAGGATGCGTTAGCGGGATTTTTTATTAAGTTTGCACCCCCAAAGCACTAGCGTTTTTGAGTTTTTGCTCTAATTTTACAAAATGGAATTTACTGTTCAACAGATAGCTGACCTGCTGCAGGGCAAGGTAGAGGGAGATAATTCTGTCAAGGTCAGCACTTTAGCCAAAATAGAGGAAGCCCAAGCGGGTGCCCTTGCATTTCTTTCCAACCCAAAGTACGAGCCATATTTATATAGCACCAGTGCCAGTGTTGTTATCGTATCAGAATCGCTGGAATTAAAGAAGGAGACAACTGCAACCCTCATTCGGGTGGAAGATCCTTACTCCAGCTTCTCTACACTGCTGCACTATTACCAGACAGCGCTGCTGGCATCTAAAACCGGTGTGGAAGAGCCTTGCTTTATTGGCCAGGGCAGCCAAATCGGCGAAAACCATTATCGCGGCGCGTTCTCTTATATCGGCAACAACTGTAAAATCGGTGATAACGTGCGTATATTTCCGCAGGCTTACATCGGTGATAATGTGCAAATCGGTGACAATACTACCATTTTTGCAGGCGTAAAGCTTTATGCTAACACGGTAGTAGGCAATAACTGCACGATCCACTCTGGCGCTGTAATTGGCAGCGACGGCTTTGGTTGGGCTCCGCAGCCCGACGGCACTTACAAAGCCGTGCCTCAGATCGGTAATGTGATTTTGGAAGACGACATCTCTATAGGTGCCAACACAGCCATCGACTGCGCCACCATGGGTTCTACTATCATTCGTACTGGCGCTAAAATTGATAATCTGGTGCAGATTGCCCATAATGTTGAAGTTGGATCCCACACGGTTATTGCCTCTCAGACAGGCATTTCCGGCTCCACTAAAATTGGCGATAAGTGCGTAATTGCTGGTCAGGTGGGTGTTGTGGGCCATATCACGATAGCCAATAAAACAACCATTGGGGCACAATCAGGCGTTTCAAAATCAGTGAAAGAGGAAGGCCTTATCCTACAGGGTTCCCCGGCTTTTGACTACAAGCAGAACCTGCGTGCCATGACGGTGTTCCGTAAACTGCCGGAGCTGCAGCGAGACCTTGACATGCTGAAGGAGAAAGTATAATCTGGAGATTTTCAAAGTATAAATATCTCCCTGAGAGAAATATAGACATAATTCGCAGCTATACTTTCTCGTCAGAGCTTGATGAAAAGAGGGCTTTTATACTTATTAACAATGTCTGCAGCTTTTATAAAGGCAGTTGCATCCTGAACCTGCCTGCTTTGTTCCAGAAGGTATGATCAAAAGTATAAATTGAGCCTCTGATGCTCTAACAAAGCTTTTGCCTAAGCTCTTCCAGTTGTTATACTTTACACTCTCCTGCACATTATAGGATACACCTGCTACTTTCTACATAAAAATTGGCAATACCCTATTTAATATCTTAAGTTTGCAGGGGCTAAGAACTTAGCTCGTAATAGCCTGCGCAATACGCCTTCAGCAGCGGATTTGCTGCGCGTATGTTACCATAACACAAGCACTAACACGACTACAGATACGTGAATGAACGATAAACAGCACACCATAAAAGCTCCGGTAACTGTATCGGGCATTGGGTTGCACACCGGCGTGGTTTCAAACATGACGTTTAAACCCGCTCCAATCAACCATGGCTACAAATTCCAGCGCATTGACCTGCCTGGGCAGCCCATTGTGGCAGCCGATGTGGATAATGTGGTAGACCTTTCCAGAGGAACGACTATTGAGCAGAACGGTGCCCGTGTAAACACAGTGGAGCATACCTTGGCTGCACTGGTTGGCCTGCAGATAGACAATGTGCTGATTGAACTGGATGGCCCGGAACCTCCTATCATGGATGGCTCTTCCATTGAGTTTGTGAAAGCCCTACACGAGGCAGGTACGCAGGAACAGAACGCCCTCCGCAATTTCTTTGAGATACCCCAAGGCCTGAGCTATAAAGATGATGCGCGCGGCGTAGAAATTGCCGCCCTTCCCTTGGATGACTACAGACTGACGGTGATGGTGGACTACAACTCCCCTATCCTAGGTAGCCAGCATGCCTCCATTACGGATCTGAATCAGTTTGAGAAAGAAATAGCGCCTTGCCGTACCTTTGTTTTCCTGCACGAGCTGGAAGTGCTGTTTAAGCAAAATCTGATTAAAGGCGGCGACCTGGACAATGCCATCGTGATTGTGGACCGTGTGGTGCAGGACGAGGAGCTGACGCACCTCTCGCAGCTGCTGCAAAAGCAGAAGGTGGAGGTGAAAGAGGAAGGCATCCTGAACAACACGGAGCTCCGCTTTAAAAATGAGCCTGCACGCCATAAACTACTTGATTTAGTGGGCGACCTGGCCTTGATCGGACGTCCTATAAAAGGACAGATTCTGGCAGCACGCCCTGGCCACGCCGCAAACATCGCTTTTGCCAAAAAGGTTAAAAAGATGATCCACGAGGCAACAATCAAGAACGTGCCAACTTACGATCCTAAGAAAAAGCCGGTGATGGATATCAACCAGATAGCAGCCACACTGCCGCACCGCTACCCTTTTCTGCTGATCGATAAGATTATTCATTTAGACGAAACCACGGTTATGGGCGTTAAGAACATAACCATGAACGAGCCATTCTTCCAGGGCCATTTTCCGGGTAACCCAGTGCTTCCTGGTGTTATCCAAATTGAGGCCATGGCCCAGACTGGCGGAATTCTTGTACTGAACACAGTTGAGAAGCCGGAAGATTACTGGACATACTTCCTGGGTATAGACAAGTGCCGCTTTAAGCGCAAGGTTGTACCTGGTGATACGATTATATTTAGATGTGAACTGCTGGCTCCAATAAAGCGCGGTATTGCCAAAATGAGTGGCCAGGCCTTTGTGGGCGGGCAATTGGTAATGGAAGCTGAAATGTCGGCAAGCATAGTAAAAAAAGACGCATGAATCAGCCATTAGCATACGTACACCCAGAGGCTAAAATTGCACAAAATGTTGTAATTGAGCCGTTTGCCAGCATTCATAAAAATGTGGAAATTGGCGAAGGCACCTGGATAGGCTCTAATGCCGTGATTATGGAGGGAGCCCGCATTGGCAAGAACTGCAAGATATTTCCTGGCGCAGTGGTTTCTTCTATTCCGCAGGACCTGAAGTTTGCCGGCGAGGTAACGACAACGCACATCGGAGACAACACCATTATCCGTGAGTACGTGACAGTTAGCCGCGGCACCATTGATAAAATGAAGACCGTGGTGGGTAGCAACTGCCTGGTAATGGCTTACGCCCACGTTGCGCACGACTGCCAGGTAGGTAACAACTGTATTATCGGCAACTCTGTGCAAATGGCAGGCCACGTAGAGGTTGGTGATTTTGCCATCATCAGCGCTACCAGCGCCATACACCAGTTTGTTAAAATCGGCTCACATTCTTTTATCTCCGGCGGATCGCTGGTGCTGAAGGATGTGCCTCCGTTTGTAAAGGCTGCGCGTGAGCCACTTTCTTATGCGGGCATCAACTCTATCGGTTTGCGCCGCAGAGGCTATGTGAGCGATCAAATTAACGATATTCAGCACGTGTACCGCCTACTTTTTATGAATGGCCTTAACAATAGCCAGGCATTAGATAAAATTGAAGTAGAGCTTTCGCCGAGCAAAGAGCGCGATGAGATCATCAATTTCGTGCGTAACTCAGGCCGCGGTATTATTAAGGGCTATTTCGCAAAGGATGCAAGTTAGCCTAACCGATTTAGGTAAACGCTATAACTACGAGTGGATTTTCCGGAACCTGACTTATACTTTTGAGTCAGGCACCTCTTATGCTATTTTAGGGCATAACGGTTCCGGGAAATCCACTCTTCTTACTATAATAGCCGGGCATAACCTGGCAAGCGAGGGTGCGCTTGTTTATACTTCGGGAGGCAGAATAGTTGCTGCAGACAATGCATATCGCCACCTTTCGTTAACGGCCCCTTACCTGGAACTGGTGGAAGAGTTCACGCTCCTGGAGATGCTCGGATTTCATACCCAATTTAAGCCGCTGCGGCATAACCTTTCCAACCTGGATTTGATCGACCGAATGGGGCTGCAGCGGTCAAAGAATAAGTTCGTGAAAGACTTCTCTTCCGGGATGAAGCAGCGCTTAAAGCTTGGGCTGGCTATTTACTCCAACAGCGCCATGCTTCTGCTGGATGAACCTACCACCAATCTGGACCAGGAAGGTGTAGCCTGGTACCAGGAGCATGTGGAGCAGAATAAACAAGGCCGGCTAGTTATTGTAGGCTCCAACATCCAGCATGAGTATAGCTTCTGTGAGCAGCAGCTGAGAATATCAGATTACCACGTCATGCCGCGTAAATAGTCAGCGGCTGCCGTTTGGTGGCTCATAAAACTTAACAGGCACTCTGATTTCTGTTTAAGTATCACCTTCCGGAGACGAATTACGAACAACCTATACCTAAGAATTTCCAATTTACACGGAAGCTGCCTAACTTTGTAGACACACAAAACGCATACTATGGGACGCGCATTTGAATTCAGAAAAGCCCGTAAGTTTAAACGCTGGGATAAAATGTCGAAGGCCTTTACGCGCATCGGCAAAGAAATAGTGATGGCCGTAAAAGAAAGCGGTCCTAACCCTGACACCAACTCTCGCCTTCGAACGGCTATTCAGAATGCCAAAGGCGTAAACATGCCCAAGGATCGTGTTGAGGCGGCTATCAAACGTGCTTCTTCTAAAGAGGAGAAAGATTACGAAGTGGTAGTATATGAAGGCTATGCCCCGCACGGCATTGCTGTAGTGGTAGAGTGCGCCACCGATAACCTGAACAGAACGGTGGCCAACGTGCGTATGCACTTCTCTAAAGGCGGGGGCTCGCTAGGCAAAACCGGTTCGTTAGACTTCATGTTCGACCGCAAAGGGATCTTCAAGATTTCAGCAGAAGGCGTAGACCTGGAGGAGTTGGAGCTGGAGCTGATTGACTTTGGTGCAGAAGACATTTACGAGCACGAGGGCGAAATTATTATTGAAACCCCTTTTACGGAGTTCGGTAATATGCAAAAAGGCTTGGAAGAAAAAGGTTTAGAAGTGATTAGTGCCGATGTGCAGCGCATACCTACTACCCGCACCGAGCTAACCGAAGAGCAAGAGGAAGAGGTACTAAGTATGGTTGAGCGCTTCGAGGAAGACGATGACATTCAGGCGGTCTACCATAACATGGCCTAGTGCCTGAAAACTTGTAAACATAGCGGCTGCTCCGGGTATACTTGGGGCAGCCTTTTTTTTACCGCACACAGTTAACAAAAAATTAAACCGGTATGCTCCTATACTTTCTCTTTGCAATTGGCTTTGTTATACTAATTAAGGGTGCTGATATGTTGGTAGACGGCGCCTCTTCTATCGCCAAGCGCTACGGTTTGTCAGACATGGTGGTAGGCTTAACAGTCGTTTCCTTCGGAACATCGCTGCCGGAGCTTATTGTTAACATACTGGCAAGTATGCAAGGGCAGCCTGAATTGGCTATTGGTAATGTGTTCGGCAGCAATGTGGCTAACCTCCTCCTTATACTTGGGGTAACAGCACTCATCTGCCCGCTGCCAATAAAGCGAAACACTATACTAACGGAAATCCCTTTCTCCCTGATCGCCACACTTTTGGTAGGTTTTTTAGCAAACGCAACCCTGTTAAACAGCCGTTACGACTTATACATCAGCCGCTTAGATGGCGCTATACTGCTTGGCTTTTTCGGGATGTTTATGGTCTACATCTATAACGTAGCCAAAACGAACAAAGATGAAGTGTTGCCAGACGAGGAAACGCAGGTTATGCCAATCGGCAAATCCATACTTTTCATAGCTATAGGAGCGTTGGGTTTGTTTTTAGGAGGCAAATGGGTGGTAGACGGAGCCGTTCATATTGCGCAGTCGATGGGGCTGAGTGAGTCGTTTATCGGCCTAACGGTAGTAGCAATTGGCACCTCCTTACCAGAACTGGTTACTTCGGCCATGGCAGCCTATCGCCGCAACATTGATATTGCAGTGGGCAATGTGGTAGGGTCAAATATTTTTAACCTGCTCTGGATTTTGGGCATCAGTGCCCTTATCAGCCCGCTGCCTTTTAACGTGATGAACAACTCTGATATCATCATGATGATCCTGGCAAGCACCATGCTTATACTTGCCATGCCTATCGGCAAGCGCAACGCTATTGATCGCTTTAACGGCATCATTTTTCTACTGGTGTATTTCTCTTATATAGGCTATCTCATTATACGTGGGTAGTTACTCATTTCTATTTTAAAGATTTATTTACTTCCTGAAACGCCTGCTCATGTTTATTGAGCAGGCGTTTTTAGTTTCTGCTTCTTCAAGATTTATTTATACTACTACGTGCTTCCCCTTATCTGCCTTTCCCTTTTTACCACTTCAATAAGTAGCCAATCACCTTTTCACGCTCTTTTATTGCCTCTAACAATATTTCACAACATAAGGCACACAAACAACTCACTTTCAATAAATTATGCGATGTATGTTTATTTTAAAGTAGTCATGACGTAGTACACAAGTAGTCATGCTGTAGCCACTTCTTTTGCAGAATACTTTATTAGCTGTAAAATTATGCTTTCATAGTATATAGTAACCACTCAATCATATCTAAGGAAACTAATAACATTCACCTAACTACATTTTTATGAGAAAACATCTATACACAGCTCTTGGCTGTATTACCTTAACTGCCTGCTTGCATACAAGCACCTATGCAGGTAGTTTGAGTAATCTGCGGCCAATGAGTTCTGAGACTGCCCAGGCAGTTACTGTATCAGGTAAAGTAACAGATGAAAACAGCTCAGGCTTACCAGGTGTAACCGTTGTTCTGAAAGGCACCACCCGAGGAACAACAACAGATGCTATGGGTAACTTCTCTATAGCGGTTCCGGATGCAAACGGAACACTAGTGTTTTCTTTTATCGGTTACACGCCGCAGGAAATACAGATTAATAACAGAGCAACTATCAACGTATCGCTAGCCCCGGATGCAAGAGCACTGGAAGAGGTAGTGGTGGTAGGCTACGGTAGCCAAAAGAAGAGTGTAGTAACAGGCGCCATTAGCAGTGTTAGAACCGCAGATCTGGAGAACCAGCAGGTTACCCGCGTAGAGCAGGCGCTGCAGGGTAGAACATCCGGTGTAGCCGTTGCTGCTAACTCCGGAGCACCGGGTGCAGCCTCTACTGTACGCGTTAGAGGTATAACTACCCTAAACAACAACGATCCACTTTATGTAGTAGATGGTGTTATCGTGAACGGCGGCATTGATTTCCTGAACCAGTCAGACATAGAGTCTATTGAGGTGCTAAAAGATGCTGCCTCAGCCGCAATTTATGGTACTCGGGGTGCTGCCGGTGTTATCCTGGTAACAACCAAGAAAGGTAAAGAAGGAGCTATCCGATTAAATTACAATGCCTACTACGGCACACAGGCTCCAGGTAGAAAACTGGATTTACTTAATGCCACAGAGTATGCCACTCTTAGAAACGAAGCTTCTGTAAACGGCGGCGGCGGTATTATATATGAAGATCCAAGATCGCTGGGCGAAGGCACTGATTGGCAGGAGTATGTTTTCAACGACGATGCCCGCATCCAAAACCACGACTTTAGTGTAAGCGGTGGCAACGGCAAATCTTCTTATTACGCATCTTATGGTTACCTGAATCAGGAGGGTATTGTGGCATCAGCCATATCGAACTATGAGCGCCACAACGTGCGTCTTAACTCAACCCACGAGGTAACTGAATGGCTAACTTTAGGTCAGAACGTGGGTTACTCCCATATTAAGAGTAAAGGTGGTTTTAACCCGAACACAGAATTCGGTGGCCCTCTTAACTCTGCCATCAACCTGGATCCTACAACCCCTGTACTGATAACTGACCCGGCTATACTGCAAGATCCCAACAGTGTTTATAACAAGCAGCCTGTTATCAGAAATGCCCAGGGCTATCCTTATGGTATCTCTACAACTGTAATGCAGGAAATGACTAACCCGTTGGCTTATATCCAGACGCAACTAGGTAACTACGGATGGTCTGACAACATCGTCGGAAATGCCTTTGCTGAGATTGAGCCACTTAAAGGACTTAAGTTAAGGTCGACACTAGGCGGTAAACTGGCTTACTGGGGTGACGAGAGCTACAGACCAGTTTACTATTTGAACGCTTCTACCATCAGCACCCAGACTGCCAGGAGCCGTAACAGAAACATGGTGGTGGACTATAACATAGAGAACATTCTGTCTTACTCTAAACAACTTGATAGCCATAACTTCTCTGTACTATTAGGACAAGGTGCTTATAAAGATGGCCAGTCTGACGGACTTGGACTTTCTTACAATGCGATTCCGGCTACAAACTTTGATGACGCCTCATTTAACTTACCGGTTCCAAGCGCTAACATCACAGCTTATGCTTATGATGCTATAGCACACACAATTAACTCACTTTTCGCCCGCGCCACCTACGATTATAAGGAGAAGTACCTGTTTACCGGTATCATCCGTCGAGACGGTTCTTCTCGTTTTGGAGAGAACTACAAGTATGGTTACTTCCCGTCCGTATCTTTGGGCTGGGTTGCCTCCAACGAGGATTTCTGGCCAGTTAATGATGTAGTGAACTTCCTCAAAATCCGTGGTTCATATGGTGTGGTTGGTAACGACAACACCCGTAACTTCGGCTTTATCTCTACCGTGAGCCCAGGCAGAAACTATACTTTCGGCAACGACGGCTACACTATTGGCTACAGCCCGAATGCACCGGCTAACCCTGACTTGCGTTGGGAAGAAACGGCACAGACCAACATCGGTTTCGAGACAAATTTCTTGCACAACTTCAACTTCACGTTTGACTGGTATAACAAGAAAACCACTGGCATCCTTAGAGACCTGGAGTTACCGGGTTATGCAGGCCAAACAGGTAACCCCCCTGCCAACATCGCTGATATGCAAAACAGAGGTGTTGAGCTTGAGCTAGGTTATAATAAAACCTTTGGCGAGGTCGGTTTCAGATTATCAGGCAATGCCGCTTATGTAAAGAATGAAATCCTGTCACTTGAAAGCGGAAAGCAATTCACTGATAATGGCAGTGCCTACATCCAAACTTTCCAATTCCCTCTAAACCGCATGATTGTGGGGCAGCCGTACGGTGCGTTCTATGGTTTCCAGACAAACGGCATTTTCCAAAACGAAGAAGAAGTACAGAACTATGTTAATTCCGACGGAACAGTTATACAGCCAAATGCTCAACCAGGTGATTTCCGTTGGGTAGATACAGACGGAAATGGACAGATTACAGCAGAGGACCGTGTTGTACTTGGCAAACCACTACCTGATTGGACCTTCGGTGCTACTCTGAACCTGGACTGGAAAAACTTTGACCTGCTTGTATTCGGACAGGGTGCTACAGGGCATAAGATCTTCCAGGGACTGCGTCGTTTAGAAATCAGCACAGCTAACTGGCAATCTAAAGCACTGAACCGCTGGACGGGTGAAGGCACTTCAAATGACTACCCTAGACTGTCAACTTCTGACCCTAACAACAACTTCTCCAATCCTTCTGACTTCTATTTGGAAGACGGAGACTACTTCAGAATAAAGACATTACAGATCGGGTACACTATTCCTAAATCAATCACTGACAAAATCTCCTTACAGCGTGCACGCTTCTATGTAAGCAGCAACAACTTAGTAACCTTCACCAAGTACACCGGCTACGACCCTGAAATTGGCGGTAACATATTCGGTATCGACCGTGCTTTCTACCCGCAGGCACGCACACTTATGGTTGGTTTAAACTTAAGTCTGTAACAGGAAGGAATATTAAAACACAAGAATCATGAAAAAGAAATTCATATATGCTGCCGTCTTCACTTTAGCCATGCCACTGTTTAGTGCCTGTGAAGATGACTTTTTAGAAGTAGACCCAGAAGGCACAATTCTAGAGTCTGAATATTATAAAAACCCTGAAGAGGCTTATACCGGTGTGGTGGCTGCCTATGACCCGCTTGGCTGGCAGGCTGGCGAAACCTATCATAACTTTGCCACCATCAATGCTGCCTCAGACGATGCCTACGCAGGCGGAGGCGGACCGTCTGACATGAACACCTGGCAGGCATGGAACCGCTTTAACATAACTCCAGCTATTGGACCCCAAGAAGAATACTGGGACAGAAACTTTAGAGGAGTGGCAAGAGCAAACACATTACTATCTAAAATAGAAGCGGGTATACCAGGACTAGACGAGGCTACTGCCAACCGCTACGTTGCCGAAGCAAAGTTCTTACGCGCTTACTACTACTTTGATTTAGTACGCCTATTTAGAAACGTGCCGCTGTTCACGGCCCCTCTTGCCACTGAGGAGATCTTTAACCAGACACAAGCAAGCCCGGAAGAGGTGTATGCCCAAATCGAAAAAGATTTAACTGAAGCGATTCCTAACTTGCCAACTACTGTCCCTGTGGCATCAGAAGGAGGCCGTGCCACACAAGGTGCTGGAAAAGCTCTGCTTGGCAAAGTATACTTATACCAGAAGGAATGGAGTAAGGCGGCTGAGCAGCTGGCAGACGTAAATGGCACCCCTGGCGGCACCAGCATGTATGGCTATAAACTGCTAAATAACTACGGTGAAATTTTTGACCCGGCGAACAAGTTCAACAGCGAATCAATTTTCGAAATTGTGCACACCAACCTTTCAAGAACAGGTTGGGACAATTGGACAAACACTGAAGGTAATATTGGCGTGCAGATGGTAGGGCCGAGAGGATATTCAGGACCGACATACATAGCTGGTTGGGGTTTTAACCCACTCACCGAAAGTCTTGTAAAGGCATTGAAGGATGACCCACGCTACGAGTATACAGTATTGGATATCAATAGTATGGATGATGCCTCTTATGAGCCTGGCTATGATGACACAGGTTACTTTATCAAGAAGTATGCTCCAACAATAGAATGGCTTTCTACTTTAGGTGGGGACGCCGCTCTTAACTTCCCAATCGATTATATTGAAATTCGTCTGGCTGATACTTACTTAATGGAAGCAGAAGCCATTGTACAAGGAGGCGGCGACATAGGCAGAGCAGCAGAACTGCTGAATGCTGTGCGCAACCGTGTAGGTCTGGCACCTGTAGCGGCTACTCTAGAGAATATCTACACAGAGCGTCGTTTAGAATTGGCCACAGAAGGCCACCGTTTCCACGACTTGGTACGCACAGGTAGAGCAGCCTCTGTATTAGCTCCTATGGGTTTTATGGCTGGCAAGCATGAAGTGCTACCTATTCCGCTGGATGAGCTAAGAAACACGAAGCTTGTGCAGAACCCTGAGTACCGATAAGCATTTGCCACTTATTTTAATTGAAAGAAATCATGAAATATAGTATTTCCAAATCAAAAGTATACTCTTTGTTGGCAGCGGTGCTGCTCACGGGTATGTTTACAGCCTGTACTCCAGAAGGAGGTGATGCGGAGCTGGGACCAGCCATATCTTCTGAGATGGTGCAGTTCACGGCCACTCCTTCGGCTAACAATCCTAATATCATCAATTTTACAAACCAGACCCCGGGGGCTTTTAAGGCTATCTGGGACTTTGGCAACGGAGCTGTGGCTGAGGGGCAGCAAGCACAGGGAGCTTTTGCGCTGGCAGGCGAGTATACAGTAAAGTTAACTGTGTTTACTAACGGAGGCCATGCCATAAGCACCAAAACTATTCAGATAGCAAAAACGGACTTCACTATGCTGGATCGGGAAGATTACAACTTCCTGACAGGTGGTTCTGACGCTGCTGAGGGTAAGACTTGGGTCTTTGACCCGGTAGGCCCTATGAACTTTGGAGGTACGCCAGAAGCACCATCCTCGTGGTGGAGCCAAACACTGGACGCCCAGAGCGATTGTATGAAAGACGATAAGTATGTCTTTAAACTTGAAGGCTTTGCTTTCGAGAACCAAAGCGGAGGCGCTATGTGGGGCATAGAAGGCGGAGAAGAGAATGTTTGCGCTTCACATACAGCAACTAAAAGCACCTGGAGACTTTATGAGGAAAACGGGAAAACCATGCTTTCAGTGAGTAATGGTGAAACCATTGCCTGGGCAGATGGAAACGGCACTTACGAGGTGATGGAGTTATCCGAAAATAGACTGCACATAAGAAAAGTATGCTGCGGCGGAGGCGGTGTGCGTAATTACGTACTTGTACCTGAAGGCTATATACCGCCAATAAAAGTAGTTGAAAAGGAATACAAGATGACCGACATCTACGACAATTTTGATGAAGACGGTAACGTAGTCTGGAAAACTGACGGCCTTACCTTGAACCAGAGCTACGACAACCCTGCTCCGTTTCCTATTAATAAATCAGCTAAGGTGGCTATGTACGTAAAGCAAGCCGGGCAGCCTTATGCCTTTGCTAACATGTTCCTTAATTTCGATCATAATCTTGATTTGCGTGAGCGTAACGTGTTTAAGCTTAAAATTTTTATACCTGGCTATAATGATTTTAACTCAGCTGAAGGTGAGTCCTGGGCCGATCCGCATCTGCTCAAGCAGGTGTCTATCAAATTGCAGAATAGCACTACAGCCCAGCCATGGGAGACTCAGGTAGAGATTAAGCAGCAGGTGGACAAACTGAACGAGTGGGTAGAGTTAACGTTCGACTTCGGTGCCGCTGAAACAGTTAACAGAAAGGATCTAGACAGAATTGTAATCCAAATAGGCGGGGAAGGCAACTACATTCCAGGCATTTTCTTCTTGGATGACTTTAGACTCGAAAATTAATTGTGTGAAGCGAATAAAGAAAAAGCCGGGATTTAATCCTGGCTTTTTCTCTATCATAATTATTTTCGACATAGTATAAATAAGTAACTATTAATCAGCAATCACTTTAAAATGAAGATTACAGGAGAGGAAACTAAACGAAGGGCAGGGAAATTTTTAACGCTGATATTTTTACCGTTGTTTATTACATCGTGCGGCTCAAAGTCAGATGACCCGGGTCCGCTTGCCCCTGCACCAAGGCCACAGGCTCCAACCGATAAAAACTGGACCTTCGAGTCTACCCCGATCTGGGCAGACGAATTTGACTATAGCGGCGCCCCTGACCCTGCCAAATGGGGCTACGATACAGGCGGCCACGGCTGGGGCAACAACGAACTGCAGCACTACACCGACAGCCCCGCCAACGCCAGCGTGACGGACGGCCTGCTCACCATCACGGCCCGCAAGGAGAGCACCCAGGACCGGGACTACTCCTCGGCAAGGCTGGTGACCAAGGGCAAAGGCGACTTCCTCTACGGCAGGTTTGAGATACGGGCCAAGCTGCCCACCGGCAGGGGCACCTGGCCGGCCATCTGGATGCTGCCTACCGACTGGGCCTACGGCGACTGGCCGAAGTCAGGCGAGATCGACATCATGGAGCATGTGGGCTACGACCAGAACAAAGTGCACGTCACCGTCCACACCGAGGCCTACAACCACGGCAAGGGCACCCAGAAAGGCAACAGCAAAGTGATCCCCACTGCCAGCTCTGAGTTCCACAACTACCGCGTAGACTGGACGCCTTACGCCATCCGGGGTTATATTGATAATAGCCAAGTGTTTGAGTTTATCAATGACGGAAAGGGTTTCGCCACTTGGCCTTTCGACAAGAGGTTCCACCTGCTGCTCAACATAGCCGTGGGCGGTAACTGGGGCGGAGCGCAGGGCGTGGATCCAACTGTATTCCCACAGGCCATGCAGGTCGATTATGTGCGCGTATATAAAATGAATGATTTATAGACAGTACCTTATCAATCATACGATACTTTTAAAACGGATACTCATACTTTAGAAATGAAAATTAAACACATAGCCCTTGCGGCCCTCTTAGCTTTAACCGTGCTGCCAAATGCACAGGCTCAGAAAAGCAAGACGACTAAAAACAACAAAGCACAAAATGCTCCTAGCGCAGCCGAAATAGACAAAAAAGTAGAGGCGCTTCTGAGTAAAATGACTTTGGAGGAAAAAGTGGGCCAAATGGCTCAGATCACGCTGGATGTAGTTGGAAAGGGCGATAACCGTTTCTCCAGTTTCGAGCCATTTGAGCTGGATAAAACCGAGTTAAAAAAGGCGCTGGTAGACTATAAAATTGGATCGGTGCTGAACACGGCCAACAACCGGGCCCTTACTCCTCAGAAATGGTACAGCGTTATCAGCCAGCTACAGGACGTAGCCATGAAAGACACTAGGCTGGGGATACCTATTATTTATGGTGTGGATGAAATTCACGGTGCCACTTACACGGTAGGCGCCACGATGTTCCCGCAACAGATTAACCAGGCCGCCAGCCGAAACCGTGCGTTAGTGAGACGAGGTGCTGAGATAACTGCGTACGAGACACGTGCCAGCTCTATTCCGTGGAACTTCTCCCCTGTTCTGGACTTAGCGCCAGACCCGAGATTTTCGCGCCAGTTCGAGTCCTTTGGGGAAGACCCGTACCTGACCTCTGAACTTGGTGTACAGATGATCGACGGCTATGAAGGGGAGCAAAATAACATAGGGCATCCGGAGCATGTAGCCTCGTGCATGAAGCACTTCCTGGGATACCAGGTTCCTACTTCAGGCAAAGACAGAACGCCAACTACCATCTCTGAAACTGATCTGCGCGAGTATCACCTGCCGGCCTTTAAAGCAGCCATAGATGCCGGTTCTCATACTATCATGATCAACTCCGGAATTATAAACGGGGTGCCCGTACACTCTAACCATGATATCCTGACAAAGCTGCTGAAAGAGGAGCTCGGGTTTAAAGGACTAGTAGTGACAGACTGGGGCGATATCGAGTACCTGCACACCAGAGACAAAGTAGCCGCGACACACAAGGAAGCGATTATGCTGGCCATCAACGCGGGCATCGACATGTCTATGATTCCTTATCAGTATGAGCCTTTCTGCAACGGATTAGTGGAACTGGTAAAAGAGGGCAAGGTGAAAGAAGAGCGTATAAATGACGCCGTGCGCCGCATTTTGCGTGTAAAGTATGCCTTAAACTTATTTGAGCGCCCTACCACCAACCCGAAAGATTACCCTAAGTTTGGCAGCAAAGAGTTTGAGCAGGCAGCTTACCAAATGGCAGCCGAGTCTATCACGTTGCTTAAGAACCAGCAGAATGCCCTTCCGCTTAAGAAAACAGCCAAGGTATTAGTAACTGGCCCTAACGCAAACAACATGCGTACCTTAAATGGAGCCTGGACCTACTCTTGGCAAGGTGAAAAAGTGGATGAGTTTGCAGGCAAGTATAACACTATTCTAGAGGCAGTTCAGAACGAGATCGGAGCTAAAAATGTAAGTTATGTTCCTGGCGTAAGCTACAAAATGGATGGTAAGTACTACGAAGAAGCCGCTGATAAGATGGCCGAAGTTGTGAGTGCGGCCCAGTCTGTAGATGCTATTATACTTTGCGTTGGCGAGAACACCTCCACCGAAACGCCTGGCAACCTGAGCGATTTATACTTGTCAGACCTGCAGACGGAGCTGGCTCAGAAACTAATTGCAACTGGCAAGCCTGTTATCCTGGTTCTAAATGAAGGCAGACCACGCATTATCAGCCGTATTGAGCCAAAGGTGCAGGGCATTGTGCAGATTTACCAGCCGGGCAACTTCGGCGGTGATGCGCTTGCAGACGTGCTGTTCGGTGACGTGAACCCATCTGGTAAGCTGCCTTACAACTACCCGCGCTACCCAAATGCCCTGGTGCCATACATCCACAAACCATCTGCTGAGCAACAAACAGTAGAAGGCGTTTACAATTACGAGGCAGACTATAGCCCTCAGTATGAGTTTGGCTACGGGTTAAGCTACACGACTTTCAAGTATAGCGACCTGAAACTGAGCAAGCCGCAGATCGGAAAATCTGAGCAGTTAACTGTTACAGTAAATGTGCAGAACACTGGCAAAACAGAAGGCAAGGAAACAGTACAATTATTTACCTCAGACCTTTATGCCAGTGGCATTACACCGGATGTCAGACGCCTGCGCCGCTTCGAGAAAATTTCGCTGAAGCCAGGGGAAAGCAAAACGGTTACTTTCACAATTGCTCCGAAGGATTTAGCCTACATCAACAGAGAGGGCAAAAAGACAGTAGAGGCCGGAGAATTTGTAATAAGCGTGAGCGATCAGAAGCAAAAATTTAGCATAGTAGAATAGATTAGTTGGTTTTCTTAACGTGGAGGCGGAAATATCTGCTTCCACGTTTCTTTTAAAACAGCTTTATCACCGCTGCGTGCCTACAGCACTAATACTTTCCACATGAAACTTTCGATTAACTATAAGAGCATACTTGCAGCATCTTTGCTTACAGTGGCTTTGCTGAGCTCCTGCACTTCTTCCCAATCAGGTGCAACGAGTACGCCAGTGTCTAACCTGGCAAAAATGTCTGCTATAGCATCTACAGCGGTAGCCGAAGTGACTGACACGACAACATTTACAGAGCTTATTTGGGCAGACGAATTTGACTATAGCGGCGCCCCTGACCCTGCCAAGTGGGGCTATGATACAGGCGGCCACGGCTGGGGCAACAACGAGCTGCAGCACTACACCGACAGCCCCGCCAACGCCAGCGTGGCCGACGGCCTGCTCACCATCACGGCCCGCAAGGAGAGCACCCAGGGCCGCGACTACTCCTCGGCAAGGCTGGTGACCAAGGGCAAAGGCGACTTCCTCTACGGCAGGTTCGAGATACGGGCCAAGCTGCCCACCGGCAGGGGCACCTGGCCGGCCATCTGGATGCTGCCCACCGACTGGGCCTACGGCGGCTGGCCGAAGTCAGGCGAGATCGACATCATGGAGCACGTGGGCTACGACCAGAACAAAGTGCACGTCACCGTCCACACCGAGGCCTACAACCACGGCAAGGGCACCCAGAAGGGCAACAGCAAGGTGATTCCCACCGCCAGCTCTGAGTTCCACAACTACCGCGTAGACTGGACGCCTTACGCCATCCGGGGTTATATTGATAATAGCCAAGTGTTTGAGTTTATCAATGACGGAAAGGGTTTCGCCACTTGGCCTTTCGACAAGAGGTTCCACCTGCTGCTCAACATCGCTGTGGGTGGCGACTGGGGCGGTTCCCAAGGCGTAGACCCAAGTGTTTATCCGCAGTCCATGGAAATAGATTATGTCCGGGTTTACAAGATGAACGAGCAGTAGGCTCTTATCTATCCAACAAAAAGGGATACGCCAAGTATGGGGTATCCCTTTTTGTTTTATCAGCAATGATGGCTAGTAGTTGAGCATAAACTCCGTCAGGTTATCCTCCTGGTCAAGTTTTATTTTTTTCCGGATGCGGTACCTGCTGGTTTCTACGCCACGCAATGATAGCTTAAGCAGCGAAGCAATTTCCTTGCTGGTTAAATTCAGGCGCAAATAGGCGCACAGCTTCAGGTCGCGGTGCGTCAGGTCCGGAAACTCTTCGCGCAGGCGTGTCAGAAAGTCCTGGTGCACCTGGTTAAAGTGGAGCTCAAACTGCTCCCAATTGTTCTCGAACTTAATCTCCTCCTCTACCGACTTAAGCAATTTCTTTAGCTGTTTTAGCGTATTTTTGCAAGTTACCTGCTCTATGGTTTCCTGTAGCTGATCCTTTACCTTATGCACCGCTTGCATGTTCTGCATCACGTGCACGGCAGAGCTCGTCAGCTCCTTGTTTTTATGCACCAGCTCATCCTCCAGTTTCTCATTATTTAACCTAATAATCTCTCGTTCAGCCAGCAACACCTCTTCTTTGTGCTTTGCCTCCTTCAGCTTCAAGGCTTTCTCCTGCTCTTCCTGCAAGCGCTGCTTTGTTTTAGCAACTCTCAAGTCCTGCAATTTCTTGATCAGGAACAGGGCAAGTATAAACAGGCAGGCGTAAATTAAATATGCCCACAGAGACCTGTACCAGGGAGGCGACACCACAAAAGTATACGTTGCTTCTTCGCTTACATTCCCGTAAATGTTTTTAGCCCTAACATGGAAAGTATAAGTACCCTCCCGCAGGTTGGTATACTCCTTCTGCAAACCCGTGGACCACGGTGACCAGGCCGCTTCAAAGCCCTCCAGGTAACACTGGTAGCGCACTCTGTCGATATCATCATAAGAGATGGCCCCAAAAGTGAATTTTACAGAGTTTGAGTCGAAAGCCAGCACAGGCACCTTCTCCTCGCTCTGATTAAGTGTTGCTATACCTTCTTGCTGAAACGTGCCGCCTGATAAAAGAGAGTCCTGGCCTTGCGCTGTTATCTCAACGCGCCTTATTAAAGTATGGAATGATTTATTCAAGCTTCTAGCCTGCTGATAATTAGGGTGATAATGCACAAAGCCATCATCTACTCCGATCAATACATTAAGCGGGTTATAATGGGTAATATGCTCAAACCCTCCCGTTAATTTGCCTTCCAGCTTGTTGAAGACATTTTTCTCAATTTCGTAGCTCCCGTTACTTCTCTTTTTCAGCACGCCCATTTCCACGCCCGCCGAAAACCAGATATTGCCCTCGCTGTCCTCAATCAGCTTGCGGATGTGTGTTTCCTGGCCAAGCAGCTTGCCTAGTTCTTCATGCTCTTCAAAGCGGTCTTTGCTCTTGTTATACTTATAAATACCGCGCTCTCCGGTAAACACCAGTTTGCCGCTTATCTTAAAAACATTGATGAACAAGTTGGAGGGAAAGCCTGCGCGCTGGTCATAAAAGCTGAGTTTCTCCACCTCATCCAACTGCTCGGAAAGCCTTAGTTTATACACGCCTTTGTAACCGTGGGCCACCCAGATATTGCCTTCCTTATCTTCCTCCACTACCCGCGCCGACTCATCAAAACCATTAATCCTATGCTGATACTCCAGCTTCCCGTTTACAAATTTATACAGCAGCAGCCCGGAGTAAGTACCGCACACCACATACCCTGGGCGGGAGGCCAGCGGCACGAACAACCAGGCACCACGATGCTCCGATAACCTATAGGCGGTGTTATTTATAATCTCGAACGGGCCATTGTGGTGCGACAGCAGCAGCCTGTCGTTTATTTTTTGCAGATTATATACTTGCCCCTGCGTGTTGCCAACCTGCCTGAATGGCGAAGGGTTGAGCGGGTTCTCAGTGTTAGACCATGTTTTATAGTATAACCCGTCGTTGGTGCCCAGGTAAAGTACATCCCCATCAAGCAAAGAAGTATAACCGGTGCCGGGAATACCGTTTTTTGCGTTGAAAAGCGTAAAGGCAGAGTTTGTCTCTAAGTAGTCAATCCCGTTGTTTAGGGCCAACCATAAATTTCCGGACTGATCCTGGTAAATGCTTCTTACGTTGCTGTTCTGCAGGCCTTTCTCCCTGTTTAGATGCTGCCGCGGCACCCCGTTTTTATCAATTATCAGAAGGCCGTCGTGCGCAGTGCCTATGGCATACTCTTCGGATAAACTGGTAGCAGCGTATACTTTGTTTTTGATCAGGAAGTCTTCCACGGCCCAGTTTACCGGCTCAAAGCCGCTGTAGCCGTTATACATAAAAATGCCGTTCTCTTCCGTCAGAATAAGCGACCTGCCATTGGTATGAGGCAGCATAGCGATAATCACGTAGTCTGCCATCTTCTCGCTGCCGGGCACAAACACAAACCGGTCATTTTTAAGCTCGTACACCCCTTTGCCAGGTATAGGAAGCAGCAGCTTATTGTAAACCAGAAACGGATAACCTGTAGGCGTTACTGGTGCTTCGTATACTTTTATCTTATCGTTCTGAAGGTGGTATACACCGGAAACGGTGCAGTAGTACACGCCGTCATCAGAGGTATAGATTTTCCAGACATCGGCAAAGTTCTGGTGCTTCTCCTCAATTTTAGACTTAAGCGAAACATACGCCATCTGCCCCCGCTCATCTGTTTCCAGGTAGCCGAAGTCACCCTGCCCGCCAACGTAAATACGCCCTGTTTTATCTACAGCAAGCGATCGGGCAATGGTGCGGTTCGCTAAGCTGATCAGCCGCCAATGGTTACCGTCAAACTCCACCACCCCAAAATTATTACCAAAGTACATCACGCCGCGGTGGTCCTGCACTATGGCCCAGTTCTGAGGCGAGGCGCTATAATCTTGTTGGGTATAATTCCGGATATAAGGTATACCCTCATTCTTTACCTGTGCCAGCGTAGGGTAACACATCAGGAGTATAGCCAGCACTACATATAACTTCTTCATTCAAAAACTCCGCATCAAGTTAGCTCATCTCCAATTGCAAGCTTACACAAGTATAAACTCACAGACTCTGGATGATCTTTTGGCAACACATATGCCAAAAGGCAATCATAAATTTATACATAATAATAAGCATATTCTAATCCAAGTATAGCTCGGCTGAACAAACCAGTCTAAATCAGTAAGAAAATGCTGGCTGTATGGTTCTTCAAAATATCCAAGGTTAACAGCCTTAGAATAAAAAGTTATAACAATCAATAAAAATTATCCAATAAAAAAATCAAATCATTAATAATTAATCCTCGTAAAAAACAGCAACTAAAACAAAGTAAGCACTCACTAATATTTTTCAGAAAGGAAAACAATCCGAAAATTTAAGAAAAACTACAGCAAGATAAAAGCAGAAAACAGTTCGGCCAGGTGCAGCAACAGCAGAATACATCTCTTCCCCTGGTGCCTTGCTCATGATAACAACAAAGGTTAAAGCAACAGAAAACTTAATTTGATGGACTCAAACCGCCTCTTTTTCACCTCTCTCTTCTCCCAAACACTGAGCGCCGGGGCCGGGACCTTCTTAGAAATAAAGTCATGTATCAATTCTAATCACTTAACAACTCACCTATGAATAGACTTTTCCTTTCGAACGTAGGCTTCATACTTATGCTTATTTGTACAGGCTCTGTTACCTGTGCAAACGCGTGGAGTATGCCCAAGCCACTGATGCAGCAAACGGCTGATGTTACTGTTACAGGTAAGGTGACAGATGAGAACGGCGGCGCCCTTCCGGGTGTAACGGTCATACTTAAAGGCACAACCCGCGGAACAGCTTCCGACGCAAACGGAAATTACTCGCTTGCTGTGCCGGGCGGCGAAGGCACGCTAGTCTTCTCTTTTATCGGCTATAAGGCGCAGGAGGTGCAGGTTGGCAACAGGTCAACAATTAACGTGTCGCTCGCTCCGGACGCTGAGGCACTCGAAGAAGTAGTGGTGGTTGGCTACGGCACGCAGCAGAAAAGCCTGGTTACGGGTGCCATCTCCTCCGTTAATCAGGAAGAAATTGCCACCGTTTCCTCTACACGCGTGGAGCAGGCACTGCAGGGCCGGTCAGCTGGTGTTACGGTGCTGCCTGCCTCCGGCTCACCGGGCAGCGGCATGCGGGTAAGAGTTCGCGGAGCCGGCTCTAATGGCAACGCGGAGCCGCTCTATATTGTGGATGGCATGCGGACCGGCGGCATTGAGTACCTGGACCCGAGCGAGATTGCTTCTATAGAGGTTTTAAAAGACGCGGCCTCTGCTGCTATATACGGTGCTGAGGGTGCCAACGGTGTTGTCATTATTTCCACTAAAACCGGAAGCAAGGGAGCGCCATCCTCCGTTTCTTACAGCGGCCAGTACGGGATACAGTCAGTAGGCGACCGCATGGACCTGATGAACGCCCAGCAGTATGCAGCCTACCTAAATGAATCTAACACCGCAGGCGTAATACCCGACCCGGCAGATGTTGCTAATGTAGAGGGCACCAATTGGCTCGACGAGATTTTTGAGACTGCTCCCATGCAACGGCACTCGGTAAGCTTCAGCGGCGGCTCAGACAAATCCTCCTTCCTGGTAAATGGCACCATGTTCCGGCAAGATGGCGTAGTAGGCGGCGATAAGGCTCGCTTCGACCGTTACACCGTCAGGCTCAACTCCGACCATGAGATCAAATCCTGGCTCAACATCGGCAACAGGCTCTCCTACTCCCACTTCGAGAGAACAGGCATACAAGAAGACTCCGAATTCGGCTCTGTGATAAACAACGCCATACTCATGGACCCTATCACACCAACTATTTATACGGGTGCTTTGCCTGATTTTGTACAGACTGCCCTGGATGCTGGTTTTCCGCTGGTTCGGGATGGCAATGGCAGCATCTACGGGCTGTCTCCATACATTAGAGGAGAGGTCGGAAACCCGTTGGCCCAGTTAGCGATTACAAAGGGCGGCACCGTTCAAAACAAAGTGGTCGGCAATATTTATGCTGATATGGAGCCTATTGAAGGGCTCACAATCACGACGCGTTTCGGTATAGATGCGGCTTTTCAGCGTAATCACGGCTGGAACCCAAGCTTCTGGTTCTCCTCAGAAAGACTTAACACGGTGGCTAACACCTTCGATAACAATGAAAACTGGTTTACCTGGCAGTGGGAGAATTACGCAAACTACCAGCGCACCATAGGCTCTCACAACTTCACGGTGCTTGCCGGTATTTCTGCCTTAGAAAGAAAGTATAACAGGCTCAACGGCAGCTCGTCAGGGTTGTTTGCCGAAGAGGATATTTTCGCATTCCCGGACTTTACGCCGGATGACAATGACAGGATAGCAGGCACAGAAAACTCCAACACCTTACAGTCATACTACGGCAGGCTTTCCTACGATTACGAGAACAAATACCTGCTGAACCTGACCGTCCGCCGCGACGGCTCTTCTTTGCTGCCTCCGGGTAACGAGTGGGGTACGTTTCCATCAGTGTCAGTAGGCTGGGTTTTCACTAATGAGGATTTCTTCCCGGCAAACGATGTGCTCAACTACTTTAAAATACGCGGCAGCTGGGGCCAGAACGGCAGCTTGTCAAACCTGACTTTAGGGCAATGGGCGGCCGTTATCACATCGCAGGGCATACGCTACCCGGACGGAAACGGCGGTTACATTACGGTTGCCGAGCCAGCGGCCCTGGCTAACCCCGAACTGAAGTGGGAAACCAGCGAGCAGGTGGATATAGGCTTAGACATGGGCTTCTTTGACAACAAACTTACCCTGACCACCGATTATTTTGTTAAAACCACCAAAGACCTTATTACACCCGGCACGCCGCCTCGTTTTATAGGTAACACACTGCCTTTCGTAAACGGTGGCGACGTAAGAAACAGAGGATGGGAATTTGAGCTGGGCTTCAACAACAGCGACAATGCCTTTAAGTATGAATTTGCCGTGAACCTGACAACTATAGATAATGAGGTTACCTTCCTGAACCCGAACGTAAACCGCATTGCAGGCACAGGCGTGGGCACCGGCTGGACGGCTACATATTTTGAAGAGGGCTTTCCTATCTGGTATTTCCGGGGCTATAAAACGGCAGGCATCTTCCAGACGCAGCAAGACATAGACCAGTACCTGAGCGAGAACAACATAGCAGGGTACGACCCGCAGCCAGGCGACCCAATTGTGGTAGACGTAAACGGCGATGGCCAGATCTCACCCGATGACCAGACTTTTATAGGCAGTCCGCACCCGGAGGTGATTTACGGCGGCCGCATCAACCTCAGCTATAAAGGCTTTGACTTTCTGGCGTTTATACAAGGGCAGGCCGGCAATGATGTGCTGCTGGCCTTTAACCGTGTAGACAGGCCAACCGCCAACCGCCCTGCTTTCTTCTATGAAGACCGCTGGACCGGCCCCGGCAGCACCAACAGCTGGTTTGCCCCTAACACTACCAGCACTTATGTGTACAACAGCGACCTGATGCTTTTCGACGGCTCGTACGCCCGCATACGGCAGTTACAACTCGGCTATACTTTACCGAACACACTTACCGAAAGAATCAGTGTGCAAAACGCCCGTTTCTATGTTTCGCTTGATGACTTCTTCACCTTTACCGACTACCCTGGGCTGGACCCTGAGGCTGGTAGCAACAACGTGAACAGCCTGGGTATTGACAGAGGTGTGTACCCTATACCGCGTAAAGTACTTTTTGGCCTTAATTTCAGCTTCTAACTCTAAACCCTGAACATCATGAAAAAATATATTTTAACACGAACCATCATGTGCCTGGCCGCCCTGATGCTGGCCACCAGCTGCGAAGATGAGTTTCTGGAATCAGAAATTCCGGGAAGGCTGCCACAGGAAGAATTTTACCGAACAGATGAAGATGCCATACAAGCTACAGCAGCTGCCTACGATATGTTGCAGGCGCACTACAACTGGGGCTGGGCCAGCATGTACTTAGTTAAAACGCTGCTGTCTGACGAAAGCAACGCCGGCGGTAGCGGGCCAGGCGACCAGCCTGCCTACCAAACCTTAGACGACTTCAGCTTCGACTCGCAAAACGACGCGGTGCTGGGTGCTTGGACCATGAGCTACTACGGCATCTACCGGGCAAACCAGGTCATAAACAATGTCGTTCCGGAATCCGACCTACGCAGGCGCCTGATTGCAGAGGCCAAGGCATTAAGGGCACTGTATTACCTGGATTTAGTATCGCTGTGGGGAGATGTTCCTCTAATTTTGGATAACATTGCACCAAGCGAGTACACCGCCCAGCAGCGCGTAAGCAAAGAGGAAGTATACAACCAGATTGAGCAAGACCTGACCGAAGCCATTGCAGAATTGCCTTTGAAAAGCACGTATGGTACCGGCGAGAGGTTCCGGTTTTCGAAAGGCGCCGCGCAGGCCTTGCTTGGCCGGGCTCATCTGTACCAGGAAGAATGGGAGCAGGCCGCGCAGCAGCTAGATGAGGTGATCAGTTCAGGACAGTATAGCCTGGAGCCTAAATTCAGCACTGTTTTCTCGCAGGAAGGAGAGTTCGGCCCTGAATCCTTGTTTGAGGTAGCTTACTCCAGCGACGCCAACTATGACTGGGGCAACTTTCCATGGGCTAACGGTCGCAACCTGGAAAGCAACATTCACATACAGTTAATGGGGCCTCGTGCCGACTTTTACACCAAAGCACCGCAAGACTCCCTGATCGGTGGCTGGGGCTTTAACACTCCTCGGTCTGGTTTGTACGAAAGCTTTATTGATGCCGGAGATACCCAAAGAAGAATCAACACAGTAATGTCTGAGGCAGAACTCAAGGCAAAGGGAGGAAACTGGACAGCACCCAACGCTTATGATTACATGGGCTACTTCCAGCGCAAGTATGGCTCGTATATTAACCAGACTGCCACGGAAGGCGGCTCTGTCGGGGAGCTAAATTACGGCACAAATTGGCGCCTGATACGCTATGCAGATGTACTTTTGATGGCAGCAGAAGCTTATTACCGCCTCGGCGACGAGGGAAGAGCACGCACCGAGCTAAACAAAGTACGGGAAAGAGCCGGCCTGGATGATATAAGCGCATCAGGCACAGACTTATTTAATGCCATTATGCAGGAAAGAGAACTGGAACTGGCTTTTGAAGGCTTCAGGTACATTGACCTGGTACGTTGGGACATGGCAGCCCAGGAGCTTGGCCCGCTTGGCTACGTAGAAGGCAAGCACAACCTGCTTCCCATCCCGGATAACGATGTCAGAACTGCCAACCTGACGCAGAACCCAGGCTACTAAGCACTAGCTTAAAGCATAAAAGCAGCAAGGGAGCTACCATGGTAGCTCCCTTGCTGCTTTTATGCTTTTCTTTACCCACCTATCAATAGTTCCAAGGGTATAGATCTGGCTCCTTGCCGCCCCGGCTTTTCATGCGGAGCGGGTGCACGGCTTCTGACTCATCAAAATAAATAAAGGCATCATACCGATCCGGGATAACGGTAGGGACATAGTTTCCGAACATCTCAAACTTAGGATCATATACCACTCCTATTGCGCGGTGCCCGATAAGCTCCTGCAGTTCGGGCACATTCCGGAGGTCTTTGGAAAGTATGATTTTATCGTCGGTGCTGATGTTGTGGAGCATTTCTTCCCAGCTGCCGCTAGCCGCAGGCGGAACATCCATTTTTTGCATCGGTGCCCCCCAAGATCTGCCGGCTATTACAGTGCCCTGGTAAGAACCAAAGCCAACCAGCCGTACCTTATCGTGGCCATACTTCTGGCGGGCCAGCTGCCCGATATTATACATGCCGTTATCTGCCATATCGGTAAAGCGCGCGTCGCCGATGTGCGTGTTGTGCTCCCATACGATAGCTTTGGAACCCGAACCGTGAAAATCCAGCAGCCGGTCCAGCGTCTCCATCATGTGGCTGTCGCGCACGTTCCAGGAGTTGGTGCTGCCGTTTATCATGGCGCGGTAATATTTTTCTGCGTTAGCGGCTACCAGTGCGTTTTGCTTGGTGTTAAAATCCTGCTCCGGGTCGTTGCTGAAGCTGCGGTGCTGCTGTACTTTTTGCAGCATTTCAATCACTTCCCGTTCGCAATCGGTGGGCACAAAGGCTGTGGCCTGGGCATAGGTCTGCGGGTCGCGGTTAAAAGGCTCAAAACAGTTGATGGCCAAGCGGGCAGCCTCCGCGGCCTGTCCGTCGTTGCTTTCCAAATACCGCACAATCTGCTCCAAAGACTCCCACAGGCTGTACACATCCAACCCGTAGAAACCTGCCTTCTCCCCTTGCCTGCGCTGGTTATTGTGCTCCCGGAGCCACTCTACCAGCGCCGCCACCTCCCAGTTGGCCCACATCCAGGTAGGCCACCGCCGATACACCTCCAACACCTCGGCAATCTTACTGCCCGCGTTAGGATACCCTTTTATAAAGCGGTTGATGGCATAACACTCCGGCCAGTCGCCCTCCACTGCTATAAAGTCAAAGCCCTTCTCCTGGATCAGCCTTCTGGAAATGGCCGTTCGCCAGGAATAATACTCGGAAGTGCCGTGCGAGGCTTCTCCCAGCATCACCACGCGGGCGTCGCCTATTTCCTCTAATAATACATCAAGATCCCTCTCTTTTGTGAGCGTAGTATAATGAAAAGGTTTTTGTCCCATAGCCGTGGTGTAAAGTATAACGAGCGGTAAATTAAATTTGCTGTATTGTACTTTCGATGAGCGGTTTATGTTCCATAAAATAAAGCGCCCGCTTTACTTCTGGGTAAAGCGGGCGCAAAGCCATGTTAAGCGTGCAACTTAACTTATGACTGGTTTTGCTGGGCAAACACCCTGCGCAGCAGTTCGGTGGTGCGGGCAATCGGGTTCTGGCGTATCTTTAGCTCTTCCTGGGCAACCAAAGTAAACAGACCGTCAATGGCTTTTTGGGTGGCGTAATCATCCAGGTCGGGGTTTACTTTCTGCACAAGCGGCACTTTGTTATACTGGTTTACAAGGTCTGCATAGTAGCGCGTGGCGTTTGTCTTTTCCAGCGATTTAACCATAATCGGATTAAAGGTATCATACAGCTGCTGCGAGGTAGTGCGCTTCAGGTAGTTTGTGGCCGCGTCCTTATCACCACGGAGTATCCCCCAGGCATCCTGAATGGTCATCTGCTTGATGGCGCTCACAAATATTGGCACGGCGCTTTTGGCGGCGTCTTCGGCACCACGGTTCAGAGTAAGTATAAACTTGTCTACCTGGCTGCCCAGCCCCACCTGGCGCAGGGTATTCTCCACACGCTGCACATCCTCCGGAAATGGAATCCTGATCAGTGAGTTGCCAAAATAGCCGTCGGTTTGGGAGGCCTGGCTAGCGCCGTTGGTTATCCCCACCTCCAAAGCCTGCTTTAGCCCCGCGGCTACTTCAGATTGGGTAAGTGTGCCGCTGGTGCCTGCCAGCACGCCATCCATGGTGCGCTGTATATCCGTTACGGTACAGGCCGAGGCGCCAAGTGCCAAGGCTATGGCAGAAGTATAAATTATTTTCTTCATGTATGCTTACTATGTTGATTTTAAAGTATCCGGTCCGGTTTATGAAAGTATAGCTAAAGCTGTTTATGCATTGTGCTACAACATCTTTACCTTTACAGGGTTTAAGAAGCTTAAACATAAATCAGACCACAAATATATATGAAAGCGGTTACTGCTGAGATTATCACCATCGGCGATGAGATTCTCTATGGCCAGATTGTGGACACCAACTCTGCCTGGATGGGCACCGAGCTTACCAGGATTGGCATAAAGGTAAAGCAAATCACCTCTATCTCAGATAGTGTAGAGCATATTGTGCAGGCGTTAAAAGATGCCGGGGCGCGCGCCGACATCATATTGATGACAGGCGGCCTCGGCCCAACCAAAGACGACCTTACCAAGCATGTGCTGGCTGATTATTTTCATACTTCCCTTATACTGCACGAACCGTCGCTGGCAGACATCGCCGCCTTATTTAAGCAGCGCGGCATAGACCTGACGGAGCTAAACCGGCAGCAGGCCTTTTTACCTGAAAGCTGCACACCAGTGCGCAACGTACTGGGCACTGCGCCGGGCATGTGGTTTGAGCACAAAGGCAAAGTATACGTCTCGATGCCGGGGGTGCCCTTTGAGATGAAACGCATGATGACCGACATTGTGCTGCCGCAGCTGAAGGCATACTTTAAAACGCCGCATATCATACACAAGGTAATCCAGACGGTAGGGCTGCCGGAGTCTATACTTGCCGAGCGGCTGGAGGACTGGGAAACACGCCTGCCAGAGCACCTGAAGCTGGCTTACCTGCCGCACCTGGGCGGCGTGCGTCTCCGCCTTACGGGGCAAAGTATGGATGAGGCTGAACTGGAGCAGGAGCTGCAGCAGGAGGTGGATAAGCTGCCGGGCATCATAGGGAAGTATATTTTTGCCTATGGCGAGGTACCGCTGGAAGAGGCTATTGGCCTGCAGCTGAAAGAGCGCGGGCTTACAATCGCCACAGCCGAAAGCTGTACCGGCGGCTTTCTAGCCCATAAGCTGACAAGTGTGGCAGGCAGCTCCGCCTGGTTTATAGGCGGCGTAATTGCCTACCATAACGAAGTAAAGATGCAGGAACTGAACGTAAACCCTGAAACCCTGCAGCAGCATGGCGCCGTAAGTGAAGCTACTGTCCGGGCTATGGCAGAGAATGTGCGCCTTAAATTTGACACCGACATTGGCTTGGCTACAAGCGGCATTGCAGGCCCAGACGGAGGCACACTCGATAAACCGGTAGGCACCATTTGGATTGCCTATGCCAACAAGTATAAAACCGAGGCCAAACTGCTGAACTTTAACAAAAACAGGCTCCTCAATATAGAATACACGGCCATGGCTTTGTTAAACCTGCTGCGCCAAAGTTTAGAGGCAACGGTTGAGGAATAGGCTAAAATAATTAACTTTGTCTGAACTTTTTAAGCAAAAGGTCTTAACACGGGTTAGCACTCACTTTCCTGCTTGTACTCCTTCGGCTTTTTACTTTAATTAAAACTGATCAACGAATAAAGACACATATGGCACTTGTAGAAATGGTTATGCCCAAGATGGGTGAAAGTATCATGGAAGGCACCGTTCTGAAATGGCTCAAAAGCGTGGGTGACACCATCGAGCAGGACGAATCGGTGCTGGAAGTAGCTACAGATAAAGTGGACACAGAAGTACCTGCCCTTCAGGGTGGCGTGTTGAAGGAAATTCTGGTACAGGAAGGTGACGTGGTGGCCGTAGGCGCCCCGATCGCTGTTATTTCTACAGACGGTGAAGACACTGCCGGAACTTCTGCCCCTGCCGCTACACAGGCTCCTGCCACAGCACCTGAGGCTGCTCCACAGCAGACTGCTGCGGCTTCTGCACCTAGTGAGGCGTTTGCCAAACTAGACCAGCCTGCCACTGGCCGCTTCTACTCACCGCTTGTGCTAAACATTGCCCGCGAAGAAGGCATTCCGATGCAGGAACTGGAGTATATTCCGGGTACTGGCAAGGAAGGCCGTGTGTCTAAAAAAGATATTCTGGAGTATGTGGAGAACCGCAAAAACGCTCCGGCCCAAGCTGCTGCTCCGCAAGCACAGGCACCTGCCGCGCCACAGGCGCAACCACAGGCCGCCCCTGCTCCTGCTGCCCAACCACAAGCTGCCGCTCCTCAGGTAAAGCCAGCCGCATCTTACGGCGGCAACACAGAGCTGATCGAGATGGACCGCATGCGCAAAATGATTGCCGACCGCATGGTAGACAGCAAGCGCATCTCTCCGCACGTTACCTCTTTTGTGGAGGCCGACGTAACCAACCTGGTAAACTGGAGAAACAAGTGGAAAAACGAGTATAAGAAGCGCGAAGGCGAGAACCTGACCTTTACGCCAATCTTTATCGATGCCATTGCCAAAGCCATCAAGGATTACCCAATGATCAATGTGTCAGTGGATGGCAGCACGATTATCCGCCACAAAGACATTAACATAGGTATGGCCGTGGCCCTGCCAAGCGGTAACCTGATCGTGCCGAACATCAAAAACGCTGACCAGCTGAACCTGAACGGCCTGACCAAAAAAGTAAACGACCTGGCCAACCGTGGCCGCATGAACAAGCTGACGCCAGACGACCTGGCCGGCGGTACTTACACGGTATCTAACGTAGGTTCATTCGGAAACGTGATGGGCACGCCGATCATCATGCAGCCGCAGGTAGCTATTATGGCCGTGGGCGCTATCAAGAAAAAGCCAGCCGTTATTGAGACGCCGGAAGGTGATTTGATCGGGGTTCGCCACTTCATGTACCTGTCGCACTCCTACGACCATCGCGTGGTAGATGGCTCGCTGGGCGGCATGTTTGTACGCCGCGTGGCAGATTACCTGGAGAACTTCGATGTGAACCAGACAATCTAAGCTCGGCTAAAAGGTCTTTTGAGAAAAAAATTAAAGTATAAGTATAATAAAGCCTGCTTCTTAAACGGAGCAGGCTTTGTTATTTCAGATTTTTTAAAGAAAAGCAGCACCTTTTGCCACAGGCAAAGTATAAATTAGCAAATTGCTATACTATAGAATTCTTATTTGAAGGCATCCTACTAAAACAATATGAGAAATATACTTCCCTGGCTTCTGGCAGCTCTGTTCCTGTTTCTGGCTTTATACTTTTATTGGCAGAAAAACGAAGCCGAAAGCCGCCTAGCCATAGCCGATAACCAGGTAGCTGAGATTGACCAGGAACTGGAAGAGCAGACTGAAACAGCCGACTCGCTGGAAGACATGATGCTGCCGCCTGATACGATGAGCCTGGTGCCTCCGGGCGGTGCCGCTTTTGTAGACGAGCTGGGCAGCCTGAGCCAAACTGATTTACAACGCCTGAAGCGCAAAGGCCTGCAGAACCCGGAAACAGACCTGATGAATGACCTGAGCCGTAAGCAGGGCAACCTAATACCTACAAAAGGTGTAGTAGGCGGTACCATGGCGATCCGGGATACACGCATCCTGAACGACCGCTACGCCCTTGCGTATTACGAAGACGGCCACATGGGCGGTTATATGCTGCTGAAGTATGAGGTTAACAACGGTAATATCAGCTGGACGGTGGTAGACAGCTCACGGCTGTAACTTCGCTGCACAAGATTGGAGCGGATGAAGTATAACCTAAATAAACCTGTTTAAGCAATGACTACATTCTTGTTAAGTATACTTCTGCCGCTCACCTTCCTGTTTACAGATACTACCCAACTGCGCCTGCAGCAGGACCTGCAGAAAGACCTGAGCCAGCTGCAGCAAAGTAAAAGCTACTTCATCAGCGACAACAGCAACCTCAGCCCCACTGTGCAAACCGTGGCCGAAGACCTGCAGCTATTCGCGCTTGTGGCCCAGTTAGATCTGAGCCAGGCAATTTACATCCAGCAGCAGCAGGGGCAGCACCAGATACACCGCTGGAAATTTGATGAGGGCGAGATACGCAGCATTGTCCAAATCCAAAGCAGCATTGGGATAGATACCATGGTCACGCAACGATACCTGGAGAACAGAGCTCCTACGCAGCACCGCGTCCAGAACAGCTTTACATTTCGTACTTATCTTGTTTCCACAGCCTCAGAGCAAAACAAGCTTTATTATTTAACTGAAGAGCAGCAAGGCCTGTTGGCATACCGCCTGGGCGAAAAGCAGGTGGAGGTAACTTATGCTTCTGCCAAAGAGGGCCTCAGCGACATACTGCCAAAGTATAAAGAGGAAGTGCGGCAACTGGTGTCTAGTTTTCAATAAGCCCGATCTATTTAAATAAGCCGCAGCTGGCCGCTTCTAAAAGAGGTATTTAGCTGCGGCTTTAGTTTTTCCCACGCACCGTCACAGCCAAGTATAACTTCAGCAATTATGTCGCAGTGACGGCAGAGCAACCCGGCAAGTCCGCCAACAAGTAAGGCCATCATATAGTCTGCTGACAGAATGACATAAAAACAGCACTATATTACCATTGGCACATGGCTTGTTAAATGAGTAGTAACCATAAAAGGAAATCAAATCAGCAACTATAAATAAAGCTATAGAATGGGAAAAATAATAGGTATTGACTTAGGTACAACGAACTCTTGCGTTGCCGTAATGGAAGGTAACGAGCCAGTTGTTATACCTAACAGCGAGGGGCGCCGCACAACTCCGTCTATCGTAGCATTTTTGGATAACGGAAACGGCGAGCGCAAAGTAGGTGACCCTGCCAAGCGCCAGGCAATCACTAACCCGCAAAACACTATCGCTTCTATCAAGCGCTTCATGGGCCACAGCTACAATGAGGTAAGCGAAGAAGCAAAGCAGGTATCTTACAAAGTACAGCAGGGCAGCAACAACACGGTTCGCGTGCAGATCGGCGACCGCGAGTATACGCCACAGGAAATTTCTGCGATGGTTCTTCAGAAAATGAAGGCTACGGCAGAGGAGTACTTGGGTACAACTGTAACTGAAGCTGTTATTACCGTACCAGCTTACTTTAACGATGCACAGCGTCAGGCTACCAAAGAAGCCGGCCAGATTGCAGGCCTTGAGGTGAAGCGTATCATCAACGAGCCAACGGCAGCAGCGCTTGCTTACGGTTTGGATAAGAAAAGCATAGACCAGAAGATTGCAGTGTTTGACCTTGGTGGTGGTACTTTCGATATCTCGATCCTTGAGCTGGGTGACGGTGTATTTGAGGTACTTTCTACAAACGGTGACACACACCTTGGCGGTGATGACTTTGACCAGGTGATCATTAACTGGTTGGCCGATGAGTTTAAGAACGACGAAGGCCTTGACCTGCGCAAAGACCCAATGGCGCTTCAGCGCTTGAAGGAAGCAGCTGAAAAGGCTAAAATCGAGCTTTCTTCTTCTCAGGAAACAGAAATTAACCTGCCATACATTATGCCGGTTGATGGTGTGCCGAAGCACTTGGTACGCAAACTGACGCGCGCTAAATTTGAGCAGCTTTCCGATGACCTGATCCGCCGCTCTATGGAGCCATGCAAAAAAGCGCTTCAGGATGCAGGCCTTTCTACTTCTGACATCGATGAGGTGATCCTGGTAGGTGGTTCTACCCGTATCCCGAAAGTGCAGGAAGAAGTGGAGAAATTCTTCGGCAAGAAGCCTTCTAAAGGCGTTAACCCGGATGAGGTGGTTGCTATTGGTGCCGCCATCCAAGGTGGTGTGTTAACTGGTGAGGTAAAAGATGTACTTCTGCTGGACGTAACGCCACTTTCACTAGGTATCGAGACCATGGGCGGTGTGTTTACCAAACTGATCGAGTCGAACACAACTATCCCTACCAAAAAATCTGAGACGTTCTCTACTGCTTCGGATAACCAGCCATCGGTTGAGATCCACGTACTGCAGGGTGAGCGCCCAATGGCGAAAGACAACCGTACCATCGGTCGTTTCCACCTCTCAGATATTCCGCCAGCGCCACGTGGTGTTCCGCAGATCGAAGTTATTTTCGATATTGATGCCAACGGTATCCTGCACGTAACTGCCAAAGACAAGGCAACCGGCAAAGAGCAGAAGATCCGCATTGAGGCTTCTTCCGGCTTGAGCGATCAAGAAATCGAAAAGATGCGCAAGGAGGCTGAGGCTAACGCTGAGGCTGACAAGAAGGCGAAGGAGGAGATCGAGAAGCTGAACACAGCTGACTCTATGATCTTCCAAACTGAGAAGCAGCTGAAAGAGTATGGCGACAAGCTTTCCGGCGGCAACAAGTCGAACATCGAGAACGCGCTTGCTGAGTTGAAAAAAGCACATGAAGCAAAAGACGTGGCCGGTATCGACACAGCTATCGAGAACCTGAACAACGCTTGGAGCGCAGCCTCTCAGGAGATGTATGCTGCTACGCAAGGCCAAGGTGCACCAGGCGCTGAAGGTGGTGGCAACGGCCAGCCAGGTGCTGACCAGGGCAAAGCCAACGACGACGGTGTAACTGATGTTGACTACGAAGAAGTAGACGGAAGCTCTAACAAATAAGCATCTCATACTTAAACTATATAAAAATCCCCTGTCGGAATCTGGCAGGGGATTTTTTTTGCATTATACTCAGCTGCACAAATTAATTATAAAAACTATATGGATTATTTGTCAAGTTGACTTACTTGCGGCCCATTCAAATTTTATCCAATTAACACCCTTTTATGAAACAAATTTACTTTACCCTCTCATTGCTCCTTATTTGCAGTCTATCCTTCGCTCAGAAGAATTTCCAAAGTGGCTTTATAGTTCAGAATGGCGACACTGTGCAAGGCTTGGTAGATTACAGAGGCGGAGTCCGTAGCTCACAGCTTACCACTTTTAAGCAAAATGAAAGTGCTGCCGAGCAAACGTTTTCGCCTGATAACATTCAAGGCTATGGGTTTTACAAAGAGCAGAAGCTTTTCGAATCGCACTCAGTACCTGCCACAGCAGAAGAAGGTACTGCCACACAACGGCTGTTTTTGAATGTATTGGTAAAAGGAAAAGCCAACCTTTACCATTACCGTGATGCCTTTCAAAAGGAACGCTATTATATTTCTAAAGATAATGGACCGCTGGTTGAGTTAACACAAGTAATAACGTATAAGACAGATGCAACCACCGGCAGAAAACGTAGAGTTACAGACAAGACGTTTGTTACAGCCCTCTCCAGTGTAGCCTCTGATTGTGCTGCCCTATCACCAGCAGAGCTGAAAAGAGTAAACCTAAACCATACCTCTCTTACAGCCGCAGTTTTTAAGTATAACCAATGCGTAAACCCTGCCAGTGTAAGTTATGCACAGGAAAAGAAGAAAGGGCATATCAGCATTGCGCCTGTTGCAGCCTATTTCGTTTCCAACCTGACCACTACAGGCCCATACATTCTTGCAAACCGCGAGTACGACAACAGCCTTTCAAATTTTACAGGTGGCATCAGCTTAAATTTCACTATTCCTGCTATTAATGAGAAGCTTTCTATTCAAACTGATTTGTTGTATACGCCATATAAGTTTACTTCTTATCAGGTTGAGGAAAACGGCTCCGGAAGGCAAACATCAAGCGAGGTAACATTTGATTTAGGATACCTTAAGCTACCTGCACAGCTGCGCTATACTTTCCCTAAAGGAAAGATTCGCCCTTTTATAAACGCTGGCCCTGTACTAGCTTATGCTGTTAAGTTTAAGGATAAAGAAGTTATTCAAAGCACTTTTATGTCTTCCAGTTATACTGAAGAGGGACCGGCTTTACCGGAATATATTGGCAGCAGAAAGTACGCTTTAGGCCTTACATCTGGAATCGGTTTATCGTATCCGGTTAATGGAAATGCACTATCTATAGAAGCCAGGTATGAAATAAACGACGGTTTTTCTGCGATATCTGAAATGACGACCAGAATAAAAAGCTCTTACTTTATCTTAAGTTACGCTTTCTAAAGCAATCTAAAAGAGGCCGGCAATTATACTTTGCCGGCCTCTTTTAGATTACAAGAGTTAGCCTTTTAAGCTGACTTATACTTTATCAATTACCTCGGGCCTCACTTCCGCACAGCCTGCATCACCACGGCCCAAGTAGTAGCACAATATAAGGCTGATGAATCTCCTCAATTGCCATACTCACTACCTCTCCTATCTATAAAAATTAAGTTTAACCTAAATATAGGTTAATACATATTATTCACTTAACACTGTTTAGTTTTGTCACCACCTCACAATGGCAAAAAACAAGTATAATTTTTTAAAACCGGCAGCTTTAGCCAATATTTGTACTTCTGATTAAATCACCTGTAAAAAACTGCCAAACAGCACTTGATCAACAAATCAATATGACTATAATTATTCCAATCAAATTATAGACATTATTATCTATTTAAACATTTTTAATAAACTATTCCGTGAGCGGCTTTGTCAGAAGCCAAATAATTATGACTATTGCAGGAGCTCCTCATTAAGAGGAAATAGCAAAATTACAATTTTCCCATTATCTATAATTCAACATTTATATGGTGTACAATTACCCACTAAAGTACTCCTGTAAAGGCATTTGCATAACTCACTGCATCCCAAGTGTATCAGTTGTTCAACTGGGTAAGCCCGTATCTCTCATCTTCCTTAACTACACTACCTCAAAGGTTATCCAATAATAGGATTACAAGCAGGCATACTTTTAAAACAATTGTAGTTTATGAAGTCCTTATCATTTGCGGTGGGTTTATTGCTAACAATAGCAGGTTTCAGTGCGCACGCGGAGACATATTATATCAGCAGTACTGGAAGCGACACCAATAGCGGCTCCTCAAAAACACTAGCGTGGGCAAGTATAGACAAAGTAAATGCTACACGTTTTGCTGCAGGAGATACTGTTTTATTTGAAGGAGAGGTTATTTTTTCAGGCTCAATTTACTTTGGGCCTGATGTAAAAGGCACGCCAGAGCTGCCTATCGTGATAGGATCATTTGGTGTCGGAAGAGCTGTTATTAGTAGCGGCACCGAAGTGGGTTTATCTGTGTACAACTCTGCCGGCTTTAAAATACAGGATTTAGTATTTCAGGGATCAGGAAGAACAACTAATGGGGCTTCTGGTGTCGATTTTTACATGGATTTGCCCTCCACCAGATTACCTTACATTGCCATCCATAACGTGGAAGTATACGGTTACCGAGAGTCAGGCATCAGTATTGGCAGTTGGAACGGGACCAGTGGTTTTGATGATGTTTCTATTACGCACTGCTCCGCCCACGACAATGGCGACGCAGGTATTAGTACCTGGGCAGACGAGAATAAAAAGGGCCATAGGAATGTCTACTTATCTAACAACAAAGTATACAACAACGCTGGCATATCAACAAAAACCCACTCGCATAGCGGAAACGGCATTGTTATGGGTGGAGTAGACGGTGGCATTATAGAATACTGCGAGGCCTACAACAACGGATGGCTCAATGCCTGGACAAGCGGCGGCCCGGTAGGCATCTGGTGCTATGTCAGCAATAATGTGGTGATTCAGTACAACGAGTCTCACCACAATAAAACAGGCACATCTAAAGACGGCGGAGGGTTTGATATAGATGGCGGTAGCACCAACTGTATTATGCAGTACAACTATTCGCACGATAATGAGGGTGCAGGATTTCTGTTAGCCCAATACTCAGGTGCGCCAGCCATGCAAGGCCTGACCATCAGGTATAACATCAGCGAAAACGACGGCAGAAAAAACGGCTACAGCGCTATTCACCTGTGGTCTTCAGGTTCTAATGGAGGTATTCAGGATGCACAGATTTATAATAATACGATATACATGACTGCGCCAGCTAGCGGTGCTCCAAAAGCTGTTTGGGTACAGAATAGCGGTACAGCAGTAGCTACTTTCCGCAATAATCTCTTTGTAACAACAGGCGGTGTTAAGTTACTGCAAGTAGATAGCAAAGTAACTGCTAACGTTAAGTTTGAAGGCAATAACTACTGGGCATCAGGAGTTTCACCAAAGTTTACCTGGGGCGCCACCACCTATACTTCATTAGAGGCTTGGCGTACTGCCACCACACAAGAATCTACAAATGGCGCAGCATCAGGACACTACCTTGATCCAAAATTAAAAAACCCAGGTAAGGGCATTACTATTTCCGACCCCAGATTGCTATTTACGCTGGAAGGTTATAAGCTCGATAGGTCCTCTGCCTTGATTGGTAAAGCTTTAAACCTGCAAATAGACTACGGGCTCAGCATAGGTAAAACAGATTTTTGGGGCAACAGCATCTCCCAACGCAACAATCTTTGCATTGGGGCTCATCAGGTGACAAATAACAGCAAAGCCTGTCTTTACGGCGGTCCGCAGCTACTCACGTTTGGCCAAACCGATTCCCCAGGAGTATATGCTGGCAACGGAGTGACCAAGGAAGGGTATTTTACTCCTGAGGCGGCAGGTGTAGGCAGCCATGCTCTCGTGTATACTTATACCGATGCGCAGGGACAGCAGCAGGCAGTGCACTACACAATTAGTGTTATCGATACGGATGCAACTGAATGGACAGGCAATAGCGGCACCCCAGATTGGTTTGACAGCCAGAACTGGAGCGCCTGCGTTCCGACGCCACACATTAATGCCAGTATTCCACCAAGTGAGCAAGGAGTAAGCCTATTCCCAAGTATAGAGTCTGGAGAACACGGCTATGTAAATGCCCTAAATGCTGCTGGCCCACTTACAATTGGGCAGAATGCCACATTAGAACTACATGGCAATTTAGTGGCGACCAACTTAAGTACTGACCTGAACTCCAGCATCATATTTAACAGCGATACCACGCAACTTATACCTGCCGGTAGCTACGGCAGCCTGGTACTACAGGGCAGCGGCGCTAAAACCCTGGCCGGAGCTGCTACTATAAACAACCTGCTGGATTTAAATCAAAGCAAACTGCTGCTGGGCGACAATAGCCTTTTAATAAAAGAAGGAGGTAAAATATTTAACTATAACGCAGATCATTATATTCTAACTAACGGCGCTGGCCAGCTAACTTATGCGGGCATGGCTACAGGCACAACAAAAGTATATCCGGTTGGCACCGCTAAAGGGTATGCCCCAGTTTCGCTGCAGAACAAAGGTATAAAAGACGCTTTCAGCATACGTGTGGAAGACAGAACACCGACTGAACAAGAAACCGCTGAAAAAGAAAGTACAATCAACAAAACCTGGCATATTGACGAAAGAGAAAAAGGGGGTTCTGATGTAACGATGACGCTGCAATGGGCTACCAATGATGAGCCGGAAACTTTTAACCGGAGCGAAAGCTATGTGAGCCACTTTGAAGATAACACCTGGCAGGTGATGGAGAGTAGCACAGGCATGGTAACACAGGGCGCAACTGCCGGTACATACCAAATCAGCCTGAGCGGTGTTAACTCCTTCTCCCCTTTTACGGTTGCCAGCACTCAGTCTGTGCCTACGCCTATGCCAGTTACTCTGGCATCGTTTACGGCTGCTAAACAGGGAGCGGAAGTTGTGCTGGAATGGGTAACAGCCTCTGAACAAAACAACTACGGCTTTGATGTAGAGATGTCAGCAGATGGGAAAAGCTTCAGAAAACCTGGTTTTGTAAAGAGCAAATCTCCTACCTCAGCGCGGCGGCAACTTTATACTTACCGTGATCAGGAGGCAGGAAAAACCGGAACAACCTACTACCGCTTACGCCAGATAGACCTGGACAGTACCATTACCTACTCCTTTATAAGAGCAGTGGATTTTAAACAGGCCAGACTTTCATTTTCTGCTTATCCAAACCCGTTCTCGGAAACGGTAACGCTTGAACTGGAAACGGAAAAAGCAGAAGACCTTATACTTACAATAACAGACACAAAAGGCAAGAAGCTGGTTTACAAATCCATACCTGTTCAGCAGGGGTTGACTAGGCTTCCACTTAATTTAAGTGAGCTAAAAGAATCATCTTACTATATTCTAACAGCCTCTTTTAGTAATAAAACCTATCGTTTTAAGCTCCTTAAACAATAAGCAATTTCTATTAGTAGACTTTTAGAAAGTATAAACGAAGCAAGCAGCTAAGCAATTAGCTGTGTGCTTCGTTTATAGGCTCCTCCACTTAAGGTATAACTTACTCAAACAAAGTTACCAACAAAAATTTGTTGATCTTATTTATGATTAAATATATTAATTATAAAATTTAATTCAATTAATAAGACATAAAATACAATGCACCGTATAAGTTACCCAAAGGGGCCCCTGCCCCTGCATGGTGGCAGTTAGCGCTGGCGCAATAAGCATAGATAACTGCTCCACTCAAAATCGATGGGTAACTTAATGTCTGAAACAAAAACAAAATGGGATTGGGAGATTACCAGCCAGACCAGTTACTGGGGAACAAGCCTTGGTGAGATGTGGTCTTTCCGGCACTTGCTCGGTGGCCTGGTAAAACGAAACTTCCTGCTGAAGTATCAACAGACTATACTTGGTCCGTTCTGGATCCTTTTTCCTCCCCTGCTCACCTTGGTTACCTATGTTGTGGTTTTCGGTAAGTTTGTAGGTATCCCGACTGGTGGTTTGCCGCCAGTTTTGTTTTACTTTTCAGGAATCATACTTTGGAGCTTCTTCAGTGATAGCTTCTCAGGCACGGCTTCTACTTTTAAAGACAATGCCCACCTCTTCAGCAAAGTATACTTTCCGCGTATTGTGCTGCCGCTATCCATTATAAGCACGCAATTATACAATTTCCTGATTCAGTTTATGCTGCTCCTGCTACTGGTTGCCTATTATTGGCTCTTTCAGGGTTTAACAATATCCCCAGGTATAACTATACTTTGGTTTCCGGTAGCCATCATAACAACGGCGGTACTTGCTTTGGGCATGGGATTGTTCTTCTCAGTGCTGACGGCTAAGTATAGGGATATCGGCTATGTTATTAGCTTGGGAGTACGCTTGCTGATGTATGTTACACCTGTTATCTACCCGCTTTCTGCTGTCCCGGAAAAGGTGCAATGGGTTGTTCAGCTTAACCCGTTATCACCTCTTTTTGAGGCTTTTCGCTTGTCACTTTTGGGAGAGGGCACTGTTTCTGTTTTCCATTTGATGTATAGCATGCTGTTTACCGCAGCCTTTTTCAGTGCTGCTTTATTATTGTTTAACAAACAGGGCGATAAGCTGATAGACGTAGTGTAAACGAGTATGGCAGAGAACATTATTCAGGTAGAGCGCATTTCCAAACTATACCGCTTGGGCACCATTGGCACAGGCTCCTTTCGTCAGGACCTGCAGCATTGGTGGAACCTTTATATACTAGGCAAAAAAGACCCTTTCTTCCATTTAGATAACACTGTTTTGCCTAACGCCCAGCAGGACCAGATTTGGGCCTTGCAAGACATAAACTTTGAAGTAAAGCAAGGAGAGTCTTTGGGCATTATTGGCAGTAACGGATCCGGCAAATCTACTTTGCTGAAAATCATATCTAGGATAGTAAAACCCACAATGGGCACTGTAAAAGGCAAAGGCAAAGTAAGCAGCCTGCTGGAGGTTGGCACAGGCTTTAACAAAGAGCTGACTGGCCGCGAAAACATCTTTATCAGCGGTTACATTCTAGGCATGAGCAAGGCTGAGGTAGCGGCCAAATTCGATGAGATAGTGGCTTTCTCTGGCATAGAAGAGTTTGTTGACACACCTGTGAAACGTTACTCATCGGGCATGTATGTCAGGCTGGCTTTTGCTGTGGCCGCTCACTTGGAGCCTGATATTTTGATTGTGGATGAAGTCTTGGCCGTTGGCGATGCTGACTTCCAGAAAAAGTGCCTGGGCAAAATGCGGGAAGTATCCCAGTCAGATGGCAGAACCATTCTTTTTGTAAGCCATAGCATGCAGGCCATCAACACCCTTTGCGACAGAGCCCTCTGGCTAAACAAAGGCACTATGAAAGAGATTGGCCCTTCCACCACGGTGGTTAATAAGTACATTGCAAGTATGCAGAAACTACAACTGCAGCAAAAATGGGAAACATCCAGCTTAGCTCCTGGCAACGATAAGATTCGCTTTAAGCAAGTAGAACTTATACCGCACCTGGAACTAACTGAGGGCATCATTGACGTGCGTACACCGCTCACTGTTAAATTCCAGTTCTGGAACCTGCTTGAGGAGGTAAGTATAAATGTCGGGCTGGTTCTGTTCTCCTACAGCGGCGACTGTATTTTTGATCTGCTTTCCCCGGCTACCGTTTGCCACAAAGGTATTGTGGAAGGGGAATGCACAATTCCGGGTAATCTCCTGAATGACGGCTCGTACTATATAAGCCTCCATGTCGCCCGCGATGTTTCCATACAGCTTTATTATTTTGAAGAGTGCCTAGCTTTTGATGTGGAGGACTATCGTGGAAACTTGAATTATTTTGAAAAATGGTGGGGTGCCGTACGCCCCCAGCTTCCGTTCAGGTTAGAGAACAAAAACATCAGATTACAACTTAGCATATAAACCTATGTCGCAGCACCCTGCCTGTCACATTCATCACATTCATCTGGATAAGCAGCACCCTTTGCCTATACCTGCTGTAGGTAAACTCTCAGGTAGTTACCTAGTCTTCTGGTGGAAAGACATTGCTATTGGCCATTTGTTTCTAAAGCCTGGGCAGCTACTCACAGATGAAATATACTTAAAACAACTTACTGAGGCCATACGACCTGCTGTACAACAATATTCACCAGAAAATCAGCTAAGCACTACTGCTCATTGGATATCAATGCTGCAAAGTGGGAATTTTAAAAAAATGAATGCAGTGCTTGAGAACATCTTCTCCCCTGTCTTCCCAAAACAGGTGCCAGCTACGGTGCCTGTCACAGTTATTATTTGCACACGAAATAGGGCAATTCAACTAAAAGAGTGTCTCCAAAACCTGCTTGGCATCCGGTGCGTGCCACAAGAGATTTTAGTAGTGGATAACGCCCCAGCAGATGACACGACCTTTGAGGCAGCACGGCAGTTTAAGAAGGTAACCTATGTAAAAGAGCCGAGGCCAGGTCTGGACATTGCCCGGAACACAGGCATTCTACACGCCCAAAACGAAATTATAGCCTACATTGATGATGATGTATTGGTGCATCCAATGTGGGCTTACTGGGTATGGGAAACATTCCAGGACAATTCTATAGCAGCCATGACCGGGCTTGTGATAGCAGCTCAACTGCACACCAAGGCACAGTTGAACTTTGAGAAGTACTGGAGCTTCAACAGGGGATATACAGACAAAACCTATACTTCAGATTTCATAAATGATACCTTAGCCATAGGGCCGCCTGTCTGGGAGATAGGCGCCGGTGCCAATATGGCATTCCAAAAGTCTGTTTTTAAGCAAGTAGGCCTTTTCAACGAATTGCTCGACGTAGGGGCTGCTGGCTGCAACGGCGACTCTGAGATATGGCACAGGATATTGTCTGCGGGATTAAGCATAATGTATAATCCAAGAGCCACTGTATTTCATGAGCACCGTAAGGAAGCCAAAGGGCTTCAGAAACAGTTATACTATTACATGCGCGGATTTACGGTGGCTGCTTTGCTTCAGCAAGAACGGCACCAGCAGGCTGGCTATAAGCAGCACCTTTTTCAGATATTGCCAAAGTTCTACATCGGGCTCATCAGAAGAGGGTTCCCCAGTTATACATCCCGCTACTCTACCATCTGGGCAGAAATGAGCGGTATAGTATCAGGATTGATTTTTTACAGAAAGCACCAGCGCCAGCTGTTAAAACCAACTCTGAGATAAGATGGTTGCTCTAGCTAAAAATCCGCTTGTATCAGTGGTTATACCATGTTATAACCATGGCAACCTGCTGCAGACGGCCTTGGATAGTGTATACCTGCAGTCTTACCCGCACACAGAGATCATTATAATAGACGACGGCTCTACCGATAACACTAGGCAGATAGCAAAACAGAACCCAAGTATAATCTATCATTACCAAAACAACAAAGGGCCCTCTGCCGCCAGAAATACAGGCATACGCCTTAGCAAGGGCGATTTTTTAGTTTTTCTGGATGCCGATGACTACCTCTACCCAGACGCTATTGCCACCAACCTCACATACCTGCAGCAACAGGTGCAGTTAGCATTTGTCTCCGGCAGCCACGACAGAGTTTATGATGAAGAGAAGGTGTATTCAGAGGTAAGGGTCGTGCACCGGCAGCATTATACACACCTTTTAAAAGGCAACTACATTGGCATGCATGCCACAGTTTTGTACAGGCGGCGCGTATTTGAGGAGTTCGAGTTTGACCCCAGCCTGAGAGGATGTGAGGAGTATGATTTGTATCTGAAAATAGCTCGAAAATACCCAGTACGGCACCACGCTGCAAAAATAGCTGCCTACCGGTTCCACCTTTCCAACAGCTCCAGAAATGTGCTCCTGATGCTAAAGACCGCCATAGAGGTACTCAGGCGACAAGAACACTTGCTGCAAAGCGACGAAGAGACAAAAGCGTACCAAGCAGGGGTGATGTCCTGGAAATATTACTACACCGAACAGCTCCTTGAAAAGCTGCAAAAGCAGCAATCCCTGGCATTACCCGAGTACTACAACCTTTTAAAGTATGACCCCAGCCTCACCTTAAATAACATTCTTAACAGCTCCAGCACCGCAATCCTTATGAACCAGATGCTAAAACACATCCCTTCTAGCAGAGTCAGAAATAAGCTCAAGTCCCTCCTGTTTAAACAGCGCCTGCCTACACCCGGAAAAGTGAAAGTTGGCGATTTCAACAGGTACTTGCCGTTTAGTACACAGTTTGGCTACGACCGGGGCGGCCCCGTGGATCGCTACTACATTGAGAACTTCCTGGAGCAGGAAGCAAACTTTGTCAAAGGCCGAGTATTAGAAATTGGCGACAATGAGTACACCATGCGGTATGGGGGGGATAAAGTTATAAAGAGCGATGTTTTACATGTAAATGACAGTAACCCTACAGCTACACTAATTGGCGACATCAGTCATGCGCCACAAATCCCCGACAACTCTTTTGACTGCCTCATCCTGACGCAAACCTTACACCTGATCTACGATTTCAGGGGAGCGCTGCAAACTTGCTACCGCATATTAAAGCCAGGAGGCGCACTTCTGCTCACGGTGCCTTACATCACCCCTATCGATTACGGGGAATGGGAAGATACATGGTATTGGTCTTTTACAGACAAAGCACTTAAACGGCTGATGCAGGAGATGTTTCCTGGGGACACAGCAGAGATCACACCCTACGGAAACGTGTTTACGGCAACCGCATTTCTATACGGCATGGGGCTACAAGAGGTACCCCTTGACAAGCTGAAGTACAACGACCCACATTATCAGGTAACCATAACCGTGAAGGCCATTAAAAATTGATAAGGCGCCTCTTAAATAACGTGAAGAAACAGCTTGAGCCCAAGGCGTTGGTGCTGATGTATCACCGTATAGCAGAGTTGGAGCCAGACATTTGGAGATTAGCCGTAAACCCTGAAAACTTTGAGGAGCATCTTCGGTTGCTGCAAAGAAAATGGCATGTGGTTCCCTTGGCTGAACTGGCTAAAAACCTTAAGGCTAAGAAGTTACGCAACAAAAGCATAGCGCTCACCTTTGACGATGGCTACGTTGATAACTTCTTACATGCCAAGCCACTGCTAGAGAAGTATAAGTTGCCAGCCACATTCTTTATCAGCTCAGGAAACATAGGTAATCAAGCAGAATTCTGGTGGGATGAATTAGAGCGTATCATACTACATTCTGAACAGCTTCCCTTTATTTTCGACATGCAGTTGGAGGGCATTCACGTTTTTATGAACCTTACAGCCGAATATTTTCTTACAGAAAGTATAAAAGCCAACCACCGGCAGTGGAAAGCATACGTACAGCCTCCTCCTACTGCCAGGGCAATGCTATTCCTGAAAGTATGGGAAACTCTAAGACCATTGCCCCACACCATTCAGCAGAAGCACATTTCAGAGATACGGGATTGGTCAGGCCAAACTTGTACTACCCTCAGACCCCTCTGCCACAGTATGACCCTGCAACAGGCATTTGCACTCGTCAACAGCAGCTTAGTTGATCTTGGAGCTCATACCGTATCGCACCCAGACCTTGCTGCGCACAGCAAAACAGTGCAGCAGCAGGAGATACTGCAGAATAAGAAGTTTCTAGAGGAAGTATCAACTGATAGGATAAATTTGCTAGCATACCCCTACGGAAGCTACACCCCTGACACGATGGCAGTGGCAAAAGAAACTGGCTTTACGGCTGCTTTCACAACAGATAGCAGGCCAATTAAGTCAGGTTCTGAGCCTTACAGATTGGGAAGGTTTCTCATAGAAAATTGGACAGGAGATGAACTTGACCAGCACCTGAAGCAGTGGCTGAAAATGTAGCCATTCAACTAGAAAAAGCCTGTAATTTAATAAGTATAACAAGTGCTATGGAAAGAATCCCTACTTCCCCCCCTTTAATCCCCCCACTTGCGCCATCGCCAGACCGCCCGCAGTGGTCGGTTATGATACCTGTCTATAATTGCGCAGAGTTTTTGCCTTATACAATAGAGAGCGTGCTGGCGCAGAACTATCCTGTAAAAGCAATGCAGATTGAAGTGGTAGACGATGGCAGCACCGACGCCGATGTGGAGAAAATAGTGCAGGAGGTTGGCAAAGGCAGCGTGAGCTATTACAGACAGCCGCAAAACGTAGGCAGCCTCCGCAATTTTGAAACCTGCATCAACAGAGCGCAAGGGCATTTTGTCCATCTACTTCATGGCGATGACCGCGTGAGAGACGGGTACTACAGAGCGATGCAGAAACTTTTCGAAGACTTCCCAGAAGCTGGTGCCGCTTTCTGCAGGCACTACCATATTGATGAGCAAAACAGTATCATCTCTAAAAATGTGAGGGATGACAACCCACAGCGTGGCCTCCTGGACAACTGGCTGCTTCGTATCAGTGAGAAACAGCATATTCAGTACGCTACCATAGCTGTGAAGCGTGAAGTGTACGAAAAGCTGGGCTCTTTTTACGGACTAACTTACGGGGAGGATTGGGAAATGTGGGTGCGCATAGCAAAGCATTACCCGGTAGCCTATACTTCGCAGGTGCTGGCAGAATACAGAAAGCACACAAATTCCATATCAGGAGTTAAGTTTCTAACAGGAGAATATTTAGAAGATGCGGCCCATCTGTTTCAGCTTATTCAGCAACATTTGCCACCAGAGCACCGGAAGCAGATATTAAGAAAAGCCCAGAAGAACTTTGCGAACTATGGTATAAACATCGCACACAGCCTCTGGCAGAAAACCGGAAACAGAACGTATGTGGAAGCAAACCTGCGCAAGGCTTTAAACATGCACATAGATGCAAAAATATGCTACAAAGCAGCCAAAATAGTTGCTAAAATGGCCTTGCATGATCTAAAAATAAAGCCACATGCCCCCGAAAGGGCTACGGGCAAAGCATACACTTAAGTTTAATAATGCCGCTCCAGAAAGCGCAGCACATCCGCATCATTCTTAGCATGATATATCTCAGCACCGGATAAGGCAGGAAAAATAGAATTAAACTCATTATACCTGTGCTCGTGTCCGCGTTTGGAAAGTATAATGTTTTTGCCACCAAAATAGCTTGCTAACGCTGCAGTACCTCCGTGCACCGACAAAAAATGATCGCAGTTGGCGTACAGCATTAACTGAAAGTGATTGTAATTATTTGCTCTGCCCTTATTTTCCTGGTATAAATCTTCAGCTAAAATAACCTCAGGGTAATATTTGCGAATAAACGTCGCTTCTCTCAGCTCCAGAATTTCACTGTTATCCATCACAATATAGTCAGCGCCTGGCCGGTTATACACCACCTGATACTTATCGCCATACTTATCCAGAATTTTATCGAGCATAGAGACGCTAAAAAAGTTGATTGGCCCCTTGCCCCACTCTGTATTATACTTATTGGCAATTATCAGCAGCGGTTTGCCAAACACAAAATGTTTATTTTTATAATGCTCCTTTAAAGGCACCTTTGCCCACTTGTTAAAGGAAACAGTGGGGCAATGATACATATTTGGTACTTCATAAGTATCCCTTGGAAGCTGATCAACTCTGGTATTATACTTTTCCTCATGCTGCTCACTGAAGAAGTATAGCTCTTTGGTGTATTTTGAAGAGATGGTTTTGCCAAGTGTGCCGTTAAGGTGGTGCCAATAAGCAAAAGGCAGTACAAATGTCAACTCCTGCTGAAACTCCTGGCAGTACTCTATCTCTTTATACTTGCTTTTCAGCACATAGTCGTTAATGCAATACTTTGTCTGCTTCATCCTGGCATAAGAGTTCTTCCAAACAAAAAACTCGGGCGTGCCATAGCTAAAAGAACCTTCAAGCCTTCTTTTTACCCTCTGAAAAAAAGATATCTTATTGTAACCGGCCGATGTGATATATCGCTGCCTGCTATAATCAGCAACTCTTTTAACTGCCTCCATATTCCCCTCTGATATGAATAATTGATTGTCAACTTTTAACGGCTAATAATTGAAAAAGTTAAAATTTATTAATATATGATCATATAAAATTATAAAATATATAATATATAAACCAAATAATATAACTTTAAATATAATTTTATTAAATGTAAAATTAGGGGTGAAAGCACTTATAGAGAGGGTGAATACAACTAAGGCGGAAAACAGAAGGCAATAAAAAAGAAAAGGAACAGTATGATTTATACTGTTCCTTTTTCTCGAAAACTAAAGTTTATCTAAATCAGTCCAAATCCCGGTCTCCTCTTTTCAGCTCATCCACAGATCGCATTACTTTATCTTTCAGGCTGATTTTATACTTCTCTAGCTTATCTGCCACGGTAGGGTTGTTAGTGCCGATAATCTGAGCAGCAAGTATACCAGCATTTAGCGCACCATCTAAGGCAACCGTAGCAACAGGTACGCCACCCGGCATCTGCAGGATAGACAGCACAGAGTCCCAGCCATCGATGGAGTTAGATGACTTGACCGGCACACCGATAACAGGGATAGTGGTAACGGAAGCAACCATGCCCGGCAGATGCGCTGCGCCGCCTGCTCCGGCAATAATTACTTTTAAGCCGCGTTTTTTTGCGTTCTCAGCATACTCAAACATACGGTGCGGCGTGCGGTGCGCTGATACAATGGTCAGTTCAAAAGGCACGCCCAGCGTTTCCAAGATTTCGGCGGCGGCATCCATTACCTTCAGGTCAGATTGGCTGCCCATTATAATGCCTACAAGCGGTTGTGTATTTCTAGTTTCTTCAGCCATACTTATGCTTTTACTTTGATAACGTCTTTTACCGACGCAGCTCTTTGCTGCGCTTCTTCTATGGTTTGGCCTAGCACGGTAATGTGTCCCATTTTACGGGCAGGTCTTGTGTATTTTTTACCATACAAATGGATATACACGCCCGGAACAGCCAGTGCCTCCTGCAGCCCTTCGTACGCGGCCTCGCCATCGTAGCCGGGCTCGCCCAGCAGGTTCAGCATCACCGCTGCACTCTGAATATCAGTGGCGCCCAGTGGCAGGTTGAGTATGGCGCGCAGGTGCTGCTCGTACTGCGAGGTATAGTTTGCTTTTATAGTGTGGTGCCCGGAATTATGCGGACGCGGTGCCACCTCGTTCACCAGAATCTGCCCATCTTTGGTCAGAAACATTTCTACGGCAAGTATGCCCACCATGTCAAAGGCTTCAATAACACGGGTAGCAATCTCGATGGCGTGGCGCTGTAGTTTGTAAGGCACGTTGGCCGGCGCGAAAAGCGAATCTACCAGGTTGTGCTCCGGATGGAAGCTCAGCTCTACTACCGGAAAAGCCGTTACCTCGCCGTTGGCATTGCGGGCCACAATCACGGATATTTCCTTCTCAAAATCCACCAGTTTCTCCAGCACAGTCGGCTCCTCGAAAGCTTTGCCTAAATCGGCCTCCCCGGTTAAGCGCGTAACACCGCGGCCATCATAGCCTTCGCGGCGCAGCTTCTGGAACGCCGGCAGGAAATCTATACTTTGCGCTAGCTCCTGCCTGTCTTTCAGAAGTATAAAATCTGAGGTCGGGATGTTGTGCTGGCGGTAAAATTCCTTTTGTAAGCCCTTGTCCTGAATGGTACGCACGGTTTTGGCATCCGGGTATACTTTTACGCCCTCCTGCTCCAGTTTCTCCAGCGCATCGGCGTTTACGTGCTCAATCTCGATGGTGAGGATGTCGCAGTTCTGGCCGAACTCATACACCGTATCATAATCGCGAAAGCTGCCCACGTAAAATTCGTTGCAGATATCTTTGCAGGGTGCGTTCTCGTCGGGGTCCAGCACCAGGGTATAGAGGTTAAAATCTAGCCCGGCCTGCATCAGCATGCGCCCTAACTGTCCGCCGCCAAGTATGCCCAGCTTTACTTCTCCTTTCATGTAGTGTAACGGTTTGGTTGATCTATCCTCAAAAATAAGGATTCTGAACGGAGTCGGAAGACAAAAGTCTTAAGTTCTGCATGTTTTCTGGTGCAATTCATACTTTACCAGCAAGATAGGCACTAGGCATGTACCGAAAATAGCACTGTGCTAAACTTTTTTACCACCTCCTGCGCAAATTTACGTTGTAGATGCATTTTTAAACTTCTATATTTAAAGCTACACCTTACTCGAGCCATACCTTATACATGGAAATCATACTTGCCACTTTCTCTGCCCTGTTCTCTGTTGTTAACCCTTTCGGGGCGATGCCTGTTTTTCTAACGCTAACCCAAGACGATACGCCAGCTTATAGAAATCAGCAGGCCCTGAAGGCTTGTCTGTATATGGTGGGTATTCTGGCGGTGTTTTTTCTGGCGGGGCAGTACGTGCTTAACTTTTTCGGCATCCGTATTCATGATTTGCGCATTGCCGGTGGTTTGATGATTATGCGGGCAGGTTTTGAGTTGCTTACGCCGGGTGCCAGTAAAAAGAAAATTTCGCCGGATGTGGTGGAGGAAGGGCAGCTGAAAGAAGACATTTCGTTTACGCCGCTGGCCATGCCTATGCTTTCCGGCCCAGGTGCCATTGCCGTGAGTATAGGCTTGTTTACCACTTCCCTTTCTTACCTGGATATGGTGATGATTCTTGTTGGCATTTTGCTTCTGGCAGCCGTTTCATACATTATTCTGCGCTTCTCGCACCAGCTAACGCGCTATATGGGCAAGGCAGGTCTGGCAGCACTGTCCCGAATTATGGGTTTTATAGTGCTCTCTATTGGCGTTAATTTTATCGTGTCGGCGCTTACAGCGTTATTTTTCACAGAGTAGGAACAACCTTTCTTATAGCAGATAGAGTTAAGCCCTATAAATTGAGCTTATAATACCTGCAAACACTGCCTGCTGGCACCGCCTCCAATACTTAATACATCACACAAAAGAAGCCATACTTGGGAAGCTGTCTGCAAACGTGGGCGGCTTTTTTGTTGCAGGAGTCCCCCGGATGTTGTATCATCGCTGCCAAGAATAATTTACGCATGCAGCTTTATCAAAACGAAGAGGAAAACACACCGGTTGCCCTGGAATATGCCAGCTTCTGGAAACGTATGGCGGCAATTTTCACAGATGCCCTTATTATTTCCTTTTTCATGAATCTGTTTATACTGCCCATTGCAGGCATCGACAATATACCGGAGATAACCGATGTAGAAGGCCGCCTGAAGATTCAGGGAATTGCGGCTTTTATAGGCTGGCTATACTATGCCGGCTTTGAGAGCTCTGCCCGACAGGCCACTTTAGGCAAGCAGCTTTTCGGCATTTTTGTTACAGATACCTACGGGTACCGCATTACGTTTGCGCGGGCTTCTGGGCGGTACTTCGGTAAAATGCTGTCGGGGCTTATCCTGCTGATCGGTTACGTGATGGCTGCCTTTACCGAGCGCCGCCAAGCACTGCACGATAAACTGGCCGATACGCTTGTGCTGCAGCACCCAGGCAACAGCCCCGAATAGCATACATAGCTGAAAAACAACGCATAAAATCACTTCTTAAAGTATAAATAAATCTATACTTTGTAACTAAGGCGTTGTCTGCAAGTATAAAAAGGTGAATTCCGTGTTATACTACATATGCAGACTACTTATACCCAATCCAAAGACAAAACCGAACTTGCTGACCTTGGCACTCGCCTGATGGCTTTGTCGTTGGATGTACTGCTGCTGCTGACGCTGATTGGCATAGCCGATTTTTTTACGTTTAGCAGCGATGATGAAGCATTTCTTTTTAAACCTGAGCGGCTGCTGCACCTCGTGCTAGGCTGGCTATACTTTGCCGGGGCCGAAACCTGCCGCTGTCAGGGCACGCTGGGCAAATACCTCATGAACCTGCGCGTAACCGACTCCAAAGGAGACAGAATAGATTTCAGGGCTGCCACATTACGTTTCCTGGTTAAGCCAGTATCTGCTGTGCTTATTGTTTTGCGTTTCCTGGTCGGCTCAGACTACAGCTCCAGACGCCCCTTTCACGACAAACTGGCTGACACACAGGTTATAGTGCAGTAAATTAGCAGCGGCTATTCTTTTGCTTCCCCCTGATAACTCAGGATGGTGATGTTGAACATAGGGTCGGCATTCCAGTTTTCTGACTTGATGCGTTTATGGAGCACGTCCTGCACCACCTGCTTCAGTTGCTCATCCGAAAGGGAGTCGTTGCGGTTATAGAGGTACAGCTCACAGATAACAGGGTTCAGGTCGGGCAGCGTGCCTCGGGTAAAGCGTGCATTTACCTCTATCGTCTCGATGTCTTTCATTTTATTCAGCTCAGTGTGTATCACCTCTGTAATCAGGGTATTCAGGCTGGCTTTCTGAAGCGAAGGCTGTTTTGCGAACTGCCAATACAGCATACCAGCTATAATCAAGCCCGAAGTCAGCAGCGACAACCGGAACACAGACTCTCTTCCATCGGCAAACCGAGCTCCCTTTATCGTAACCTTGCCCATATACCGGAACACCAGCGCGGCGGTAAACTGGATAACCACAAGCTGAAATATCAGCAGAAAAACCCCGCTGCGCACAAGCTGCCAGTTTCCGAAATTCATCGCCATACCTATCAGGCCAGTAGGCGGAGAAAGTGAGGCCGCCACCAGCATGCCTACAGCCGCTCCGGCTACTAAGCTAGACCGCTCCGACTGCACCAGATTTATGCCGCCTGCTATACCAGCCGCTATTGGCAGCAGTATAGTTACCTGCGAAATATGGCTCACGCTTACCATCATGGGTGTGGCGTGCTTCTGCTCTATAAGGTACGAGAGTATAAATGTGATAAAGATAGAGACACTAATAGCCATAAAATAGCGGATCAGGCTCTGCTTGAGCAAGCCCCCTTTGCCCGCAGCGGCACCCAGAGCGGCATTCATAGCCGGCCCTGCAAAAGGAGACACCAGCATAGCCGCCACCAGCAGATAACTAGTGTTGGTATACAAACCGATCCAAACCAGCATGCCCCCCACCAACGCGTAAGAAAGCAGCCCTACTTTAGAGCCCACACTCTGCAGGCCGCCCAGAAAAATCTCTAGAGGGCTAAGGTATGTTACGTCCGTCACCTGGTCCGGGGCGTCGCCCTGCGGCGGGTACAGCGCGATAACGCCACGTGGAACAAGGGTTATCTCAGCCTCTTTATAATCGCTGAGGGCGGTAATAAATTTGCTTACACGTTCATTGTTCAGGTGCACGGTTACAATCTCGCCTTTCTCGGCCTGTTGCACAATCAGGTTTTTGGCATCATGCTTTACGGCAATGTTTTTTACCTCCTGCCCCTGCCCCTCTTTTACTTTTATAGTTAGTTTGCGCATGCTACTACTACGGCAGCAGGGGTTATACTTGTTCAGGAAAAATAAAAGCCACTGCAGATCTGGTGCTGCAGTGGCTTTTAAATACAGGTTTAGGCTGATTATTTTGCAGTGTTTCCGAAACGGTCTGTTTCCACTGTGGCACTGCCATCAGGGGTAAGCACTACCTTAAACAGGTAATCGTACTCCTGCTCCGTAATGTCCGGCACAGGCCGTTTGGCACCAAAGGCTTCCACAATTGGCAGCAGCGTGTTGGAGTGGCCGGAAACCACTACAGTTTGCCCCGGATGGTTCTGCAGAATACTTTTCTTCAACCCCTGAAAGTCGTGCGCTTCATACTGCCTTACCTCCAGTTTACGCTCTTCGGCTAAGGGTTTTAGCGTGTTTTTTGTGCGCACATATTTAGTGGCGTACAGAGCATCTACCTGCTGCTGCTCCAGCAAGGTACGCAGCGCCTCTGCCCGGGCTACACCTTCCGGCGTGAGGTCAGGGTCTTGGTTACTGGGGTCAGAGATATCTTTCTCAGCGTGGCGCACCAGGTAAACTACGGTTAGCTGGGCATTGCTGTCCATAGGGTCTACTACTGCCAGGGCTCCCTCCTGCCCTACCGGCGACTGGCGGCAGGCGACAGCAAACAGCATCAACAAGAAAACACTGAGTTGTTGCAGTAAAAATTTCTTCATGTAATTGGTTGTTGGTTAGAAGTATGAAAATTGGTTGTGTTTAAGTGTTAAGCTTGTGCCAGCTGCTCGCCGGCTTGCGCTACGTTTTCAGCGTCCTGGGTGCGGCCTTTCTGTTGCAGCAGGCGCACCAGCCGCTGCCGCACCTCCAGCTGGTAAGGGTACAGCAGCAATGCATTTTCGTAAGCCTTTATAGCATTGTTTATTTTTCCTTTGGCCTCAAACATGCGCCCCTTGGCCGCTAAGATCTGCGCTTTCTCTACCACCGTCTCTGGCTTTGGCAGCTTTTTCTGTAATGCCTTCGCTTGCTTCTCCTCGCCCAGTTCGGCCAATACAGGCAACAGCAGGTATCGCTCCTGCGGCGGCAGGCTTGCATCACCATCCAGAAAAGGTTGAGCAGCGGCACGGGCAGCCTCCTTGTGCTGCAGCTGCAGTTGGTAGGTAGCCATCAGCACCATAAAATCAGGGCGGGCAGTGCCTGCTGCTGTTAAAATGCGCTGCGCTTCCGCCAGTGTTTCATAGGCTTTTTTATACTTGCCTTGTGTAGCCAGCACCTCTGCATACTGCCTGCGCAGCTCGTAATGCTGCGGCTTCAGGGCTACCAGTTGCTGCAGTGCCTGCTCTGCCTCCCGGTTTATACTTGTTGTGCCTTTCAGCCAGTTAGCGTAAGCTATTGCCTCGTCGCGACGGTCTCGGAGGTAGGTTGAGATGGTAGGAGCCTGTTCTATGTAGGCTTCTGCCACGGCTATCGCCTCTGGTACCATGCCGTAATCTATAAAAAACTCCCGGAAGCGCTCATTCGCCAGCGCCCGCATCAGCAGGTCATCCTCCAGGTTAGTCGCTTTTTTGTACAGCTCCACCTGGCTCATAAGGGCATCATGGGAGTTGAACTTTCCGTTGCGCTTCATACTTTCCACTAACTCAGCCTCAGCCAGATAGATTGGTGCATAGTTTGGGTTAACGCTTTTAGCCCGACTAAGCCACTCCTGCGCCTCCTTATACTTTTTCTGCCGTTGCCTTACCCCAGCGTAAGCGAGCAGGGCGGGCTGGTAAGTTTCGTCCCAAACCAGGGCACTGTCTAAGTATGTAGCTGCTGTGGCAAGTTGATCTTTCCGTTGCGTCTGCTCCGCCAGGTTTAAGTATACTTGTGCCCAGTTTGTAGCCATCGCCTCTTTATTGCCAGACAGGTATGCCCGCTGCCGCGCCACAAGCCTGTCCAAAAAAGTATACAGCTCCGGGTCTTTGGCTTTGAGGTCGGTGGTGGTATTGATGGATTTGTGGTTGAGCGGGTGCACTTTTACCGGTTCGAAATAGGCCGGATAGGTCTGGGCGAGGTACTCGTGCTCGTTATTGGCGGAGTAGTAATCTAGGGTGCGGCCTTCCTGCATGGCCTGGTGGTAGAGCCGGCGTACTTCGCGCTTCTCAGCATCCATAAAAACACTTTGGTGAAACAGGTGCACATACTCGTGCAGCACCACGTTGCGCTCTAGGTAAGAGCCGCGCACCACATACTCTATCGCCGCGGCCCCGCTTCCCACGCCCCGGATATCCATCCATTGGCGGTTATCGAACGTGGTTGCTTGCCTGAAGTATGGCGACCCCATGGCGATAGCCAAATCTACGTGCAGCGGCGGAATCACAAATTTTCTATCCTGCTTAGAAAGAAAAGGGAAGTATACAATGCTCTCGTAAAGCTGCGACCACACCATTTTCTGGACCTCATCGCCGGGATAATACGTCACATCCGGAAACACGCGGGCAAAGTTTACCGGGTCCTTAATCACGGTTTGCTGCACCACCTGCTGCAGCGAGTCGTAGTTGTGCAGGTAAGTCAGCTGCTTTTGTTTGATAACGGCGGCCAAAGCGTTGTGCGCTGGCCCATAGTGCTTCTTTTTCTGAAGGATGCGCTGGAAAACAGCCTGTGCTGAGTCAAGACGGGCCTGGCGATCCGTGTGGAAGGCCATGTAATAGGCGGAACCCCGGAGCATCTGCGGCAGCACAGATGTTTTATACTTTTGCTGCACCTGGGCTATACTTGCCAGTGCCTCCTTCAGCTTATTTTCAGATAAAAGTTTATCAGCGTGTTGCAGCGCCTGCCGTACTTGCTCATCCTCGGGTTGGGCGTAGTCGGCGTAGGTAAGGTTGGTGTGGCCGTTGCCCCAGTGCCAGTGCGTAACATAGTGCAGCGGGTTTAGCTCCAGCGCCAGCTCCCATTGCGCGGCCATGTTGTTTAGCTGCGTGGCATCTACGCGCCGCCAGATAGCATAGCCATAGTTAAAGCGGGCATCAGGGTTAAAGGGGTTCAGGGTTAGGCTGTTGATGAGCGGCTGCTCGGCTAACTCCGGCTTTTGGTTCCAAAAGTGCACATCCGATTCCAGCAGCCAGGCTTCGGCGTTTTCGCGGTTCCAGCTTTGCACCTTCTTGGCCCACTCCAGCGCCTGCCCATACTTCTTTTGCAGCATCAGCACATTGCCAATAAGCAGTGCGGCCGCTTCGTCTTTGGGGTTTTTCCCCAGCAAAGCATGCGCTGTGGCCTTGGCTTGCTCCAACTCCCAGGCCTGTACCTGCAGTTCGCTTTGCAGCAACAGCGCCTGGCGGTTCTCCGGGTTCTCCTGCAGCACCTGCTGCACCAAGGTATCGGCCTGCCTAAAACTGTTCTCTAAAATAGCCAGCCTGGCCTTTGCCAATTGTACAGCCGCTGTTGGCTGCGCCTGCAGCAGTACCTGGCGGGCTTCCTGCCATGCTCCTAACTCCAGCAACCGGGTAGCCTTTTGGGCAGCTCCTGAATTTTCCTGTAAGGCCTCCTGCCGCTCTTGCTGCAGCTTTTGTCGCACTGCCGCCACATCACCCGGGTGCTGGGCTAAAGCGGGCAAGGCAATAAAAAACGCGAAAGTAAAAGGAAGTATTTGCTTGAGGATAGAACGCATGTAGCTCGGGCACTAAATTTAGACTTCTAAAAGTATGGTTTTCCTGCTTTTGATAAAAGTATAAACGCATTATCTTCATGAAAATCAAGGCTAACTACAAGTCTGTGCCTTTTTAGCTATACTTGCTCAAGCATAAAAAATGAAGCGGTCTGGGCAACGAGTGATCTGGTTTGAGCCTAGCTGCTGCAGCTGCAGCAGCTATACTTGGCGCTGGTAACGGTTGGTATAAGCTATCTCTAACCGGCGCATCAGGTAAATGGATAACAGCAGCCACAGCACACCCAACGCGTAACCGGCCAGCACATCCGTAGCATAGTGCACTTTTAAATAAATGCGGCTAAAGCCAATCAGCAGCACGAGCAACGATAGCAAACAGGTAAGCAACCAACGCCAGGCGGCCCCCGGCACGGTACGCCAGACAATGTAAATCAGCACTCCGTAAAAAGCGCCTCCGATCATGGCGTGGCCACTGGGGAAACTCAAGCCTGACTGCTCCAGCATAGCAAAAGATGGCCTGGGCCGCTCAAAGAAGCGCTTCAGCAGTTGGTTTAGTATGGAAGTAGAAAAGGAGATGAGCAGCACTTTGAGGGCAAACCAGCGCCACCCCCTGAAAAAGCTGAACACCAGCACTACCAGCGGCGGCGTAACAAGCAGGTATTCGGCGGAGGCAAAAAAAGAGATCACCATCATGGCGCGCGTCATCCCCGGCGAGGCCAACCGATCAGCAAACGTAAACAAGGCTGTATCTAATGTACTGTCACCGACATTGAACACCAGATGTGCCATTAGCAGAAAAAGCAGCAGGCAAAGCAGGAAAGCAAAACCCAGTACAAGCGCCTCTGCGCTAAGGAGCGCCAGCAGGCGCAGAAAAGTTTGTGGCAACCGGTGCTTCATACTATAAAAGCTACGTGTGCTAATGCCTGAAAGCTGATTTTTAATTCGCTGCTTCGTATAGAATAATGGCGCTGCAGGGGTCTGTAGTTTCAATTAGTTTTAAAGCAATCTGCCCTTAAGAAGCCTGATGCTAATGTTGTACGTTCTACTGCGCCTGAACCTGCTGCTGTTTCTGAAGAAGCTGTTTGGGAGATTCCCTGATAGTCGTAACTTTATACTTGCGCTGCGGGTGCAGACATCTCATCAACAACACTTTACAAAAAGCTAAACCTGATGCTGCTACCTCACAAACCTCGTACAGATCAGTTTCTGATGGGCCTGCTGCTCGTGCTGTTTTTGCTGCTGCTTTTTAATTTGGACGGGTGGGGCATAATGGAAACCAGCGAAGCCCGTTACGCTGAGATTAGCCGCGAAATGTGGTTAACCGGCGACTTGCTGCATCCGCGCTTACTGGGTATACAGCACTACCAGGAGCCGCCTCTAACATACATCATAACTGCTATCGGGATAGATATATTCGGGCCAAATGGCTTTGGTGCGCGCTTTTTTTTGCAGGTATCGCTGCTAGTACAAGTATGGCTGGTTTACCTGATTGCCAAAGAGCTGTTTCATGTACCGCGGCAGGCGCTGCTGGCTGCCCTTATCTACCTAACCATTCCTGCGGTACTGCTGTCGGCACGCCACCTTACTTCAGATTCTTATTTAGCCACTTTCGAACTTGCGGCCATACTTGCCTGGCTGAAGTATAAAACCAGCGGCAGGGCTGTGTGGCTGTATTTTTTTTACCTGCTGTTGGCGCTGGCATTTCTCACCAAAGGACCTTTAGGGCTTATTTTCCCGTTGTTTGCTGTTATTGGGTTCAGCCAGCATTACAGCTCTGTCAGCGGCTATGCTTCTGGCTGGCACCACCTGCCGGCAGCTTTGCTTTTTTTGTTGCTGGGCAGTTCGTGGTTTGTATACCTTATACTGCAGCATCCGCAGCTTTTAGATTATTTTCTGTACAAGTATACCTGGCAGTATTTTACCGATCTAGATGCTTTTGGTCCCTCCAAGCCTTGGTGGTTTTACTTTGCGCTGGCTCCTGTTCTCAGCCTGCCGTGGTTTGCCATCCTGCTGCTGCAGCTCAAAAAACTGGCGGCCATGCCTGCGGCGCTTAAGCGCCTTTTCCTGTTCTGGATAATCGTGCCGCTCATTTTCTTCTCGTTTCTGGGGCCAAAACTTATCTTTTATATCCTGCCGGTTTTTGCCGGACAGGCTTTGCTAACCACCTGGATTATAAATCATTTCCCCACTAAAACCATGGTAAAAGCTGTAACCGGCAGTATGCTATACTTTGCCTTACTACTTGTGGCGCTAATAGCTTTACCGCTGCTGCCTCTTGGTATAAATTTACCCTGGCGATTACTTAGTCTGCCGTTTTTCTCGCTACTCCTGCTGCTGGTACTCTGGAACGGCGAGAGGTCGGCCTATCAGAAAATAATGTACGGAGCGTTGCTCCTAACAGCCTTGTTGGTGCCTTTTTCTACTAAACTACTGGCTTACAACCCGCAGCTTCTTAACGGCAGCCGGCAAATAGCAGAGGTAATAAAAGAGCGGGAACTGCAACATCGTCCGGTGCTGGTTTACAACAGGCTGCTTCCTTCGCTCGCTTTTGAGCTCAATAGCAGCATTATTTCGTTGGAAGACGGCAGCAGTAAGCTGGAGCGGGAAGTGCAGTTTGAGCAGGACGGGCAGTGGCGGGAACAGCTGCTGCAGCTAAACAGGCTACAGGACCTAGAACGCCTAAGGCAGCTGCTGCAGCAACAGCCGGTACTTGTGGTTAAAGGCAAGTTGCCCGAAGAGCGGCAATGGATGCTGCAGTACTTTAATGAGAAGCTTCAGATCCGGGATTGGCGCGTGTATTACTGATGGCCGTAAAACAAAAAAGGCTGACCTCGAAAGATCAGCCTTTTTAAGATTTAGTGTGCGCAAGAAAGGACTCGAACCTTCACACCTTGCGGAACTGCCGCCTGAAGACAGCGCGTCTACCAATTTCGCCACTTGCGCGTGCTTCACTATATCAATAAAAATCCCAAAGCCCTTTAACCCTTTGTGTTTATTGGGAGTGCAAAAGTAGTGTATGGTTTCTGTAGAAACAATACCTCTTTAAAAAATATTATTCTTTTTTTTCGTCATCTTCCAGCACAATCGGTGTAAGCTCTTTACCGGCAGACCGCTCCAGCCGGCGCAGTGTTGAAATACCTATAATAACCCATAGAAAGCCAGCGGCAAAGCCAGCCACCACATCCGTTGCGTAGTGCACGCGCAGGTAAATTCTGCTAAAGCCAATCAGGAACACAAAAACAACCAGCAAAGCTACAAGCATGTTGCGGTAGCGTACATCCTTTACGTTGTGCCACACCAGGTAAATCAGAAGGCCGTAAAAAGAGGCCGCCACCATACTATGCCCACTCGGGAAGCTAAGCCCTGAAGCCTCCACCAACGGAGACATAGGCCGCTGCCTGTCAAAAAAGTACTTTAGAATAACGTTCAGTGTGATACTGCCCAATGCTACCACCGGCACCTTCAGCGAGTTCCAGCGGTGTTTGCGCACAAACAGGTAATAGCCAACCAGCGCCAGTGCCATGGGTGTCAGGAACTGCCGGGAGGCAAAGAACGTGATGAACTTAATAAAGCCGTCCAGGAAGGGGTTGCTGAGGTTAGCGGCCAAGCCAAAGGCTGCCTCATCCAACCATACCTTATCGCCTGACATAATTTCGCGGCCAAGCCACAGGAACACAATAATGCAGACCAGAAACAGCAGCCAAATAAACACCAACTCCACGGTAAAGAGCGCCGCGGAAGCCACCATTCGTTTATAGAAACTTCGTATCATTTTGCTTCAGAATCAGTTGTAAAACGTAATCATACCTGTTACAGATCAGGCCAACGCCTTTGTTGTACAGGAAATCACTATACGTAAACTATGAAAGACAGCATCAGGTTGTTTGTTGCCGCTCCGCTGCCCGCAGCCATAAAAGAGAAACTTGAGGAGCAGCTACAGCATTACCAGGATACAGCTATACGTTTATTGCCTTCCCAGAACCTGCACCTCACCTTATACTTTATCGGGAATGTAGCGGCAGAGGAGCTGGCACCCATAAAAGCACGTGTGGCCCGCTTAGCGCAGCAGCACCAGCCGTTTACCTTGCAGTTTGAGCAAACAGAACCTGGGCCAAAGCCGCGGCACCCCCGGCTAATCTGGGCGCGGTTTGCGCAGCATCCCGCTTTTGAGGCGCTTAGCCAAGAGCTGACGGAGGCGCTGGCAGAACAACCGCCGGCAAAACAGAAATCCATCCCCCATATTACGCTTGCGCGGTTCCGGAAAGATACAGCTCCGCCTAAACACCTGTCAATTATCCGCTCTGAAGAGCCGCTGAAACTTCTGGTGCAGGAAGTGGCCCTGTGGCAGTCGGTACTGGGCTCACCGCACCCAACTTATACTATACTGGAGCGATACCCTTTGCGGCAAAACCTCTAGCCGGCAATTTCAGTAAACATGCTACTTCAACAGTGGTAAACCTAACTTACATCCATGAACCAGACAGAGCTTAGTGAGCTGATGATTTCTCTGAAAGACAAAGGACTAACTGTGGCTTTTGCAGAGAGCTGCACCGCCGGACTTTTAGCCTCAGAATTTGTTCGCGCCAAAGGCAGCAGCGAAGTACTGAAGGGAAGCCTGGTGGTCTATCAGCCGGAGGTAAAGCAGAAGCTTCTGGGGGTAAAAAAAGAAACACTTGATCTGTACACAGCTGAGTCTCAACAGGTAACCAATGAGATGGTAATGGGCCTGAAAAAACTCCTGGGCGCCGACATTAGTATTGCCACCACAGGGCTGGCTGGCCCCGGCGGCTCCGAAACAGAAGAAAAACCGGTGGGCACCATGTTCGTGAGCTTTCTGTATGACGGCAAGGCGGAAGAGTTTCGGGAGGTGTTTAAGGGCAACACAGAAAGCGTGCGCAAGCAGCTTGTCGATTTCATTTTTCAGAAACTTCAGGGAGTGCTGGAGCAGCACTACGACCGATAATCGTTAAATTGCCGCTGCAACTTTTACCGCTTATACTTTGCCCAAACTCCCCGACAGCGGATTTAATCGAGTAGCTCCATACTATGATGCCCTGGTCCGGCTGGTGTACGGCACGGCGCTGGAGCGGGCGCAGCTGGCCTTACTGCCTTTTGTGCCGCAGCAGGCACGGGTGCTGGTAATTGGCGGCGGCACCGGATGGCTTCTGGAGCAGCTTCTTAAAACAGAAAAGCACCTGTACATTCTATACTTGGATGCCTCCCCTGCCATGCTGCAACGGGCTCAGCAGAGGTACTCAAGGTATAAAAATCCGCACTTCTGCAGCGTCAGCTTCCGGCTTGGCACGGAGCAGGCGCTGCAGCCGCACGAGCAGTTCGATGTTATCATCACTCCTTTCCTACTCGATCTTTTTCCGCCGCCAAGGCTGCGGCAGCTCATGCAAGAGCTTACCGCAGCCTTGGCGCCAAACGGCAAGTGGCTTCTCGCTGATTTTTGGCCTGCACGGCAGCCGACTCCTTGGTGGCAGCAAGTGCTTATAAAAGGGATGTATGTATTTTTCGGGTGGCTAAGCGAAGTGCAGGCGAAACAGCTCCCGGATTACGGTTCACACTTCAAAGTGCTGGGGTTTGAGGTAAACTTTAGCCAGCAGTTTTATAGCGGCTTGGTACAGGCAAAAGTGCTTGAGCGGCAGCTGACCTGATTCTTTGAAGAATTGCACTCTATACATTCATCACTTAAAACCCCACCATGTAGGCATTTTCGTTAGAGGAGGCTTTTGCTCAACGCCTCAGCTGAGCATTACCTGCGGTACTTGCAGCACACATCCGGCCATAAACATTGCGCACCTCCTTCTCAATCCCTATATTTAAATTTACAAAACATTAATCTACGCAATGAAACCATTTATATACGGCCTGCTCGCGCTAGGCTTGGGGGCACAGCCCGTGCTGGCACAGCAACAGGTAAAGTATGCGCTCTCGTTCCCGAATGCGGTACACCATGAGGCAGAGGTAAAAATAAACTTTGCAGATATACAGCAGGATACGCTGAAAGTGCTGATGCCGCGCACTTCTCCGGGCCGTTACGCCGTGCACGAGTTTGCCAAAAACGTATACAACGTACGGGCCACCGATGCGCAGGGCAAGCCGCTGCAACTCCTGCGCCTGAGCACCAGCGAATGGGCCGTGCCCAACCATAAGGGAGTCGCCACGATCAGCTATACTTTATTTGCCGACCATGCCGACGGTACCTACGCAGGCATCGACGAAACACACGCCCACCTGAACGCACCCGCCAGCCTAATGTATGCCAAGGGTTTTGAGAAAGCGCCTGCTTACGTAACTTTCAACATTCCGGAGGGCAGCAACTGGAAAGTAGCCACGCAGCTTCGGCAGGAACAAGGCAACACCTACTACGCCCCTAACTTCCAGTACCTGATGGACAGCCCTACGGAGCTCAGCGATTTTGATTTTGCGGAGTGGACCGTAAACGACGGCGGCAAAAAGAAAACCATACAGGTGGCGCTGCACCACCCTGGCACCCAGCAGCAGTTTGAGCAATATATGGCGCAGACGAAAGACATTGTGGCAGAGCAGCAGGCGGTATTCGGTCAGCTGCCGGACTTCGACTTTGGCCGTTATACTTTTATCGGGTGCTATATGCCGCAAGCCGTAGGCGATGGGATGGAACACCGTAACTCCACTATTCTTACCAGTTCCAGGCCGTTGGCTGCCGCTATGGGGCCGCTGCTTAACACTGTTTCGCATGAGTTCTTCCATGCTTGGAACGTAGAGCGCATCCGTCCAAAATCGTTGGAGCCTTTTAACTTTCAGGAGGCTAATATGAGTGAGGCGCTGTGGCTGGCGGAGGGCTTTACCAGCTACTACGGCGACCTGACCATGGCCCGCACCGGCATTTTCGACCTTAAAAAGTACACTTCTGACTTGGCCGGAGACCTGAATTACGTGCTGCTGTTGCCGGGGCGGCAGTACCATAGCCTGGTGGAGATGAGCCAGCAGGCGCCTTTTGTGGATGCCGCCCGCTCCGTGGACCCCGTAAACCGCCATAACACCTTCATCTCCTACTACACCTACGGCAGCATGCTTGGCCTGGCCCTCGACATGACGCTGCGCCAGGAATATAACACGACATTAGACAAGTACATGCAGGCGCTCTGGCGCAAGTATGGTGCACCGGAAAACCCTTATACTATGACCGACCTCCAGCAAACACTGGCAGAGGTAAGCGGCGACGCTGCTTTTGCAAAGCAGTTTTTTGAGCAGAGCGTTTTTGGCAGCCAACTACCGGATTACGCCCCGCTGCTGGCCAAAGCAGGTTTAGAATTAAGAATAGCCAAACCAAACGAAGCCGCGGTAAGCATGCTCAACTTTGATTATAAAGACGGAGCTGCCACCGTAGCCAACGGCACTTTTATAAACACCGGGGCATATAAAGCTGGTCTGGAAAAAGGCGATGTGATTCTGACCCTGGACGGACGAAAGCTTAAATCAGAAAAGGCGCTGGATAAAGTTTTGAAAAAGCATAAGCCCGGCGATACTGTTCCGGTTACCTTCACCCGGCACGGCCAGACGCGCACCACCAATTTTATGCTAGATGCTGTTCCGGTATATGAGCTGGTACCTTATGAGAGCACCGGAAAGCAGCTGACACCGGAGATGCAATCCTACCGCAGCGCCTGGTTAAGCTCTAAAGCTAAATAGCCTGACCCGTATACTTTAGAGCCCAAAGGTGCGTTTTGCTTTTGAACCATCTAAGCCGTACCTTAGTATAAGAATTTATACTTCAGATCTTTCCACGTGAAAAATATATTTAGAACCATACTGGCAGCAGGCCTGCTTTACGCCGGGCAAAGTATGGCACAGGACGTAAAGCCTAGTTTGGAGGCTGCTCCCGTGCCCACTCAAACCAGCACAGCGCCTGTAGCTGCTACAGCAACGCAGGATCTTGTAAAAAATGAGAAGCCGGCCTGGCAAGGACCAAAACTGAGCTATAACCTAAACATGGGCGCAAGTTTTAGTAACGGCTTTGGCAGCGCTACTTTTGTAGAGCCTTCTGTGCGCTACCAGGTAAGCAACCGCTTTAGGGTAAACACCAGCCTGGCCTATGTGCGCACTTCCGGCTTTAACATACCCTTAACCGGCCCAGAGGGCACCACGGTAGTTTACAGAAACAGCGGCGGCAGCCACTACATTGCAAGCGTGGGGGTTGATTATCTTGCTAGTGACCGACTTATCCTGAGCGGCAACGTGTGGCGCGACTTCTCCAACTTGCCTTCCAGCAGCTTTGGCAACAGCTACTACAACGCTGGCCGTATGGGAGCCGATTTCAGGGCTACCTACAAGATCACTGAGAACCTGAGCGTGACAGGTGGCATCCGGTACACGGACGGAGCCTCGCCTTACGGAAACCAGTTTTACTCGCCGGCTTACGGCAGCCGCTTCGGAAACTGGTAACTTTATCATCATAATAAAATTCAAAAAGAACGCTTTCCTGGTCTTGCAGGGAAGCGTTCTTTTTGTCTGGGCTCCTGCAAAAGCAGCAGGTTATAACCTATTTTATCCTTTACAAAGTATACAGGTGATGATGGCAGGCTGGGTAGGCTAACAATGTGCCTGATTGCTAATTTTGTATTCAGGATTGGTTATACCTAGCAGCATCTATCATCACAATACCGTTAACGCAACCGAACAGACTTTGCAGCATACAAACAACCACATCCGCCACGTTAAGAACGAACGCCTCGAAACTATAAAACCCGGTTACAGAGGCAACAAAACAGTTAAAGGCCGCTTTGCCAACGGCGAGGAAGTTTATGCCCCGGATTTTAGCAGTGTGCTGAAGTGGCAGCTGAGCCAAAACCCGCAGCGCCAGCAGAAAAAGCACGACACCTACACTCCTGCGGTGCAAGAGGGCTGCGATTTTATAAACGATACCCGCGATATGCTGGTGTGGCTGGGGCACGCATCTTTTTTTCTGCGCCTGAATGGCGTTACGTTTATAACTGATCCTGTTTTGTATGATATCTCGATGGTGAAGCGGAAAGTAGGTACGCCTTGCCCACCCGAGCAGCTCCGTAACATTGATTTCCTGTTGCTGTCGCACGCCCACCGCGATCACCTGGATAAGAAATCTGTACAAACCATTTACCAAAGCAACCCAGCTATAAAAGCGCTCGCCCCTTTGCGTGCCGGCGATATTCTGCGCGGCATCAACCCAAACTTGCCGTACCAGGAGGCGGGCTGGTTTCAGAAGTTCGACCTAGTACCTGATAGTGTGGAAGTATACTTTATGCCGGCTTCTCATTGGCACCGCCGTGGCCTGCTGGATATGAATAAAGTGCTGTGGGGCAGTTTCGTGCTCAAAACGCCTACTTTAACATTATACTTTGCCGGCGACTCAGGCATGAACTCGCATTTTGAGGAGATTGAAAACCTGCTAGGCCCCATGGATGTTTGCCTGATGCCAGTGGGCGCATACAAGCCTTCTTTCCTGATGCAAAAGAGCCACCTGAACCCGCACGAGGCCGTGAAAGCTTATAACCTGCTGCGTGGGGGCACTTTTATACCGATGCACTACGGCACCTACGACCTGTCTGATGAGCCGCCGAGCGAGCCGGTGCGCCTGCTGGAGCAGATTGCCGCCTCAGGCATGCTGCAAGGCCTCCGGATACCTGCCATCGGTGAGCCGGTGCTGCTAAACGAGATAACATAAGAGTAGGGTCGGATTTTAGATTTGCTATATTTGTGAACTAGAACGTTTACGAACCACTGCTTACACTATGTCATCGACCCTTATCATAGGCTTAATCATAGCCTACTTCTGTATTCTCATCTTTATTTCTTATCTCACTAGCCGCAACTCCGACTCCGAGACTTTCTTCTTGGCAAACCGCTCTTCACCCTGGTATGTGGTGGCTTTCGGTATGATCGGCACATCGCTTTCGGGTGTTACTTTTGTGTCGATACCGGGTATGGTGGCGGCGGCTGAGTTCTCGTATCTGCAGTTTGTGCTGGGCTACCTGCTGGGCTACTTTGTAATCGCCACCGTGCTGATGCCCATGTACTACCGCATGAACCTTGTCTCGATTTATACTTACCTGGAGCAGCGTTTCGGGTGGTGGTCGTACAAAACGGGAGCAGCATTTTTCCTGCTTTCGCGTACTTTGGGGGCTGCTATTCGCCTGTTCTTGGTGGCTGGCGTGCTGCAATTAGCCGTTTTCGACGAATTCGGAATTCCGTTTTCCGTTTCAGTGATTATCACGATTGCCCTGATCTGGGTTTATACTTTCAGAGGAGGCATGAAGACTATCATCTGGACCGATACCTTCCAGACCACAGCCATGCTGATGGCGGTTGGCACCAGCATCTGGCTTATTTCTGATGAACTGAACCTTACCTTCCAGGGATTAGTAGACACTGTGCAGGCCAGCGACTATTCGCAAGTGTTCTTCTGGGACGTGAAAGACAGTAAATACTTCCTGAAGCAATTTTTCTCCGGCGCTTTCATCGCCATCGTAATGACGGGCCTTGACCAGGATATGATGCAGAAAAACCTGAGCTGCAAAAACATCGGCGAAGCCCAGAAAAACATGTTCTGGTTCAGCATCATACTTGTATTCGTCAATATCCTGTTCTTGGCTTTAGGCGCCCTGCTGTACATTTACGCTAACGCAAAGGGTATTGCCCTGCCAGAGCGCGGCGACGACGTGTTCCCGTTCCTAGCCCTGAACCACTTTACATACTTTGCTGGCATCGTGTTTATACTTGGTATTATCGCTATTACCTACGCTTCCGCAGATTCAGCGCTTACAGCCCTTACCACCTCCTTCTGTGTAGACTTCCTCAACTTTAAGGACCGTCCGGAGCAGGAGCGCGTGCGTGTGCGCTACATCGTGCATGCCGGCATTTCAGTAGTGATGGGCTTGGTAATCATCGCTTTTGATATATTGAACAATGATAACGTCGTAACGGCTGTGTTTAAAGTGGCCGGCTATACGTACGGGCCGCTGCTAGGGCTTTACAGCTTCGGCATTTACACGAAGCGAGCCGTGCGCGACAATTTTGTGCCGGCTGTTTGTATCATCGCGCCGCTTCTTACCTTCATCATCAGCTACAACTCCGTAGACTGGTTCTGGGGGTATGAGTTCGGTTTTGAAGTGCTTATTCTGAACGGCTTCTTGACATTTGCAGGTTTGATGGCTGTTTCGTCTGGTAAAATAGATGAACTGGAGCTGGCTCGGGAGCAAACTGCTTAAACCAAAACCCCATATGCAAAAGCGCCCTTTCCTGAGAGCAGGAAAGGGCGCTTTTGCTTTATACGCTGAGCTCATACAGCCCCGTCCGCAGGCTTACTTTATAAATATTTTCTGAGTTAAACGGCATGCCCTTCGTTTCCAACATGCCGTATGACCTTGCGAAGTATGAGCGCTTGGAGGAACAATCAATAAACCAATCATACTTTCCTACATATTGCTTACCTTTGCAATATTTTGCGGGTATTTGGCATCTTCTAGCTCATTCAGCTGTTATGCCAGTATACCTCAAAGTGCAGTATTCTGGCCTAATATGAGCCGGATATTGGCTTACAAACAATTTAAGCAGCGTATTATTAATGGCAAAACGCGGATTCGGGTCTAGCGGCGGCGAGCAGGATAAAGAAGGCAGAAAGAAGATTACCAAAGAGAGCTTTCGCCGTAGTCTCCAGATTTTTAGCTACGTACTTCCCTACAAGTATAAATTTATTACCGGCCTTGCCTTTTTGGTGCTGTCCAGCCTTACGTTTATGGCTTTCCCGTACCTGGTAGGAGAGCTTTTTAACTCCTCAACAGGTAGCCCAAGCGGCCTGCTGCAGGATATTAACGTAATTGCCATGGGCCTTTTCGCGGTTATACTGCTGCAGGGCATCTTCTCCTTTTTCAGGGTGTACTTTTTTGCGCAGGTCAGCGAAAACGCAGTAGCCGACATCCGCCGCGACCTGTACAGCAAGTTTGTGCAGCTGCCAATCTCCTTCTACGAGAAACGACGCGTAGGCGAAATCACCAGCCGCATTACCACGGATGTGGCGCAGGTGCAGGATGCCATGTCCATAACACTGGCTGAGCTTTTCCGGCAGACAACTACGCTGATTGTTGGCGTTATCATCATCATGTGGACTTCCATCAAGCTGTCGCTGTTTATGCTGGCTACTTTTCCGGTGTTGGTGGCGCTAGCGTTGGTGTTTGGCCGCAAGATCAAAACGCTCTCTAAAAAAACCCAGGACGAGCTGGCCAACACAAACGTAATTGTGGAGGAAACGCTGCAAGCCATTAATACTGTAAAGGCGTTCACCAACGAGATGTTCGAGGTGGCTCGCTACCAAAACACCCTTGCCAAAGCCGTTAAAACAGCCCTTTCAACAGCTTATTATCGCGGCGCTTTTATCACCTTTATTATTGTTGGCCTTTTTGGAGGAATAATTCTGGTGATCTGGTATGGCGCCACGCTGGTTGCAAACGGCGATATAGACGGTGGCAGCCTGATTTCTTTTGTGCTTTACACCGTGTTTATTGGAGCCTCTGTAGGCGGTTTGGGTGATATTTACGGTAAAGTGCAGGCCTCCCTGGGCGCTACAGAACGCATACTTGAAATTCTGCAGGAGCAGGAAGAACCAACCGACAAAGGTGTAAAAGCACTGAGCGAGATACCGCGCGTAACCGGAGACATCAGTTACAGAAATGTGGCTTTTGCCTATCCTACCCGCCCTGACCTTCAGGTGCTCCGCGATATAAACTTCACGCTGAAAGCCGGTGAGAAAGTAGCCTTGGTTGGTCCGAGCGGCGCTGGTAAATCTACTATCATACAGCTGCTGATGCGCTATTACGATGTGCAGGGCGGCGGCATAACGGTAGATGGCCGAGACATCCGCGACATCAACATGACTACCCTGCGCGGCAACATAGGCGTGGTGCCGCAAGAGGTACTGCTGTTTGGTGGCACAATCCGTGAAAACATAGCGTACGGACGCCCGGAGGCCACTGAAGCCGAGATAATTGAGGCAGCTCACAAAGCCAACGCGTATGATTTTATCATGTCTTTCCCGGAAGGCATGGATACCTTGGTAGGTGAGCGCGGCATCAAACTATCAGGTGGGCAGCGCCAGCGCGTAGCCATAGCCAGAGCCATACTTAAAAACCCGGCCATACTTATACTTGACGAGGCCACCAGCGCCCTCGATTCTGAGTCGGAGCACCTGGTGCAGCAGGCCATGGATGAGCTGATGAAAGACCGCACCACCATCGTGATTGCGCACCGCCTGGCAACCATTCGTAAAGTAGATAAGATTCTGGTGATTGAGCACGGCGAGATTGTGGAAGAAGGCTCGCACGAGGAACTCACGCTGAACCCTGAGGGGCTGTACGCGAACCTGCTCAAGCTTCAGTTCGAGCTAAGCTAGTCAAAACGGACATTCAGTTTTTTAAAAGTATAAAATCCTACTGTGGCGCTGGCTGCAGTAGGATTTTATACTTTATAGATATACTTTTGGCTATATCTTACGTTTTATCTGCCAAAATGCGCTCAGCTTACAACTTCGCTTTAACGTATAGCTTTTTACTACTGCTGCTACTGCTGGCAAGTATGGCGCAGGCACAGCGGCACCCTGGCACATTTGTAGCCCGCAATGCCTATTACCTGGAAGTTAGCGGCTCCTCCGACACCTACTCCCTTAACTTTGACCGCATTGTGTACCAGCACGGTGTTTTTAAAGCTGCCGTACGAGCGGGCATCGGTACTAACTTGTTTTTTCAGGAAGGAGAGCCGGGCGTGTATCCGATCGTTCCGCTGGAGGCGCTGGGTCTGATAGGCGCTACACCCAATCATTTAGAGTTTGGCCTGGGCTACACGCGCCGCTTCACCGACCACCCGGACCTGATGCAGAACATGTACTTCGCCAGAATAGGACTCCGGTACCAGCACCCGCACGGCGGTTGGTTGGTCAGGCTGGCGGTTACTCCTTTCATTTCGCCGGAAAACAAATCCGACACACCGGGGCTGGCAGTGGTGCCGCGTTTCGGCCTGAGCGTCGGGCGCAGTTTCTAATCAGCCTACCCTTCCAGCAGAAACGGCTGAGAATCTTTTATCTTGAGGTCTAAACCCCATTTTTCCAGCAAAGGAGCTTCCAGAGCTTTCTCACGGTACTCATCCGGCGTCATGATTGGGATGCCATATATGATGGGATAATAGCGCCTGCACACAGGGCAGGTTAGCAGCCCCTCCTGTATATCGCCGTTCTCCAGCGCAGTGAAAACCTTTGCATTCAGGTCGTGCTTATCTATGGGGCAGCAAAGTTTAGTTAAAAGCGATGGGTTCATTTCTGTAGTTTGGTTAAAGCGTTTACATAAGCGGAGGCCGACTTTTGCGGTGACTCCGCCTGCAGAATACCTGAGATAACGGCCACGCCGGTAAAATCCAGATCCTGCCATCCGTTCATATTTTCAGTTGTTATTCCTCCTGATAAAAAGAAGGGGATGCGAGTCATTTTCCTTGCCTGCCGCACCGTTTCGGGGCGCACCATATCGCAGCTGCTGACGGAGCCGGAGGTGAACATAGAACAGAACGAGACATAATCTGCCTGGTGCTCCTCTGCCCACCAGATTACCTCCAGGTTGTTGCTGCAGGTAATGCCACAGATAAAGTGTCGGTTCAGTTCCTGCCGAATGGCCTGAAGGTCTGCGGGCGGCCTGTCGAAATGCACACCCGCTAGCGCCGTGTTTTTCAAAAGCCGCCACTCCTCGTTGATCAGTACAGGTACCTGGGCGGCAACGTCTAGGATGGCACGCACAAGCTCCTCTTTGGCAGGCATATCAAAGTGCGCAGGCCAGTTGCTCCAGACCTGCACCACGTTTACGCCTCCTGCCAGAGCACTTTTCAGCTTAGCCAGCAGCGTGGCTCTTTCCATACTTGGGTCGAGCACCAGGTATACACCGCTGAGTTGTTCTTTTTTCGCGCTCATTTCCATCCAGCTTTAAAAGCATTGAAAAATGCGCCCCAGTAAGGATCGGTGCCATCAAAGGCGAGTGGCTTCTCCTCTCCGTTTTCCCGTATCTTAAATCCATCCTGCGATGCTGTCATCTCTCCTACCACAGTGGCTTTGATGGATTTAGAGGCTAAGTGGCGGACAAGATCATCTTCCCGGCCTTTCTTGATAGCCATCACCATAGAGCCAGCTCCCACGGAAAATCGATGGTCGATGCCGAACAAACCGGCAATTTGGCGTTGGGCCTCCCCTACCGGCAGCTTTTCATTATCCAGGGTAAACCCGCAGCCACAGGCCTGAGCCATCTCGCAAATAGCACCCACTACGCCTCCCTCGGTCACGTCGTGCATGGCTTTAAGCTCCAGGTTATGCTGCAGCGCCTCCGCAGCTGCCAGGGCATCGGGCAGTGAGGAAGTGCGGTAAAAGTTTTCGCAGCCTTGCTCGTATACTTCCCTGCCCAGTTTGTTCTTCACCGTTTCCGGAAAGCTTATGGCAAGTATAGAAGTGGAGGTTAGCGCGGTTTCCTTCGTCACGACAAGCACATCACCGGGCTCAGCCCTGTTACTGGTTATAATCTTCTCTAAAGGAGCTGTTAAAAACATGGTGCCACCGCCGCAAATGGTTGAGTTCTGCCCCTCAATCTGGCCTGTGTGCCCGCCGGTAATGGCCACTCCGATCTGCTCACAGAACCGGTGCATGTGCTGCCAATATTCCTGAAAGGCCACCAGCGACAGACTAGCAGGCAGGTTGAGCACGAACTGCGCAAACATAGGCGCAAAGCCAGTAGAGGCCATGTCGTTGGCCAGCAGGTGCACCGACAGCCAAGCCGATTCCTGCAGCCCAATGGAAGGGATGAGCGAAAGCGGGTCACTTGAAACAGCCATGCCCAAGCCATTGCCTAAGTTTATAACAGCGGTATCCACACCAAAAGTAGGCCCAAGCACCACCTCGGGGCGGTTGTAGCCGCAATGCGGCAGCAGCACGTCCTTAAACGTGGTCGCCGCTATTTTTCCTGAGTTGTCTTCAAATGCACTCATTTCACATCATTTAGCCGTACATGCAGTCCAAAAAAGTCGCCGTAGGGCTGATGCCACTGCTGCACCGGAAACCACTCAGGCAGGCCTGTGGCCGTCCACTCAATCGTATAATCTCTATCATGCAAAGCTTCCGCGATCACGGACATCAGCATTTTTGGCGTGTAGAAGGTGGCTGTAACGTAAAATGGGTTTTTACCGAACATTTCCTGCACCCTTCTCCGGACCACCTTAGGCGAATTGCGGTTCATCATGCCGAACACAATGCCATACTTGCCCACGCGCACTGCTTCCCTGATTACCTTCACGGGGTCTTTGTAGTACTCGAAGGTGGTGATAAAGGCAAGCGCGTCGAAAGTATGGTCTTTGAAGGGCATATGGTGGGAATCGGCCAGCACCAAATCGCCGTTGAACAGGTGCACGCCTTGGCCCAGCATAAAAGGTGAGATGTCGCCGCCGCTGGCCTCAATGCCTATTTCTTTCCACCAGCGGGTAAAGCGGGTGGTGCCGCAGCCAAACTCTAAGAGGGTTTTTACGCGCGTATCATTTTTGATCAGCTCCCCGATTACTTTCTTTTGCCAGATTTCGGCGCGTTTGTAGCGGCCTTCATACCAAAGCTCGTAGGTATCGGTGTGGTCGCGGTTAAAAAACCATTCTTTACGGCCCTGCCACTTGCGCAGGTCTCCTGTTACCAGGTCAAATTTTTGTTTTTGCAGATTGCTCATCGCAGGAATTATTATGTGAGAATAATCCTGACTTTGTAAAGCAGATAGGAAGGGATAGCGCACACTCGTATAAGTGCACGGTTGGCTTACGATTCCTACGCTGGCATTATCCAGATCAGGTTTTGGGTGTAATCTCAGCCTAACAGTTCGTGTTAAGCACCCCATGTAATTTTTGTCAAGTTAAAAAAAATACGGCAAAGGCGAAAGAGTGAGGAGCCATTTAAACATCTGGCTTTGGTGCCGGTTGTGTTACGGACAATTAGGTTGTCAGAATCATACTTTATTTTCTTATTTTTACTTCACAAAATCAACCCATTTAAACCAAGAGAACACATGAAGAAAGTACTTATCGGCTTTGCACTATCCGCAGCGCTTATGCTTGGCGCAGGCGCTGCACAGGCACAAGGCATTAAAATGCCAGCTGCGAGCCCTTCGCAGAAGATTGAGCAGGCTGTAGGCCTTGGCACTGTTTCCGTGGAATACTCGCGCCCGGCTGTAAAAGACCGCGAGGTTTTCGGTGAGTTGGTGCCTTATGGCAAAGTATGGCGCACAGGTGCCAACGCCTCTACCAAAATCAGGTTCTCTGAGGATGTAACGATTGAGGGTAATAACGTGCCGGCCGGCGAATACGCGCTTTATACTATACCTGGCAAAGACGAGTGGGCAATCATCATCCATAAAAACACGAAGCACTGGGGCGACGGCGGCCAAGACTACAACCAGGCAGAAGACCAGGTGCGTTTTACCGTAAAGCCACAGCAGAACCCGCGCAAGGTGGAGTCTTTTACTATCAACTTTGCTAACCTGAAGCCGGATGCGACGGATGTAGAAATTATGTGGGCAAACACGATTGTGCCGTTTACAGTTAAAACTGAGGTAGACAGCAAGGTAATGGCTCAGATACAGGAGCAGGTGGTGAAAGGCACTAACGTGAACCCGAACCTGTACGCCGCGGCAGCTAACTATTATTTTCAGAACGGCCATGACCTGAAGCAGGCGCACGATTGGATGAGAAAGGCCAACGAGAAGGACGCCAAGTACTGGAACATGCACACGCAGGCAAAAATCGAGGCGAAGATGAAGAACTACAAGGCAGCGATAAAAACTGCGGAGAAGTCTAAAGAACTTGCCAAAGCAGCCAACAGCGCAGACTATGTGCGCCTGAATGACATGGCTATTGCCGAGTGGAAAAACATGAAATAAAGCTATCTTTGCTTTTATCGTATAAAGGCCTCCGGGAGTATACTTCCGGAGGCCTTTTTATGTCACTTATAAAGTATAAATCTGTTGGAAGAGAAGAAGCATTCTGAGGAGCACCTGGGCCCGGCCCGCGAATACTGGTGGAACGAGGATTACCTGGAGCTGCTGGCTGAGCGGCTGCACATCCGTTACATTCAGTCGCTGGTGGATATTGGCTGCGGAAAGGGCATGATGGGTTTCAAGTTCTCGAAGTATATGGGCCATGGCGGCAAAGTATACGGCGTTGATTATGAGCCAGGCTACATTGCAGAGGCGCGGCAGCGGGCGCAGAGCGAGTTCGGGCACAAGAACATCGACTATGAATTTAAAGTAGGCAACGCTACTGAGATTCCACTGCCTGATGATATCTCGGATGTTACGCTCTGCCAGACGCTCCTGATCCATGTAAAAAACCCACAGCGCGTTATCCAAGAAATGATCCGGGTGACAAAACCCGGCGGTTGGGTGGTGGCGCTGGAGCCGAACAACCTGGTGCCCAACCTGATGTTCGACCGCTACGGCGAGACCGACTATAATGTAGAGGCCATGCTGGAGGTGCTGGAGGTAAAACTGCGCATCGAGAAAGGCAAAAAACAGTTAGGTGAAGGCTTCAACTCTTTAGGCGATGTAGTGCCCGATCTTTTTCTGAAAGCAGGTTTGCAGGATGTGAAAGTATGGATTTCGGACAAGGCCCTGTCTATCATTCCGCCTTATGATACCCAGGAGAAAATGCTGCGCGTGGAGCAAATGCTGCAGTGGATTGAGAGCGAGGCCATGGGCTATGACTACCAGGATAACCTGAATTACTTTATGGCTGGCGGCGGCGATAAAGATAAGTTTGATGCTTATTGGCAAAAGCTGCTTTACAACAAAATCATGCTGAAGGAGAAGCTACAGCGCGAGGAGTACGTGTCGGCGGGCGGCAGTTTGGTGTATATTGTAGCGGCACAGAAGCCGCGGTAGAGTCAGAGAATTATGCGTGATGGCTTATGCTTCGTTCTTGGTGTAAGTCTTTATACTTTTGCCCTTCAGTAGTGTTGAGTTTGCAGCTTGAGAAGCTTCTGCTGTACAATTTATACTTGCATAGCAGCTGCTTTCCTCGATTTGAACCAAGCTATACTCAATAGCTGCAGTTCATCCACAGCTTTATAGCCAGCTTGTTTCATAGTTCACTTTGGCTCCCTCCAGGCGGGGGTAGGGGCCCTCTTTAAGGGAGGCCTCGTCTTCCCGCATCGCGCTGGGAGCTTTTCCTGCCTTCGTACCTCAGGCTGCCTCACTCCGTTCGTCACCGGAAAAACCCGCATAGGCGCTCAACGGAAAGACTGGGATCAGATTCGATAGCCACCGCTGACGGAGCTTCAACAGAATTCCCCGCCTTAGACAAGGAGGGGTTAGGGGTGGTTGGATGATACAACTGATGGAGCCTTTCCAAAGTCCCCTCCTAGTGGGCAGGAGGAGGACAATCGTTTACAAGCAATTCCCCTCTCGGGAGGGGCAGGGGTGGGTTTATACCTGCCCGCACTTTGCCTACAGCTTAAAACTTACGCCACCAACTCTTTCTTTTTCTTACCAATCAGTCCCTCAAGTATAAACCCGAACAGAACTACGGCGGCACAACCGATTACGTTGAACCACAAGAAGGCGATATCTGTGAAATAGTAGCAGTAAAGCACCACGGCCTCCGCAAGTATGGCGGCGAAAAACACAGCATTGCCTTTGATCCGCTTAAAGTAAAAAGCTACCAGAAAAATGCCCAATATGGTGCCGTAGAAGATAGAACCGATGATGTTAACGGCCTGAATCAGGTTATCGAGCAGAGAGGCATAGGTGGCAAAAATAATCGCGATGCCTCCCCACGCTACTGTAAAAAGCTTGGAGGCCTTGAGGTAGTGCACCGGGCTGCCGTCCTGCTTAACAGATCGTTTATAAATGTCGATGACAGTGGTGGATGCCAGTGCGTTTAGCTCAGAGGCCGTGGACGACATGGCAGCAGAAAAAATAACCGCCAGCAGCAGCCCCACCAGCCCCACCGGGAGGTACTTCATTACAAAAGAGATGAAAACATAATCTGTATCCCTTGTTTCAGAGCCTGGTACAGCCTTCTGGATTACACCTTTTACCTGGTCCCGCACCTCTTTGCCTGCTTCGGTATAGCTGCTTACTTGGGTGGCTGCAGCGTTAATTGCCGCTTCATCTTCTGTTTTCAGAGCCGTAACCAGTCCCTGCACCGCCTCCTGCTTCTGCTCAAAAATGGAGCTATACTTTGTTTCCAGGCCGCGCAGTTCATCGGCGTATGCCGTGGCGTACACTTTGCTTTTGGCGGCCTCGTTAAAGAACACCGGCGGCTGGTTAAACTGGTAAAACACAAACACCATCACCCCGATGAACAGAATAAGGAACTGCATCGGTATCTTGAGCAAACCATTGAATAACAGCCCCAAACGGCTTTCCGCTATCGATTTACCTCCCAAGTAACGCGCTACCTGGCTTTGGTCGGTGCCGAAGTATGACAGCGCCAGAAACAAGCCACCTGTAATGCCGGACCAGAAATTGTAGCGGTCGTCCCAGCTTGTTTCCCAATCCCAGGAGAAGTCCACTACATTCATTTTGCCCATTTTACCGGCCACAGCCACCGCATCGCCAAAGCCCACATTATCCGGCAGGTAGCTTACCACCATAAAACCGGCGATGATCATGCCGCCCATCATCACAGCCATCTGCTGCTTCTGCGTTACGCTTACGGCCTTTGTGCCCCCTGACATAGTATAAATAATCACCAGCACTCCAATAAGTAGATTGGTAATTGTCAGGCTCCAGCCCAGCATGGTAGAAAGTATAATAGCCGGCGCATAAATAGTAATGCCTGCCGCCAAACCACGTTGCACCAGAAACAGGAACGCTGCCAAAGAGCGTGTTTTCAGGTCGAAGCGGTTTTCCAGAAACTCGTAGGCTGTGTATACTTTCAGGCGGTAAAAAATCGGGATAACCGTAATGGAAATGATCACCATCGCGATCGGCAGGCCGAAGTAAAACTGCACGAAACGCATGCCGTCTTCATAGGCCTGCCCAGGAGTAGACAGAAAGGTAATGGCACTTGCCTGCGTCGCCATAATGGACAGCCCGATGGTCCACCACTTCATGCTGTTGTCGCCTTTCAGATAGCCTTCAATATCTTTGCTGCCGCGCGTTTTCCAGACGCCATAGGTCACAATAAACCCTAGCGTACCCAGCAGCACTACCCAGTCAAGTGGCCTCATTCGTATAGTTTTGTGATGATGTAAAAAAGGATGATCAGGAAAGCTAGGTTGCCCAGCACCAGCCAGTACATGCCGGCCCAGCGCTTAAAAAACGGAGGCTTCCCGATTAGTATCTCTTCGTCTGCAGGATTATGGTTTTTCATGGATGATTTCTTTAGGACAGAAGACGCTTAACTACCATACATACCTTTTTCTCTGATTCTTAATTATTTAACCACACGCTGAGCCTTACTTCCGGAGGCGCTATCGCCTTTACCCAGCGAGATAAGGTTGGCAAACAGGCGGTAAGCGCCGGACACGCCAGCAGGCAGTTCCCTGAAAAAGGAGTAGCCGGTATAAATGTAGTTGCCTGCGCCATATTTTGCCACCAGCAAACCTCCGTTCCGGGCCGGCTCGCCGGGGTCGTTGGACGAGAGAATAGGTGTAAACTCTTCGCTCCACTCGTTCGGGAAGTATAAACCGCGCTCCTGCACCCAACCTTCAAAATCTTTTTTCGTGATCTTGTTCGGCGTGTTGAGCACCGGATGGTTCGGGGCAAGCAATCTTACTTCGGCATCCTCCACGGTGACGCGGTCCCGGCTGAGCTTTAACGGATATGGCGCTATGTTTGGCAGCACCAGGCTATGGTTGGTGTTATACTGCACAATCAGGTTACCGCCCTGCTTCACGTACTCCAACAAAGTAGGCTGGTAGTACTTCAGGCGATCCACGGTGTTGTAGGCGCGTACGCCAAGGATCACGGCATCAAATTGCTGTAAATAATTCAGGCGCATGTCCTCATCGTTCAGCAGCGTTACGTTATAACCTATTTGCTGCAGGCTTTTCGGAATATCGTCGCCGGCTCCCATCAGGTATGCTACTTTCTGGCCGCGCTTCTGTATATCCAGCTTCACAATTTTAGCAGCAGCTTCCGGAAACGTTACCTGTGCCGGAATATGGCTGTAATTTATCTCGCTCAGACCTTTTGAGTATGCTTTTCCGGCAACGGTAGCCACCGCCTTCAGCTGCGCCTCCTCCTGCTTTTTAGGCGGATACACTGTAAAACTTATACTTTGCTCAGCGCCTTTCGCGGCCAGGTTAAACGGAACAGCAGCTGGTTCTGTGCGCCAGCCTTTTGGCAGTTCTAACGTCAGCTCTCCGCTTACACTTTCTTTACCGGCTTTAACGAGCACCTGCACCTGCTTTGGCTCACCGTTGGCAAACATGAGCACTTTTTCACCCAGGTTTACAAAAACCGGTGGCGTTACCACAAACGGCCTGTACACCTCGCCCTCCACCGGGTCGGTACGTTTGTAAACTACCGGCACTGTTAGCTGCAGCGGCTCCCCGGCAATTTGCACGGTAAAAGTGGCCTGCGCGGCGGGTGCGTTTTCTGGCTGCCCCACCTCCTGTTGCTCTGTCACGGCAAACATACCCAATGTACCGGCTTCGCGCAGCCAGTACGGCTGTGAGTAAGGCATGTTTTGCAGTAGCAGCTTGCTTGTGCCATACTTCAGCGGCTCATTATTTTTCAGGTTGATGTTCAGCGTGGTGTCTGATGAGGCGAAGCTATACTTTATACTTTGCAGCGTAACAGGCGTTTCGGAACGGTTAATGGCCTCAACCTGCAGCCTGACCGGCTGGCCGGGAGCGGCGGCATAATCGCTTGCCGTTACTTCCAGATACAGCCCCGAAGTATGCTGCAGCACATCCTGTAGTTCCTCCAGCTTTACACGCTTCCAGTAGCCGTCAGGTAGTTTTTCGAGTTCTTTTCGGGCAGCAAGCAGCGTTGGCACTACTGCAGCAGGCGCTGTAGGTTTATAGTTGCTGATAGCCTGCTCTATTAGCCGCTGCACTTTTTCGCCGCCCTTTACGCGGCTCCAGCTGGTGTTAATGCCTTCAAACAGCCCTTGCTGCGCCTTCTCGCCGGCGGTGTGCTGCAGGTACTCTATACTAGTGCCCCGTGCGCCGCTGGCCCCAAAGCCCTGGCTCTTGTGCATGCTGCGGCTGCGGGCTGCTATTTCGCCGTAAGACTCGCCAAGCAACGGGTTAAAACCGCCTACGTCAATTTTCAGCAGTTCTTTGCCATACTTCTCAAACTCCTCCTGGCTCTTAAACGACCATACCCCTGTATTCCAGAGTAAACGCTTAGGCTGCCATACTTCCACATACTTCAGCTGCTCCGGAAAACGTTTTGGATCGGCAGCCGCCTTAAAAGCCTCTGCAGCAAGTATGGCCGAGGCGCTGTGGTGGCCGTGACCGGCACGCTCATCCGGCGGAAAGCGTGTCACCATCACATCGGGCCTGAATTTCCTGATCGTCCAAACCATATCTGCCAGCACCTGCTCTTTGTCCCAGATGTTAAAAGTCTCTTCGGGGTTTTTAGAGAAACCAAAGTCATTGGCGCGGGTAAAGAACTGGTGGCCTCCGTCGGTGCGCCGCGCCTGCAGCAGCTCCTGCGTCCGGATAATGCCCAGGCCTTCGCTTATCTCCGCTCCAATCAAGTTTTGTCCCCCGTCGCCGCGCGTAACTGCCAGGTAGCCGGTGTTGTAGAGCTTCTCGTTGGCCAGGTAAGCGATTAAGCGCGTGTTTTCATCATCAGGGTGTGCAGCCACATAGAGCGCAGTGCCCAGCACATTCAGTTTTTGCAGATCCTGCAGTATTTTAGCGGACGAGGGCTTCTGCGGCGTCTGAGCCTGCAGTGGCTGCAGCAGCAGCAATAACGCGGCCGCGGATAACAGCGCCTGAAGCAAAGGGTGATGTATCTTCATAGTATCAAGTTTGCAGCGTATGCGGCTGCTCCATATAGCTAAGGTAATCTCTGTAAAGCTAAGCAATTATGAGTTGCGATGGTAAACTACCGCCTGCCTTTCTGGCGAAGGGCGACAGCCTTTGGATATATAACAGCTATCGCACGTTATACTTCAGGTAATATGGCTTTAAGCAGCAATAAACTGGCTTTTTTACAAAGTATGAAAAATCTTGAAAAACGATAGGATTAAAATCAGTAAAGTACTATGTTTGTGCAGTTTCAGGCCTTAGCTTTCCAGTACTTATTGCCCTTGACTTAACTCTTGGAAGTGTAAAACGTAGAACATACACCTGCGAGAGCGTTACATACCTCTACCTAATTATGTGACATATTATATGCCTAGCCAAAGAGAAAGCAATATAAATGACTTTGCGTTTGACTACCTGCGCAACCATTACACTACCCGTTTTGGCGCCAAGCACATTTTGGTGGATAAAGACGAGCAAACAAAGCAGGGAAGTATAACACAAGGGCTTTTTTCTATGAAGAAAGAAGATAACACACTCTTTGTAGCGGCTTTGCATACCCATCATTCCCCTGAAATTACGAGAGCACTTGTTAAGTATAAAAAGAAAGGCTTTAATGTGTTTCGCTTTGCCCTCACGTTGCTTACGCTTATTTCGGTTTTACTGGCGGGCCTGCTGCTAGGGCAGTTGGTTTCAGGAGCTGTAGCTGCTGTAGTACTGGCTATTAGTGTTTTTGCGCTTTACTCTTTTGTGGGTAAGCGGCTGCAGCAGCGAAAGTTAGCTCGTCTGCTGGATACACTGAAGAAAACGCCCGCTGACGAGCAGTGGCTTGGCCTCTCCATCAGCAGCCTCACCTTCCGTAACAACGATCTAGCAAAGCAACTGCTGGCCATGTGCGAACGCCGCGGCGTTGGTATAATTACCGTAGGCCAGCGCGCTAAGGTAATCCTAATGAAAGAGCCACAAGCGGCTACCTGCCGACGCGGAGATTTTCTATCCCATTACAACGCTGATGCCCGCATACGCAAGGCGCTCTTAGGAGATTCGGTCTTACGCGTAGCATAGTAGTCCTCCCCTTTTTCTTCGCTGTTGTTCCTCTGTTCGCAACAATAGCGCTTCTGCTTTAGTACACATCCTACATGCACCCGTTACTGAAACTTAGAAGCTATGACACTTATTCTTTTAATCATACTTGTAATTGCTTTAATTATTGGTGTAATCTGGTTTAAGTCTAACACCCCAAAGCGATAACATAATGTAGCCTCCATGAACATCCCATTTATACTTGATTTTCTGCAAAATCTGCGGCAGAACAACAGTAAAATTTGGATGGACGCAAACCGTGAGGAATACCTGCAGGCAAAGGCGTTTTTTGTGGAGGTGGTGGAGCAACTGATTGCGCAACTGCAGCAGTTCGATGCCTCTCTGCATGGAGTTACAGCACGGGAATGCATCTTCAGAATCAACAAGAACGATTTCTCTAAAAAGGGAGAAGCGCCTTATAAAGGGCATTTTGGAGCAGGCATTTCACCTGGTGGGCGGCACTCTCCTTTTCCGAACTATGTGCTGTTGCTGGAGCCCAACGGACTGTCGCGGGTAGGTGGAGGAATACGGAAGCCAACTAGTAAGCAGTTAAAGTTAATACGGGAGGAGATTGACTATAATCCCAACCAACTGCAGTCGGTGCTGGATAACGCAGCCTTTAAAAACATATTTGGCGAGTTGCGCGGCGACAAGGCTGTACATGCACCGAAAGGGTACGACAAGTCTCATCCGGAGCTGGAGCTGCTAAAGTATAAAGGCTTTCAGGTACTGCATTATTTCAGCGATGAGGAAGTAAGCCACCCTCAGTTTACGGAGCGCGTGCCGCTGCTGCTTCGGCAGGTAAAGCCGCTCCACGATTTTCTGAACAACGCCATAACCGAATTATAGTGAAACAACTAACCTACTCTCTGGCATGCCTGCTGCTGCTAACACTGCTTTCTTCCTGTCGTCAGGAACCCAAGCGCATGCCCGATACGCTGCCTGATGTATACGGCTACATCACTGATATCAAATTCACCTCAAAAAATGATGAAAAAGCCAAAGCCCTGGTGGCGGTAAAATCTTTAGAGGGTGTGCCGGCCAATTATGCTGATGCCAGCGTTAGCATTGATGAGCATACCCTGATTGAGGACGAGGCAGGTGAGCAACTGAAACTAGACCAATTACGCGAAGGGCACCAGATACAGGCTTGGTTTGACGGAGATGTGCTGGAAAGCCGGCCAGTACGAGGTAAAGCCAAAGCTGTACGCATACGCTACGAATAATGCCTGATAACCTGGAAAACAAGTATAACTGGCACAAAGTATACGCATCTGCTGAGGAAGCCGCCCAGCAAGTGCCGCTACGCAAGCTCCAGCAGCTGGAGCTAAACGGCAAGCAGATTTGCTTTGCCCACACCCAAACTGGTTTCTTTGCCGTAGAAGATGCCTGCCCGCACTTAGGATATTCTCTCTCGCGGGGCACCACCAACTACCTTAACGAAGTTATTTGCCCCTGGCACAGCCACAGGTTTAACCTCGAGAATGGCCGAGAATGTAAGTACCGGTCACGCAATGCTGTTACTTATCCTGTAGAGGTACAGGAAGACGGTGTTTATATCGGCATTCCCAAATAAAACTTTACTTATATAGTATAAAAATATATTTACTTTGCTTTAGCCTTCTGATTCTTTCAAACGTAAAAAGATGCTTGTCGGGGGTGGTTTAAGAAGGCTCCTGGTGCACTGTACTTTTTTACCTATACTTCATGAAGGCATCATCACCTTACGCAGCAGAATTTGAAGAGGAAATAGCAACTTGGCCCACGCCTATCGAACTGAGGCACCAGGAAGGGGATATTTTCGTAACGCTACTGCCACACAAAAACTACATTGAGACTAAATGGAATGGCCATGTTACAGCCGCAGATACGGTAACGGCTGCCAAAGTGTACCTGGCACTCCTTCAAACCTACCATTGCCCTGACAGGCTGCTCAACGACAAGGCAAACGTTACCGGCGACTGGTCAGAGGCCAACGACTGGCTTGAGTTTGAGTGGCTGCCGCAGGTTATACGTGCTGGCATGCATTACATGGCGCACATATACTCCAGCAACATGTTCAGCAGATTGTCTGCCCGCGATCTTTTCCTGCGGGTAACGCCGCGCCTTCAGATGCAGAATTTCAATAACCGCAAAGAAGGCCTGCATTGGCTGCTAACGTGTAGCCCCCCACAGTTGGAGCAGAGCGCTTAGCCCTGCGGTTGCCTATAAATTGGCAACCGCTTCAGGAGCTGCTGCTGCAGTAATCTCTACTGTATCCAGCATCACGTCCATTACAGGGGCTTCTAACGCTTCAGGAGCTTCACGTAAAACAAGGATTTCTTTTTGTTCCGGTACTTGGTATGTCTCCTGAACAGCAAAACCAAAACCAAACATTGATGCGGCGATTAGAATGAGGATTTTCATAGTGGTAGATTTTTAAATTGTGTAACTCTATTTTGTTATTGCAAACTTACTATACAGTACTATGTAATGCAAAGTACTGTTACATACAATACTACCTAATTATACCAACCACTATATTTTATCCGTGAATACGCCTAAAAAGTAGACGAATGTGCTTTAACTATTTCCTGTTTTTTATGCTCTTTATCAGGAGCATCTACCTTTTGGTATTAAACATTGATATTATTTTAGCCTGAGGCTTATTACTATCTAACAAAGGCTAAAAACGCGTAACTTTGAGCGTTTTTTACTACTTATGCAAAATTTAACCGAACTCACTAAAGAGGAGAAAGAACGCGGCAACAGCGGGTTTAAGCGTGAAATCACCCTCTATGACGCCATCATGATCGTAACAGGCGGCATGATCGGCTCCGGCATCTTCATTGTAACCGCCGATATTTCCCGTGCCGTTATCAGCCCCGGCTATATGCTGCTGGTGTGGCTTATCTCAGGCTTCCTGACGATGGTAGGCGCCGTTAGTTATGGCGAGCTGTCTTCTATGTTCCCGAATGTGGGCGGCCAGTATGTGTACCTCAAAGAGGCTTACAACAAAATGGTTGCTTTTCTATATGGCTGGACGCTTTTTCTGGTGATCCAGACAGGTGTGATTGCCGCCGTGGGCGTTGCGTTTGCGCGATTTACTGGTGTGCTGCTGCCGTGGTTCAGCGAGGATAACGTACTGCTGCGCTTAGGCGGGCTGGAATTTACATCGGTGCAGTTGCTGGCAATTACAAGCATCATTTTTTTAACCTACATAAATTCTAAAGGTGTAAAAAGCGGCAAGCTGATCCAGAACATATTCGGCAGCACCAAACTAATTGCGCTGTTCGGGCTTATACTTTTCGGCCTGCTGCTGGGCGTAAACGAAACTGCCATAGAAGCCAACTTCAGCAACTTTTGGGGCGAAAGCGGATCTTCCACAGCTGTACCAACCGGCATGGCTTTAGTTTCGGCCTTGGGCATGGCCATGGTTGGCGCACTTTTCTCCGCCGACTCCTGGAACAATATTGGCTTCTCAGGCGATGAGATCGTGAACCCCAAACGCACAATTGTACTAAGTATGGTTATTGGTTCGGCAATTGTAATGGGTGTTTACATGCTGATAAACCTGGTATACCTGCTGGTGCTTCCGATGCACGGGTCCGCAGATGCAGCCACTGCCCTAGGCCAGGGCATCACCTTTGCCGATAACGACAGGGTAGCCGCCGCAGCCGCTGAAGTAATTGGTGGTTACAAGGCTACCGTAGCCATTGCCATCCTGATTATGGTTTCTACTTTCAGCTGTAACAATGGAGCCATACTTTCGGGAGCCCGTGTATATTACGCCATCGCTAAGGACGGGCTGTTTTTTGAGCGCATGGGTCGCCTGAACAAGAACGGAGTGCCGGCAGGCGCGCTATGGCTGCAATGCCTGTGGGCTTGTATGCTCTGCCTCTCCGGCACCTACGGCGACTTGCTAGATTATGTGGTATTCGCGGTAATGCTTTTCTACATCCTGACTATAATCGGAGTATTTGTACTACGTAAAAAGCGGCCTGACCTTCCCCGCCCTTACAAAGCTTTTGGTTACCCAGTGTTGCCTGCGCTCTACGTGCTGCTGGCTTCTGCCATTTGTATTATTCTGCTCATCTACAAACCGGTGTTTACCTGGCCAGGGCTGGTGATAGTGGCACTGGGGATTCCGGTGTTTTATCTTTTCGGCAGTAGGTTCGGCAGGTCTAAATCGTAAAGTATACTTGCAACCAACTAAAAAGCCCGACGCCTTTGCTTCGGGCTTTTTAGTTGGTTTATTTCAGTAATCTGCATCTCCTGGCTATAAAACAAAACGCCCTGCTGCTGCTCACGTAGTAACTCCTGAATAACACAAAAGAACTATATGAGCAAAGAAGAAGGTATCCCGCCAGGGTGGAGTTACAACCCGGCCACCTGGGGCCAGCGCATGCCCATCGTAATAGCAGCTATGGTTGGTTTTGCTATCGCCACCTACCTGGCGCTTTTTCAGTTTAAGGTAATTGATACGGTCTGGGAGCCGTTTTTCGGGGATGGAAGCCGTAAGATACTTACCTCCAAAACCTCCCAGATACTTCCTATTCCAGACGCTGCCCTTGGAGCCATTGGCTACCTTGTAGATGCACTGGCCGGTGTAATCGGCGGCATCCGCAGGTGGCGCACCATGCCCTGGATTGTGATTGCCTTTGGCCTTGCCGTTGGCCCATTGGGCTTTATAAGCGTACTGCTGGTAGTGCTACAACCAGTTATGTACGACTCCTGGTGCACCCTCTGCCTTGCCACAGCACTTATATCGGTGGTAATGATTGGCCCTGCAATGGACGAAATGCTGGCCAGCCTGCAGTATATGAAGCGCGTTAAAGATGCTAAGGTATCGATGTGGAAGGCTTTTTGGGGTTATAAAGAAGTACAGGGAAGAGTAATTTAAGAAAGGTTATGTGGGCACAAATTATAAATGCAATACTAGGTATCTGGCTGATGGTCTCTGCTGCCATACTTGGCTACAACGACGTGAAGATCATAACAGATAACGAGCACATTGTGGGGCCGGTAGTTGCAAGCTTTGCCATTATTTCGTGGTGGGAGGCTACACGCGTAACGCGCCTTTATAACATACCGCTTGGGCTGTGGCTACTGCTGGCGCCATGGGTGCTGGGCTATGACAACAGCCTGGCAACTACCAACAGCATGCTTGTTGGTGCGCTTGTAACAGGGCTAAGTTTTGTGAAAGGCAAAGTGGATGGGAGCTATGGCGGTGGCTGGTCAGCCGTCTGGAATGCTGACACCATGCATGCACGCGAGGCCAGAAAGCAGCCACGAACGGACCTGGAGAACTAAAAGTATACTTGCTGGGCAGTTAGACTGCATTTGATTTTCAGCAGATTAACCTGCGTGTGCATTTACTCAAAGCCTATCAACCTCATAATTGACATCCCAAAAGATCTTCATATCTTTTCAGAACCGTCCTGATTCTCTGTTCAGAACTCACTGAAGTAATGAGCTTTATGGTGAAAAAGCACGGGGGAAGTATGCGGAAGATGAAACGGAAGTTATACTTGCAGGAAGGAGATTGATAGGATTTCATACTTTGGGAGAAGTCCAGTGCAGCATTTAAAGGCATGGGCGGAGGCCTTAGTGTTTAAATTGAAGTTATACTTCTCATTCTCTTCTCCTGAAAAACTTCTATCTTTCTCATCGTACAAACATAGCATGAGCAAAGCATACTTCATCAGCGGTCTTGGGGCCGACTGGCGCATGTTTCAGTTCCTGAAGCTCCCGGATTATGTACCTTATGAGCACGTGGAGTGGATTAAACCGGCCAGCCGGGACGAGCCTTTGCAGGACTACGTTCAGCGCCTGCAGGAGCAGATCACAGACCCTGACCCGATATTGGTAGGCCTCTCGTTTGGAGGTTTAGTAGCCATTGAGCTGGCCAAGCTGCTCAAGGCGCGTAAGACAATTATCATATCAAGCCTTGCTACTCACCATGCACTGCCGGTCTATTACCGGGCGCTGGGCAAAACTAAACTGCACCACTGGATGCCCTTCCGGCTGATGCAAAGTGTATACCCGGTAGCTCCTTTTTTCTTTGGGGCGCATACCCCTCCCGAGCGCAATGTGCTTAAGCTGGCTATTTTCGATATAGATGAGGAGTTCTTACGCTGGGCGCTGGGGCAGCTGCTGACGTGGCCACAGCAGGAGGTGCTGCCGGGGCTGGTGCAGATACACGGCACCCGAGACCTCATACTGCCGCTGCACGACCGTACAGACATCATCAAAGTAAAGGGCGGAGAGCATTTGATGGTACTGCACCAGGCTGACGAAATAAGTGCTATCTTGAGCCGCATATTAGAAGAGACATGGATAAAAGCAGATACATCGTGACCACCACAGATGGGAAGCAGGTAGACCTTACCCAAGCCATCATTTTGCGCAGCAACAACCTCTATCCGTTTGGGCAGCACAACTACGCGATTTACGAAACCCCTGAGGGAGTTTTTGTAAAAGCGATGAATAGTGGCGAGCGCGAAATCATGCTGACGCACTTTGAACAACTGGACGAAACATCGGCCAGAAATTACGACCATCCATACTTCCGGACAGACAATTAGCCTATGCAACTAAGCTTTTGGGAACAGGAAACATACTTTAACAACCTTGATGTACTGATTATTGGCAGTGGAATTGTGGGGTTAAACGCTGCCCTGCACCTGAAAAAGAAACAGCCACAGCTAAAAGTACTGGTAGCCGAACGCGGCCTGCTGCCCACCGGGGCAAGCTCAAAAAACGCCGGATTTGCCTGTTTCGGCAGCCCCTCTGAGTTGCTCGACGATCTGCAGCATCATTCTGAAAGCGAGGTTTTCGGGCTGGTGGAGCGCCGCTGGAAAGGTTTGCAGCGCCTGCGCCATAACCTGGGAGATACTGCCATAGATTACCACCGCTGGGGAGGATATGAATTATTTGAGCCACGGCAGCAGGAACTCTACGAGGCTTGCTTAGATAAGCTGCCCTACTTAAATAATCAGCTCAAGAGTATTATCGGGGAGCAGGAAGTGTTCCAATCCGCAGACCATAAAATTTCCTCCTTTGGTTTTAAGGGAGTGCAGCACCTGCTTCTGAGCACCGCCGAAGGCCAAATAGACACAGGCAAGATGATACTGGCCCTTACCCAGAAGGTGCAGCAACTGGGCGTGCTGGTACTAAATGGCCTGGAAATACAGGCGCTGCAGGAAAACAAGCAGGATGTGGGTGCGGTTACAGCCCAAGGTATCTACCTGAAAGCTACAGCTGTGCTGATTGCCACCAACGGCTTTGCCCAAACACTGCTGCCTACCTTACAGGTACAGCCTGCACGCGCGCAGGTTCTTATCACAAAGCCCATTGAGAATCTTAAACTTAAAGGAACTTTCCACTACGACAAAGGCTATTATTACTTCCGTAACATAGGCAAGCGGGTGCTTTTTGGAGGGGGCCGAAATTTGGCTATTCAAGCGGAAACTACAACGGAACTGGGCATGACAACCTTGATTCAGGACAGGCTGGAAGAGCTGCTGCATCAGGTTATACTTCCGGAGACTCCGTTTGAGGTAGAGCACCGCTGGAGCGGCATTATGGGCATAGGTACCGGAAACGCTAAAACGACGCTTGTGCAGCAAGTAACCAACCGTGTGAGCTGTGCCGTTCGGCTAGGTGGTATGGGAATTGCCATCGGGTCTCTGGTTGGCGAGGAAGGCGCTGACTTGGTGCTGCAGCAGGTATAGATAAGTATAGGTTTTACTTTGAAAACAAAAGAGGCAACCGTTATCTGATACCGGCTGCCTCTTTACTTGCTGTGTTTGGTTTTACCTAAGCTGTTGCCCATTTAGCAGTGTTTTGATGAGACATGGTGGTGAGAAAGCGTTTTTGCGCTTCCTGCTCGGCGTTGTAAAAGGCAGCGTACTCCTCCTCCCCTAACTCCTCGCGAAGGGCTATGTGAAATAGCGCCATCTCTGGATAAAACTTGTACTGTTCCTGGCGCTCTTGAGGGCTGCTCCGGTTAAAATCATAGAAACTCTTCATGATAGGCTTCACTCTTTAAACAATTGATTTATAAATAATTAAACATCCCCTAACATACTCTTCCCAAAGGGTTTAAGTTTTGCTGTTTTTACTGCTTTTTAAGATTTTCCATTTAGAATCAGTTTATTAACTAATTTGTAGGGTCTTTTCACTAAAATTTTTTCAAGAGTTCACTTAGAAGTTGCCTTATCTTGGATATCTTTTATTCTTTTCGGCAGCTTTATTGAGCCTACATTGCGCTGTTTATACTTAATATAAGCATAATTCAAAAAATAAGTATGGCTATATATAAAGCAGTCGGGCCCAGCCATACTTGGCTGGGCCCGACTGCTTTACTTCTTATGGATTATAAGTTAAAGTATAACTCAGTTCGGCTATACCTTATTTCTGCAAGCCAAGTACATCTGTGCCTTGCTCAAAAACAATATCAACCGGAATGTTGGCTTCAGAAAGCCTGTCTAGGTCAGCCTGTAGTTGCTGACTGATCTGCCCCTGCTCGTTTAGCAGCGTACCTACGCCTGCGTAATCTCCGTTGCCCTGCAGTGTCAGTATCTTCTCCGAAAGCTTATTCATGGCCTCGCGCATTTTCTCGTAGTTCACGCGGTATTTGCCGGTTTCCTCGTCACGTTCAAAAGCGCCGTTGTCCTTAAAGAAATTGAAACGCACCATATTTGCCTTACCGTGTGCGCTGGCCGCACCAAAACGAACAGAACGGAAAATACCGGCCAGGAAGGTCGTGTAATACTCCTTTAAGTCGCCTGCTACCTCGCCTTTTTCATGCAGCTGCGTAATCATGTACAGGCCCAGAATGTCAGCTTTGCCTTCTTCCAGCGCAGAGGCGTGTTCTTTAAGGGCTTCGCGTACGGTGCCTTTATTATTGATAGTGTTCTTGATGCCCAAACCGTGCGCCACTTCATGAAACATGGTGTTGGCAAAGAATGCGTCGAAGGTTACATACTGCTGCTGGTCTTCTGCAATCAGCTCCTCCGCAATCGGCTCCATGATCTTATCGAACTTGGCCTGCATGGCATTTTTGAGCTGCAGCCGACGCGTGCCTTTCTTCAGCTGCACTTCCTCGTCGTTAGGCAAGTTGATGGCAATCGTTTTGCTGCCCGCGTTGCTGTCGCCGGCATAGTATACCACATCGTAAGCGTTTAAGTCAGAGTCTGTGCCCGGCGTTTCAGTTTTATACTTGGCTGGCACCGGCAGGCCGCGCTGTAGCTCCGGCAGAAAAGCGGCATACTTTGAGAGGCGGTCGCTCCACTCCATATCCTTCACCAGCACATAGGCTTCGTGCGCGGCTTTGTAGCCAAAGAGCTTATCCTCATAAGTTTCAATCGGCCCGATGACGATATCCAGCTTGTTGGTTTTCATGTCCATCCAGGCGAGGTCTGATGGCTGGTAATTATCTGTTAGCATGGCCTCAGCACGCAGGTTCAGGTACTTTTTAAGGCCAGCGTCCTCAGCCAGGCTGGCAGCCTGCTTCAGCAACTCTGACACACGCGTCACTTCCTCCTTAAATTGCACATGATAAGGCACCGTCATCAGCTTATCGTTTTCATCGCGGCGTAAAAAAGTATACTGGCTGGTTTTGTCGCTTAAGTTAGCCTGCTCAAACTCTTCTTTTGTGATATCACTCGGGTAGAAATTGGTGCCCTCAGGCTTAGGGCCTACTCCTGGTATAAACGGCTCGTTGTTGTTCAGGCGGTCCCAGGGGCCGTAGTTAATCTGTGTATACTTTCTGGCAGCCTCGTTATCAAGTGTTGTTAGCAGAGAGTCTCTTTTGCCATAGGCTTCGTACCAGAACAGCTTGTTCATGATGTCAGATGCCTCGATCAGCAGCGGAATCATTTTCTTTTCATTCTCGCTCAGGCTACTCAGGTCGGCTGTAAGGCGCACCGATGTATAAGTATCCAGTTTTTGCTGCAGATCGTCAGTCGCGACAGCCTCTGTAGTGTTTTCCGTACCTTCGGTGGTGTTGCTGCTGCAGCCAAAAGTTGCCGCAGCCATAGCCGAGGCAAAAAGTATGTGGCGTGGTTTCATGGGTTAGTTTAAGGTTAGTTTTAATGTTGAAGATAGCAGATTTTTGCGCTTATGGCAAAAAGTGAGCGTTAAGAAAGGAGTTAGAGTAACTAGACTCAGCACTTCAGACAGATGCTTTCAGGTGCCGCTAGTTCTTTTGAGTTTTAAAAGATTATATCATCTCTTAAACAAAAATGGGAAGCAACCGCAGCCGCTCCCCATTCTCAGAAGTATAAGTAAGTATAAATTTAGGTCTAAAACAGGCCGAACAACTCGCGCTGTATCTTTTCAATAATGCTGCCCAAATCTTCCGGATTGGCAACAAAATCCATGTTATTTACATCTATCACCAACAGCTTACCCAAGTCATAATTGCTCATCCAGGTGTTATAGTGCTCATTCAGGTTGCGCAGGTAGTTAATGCTGATGCTGCTCTCGTAATCGCGGTTGCGTTTTTCAATCTGCCCGATCAGCTTTGGCAGGTCAGCTTTCAGGTATATCATCAGGTCGGGCGCTTTCACCATACTGATCATCGACTGGAACAGCGCGTGGTAATTGTCGTAGTCGCGCGTGCTCATCAGGCCGGACTGGTGCAGGTTTTTTGCGAAGATATGCGCATCCTCGTAAATAGTACGGTCCTGGATTACGCTCTGGCTGGTTGCCTGTATCTGCTGCACCTGGTTAAAACGGCTATTCAGGAAGAACACCTGCAGATGAAAAGCCCAGCGCTCCATGTCCTCATAAAAATCCTTCAGGTAGGGATTATTGTCCACTGCCTCCAGGTATAAATCCCAGTTAAAGTGTTGGGCCAGCTTGGTGGCCAGCGTTGTTTTGCCGGCGCCAATGTTGCCAACTATCGCGATATGCATGGTAATCTGTAACTTTTAATACAATAGGACTGCAAAAGTAAGCGATTTTAAAGCAGCTTTATCTACAAGTTCCCCACCAGGTTATTAACATTTGCGAAATGCTATACTTGTACTTCAGTTTAACTTCCCTTCCAGCCTGCCGTACACTTACATATCAACCAAACATTTGAAAGCTATGACAAAAGGACATAATCAGGATCCAAACAAACAGAGCAAACCATTTGCAAAAAGTTCTGACGACAAAAAGGAAAACCGCCACCTGACGGACCAGAAGCAGAACAAAAGCCCAAACCAGGGCCGCAACGAGAACAAAGAACAGTCGGGCGGCACAAAGGGTAAAAACGCTATTTAAAGTATAATCCATTAAAAAGCAGCGAGCCCCGGCAGAAGTATAAACTGCCGGGGCTCGCTGCTTTTTTGATTACGAAAATAACTTAGCGCCTGTCCTTTTTTCTGTCCTCATACGCATCTTTGGCTTCGCGGCTTTTCTTTAGCGTTGCAAACTCTACCTGCAACGCTGCGATCTTAATTTTATCGCCTGTGCTCAGCAAGTCAAGCACTTCTGTTTTGCGGGTGTTCAGTTCCCCCACCACAAACTCAGCGTAAGACCAATCTTTCAGGCTCCAGTCCTGGCGGTAGCCGCGGGTATACTCTAGGGCACGGGTAAAGGCGTCTCGCAGGTGCACCGGCTTTATTTTGCTGATAGTGGAAGTGCCTGTTAGCTCACGCTCCCAGCGCTCCAGCTCTTGGCCATCCAGGTCTACCAGTTCCCCTTCGTGCCGCAGTTCCCATGCCTCGTAGCGCTGTTTGTAGTCGTTATACTCGCTTCTGGACTTATCTGATAGCTTTTTAGTATTGTTATCCAAACTGTATGTCAGCTCCTCAAACTCTTTTTTTACGGTAGGCCACTCTGCGGCAATGGTGCTATCCGCCTGCGTACTGCGTTTTTGCATCCAGGTGCGGAGGTCGTCCAGGTCACGCTCCAGCTGCGACTGCGCCTGTGCCATACCGGCCGTAATCACAGTCAGGGCAATGGCCAGCACTAGTTTCAGGTGTTTCTTCATAGTAATTCTGAATTATGCTTATAAACTTTAACAGGCATATCCCGTAAATATTGTGCCAGAAATATATTCTTTGCCGGATAAATTTCCTGTTGTAAAGGCTAACCGGTTAAGTGGCAGGTAACAAAACCTTAACAGCAATCGCGCGCAGCTCTACCATACTTTTGAGCTTAAACCTCGTTAATACTTAGTAGTACCGTTAAAGTAAAGTACGGCCTCACAGGCTTGTCAACAGCATAGTGTATGAGTAAAACTCCCAAAGGTAATTTTCATGAGACGGTAGTCTCCATGAGCAGCAACGATGACGTAAAGCTGAGCACAAACGATTTTCCGTTTAAAACCACGCTCAGCCTGTCTCCGCTTATTTCTTACTGGGAGGAGAAAATAAAAAACGACCCTAGCTGCAACGCCGACCGCATCCGCGACCTGATGACCCTTCTCCGGAACACCCCGGAGCTGATCGGCCCGATCCAGGATGTGTCGGTAATAGACAAGTATGTGGACACCGTTGACGTGCTGATGGAAGATATTTTTCCGGGGGCACTGTGGGAAAACGACCTCAAAGCTGTGTCGGTGCCATTCCGGTTCCACAGCTTTTACGCCACACCCAAGCTGGAGGAGCTGGCGCTGCTGGAAGGCAACAACTCATCAGAGAAACTGGCCCTGGACCGGAAAACACTGCTTTTCCGCCTCACACTGCAAGCTTATACTATTATCCTGGCTAAGTTTTACAACGCCAACTTTGTTATTGATGAGCCCTTTGTGTTTACCGTGCACGATAAGTTTACAGGCCTGCCACGCCACTATAAGGTAGATGTAGACCTGAAGTTTATGCAGGTAAAACCGAAGGGGGAGATAAAACCGCTGAAACCGCAGCAGATAAACTTTCTGATAAACCGCTACAACAACCTTGACCTCTGGATGCAGATGCTGCCGCCGGAAGATTTTGAGTTCAGCGGCTTTGCCATTTACGATTTTACAGATGTAACGCTAGAGGAAACCATCTCCTCTCTCCGTTTTGATCTGCTGGATAAAGACTCTGTAAGTACAGAAGAAGGTTTTATGAGCCTGCAGCAGAAGCTGCGCGTGCTTTTCGGGCTGCCCGGCATTCAGCTCGGCTTCGCCTCCTGCCCTAACCTGCGCGAGTTCGACACCAGCTACGCCCGCCGCATCTGGACTGGCCTCATCCTTACGCAAGACTGCGAGCTTTCTTTAAACGATCTGAAGGACTCGATTTATGAGCCAGTACTGAAACAGGGCAACACCGTAGTGGTAGAAGACCTGAAAGTGATGCCGCACCCTACGCGTATGGAGCAGAAGCTGCTGGAGCTGGGCCTGCGCAACCTCATTATAGCCCCGCTGCAGTACGAAGGCACCACAATTGGACTGATGGAGCTGGCCTCGCCCATTCCGGGAGAACTGAACGCCCTTTCAACTATAAAACTGAAGGAGATACTGCCTCTGTTTGCCCTGGCCATGAACCGCAGCCTGGAAGAGCTTCGCAGCAGCATCCAAAGCATTATCAAGGAAAAGTATACTGCCATACACCCTATTGTAGAGTGGCGCTTTACACAGGCGGCTATTAACCTGCTCGAGAAAATGGAGCGTAACAGCAGCCCCGAAACGGAACAGATCATTTTCAGGGAGATTTTCCCAATTTACGGCTCGTCCGACATCCGCAGCTCTGCCGCAGAACGCAACAAAGCCATACAAGGCGACCTGCTGGAGCAATTGGTGCTGGCCAAAGAAGTTATACTTGCCGTGAAGGACAAAATGCCGCTGCCTATACTGGATGAGTTGATGTTTAAGATCGACAAGCTCTCGCAAAGCATACTGCATGAGCTAAGCTCCGGCGACGAGGTGGTTATACTTGATTTTCTGCGTTCTGAGATAGAGCCTCTCTTCGATTACTTTCTGAGGAAAGAAGCATCTGCAGCAGAGGCAGTGCAAGTATACCGGTCTGCCATCAACAACCCTTACAGAGCCGTTTACAACAAGCGCCGTGCTTACGAGGAAAGCCTGTTCATGATAAACGAGACAATCTCCAGCTTTCTGGACCGTGAGGAGGAGAAGGCCCAGCAGATTTTCCCGCACTATTTTGAGAAGTATAAGACAGATGGGCTTGATTACAACATCTACATTGGCGCCTCCTTACTCAGCTCCGGAGACTTCCAGCCGATTTACCTCAAAAACATGCGCCTATGGCAGCTGATGCTTACCTGCGAGATTGCCCGCCGCATACAAAAGTTACGCGCCAGCCTTAAACTGCCGCTCGAAATTACACAGCTCATACTTGTCCACTCCGACCCTATCTCTATCCGGTACAGGCTGGATGAGAAGAAGTTTGACGTGGACGGCGCCAACAACATCAGCTACGAGATCATTAAAAAGCGGATTGATAAGGCAAACGTGCGCGGCACCGAGGAGCGACTGACCCAGCCAGGCAAAATCGCGATTGTGTATACCCAGCAGAAAGCTTTGCAGGAGTATCAGCGCTACCTTGATTTTCTGCAGTCAGAGGGATACATAGAAGACGAGATTGAGCACCTGGAGGTGGAGGACCTGCAAGGGGTGCAAGGGCTAAAGGCTCTGCGCGTAACAGTAAACCTGAAAGAGGAGCTGCGCCATAATATAGATGCCGGCGATGAGCTCCTGAACATAGCGCAATCTGCCAGCCTTAACTGAGAAAAGCTTAAGTATAAAATATCTTAAATATAATATTTATCTAATTTTTAAAACTTTTTTCAACTGCACATTATGGCACTCAATATTAACTAAAGTCTCTAACTAACAGATATTTACACATTATACACAGGTTGCAACATTATTACCCTTTTAAAGATTTATTCACATCAAGTGCAATTTTTTAAAAAGAGATTGCGTTCTCAGGGGGACTTGCAGGATATAGGCATCCGGTAAGTGTTGTTTCATCAAATCAACTTTTAGCCCAATGAAACTGAGAAACAAATTTATGCCTGCCATGCTGATGTTAGGTGTGGTGGCGTTTAGCTCTTGCGACAAGCAGGAAAATGAATCAATCCAGCCGGAGCTGGAGCAGGGAGTAATCTCTCATATTATGGCAGACTCTGCTGAGCTTACCTCCTACAACTTTGCAGGCAAGCAGCTGAGCCAGGTAAATCATTTTGATGTAGAAACAGGCGACCTGGAGAGCTACGAAAAGTATCAGCGCGACTCAAAAGGACGTATTGTAAAAAGCAGCACTTACGCCGGCGGCAGCAATACTTTGCTATCGGAGCAGAATTTCACCTTCAACACGAACGGCGAGCTGACCAAGAGCAACATGGCTTATTACAGCGGCAGCAAACTGGAGTACACTGCTTACGCCACTTACGAGTACGACTCAAACAAGAAGCTGGAGAAGAAATCCATTTTTGAAGGTGAGGACAAAGCAGACCAGGAAAAACTGAAGTCTTACACCAAGTATGAGGTGCTTCCAAACGGTAACTACACGCAGGAGAAGCAGTACGTGATAGACGACAACAACGAAGCCAAGCTTTTCTCTACCACAACCAACTCTTTCGACTCCAGCGTAAACCCTTTCCTGTCGTTTGCCGAGCCTGGTGCCGCCAGCAGCCCTAACAACCTGGTAGCATCGTCTACAGTGGTGCACAACAGCAAAAAGACTTACAAATACAGCTACACGTACACGTACGATGAGCGCGGCTACCCGCTTACACAAACTGCGGTATCCCCGAACGGCAAAAGCCAGACGTTTAAGTACCTGTATAGCAACTAAGCATAAAGAAGCTACATTAACAACAGCGGCTCCTGGCATTAGCTAGGGGCCGCTGCTGTTTTACACCTAGCCAGTTGGTAGTGGTGTTTGTGCAATGATTTCAGCATAAATCAGTATATTGGGATACAAAACAATATACCACCATGGCAAAAACGAAATTAACAGTACTCAGCAACGGGTCGGTGCGCGTAGAGGGCGATGATTTTGAGATAGTAGACAAAGAGGGAAACAGCTACGGTTTGGGCGGGCGTACGCTCGTGTCGATCTGCCGCTGCGGCCTTTCCAGCAATAAGCCTTTCTGCGACGGATCTCATAAAGGGCATTTTGAGCATAATGCCGAAGCGTTTGATCTTCCGCCTAAAAAATAATACAACCTATGGCAGAGCGCCTGGTAACAATTGCCACCTTTAATGAGCTTACTGAAGCACACATCCTGAAAGGCCGCCTGGAGGCAGAGGGCATACTTTGCTTTTTAGGAGATGAGCACATTGTGGGCGTGCAGCCCTTCTACTCAGTGGCAGTGGGAGGCGTAAAGCTTAAAGTAACTGAGGGCGATGTAGCAGAAGCCCGAGCCATACTTGCCCGCATTCAGGAAGGGTCTGGCCAGTTTGACTACGACACGATAGAAATGGCGCCGCCTACGCAGGAATATACCCGCACCATAACGTGCCCAAACTGCGGCTCTGACAATGTGGGCGAACTCGGTTTTCCGTTGCCTTTTGTCAGCCGCAGGTATACTTGCTACAACTGCAGCCACACCTGGAAAGGGCGTAAATAAGAAAGGGAGCCTATTGCGGCTCCCTTTCTTATTTATTAATTGCTACCTATAAGTTCTCTGCAAACGGAATCGGGAAGCTTTCCCATACATCATCCCCAACCCTATCAATCGGCAGCTCGTCTAGGCGGCCGTAGCGTCGCATGTCTACCCAGCGGTGACCTTCAAAGTATAAGGAGTAGCGGCGCTGTTCCAGCATCTCATCCAGCAGCGCCTGCTCTGTCCGCGGCCCTGCGTAAGGCTGCAGCCCGTGCCCGGTACGAATCACGTTCAATGCCCTTACGGCCTCTTCAAAGTTACCAGTCTGGATGTTTGCCTCCGCGTAAATAAGTATAAGTTCCTCATTTCGGATAATCGGTACCTGATCGGTATTGGTGGCATAAAGCGCCACGTCGTATTGCCCCGTCAGGCCGCTTTGTGTAGCTGGCGCATCCCGCAACGAAACTTTCGAGGCCCGGTCATCATTCGGAGCGATATCGGCAATATAACTTGGGTGCGCAATACGCACCTCGCCGGCAGAATTAGGCGCAGTGTACAGCGGGTTCAATTGATCTCCGGGCAAGGTACTGAACGCATAGTATATGCCCTTTTCAAACGGCTGGTCCAGTCCGAAGAAAGAAGCCTCCAGCATAGTTAAGGCCTCGGCAAAGTTCTCGCGGTACACTGCTACACGCGCAGCCAAGGCCCGGTTAAACTCCAGAAACTCGCCTGAGGTAAGCACAGTCCTGTCGGAGCTGGAAATCAGATCATTATAACCACTTGATAACGGAAACGGCAGTACTCCGGGCGCGTTTAGCAGATGCCCCTGCCCCTCATCCAAAAGAGCAGCTATAGCTGTTAAAGCCTCTGTTTTACTCACCACTGGCCCCAGGTTCTCAGGGTCATCTACATCCAGGCGTATACCGTTCTCATTCATCAAAGTCAGGTTCATGAGCAGCTGGTGTGCCTTTATGGTTTTAGCGAAGCCTAGATAGCTCTGCGCCTGCTCTTCTGAAATCAAATCAGTATTGTTAACAGCCCCAATCAGGATGTTTGTGTTTTTAACGACCCTGTAGCGCGTCGCCCAAGGGTTGGTAGTATAAAAGGTGTTATTGTCCAACACGGCACTTCCGGCCCCAAGCAAATCAGAGGTAAAACGCGGGTCTGCCCCGGAAAAGCGGTAATGCTCGCGCCCCACCACGCCTACATCATCATAATAAGTACCTAAAACGTTGCGCATCCCCGACTCAGTGCCAACCACCAGGTTGTTCAGGTCATCAATCGTAGCATTTTCCAACACCGATTCGATGGTGGGGTTATTCGGGTCTCCGATTTCGTTTATCTCACAACCCGGTAACACGAGGGCCATTGCCAGCAGCACCGCCACAGGCTTATACTTTAGTTGCTCTATATAGTCTTTCATGAGAATCATACTTTAAAGATTAAAACCCGATTGAGAAATGGAAGAAGAAACGCCTGGAAGCCGGAAAAGGCGTTACGTCTACCCCTGTGGAGAGGCCGTTGCCGCCAAAGTTGGAAACTTCCGGGTTATAGCCGTCATAATCGGTGATGGTGAATAGGTTGTTGGCGGAGGCTCCTACCCGTAACGAGCGGACAACCCCTCCGAAATTGCCAGCCAGAAAGGCTATTGGCACATTATAGTATAAACCTATCTCGCGGAGACGCAGGTAAGATGAGTTTTGCACAAATGGCTCAGCAGAAACACCCAGCGCGTTTATCCGCTCCTGCGCATTAGCCACTCCATCTCCGTTGTCGTCGTCATCGTAATCAAAAGTGGTACCGCCCAGGTCGGTGAGTAGCTGCGTCAGGTTAATGTTGTCGCCGCCTTTTTTCCAGTGCAGCAGAAAAGAGAAGGTGAAGTTTTGCTTTACCGTGAAGAAGTTATGGAAGTTCATCTGGAAGTCCGGCTCGGCATTGCCTAGCTGCACCACCCCCTCATCGCCGCGTATACCTACAATCTGTGTCGCCGACTCGCCTTCTTCTATAAAAAAGGTACCGAGCGTACTACCGAATGCACCCAGCGGGAAAGCCGGCACGTTCAGCTCCGTCACCTCCGACACGTTTTTCCAGAAGCTCGTTTTAGAGTCCCACTTAAAATTAGTTGATTCAATCGGCTTTGCACTCAAGGATAGCTCTACGCCTCTGTTACGCAGCTCACCGGCATTTAAAACCTCTGTTGTAAAGCCCGAAGAAGAGGGCACGCTACGAAATACGATAAGATCCGAAACGGTTTTGACATAATAAGTAGCCTCTAGCAAAAACTTGTTGTTCAGCACACTTATGTCAAACCCTGTCTCAAATTCCTTCTGCCGCTCCTGCTCTATTTCGTCGTTGCCTAGTTGTGTGTTGGTAAGCAAACCGCCGGAGCCGCCTGTGTTAGACGAAACCAAGGAGGTAAATTTAGCGCCAAACGGCGGAAAACCACCTGACTCTCCGTAAGCGGCGCGTAGCTTCATGAGGCTCACATTATCGTAAGTCCAGAAATCGAACTCTGCCAGGTTTGCGGCCAAGGAGAACTTAGGGAATACATTAAAGTCGTTCACATCAGCGTTGTTCGATGATTTATCAAGACGCAAGCCAGCAGTTGCAATTATTCGGTCTTGCCAGTTCAGCTCCTCCTGCACAAACAAGCCTTTGTTGCGCACCTCCAACCGTGTTTGCTCCACCGAAACAGCACTTGCCTGGTCGAGGTTGGTTTGTGTGCCGATCAGCTGTGTCGCCACGTTCAGCACCTGGTCCTGGTTAAAGTTCTCGCGGGTAGCGCCCAAAGTGGATGTCAGGAAAAACGTATCATCAGACAGGCTCAGGTTGTTTACCAGGAAAGCTGCAAAGTTGGTGTTCAGGTTGTAGTTGTTGCCAAGTATAGATGCGCCGCTGGTGCCCCGCCCATTTGCCTGGAACTGCAGCAACCTTGGGAAGAGCGCCCGCGTGCGCAGGTTGTAAAAGTCCAGGCCGGCCCGAACAACCAGTTTCGTGTTGCTCATGGAGCTTTCCTGCAGCTGCGTGTTCAGGGTAAGGCCACCTAGAAAGCGGTCGGTGTTTTCCTGGTTCGTGATCAGGTCGCGGGTCTGCAGAAAATTAGAGGCGCCAAAAGGGTTATCAGGGTAAAGGCCGTTCTCATCCGGGAAAAGATCCACAAAACTTGGGGTAGACGAAAGCGCCACGCCAAAAGAAACACCGGCGTTATCATTGTTCGTAAGCCCGCGATTTGCTGTAGAGTTGATGTAATTGGTGCTCAGGCTAAAGTCAAAACGGTCAGAAATAGTATGGTCCAGGTTAAAGCGCAGCGACTTTTTCTCATAGCCGGTATTCTCAATGATGCCTTCCTCATCCATAATCAGGCCTCCTACAAAAAAGCGGGTGCGCTCGTTACCGCCACTAATATTCAGGCGCGTGTTGTAGAGCATACCTGTGTTACCATACAGTTCCTCTTCGTAATCTATAATGCGTCCGGCATCACGGGCTGCCACAAAAGCAGGTACTGCATCAGCTCCGAAAGAGGCTGCTACACGGTCTTCGGTCAGGGTGCGCATACCCAGCAGCTTTGCCACACGTGCAATGCCCACATCCTGCGACAAATCAACCAATGTTTTACCGGCAGCTCCGCGTTTTGTAGTGATGATAACCACACCAGCAGAGGCAAGAGAACCATAGATAGCCGCCGCCGATGCCCCTTTCAGCACTTCTATACTTTCAATGTCATCGGGGTTAAGGTCTGCAATTCGGTTTGAGGCATTATCCTGGTTAGAGGAACTACCACCCCCTGCGGCATTAGTCACAGCGTTGAGGCCAGCCGATATACTGGAGTTATCCACTATGATGCCATCTACCACGTACAGCGGCTGCGCATTCCCAAAAATTGAGGTGATGCCGCGCAGTTTCATGGCGATGCCACCACCAGGCGCTCCGGAGTTAGACACCACGTTGGCGCCCACCAGCTTACCGCTTATGGCGGCATCCATGGTTTGCGGGGTGGTAATCCCGGTTATTTCGCGTGTGTTAATGGTAGCGACGGCATTCGCGGCATTGGCTCTTTTCACGGTGGTGGCCAGGCCGGTTACCACTACCTCATCCAGGCTGGTTACGCTTTCCTTTAACTCGACGTCCAGTTGTGTAACTGCCGGTGTAATGTCGAAGGTTTGGGAAGTGTAGCCCAGGAAGGAGAAAGTGATTTTGCCGGATGCCGTGGGCAGCGTGATGCTGTAATCGCCGTCGGCGGTAGTGTTTGTGCCAACAGTAGTGCCCGGCACCACCACACTCACACCAGGCAAAGCCCTGCCAGATCCGGCATCAGTTACAGTGCCTCGAACAGTGGTTTGTCCGAACAAGGCAAATGGCACCAGAAAAAGCAGCAATACAAGCAGCTTTAGTAGGTAAAGTCTTTTCATAGAGCAGGATTTAAATTTTGAAGATAAACATCTATGTCACAACCATATACTTCTATCTCGCAATGGCTGAATGCTAGGGTATAAATACGCAACTATATCATTTTTGTATAAACTTTCTAATATTTATTTATCATAACATAAGCTAATGCAACTATTAGAATGGAAGCGGTACTGCAAATTCTCTCTGGTATTCCATCCTTGCTAATCCTTATAAATAATAAAAGCCGCAACCATTTCTGGCTGCGGCTATACCTGAAATATAAGAAACGGGTTCTTAGCTCGCTAATTCGTTTACGTACTGCACATACTCCTCGCGGGCGCTGTCCTGGCTTTTGCCTTCTTGCTTTTTCCACGCATCCCATTTGGCAATATTCTTAAAGTCGAAGCCGCCGGGGCGGTCAGTGTTTACGTCACCTTCAGAGGCTTGCTTGTACAGGGCGTACAGCTTTAGCAATACATCGTTGCTGGGGCGTTCAGATAATGTTTTAGACTTTGCTACTGCGTTTTCGAATTCTTCTTGAGTGGCCATAGTTTATACTTTGTTTTAGTTCTGATGATGATCCAAGTTACAAAAAAGAGCTCGGCATGCATAACTTTATACTTATTTTGTTTGCCGAAGATTTTCTATAAATTTATACACCCGTAGCAGCTCCTGTTATAGCCACCTCCGGGAAGTATAAAAACTAACAAATCATACTATGAAATACCTGAAGCCTAAAGCGGCTGCCTCGGCATCGCTTTTGATGGCCTGCCTCGTGGCAGGCTCCGGCTGCTCGTCCAGCAATACTGGCGGCGGCACAACAGCCTCTGCCACTGCAGAAGCTACCACCGAGGCTGCCGTTGAACGAACCGCAGCGCAGCCGCCGGTGGCTAAAAAAGACCCTAAAGAATTAACCACCCACGGCCACACCCGCACAGATAACTACTATTGGCTAAACGAGCGCGAAAACCCGGAAGTAATCTCCTATCTAAACGCTGAAAACGACTACACCAAGCAGATGCTGTCTGACACAGAGGAACTGCAGGAGCAGCTGTATGAGGAGATCGTGGGCCGCATTAAGCAGACCGATGAGTCGGTGCCATACAAAGACAATGGCTACTGGTACTTTGTGCGCTACGAAGAGGGCAAAGAATACCCTGTTTACGCCCGCAAAAAAGGCACCATGGAGGCGCAGGAGCAGGTAATGCTAAACGCCAACCAACGAGCCGAAAACCAAAGCTATTACAACGCCTCCGGCCTGAGCGTAAGCCCGAACAATCAGCTGCTGGCCTTCGGCGAGGATACCGTGAGCCGCCGCAAGTATACTATTCGCTTTAAAAACCTGCAGACCGGCGAGATGCTGGCCGATGCCATACCAAACACTACAGGCGGAGCCGTATGGGCCAACGACAATAAAACTGTGTACTATTCGGTAAAAGACCCGGCGTTGCGCTCTTTCAAAATCTTTAAGCATACTTTGGGCACACCAGCCGAACAAGACCAGGAGATCTTCCATGAGGCCGACGAGACTTTTAGCACGTTTGTCTTCAAAACCAAGTCTGATAAGTATATCATGATCGGCAGCAACAGCACCATGGCGCAAGAGTACCGCTACCTGGATGCTGACAAGCCGGACGGCAAATTTAAAGTGATACAGCCGCGTGAGCGAGGCCTGGAGTACAGCGTAGACCATTTCGGCGACAATTTCTACATTGTTACCAACAAGGATGGCGCCACCAACTTTAAGCTGATGCAGACGCCGGTGAGCAAGCCAGGCAAGGAAAACTGGAAAGAACTGCTGCCGCACCGCGAGGATGTACTGCTGGAGGGCATCGAGATATTTAAAGACTACCTCACGCTGCAGGAACGTAAAAACGGCCTGACCAACATCCGTGTTAAAAGCTGGAAAGACCCTAAAACTGACTATTACATCAATTTTGAGGAAGAAGCTTACACAGCTTACATTGCCAATAACCCGGATTTCGACAGCAAGGAACTGCGTTTTGGCTATACTTCCCTCACCACGCCTTACTCTACCTATGACTATAACATGCAAACGAAGGAGCGTGAACTGCTGAAGCGCGATGAGGTAGTAGGCGATTTTGATCCGGAAAACTACGAAGCGAAGCGCATTTATGCCACCGCCGATGACGGCACTAAAATTCCGATATCGCTGGTTTACCGCAAAGGCCTGAAATTAGATGGCAACAACCCTACCCTGCAGTATGCTTACGGCTCTTACGGCAGCAGCACCAACCCTGGCTTCAGCTCGGTTCGCCTCAGCCTTCTGGACCGTGGTTTTGTATATGCCATCGCACACATTCGCGGAGGACAGGAAATGGGCCGCAAGTGGTACGAAGACGGTAAACTGCTGAAAAAGAAAAACACCTTCACTGACTTTATAGACGCTTCTGAGTTCCTGATCGAGCAGAAGTATACTAACCCGGATAAATTGTTTGCACAAGGTGGAAGCGCCGGCGGTTTACTAATGGGTGCTGTCGTGAATATGCGTCCGGAGCTTTACAAAGGAGTGATAGCCGCTGTACCGTTTGTGGATGTGGTTACTACGATGCTCGACACAAGTATACCACTCACCACCGGAGAGTTCGACGAATGGGGCAACCCGGCCAATAAAGAGTATTACGACTATATGCTGTCTTACTCGCCATACGACAACGTAGAAGCCAAGCCTTACCCGAACATGCTCGTAACCACCGGCCTCCACGACTCGCAGGTGCAGTACTGGGAGCCTGCCAAGTGGGTAGCCAAACTTCGCGAGATGAAGACCGATGACAATATGCTGCTGCTGCACACCAACATGGAAGCCGGCCACGGCGGTGCCTCCGGCCGTTTCCAGCGTTACAAGGAGACAGCCCTGCAGTATGCCTTCCTGCTAAACCTGCTGGAGCAGCAGAACCAGCAGTAGTACATTGTAAATTATGGCTAAATAATCTTTACCTGCCAATTCTGCTTAAACCAGAGTTGGCAGGTTTTTATTTGCAACATGATCTGCACCATTTCACTTTATACCATGAAAACACAACGCCAATTAACTTTATTACCTGTACTTGCCCTGCTAATTCTGTGTCTCTCCTGTGGGGAGCAATCAAAAGGATATGAAATTACGGGGAATGTTGCAGACCTTGCTGACGGCACAAAAGTTATACTTCAGAATGGGGAAACCGGAGAAACCATAGACTCCGCATTTGTACAGCAAAACTACTTTCAGTTCAAGGGCAAGTTGGATGAAGCCCCACAGTTACTCTCTCTGCTATTTTCCTATAAAAACGAACCCTTGTACACTACCCTGTTCATCGGTAACGAAGCGGTAGAAGTAAAAGGTAACATAAGTGATTTACCAAAGAATCTGGTTGTTACCGGTTCTGAGCACCATGTCTATAAGCACCGGCTTGATAGCCTAACCGCTGATTTGGACATCTCCAGAAATAAGTATCTGTCAGACATGTTTGCGTTGAGAGCCAATGGAGCGTGGAATGACAGCTTACAGGCAGCCTATTGGGGCGAAAACGGACATATCACTTTAATAGATTTACAAACTAGCCAAATCCAAAACAGGTTCTACAGCAATAATCTTGAGTCAGAATATACGCTTTTACAGCTCGTACTAAATAAGGCCGCAATTGCTCCAGACACACTTCGTGCTTTTTATAATCGCCTCTCCCCAAAGTATAAAGACAGTAAGTATAGCAAAGTACTCGCTACTTACCTTGCTCATCCGGAACTAGAGCTCAAAAATCAATTTTACGACTTTGAGGCTGAGGACAAAAGCGGCACCAAAGTAAAACTGTCTGAGTTAATAGGCGACAAGTATATTCTGCTCGATTTTGCATCTCCAGGCTGTAGCTGGTGCAAAAAAGCACTCCCATCACAGAAGCAAATCGCTACTAAGTTCCGGGAACAGTTAAAGCCCGTTACATTTTATGTAGACAAAAACAAAGAGGAGTGGGTGAAGCACAACAGGAAAGAAGACATAACCTGGGCCAGTTTATGGGATAAGAACGGCCGCCACAGTGATGCCTACACCAAGTATAGAGTAGCTGCCACTCCAACTTATTTTTTAATCAACAGACAAGGAGTTATAGTTGGCAAATGGGAAGGCTATCAGGATAAGCTTGAGGAAGAAATTTTACAGATTCTCCACGCTCAGCAGCTGAATTAAGATTAGGTAGAACAAGATGATTTTAACTAAGCGATAGGCAGATACAACTGCTATTTAAAATAAAAATAACATCATAAAACTTGCAACATTGTTGCAAAAAACTACCTTTGCTTTCTATTTTAAATTCCATATAAAATATTTACCTTAATAAGGTGAAATGCTTTCGTGCACATATCGCTTTGCTTCTACTGGTACTATTCGCAAGAGTACTTATACCGGAGGCTGCGGTTTTATCTTTGCATGAGCACAAACATACAGAAGACGCCACGCCAACTTCTGACTTCAAAGTGAGTACCAAGCACCAGCATTGCAATGTAGACGACCTTTACAATGCTGACTTCACTTCTCCATCTTTCTCTTTTGAGTTAAAATTAACTCCGGTGGAGGCTCTCTATGTGCAGCCCTACAGCTTTGCCTGGAAATTCACTTACCCCCACAACACCTATCTGCGCGGCCCGCCTGTGGCTTAGGCAGGTAAACTTTATACTTCCTTTCTGAGGCAGGTGCTCCTTTGCATTTGCCTGAGCAGCTTGCTTATACTTGTCCTCCAGCTGGTTTGGCTGTAAGTATAGCTATGCTCAGGTCTGTCCGCACGTGTCACTCTAGTAGCGCTTTGCCTGCCGCTGTTTTCTGCTTTCCCTTTCTTGATACAGTATAAATTCACGGCTTTGCAGCCGCGGCAACAGGCATTCTATACCTATACCCAATGAAAAAAATTCTTCTCCTTATACTTTTCCTTTCAATCCAGATAGTTGCCACAGCGCAAAACAGCGGCAGTATCAGCGGGAAACTGATTACCCCGGGCGGGAGTCCGGCAGAAGGCATAACGGTGATGCTGACGCAGGGGAATTTTGCCACTCTAACCGATTTAAACGGGGATTATATTTTGCAGAACCTGCCGCTGGGCAGCCATATGGTGGTAGCCAGAGGGTTAGGCTTCAAAGAAGTGCGCCGCGAAGTACTGCTTTCCGCAGATGCCCCAGCTGCTATCTTGAACATCACTCTCACGGCTAGCAGCAATGCGCTGCAGGAGGTGGAGGTGCTAGGCCGCAAGGAGACTTCCTATAAAAGCGAGTATTCCTTTATCGGCACTAAAACCGCCTCCCTTGTTATCGACGTGCCGCAAACCATCTCCACGGTAACCAAGGAGCTGATGGAGGACCAGCAGGCCTACCGCCTGACCGACGTGGTGAAGAACATTGCGGGCGTTAACCTGTACACGCACTACGACGACATGACGGTGCGCGGCTTCCGCAATGGCTACGAAAGTGGCTACAGGCTCCTGAACGGGATGCGCTCGGGCTACAGTTACGGGAATGGCTTTTTTCGGATCCCGGTGACGGCCAACATTGAGCGGGTGGAGGTGCTGAAAGGCCCTGGCGCGGCACTTTTCGGCGACATTAACCCGGGTGGCACGATCAACATGGTGACCAAGAAACCGCTGGAGGAAGAACGCAAGGCGGTGAGCTTTTCGGTAGGCAGCTTCAACACAGTACGCACCGCCCTCGACTTTACCGGTCCGCTGAACGAGAACCAAACCATGCTCTACCGTCTCAACTTCAGCTATGAGGATACCGAAACCTTCCGCGACATCATCGACAATAAATCCCTCCTCATTGCGCCCACGGTAACCTTTCTGCCGACCGACAAAACGACCATCAACGCAGAGCTGGTGTACAGCAACTTCGACGGCTACCTGGACCGTGGGCTAGTGATTCGTGGGGGCGATCTGTTCGGTATGCCTTTCTCGTCGGCGCTTAATCAGCCAAGCGATTATTTCAAGATCAACGATTTTTACCTGAATGCCTCCCTTAACCACGGGTTTACAGACTGGCTTTCATTCAACGCATCATACCTGAAGTTTACCTACTCTGAGGACCTGAGCGAGCACCGCACTGGCTATAATTTCCTAGATGCCCCGGCCAACACCATCATGGACCTACGCTATTACAACCGCGTGGCGGAGGAGTATACCAACAGCTTCTCCGGGTACTTTACCCTGAACGCCAACACCGGTGCCATTAGCCATAAAATAGCTGTTGGGGCCGATTATATCGAGTTCAATACAGATAAGAACAGCTCGATGTGGGAGGCGAGGCAGCAGCTGATCGACGGAAAACCGGTGCAGCTGTCCTTCGACCTGAACAACCCCTTTTACGAGCTGCGCGACCCGAGCAAGTACATCAGGCGCCCGCTGCCGAGCTGGTTCACAGACTATATTAACGCGGTATACAACACCACCGGTATTTACGTGCAGGACCAGGTGGACCTGACCTCCAGGCTGAGCATGTTGGGCGGTTTGCGTTATGAGATGTTCCGGGATGAGCGCGACTACGGCGATGGTGAGGAGCAGGTGCTGCAAAGCGTACTGTTGCCGCGCCTGGGCCTGACCTACAGTATACTCGACAACCTGAACTACTTTGCCAGCTACAGCCAGGGCTTTAAGCCGCTGAAGCCGGAGTTTATTAAGTTTCCTGAGCGCTACGGCAGCCAGGAGCCTTTCAAGAACGAAACCAGCTACCAGATTGAAACCGGCCTGAAAGGCGAGTTCTTCAACAAAGGCCTTTTCGCGACGCTCTCGCTTTACCAGATCGAGAAAAAGAACATGCTGGTGAACACGGCGCAACTCACTCTGGAAGGCAATCCGATCTATCGCCAAAACGGCAAGGCGCGCTCGCAGGGTGCTGAACTGGAACTGAGCGGTACCCTTCGCCCAAACCTGAGCCTTAACTTCAACTATGCCTATAACCGCACAGAGGTGCTGGAGTCGAGTGTGGCGGTAGAAAACGGCATGCCGCTGGCCAATGCGCCGGAGCACGCGGGAGGTTTGTGGGCCAAGTATACCTTCGATTTGCCTGCGCTGCGCGGCTTAGGCTTTGCTGTGGGTGGGCAGCACATGAGCCGCCGCCGCATGGAAAGCCAGGTGAACGACATCCAGTCAGGGGAAATGCTGTGGTCGTACTGGCCATCTTACACCACCCTGGATGCTGCCCTTTTCTACAACATCAACAAGTTTAAGTTTAACCTGAACATGAACAACCTGCTGGACGAGAAGTACTTCGTGGGCGGCTACGATTACTACCGCTCAAGCCCGGGCGCGCCACGCAATTTTATGGCAACGATAGGCTATACTTTTTAAGGAAGACGGGTGCGATTTTGATGCTTTTGCTGGTGCGAGCTTGCAGCTCGTACCTCTCTTTCTGCTCTTCTTGAGTAGCGATAATGTAGAGGAAGACACAATATAAAGTACGAGCTACAAACTCGCACCAGCGGAGGGACAAAATTTACAGACATAACATACTTTATACTTTAAAAAGCTAACTCCTAAATACTTACCAATTAGTCAAACTAAAAAATCAAATGAACACAGTTTTAGAAGCAAAGCAACTCCGGAAGGAGTACCTCAGCAAAGTGGCGCTGCAGGGGCTAGACCTGCAGATCAACGCTGGTGAAATCTTCTGCCTGCTCGGGCAGAACGGCGCGGGCAAATCCACGACTATCAATCTGTTTCTGGGTTTTATACAGCCTACTTCCGGTGCGGCTTTTATCAATGGGCTGGAGGTGGCAGCCAACGTGACAAAGGTGAAGGAGTTTTTAGCTTATATCCCTGAAAACGTAATGCTCTACCCCAACCTGACGGGGCTGGAGAACCTGGCCTTGTTCAGTAGCCTGGCTGGTTTCGATTATAAAAAGGATGAGCTGATATACTACCTGGTGCAGGCGGGCCTGCCTGCCGAGGCCGCTGGCCGAAGGATAGGTGGTTACTCCAAGGGTATGCGCCAGAAGGTGGGTATCGCCATTGCGGTGGCCAAGCATGCCAGCGTGCTGCTGCTCGACGAGCCTACCTCCGGCCTCGACCCCAAAGCCAGCAACGAGTTCTCGGAGCTGCTGCTTAAACTCAGCGACCAGGGCACGGCTATTTTTATGGCTACCCACGACATCTTCCGTTCGAAAGAAGTTGGCTCGCGCATCGGTATTATGCGCGAAGGGGAACTGGTGGATGTGCTGCCGGCCGCTACTCTTAATGCCAACGAACTGGAAAGCCTGTACCTGAACTATATGCACGTGTAAGGATGATCAAAAGTATAGCAAAGAAAGAATTTTTCAGCACCCTCCGCGACAGCCGTTTTGTGGCGCTTAGCGTTATCGTGCTGCTGCTTTTGCTGGCGGCCACGGTGGTGGGGCTGCACAGTTACAACACCCTGCAGCAAGAGCGTGGCGTGGCGCAGCAAACCGTTAATGACCAGTTCGCCAACGCCCAGGATAGGCACCCGCACCGCATGGCGCATTACGGTTCCTACGCTTTCCGGCCGAAGTCAAGTATAAGCTTCCTTGATTTCGGACTGGATTCATATACGGGGGCTTCGGTATACATGGAGGCGCACCGCCAAAACAGCGCTAACTTTAGCCAGGCGCAGCAATCCGGTTCCCTGATTCGTTTCGGGGAGATGACGGTGGCTTTTGTGCTGCAAATGCTCATTCCACTGCTCATCATCTTTCTGTGTTTCGGAGCCTTTACGCAGGAGAAGGAGACGGGCACGCTGAAGCTTTTGCTGAGCCAGGGCGTTTCGCTGCGGCAGGTGGCTTGGGCAAAGGTGGCCGGTTACAGCAAAGTGGTGGCGCTGGTGACGGCCCCTGCGCTGGTGCTGGCAAGCATGCTGCTGTTTGGTAAGGGCGGCTTCGAGTTGGGCGGTGATGTGCTGCTACGGCTGCTGGGGTTTATGGTGTTTTACCTGGCGTACTTCTTCATATTTATTGTGCTGTCGGTGGTGGTGTCGGCTTTGCACCAGCGCTCCAGCACGGCCCTCGTCACGCTGCTGGGCATCTGGATTCTGTGCTGCGTGATCATACCCAAGGCATCTGCCAACCTGGGCGCCAGCCTTTATACTACGCCCACCAAAGCGCAGATGGATGCCGATGTGCACAAGGAAGTGGCCAAAGGTATAGACGGCCATAACTCGCAGGATGCCCGCGCCGAGGCGCTAAAGCAGGAGCTGCTGCAAAAGTACAAAGTCAAAACTATGGAAGAACTGCCCGTGAACTTCGATGGTATCTGGATGGCTGTGGGCGAGGAACAGAGCAGCAAGGTATACCAAGAGCACTTTGGTGAGCTGACGGATATTTTCGAGAAACAGAACCGCATCTCGGAGTACGCTGGCTTGCTGAACCCTTACCTGGCGGTGCGCCACCTCTCGATGGGTATGGCTGGTGCCGACTTCAGCCATTATATCCACTTCCAGCAAACGGCCGAAAATTATCGCTACAACATAGCCCAGGAACTGAACCACCTGCAAGCCACAAAGTTAAAGTATGGCGACAAGGAAACCCGCCTGAGCAGCGAAACCTGGGCGGCCATGAAACCCTTCACCTACGAAACCCCGACGGCCGGCTGGGCGCTGGGCAAGCACCTCGTATCCGTAGTGGCGCTGCTGTTGTGGGTGGCGCTGGTGTGCACGCTGGGTATAAAACTGATTGATAACACCAAAGTGGCCTAAACGATGAAGAAATTCTGGATACTGCTAAAATTCGAGTGGCTCAACTTCCGGGCTGATAAAGGGCTGCTGATCCTGACGATGCTTACCTTAATGGCGGGTCTGTACGGCATTTACTACGGCACCACCGAGATACAGCGGCAGCGCGAGAACATTGCCGCCCTGAAGGTGCTGACGGAGCATAACATGGAGGAACTGAAAGCTAAATACCCGGACGGTACGGATGCCGGCGACATCGGCTACTATCACTCCACCTTTGCCGTGAACAATCCCGATGCCTGGGCCGGTCTCTCGCTGGGCCAGCGCGACGTGAACCCTTACTACATCAAACTGCGCCTCCTTAACCTGCAGTCGCAGCTCTACGACACCGAGAACATCAACCCGCTAAAGGTGCTCTCCGGCAATTTCGACCTGGCTTTTGTGCTGGTATACTTGTTTCCGCTGCTCATTATCGGCTTGTGCTTTAATATTTTGTCAGTGGAGAAGGAGCAGGGTACGCTGCCGCTGTTGCTGTCGCAGCCCATTGGCTTGCCGCTAATAGTAAGTGCTAAGCTCACCTTCCGGATGATGATCGTGCTGGGGCTGGCCTTGCTGCTCTCGGTGGTGGCCATGGTATGGGGACAGGTGCTGCCGGATCTGCGGGTGGCGCTTTGGCTGAGCGTGGTGGTGCTATACTGTCTCTTCTGGTTCGGCGTGGCCTTTGTGGTGGCGGCCCTGCAGAAGAACTCCGCCTTCAATGCCGTGACGCTGCTGGGGGTATGGCTGTTACTGACCATTATTATACCTGCACTGCTGAACGTGTACATTGCCGTGAAGCAGCCGATGCCGCAGGCGCTGGAGCTTACAATCAAACAGCGGGAGGTGGTGCACGGCGGCTGGGACAAACCCAAGCGCGAAACCATGGACAAGTTCTTCGCCATCTACCCCGAGTGGACCGACACAACCGAAATTCAAGGCCGTTTTGCGTGGCGCTGGTACTATGCCTTCCATCATCTAGGCGATGTGGCCGTGGCGGATTTGGCTCGGGAGTATCAGGAAGGGCTGCAGGCGCGCCATCAACTGGTGGAGCAGCTGAATGCTTGGTCAGTGCCTGTTAACGTGCAGACCATCTTCAACGCCATGGCCGGCTCTGATTTGCCGTCTTATGTGGGCTTCCTACAGAGCGCCACCAGTTACCACGATGCGCTTCGGGATTTTTATTATCCTTTCCTGTTCAACCAGGTAAAATTCACCAATGCGGATTATGCCAAAGAGCCAAGGCACAGGTTTACCAGTTCACCGGATTTTGCAACGGTGTCTGCTGGTTTGTATAAGCTTGGGCTGAGCGTGTTGCTGGTTTTTGTGGTGGTTTTTTTTCTCTTCAGAAATGTGAAGTTAAAAGTACGATAACACGCTTCCAATAAATTTAAGTTAGACATGAGAAAGTCCCGCTGTTTTGCAGCGGGACTTTCTGTTTTTTTAACCATAGACAGCTAAACAAAAAGACTTACAAGGCCTTCATACTTGCTTATCCATCCAAGAAAACAAGAACCAGGTATAATCCATCATCTTCTAGTTTTAAAGTATAAATCTTACTGCACCTTCAGCACAATTTTGCCGAACTGCTTGCTTTCTTCCATGTAGCGCATTGCTTGCTCGGCCTCCTCCAGAGGGTACACAATATCCACTACCGGCTTAATCCCCTTCTCTTGCACCAACTGCACCATGTTGGCAAAGTCCTGCGCGGTGCCCATGGTGCTGCCGTAGATGGCAAGCTGCTTCCAGAAAATCTCTGCCGGGTTAATCTGCCCGATCATGCCAGTAGTGCCACCGTAAATACCGATGCGCCCGCCTGGTTTTGCCAGCTTCACCAGTTGCACAAACCCCTCGCCTGCCGCACTGTCTATCAGCACATCAAACCCGCCTGTCTGCGCCTTCAGCTCTTTTCCCCAGTTCTCTGCTTTATAGTTTATACCTCCGGCAACACCCAGGTCTTTAGCCAAATCGATTTTTTCCTCAGTACCGGAAGTTACCCATACTTCGGCTCCGGCAGCTAAAGCAAACTGAATGGCAAACAAAGCCACACCGCCACCTGCACCTGTTACCAGCACCTTTTCGCCTGGCTGCAGCTGGCACTTTGTAAACAGCGCGCGGTATGCTGTTACGCCGGCCAGCGGAAGGGCTGCGGCCTCTTCAAAACTCAGGTGCAGCGGCTTCTGGTACAGGTTTTCGGCAGGCACTTTCACATACTCTGCAAAGGCCCCGTCTTGTGGCATGCCCATAATTTTATACTTCTCAGAGTGTGCCCGCGGGTTGTCGCCCCAATCTGCTGAAGGATCCACAATCACTTCCTGGTTCAGCCAGGTTTTATCCACACCCTCTCCTACTTCTGCTACCACGCCCGCACAATCTGAGCCAAGTATAGCCGGATATTTTTTGATGAAGTACTTGCCTTTCTGTATCCAGACATCGCGCCGGTTCAGGGCAGCGGCCTTTACCTGCACCACCGCCTCGCCAGGGCCCGCAGTAGGTTTTTCTTTATCTATAACTGTAAAAAGTTTGTTGATATCTTCTAAGTATACTGCTTTCATTGCACTTGCTTTATTAGGTTGATACGCACTTAACCAGACAAAGATAAGCTTTCCGGGATGAGTTGAAAGTATAGGCTCTGTTGGCATTTATACTTGCAGCCCTTAACTTGCACGCCACGCTAACAACCACCGCCATGAGTAAAAGTTACCGCATCCGCCAGGCCACTGCTGCCGACATCCCGACCCTGATACAACTTGCCGAGGCCACCTGGGAACCCACTTACAACAGTATACTTACCAAGGAGCAGATTGACTTTATGTTTGAGCAAATTTACGCTGAAGCAGCACTGGAGAAGCAGCTAAAGCAGGGACAGACTTTCCTACTTTTAGAGGAGGGAGAAGAGCCTGTAGGCTTTGCTTCTTTTTCTGAGAAGGACGCCGCAGCAAAAGTTTACAAGCTAAACAAGATATACCTGCTGCCTCAGACGCAGGGCAAAGGCTACGGAAAATTGCTGCTGCAGGCCGTGGAGCATGAGGTAAAACAACTCGGCGCCACCATACTCGACTTAAACGTGAACCGCTACAACTCCGCCAAAGTGTTTTATGAGCGCTGCGGCTATCAAGTGTGGCAGCAGGAAGACATTCCCATCGGCCCATACTGGATGAATGACTTTGTGATGCGAAAAACGCTTTAGTGTGATATTAATTAGATGCTGCCTTGAAGTATGCTTTTGTAGATAGATGAACTTCCCTGCTCCCGATAAGGAAGTTTCTGCTTAATCAGAAAAAGGAGTTTATACTATTAGTATCAAACATAAAAAGGGCGACCATTGGCCGCCCTTTAAACTTCTATTCACTTTAAACTTATACTTTACTAGCGGTGTGCAATAGGATCTGCAGTGCCGTCCGGGTCGTTTTGTACATAACCATCTGTAGCAATGTTGCCTAGCAGCAGAAGACCTGCTACGTGCGGAGAGGCCATAGATGTACCGCTGATAGTGTTATAGCCGCCGCTCTTCCAAGTAGAGTTGATGCCAACGCCTGGCGCACAGTAATCTACAGGCGGGTTGCCATAATTGGAGAACGAGGCAAAACGATCGTTGCTATCCATTGCCGATACAGTGTAGATGTTGCTATGATTCGCACGGGCCGGAGATGAGTTGTTTGCATGCGTGCCCTCGTTACCGGCAGCCAGCGCAAACTTGATTCCTTTAGAGGCTGCCGCTACCACAGCATCATCCAAAGCCTGAGAAACCGGGCCTCCAAGGCTCATGTTGGCCACATCGCCAGATTTACCGTTAGCAGCCACATAATCTACACCGGCAATAACGCCAGAGTAAGAACCGCTACCACGCGAGTCAAGCACTTTAACAGCTACAACCGTGGCGTCGTAAGCTACACCAAGTACACCTTCTGAGTTGTTCTTGGCACCGATAGTACCCGCTACGTGTGTGCCGTGGCCGTTTCCGTCGTCAGCCGACCCTGCGTCTCTGCCTGAGGTAAACATCGTTACACTGCGGGCAACATCCACGTTCAGGTCTGGGTGGTCCAAATCGATGCCTGAGTCGATAACCCATGCTGTTTTACCGGCGCCGCTGCCGCTGCCTACCCTGGTAATACCGTAAGGTACTGTTTGGCCGACAGAACCGCCACCGCCGCCTTTGTCAGGCTTAGCCAGCATCACCACTCTATCCGGCTCTACATAATCTACACGCGGGTCTTGCCGAAGCGTCTGCGCTTCAGTTGAGGAAAGCTTTACGGCCACACCTTTAACAGCATGCCCAAACGTTTGCTCTAACTTAAAATCGCTGATGCCGTTCTCAGCCATAATGTTTTTGCTGAGGTCGCGCACCATTTCTATTCGCTGCTCATAGGTTGCGCTCTCGCTCATGCGCAGGCTTGCACCATCTTTATATACAACTATGTACTGACCTGATATAATTGCACCATTTTCACTTTCTGACTGAAATTCAGCCGTAGGTTCAGCTACTTCGCCCGACTCGTTATCGCAGGCAGTAAAGGTGCAGGAAAATGTCACTGCTGCTGCTCCTAACATAAGAGAGCGTACTACACTTCTAAAATGTAATGTGTTTTTCATGTGAGAAAAATTAAGGTGAGATAAAATTATTCAACAAATCAATAATTCTAATGTATTGATATTAGATGTTATAGACAAATTATTTTATAAAAATATTTACCCACTCTATATAGAAATTGCTCTATAAGGCCGTCAGGCCATTATTTATTTTAAGGCGGCTTGCACCCATTTTTTGTAATTAATTACCTGCTGCTGCACAACCTATGCCTGCTGTTACAGCTGCTGCAACCGCTTCATTACGCAGTTGTATTTAAGCGGGATAACATCAATTTAAACTTATTAGAAAATTACAATCAAAACTAACTATAGGCGCTATAAAAACATGGTCATTCTTATCCTCTATACTTAAAAACAAGTATATTTAAGTAAACAAGAAAAGTAAGCGCCATGAAAAAGAAGATTTTATCTTACCTGAGCCGCCACATGCTGTTGGCTGTGTGCCTGCTCCCACTTTTTAGCTGCAACAATACCTCTACAGAGGCAGACAATGAAAACACAGAAGCCTCAGCCGAAGACGAACAAACGCTGGAGCCCCTGACAACCGAGAATGCCGTGGCTAAACTTGAAGCTTACGGGCAGAACAACCAGGATAGCCTGGCCGTTATCAGCACGCGCCACGGCAGCATTAAAGTGCGCCTCTACAAAGACACTCCGCTGCACCGCGCTAACTTTGTGCGCCTAACCAAGGCCGGCTTTTACGACCAGGGAGAGTTTTACCGCGTAGTTGAGGGCTTTGCCGTGCAAGGCGGCGACTCTGACGAACGGGAAATGAGCCAAGGGGCTTACAAGATTCCGCAGGAGTTTAACCCCAACTATATACATAAACGCGGTGCTCTGGCCATGGCCCGCTACGGTGATGAACGCAACCCGGATAAGGAGTCATCATCCCATAACTTCTATATTGTAACAGGCAAACCCGTAAGTAAAGAGCAACTGCTAGCTTTTGAGCAAAAGCACGAAATCGATTATACCCCGGAGCAGGAGCAAACATACTTATCTGTTGGCGGTGAACCAGGCTTGGATACAGAATATACCGTGTTCGGAGAAGTGGTAGAAGGTATGGATGTGGTGGAGAAAATTGAGCAGGAGCCTGTAGACGCTTCCGATTGGCCACGCCAAGTCGTGCCGCACACTGTCAAAATTGTAAAAGAGTAGAAATACTTTGATATGAAAAGAGGCGCTGCAGAGATGCAGCGCCTCTTCTTTTTTAAACTTATACTTCAAAAGTGGATTTATTTGATTCCACTTGCCGTTTACCAGATCTTAATCCGCTGTTCCTCGTTGCGCACCATGGCATCATCCTGCTTACAGTTAAATGCCTTGTAAAACTGCGGCATGTTGGCAACCGGCCCATTTGTACGGAAGCGGCCCGGCGAGTGCGGATCAGTCAGGATTTGCTGGTTCTGTGCCTCATCGCGCATATTTACGCGCCAGATCTGCGCCCATGCCAGGAAGAAGCGCTGCTCCGGCGTGAAGCCGTCTATCTTGCCCGGGTTCTTCTCTGCCAGCGCTTTTTGTAACGCGGAGTAGGCAATATTCAGGCCGCCGATGTCGGCAATGTTCTCGCCCAAAGTAAGTTTACCGTTTACATGCAGGTTATCCAGCACCGTGTACTTGTTGTACTGATCGGCCACGGCTTCGGCGCGGGCGTTAAACTTCTCCAGGTCGGCTTTCGTCCACCAGTCTTTCAGGTTGCCCTCAAAATCATACTTGGCTCCCTGGTCGTCAAAGCCGTGGGTTAGCTCATGGCCGATGACGGCACCCATGCCACCGTAGTTTACCGCATCGTCGGCGTTCGGGTCGAAGAACGGCGGCTGCAGGATACCGGCAGGAAACACAATCTCGTTCATACTTGGGTTATAGTAGGCGTTCACCGTTGGCGGCGACATAAACCACTCCTCACGGTCTATGGGCTGGCCTATCTTCCCGATGTTATCTTTAAAGGCAAACTGGCTGGCACGCATTACGTTGGCAGCGTATGACTCACGGTTTATCTGCAGCCCCTGGTAGTCTTCCCATTTATCAGGGTAGCCAATCTTCACAGCAAAGGATTGCAGCTTCTGCATGGCCCGCTCCTTTGTCTCCTCTCCCATCCAGTCAATATCGCGCACGTGCTCTTTAAACGCTTCCTGCAGGTTATTTACCATATCCAGTGCCTTTTGCTTGGCCTCCGGGGAGAAGGTCTTCTGCACATATAGCTGGCCTAAGGCCTCCCCCAAGGCACTGTCGGCAGAGCGCAGCACGCGCTTCCAGCGTGGCTGCATTTCCTGTGCGCCGCTCAGCACTTTGCCATAGAAGTTGAAGTTCTCCTGCACAAGATCCTGGCTTAAGTATGGCGCAGCAGTACGGGCCAAATGCCACTTGGCATAGGTTTTCCAGTCGTCCAGCGGCACGTTCTTCAGCATGCTGTTCAGTTCCTTAAAAAAGTCAGGCTGGCCCACTATGATTTCCTTGGCGGCTGTAGCGCCCATGCCGTTCAGCAACAGGTTCACCTTCAGGTTCGGGTTTTGGCTCGTGAACTCCTGAATCGTCATCTTGTTATAGTTGGCATACGGGTCGCGCAGGTCTACGCGGGCTCTGGACGCTTTGGCCAGCCGCGTTTCTATGCTTATAACCGTCTGGGCTTTTTTCTGTGCCGATGCTGCATCTTCGCCCATTAGCTCAAACATGTTTTGCAGGTGCTTTACATATTCTGTGCGGATGGTTTTGGAGCGTTCATCGTCTTTCAGGTAATAATCGCGGTCAGGCAGGCTGAGGCCGCCTTGCCCTGCCTGCAAAGCATATTGGGTGCTTACCTTGTCGTCCTGAGACACATACATGCTGAAGAAGCCGCTCACGCCTTTGGTTTTCAGATCGGCCACAGCACTAATCAAGTCATCAGAAGTCTTGGCGGCGCTTATTTTGTCCAACTCCGGCTTTATCGGGTTTAACCCGGCATTGTTTGCAGCCACAGAGTCCATGCCGACGGCGTAGAAATCGCCCACCAGCTGTGTGGCAGAGCCTGCTGCAGCCGTGGTGTTGGATGCTGCTTCTGTGAGCAGCTCTCGCAGCACGGCGTTGTTCTTCTCGGCCAGCTCGTTGAATGAACCCCAGCGGCTCTCAGAAGCCGGAATCGGATTGTTTTTTAACCAGCCGCCGTTCGCGTATTGGTAAAAATCCTGGCAGGGCCTAACGGTTGTGTCCAAATTGGCTAGATCAAGGCCGCGGCCCTGCATTACTTCTGCTGTGTCAGCAGCGCTACCTTCTGTAGTCGAGGAGCTGCAACTTGCCAAGGCCAGGCCTGCCAGCACCATCGAAAACGGCAATAGGTGTGTTCTTTTCATAAGGTGTTAGTTTGGTTAGATGACTGGGTTATTTATGCTTTAAGTTAGATGATACTTACGTAAAAAGCAGTTTATACTTTGCCGGTTTTCATACGGGAAAATCTACGAATGTGTGCACGTCATCATTTTTCTGCCGATGCGCAGACAAGTTGCCTCCTGCCCTAATCACCAAAGCTAGCAATGTAACATGCCTCGGCAAATGTAAGCTGGAAGCTTGCTATCATGGGAAACCACAAGTTAAAAACTCGCAGTAGGATGGCTGACTTTATACTTGTATCTCGATCGTTGCTTCTGTTAGCTAAAGCAAAACCGGATTTCAGACTATCAAAAAAAAACGCCCCGGCTATACTTTATAGCCGGGGCGTTTTTGCAAGTATAAACCTGGTGCTTACTGCACCGGGCGGTTCTTCACGTACTTCTCCAGCCACTGGTCCATCTCCCACAGCATGTGCAGCACCGACTCCTTAGCGCGGTAACCGTGGCTCTCAGCTGGCAAAAACACCAGACGAGCCGTAGCACCATGTCCTTTCAGGGCGTTGTAAAAACGCTCACTCTGGATCGGGAAAGTGCCGGAGTTATTGTCTGCCTCACCGTGGATAAGCAGGATTGGCTCGTTCACTTTGTTGGCAAACGAGAACGGCGACATCTGGAAGTATACTTCCGGAGCATCCCAATACGTACGCTCCTCCGCCTGGAAACCGAACGGCGTGAGAGTACGGTTATAAGCACCGCTACGCGCAATACCGGCGGCAAACAGATCGGAGTGCGCCAGCAGGTTGCCGGTCATAAAGGCTCCGTAAGAGTGGCCTCCTGCAGCCACACGGTTCGGATCGGCCACGCCCATTTTCACCACTTCGTTAATAGCGGCCTTGGCGCTAGACACCAGCTGCTGCACATACGTATCGTTTGGCTGTGCATCGCCTTCGCCTACAATCGGAATATCGGTTCTATCAAGCACGGCGTAGCCCTGCGTTACCCAGAATAGCGGAGAGCCCCAGCTGATGCGCGTAAACTCATAAGGAGAGCTTTTTACCTGTCCGGCAGCAGAGGCGTCTTTAAACTCACGTGGGTACGCCCACAGCAGCATCGGCAGCGGTGCATCGCCTTTCTTGTAGTCTTTCGGCAAGTATAAAATAGCTGTCAGGTTCACGCCGTCTTCACGCTTATACTTCAGCATTTGCTTCTGCACACCCTCCAGCTGCGGTGTTGGGTGCGGAAACTTTGTGATTTGCGTCAGTTTTTTATCATCCATGTCACGCACGAAATAGTTCGGCGGGTCGTTCTCAGATTCTCTTCTGGTGATAATCTTCATTTCCTTCAAGTCGATGATATCCACCGGGCGCTCATAGTATGGTGCCTCGGATCTCCAAAGTATATCTGCCTTCTTAGACTTCAAGTTAAACTCGCTCACATACGGACGATTACCCTCCGGCGACCCTCCCTCCGAAATCATGTAAATGTTCTGCTTCTTTTTATCTGTCAGCAGCACGCTTCGGCCATACTTGTTCTTGGTGAACACAGGCGAGCCTGGGTCGGTATAGTTATCCTCGTAGGAACGCTCGATCAGAACAGTGGCTTTGGCGGCTGGCTTGGCAGGGTTAACCAAAGTGCTGCGCTCCTGGCGGGTTTTCCACCAGCGCTCATTTACGATGGCCATATCGTCTCCCCACATCATGCCACGGTAGCGGTATTTGGTAGCGGCTATTTGCGTAGGTTTGTCGTTAAACGGGGCAGCCAGCATGTATACGTGGTCACGCACGGCGGCCTCTTTGTTGGCGTCGCCTCCATCCTGCGCTTCTGCCCAGTAAAGGGTTGCAGGCTTATCAGGGCGCCAGTTATAGCCGCGCGGGCCTTTGGCTACGGCATCAAACGCAATCGGAATATCCTCGGCAAGCGGCAGCTGCGCCAGCTCTTTCACCACCTGTCCGTTGCGGTTCCATACTTCCACCTTGTAAGGGAAGTAGTAATGCGGCACAAGATAAGAGTATGGTTTCTGCATGGTCTCCACCAGCAGGTACTGGCCGTCAGGCGAGGTTTCCATGCTTTTGATGATGCCTGCCTCTCCTACCGGCTCCTGCTTTCCGTCCACAGAAACCAGCTTGAGCTGCGTTTGCATGTAGTAGTCAAACAGCTGCTCGTCGTTGCGGTTCTTCAGCAGATCCTGGTAGGTGCGTGAGGGTTTAACTTTGCCGATGTTCTGCTGCACGGTTGGGCCTGCGGGCACGTTAGAGGCCTTGGGCATTTCGCCACGCTTCTCGTCCACAAACTTTACCACCAGCGTTTTGCTATCCGGCAGCCACTCGAACGGGCGGCCACTGTACGCATCGTTAATAACAGCCTCTGTCAGCTTTTTTGCCTGCTTTGTGCTCAGGTCGGCCATCCAGAGCTCTATGCCGTTGGCTTTGGTGTTGGTGAACGCCACATACTTCTCATCCGGCGACCAGGCCACATTGGATAACTGGGCGTTCTGGGGCAGGCCTTTTATCTCGGATTCATCGCCATTGCTTACCTTTTTCAGCTTGAGCCCATTGTAATAGTAGCCGCGGCTCGGGCCATTGGTAGCCGGGTTAATGCGCATACCGGCCAGACGGCTCTCCGGCGCAGCCACCTCCTCTATACTTGGGTAACCCGCACTTTCCATCAGCAGCATCCAGTCGCCTTTGGCGCTTATACTTACCGACGGCGTGTTTGGCGCCTCAATAATAGCGGCCATTGTTTCAGGTGGTCTTTGGTAGCCGGAGTTGGCCTCCTGCCCCTTTTGGGCAAGTGCCGCTGGTGCAGCACCGCCACCCAACAGCAGCAGGCACAGCAGCTGTGAGGCTACGCGCTTAGCGGCTTTGTTTTTAGTAAGGTTCATATCAGGTATGATAAAGTTTAGGTTAGTGTATGCAAAAGTAGACTAGAGGCTTAGCCTAAGGTTTAACCTAAGATAATATGATTTCCCATATATTCATACTATATTAGTAAATGTCTGTTTTATCCACAATTTCAACAAGGTATATGCTAAAAAACGACCTTCTGCTTTTCCTTGCCGCGCTGCTGCTCTTACCGCTAAGCACACAGGCGCAAAGGATAGCCAAACTTGAAATTGGCAAAAAAGAGACATACACTGTGGCGGGCAACCTGCTGCAGGTAGATACGCTCATCCTTCATGACAAAGGAATGATAAGATTTGCCGAAGGGCAGCAACATCTGCTGGAAGTACAGCTCGCTTATATTGGCGAAGGCTGCACTATTACTGCTGCCGGAACAAACGGAAAATCCGGCTCTTTAGGAAGAAATGGAGAAGACGGAACCGATGCCCGAAGCCAGCGCATTAAAATGATTCTAGTAAAGCTCGGCAGCCTGACACTCGATACGCGCGGAGGTACTGGCGGAGACGGTTATAGAGGGAAAAAAGGACGAATGTGGCGGGAGGAAACGTTTACGAGGCAAGAACCGAACGGAAAAGGCGGCTATACCACTGTTACCTATACGGAAATGATGGACGGCACCCCGGCGAACCCGGCACTTCGCCAGGCCTTGGAGGAAACGGTGCCGATGTAGTGTTTTACTATAGTACAAGCGGGTTTAAGCCAAACTTTAATCGCGATGATGCGCCGCATAGTATAACGGTACTCTACCAGGCAGGCCAAACGGGGGAAGAGGGTCACGACGGGTACTCCTACTTCAATTTTCGGAGCACATGGGCATTTCCTATACAGCGCCAACTACGGATACAAGCAACGGCAATGTGCGGATAACAAAAATAGTTGCCAATTAACAGCTGCAAGCACTGTCGGCCGCCCTTATACGTCATAGTTAGACACTTGTTTCATACTTTTCTTATCTTTACCGAAGTTAAACAAATAAATGAATGGCAAAAGTAGCAGAACTTACATCCTCCACAGGCAAGGTATTTCTTACTGTTGAGTATGATGAGGTCAACAACTGGGTTTATAACTGCTGGAACGGTTATGTTAGCCCTGAAAATATAAGACAGGGTTGCTTGGCTGTGCTTGAAGCTTTTCAATACCAAGAATCGGTTTGTATCTTAAACGACAACAGGCAGTTGGTGGGCCGTTGGGACGACTCTGTGGAGTGGATAGAAAAAGAATGGATGCCACGCGCCCTAAGGGCTGGTCTCCTTTATTTTGCCCATGTAGCTAATCAAGAATCCTTTGCCGCTGCTTCTGCAGCTCAGTTATCCAGCCGCACCCACGGACTTTTTGAGATGTGTATCTTTGGAGATTTGCAGCAAGCCCAGAAGTGGCTTAAAGCATGCCAGCAGGCAGGGCAAAACCATCTTTAAAAGACGACCTCCGACACTTTAGCCGCAACAAACTTTATTTTCTCCGAAACTTATCACTCATAAATAGGCTTTAAGAGGTAACGACACCGTATTCTTATCCATGAGCAAAAGTTTTAATACACCCGATAAAGTAATTTATGTGTGCACAGGCAGCAAGTGCAAGAAGAAAGGCGGCAAAGACCTGGGCAAGTTTTTCAGGGGCATGATTAAGGAAATGGGACTGAAAGGCCAAGTAGAAGTTGTAAAAACCGACTGCACCGACCGCTGCGACTTCGCCCCCGTTACCTGCATGCAGCCCGATAACATCTGGACAGCCCACACCGACGAGCGTAAGGCTAAAGAGGCTTTTGAGCAGCATATTCTCCAGCAGACAGCCAAACAAGAAACTCCTTAAAATGAGAGCGGCCCCGGAAGTATCCGGGGCCGCTCTCATTTTAAGGAGCTTTGATGAGGATTATCCCTCATACGTATCTTCATACTTTATTTTCGGCACGCGCTTGTCTATCTCGTAATGGCCGGTTCCTTCCTCACCAATCACCTCGAACAGCTCCAGCGCACGGCGGGCTACATACTCTTCTTCAATCTGCTCCTTCAGGAACCACTGCAGAAATGTAAAGGTCACGTAATCTTTTTCTTTCTGGCATTTGTCAGCCATGCGGTTAAACGACTGCGTTACGGCAATCTCCTGCTGCAGGGCCTGCTCAAACACGCTTCTAAAAGAGTCGAACTCCACCTGAATGTTAGAAACACTAGGCGATACGGCACGGCCGCCCATATCAGATACAAACTTAAAGAGGCGCAGCATGTGCTTACGCTCCTCGTCAGACTGGTTTTTAAAGTAGCCAGCGCTATAATCGAAACCGTTGCGGTCGCACCAGCTGCTCATAGCCAGGTACATGGCCGAGGCCTCTGCCTCCATTTTTATCTGGTCGTTCAGTATTTGCTCTATCGACTCGCTAAGCGAGGTTCTCAGTCTCAGTAAATCTTTCATAAGTCGGGGTGTTTAGGTAGTTGATTAGATAATGCGGTGCAGTTGGCACCTCCTCATTAATACCTGAAGTTAAGCACTTAGGTTGTGCCTGTGCAACTCTCTCCGCAAATTCGGAAGAAGTCTAAATAAAAAAAGCACAGCTGCTGCTGTGCCTGGTTTCATCTCCCCGAATTGCTGTGCTGCTAAACCAGCGTTGCGTTCAGGCACTCGTGCAGCATGCTGTTTAGCTCCAGCACAAAACGCGCCCCGGCAAGTAGCTCTTTAAAAGTATAAAGCTCGGCCAGCGTCAGCACAAAACAGCGGTCGCAGCCGCAAACAGTTACAATGCCAAAATCAGAGGAACGCTCCGGGCTGCTGGCCATCACATCCAGGTCTATACTATCCACGGCCTGCTTCAGGCGCAGGAAAGCGTCTAACTTTAGTATAGATACTTCTCCGGCAAAATGCAGCACCAAGCGGTTTCGGCGGTCACACTGGTAAACGGCGCCTGCTTCAGAAGTATAAATTTCGGCAAGTTTAGTGGCTGTATGCATCATGTGGTGTAACTTAGCTGTACTGGCTTCGGATTGTATTGCAAAGCTAATTACTATTTAGAACCAGTCCAAATAAAAACGCTTACTTATTTAGATTTAGTTCAGATAAATTTACAAGTATGGAAAATCAACTTGATAAAGTAAACCTGGCGGAGAAGTTCGGCCAGTTCTCCGACCACTGGAACCCGCGCATTGTTGGGGAGCTTAATGGCCAGCAAGTGAAGCTGGCAAAGTTTCTGGGGCCTTTCGAGTGGCACCACCACGAGCATGAGGATGAGTTTTTCCTGGTGATAAAGGGAGCGTTTGAGATGCACCTGCGGGATAAAGTGGTAACGCTGCAGCCGGGCGAGTTTATGATCGTGCCGCGAGGCGTGGAGCATCGGCCGGTAGCCAACCAGGAAGCTGAGGTTCTGATGTTTGAGCCTGCCAGCACTGTTAACACCGGCAACCTGGAAGCCAGCGAACGTACCCGGAAGGATCTGGAAAGGCTGTAGTTGTCGGTTTAGACTTTGAAGGAGCTGCTCTTTCGGACTCTCCGCTCTTTCGGATTTGCAATCCGAAAGTATACTTTGCGTCCGCTCACCTCGGCTCTTTCGGATTTGTAATCCGGAAGTATGCTTTTGCCAGGATTTATAATCCGATTTTATACTTTGTCAGCTGTTGAGCTGCGGCTATAAGTTAAAAATCGGATTGCAAATCCTCATAGTAGGTGCTTCGGGATTGCAAACCCCGAAGAGCAGGAATCCTAAAGAGCAGGCAAATACAAGTCTCGCCCTTGCTGTGTTTTTTAGCCAGCAAGGTATTGGTGAACGGCAAGTATGCACACTAAAGTTAACGGCATTAAGGGGTGGTTGAACAATGGCGCAAACTACAGCGCCTTCACCTTGTTCACCTTGGTAAGTATAACTTTCAGGTTGAGGCGCACCAGATCGCCCATGCACTTACACTTCAGGAATTCTTCTGAGTTATGATGCTCGAATAGCTCCTGCTTTAGCTGCTCTATTTTATCCGGCGTAGAGATTATGTCGTTACGCATACAGTCGATCAGGTCTTTGAGGCGGTAGCGGGCCGATTTAAGGCGGCGGAACATGAGGGTGCGCTCCTCGTTCTGGTACTGCTTCACTACATCCGGCTTCAGCAGCTTGAGCACGAGGTCCACAATTACGTTATTGTCTTTGAAAAACTGCGGCAGGTACATCGTCTTTTTTCCTTCGTAAGACTGCTGGTCGAAGTCGATAGGGCGAACGCGGTACTGCTCATCCTCAAAATCTGGCGTTACGTCCACCACATAGTTGTAAGAGCGCATATCGCCGAGCAAACGCACAAAGCAGCGCTCATTAAACTTCACGAACTCTTTAGCGATACGCACTTTGTTGGTGTTGGGCCTGTTCACGTACTCTTTGATGAATACATCGCCCGGTATACCGGCTATGTGCTCCTCTATCAGGCTATCCCCGTCCACCAGGTAGTTAATGCGGCTCGGCGAGAGAATATGCTCCAGCTCCAGCCCATAGATGCGCGAGGCATCAGCGCGCTTCACGTAAAAATAGTCGTAGTTATCGTTTAGCTGGTTCATGATCTGCACCCGGAACGGGTTGGAGTTGCCGAAGGTGCAGTAATCGATCCGCGACACGTATAGGTGCTCCATCACCGACATATCACCGTCTGTTTTAAGCAGCGCGTAGATCATGGTCAGGCCGCGGTTTAGCTCTTCCTGCGTCTGCTGATCGTACATCACCGACTCCCACAGCGTATCGTGCCCCTGCTTGTCGTAATACGGGAAGGAGTCGGAGAAATGCAGCAGGCTCTCGTACAGCACCGGCAACTTTGTTTCGCGGTCGTAATGATGCAGGTATTTGCGCAGCCCTCCGTTGATCGGGTAAAACAGCTTCTTTTTAGAGATATACACTTTGGAGTTAGAAAGTTTAGAAGTTAGAGAGTTAATGAGTTAGAGAGGTATGAAAGTATACTCTATCGTACTTTCATACCTCATATTGTTACTGCAGATAAATTACGATTTACTTCGACCAATCGCTATACTTTACGCAATCGATTCAAGTTATACCTCTCTAACTTTCTAACTCCCAAATTCTCTAACTTTCTAACAGGTTGTTCTGGTTGAGCACCTGGAGCACTTCGTTTTTGTAGAAGCGGCCGATCGGAATTTCTGTTTTTCCGATATCAACAGCGGTGGCCGAGAAAGCCTGAATTTTATCCAGGGCAATAATAAAAGAGCGGTGGATGCGCAAAAACTTGTCTGTTGGCAGCTTCTCTTCCAGGAAAGATATTTTTTGGTAAGATATAATCTCCTTCGTCTCCGTCTTTACCCGAATGTAATCTTTCAGGCTCTCAATGTACAGGATGTCCGACAGCATCACTTTCACCATTTTCTTATCTGCCTTCAGGTAAATAAAAGCTTCTTTATAATCTTGCGTGGAGGCCGATGCAGCCGTAAGGGCAGGCGCAGCCGGTGCGGCCGTCTGTTGCTCCAGAGCCGATGCCTTGGATACCGCTTTCAGGAACCGCTCAAAAGCAATTGGCTTCAGCAGGTAATCCAACGCGTTCAGTTCGAAGCCTTCTACAGCATAATCGCGGTAGGCGGTGGTAAAGATCACTTTGGGCGGGTTTGCCAGCGATTTTAGAAAATCAATGCCAGTAAGCTTTGGCATTTGGATATCCAGAAACAGCAGATCGATATGCTCGCTTTGCAGACAGCCGTACGCCTCCACAGCATTATTGCAGCGGCACACCAGTTCCAGATTCTCCAGCCTTTGGATAAATGTCTCCAGCACATCCAGCGCCAGCGGCTCATCATCCACAATCATGCAGCGTATTTTATTCATAGTGTAGGTGTATCAACAAAGGAACGTATGAAAAACAAACTCTCCCTTTGATGGCTAAAGTATAGTTCGGACACAAGTTCTATAAACAGTATGCCTCCCGCGGGTTTTCAACTTGTGGTGCAACCTTGCGGCAAGTTGTCACTTTACTCAAAAGCAATCTCTAACATGGCGGCGTAGCTATCCTGCTCCTCCTCTACCTCCAGCTCGTAGCGGCCTTCGTACAGCAACTCCAGGCGGCGCTGCAGGTTTTTAAGCCCGATGCCAGAGGCCATGTCGCGGCAGTTGCTGCTGGCTTTGTCGCAGCACTTGCAGTTCTCCACCAACAGCACCAGCTTGCTCTCGGTCACTTTAACATCAATGCGAATCCAGGCGCCTTGTGTTTCGGTGCTTACACCGTGCTTAAAAGCATTCTCCACAAAAGGCAGCAGCAGCATAGGGGCAATCTGCTTGCCGGCTATACTTCCGGTAGCTGTAAATTGCACATCCACTCGGTCTCCGTACCGTACTTTCTCCAGGGCGATATAGTTTTTAATGTACTCCAGCTCCTTCTCCAGCGGCACGGTGGCGGCATTGGCATCGTGCAGCATGTAGTCCATCAGGCCTGATAGCTTCAGTACCACCTCAGGCGCATTATCCGATTTCTTGAGCGTGAGCGAGTATAAACTATTCAGCGTGTTAAACAGGAAGTGCGGATGGATCTGGCCTTTCAGGAATTTCAGTTCCGCCTCCAGCTTGTCCTGCGTCAGGTTTCGGGTGGCCTGCTGGTGGCTGTACCAGTTCTTGAGCAGCGCGATAACCGCCGTAATGGCCACCACATAGTTGATGTTGACGATGTTCTTGATAAAGCGGTAGAACGTCAGATTGTCTTCAGTGCAGGTGCTGGGGCAGAAAATCGGGTGGATCAGGAAGGGCAGCAGCACAAACTGCATCAGCGCACCGATGGCCCCCATCAGCAGCAGCAGGTACACAAAAAACTCCAGGTAACGCTTCTGCAGCAGGTAGCGCGGCATCAGATAGTACATGTTAAAGTATACCAGCGCCATTTTAAACGGCAGCTCCACCAGCTCCACCATAAAGGCGTTGTAGTAATCATCGATATAACTGCCGTACAGCAACCCGAAGAAAACCACATACACCGTCCAGAAGGCCAGGTGCAGCAGCAGGCGGTTTTGCGTTACATTCCGGACCTCCGGCAGGCTCCAGGTAGTGCCGGTTTCCAGGGTGTTGGCCGTGCTCAACTTTATCTCCATAGTACAAAGGTATACTTTCTCGTGCAAGCCGCTACGGTAGCCTGCACTGTTTTAGACTGACCGCCAGCTTTGTGGGCTTAGCGGCAATTTATACTTGCCCAACAGCAGCGGAGCCGGTAAAGGTTTAAAGCGGCAAGTTTCTTAGGTCTTATTGCACAAAGCAATGACAAATTATCGGCAGGAATTTATACTTTTAGTGCCAGTTCACCTACATCCATGTCCAAACAGTCACAAAAGCTTCAGGAGTACGAAGCGCTATTCAGGCGCAACTATGAGCGCCTGTGCCAGCGGGTGCAGTGCATCACGGGTGACGCTGCCGTAGCCGAAGACCTGGTGCAGGAGGTGTTCATCAGTTTTTGGAACGACGCGCAGTGGCAGGAGGTGGAGAATCCGGAGGCTTACCTTTACCGGGCTGCCATCAACAAGACACTTAATCATGTCAGCAGCCAAAAGCGCCGGAGTGTTATAGCGCAGCAGTATCAGCAGGAGCAGCCGCAGACTGTTGAGCCAAACCAGGAGTTAGAGCTGCAGGAACTGCAATATAAAATACAGCAGACCATTGATATGCTACCGCCCATGTGCCAGAAGGTATTTCTGCTGAGCCGCTACGAGGAGATGACGCACAAAGAAATTGCAGACTTCCTGAACATCTCCCCCAACACCGTGGATAACCACATTAAAAAAGCCCTGGCCATACTTCGGAAAGCACTTTTAGGCCTGCTCCTGGTGTGCCTCGAAATTATTTTCAGATTTTTTCCTGAGGGAGTAGCGGTACCGACACGTTCACCTGTCATACTTATGCAAAGCGATAAAAACAACTGGTGCCTTGGCAAGAGCCGCCAAGCTATAATCAAACTTAAAGCAGCAAGCTGCACCTCCTACTATGGATATTAACTACTGGGATATAGCCGCCAAACACTTCGCAGGCAAGGCCACGCCTGCCGAGGAGAAAGCGCTGCGCCAGTGGCTGGAGCAGAATCCGGAGAATCGGGAGCAGTACGAGGCGCAACAGCAACTCTGGAAACTGACAACGCCTGCTCCCGCTACAGCGGTAGATACCGATGCCGCCTGGCAAAAAGTGCGCACAAGGCTGCAGCCGCCGCACAGCCAGCAGGCAAAAGTTATTCCGCTGTACCGGCAGCTATGGCGCGTGGCCGCCGCCGTGGTTATACTTGTCGGCATCGTCTGGCTGGCCAAGCTGTACTTCCTGCCTTATTATGGGCTGGAGGTAGTAAGGTCAGGCAGCGGGCAGATGGCGGTTATACTTCCGGACAGCAGCCAGGTGTGGCTGAACAAAGAAAGTATACTTGCCTACGACCCGGACTTTGACGGGCCGCAGCGGGAGGTGCAGCTGGAGGGTGAGGCGTTCTTTGAGGTGACGCATAACCCACAGCAGCCTTTTGTAATTGAGGCGGAGGCGTCGGAAACGCAAGTGCTGGGAACCTCCTTTAACCTGCGCGCATACCCCCAAGAGCAGACGGTGGAGCTGACGGTGAATACAGGAAAAGTAGCCTTTACGGCTACAGAAGGTTCAGCGCAGGCCATTGTTACACCGGGCTTCGGGGCCATACTTCAGAAACAGAAAAACAGCGTTGAGAAGTATGAAGCGGCAGGTGAAAATACTTGGGCTTGGAAAACCGGAAAGCTGCACTTCAACGGGCAGCCGCTGCGGGAGGTGGTAAGTGATTTGGAACGCTACTACAATCTAAAAATCCAGCTAAAACAACCAAATCTAGGCAGCTGTCGCTTTACGGGCACTTTCCAAAACTCAGACCTGCAGGAAGTGCTGCAGGTGCTGGAGGCATCGCTGCAAGTAAAAATCGCAAAGCAAAACGAACAGACTTATACGATCACAGGCGAAGGCTGCCACTAAAGAAACCACACCTTCTATGAACAAACGACTACTATGCCTGAGCATAGGCTGGCTGGCTATTGCCTTTACCGTGCTGGCGCAAACAAACATGCTGGACCAAAAGGTGACGGTCAGGCAAGACAACGCCACTATCCAGCAGGTGCTCGCGGAGCTGTCCGAGAAGTATAGTATCAACTTCTCCTACGGCAACGACCTGGTGCCACTGCAGCAGAAAGCAAGTATAAACGCAGATAACCAGCCGCTGCGCCAAGTACTGAAGGAGCTGTTGAAAAGCAGCAACACGAGTTATAGTTTGATTGGCAACCAAATTATACTTCAGCCTCTAAAAAAGTCAACACCAAAGCGGATAACGATCAGCGGGCATATTACAGATGCAGCTTCCGGAGAGAGTTTGGCAGGGGCTATTGTAACCAATGGTACAGCCGGAGCGACAGCCAACACCTATGGCTTTTACAGCCTGACTGTACCCGCCGCCGGGCAAGTGCAGCTGCAGGTGCGTTACCTGGGTTACGAACCGCTGCACGTTTCTCTTCCCGCTGTTTCTGCGGATACCAGTATACAGCTGCAGCTCCAGCCGCTTTCCAACCAGATAGCCGAAGTAAGTATAACCGTTGAGAAAGCCACTGACCTGCAGCAGGCCAACCGCCTTACCATGCGCGGATCTGACGTGAAGCAGCTACCGCGCCTGATGGGTGAGGCCGATGCAGTAAAGGCTATCCAACTGATGCCCGGTGTGCTGGGCGGCCGCGAAGGCTCCTCCGACCTGATCGTGCGCGGCGGCAGCCCCGACCAGAACCTCATCCTGCAGGATGGTGTGCCGGTATATAATGTGTCGCACCTGCTAGGCATGTTTTCAGTATTTAACCCGGATGCCATTAAATCAGTGGAGCTGATAAAAGGTGGTTTTCCGGCTCCTTATGGCGGCAGGCTATCGTCGGTGGTGGATGTGCAGCTGAAGGAAGGCAATAATCAGCAGTTCTCTGGTGAGGGTGCCGTGGGGCTGATTTCTTCTAAGCTGATGCTGGAAGGGCCGATCAAGAACGAGAAAACGTCTTACCTGGTGGCGGCACGGCGCACGTACCTTGATGCACTGGCCGCCGCCGCAGCGGCCATGAGCGGGGAAGACATCAGCAATTATAACTTCTACGACCTCAACGCCAAAATCAATCACACTTTCTCCCCTACCAACAGACTCTACCTGAGCGTGTACAGCGGCCAGGACAAATTTTCGGATAAGCAGGAATTCTACAGCACAGGCACTAGTGAGCAACAAAAGTATAAAATGCACTGGGGCAACATCACCAGCGCCCTCCGCTGGAACCACGTGTTCAACCCGAAGCTCTTCAGCAACACCACCCTCACCTACAGCCGCTATCGCTTTGCGCAGCAGTCAGAGGTGGAGAGCCCGCAACTAAGCCGGTCTGTGGACTATGGCTTGGGCATCAGAGATTTGGGTGCCAGAATAGATTTTGATTACCTGCCCCACACCCGGCACAGTGTTCGGTTCGGCGGCAGCTACACCTTTCATACTTTCAGGCCAGAGGTTACCACGCTTCAGACAGATTCCATCACCCTCACCACCGACTCCTTCTCCACCATACAGGCACACGAGTTTTATACTTATGCTGATGACCGCATTCAGTTAAGCGAGCGACTGCAGGCCATATTGGGACTTCACTTTTCTGGTTTTGCCGTGAACGGAGAGGTTTATACTTCGCTGCAACCGCGCCTGGCGCTGGGCTATACTTCGGCCAGTGGCGTGAGCGTGCGGACCTCTTTTGCCACCATGGTACAGTACCTGCACCTGCTCAGCAACACCTCCACCGGCACCCCTACCGACATCTGGGTACCCGCCACCGACAAAGTGAAGCCACAGCGTTCGTGGCAAGCCACAATCGGTGCAGCCATCGTACTGGGGCAGCAGTGGGAACTGACATCCGATGTATACTATAAGGAAATGCAGGACGTGGCCGAGTTTAAGGATGGGGCTGATTTTATTAGTGAGTTCTTCCGGAGCGGCCCCGAAACCAACTTCGCCAACTTTGTGTCGCCGCCCTACGAAACGCGCATTGTAAGCGGCAAAGGCTGGAGCTATGGCTCGGAGTGGCTGCTGCGCAAGCGGCAGGGCAAGACCACCGGCTGGCTCGGCTATACGTTGGCGTGGTCTTGGCGGCAGTTGGACAGCATCAACTTTAATCAGAAGTACCCCTATACTTACGATAGCCGCCACAGCATCTCGCTGGTAGCCAACCACCAGCTTTCCGAAAAACTTAGTATAGGCGGCAGCTGGGTCTACCGCACCGGCTACGTCACCACCTTGCCAGAGGCAAAATACAAAGCTTATAACGAGCCGGTGTATCAACCGGGAGCATGGCACCCCTCCGTGGAAACGGTTGATTACCTGGGCGAGCGCAACAACTACCGCATGCCTTCTTACCACAGGTTAGACCTCAGCCTGACGCACACCAAGAAGAAAAAAAGGGGCGAGCGCAGCTGGAATATATCTATCTACAATGCCTACAACCATAAGAACCCATTTTTTATGCGCCTGCCCCAGCCAAGTTCCGGCGGCGACGGCAGCTTACCACGCCGCCTGTACAAGGTGTCCTTGTTTCCGGTGCTCCCATCAGTTAGTTATGGTTTTAAATTTTAAGATTTGATCAGGATGAAAAAGATAAAGTATACTTTACCGCTGCTATGCCTGTTTTTTATACTTACCAGCTGCGAAACGGTAGTAGAAGTAGATTTGCCCACACATGAGCCAAAGCTGGTTGTTAATGCCGTTATCAACCCAGATAGTATACTCACAGTAGATGTGAGCGCGAGCCAGAGCGCCCTTTCCAATCAACCGCACGGGCAGGTAGAAAATGCTACTGTACAGGTGTACCATGCCGGGCAGCTTTTATATACGCTGCCGCATACAGGCAACGGTAAGTATAAAGCAGATCAAAAACCGCAGGTGCAGCAGCACTACGAACTGAAGGTAGAAGCGCCGGGCCTGCCAAAGGCCAGCGCAACAACTTATATTCCTGCAGCACCGCTCATCCGTAACCTGATAGCTACACCTGTTGCGAGCACAGCCTGGTCAGGGACTACCGTCAGCGCCACTTTTACCCTAACAGATGCTCCAGGCCAGGAAAACTTCTACTACATACAGGCCTATACGCCAGACACAAGCTACTTGGATGCAAAACCTTTCAAGAGATCTGTAAGCCTTGAGCTAGCTGAGCCGTTTGAATACGAATTTACGATGGAGGATCGATACTTTTTCAGTGATAAGCTATTTGAAGGAAAGGCGGTAACGCTGCGCCTACACTTGGAGAACTCTCTTGAGCAGACAACTTATATACGTATTGCGCAGATAACCAGAGCATACTACGATTATGTCCGTACGCTCGATAAGCAATCATACAGAGATAACTTTGCCACACCTCCCGGGCCTGTATTCAACAACATAGCAGGTGGCCTAGGGCTTTTTGCAGGCTATAACGCTACGGTGCTGGCAGTAAAACCTTAAACAAACCGACTATGGCACCCAAACGGCAAGAGAAGTAACCAGCATGCACTTTTAATGCTGCAGTATTTTTTCTTAGACGATGGATCTTGTAGGAAGGTATTAACATCAAATGAGAACACGGGAGATTCCTCTATCATTTATGAGTACCATTACCCAAAAGGTCAACTGGCCGGGCGTTAGTTATAAGTCTAACGCCACCTGCTGCTCTATACTACAGCAGTTCCTGCGCGGGGTCCCAGAACAGCTTGCTAAAATCTACTACCCTGTCGTTCTCCACCTGCACCCCCTCTTGTTCCAGCCGCTGCTGCATGGCGCTTGGCTCGTCAAAGTGCTGCTTGCCTGTCAGCATACCGTTGCGGTTTACGACGCGGTGCGCCGGAATTTTTGTTAGGGGGTGCGAGGCAATCAGTGCCCAACCTACCATTCTTGCCGAGCCTTTTGCCCCTAAGTAACTGGCTATGGCCCCATAAGAGGTTACACGGCCTTGCGGTATAAGCTGCACCACTTCATACACGTTCTGAAAGAAATTCTCCTTGCTATCTTTTTTTGCCATTTCAGTATCCGCTGTTTAAACCTTCGCTATCGTTGTTTGTCTTTTAATAGTGCCTGTTTGTAGAGTTTAAGTTACGGCAACTTTTATACTAGGCAAGATTGGCTGTATATTTAAAGCTGTAAAAAACTGCCAGGCTAGCTTTATACTTGTATGGCAGGCACCCCAATTACTAAACCTGTGTTAAAACACAAATGAACAAAACATTAAAAACGATCCTGATCCTGGTAACTGTTACGGCAGTGGGCTACTTTATTTATAAGCAAACAACAGCCGAACCTGATAAAGCAGCTGCCATGGGCGGCGGTGGCGGCGGCCCTATGGCTCAGAAAGTAGCAGTGGATGTTTACGTAGTATCACCGGCTGCGTTTCAGAACAAGATAGCCACCACCGGAAGCGTACTGCCGAACGAGGACGTGGAGCTGCGTAGCGAGATTGCGGGCCGCGTGACAAGCATAAACTTTAAAGAAGGCAGCCGCGTGAGCAAAGGCCAACTGCTGGTAACGGTAAACGATGCCGAAATGCGCGCGCAGCTGCAGAAACTGGAGTCTAACCAGAAACTGTACCGCGACATGGAAGAGCGCCAGCGTACCCTGCTGGAGAAAGAGTACATCAGCGCGCAGGAATACGACCAGGTTAGCAACCAATTGGCCACCGCTACCGCCGATATTCAGGCGCTGAAAGCCACCTTGGCGAAGGCTTATGTCCGCGCACCCTTTGATGGTGTAATCGGGCTTCGGCAGATAAGCGAGGGCAGTTACGTGTCGGCTACTACGCCTATTGCGCGCATTGTAGACATCAGCCCTGTTAAAATAGACTTTGCCATACCTGGCCGCTATAGCCAGCAGGTGAAAGCCGGCGACAAAATTACCTTTACTGTGGAAGGAAGACCGGAAGTATACAATGCCTTTATCTATGCGGTGCAACCAGGCATAGACCCCGCTACCCGCACCTTGCAGGTACGCGCCCTTTTTGAGAACGAAAATCAGGAAGTGAGACCAGGGGCTTTCGTAAGCGTAAGCCTTTCTCTGAAAGACTCAGACGATGCCATACTTATCCCAACAGAGGCTATTATACCGGAAGCTACTGGGCATAAAATATTCCTGGTAAAGAACGGGAAAGCCGTGCCGCAGATGGTAAAAATCGGCCAACGCTCAGAAACTTTGATTCAGATTATGGAAGGCGTGGCTCCCGGCGACACCATCATCCGCTCCGGTATACTACAGGTGCGCGATGGTTCTAACCTGAACATCCGCAAAGTACGAACCGCTGAGACGGCATTGCCAACTCCTGCACAAGAACCAACTGACACAGAATAAATTGCAGCGCATCTATGCTGTAAAATGGTATAGAAGCGTTATAAAAGATGGCGCTATTTGTACCTGCTGCTGATTGTGCAGGGGATGAAGAGACACTACCAAGCGTGAAAACAAACTTAACCACATTTAAACAAGGGTAAAAGATAACAGGAAGCATTTAAAAGCATTGACTGATGCTGAGAGCTCCGACTTCTGCCCCTGCTACTACCTGATATTTGTATGGCAAGTTTATCAAACATAAGTATAAAACGCCCTGTGCTGGCTATTGTGATGAGCATCACGATCATAGTATTCGGGTTTATTGGCATTACCTACCTGGGCGTGCGCGAGTACCCTAGCGTGGACCCACCGATTGTAAACGTGAGAACCTCTTACACCGGAGCCAACGCCGAGACGATAGAGTCTGAGATTACGGAGCCGCTGGAGGAATCCATCAACGGTATTTCCGGTATCAGAACCCTTACCTCTACCAGCAGCGAAGGGAGCAGCAACATTACCGTGGAGTTTAACCTGGACGTGGACCTGGAAACAGCCGCCAACGACGTGCGCGACCGTGTAGCCAGGGCGCAACGCAGGCTTCCGGAAGACGCCGAGCCGCCCACCGTTGCGAAAGCCGACGCTGATGCCAATCCTATTCTTTTCCTAGGCATCCGAAGCGAAAACCGCACAATGCTGGAGCTTTCGGATATAGGCATGAACGTGTTTAAAGAGCAGCTGCAGACCATACCGGGCGTAAGTGAAATCATGATTTGGGGCGACAAACGCTATTCTATGCGCCTCTGGATGGACCCCGATAAACTGGCCGCCCTACGGGTAACGCCCCTGGAAGTACAAAACGCCCTGGCACGCCAGAACGTGGAGCTGCCATCCGGAAGTATAGAGGGTGCCACCACAGAGCTTTCTGTCAGAACGATGGGCCGAATCGCTACGCCTGAGGAGTTTAACAACCTGATTGTGCGCCAGGACGATGACCGCCTGATCCGTTTCCAGGACATTGGGTATGCGCAGCTCTCGCCTGAAAACGAGAAAACAGTGCTCCGCTACAATGGCATCCCAATGATTGGCGTAGTGCTGGTGCCGCAGCCGGGCTCTAACCAAATTGAAATTGCCGATGAGTTTTACAGACGCTTGGAGCATATCAAAAAAGATATTCCGGACGATCTGCAGCTAACCATCGGGTTTGACAACTCACAGTATATCAGAGCATCTATCGCAGAAGTACAGGAAACTATTTTTGTGGCTTTCGGCCTCGTGGTAGTCATCATTTTTCTGTTCCTGCGCGACTGGCGCTCTACTTTAATTCCTGTCGTTGCCATCCCGGTATCCCTCATAGGGTCTTTCTTTATTATGTATGTGATGGATTTTTCCATCAACGTGCTTACGCTGCTAGGTATCGTGCTGGCTATTGGCCTGGTGGTAGATGATGCCATTGTCATGCTGGAGAATATCTATACCCGGATAGAGCGTGGCGAGGAGCCCATGAAGGCCGCTAAAAAAGGGGCATCGGAGATTTACTTCGCTATTATTTCCACTACCGTTGCACTGGCGGCTGTATTTATGCCGGTTGCCTTTCTGGAAGATACCACAGGGCGTCTGTTCCGGGAGTTTGGCATTGTAGTAGCCGGCTCCGTTATCATATCGTCTTTTGTCTCGCTTACCCTTACGCCGATGATGTCTTCGCGCATTCTGAAGCACAGGGAAAGGCCAAATTGGTTCTACCGTAAAACAGAGCCATTTTTCACGTCTCTCACCAACGGGTATCGCCGAAGCCTAGAGGCATTTATGAGTGTACGTTGGGTAGCATTTATACTTATCGTTATCTCAGCGGGAGCTATCTGGTGGCAAATGACTACGCTGCAGTCGGAGTTAACACCGGATGAAGATAGAAGCGGACTCCGCATAAACGCTACTGGCCCGGAGGGAGCGTCCTTCGAATTTATGGACCAGTACATGAACGAACTGACAGCGCTTGTGAACGACTCGGTGCAGGGCATCTCCAGCATCACCTCCATGACGCGTAACTCAAATTCCGGGTTTATCCGCCTTCGACTGGTGCCTTCGGATGAGCGCGGCAAGACGCAGCAGCAAATTGTAGAGGATTTGCCAGCGCTGATAAACCAAATACCTGGCGCAAGGGCTTTTGCCTCCGGCGATAAAGGCTTGGGTGGCGGCCGTGGCTCAGGGCAGCCGGTGCAGTTTGTGGTTCAGTCTCAGAACATGGAGAAGCTCCGCGAAATTATACCTCCTTTCTTAGAGGCAGCCCAGCAGGACCCTACGTTTAACTTTGTGGACGTGAACCTGAAGTTTAACAAGCCTGAGCTGCGCGTGGAGATTGATCGTGAAAAGGCGCAGTCGTTAGGCGTAACAGTGCGCGATATTGCCCAGACTATACAGTTAGGCTTGAGCGGACAGCGTTTCGGATACTTTGTTAAAGGCGGCAAGCAATACCAAATACTGGGGCAGGTAGCCCGCGAGAACCGCAGCGAACCCCTGGACCTGCGCAGCCTTTACGTAAAGAGCAGCTCCGGTGAGCTGATACAATTGGACAACCTGATCGAGCTGAAGGAAGAAAGCGCTTCGCCGCAAGTATACCGCTTTAACCGCTTCGCGGCCGCTACCTTCAGCGCCTCCCTTGCCAAAGGCAAAACGATTGGTGACGGTGTAGAAGCCATGGATGCAATTGCTGACCAGGTGCTGGACGAGACATTCCAGACATCGCTTACAGGGCAGTCCAGAGATTTCTCTGAGAGCTCAGGTAGTTTGATGTTTGCTTTCCTGCTGGCTTTGGGGCTAATTTACCTGGCGCTTTCAGCACAGTTCGAGAGTTTCCGAGATCCTGTTATCATCATGTTTACCGTGCCGCTCGCGCTTTCCGGCGCTTTGCTCAGCCTTTGGTTCTTCGATCAGACACTGAACATCTTCAGCCAGATAGGTATGATTATGCTGGTAGGCCTGGTAACAAAGAACGGCATCCTGCTGGTTGAGTTTGCCAACCAGCGCAAAGAAGAAGGCTTAAGCAAGCTGGAGGCTGCCACAGACGCGGCCGTATCCCGTTTCCGCCCTATCCTCATGACATCGCTCTCTACTATACTTGGTACGTTGCCTATTGCGCTGGCTTTGGGCACAGGTGCTGAGAGCCGGGTGCCAATGGGTATTGCCGTGGTGGGCGGTTTGATTCTGGCTACCGGGCTTACACTTTATGTTATCCCAGCGGTGTATTCATACTTCTCCTCAGCAGAGGCCAACGTTATCCGAGACCTGGACGAGAAGGAAGAGACAGCAGAGGCGAAAAAGCCGCAGCCGGAGTATGTCTAAGCTTTGCCAGCATCAATAATTTTAGCCAAAGGATTTTAACGCGATAGATCAAGTATAAATGTTTTCATACAGAGCCGCAGCGCTTATTTTGATAGGGTTAGCACTGTTACTACCAGGCCGGGCCCAAAGCCAGGAGCAGCTTTCGCTGGAGCAGGCCATCCGCATAGGTTTACAGAACAATTATGATATACAGATTGCCAACAGGCAGGAAGCTATTTCTGAAAACAACGTAACGCTTGGCAACGCTGGTTTTTTGCCTAACATAGACGGCAGAGCAAACCGTACTTTCAGTGAGAACAACTCCAGGCAGGAGTTTAGCACAGGCCCGGACAGAGTGCGCACTGGTGCCAGTTCCAACAACCTCGGCTACGGTGTAAACCTTAACTGGGTAATCTTTGATGGCCTGGGCATGTTTATAAACCTGGAGCGGCTGAAGGCACTGGAGAAATCAGGAGAGCTCCTGACCAAGCAGACCATTGAGAACACGCTTGCTAATATTGCCGCGAGCTATTTTGAGGTGGCGCGTCAGTCTTTTAAAATACAGGCGCTGCAAGACGCAATTGCCATTTCGGAAGCTCGCGTGGAAATAGCTCAGGCGCAGTACGAGGTTGGCGTAAGTGCTAAAGTAGAAATTCTGCGGGCGCAGGTAGATTATAATGCCGACAGATCTGAACTCCTGCTGCAGCAGGAGTTGCTGCAAAATGCCAAAATTAACCTGAACCAACTGCTGGGCCGCAACCCGGATATTGACTTTGCGGTGACAGACAGCATGATGGTTGATGCCACGGTAAACTATAGTGCCGCATCCGGCAGCCTTAATGCCGCCAACCCGCTGCTACAACGGCTGCAGTTGGAAAGGCAACTGGCCAATTTGGATATAAAAGCTGTGCGGGCCAGCCGCTTCCCTACCGTCAGTGTTTTGAGCGCTTATAACTTCAGCCGCTCAGAAGCTGAACCGCTCAACGAGTTCCAGGCCAGGTTTAACCAGAACAAAGGTTATAACTACGGCCTAAGTGTAAATGTGCCAATCTTTAACGGCTTTAACATCAACCGCCAGGCACAGAATGCCCGCATCAACCTGGAAACGGCAAACCTTGAGTTGCTGCGCGAGGAAAACAGGCTGCAGTCTGACCTTGCCCGTGCCTACAGCCAATACACTAACCGCCTGCAGCTGCTGGAGCTGGAAGAGTCTAACTTAAAGCTGGCGCAGGAAAACGCAGAAATTGCCCTGGAGCGATACAAGTTAGGCATTTTAACCGCTATTGAGTTACGCGAGGCTCAGCGAAACGAATTGGTTGCCTCTAACCGCCTCATCGACATTCAGTATCAAGCTAAAGCAGCAGAAATTGAGCTGAAACGCCTGTCTAGCACCTTGCTGCAGGAAACCAGCTTGTAACACTTTCTAAAGCCAGTGCCTAAAAGTATAAAAGTATAGCCATGGCTATACTTTTATACTTTTAGGCTGTAACTTCCGTAAGTCATACTTTTTGCAATGGAGCTAGAGCTTTTCGAGACACTTGGCATATCACTTGGATTAGGGTTACTAGTCGGGCTGCAGCGGCAGCATGACCAGTCGCGGTTGGCTGGCATCCGTACGTTTCCGCTAATTACACTATTCGGCACAATTTCAGGTCTTCTGGCCCAGGATTTTGGAGGCTGGATTATAGCGATGGGCATACTTAGTCTGGCTGCCATGGTGGCTGTCGCTAATTTTATGAGGAGCAGAAAACCTGATTTTGATATCGGCCTGACAACCGAGGCGGCTACTCTGCTCATGTTTGTTGTGGGAGCCTACCTGGTGCTCGGCCAAAGTACTGTAGCCGTCGCCGTGGGAGCCACTGTCGCTGTTTTGCTTCACCTCAAAGATTCCCTGCACCGTATTGTAGCCAAAATCGGCCCCGAAGACCTCCGGGCGATTATGCAGTTTGTGGTTATCTCTCTTGTGATACTCCCTGTGCTCCCTAACGAAACCTATGGGCCGTATGATGTCCTGAACCCCCACAACATCTGGCTGATGGTGGTGCTTATCGTCGGGATTGGCTTACTGGGATACTTTGCTTATAAAGTCTTTGGGCAGAAATCCGGCACTGCACTGGGTGGTATTTTGGGGGGTCTTGTCTCCAGCACAGCCACCACGGTAAGCTATGCCCGCCGCACGAAAGGCAAAGGCAACACCAGCACTATACTTGCGGCCCTTGTTATTTTCATTGCCTCAGCCGTGTCTATTATCCGGATTATAACGGAAGTAGCCATAGTGGCTCCCGGCACCATATCTATTGTACTTCCTCCCCTTGCGGCTGTTTTTTTGCTGATGCTGGCAGTGGGTCTGGTTTTATACTTCTTTAAAGGCGGCGAGCACGACAGTATGCCCGAGCAGGGAAACCCTGCCCAACTTAAAACGGCCCTTGTTTTCGGGGCGATTTATGCCATTGTTATACTTGCCACTGCCTTTGCAAAAGACCAACTCGGCAGCAGCGGGCTCTACATTGTAGCAATTATATCCGGGCTTACAGATGTGGATGCCATTACGCTTTCTACGTCCCGCCTGATGCAAATAGGAGATTTGGAACCGAGTAACGGATGGCGTCTGATCCTGGTGGCAGCATTATCCAACCTGGTTTTCAAAGTGGGGCTGGTAAGTGTGCTCGGCAGCAGATCTGTTTTCATAAAAGTTGCGCTGCTATTTGGCGTAGTGCTGGTTGGTGGTTTGCTCGTACTATGGCTGTGGCCGGAGAACTTTCAGTTGCCTTTAGTCGGGACACTGTTAAACAGCATCTAAGGTAGTGGCTGGCTTACATTCTGATTTTCCTAGCTTTCTGCATCTCACAACTCTCCTCTATCAACATTGATATCTAAGCAACTCCAGAAATAACATTGGCATTTAGAAGTATGGCCGAACCAAGAACGCTGCTATAACATTAGTAAACACAAAAATTCATCACCAGCTTAAACTGGGAGTGATTACTCAAGTGATAGTTTTAAAAATAAAGGTATCTTGCATTTCAGAAAAATGCGGAATGGCAAAGCCAGAGAGATGCTTATACTTCCAAAGTATGGGGCAAACTAGAAGCTATAGCCCCAGCTGAAACTGATAAACTTGCTTAACCATCCCTGAACTGATACTAAATTCTACACACCCAACCTGAGTAAACATTATGTCTAACACCTCCACCAAACACGAGCTGCACACGCCGGAGCTAAGCCAGCAGGGCAGCACGGGCGCCATGGTTATTATCGGCGCGCTGTTTTTTATCTTCGGCTTCGTTACCTGGCTCAACTCCCTGCTGATCCCTTACCTGGAGATTGCCTGTGAGCTGACCAAGTTCCAGTCCTTCTTCGTCACCTTCGCTTTCTACATCGCCTACCTGGTCATGGCGCCCCTGTCCACGCGGGTACTAAAGGCTTTTGGCTTCAAAAACGGGATGTCGGTGGCCCTGATTCTGATGGCCGTGGGTGCGCTGCTGTTCATCCCCGCCGCCATGACACGCACATACCTGCTGTTCCTTATCGGCCTGTTTATTATGGGCAGCGGGCTTGCCATCCTACAGACGGCATCTAACCCTTATATCACCATTGTCGGCCCGCCTGAGAGTGCGGCCAAGCGCATCAGCATTATGGGCATCTGCAACAAATTCGCGGGCGCTCTTGCCCCTATCATATTGGGCCTGTTCCTCCGGCTCGATGACGCCGACAGGCTTCGCTCCGAAATAGCCGACATGACGGCAAGCGCCAGAGCCGCTGCCCTCGACGAGATGGCCCTGCAGGTGATCCCGCCTTACATCGGCATTATTGCGGTGCTGCTGGTGCTAGCGTTTTGGATCTTCCGCTCCAGCCTGCCAGAGGTTGACACGGACCAGGAGGATGAAACAGTGGCGGCCGGCAACACGGGCAAGACAAGCGTGTTTGACTTTCCGCACGTACTACTGGGCGTTTTCTCGCTGTTCCTGTATGTGGGCGTGGAGGTAATGGCCGGCGACTCGATCATTAGCTACGGCTCTTCGCAGGGCATCCCGCTGGAGACGGCAAAGTTCTTCACTACCGCTACCATGGTGGCCATGGTGGTGGGCTACGTAATCGGCATTATCACCATCCCTAAATATATTAAACAAGAGAACGCCCTGAAGGTGTGCGCGTTGCTGGGCGTGGCTTTTTCAGTGGGCGCTATTCTGACCTCCGGTTACGTGTCGGTGGCTTTTATCGCGCTGCTGGGCCTGGCTAACTCGCTTATGTGGCCAGCCATTTGGCCGCTGGCACTTGCTGGCGTAGGCCGTTTCACGAAGGCCGCCTCCTCGTTGCTGGTGATGGGCATTGCGGGCGGGGCGATTGTGCCGCTTGCCTACGGAGCCCTTGCCGATAGCTGGAACCCACAGGACGCCTACTGGATTATGGTGCCGTGCTACCTGTTTATCTGGTTCTACGCTACATCAGGCCATAAAATCGGCAGAAACCTGTAAATCGAAATCTGGTTTTCTATACTTTAGATTTAAAGTTTCATACTTTCAGCGCTGCCCGAATTCATACATTCGGGCAGCGCTTTTTTTTTAATACTGAACTGCAGTATACTTTGTAGCGCTGAATTCAAAACGCTTTGAACCTACCGCTTATACCACTTCCTGCTTTGCCTCGTATAGTCAGAAAAATTATGCAGCATGAAAGAGAACCAAGATAAACATGAAGGTCGGGTACGAAGGGCATCAACAGATGCAGCAAACGAAGCCATTGATCAGAAAACGCTTGAAAACATACAGGCTTATGGCTATGACGGCCCAGAGGCCATTGAAAAGCGGCTGGATAAGCTGGATAAAGAGTGGGACCTGGAACGAGCCTTGGAAACAAATGCCTCTACCTTGGCTTTAACAGGTGTTGTTTTAGCCGCTACAAAAGACAAGCGCTGGCTTATACTTTCTGGTATTGTGGCTTCTTTCCTGCTGCAGCACGGGCTACAAGGCTGGTGCCCTCCCCTGCCTTTGCTTCGTAAGTTCGGCCTTCGGACAAGAAAAGAAATAGCAGAGGAACGGTATGCGCTGAAGGCTTTGCGCGGGGATTTCAACAGGGTTTTAGGGGCTACAACGCCAGAAGGCGTACTGAATGTAATCAGGGATTGATTTTACGACGCTAAGATGAAGCACCGGCTGCTGCTGCTAAAAAGATCAGGCCATTCGAGTTGGTTTATAAAATGAATGGCCTGATTTTATACTTGCAGCTAATCAGCTTTTATAGCAGGTTTTCCTTTACGTAAGTATGGCTTTTGGCTATACTTTTATAGGGGTCTATAGAGAAGTTTTCCTGCTCTACCAGCATGTGCTTTACACCGGCTAACTCTGCATGATTGAAAATCTCTTTAAAGTTGATGGAACCGGACCCTATTTCCGTATTGATTGTAGAATCCGCCTTATCCATGTCTTTCACGTGCCACAGCTCATACCTGCCGGGATCTTTTTTAAATAGCTCCACCGGGTCTTTGCCCGCTCTCACTACCCAATACAGGTCCAGCTCAAACTTCACTAAATCAGGGTCCGTCTCCGTCAATAGTATATCAAAGCCGGTTCTGTCGCCGAATTGCTGAAACTCAAAGTCGTGGTTGTGGTAAGCCAACTGTAGCCCGGCAGACTTACATGCTTCCGCCGCCTTGGTGATTCGCGCTGCTATATGTTGATAATCAGAAGCGCTCTGGCGCAGGTTCTCGCCAAGATAAGGCACAACAATATACTTCATATCTATCGCCTTGGCTGCATCTATGTATGACTTTAGGTCATCTTCCTTGCCTTCGCTTATATAAGCGTCAAAGCCGAAGTGGCCGCTCGGTGCAGTTAGGTTGTGCTTCTTTAGCAGGGCGGCAAACTCGTTTGGTTTCATGCCGAAAAACCCTCCTTCGGTGGAGTAGCCAAACGTCTCCACCTCCTTATAGCCAGCCTGGGCCACTTTTCCAATAACGCCTTTTGCATCATTCGGCAACTGCTCGCGCAGCGTGTAAAGCTGAATACCGATATTTTTCTGATCTGCCTTTGCCACCATACAGCTGGGCGCAATAAGTATACCTGCCGTAAGCAAGCCCGCCTGCTGCAGAAAGTTTCTTCTTGTTGTCATGTATCGTTTCTCTTTGGGGTGATATCCTAAAATAGGTTGTGAATTGGGTTGTTCATCAGACGTCGCAAATCTGAATCGCCTGGCGGAGCGAGGCAAGCTTATCCTCCCGCTTCGGCACAAACTCCTGCGCCACATAGCCTTTGAAACCTGTCGCCACTATAGCCCGCATAATAGCCGGATAATACAGCTCCTGAGTCTCGTCAATCTCGTTGCGGCCCGGCACGCCGGCAGTATGGTAATGGGCAATATACTGGTGGCTATTTTGAATAGTCCGGATTACATCGCCTTCATCTATCTGCATGTGGTAGATATCGTACAGCAGTTTGAAGTTTTCAGAACCGAGTCTTTTTGCTAGCTCCACGCCCCAGGCTGTTTTATTGGCTTGATAATCCGGATGGTTGACTTTGCTGTTTAACAGCTCCATTACCAGGGTTACCTTGTGCTTCTCAGCCAGCGGCAGCACCTGCTTCAGGCCGTCCACACAGTTTTGCCAGCCAGTTTCATCGTCTTTGCCGCGCCGGTTGCCGCTAAAGCATATCAGGTTTTTGTACCCTGCCCTGGCTACCATCGAAATCATCTCCGTGTAGTTCTTCACTAACTTTCCATGAAACTGCTTGTCGTTCCAGCCGTCCACTAAATTGAGCTCAGCCCCATTGCACATGGTAGATTCCAAGCCATACTGTTTCAGCACGGGCCAATCCTGCGGGCCTACCAAATCTATACCTTTGATGCCGATGGCCCTGGCTTCTTTGCACAGTTCCTCCACCGACAAGTGGCTAAAGCACCACCGGCTAACGGAGTGGTTTATGTTACCTTTCAGACCTTGCTGTGTAGCCTCGGCAGCCTGCGCATAGGCAGCCAGCGAGGGCAACATACTTGCAGCAGTAAGAGAGGCAGTGCCGGCCATGATCTTTTTAAGGGTGGCTCTGCGAGCTGGTTCCTTTGGCATCATTATTTGTTATGGCAAGCTTGTCAGTTCCTGCCTTTCGGTTTCGGCGCTGTAAGGTTTGTTTATAGTTGCGTCTGCGGCGGCTTTGTCATCCCGGAAAAGGAGCATGAAAATCAATGCAACCACACCCGCTATACCTGCCGGCACTAACCAGACGCTCTGCCAGAAGTTCTCTGCATCAGCGGCCCTGTAATACTCGCTCACAAAACCGGCAACCCAGAAACCTATCAGCATACCAACACCATACGTGGCCAAGGTGACAAGTCCCTGGGCCGAGCTTTTATACTTTTCTCCGGCTCGTGCGTCGGTGTAAATCTGGCCAGACACAAAGAAAAAATCATAGCAGATGCCGTGTAGTGCAATGCCTAAAATCAGCATAAAAGATAACTCTCCGGCATTACCGTAGGCAAACAGCACGTAACGTAGCGCCCAGGCAGCCATGCCTACCAGTATGGTCTTTTTAAAGCCGAACCTGGAGAAGAAAACGGGCAGCAACAGTAAAAATAATACCTCCGATATCTGCCCGATCGTCATTTTGCCGGTTGGGTTCTCCAAGCCGATGTCCGTCAGGAAAGGGTTTGCATTCTGGTAGTAAAAGGCCAGCGGGATACAGATAAGTATGGAAGCGATGAAAAAGATTAGGAAGTTTCTGTTCTTTAAAAGCTTGATCGCGTCCAGGCCTAAGATTTCTGAAATAGAGCTGCTTTTCTCCTGGTTTTTAACTGGCGGCGTTTTAGGCAGCAGGAAACTATAGATACCAAGTATAAGTGAGGCAACGCCCGCCATCATAAAGGTATTTCTTAGCAGCCCCTCTCCAATTCCTGCGGCAGAATCCCAGTGAAACAGGTAGCTGATGGACAAGCCTGCCGCAATCCAACCGATGGTACCCCAAACGCGAATCACCGAAAATTCTTTCTCCGGATTTTTCATCTGTCTGAACGACACTGAGTTAACCAGGGCAAGCGTAGGCATATAAGCGATCATGTAAGACAGCACGAACGGGTAAAAAGTCGCCACATCATCCGCATGGTACATCTGATACATTAAAACGGCTCCTACCAAATGCAGAATGCCCAGAATTCTCTCCGCATTAAAATACTTATCTGCAATAAGGCCAATTATAAATGGCGCAATAATAGCCCCAAAAGACTGCGTAGAGAAAACACTTGCTGTTTCTAGCTCAGTTGCCTTCAGGTTGTTGCCCAGAAAGGTGCCTAAGGTAACAAACCATGCACCCCAGATAAAGAACTCCAGGAACATCATGATAGAAAGTTTAATGCGGGTCGCCGAATTCATGGTTGCTGCGTTTTAAGGTGAGATATGATGTAGCTTAAAGTTCTTTGATGCGGATGTTGCGGAACCATACGTTGTCGCCGTGGTCTTGCAGGGCAATTTTCCCTGATTTAAAGGAGCCCCAGCCTGGCATGTCGGCAAATTTGCTTCCTGCCACCAGCTCGCGCCAGTTATCGTCCCATAGCGTGGTTTCAACTACTTTCTGCCCGTTCTGGTGAAATTCTAGCTGGCCCTTGTTGCTGATAATCTCCACCTGGTTCCATTCGCCTGCAGGTTTAACTGTTTCGGCGCTGCTGGCAATCAGGTCGTACAGGTCGCCGGCGCGGTGCTTGTGTATTTTGGCATCCGGATGGCCGTTATTGTCCAGCACCTGCATTTCCAAACCCGTGTTCCAGGTATAATCATACTTGGAGGTGTCTTCCTGCACGTAAAAGATAATGCCGCTGTTGCCGTTCTCGGCTACTTTCCACTCCAGCTGCAGATGAAAATCGTCAAACTCCCGCTCTGATACAATGTCTCCGCCGTCGCTTGTCTGCCAGTCTTTTTTGTTAGAGGCGTCCAGGTGCAGGGCGCCGTCATCCACAATCCAGGCTCTGCCAATAGAGTCTTTGCCATAGGTATGCCAACCCTGGGTGGTTTTCCCGTCAAAAAGCGAGATCCAATCTCCTTCGTTTTCCGTCTGGTTTTGGTTGTTATCCGCCATCGTTGTCGTTTCCTGGTCAGTGGACTGGCAGCCAAGCAGGGAGAGCATGGCCAGCGCCGCGATATAGTTTTTCAGCATTTGTGGTTATTAGTTTTTAAGCGATAAGATGTAACGGGCCATTTCCTGGGCGTCTTGCTTCGGGATGTTCGGGTGCGGCGTCATCGGCACCTGCCCCCATACACCTGCGCCGCCTTCAATAATTTTGCCTGCCAGGTAATCTATGTTCTTATCATTAAACTCATACTTATCAGCCACCTCTGCATAAGAAGGCCCCACCAGTTTCTGCTTTTCCTGGTGGCAGGCAAGGCAGTCTGAATTAGCAATTAGCTTGGCGCCGTTTTGATAGTTTCCGCTTGCCAGGGCCTCACCGCCACCCGCTGTCCGGTCAGTGCCGATGTCCATGCGGTTGGTGTCTATTTCTGATTGTCTGCTGGACGCGCTTACCGCTGCCCCCGAAATGGAGTCCATTTCTCCATCTACGCTGTAGCTGGTTGTGCTGCCGCCCTCTTCTGTTGTCGTATCAGATGAGTTGCCGCAGGCGAAGGTAAAGGCCAGGCAGCCAAGTATGAGCAGGTTCTTTTTCATAATTTTATAGTATGTGGTTGAATAGCGTTCTTGTTAAGATAAGCCGAGCAGTTGCCTGTTTTTGCTTTCCTCCACGCCAGAAGCGGCAAAGTCGTCGAAAGCTCTTTCTGTTACCCGAATGATGTGATCCTGGATAAATGGCGCTCCTTCGCGGGCACCATCCTCGGGGTGTTTCAGGGCGCACTCCCACTCCAGCACGGCCCATCCCTGGTAATCGTACTGCGTGAGTTTGCTGAACACGCCGGTAAAATCTACCTGCCCATCGCCCAGCGAGCGGAAACGCCCCGCGCGGTTTACCCAACTCTGGTAGCCACCATACACGCCTTGCTTGCCTGTTGGGTTAAACTCAGCATCTTTCACATGGAACATTCGGATGCGCTCGTGGTAATGATCGATAAAAGAGAGGTAATCCAGCGACTGTAGTATAAAATGCGACGGGTCGTAGAGCAGGCAGGCGCTTGGGTGCTGGTTTACTTCATCCAAAAACATCTCGTAGGTGATTCCATCATGAATATCCTCGCCGGCATGGGTTTCATAACAAAGGTCTACCCCATATTCCTGAAACTCGTTCAGGATTGGCATCCAACGCTGCCCAAGTTCTTTAAAGCCTGTTTCTACCAGGCCGGCAGGGCGCTGCGGCCATGGGTAAAAGTATGGCCAAACTAAAGCGCCGCTAAAAGTGGCGCAGGCGTTAAGCCCAAGGTTCTTAGAGGCTTTGGCCGCATATTTCAGCTGCTGCACCGCCCACTCCTGTCTGGCTTTGGGGTTATTGCGATACTCCTCCGGCGCAAATCCATCGAATAAGGTATCATATGCCGGATGCACAGCCACCAGTTGCCCCTGCAGGTGCGTGGAGAGTTCAGTGATCTGTACGCCAGCCTCCTGCACAATTCCGTTTATCTCATCAGCGTAAGTCTTGCTCTCGGCAGCTTTCTGCAAGTCTATAAAACGAGGGTCATGCGACGGTATCTGTATGCCTTTATAGCCTAAATCTGCAGCCCATCGGCTAATATCTTTCAGGTTATTGAAGGGTGCCTCATCCTGTACAAACTGGGCAATAAAGATTGCTGGTCCTTTGATTGTATTCATAGTTTTAAATGCTAAAGTCTGTCCACTTCTGATCTGATTTGCCTGATGCGATGACGTGCTCAATAAAGGCCATGCCTCGCACTCCTTCTTCCATACTTGGATAGTCTTCCCACTCCGGCTTTGTCTCTTCCCCGGCCATATCGGCTTTGATGCACAAGGCAAAATTGCGGTAGAGGTTGGCAAAGGCCTCCAGGTATCCTTCCGGGTGGCCGGCCGGGGTGCGGGAATTGTGCTGTGCGTAGGAGCTCACATAGCCAGTTCCTGTACGCCAGATTTCGGCAGGCTTGTCAAGCCATTTCACTTGCAGCGTGTTTTCATCGCTCTGTTGCCACTCTACGCCACCCTGCTCACCGTACACCCGAATTTTCACATTGTTTTCCTCGCCGGCTGCCACCTGTGTGGCAATCAATACGCCGCTGGCACTGTTATCAAATTTCAGTAGCACGGCACCGTCATCGTCTAGTTGGCGGCCTTCCACTACGGTGTTTATATCGGCACAAATCTTAGTTACGGAAAGCCCGCTTACATACTCGGCCAGGTTAAAGGCATGCGTGCCAATGTCACCCATGGCACCGGCTATGCCGCTTTGTTTTGGGTCGGTGCGCCAGGAAGCTTGCTTGTTATCGCCTCCTTCTTCAAAGCGACTCAGCCAGCCCTGCGGGTACTCCACGTATACTTTCCTGATCTTACCCAGCTTTCCGGAAGCCACCATTTGGCGGGCCTCCTTCACCATCGGGTAGCCGGTGTAAGTGTGGGTAAGGCAGAAGCGCTTGCCAGATTCGGCGGCGACAGTTCGCAGTTTCAGCGCCTCCTCCAGGCTAAAGGTCATGGGTTTGTCCAGCACCACATGAAAACCGTTTCCCAGCGCCATTTTAGTTGGCTCGAAATGCACATGATTGGGCGTTACAATACTGATAACCTGCACCCTTTGGTTTTCCGGGAGCTGCTGCTCCTTCTCAAACAACTCTTGATAAGATAAATATACCCGCTCCGGCTGCAGCCCAAGCATAGCGCCGCCGGCTTTAGATTTCTCCGGGTTGCTGCTAAAAGCTCCGCAGACAAGTTCGTACTCACCGTCCATTTGCAGCGCAATGCGGTGAATGGCTCCAATAAAAGCGCCTTGCCCGCCGCCTATCATACCTAAGCGTAGTTTTTTTGACATGCTTAAAAAGTTCGGCTCCTGCTACGGAGCAGATGTAACATATAAACAAAGTATAAATAGAGCCTTCTACGTCTCTATTTATACTTTGTCATACTTTGGTTGCTGCCTGCTGCACTTATTTTCAAACCAATAGTGCAAGTGCAGCACATTATTTAATATTTCAGAGGATACTCTTGATGCCTGATAGCAAAGAGAAAGCAACGGCTGTTAGGTTGCCCAGGCTCTGTCTCCCTTTTTGTAAGGCATACAGCCATCGTAACGGCCAGGAGTTTCTACGTAGCGCAGTGCTTGTGTAGCCCCTACTTCTGAGGTAAAGAAGCCAAATAAAGTAAGCTCCTTCATCATTCGGAAATAATGGTTCGGGGCCTCTGGCGCTTTTTCGGCCTGGTATTTCTTCTGCTCCTCGTCCAGGGCTGTAAGTAGCTCGGTGCGCTGCTGCTTGTCGAGTTTCAGGAATTTCTTGTCAAACTTCTCTTTGCTGGCTTCATCAATCTGGGCAATGCCGTTGATAAAGACATCCTGATCTTGCTTGGTATAGCAATCCTGCACCATTACGGCCATCAGGCCCCCTACATCGGCGGCTTTCGCCCCTGGGGTACTGGTGGCAGGAAGTATGGTTTCGCCGACCTCGTTCAGGAAAGCAACCTGGTCCTGGTCAAACAGGTCGTTCACCTTGGTTGGTTTGGCGGTGCAAGATACCAGCAGGTCTGCACTTACCAGAGCGCCACCCAATATCCAGCTAACAGCACCTAATGCTTCTCTTCTGTTCATATGTTATAATTACAGCGATTTAGATCTTTTTATACTTTACATCTTCAGAAAGGAATTACTTGCTCTCTCATACTTGGCTTTAAGAATAGTAGAAAAGGCAAGTATAGAAAATGGACCAAAGTATAGATTGTGCTGCTGTTTATATTTTTCAGCTTCTGCTATACTTTGGTCTTTTTCTTAAGTTACTGTTTAGATGTTCTGGCGGTTCAGTTCGCCAACGGCATGGTCTACTGCTCTGGCGGTGAGGGCCATGTAGGTAAGCGACGGGTTCTGGCAACCACCTGATGTCATGGCTGCGCCGTCGGTTACGTATACGTTCGGTGCGTCCCAAACCTGGTTATTTGCGTTTAGTACAGAGGTTTTCGGATCGCGGCCCATACGTGCTGTTCCCATCTCATGAATGCCTTGCCCCATGGCATAGCCTGCATCAAAGGTGTTCACGTTTTTGAGGCCGGTCGCTTCCAGCATCTCTTTCGCATCCGCCATCATATCCACACGCATCTTCATCTCGTTTTCTTTAAGCTCAGAGTCGATAGCCAGCAAAGGCAGCCCCCACTTATCGGTGTTGTTTCTATCGAGGGTTACTTTGTTCTCGTGGTATGGCAGAATTTCGCCGAAGGCCGTGATACCCATGGTCCATTTTCCCGGCTCGGTCAGGGCGTCTTTAAAGTCGCCGCCAATGTTCATCTCGGCCAATTCGCGGCTCCAGCCCTCTCGCCCTGCGCCTCCCTGGTAGCCGAAACCACGCAAATAGTCGCGTTTTTCACCATTCAGGTTTCTGAAACGAGGGATGTAGATTCCGTTCGGGCGACGGCCATACAGGTATTTATCGTCATACCCTTCTGCCATGCCAGATGCGCCCAGCCTGAAATGATGGTCCATCAGGTTGTGGCCAAGTACGCCACTGCTGCTTCCCAATCCTCCATCCCATACATCGGTGGCAGAGTTCATCAGCACCCAGGTTGTGTTCAGGGTAGAGGCGTTCAGGAAAATGACTTTGGCAAAATACTCGTACGTTTGGTTGGTTTCGGCATCCAGTACCTCTACCCCTTTGGCGCGCTTGGTGTCTTTGTCGTAAATTACTTTGGTAACGATAGAGAAAGGGCGCAGCGTCAGGTTGCCTGTAGCCATGGCTGCCGGCAAAGTGGCAGACTGCGTGCTGAAGTACCCCCCGAAAGGACAGCCCAGCCAGCATTTGTTTCGGTATTGGCAGTTTACCCGGTTATGATGCGGCTGCGTAATGTTGGCCACGCGGCCGATGATCATGTGGCGGTCGCCTTTGTAGTGGCTTTTTAAACGGCTGGCAACGTCCTTCTCCACGCAGTTCATCTCCATCGGAGGCATAAAATCACCGTCCGGCAGGTGCGGAATGCCATCTCTTGACCCGCTGATGCCTGCAAATTTCTCCACGTAACTGTACCAGGGCGCTATGTCTTTATACCGGATCGGCCAGTCTACAGCGACACCTTCTTTGGCGTTTGCCTCAAAATCAAGGTCGCTGAGGCGATAGCTTTGGCGGCCCCACATCAGGGAGCGCCCCCCTACCTGGTACCCACGGAACCAGTCGAAGCGCTTTACCTCCGTGTATGGGCTTTCTTTTTCGTTTACCCAATAATCCAGGTTGGTTTCCTGTAGCGGGTAATCGCGCTTCAGCACGGGGTAATCCTCAATCATCTGCTGGGTTCTGCGCCCGCGGTGCGGAAAATCCCAAGGGTGCTTCGTTGCGTTTTCGTAGCCTTTTATGTGCTCTACGTTTCGGCCACGCTCCAGCATTATGGTCTTCAGTCCTTTTTCAGTGAGCTCCTTGGCAGCCCAGCCACCAGATATTCCTGAGCCTACTACGATTGCATCATAAACATTTTCCGCCATAAGGTAGGGTGAGATCTTTAAAATGAGAATTCAGGTTAGATAAATGCTTAACCTATTTAGCCTTTATTCCGGAAGCAAAGCAGCTTAAAGAAATAGACAGCAACCATAGGTTTTAACTTTTCGAGAAATCAATATATCTGAAAGTGTACAGAAAATCAAGTGAGTACTCAGTTTAAAGAGCGATTTTTCCTGTATTTCTTGGTGAATCCTTAAAATTGATGGATAAACATTGTTATTTGTTAACATCCACACGGATATAACCCATCTGATTGCCAGGTGCCACTTATTTTTATGCACCACCTTCAGCAGGTAACTGGTTATGCTAGCTCTGGAGGGGCAAAAAAAGAGCCTCGAATACTTGACGCATTGAGGCTCTCTTCACTTAATATTCACCTAACTACACTTTCATCATTTTAATAGGCATTACCTTCCCTTTCTTTCTACTCTCTTCCGCCATGAAGCCCATGATATGGCTTTCGATTGATGCGTCAATAGTAGATGTGAGGATGGTAGGGTCCTGCTGTGCTACAGCCTGAACAAAATCCTTAACAAGGAACCAGTCTCCTCCCCCGTGGCCACTATTCTTGTACCCTTCCACATCCTCGGCCTTAGGCTCAAATGTCACGGATTTACCTGTTCTGAAATCTGTAACCTCCAGTTTATCCATGTCGCCCACCATGTCTCCCATAGAGCCCATCACACGGGTACGACGGCCATGGTAAGAGGTAAATGCCTCCATAGAGAAGCTGGCCGTTACATTGTCCTCAAACATAATGCTGGTGACGTAATGGTCAGGCTGATCATTTTCCATGCGGTACACACAGCGTCCATAATTGGTCGTTTTTAGCCTCTCCATGATCACCTCTCCATGCTTGGATTTATCGTCCGGCAGGTTTAGCACAGAAGTTCTCCTTCGCTCGTCGTGGTAATGCCGGATAGCAGAATAAGGGCACTCGCGCTCTACCTTACAGCCATCCGTGCAACGGGCGGTGCTGCCTGCCGGAGCATTTTCCTTGCGAAACCACTTCAGGTCGCCCATAGCCACAATCTGTTTGCTCTGTTTGTTGATAACCCATTTTATAATATCCAGGTCGTGGCAGGATTTGGCAAGTATAATCGGTGTGGTTTCTTTGGAGTTGTGCCAGTTGCCGCGTACGTAAGAGTGGGCCATATGCGTGTGCTCGATTGGCTCGAAATGCTGCACACTCACCACCTCCCCGATAGCTCCCTGGGCAATAAGCTCACGCATCTTCACAAAGTATGGCGCATATCTGAGTACATGGCATACTGCTACAATTCTTCCGGTTTTCTGAGCCAGTGCCAGAATGCTGCGGCACTCTTTCTCAGTTGGGGCTATTGGCTTCTCCAGAAGCACATCATAACCCATTGCAAGGGCTTTCATGCATGGCTCATAGTGCATGTTGTCCGGTGTGGAGATAATAACAGCATCGGCAAACTTAGGGCGTTCAAAAACCTTTTCCCATGTATCAAAGCGGCTGTCTGAAGGTATGGCGTGTTTGGAAGCGTACCTCTTGTTTCGCAACTCAATAGGCTCTGCCACACCAACAATCTTCATTTGCTCGGGAAACTTGGCCGCAAAATTACCATAGACGGTTCCACGGTTACCAGCACCCAGGGTAATTGCCGTAACAGGCTTAGCCATAGGTTTATGCAAGGGGTTTGCCGGTACAGTATACCCGTATCTGTTCTCCCCCAACTTAGCCAGTGCGTCAGTGCTGATAACTGCTGCACCTATACTAAGCCCTAACGATTTTAGTAAGTTTCTACGATTCATGGCAAAGGTTTTATACTTCTTGGATTAAACTAAATGATAATAGGCAGTGCTGATTATGGCATGCTCTAACTCTATTTTACAATTTGATTCTTCTTATAGTATATCTGACTTGCCATGGCAAGACCTGTGGTTGTGTTTCTGTAGCGGATCTAACCGTTCATCCACTACCACTCCCAATTTTTCATCTTCTTATCCAGGGTTTTTGGTTTATTGCCCGGCTTTTTCCATTCGTATTAATCGCAGTGGAGCACTTCCTAAAGTATCCCGGAAGTTAAACACTGTGCCATATCAGGTACTGCTGCTGCTTGTGTCATGCTTCAGGTAAGGTTTAGATGCACTGGTATATCCCCTAAGTATAACCTTGCCTCTACTCCCACCAACCACATTGGATAATTTGCCAAGATCTTCCTTTTGCTTAGTAGCTAAGCGTAGCTACTACGGGCAAGTGATCCGATGCATATGTTTCCGGTATTACCTTCTGCGAAACAACTTTAAAAGGTGCATCTTTTGTGAATGCAATGAAATCTATGGCTCTCTTTGGGTTAATTACCGGTATAGTAGGCTCACAATCAGTGTCACAGGTGCGGGTAAAGACCTTATCCAACTCCGCAATAGAAGAGCTTTCAGGCATGGCATTGAAATCACCGGCCACTATAAAAGGAATTGGTTCATTAGCAGCTATTTCGTTTATAGCCCTTACCTGCTGGTCCCGGTTTTCTGTACTTCTTACATCCAGGTGTGTGCTACCGAAGCGCACCACCAAACCACCAGGTAACTCTACTTTTGCAGTGGCTATTACACGGTCTTCCGCCATCGGGTCGGCATCTTCGGGCAGGGGCGTAACAGTAGCCTCCGTTAAAGGATACCTTGAAAGTATGGCCACGCCATATTGCCCGCCATCGTAGTCAATTGCTCTTCCAAAAAAGGCTTTCATACCAAGCTTTTCTGCAATTGCCACAGCCTGGTTTACCTTGCCGGCCCGCCCTGTGTTTACATCCACTTCCTGCAGTGCCACCAGATCCGGGTTTTGCTTCCTTATGGCAGCAACAATTGCATCGATGTCTATTTCTCCTGCCTCCTCTTTGCTAGGAGGATTAGCATGGTGTATGTTATAGGACATGATCGTCACCTCTCTTTTAGCTGAGAAGGATGAGGGCAAGCTTTTGGAGCAGGAAACTGCAATGGCAGCAACAAAAAGCAGTATAACAAAATAAGGTATAGCTCTTTTCATATTATGATTAATTACACAACAAACTGCAGTTGGCATGTCTCCTATCGGCTTATTGCTTTATGCCCCGAAACAGCATAGTACCAGATAAACACGTAGCAGGGCACCATAACCCAGTAGGCTTGCTGCGGGTTTATCAGATCGGCGAAGTAGCCATATAGCAATGGTATGATTGCCCCACCGGCAATCCCCATGATCAATAGGGAGGATCCGGTTTTGGTAAAGCGCCCTAGGCCGGCTATAGCCAGCGGCCAGATAGCGGGAAAAATAAGCGCATTGGCTAACCCTAGCAGGGCAACGAATAATACAGAGGTATACCCATCGGTAAGAATGGCCCCCAGTGTAAACATAGCACCAAGTATAGCTGACACTTTCATGGCCTTCTCCTGAGATATGTACTTAGGCATGGCCACTATGCCCACCATATAACCTACTACCATAGCCACTAATGTACTGGTGGTGAAAAACTTTGCTGTAGCAAGAGGTATCCCCTGTGATGCGCCATAGCTGATAATCGTATCACCTGCCATTACCTCCACGCCCACATACAGGAACATAGGCAGTACCCCCAGCAAAAGGTGCGGAAACTGCAGAATACTTGTTTTACCAGCATTGGCCGCTGATACAGTTTCATCTTCCTGATCTGTATCTACTTCAGGCAAGGAGGAAAAATAGATTATAACGGCTAACACAAGCAGCACACCCGTCATAATAAGGTAAGGCGAAATAACCTTGGCAGCCAGTGCATCCAGTTCAACTGCTTTCTGTGTGACGCTCATGCTACCCAACTTTTCTACCAGGATATCTGCATTGCTCAAAGCAACCGCCCCCAGTATGATCGGAGCCAATGCACCTGCCACTTTGTTACAGATACCCATAATGCTGATGCGCTTTGCAGCACTTTCGCGCGGCCCTAGTATGGTAATGTAAGGATTAGAGGCTGTTTGCAGCAGCGCCAAACCAGTGCCCTGAATAAATAAACCCAACAAGAATAAAGAATAGGTGCGTGTCTGTGCTGCAGGTATAAACACAAGGGCACCAATAGCCATAACTACTAGGCCTAACGGCATTCCCTTTTTAAAGCCGGTGGCCTTCAGCACCCAACCCGAGGGAACAGCCATTACCAGGTATGAGATGTAAAAGGCAAATGCGACCAGGTAAGATTCAAAATTATTTAGCTCGCAGGCAATTTGCAGGTAAGGTATTAGAACTGAGTTAAGCCAGGTAACAAAGCCAAAGATGAAGAACAGCGTACCAATGATGAGCATAGGCCGCATATAGCCTTGATTTTCAACAATTAAATCACCTTCTAACTCTTTCACTAAAAGGTTTGTGGCCATAGCGCGATACTTTATGAATGTATACTTATTTCAGTTAAACTCCTCAAGCAGTACCCTGCTATCATTTCCTGCCGCTAGGCAAATACTTTATCACCTGCTGGCTCTTTGATATTTCTCATCTTGAAAAGTGCTGCGGCTCCCAGAATGGCTGAATTACCGATCGAAGAGCATTTTATCACAAGTTGATCTGTTACCGGTTTAAAAGGGAATGACGCTATGCTGTTCTCCATGGCACCCTTAAAGTATGGAAAACAGCTACAGACAGAGCCGCCTAGTATGATTGCCTCCGGAGAAATAGCATACAGGATGATCTTGATACCGTTTCCTAAGTGGTGGCCGTACTCATTTAATATATCCAGTGCCCGCTGGTCTCCCTCCTCTGCAAGTTTCTGCACCTTTGCACCAGGTATGCCATACTTGTTAAGAAAAAACTTACCACTACAATAGTCTTCTAAAGTCTGGTCCAGGTATGGGATGCCGCCGAACTCGCCGGCGCTCGAGAACTTACCGGAATAAAGGCTGTTGTCAATGATAATGCCTGTGCCAAAACCTGTTCCCAGTGTAATGCCAGCTATATTATTATAGGCCTTGCCCTTTCCATATATCTTCTCGCCGGCAGCGAAAGCATTAGCGTCGTTGGTAACAAAAACGGGTATTCTAAAATATTCTTCCAAATGCCCTCTCAGGTTCACCTCCCTCCAGGAGGGAATATTCTGCACATTATGTACAATGCCCTGCTCTTCATCTACCAAACCCGGCACTCCAATACCTATGCCTTCTACATCTGGTGTCAACACCTGCGCTACCCCATCTACAATTTCGTCTAATATCTGCTCTTTTGGAGCGTTTGCAGAAGTTGAAAGTCTTACCTCTTTTATTACTTTCCCATGCTGCACCAAGCCAATATGAACTTTAGTCCCGCCGATATCAATGCCAATAACTTTCTTTTCCTCTCCCATAAAATAAGTTGCCCAAAGAGCTGCCCTGTTTGTCTGAATACGGCGCTTGCAAAAACACCACAAGCATACATTAACAGTAAAATGAATCGTTTGTGTCCCCTCCCCTCCAAAACCTGATTTTATGGACGGAAGGATGTCTGTTTAAAATTTTGTTACTCAGGAAACCCAGGTCTTTTACAGAACTCATGAAAACAAAACCCTCTGCATGAGTGGTTGGCACCTCTGTTCTTTTGTAAGTATAAAATCCGGGATTTAGCAATATGGGCTCGAAATCAGGACTCCGACTCCAGCCGATCCTCAAAAATATTTTCCATTACAACTGCCACAGATCCGAGAATCCCGGCATCTTTGCCTAAGGTAGAAAGCGCTATCTCTGTTTTCTCCCTTAGCTGCGCCATACTATATGTATAAATAGCTTGCTGAATTGGTGTTGTAATATATTGTTTCGCCTCAGCCACTCTGCCACCTAATAAGATCAGCTCCGGGTTAAATAACTGTATAAGCGTGGCAATAGCCTTACCAAGGTTCATTCCAACCTTTGCCAGGATATTGATTGCGTACTGATCGCCTCTGTTTGCCGCATCAACCACCAGTTGTGGCTCTATACTGTCTAGTTCGAAATCAGCCAGCTCATTTAACAAGGAGTGCTGGCCAGACCGTATGCCCTCTTTGGCCATGTTGGCAAGAGCAATCCCCGACGCCACTGTCTCCAGGCAGCCGCGCTTTCCACAATAGCAAAGGATGCCATCATTCTCGAATGGGATATGCCCTATCTCCCCGGCGAAACCGGTTATGCCAGTGCACAGCTTGCCATTCATGATCATACCCATGCCCACGCCCCAATCAAGTGATAGCACCAGCACATCTTTTTTCCCTTGAGCAAGACCAAAGCGATGCTCGGCAAGGGCAATGCTCTTTACGTCATTTTGAATGAACACCGGCTTACCCAATTTTCGCCTTAACAAGTCCTGCAAGGATTCAGACGGAGAGTTTGTACGCATATAGGTATGGTTGTTACCCTCGGAGGAATCAACCAGTCCCGGCATACTTATTCCTACACCCATGAGCTTGCCGGTGTCTATGCCTGAGTCGGCAATGAGCGCTGTTGCATTTTCCTGCAATTTGTCCACTGCAGTCAAGTCTTCGGAGATGCGGATTGGGAATGTCTGAATCCCTGTTATATTGTTGTGGTTGTTATCAAAGATTGCCATTTTGGTCTTGAACCGCCCCATGGCTATACTTAGCACATACAGAGAATTATCTCTGAGTCCGTACAGATCCGGTTTTCTGCCACCCTCAGACTTACCTCTTCCCTGCTTTTCGACCAACCCTTCCGCTATAAGCTCACCGAGTAAGCTCATAGATGTTGGAGAGCTTATGTTAAAATCAGCGCACAACTCAGCGTTTGCTTTTGCCCCGTTAACATAGAGGTGCTTTATAATTTTTATTCTTTGGGTATGCTTCTTCCTTTCAATATTATTGAGTGCATCCAAAGAGGTATTCTCAAGAATCAAAATACTCATTGTGTATAATCTATAACTTGTTCAAGAATGTCATTTATTTAGCTAAAAGCAAGCACTTTTAAAAAAAAATTAAACAAGTATCAATGTTTAACTAATATATTTTAATAAACAAACATTAATTTTGAACTTAGATAACAACATGTATAATTTTAATTATAAAACTGGTACACTTATTACTTACAGACGCTAACAGACTTTTTACCGCCTCTATAATAATACATCCACTTTTCGGCTTATATTTTGTCTAAGTTATCCGTATTTACTAAGAGTTTAGCGTCTTCATCCTCATCAAGATCAATTGACTTGTGATACCAGCAAACCTGAGCGTGTCTTTAATCTAAGCTATTATAGTTTGCCTGCCGATACACAAGAGTATGGTTAGCTTGGAGCACTTTTTTTCAAGGACATAAGCCATGTATGTTCATTATGAAATCGCTGCTACTTTATTGCATGCCAATTTCCGCAACTACAGGCCTATGGTCTGAGGCGTAGGGCTCGTTCACTACCTTATGAGAAATCGTACTTAACTTAGTTGCAGGATGTGCATAGGCAATAAAGTCTATAGCCTTGGTCGGATTGGTTGCCGGAATAGTAGGAGCGCATACTTTACAACTTCTTTTAAAGATCGCATCCAGCGCATTGATTTCCACAGAGCCAGGCGTTGCATTGAAATCACCGGCTATAATGAACGGTAATGTCTCTTTTGAAGCGATATCGCTTATCTTCTCTATCTGCAACTGCCTGTTTGTCGGGTCTGACTGCGCATCCAGGTGTGTGCTTCCAAAACGAATAAATCTACCATCTGGCAGTTCAACTTTGGCTGTGGCCAATACACGTGGCTCCCCTCCACTCCCGGCTTTAGTAGGAAGCTGGTGCGCAGTAGTTTCTGATAAAGGATATTTAGAGAGAATCGCTACTCCATACTCTCCTCCTCTGTAATCAATTGCTTTGGCAAAGAAGTAGCGCATTTGCAGTTGATTAGCAATTTCTTGTGCCTGGTTAACAGCTCCCGAACGCTCTGTATCCACATCCACCTCCTGCAAGGCCAGTAGGTCTGGTTTTTCTGCACGGATTACGTCCACAATAGCAGCTACATCAATTATATTAGGTTTTGATGGAGGGTTACAATGATGAATGTTGTAAGCCATCACCTTCACAGACGCTACAATTTCTTCTTTATCATCAGGCTTGTCTACCGGAGCAGGGTCTGTTGGGCCAGAAGATTTATCACAGGAGGCTATCAGAAACGCAGCGCCCGTTACGAAACAAAGCAATAATCTTTTCATTTTATTTTCTTTACGGAAAGCAGTAAATACAAACATTCTAAGGTGGCGCCAGAAGGCAAAGGCATGCGCCTGGCTATAGCGCAAGTATAAATCATCCGCCTGGTTTTTTTATTGCAGCTGAAATGGATGGTTTATACTTTAGACCAAGTACCATGCAACTCTGCTCATCAAGATGTAAAGCTATTCTGCACGGCCTGTGTTCTTCACATTCTGGCCTTTCATAGGCCATGGCGAGTCTGCAAGCCCACTCTCCTCCACAGCTATTTTGTAGAGTTTTATAACAGCGCCATCTAGCGCCTCCACATAAACTGTTCCATCAGCGGTAATAGTTGGTGAGTTAACCACACCGTTGCCGAGTTCTATTTCTTTCAGTAACTGCCCATCAGGGTTGATGACAGCAAGTTTCCCTTCTGCTGTACCGATGTATACATTACCATTCACATCCACTGCCGGCACGCTTTCGTTTGTTGTTAAACTGTAAGTCCAGTTAACAGAACCATCATTCGGGTTAAGAGACACCAATCCTGCACCGCCACCGGTATAGAGATGTCCGTTCGGACCAATGACAATACCTGACTGAGCAGCGCCTGCCACCTCGGCAGACCATTTAACTGAGCCCCTTTCGCCGCCATCGGTAATGGCTACAACATGTACGTTTGTGGTGTAGTAAATCGTGCCATCCCTATCCATAGATAAGGAGCTTCCGTGAGTACCACTACCCGTACCTACTGATTCGCTCCACTTCTTGGTGCCATCCGCTGTGTTGATGGCCCACAGCTTGCCCTCGCTTGTATTCAGAAAATAAACAGTCTGTCCGTCTCTGCTGAGAACCGGAGCAGCATAGAAAGCCCCTACCCCTACAATTTCCCAGCGTTTTTCGCCGCCTGAGTTCCAGGAATAAGCACCACCATCCTGGCTTTGGAATCTTGAGCCATGGTAGATATTGCCTTGAGCGTCTACTGCAGGTGTGTTGTTGGAAACCCCTCTTCCGCTGCCACTCCACATTTCACTTCCGTCTGCACTGTTCAGCTTGTACACCATCTTGGAATTTGACCACGTATTTATATAGATATTTCCGTCCGGCCCAATAGATGGTGCGTTCGCAATGTAAGAATCTAACTCTGTTGCCCATTTTAATTGAGCATTTGTTCCCTGATCCGTGACAGCTACGGCATTACCGTTTAAGCCACCATTGACATTCCCCTCTACATAATAAATAGTACCGTCGTCACCGATAACCGGAGCGCTCGATCCCTCATTTATTTTCGAAACCGCAGCATTATTGGAGAACGCCCAGACCACGTTCGCTATAAACTCTTTTGGCGGAGGCGCCACCTCCACCGACTTTGTTATATCATAAGTGGTGCCGGCAGCATTCCGAACCTTTAGTGTTACCTGATAGGTGCCGGCACTGGCGAAAGTGTGGTATGGGTTTCGCTTCTCAGATGTGCTCCCTTCCCCATCGCCAAAATCCCAGCTCCACTCTGCTATTTCGCCTGACCCTTCTGTTGGGTCTGCATAAAAGAGGATCTCCTGACCCTCTATCGGTGCCGCTGGTGTATAATTAAAATCAACATCGGGCGGCAAAAGATCTCCCATGTCATCGTCTTTACAGGCATAAAACGAGACACTCATCAAAAGACATAGTAAGAGTACTTTTACATTTTTCATTGTAGATATCATTTTAGTTCTGTCAATCCTTTTATCTGATTTGCATACAGGGCTTAGTTCTGCTACAACAGCCAAATAGCTAAAGATTACTTTCTTAGATACCACCTCTACCTTATCTGTGCTTCTGTACATGACATAGTCAATCATTCTCAGACTTGCATCCTATATTACACGCACTATGGCTGGCATGCCCTGCTTTGCTTCTGCCGAAGGTGAGCGTGCCAGGTGTACACTACATGTCATTATACTTAAATCTAGAGCAGCATCGGGCTTGGTTATGGCAGGCTTATGTACTGCAACAGGTTTAAGTTCCTCATCCTTACTACAGGCGGAGAGAGCTCGTACTCAGCCGCACCACGCATTTCATCTTTTTGACCACAAAGGCATAAAGTTCAGCCGTGGAGCCCTAAACGCTGTAGCCATGATAACCTTAGAGGTACATCTTAGACTACAGTGTTCAAGACATGCTCACTTGGGATTATTACCAACCAGGATTTTGCCCAAGATCAGGGAAGCGCTCCAACTGCGACAGCGGGATAGGCCACAGATAGTTTCTGGAAGGGTCAAAGGTTCTTCCGGTATAGGCTACAATAAAGCCATTTTGATCCTTGCGCAGGTTTGCTGCGGAGGCAGGGTTTGACAGCCAGTTTACGTTGGTGCCCTTTACGTCCTGAGCCAGGAGTTCGCCCTGTTTCCAGCGGAGGATGTCGAAGTAGCGCTGCCCCTCTAATGCAAGTTCCACGCGGCGCTCCCGACGGATCTCCTCCCGCACGTCCATACCATTTGCCGCCAGTTCTGCCAGGTTCATGTGTTTCATACCTACGCGGTCGCGCAGCAGGTTAATAGTCATATCAATATCCTCCTGCGTTAACTTCCCCTGCTCCAGTCTTGCCTCAGCATAGGTCAACAGTACCTCGGCGTAGCGTAGCAAGTGGATATCATTTGCATCACGGCCTACCATACCTACGGTAGAGACTTCTGCATACTTTGTAAAGTAATAGCCTGTAATGGTAACTGCTCCTCTCCTGTCTGAACTAAACTTGGGCACCATGAAAACGTTAGGGTTCTCATTTTCTGAAATTGGCCTTCCGTCATAGCGGCCTCCCCATTCAGCCCCCGGCTCCAGTATCGTCTGCGTCATACGTGGGTCGCGGTTCTCAAATACATCCTCATACTTTTCTATACTGTAAAGCGGAGATTTTTCGATTGGCAGACCATCCACCATCAGGTAACTATCTACCAGCGACTTAGTTGGGTTCCAACGCACCACCTGGTCAGGCACCTGAATCTCACGGCTGAGGTTATGCAGCACCAGGTCCTCTAAATGAGGACGGGCAATAATGGTCTCCCGGTTATTATTCCTGGAGAGTTTTCCTTTATAAGTAAAAAGGTCATAGTAATTCCTGCTTGGGTCTCCCGATGTGAAGAGCGCATACACTCCAAGATCCATCACATCTTTCGCTGCCTTTTCTGCTACATCCCAGCGGCCGTTGTACAAAGCCACACGAGCCTGCAGAGCCAGTGCAGCCCCCTTGCTCATTCTTCCAAGGTTTGCCCCGGTAGGTATCTCGGAGGGCAGGTGCTGCGCAGCTTCCTCCAAGTCCTCAAGGATAAGGTTCACTACTTCTTCTTTCGGATTTCTTGGCACATACACTTCATCAATAGAAAGAGTGTTTTTAACCAATGGCACGTCCCCCCAGAAATTGGTCAGGTAGCTATACATCAAGGCCCGAATAACACGAACTTCTGCGGCCAAAGCTTCTTTCCTGGCAGGGTCAATAGTTGCTTTCTGATAGTTCTCCAGGAAAGCATTTGCCTGTCGTACGCCTCTATATTGGGTTGTCCACTCTGTGTTAAGCGTGCTCAGGTCATTTCCGAAGTTACCGCTGCCGATAAGCTGATACTGTGTAGTGGATGGCCATAGCGTGTTATCGCCCATGTTCTCCATATCCACTGTGTTTTTCGCCTTCACGTTAGCGTAAAGCGCGTTAGTGGCCAACACCAACTGCTCTTCGTTTTCCCAGAATGTCTCGTTAGATATTTCATCCAAAGGAGCCCTCTCTAGGAAATCATCATCGCAGGAGCTTAAAAGGAAAGCACTAAGTATAAAGCTATATAATATTCTCTTTTTCATGGTACTTCTTACTTGAGGTTAATGTTGAGGCCGAGTACATACGTCTTCACTTGCGGATAGAAGTTTCCGTTGCTTACCGGAGACTCCGGATCAAAGCCATAAAAGAAGTCTGTCTTTGTCAGCAAGTTGTCTGCGGAAGCATAGATTCGTAGACGGCTTACCCTAAACTTTTCTGTCAGGCTGGCAGGCAAGGTATAGCCAACCTGCACGTTCTTCAATCTAAGGTAAGAGGCATCCTCCAGCCAGAAAGTTGAGAGTCTTTGGTTGTAACTCTGCTGATAGGCCAGGCGAGGATAGCTTGCGTCTGTATTCTCTGGTGTCCAGCGGTCCAAATGCACCTTCTGTGGCATATTGCTCTCTGTTGCAAAAGCATGGCGAGCCGATCCATACAGGTACCCATCCACTTCACCTACCCCCTGCAGAAAGAAGCTGAAGTCAACGCCTTTCCAGGCCATGTTTCCACGGAAGCCATAGGTATAGCGTGGAATGTGGCTACCTATTACCTGCCTGTCATCCTCCAGCGTAATTTCGCCGTCACCATCCAAATCCTTGTAGATGATATCGCCTGGCGCTACAGGGTCGCTCTTGATATATGGGAAGTCTGGTACGAAGTTTCCGCTTTCAGGGTCATACCTGAAATCAGACTCCTGGGCAAGGCGTTCTGCCACCAGGCCATAGAAAGCATCGATTGGCTGACCGATTAGCCTTACTCTCTCGCCATAGGTGGCCAGTGTACCCCCTAAGTCAACTACTTTGTTTCGGACATCCGATACGTTGAAATTACCTCCGTACTGGAAATCGCCCTTCTTGTCATTCCAGCCTAATTGCAACTCCCATCCTTTGTTCTCTACCTTACCGGCGTTTTGGGGCGGCTCTGGAGCGCCAAACACACCTGGCTGTGGAATCACGAGCAGAATATCATCGGTTTCGTTGATGAAGTAGTCGGCAGAAACATTCAGGCGGTTACCCAGGAAAGCCAAGTCCAAGCCCGCGTTTTTCTTTGTTGCCGACTCCCAGGTCAGTAGCTTATTGGCAACAATGGTTTGCCTGACACCGAATGTAATCTCGTTACCGATTGGCATTGTCTCAAATGGACTCAAGATATCCATGTAAGCAAAGTCGCCCACCCGGTCATTTCCCTGGGTCCCGTATGAAAGGCGGATCTTACCGAACTCTACCACCTTTCTAAGGCCTTCAAAGAAACTCTCCTCAGTAAATACCCAACCCACAGAGGCGGCGGCAAACAAGTCCCACCTAACATCTCTGGCAAACCTGGTGGATCCATCATACCTGAAGTTGGCCTCTACCAGGTACTTATCCTTAAATCCGTAGTTCACTCTTCCAAAGGCAGAGCGAAGTGCGTTTTGGGAAGCACTGCCGCTATTGAGCTGGTTCTCCGTACCCAGATTAATATGCCCGATAGCCTGTGAGGCAAGGTTTGTCCTTGTTGCGGCAAAGTAATCACCTTTAGTTTCTTCCTGAGACGCACCCAGCAGCAGCTTTACATCATGCTGCTCATTGAAACGCTTCTCATACTCGGCTGTACCGATAAAGGTCTGGTACATAGTCGTGTAGTCGCGTGCATCTATTTCATTGGGATAGCCGGTTCTGTAAATCCGTTCTCCCGTTTCAGGGCTGTAGTAACTGATGGTTTTTGTGAAGATGGTTCGCTTGGAGTTTGAGCGGATCAAACCGTACTGCCCTCTAAGTTTAAAACCCTCGAACAGTTTAACAGAAGCATTCAGGTTTCCAGTGAATTCCTGCGAGCCGAAGTCATTGGTACCTCCATCGGTAGCTACGGCAACAGGATTGCTTTGGCCGCCCAAATACCCCCAAGTGCCGGTAGTGAACCGAACTGGCACCAGCGGGATGATAGACAGAGCAGAATAAATAGGACCTGTTCCTGCTGCGGCTCCAGCGTATGACCTGTCAATGTAGCCTACATTTGCAGAAACATCTAAACGATCAATTATTGTAGTGCTTAGCTTTGCCCGAACATTGTGCCTGTTGGCCTTAAAGCTATCCCCCACAACAAGCCCACCTTCGTTTAAATAGCCATAAGACAGGAAGTAGTTTATATTGTTGGCGCCACCATTGATGCTAAAGTTGTGGTTCTGCTGCGGCGCACTTTTTTTGAGTACCTCGTTGATCCAATTTGTATTGGCAAAATAGTTAGGATCTGAGCCATTTCGAGCAAGTTCAATTTCCTCTGGAGAATAAGTTGGATTTCTGCCTGCGTTTACCTGAGACTCGTTCAGCAGTTCCATATACTGTGGCGACCCCAAAAACTCCGGCAATGCCGTCGGGGTCTGCAAGCCATAGTAGGTGTTGTAAGAAACCGTTGGTTTATCACCTGTGCCTTTCTTAGTGGTGACTACAATAACGCCGTTGGCGCCGCGTACACCATATATAGAAGAGGAAGCAGCATCTTTTAGCACAGATACACTCTCAATATCGTTCGGATTCAGCAAATCAAGTGTACCACCAGGTATTCCATCTATCACCACAAGCGGCGCCGCATTTCCCAAGGTGCCAATTCCTCTAATTCGTATATCGCCGCTGTTGCTGCCCGGAGCACCTGAGGCCCCTGTAATGGTTACGCCTGGCATCAATCCCTGCAATCCGGAAGTTACATTTGTGATGGGTCTGTCCTCCAGCGCCTCTGCTTCTATCTGGTGTACGGCTCCGGTAAGGTTTGCTTTTTTCTGAGTTCCATACCCAACTACCACCACTTCATCAAGTGCCTTGGTATCCTCATTAAGGGAAATGGATAAATTATTTTGATCTCCGACTGCCATCTCCAGCCTTTCAAAACCTATGTATGAAAAAACCAACACAGGCTGCGCAACACCAGCCACATTAATCGCGAAACTGCCATCTGCCCCTGTTGTAGCCCCCTTATTGGTACCCTTTAAAGTAACTGATACTCCCGGCAGCACCATCCCGTTCACATCTCTTACAACACCTGACACAGGCCTCTCCTGCCTCTCCTGCACCAAGGCACTAAAGGAGGAGGCAAGTGCTTCAGTCTTCATTGCACTTCCTTGAAAAGGGGCAACACCTAGCAATGCGAGCAGTAGCATCGAGCATTTTCGCCGTGAGTTTCCCTTGCTTTTGACTTGTAAATCTTCGTTCATAACAACATCAGAGTTTAGTGATTATCTGTTCCTGTATAAGCTATCTATATCTCAGTTTGAACTTGAGCTATACTTTCAGCTATAGCTCGATAACTTTAGCGTTAATCCTATGCCCAAAGCCAGCTTGTCCTCACCTTGGCAATCTTAAATAAATCCAATTTTATACATTAGATCTTTACCCAAGGTCTGCATCGTATTATTTTCTGTACTAGCTGTAACTTTAGTGATTATTGACTCAATCACCACATAAAGAATGTATTTTTTTATATTACAAACAAGACTTAAATAATTTTTTAATAAAAGATTAGTTTTAACTATTATTATTTCATTTAATAAAAATCAATAAATTTATTTATTTCATAATAATTTACTCTTACAGATATCATTATGCTAAAGCTGAGTGATTTTAGCTATAAATTATATTTACATTATCTATGTTATCTTAAAGTAAACACTTACTCACAGTAAGTAGTAAGGCATGTTAATGACTGACGGCAGTAAACTGTAATAAAAAAATGAGTTTCCTACTAAAGCAGCTTTGACAGGTTATTACTGATTAGAAATGCAGCACATCGAAAATGAAAGGATTATACTTTCACCTCAGGCTGCTTGCTATCTAGCAGCAGATGAAGTTATTGTGGGGAAATGCCTTGTAGGGTGCCTATGCTACCTTTGTTTACTTAAATGGTAGAGTAGCTTAAAAAAATAGGGCTGCTCTACTTAGAGCAGCCCTAGGGAGTTTAAAGAAAAAGTGACTTAAAAGTTGTAACGAGCCCTTACAGACAAACAAACTGCTAGCGCCAGGTTTTGTAGCTGTTCCTATGAATTACCTTAGCTACTGTTTCTTTGCTGAATACTTATAACTGAAACAGCACATTTACTTGCAGTATGGATTCGTCAACGCCTTTCAGGCCCACTACGTTTTGCCAGTAACGCCACTCTGTGCCTGCGTATACTTTGCCTGGCTTTCCGCGCAGGTTACCCAGGTCCAGCAGCAGTTGCGGCTGCGTCAGGTACTGTGTAGAGCCCGGCCCGCGATCTCCGATAAAGTCCATGAAGCCGCGGAAGCGCAAGTGTACTTTTTCAGAGACAGGTAGCGGCACATCCCAACTCGGAGTGAACTGGTAGGTGCCGTGGTACTCAGAGCCGTTTTGCTTATAGTAGAAGGTTTCCAGTTGCAGCAGCCCCTGCCCCGGCAGGCGGAACTTAAAAGCTGGCCCCAGCAGGTACACGAAAAAATCCTCGTTGCCGCCAAACAGCACGTTTATACCACCGCCCAGCAATACATCGCTTACGGGCCCCAGGCTTACATCACTGTTTGTGGCTCTGCTCAGGCTTAACTTCGGATACCACTCCAGGTACATGGTAGGGCCTTCCAAGCTTACGTTGTTAGACAGATCCGTGAATCCAAAATTTTCAAAATCGCCTATCATCCCGAAGTGCTCCAGCGTGATAGTGGCCAGTTCGCCTGACTGGTTCAGCGGCTTGCCATAGAGCAACTGCACATTGGTGCCACCTTTATACATAACCTGTGCTACTGTCTGCTTTTGCGACAAAACCAGCAAAAAAGGCAGCAGCAGCAGATACCTTTTGTAAAAATTTATACTTGATTTGGAAAAATGGATACTCATGAAAATTCGTGTCTGATGGTCAAGCTTTTTTATAAACTGCTAAATTAGATGCTTAGCGCCAATTTACGGCAAAGCCTAAGAGGTTTATTTGTATCTCTCCCTGGGCCTTTATGTCATAAATCTTCTAAAAAAGCAGCGCCTGCAACTTAGGGGCTGCAGGCGCTGGTTCTTTTATTAAGTATAGCTTATTTGATTTTAATGAGGCGTATGTAGTCAACCATGGCCTGATTTACCTCGCCATTCATGTTCTCGTTGTGCGGTTCAAAAGAAAGGGTTAACGTATGGCTGCCCTTCTGAAGCGGCACCTCTACAGCGTTGGTAAAGCCCCAGTTGTTCCACTCATCGGTGCCACGCTGCGGCAACACAATAGTACCGATAAAGCTGTCGCCTTTCTGAAGTGTGCGGATAGCTGCTTTGTTCTGCGTATTTATCGGGCCGTTGCCGTTAGCATATCGGAAATCAACAGCGTACACACCATCTTCAGGCACAATCACTTCAATATTTATACTTGCGTTCTGCTTTTTACTAAGCTCCACAAAGCCGGTGCCTGAAAAATCGCGGTACGGCAGCTTGGCCTTAGGTGCGGATTTCTCCAGCTCGTACACCAGTTTATACTTGTCAGGCACCACTACCACCGGCTCACTGCCGAAGGAGCTTACGCCGTTTTCATCTATGGCCATTACCATGTATTCCGCGTAGCTATTGGCGTTTACCTGCAGGCTTGTGCTCTCCGTTTTCACCAGCTCCTCGCCGTTCCTGGTTATTTTGTATGCCACGGCTCCGTCTACGGCTGGCCAGCTAAGCTTGCCGGAAGTATAAGTTACCCGCGGCATGTCCGGCGAAGTATAGTCCAGGGTGTGGTTCGATTTGCCTCCCACCTTGTTGTTTGCCAGTTCGATTTTGATATCGTGCTCACCGGTTATACTTGCCGGAACCTCGGCGTTCTCCAGCGGCTTACCATCCATGGTAATGGACTTGATCTCGTTGCCATAACCGCTCATCTCGAAGTTTAGCACCGCATTCCTATACTTAAAGTTGGTCAGGCTGCGGTTGCCGGCAAAGGCCTTCGGCACAAACGGCTTCAGCACCAGCTTGTCTGGCTGCAGGTCCATCCCGAACAGCACCTTGTACACCATGCTCAGGTTTCCGGCCACGCTCCATAACTGTCTATCAGAGTTAATCTGGGTGCCGGCATAATCGCCGGTGCTGGCTACAAAATTCTCTTTGTTTGTCAGGAACAGAGCGGCCGGACGGTAGATGGCACTCATGCTCTCGGTAAGCGCCTGCTCGTTACCGGCTTTGGCCGCAGCCAAGCTCCAGTAGGCCTGCACAAATGGCCAGATGCCGTTGTTGTGGTACGGCGGTATGCCCGGAATCTGAGGGTAAATGCTCGGAATGCCGTAATCGGTTACAGGCGTATTGGCCACTACTGTTTTGCTGCGCTCCGCATCGGCCACGTTATAGATCACGCTCAGCGCCTCACCCAAGGCCTCCGCCCTCGGCGACAGCACCATGTAATTGCGCCCATACAGGTATTGGCCGTAATAGCCTTTCTCCTCCTGCCACAGCAGCTTGTTCATGCCTGCCTTTATACCTTGGGCCATCTCTTTAAACTTGGCAGCAGCAGCCTTGTCGTTCAGCAGCTCGGCCATTTCAGCGGCTGCCATGTTTGCTTGGTAATGCACCGCGTTTGTACCTAAATTATCTGATGCGTAAATATCAGCAGGCTGCATCCAGAGCGGGTACGTTTGCTCGCGCCAGTCCAGGAAAGATGATTCGCCGCGCACCATTCCTGTCTCGGAATCATAGGCGTTTCTATAGTCCTCTTCCAATGATTTCTTGATGATGGCATACGTATCGCGTAGCCAATTCTGATCACCGGTGGCTTTGTATACTTCCCAAGCGGCCATCGCCCAGGTCATGCGGTCCGTGGAGACAGGGTAAGCGCCCCCGGTGCCGGTATCCTGTACAATGCGCCCGTCCTTTACCTTGCGCATCAGGCTGTACATGGATACTTTGGGCTGCAGCTGCGCCATGCCAAGTATAATGCTGTAGCTGATGTCGCGGGTCCAAACGCCGGCCCACTCTTTTCCAGTTCTGAAGGTGCTGTCTGCCTCAATGTCTTTCTGCATCTCCTCCAGCGACATGTTGTAGAGCGCATCGATCACTGGGTAGTCAGAAGTATACTTTGGGAAGGCAGAGATATCCCGCGTCAGCGCCCAATGCGTGGCCGTAGATTTGTCGTCTTCAGGGACATTAAGCTTTAGCGTGATTTCGTAAATACCGTCTCCGTCCGGGTCCTGCAGCTCTGCATCTTTTTTGCCGCCCAGGTTGTCGAAGTCCCAGGTCAGAGGCGCGGTGTTGCCGGCAATATATACTCCTTTAAAATCTTCCTTATAGATCTTGTCGCCGGTTGCTGAAGTATAAACGCCATGCTTTTCGAAAGCCTGCAGCACCGGGCGCATGTCCAGGCGCACGGTCATCTCGGTATTAGGCGATAGATACGCATCATTCGGTATCTCAGACGGATCAGTAAACTGCTGCCCGAAAGTGATAACAGGAGTCTGGCAGCTACCGCTAAGGCAATTAAAGTAATGGTCGGTGCCGGATTTCATTTCATTGTCACGGCCGTTGATGGCGAACTTGAACGTAATGCGGGGGCTCTGAAATGCATTGGCCGGACTCTTATAATCGGTAGTCATCTCTGTTCTGGAGATAACCCGAGCCACATGCTCGCCCTGCACCACGCTATCCGGGTAAATGGTATAAGCCTCTGACTGCCAGATGGCAGCTCCACCAATTTCAGCCGTTGGTTTCTGCGACTGGCAAGCACCTAAAGCCATCATACTAAACAATATACTTGATTTAAGAGATGTTTTTCTCATGAATATGGAAGGTATCGATCAATTTAATACTCCTTATACCTAAGCCAAGACAGAAAGTATAGGGAGCTTGAAATTACGAATAATCAACTTAAACGGCGCTAACAGCAGGTTCATGAGCTAAAAAAGAGGTTGCTGCAACTGCTCTGCCATATAAGAATTTCAGTGGCCTTTAAGCAAGAAAGCCTGCAAACGTTTCCGCATGCAGGCTTTAATTAAATTATGAAACTTTGAATAGTAAAGCGTTAGTAATGTGCTGAAGGATAAGCGCCAGGGCGGCTCTTGTTATTTTAAGGTCACCCATCCTGCACCTCCGCAGCAATCTCAGGTGGAACAGCAGTTACCTGCCAGTATATGCCTTTCAGAGTATAAACCGGTTTTTAGCCTTACCATAAAATCAACTGATTAGTATTATACCGCCGCCGTAAACCCTATAAAAACAAAAAAGCCTGCAAACTCTTCAGTTGCAGGCTTTGCAGAGAGTGAGGGATTTTGTACATCCCACTTATCAATTGAAAACCAACACTTTACAAACCTGCACAAAGCACTACTCACCGAATCGCTCACCGCCTGGTTTACTGCGGAATAGCTGCAAATGCTATGATTTAAAAATACTTAAAGATTTCCACTTTGTCAACTTTACCCGCAGCCACAGCTTCTACATTGGTAGTAACTAATAATCTTAGCTCTTTGTACTAACTTCCCCTATGTTAAGTAAGCCCGTAGCTCCCTGTGACAACTTCTACTTTAGATTGCGATGATCTGCTCGATCCTCTCCTCTAGCAGCGGCAAGCGGTCCTGATCCATCAGGTGGCAGCCCAATATCTCCTCCCTGTATCGGCTGTCTCGGATTGCCCTGTACTCTTGCTGCAGGTACTCCCTCACTTCTTTGGGTGCACGCGCGATTTCCTCTACCAGGCGCAGCCTGTTGTCAGTTACATACACAATGTCTTCAAAATCGTGGCTTGTGCGGGGATCACCGCCCCGGCTGTGGTAGGCGGCGAACTTGGTTGCCAGGAAGTACGCCACGGGCAGTATGCGAATGTGCAGATCTCCTGCCAGTGCGACAGTTACCGACTGGTCCAGGCCCGGCTGGTACCAAGGATTAGTGAAACCCAGTATAGCCGGGTCATCCGGCATCACATCTATGGTGATGCCCTCGTAGGCAAAGCGGCAGATCACCCTGCTAGACGGATCGGGATAGAACCTTAGCTCCTGCAGGCGCTCCTGAAGCCGGTTCCAGGCACCGTAGCCAGCCAGCGATACGCTCAGGTCTATATCGCTGGTGGGGCGAACTGCGTCGGCGGCGGGGTCGTCGGCGTAGAGGCTCAGGGTGGCCCCGCCCACGAACACCATCTCCTCCCGAAGCTCCTGCAGCCCGGTGGCCACCTTCTTGATGACCTCTATGTTGATTGCCTTACCGTCCATTCAGAATTCGCTTCTCAAGTTCCGCATTGGCCAGCTCCCGCTCCCGCACCCTCCCCACCCGGAGCGCATCCACCAGCGCCAGCAGCTCGTGCAGCTCAGGCTTACTGATTGCCGCCTCCACGGCCGAAGGGTAAAGCGGTTCTACCGCCTGCCCCCGCTCTTGCCCCTTGGCATAGGGCCAGACCAGCTTTTCGCTGCTCATAATAAGCTCATCCAAAGGAGCGGCACTGAAAGCTGTGGGCACCCCTCTCACAATCGCCCCGGGCTCCTGGGGGAAAACATACCGCAAACCGTGCGAAAGGAACTCCAGCAGCGCGTGCCGCATCACCTTCTTCTTCGACTTATCGATCAGGCCTGCCTTGTAGGACCTGTGGAGCGACTCCGTGACTTCTGACGGGCTAATGCAGGCCTCCCGGGCGATGTCCTTCATCATCCAGGGGCTATCGCCTTGGGCGACGATGGCCAGCAATACCACGATATCCTGCGGCCGCATGCCGCTGTGCTTCTTCATTTATCCTTTATTTGTGATTCGCGAATTGCAAATTAGTAATTAAAAATAGACAACCAAAGCGTGAATGAGCAGGATTTGACATGTAAATGCAGATTAATCAACGAGAGAAAGCAGGAGCTATTGTCTGCGTGTCTGTTTGCGCTTCGCCGGTTTAGCGGCGTAAGCCGACACCCGCAGGTGCTCCACGCCTAAACAGGCTGACAGCTCCCTCACTCAGTCACTAACCTGGTCACCAGCGTAGACACCACCTTGGTCGCTAACTTAGTCATTCCCGACCAAGCTGCCCCCTGGAAAGGCAGGATGGAAGAATGATCGATTTTCAAGATGTTAGCATCCTTGTGCTTCGCCATGGCCACCGTAGGCTCCACTTTCTCAATCTGGCTTAGTGTGGGACGCGAGATGGCCGCGCACTCGGCCACCTGCTCGGCTTTGTCCAGTATAGATTACGTTTTGATGCATTAGCGATGGGCATGCTGCTTTTGTGGCCCCGAATCGGAAAACAGGGTGGTTTGTCAAGTTTAGCAACACAAAAACTCGACAAGTAAAAGCCAGTTCACCTGCTGGGTAAATGGGAAGCTTTATCCGCCATTTATCCGACATCCATATCGTTTGTCCGACAAAAGAAGGAGACATGATCGTCTCTGTTGCCACTACAGCAGGAGAGTTACTTGCACTCTCTGCCGTCTATTCCTCAGCCCAACGTTTGCTGCGTAAAACTGGGCAGTAGTAGTATGTGAAGCAGGTAAGCAAATAGAGCGGTGTGGGGTGCCCCGATTGTGAAGTCACTGGGCGTGTTAGGTTCGCCAGTCTAAAATCATAAGCAACTGTCATCCGCCACAATGCGGGGAAAAGCCTATACAGCGAAGATAGGAAAACCAACTAGAACGCGTGAAAAGCTTTTATAAAATATGCTTTGGTATGAAAAGCTTGTAAAGGTTGGAGGCAAATGATTGTCCCCGCCCCAGGTCTGGCTCAGCAAAATTAGCAACAGCGAAATTGCCAGTGAAGGCCAGCTTAAAGGGTGTGCCAAATCTCCGACGCCACGAGCAAAGCCTATCCTCTTTGCGATATGAGCCAGAACTTGTTCGCTACAGACTCGGCAGTTTTTAAACCATGGTACTGTTCAAAGGAAAGGGACGCCAGGTTATGCAGGGATTCGAACCACCTGCATAACTTATTTATTACCAATTACTTATCTCCCAAAAACACAGCGGACATCCGAATTTACCTCCTATCTAAGATGCCTGATGTCTATTGTAATCAAATTTACTTCTTTTATACACTAACCTCAAGTATAAAACGAGAAAAGTTAACCCTTCTACGCCGTAGTAATCCCCAGTGGTGGCGATACTTCTCAATGTAAACAGTACCTTCTCCGTTAGTGCCTAGCTTTATGGATTTCTCATCTATGATGTAGCTTTCTTTACATTATTGATATATACCTCTTTAGATTATAAATTCCATAATATTTAACAATTCATTCCCTATATTAGCATGTATCTAGAGTTAGTATCTGACATCTATTTGATGCTGTGTCAGCGCATACTCCATTATTTAATATCATCTAACAGGAAACAAACATTAAGCGTGGTCACAGAATTAAAAAAGCAATCATTTCGCTTAGCCGCGGTACTCTATGCCGACAACAACTACGAAGTCACCCCCAGAACGATTCATAAGAAGATAATCGAGTCCGCCCTGCTGGACGTAGGCGGTAAGGAATTGAGCGTACACAGCATTATTGATCACATACAGGAGAACTACAGCATAGATTTCGATGAGGGCGAAGTTGCTTCCATAGTTCTTAACGAGAAGGAAGACAGCTTTCTCGCGAACGAGAGAGGCGGCACTATCTATGTTAGCCTGACGGAGAAAAGGCGGTTGACCTTGCATGCGAAGCTTTCGGGAAGGAACATCGACTTTTTCATTGAGCAGTTCGTAAGGGAGAGCAGCGACATTCCTGCCGAGGCAAACGTCAAAGATTTGCTGTACAGGTTCCTTTACGAGCTTCTTAACACTAACATCACAAGTTTTAAAAAGCTTCTGGAGAAGGATAAAGCGGTAGATGACTTAATAGGCGTTGAATCGAATCGCTACTCTGCCTCTGAAAGGAGCATAATAAATGACTTCCTTTCTTGGAATAACGACGAGAAGAACAAGGCAGTATTTGATATTGCCAGCTATGCACTCGAATACTGCATGCTCACCAACAACAGCCATGGTGCGGCTGTACATCTTTCCTCGCTGAGGAACAAAATTTTCTATCTCGATACTAATGTGGTCTTTAGGGCCTTGGGCATCAACGGAGCAGACAGGGAGAAGCGGACGCGTACCTTCCTTAGGAAATTCATGGACGCAGGTGAGAAGCTGGTAATCTCTAAGTTCACTGAAGCCGAGTTCAAGGAAAGTGTTAGGTTCTATGTCAACAAGTTGAGGAGGTACCCTGTCAAAAATCTCAACCCAGAGATCCTTAACCAGAAGCACTTCAGGAGCCTGCGCAGCTTCTACGATTACTACCACCAATGGCGCATTGGGAGGGTCAACGACAGCCACGATTTGTTTGAAGCCTATGTCCTGGGCCACTACGACTCGTTCAAGAAAGACTTTGCAATTGAGGTAGACTACAAAATACCCTTCGACCTGTCCGAGGAGAAGACGGCCAAGGTTATCGCTGAAATCGCCAACGATATATCGAGCTTTAAAACGGCCGAAGGCGTCAGTCACGGCTACGACAGCAGCTACACCGATGCCTGTAACGTACACCTAGTCAATGTAAAACGGGACGACAACAACATCAACCTATTTGACTCCAAGTACTACTTCATCTCAACTGACCAGATGCTCAGAAGATGGGACTACTACCGCACCAGTGTCACGCCGATTGTCCTGCTGCCGAGTCAGTGGCTAAGCATCGTGCTCAGGTATGTCTCGAGAAGCAGCGACGATTTCCGAAGCTTCGTCAGTTTTTTGAACCTGCCGAACTCGGAGCAGGCGATAGACAGCGAAAAGCTGCACATCGTGCTAGCGGGCATTAGTGAGATGACAACCAATTACATGCAGCAGAAAATGCTGGTCAATTCGCTTGTACAAAGCAAGTTTGAAGGCATACTGGACAACGGGGCCGAAGGTGACGAGATACTGGAGCGAACGAAAGACTTCGCTAAGTCCGCACTTGAAAGAGAGCTGGAGAATATCACAGTCCAGAATGCCGAGCTTACAGGCCAAATGGCAATCCAGCAGGAAGAGGCAGAGGGCAAATTATCCGACTTGGCATCAGTGGCAGCGGCAAGAGAAAGAAAAATCCAAGAAAAGGAGCAGGAGAATCAAGAGCTGAAAGACAAGCTAAAGCGTAATTTTGTGAGGGAAAGGTTTATTAAGTGGCAATCTTCGGCTTATTGGTCTCTTTTGTTCGGAGTTATTATCATATTGTTCACTGTTCTACAATTCGTTCTGAGTGAGTGGGAGTACAACTACCCTGCTATGCTTGTCAAGTGGGTCGACGGGCTGGAAAGCGAGACAAAGCAAACCTCCTTAAGAGCGTTGCTTTATGCTCCGATCTCATATCTTATTGTGACATTTAATCTGTGCTATCACAGGCTCTGGAGCGCAGAAAGCAAACAAGCAAAAATAAAGGAGCTGGAAAGCTCCTTTGATTTCAAGGATCTTTAGCGCTTGGGCGGTGTCATCAGCTAATATAGCGCACAATAAAGTAAATTAACGATAACTTTCAATAATGGATAAGGATAGGTACTATATCGCCACACAAGGCAATGACGACGAGGCGTACAGAGAGGCAATGGCTTTTGCTTGCCGCCTCGCCGAGGAGTATCCCGAGATTAAAAAGGTTATTCTACTGGCTCACACCAAGCAAAATGTTGGATGGCTGGAAAGACTATTCGGGAATGACACCGTGAAGAAACTTTTCACAGGGACTAAATTCAAAAACTGCACACCGCTGTTTAAAATAGAGACCCTCAGAACCTACAGCGGGGGCTACACACCAGAGGAAGCGGTGATCACGCTTGGGCTAGACTCGGAAGAAGTGCTCAAAATAGACGGTTACCGTTCCATTAGGGCAATCATCGCCATACCTTGGAGCCAGGAAGGGCTTGCCAAGTGGGTGCAGACCTGGAGCCCTATTGAGCTTAGGGGAAATCAGCAGACAGAGGCTTCTCACCCTGAGCCTTCATGCGTGGTGAAAGTGGCCATGGAGTCGCTAACAGCTACAATCAATAGGACAACCGGCATAAACCACCCCTCAGATGAAGAGAGGGCTAAGACTTACATCAAAGCGCTACACAAGTATGAACCGAAGCTAAACGCCGACGAGATAGGTTCCTACCTCGTCGGCAAGCTAGGATGGAAGGCGCAGCATGCTAAAGACGTGGAGAAGTTGATTAACACATTGAACGAAGGGCGATTCTTTCGAGGTGGGCAAAAAACAGGCCTTCAGCTTCATTACAAAAAGTGGAAAGAGAAGTGTAAAGGGTAATTTAGACATCCTAATATATAGAAATAGCACCATGAAGTTTCTTAAAGATACATCATGGTGCTATTTCAACTCATTGAGTAAGTGCCCACAGAATGAAAAGTGTTAGTCTTTCCTAGGTGGCGGAGGCGGGTTCTTCATCTTTGGAACACTTCCCTTTACTTCCCCATTGGGCATGCTTGTCTTAACAGACGATTTCGGGCTTGGTGACTGCTTTGCCATTAGTTGAATGATAAGTAGTTATATACTGATTCGTTAATCTATCTGCCTTTTCTTCTAGCTTTTTATAATGCTTGATATTTAAGGTATTATCAAGCTGCTCGATCTGGACCCACTCTTTATTCCTTAGCTTAAAGAAAGCTTTTGATGCGTCACTCTCAGAAAGATCGCCATTGCTGTAGGCTACCCAGAGCTGCTCTATCTTATTAAGGTACTTTATGTACATTGTCCGCAAGTCACAGACTTTTTGAATCTCTTCTTCAGTCCTGAAAAGCAGATTTTCAATCATAGATAGCACTTGCATTACAGCAATAATGCCACAGGCAATCCCGGCAATAGGTTTCCAAATAGCCCAACCAAGCGCTCCACTACTAGATAGAACTAATGTCAGGATTTTAAAAGTGCGTCTTAAGTATTGTTGTAGCGAAATGTACTGGGCGAGGTAGGTTTCTCCGAACTTTACCTGAACCAGTTCATACCAAATTTTCTCCTCCATCGCTCCCGTAGGCTTTCTTATATATATATTTTATAATATAAATATATAAAACTTTAATTAAATTAACATCATCATATATTTAGTGCGCTACGGCGGCAAGAGGAAATTTTAAAGCAACCTGCTTACTACAGGTTTAGCCAAGCACTTCAACATTCCATAGCCCTAAAACATTGATATTTTATTATATTTGGCAACAGATGGTGCAACACGGGCTACGGCCTTGCGCACTGGCTATACTTGCTAAAACATAAACCTATATTCCACCACCGGCTAGCCCGCTGGAAACCGAGAAGTTGGACATACCTGATGAGAAAAGACGAGAAACACGAGCTGATAAACAAACTCAAAAGCCTGGAGAGCCTGAGCACCGACGAGCGCAGCTACCTGATTGATTTGCTGAACCAGAAAAAGTACGGACTGGTGTGGGAAGACAAGCCTGAGGACGTGGAGGAACAGCTGCGCCAACACTTGCCTGTATTGGAGGAAGTGGCTGCGAAAGCCATTGTAAACGGAGAAGAAAACCCCAACCATATCCTAATAGAAGGCGACAACCTGCACGCCCTAACGGCCCTTACCTTTACCCACGAAGGCAAGGTTGACGTCATCTACATAGACCCGCCCTACAACACCGGCAATAAGGACTTTAAGTATAATGACAGCTTCGTGGACCGCGAAGACAGCTATCGCCACAGCAAATGGCTAAGCTTTATGCACAAACGCCTCGAGCTGGCCAAGTGCCTTCTTTCTCCCAAAGGTGTTATTTTATAAGTATAGATGACAATGAGCAGGCTCAGTTGAAGTTGCTTTGTGACGAGGTTTTTGGAGAAGAAAATCTAATTTCAAAATTTATCTGGAGGACAGATGGCAACTTTGATAATCAAGCACAAATCAAAAACTGTCATGAATACATTCTTAGCTATTGTAAGCTGAAAGATGGATTCAAGGTTGGTGCAGTTATCGATCCTAATGTGAATGAGGATAGTAAACTATTTAAAGATATCATTCAAAATACAATAGTAAAGAACGGTCCTAAAAATCCTGAAAGTGAAGTTACAGTTCCTGCTGGCTTTCCATGTTTGTTTGAGAAAGGAGTTATTAAGAAAAGAAGTGATAAGTATCCTTTCTATACAAGTGATGTCGAAGTAGAAAATTATAAAACTAAAAATGCAGTAGTTGTAAAAAGTGGATGGTCATCAAAAGCACTTTTTGAGTTATACATCAAAAATCACTTCATTCCGGTCTTGGATACCAAAAACCAGTTAACAGATTTTAAGATTTCTGAAACAGGATCAATTGAAGCAATCAAAAAAAGAGCTGACCAAAACCATATTGTCTCAGTGCTGATGAACATGGGTAATACTCAAAGCAATAGTAATAAACTATTGGAGATGGGCATCAAATTTTCATATCCTAAACCTGTTACGCTCATAAGTTTCATTGTGAGTTTAGTCAAAGAATCTACATTTACTATCCTCGACTTCTTTGCCGGCTCTGGTACCACACTGCACGCCACTATGCAGCTCAACGCCGAAGACGGCGGCAGGCGGCAATGTATACTAATTACCAACAACGAGAACAATATTTGCGAAGAGGTAACCTATGAGCGCAATAGGCGCGTGATACAAGGCTATACCAATGCCAAAGGCCAGGAGGTGGCGGGGCTCAACCAAAATAACCTGCGCTATTATAAGAGCGGCTTTGTACCCAGCATGGTTACTGAGCCTAACAAACGCCTGCTTACCCAGCGTAGTACAGAGCTGCTTTGCATCAAAGAAGACTGCTATACTGATCTAACGGAGGCGAACGGCTTTAACCCGGCCCAATGCCGCCTGTTTAGCAACGGCAAAGGCAAGCATGTAGCCGTGGTATACCACAGCCGCCAGCAAACCGAAGTATGCGAGCAGCTTATCGACTACATCAAAGGTTTGCAGAACCTGGCAGAGCCTGTGCGTCTCTACGCCTTCAGCCCCGAGAAAGAAACACTGGCCGAAGACTTTTGGGAGGTAGCCGACAGAATAGAAGCCGTTCCCTTGCCAGAGGCCATCTACAATGCTTACAAAGCCACTTTCCGGGTACTAAAGCTGGGCAGAAAGGCCCCTGCCGCGCCAGTAGCCGAGGCTGCCGAAGCTGATCTTTTTGCCACCACCCAAGCCTAAGCATGTATATACTCAAAGAATTTCAGGAGAAAGCAGTTGATAAACTACTCTCCCACACCTACGAGGCATTGGGTCAGCCAGCCCGGCAAGTCCCTATACTTTTAGAGGCCCCTACCGGCTCCGGCAAAACCGTTATGATGGCCTCCTTCCTGGAGCGGTTCACAGATGAGCTGCCCTTGCAGCCCGGCCTTCACAATAACGTGGCTTTTATCTGGTTTGCGCCCAACACGCTGCACATCCAGAGTTTCCAGAGCCTGCAGCAGCTCTACGCCGATACCAGCAAGCTCAACTGCATCGACCTGAGCAACCTGAGCGCCAGCCCAGTACTCCACCCCAAAGACCTGCTCTTCGTAAACTGGAGCAGCTTAGACAGCCTAAAAAAAATCTGGCGACGCGAGAACGAGACCAGCACCAACCTGGAAACCCTACTGGAGAAAACCCGCGCCAACAGCACTAAAATTATCTTGGTGATTGACGAGGCACACTTGGCTGCCTTCTCTGGCGCCCAGGCTATAGCAGTGCGCAACTTAATAAAGGCCGAGATAGAGATACTGGTTACGGCCACACCGGCCACGCGCCCGCAGCGCAGCGTGTTCATTTCGCGGCAGGAAGTGGTAAGCGAGCAGATGATCAAAAAAGGGGTGCGCCTGAATATCGGCCTGGACCCCGATCAACAAAACGGCGAGAACGTGCACGTGCATCTGCTGCGAACCGCTTTTGCTAAAAAGGAAGAACTCAAAAAACTGTATGAAGCCGAGCTGGGGCCGAATAAAGTAAATCCGCTCCTACTCATCCAGCTTCCCTCCGACAATGCCTCCCTCAGTGCAGAAGATAAATCTATCCGCGACACACTGGTGGGCCTGCTCGACATGGAGTATGGCATCAGCACTTCCAACGGCAGACTGGCTGTATGGCTATCTGGTGAGAAAGACAAAGACGGGTTAGAAGAGCCTAACGGGTTTCAGGATGTGCTGATCTTTAAGCAAGCAATTGCCCAAGGGTGGAACTGTCCGCGTGCTGCCGTACTGGTAAGCTACCGCACCGTGCAGAGTCCGGATTTTGGAGTGCAGACGGTGGGCCGCATCCTGCGCATGCCGCACCAGCGACATTACCAAGCGGATGATTTAAACTACGGCTACGTGTACACCAACATCGAAAGCAGCCGCATCAATCTGGTGCCTACCGATACCGATTTCTTTCTGCCGCAGTATGCCGAGCGTGTAAAGCAGGAAAACCTACTGTTCGACACGCTTGCTTCAGCCACAATCATCAACGACCGCCCATCCAAAGGTGTGCTAAGCTCCGCTTTTGAGACAGTGTTCTTTAACCTGATGGAGCAACGTTTCGGGGTAAGGCAACTCCCCGACCTCAACCTGTTCACTCCTCAAGCGGCGGAGCAGATTGAGCAACAGAGCGCCAATAATAGGCAGGCATTCCGGCAGAACCTCTGGGAGTTTGATATAGATGAGCATCAGATAATAATACCCACCGATATTGAGCTGGACCCTTACGAGGTGAACGCTATTGTGCTTGAGACAAACCAGGTGCAGCGCTTTGCCATTACCGTGGCCGAGTTCAAAACTATGTTTGACCGCTTCAGCTATGACAACATCACCCGCCTGAACCGCTCCAAGAGCTGGAAAAAGCTGCGTGAAACACTCCTGCACTTTGCTGAATATTACCTAGGGCTTTTTGAAACGGACGCCCGTAAGTTTTACCTGTACCCGCAAAACAAAGCCCTGCTGGTGCCACTTATTGCACAGGCGCTCGAACGTTTTGAGGCTTGGCAGGCCGCGCGAGGTAACGAGCACCGCCGTGTGGAAACTAAAGCTTGGGAAGTGCCGGAACTACGCTACTACAGCGAGGTTTACGTGCACGCGGATGCGGTGCACCATGCCTTGGAACCTTTCTTTGAGTACATAAACGCCTCTGACCCGGAGCAGCAATTCAAAGGATTTTTGACACAGCATGCCGCTAGTATTGATTGGTGGTACAAAAACGGAGATCAGGGCAAAGAGCACTTTGCGGTGCCTTACACAAACCTACAGGGGGAACTTGCCTTATTCTATGTAGATTTCATCGTCAAGTTCAAGTCCGGCAGGATCGGCCTGTTCGATACCAAAACAAAACGGTCTGATCAGGAGGCGCCTAACAAGCACAATGCCTTGGTGGCGTACATGGAGCAAGAAAATGCCGCTAACCCGGATCGCCAGCTTATTGGTGGTGTCCTGATACGGGAAGAGCTTGGCGGTGTGATAACCTTCCGGTACTGCTCCAACAGGATAGAAGATACAAATGACTTAACTGGTTGGAATTTTTTAAACCCTGCCGAACTGGCATAACCTTAAACTGATGGCCCGAAAAGGATTAGATACCACATTTGTGCACTACGGCATCCGCAAAGAGGATGTAAACATGATAGAAGCCCTTTGTACTGAGCATCAGCTCGATTTTGACTGGGTAAAGGAGGAGGTTCTTAAAAGCTTCCATGACCGCAAGATCAGCAATAAGGAGATGGACGAAAAGGCCATTGAGAAAATCATCGAGAAAGCCTTAGCTAAATTGTAGAAGCCATGCTCATTAAGCGTATCAAAGCCCGCAACTATAAAACTTACCTCAACCTGGATCTGAACATAGCTGTGCAGCCAGACAGGCCTATCATATTGATAGGAGGAGCAAACGGAGGCGGTAAAACCACTTTTTTCGAGGCTATTTATGGTGCCTTATACGGCCTGCACATCAATACCTCCACAGAGTTCAAACAGCTGCTCAACGCTGGTGCTATTGGCAAAGAGGAAGAACGTATTACGCTGGAGCTGCACTTTAGCGGGCTGGTAATCAACCAGGAGCAACAGTACGTGCTCACACGCACCTATGTTCTGAACCCCGAAGGAAAGCCAGTGGAGAGTGTGAAGCTGAACATGAACGGCAGCATTTTCCAGTACGGCACGGCTACGCCCTATGCGCAGCGTGTGGAGCAGGAGGCCCAGGTAAATAAGATCATCAAGGCCAACCTCCCTAAAGAACTAAGCCGATACTTCCTGTTTGATGCCATGGAGGCCGGGAATCTGTTGAAGGAAGACCAGCTAAACCGGGTGATTCGGGAGAACATAGAAAACGTGATGGGCTTTAACAAATATATGAGCCTGTCCAGAGCGTCTGAAAACCTGCTGCAGCAATTTACTGCTCAGCGCCTGCAAATCGAGAACGAGAAAAAGGAATACCTGGCCTTGCTAGAGCAAAAGAAAGCGAAGGAAGCAGAGACGCACCATTTACAGGAGCAATTGGAGCAGGCCCTGGAGTACTCGGTGAGTAACAAACACCTGTACGAGAGCCTGAAGACTGGCATGAACCAGGAGGAAACGCTTAAGAGTAAGATTGAGCAGGCTAAGGCACAGGTAGAGTCCATCCTCCGCAAAGAAAACCTGTACCACTCGGAGGTAGACGAGTTTGTCAAAAACATAGAGTCGCATGTGGCGCTCCCAAAACTGGCAGCATCGCTGAAGCAGGAAGTGGCGCTTATTTTTAAGAAAAATACTGAATTGCAGCAGCCTAGCAAAAAGGCGAGTCCCGAACTGGTTGAGAAAATTGTATCCAAGATAGCCGACTACCTACAACAGCAGGAACTATGGGCAAACACGCTGTCCGTCAGCGATCTGGTGAAGTATGTGATGGCATCTGAAAAAGGCAACTCAGAAAACAATGAGTATGGATTTTTGGAGCAGTCAGAACTTAAATCGCTGGAGCAACTGGTTAATAGTTCTTATAAGAACACTTTTCCCGCACTGTTTCAGCAGCAGCTTGAGCTAAACCTTTCTATACCTCAGATAGACATGCTACAAACTCAGGCTGAGCAAATGAAGGCACAAATTGCCGGAAGCGACTATACTTTACTAAAGCACTACGAAGACAACGAAGGCCGCATCAAGCAACTGGAGCTACAACAGAAACAGCTAAGTGATGAGCTGAAACAGATAGAAAAGCGCCTGCACCAGTACGACATACAAACGGGCCATGAGCCCGATCCAAAATATGATACCTTGCAAAAGCTGCGTCCGTTTTTCGAGGATACTGCTAACCAGTTGCTTAAGGCTAAAAAGCAGCAGATTGAGGCAAAAATGAAAAATGACTTAAACCTTAACTTGGCTGCCTACCGTGATGTGATTGACAGAGTAGAGCTGTCGGAAAATCTGAAAGATCTTACCTTTAAAATTTACCACAAGGCGGGCAACGAGATATACCTGAACCAACTGAACACTGCCTCCAAGCAAGTGGTGGTACAGGTACTGCTCAAAGCTTTGCACGAGTATGGTGACTATGACCCACCTGTGATGATTGACACTGTGATGGGCGTACTGGATGAAACAAGCCGCACCACGCTTCTGGAAAACTACTTCCCCCAGCTTTCGCACCAGACGATCCTTCTGAGCTCCGACAGTGAAATCCGCCCTGAAAAGGACTTGGCTAAAATTGAGGCTTACGTTTCGAAGGTGTTCACACTGCAGCGTGACAGGGAAGAACAGTGTACGCAGATTTCAGAAGGTTACTTTGGTAAAACGATAGAAGACTAAGGCGATGATCTTATTTAATAATATCAAAATAGCGGAAGGTATCCACGAACTTTTAGGCACCTTAAAAGAGCGTGTAGAGGAGCAGGTGAGCCTAAAGAAGTGGCATGAGCAGAAGGCTGTGTCAATTTCTCAGAACATGCTGCTGCGTATCAGCTTCATCGCCGGCCTTTCAATGGCCGATAAGCGCGAAGAACAGGAGATACTGGACATGAAGCTGACAGCCAACGGCACCATGCATGACACGGTTTTTCAGCGTAACAACCTGCAACCCCTGTGGTCGGCAGTGCTTAAGTTGCGGTATCAGCAAACTGGCATCGACATAGAGAATCCCAGTACGATGCGCAAGATTGTGAACTATGAGGTAAAGCGCGGAGCGGAGTTCTTGCTTCACGGCGATAACCTGAGTAGCTGGCTAAATGCACAGGTAAACCAAAGTGCCCAGAATACCTATGGCAGTATTCCTAACCTGAGTCTGCAAATCGGCCATTACGAGGATGACCTGGAGGCGCACCTGGACCTTAACTCAACCAATATCACCAACACGCAAATTCTGATTGCGGGCACCACCGGTTCTGGAAAGTCCAACACACTGGCAGTGCTGATCCACGAACTTCGTTCTATTTCCATCGATACTTCTTATCCAGTTAACTTCCTGCTATTCGACTATAAAGGAGAGTTTTCAGACCCTGCCAACAATGATTGGCTGCAGCTTTTTGAGGTGGATAGAGCAGCAATTCTTGACCCTATTGTCTCTCCGCTACCTTTCAACCCCTTTAAAGATTTTAGGGGCAAGACACAAAATGAGATCAACCTCTACTCTACCGAACTATCCAATGCCTTGATGGCCATTGATAGCACTCGCATCAGCGCCAACATGAACAACCGTTTGGCAGAGGCTATCATTAAGGCGTACAAATTGAATGGTAATGCGCCCATTGATTTTGAGCAGATACTAAAAGCCTACAATAGCCTGCGCCCTGACAAAAAGCAGGACGAGGATGACAGTATCAGCTCTGTGCTGAAACAACTGATCCGAAGTAACCTTTTCATAAAAGAGGATCGGCTTGACCTGGTGCAGGAAAGCCTCATTATCAAAATGGATGGCTTTCCAAAGGAGGGACCTATTGCCAAAGCTATCGTTTACTTTATTATCTCTAAGCTCAATACGCTTTACGAAAAGCTTCCTAAACAGGCAGTGGAGAATGATTTAGTTGAGCTTCGTCATTTCACCATCATTGATGAGGCACATTACATGCTAGGTTTTGATAACAAGCCTCTCCGTGACCTGATTGCGGTTGGCCGTAACAAAGGGCTAAGTATTATACTTGCTACACAGAACATGGACAGCTTTAAGAGCGAGCACTTTGACTTTTACGCCAATGCGCAGTACCCACTTATCATGAAGCAGCAATCTATTAATGACGGAGTTATAAAGGATCTGTTTGGGGTGTCCGGCGGTGAGTTTCAGGAGATAAAACAAGCCATATCCGGGCTTCAAAAGGGAGAGATCTTACTGAAGAACCCAACTGCCATTGCGCTTGGTATGGGCAAAAAGTATAAAAAGATCAAAGTAAGTCACCTTATCTAAAAACACTATATTTTCTCAATTTAGCCATGTGGCAGCCAACTGATTTACCTGTTCCCATTGAAGTAGAGACAAAAGCTGTCTTAAAGCAGGCTACGACAGCTCACCGTTATCTGGCTGAGCTGAAGGGAGTGGCCGCAACCATTCCCAATGAGCAGATACTGATCAGCACGCTTACGCTGCAGGAAGCACGGGATAGTTCGGCTATCGAGAACATCATTACTACCCAGGATGAGTTGTTCAAAGCCGAACTGCAGGCAGGCTACGCCCTAAGCACTGCTACAAAGGAGGTGCAGAACTATGCCACTGCTTTACGAGAAGGATTTGAAGCTGTGCGTAGGAATAAAATCCTAAGCTTCAGTCATATCCTTAGGATTCAACAGGAACTTGAGCAGAACAACGCTGGCCTGCGCAAGTTGCCAGGCACGGCGTTGAAAAATGCCAAAACGGGTGAAACGGTCTATACGCCTCCGCAGCACCCAGACCAGATAGAGCACTTGATGCATAACCTCGTCCAGTATATTAATGATGATGAGGTATCGGATGTCGATCCGCTGATCAAGATGGCTATCATCCACCACCAGTTTGAGAGCATCCATCCTTTCTATGACGGGAACGGCCGCACCGGACGTATCATCAACATCCTGTACTTGGTATGTAAGGACCTGCTGCAACTACCTGTGCTATACCTTAGCCGCTATGTAGTGGAAAATAAGGCAGATTATTACCGCCTACTGCAGCAGGTACGCGACACAGGTGACTGGGAGGCATGGCTTTTGTTCATGCTTAAAGGAGTGGAAGAAACGGCCAAGGAGACCATCGAGATGGTGAAAAGCATTAACCTCCTCATGCAGCAGTACAAAAAAAGAATTCGTACGGACCTGCCAAAAATATATAGTCAGGATCTGCTCAACAACCTATTTAAGCACCCCTATACTAAGATTGAGTTTGTGATGAAGGACCTCATGCTGGAGCGGAAAGCCGCTGCCCGGTACCTGAACGCGCTTGCTGATTTAGGATTGTTACAAAAAGAAAAGGTAGGCACAAGCAATTACTACCTGAACCTCCCCCTGATCGAGATCTTTGTGAATGCCAAGGAGCAATATACATCCACCACTCCTGTTATAGGCACGCAAGATTCTTAAATGTACCAAGAATACTGTTTCTTGGTACATAGCGTTGACTATGTGTACCAAGAATATCAATTTCTGGTACATATGAAAGCTGGTGTGTCCCAAAAAGACCTATGTTCCACTCACTACTGGTCACCAACAAGCTTACATAATTGATACTGAATCACCAAGAACAAAAAAGGGAAAAGCAGCCGGGATGATAGCTGGAATAATTGCTTTTGCACTAACCTCCTACGGGGTTCAACTGCTTTTCAGAACAGACCTGGAAGCTGAAATAAAGAGTGCAGCAGAGGAAGTAAACCAGCAAACGGAGCAGACTGCCGAAGATTGAACTATAAAATCAAAACCACCCGTAGCGGGTGGTTTTTTTTTATCACCTGCCCCTAAGCACCTCTTTTCAAAAACGGTGTTAAGGGCTCTTATTATTACTATATATTGCTTATATTGTACTTCAATCTTTCCAAGTATAAAGCAAACCTTTTTATGAAAAAGTATTATCCTATTCTTAAGTCTAAAGACGGCGAAGTTAAAGCTCTCAGTACGCTCACAGCAAGTGACAAACTTCAGGTTGAACCAGTTATTGAAGTTCTTCCCGATAATATGGAAGCTGTATTAAGTAACCTACCACCTATCTGGTCTTTCGAAGGAAATTCAGTATTAGTGGACGCTTCTTACTATTTCCTGTCAAACTCTAATATTGACGTTTTCATTGATTTTTTGGAGAAGCTTTTAAGCGCCAATGTTAATGTTGTGCCTGTAGTAGAGTTTGAGTCTCCAGATGATTACATAAACGAGATTGCTTCATTTATACAGCATTACAAGACAAAAGTGTGCATTAGAGTTCAGAAACAATTCTTGAAGCCAAACATCATTAACAGTTTACTTCCAGATTTGCTCAACACGCTCAACACATCACCTGATAACACATACCTGCTACTAGACCTGCACTATATAAATAAAAGCACCTATTCAAATTCAGCTGCTCAACTTTCTCTGACCCTTCAATCAATTCCTAATACCTATGATTGGCACAGAGTTATTATTGCAGCTGGATCATTCCCAGCTGACCTTAGTGATTTTGCCCCAGATACCGTAAGCCCGATCGAGAGATATGAATGGACTATATGGCAGTCGCTAAAGAGCCTTCCTTTTGTAAACTCTTTGTTCTATGGAGACTATGGCATAAAAAACCCGATCCATAACGATCAAGGCTTCCAGGGAACATCTAGCGTAAAATACACTACAGAGGAAAGCTTTGTTATCTACAGAGGAATAAAGCCAGGAAACCATAGATTGGGCAACGGCCAATACCATGAAAAATGCAGGCAACTAATAATTGACTCACATTATGATGGGAACATCTTTTCCTGGGCGGATGGTGAGATGTATGACTGCGCACATCGAACTAGTAAACCGGGAAATGCTGGTACATGGGTTAAAATTGGGCACAGCCGTCACATTTCAAAGCTTATAAGTCTACTTTGAATATCTCAGGTTTCCAGTTCTTTCTAGCTTTTAACTTACTTCGGACGAGCTCGGAGATAAGTTTCTTATCAAGAGCTTCGGAAATTATCTCACACATTGTCCATATCCGGAAACTCTTTTTAAAAGGAATGCTGTAAGCTTCAAGAATAGTTATAAGCTCTTCTTTCCAGAGCATTTTGAGCAAGAAGAATGGTTCAATCAAACCATTCTTCTTCGCTCTTTTAACTCGTTTGAATTTTACTTTATCTCTTGTACTGTAGCATAAGTAAATACCTACCCACTCAGGGACAAGTTCCTGCACATGCTTTAAATGTTTCTCCTCAGTTACAACTGTCAAGTAATCTAACACTTTAGAATAGCCAGCTATCTGCCCTTCCAATCGTCCTAAAGTGTCAACTGAGCTCTTAATTTCAAAGCCATGCAAGCTACAATTTACAACAGCAACATCAATTCTGGCTCCTGTGCATGAGAAATCAAGCTCATCTACAACCTTAGATGCACCATCACAATAGTATTTTGCTAGCTTCTCTTTCTTTAGAGCCACTCTTATATCATAGTCGCGCATACCTTCAATTTACAAATGAAAGCAAAATTAAAAAATCTACCATTATGAGCGATCTTATGTTTTGGTTAGTGTCACTAGCCCACTTCCCTAATTGTATCTTTATTTCACCTCCTTACTTGCTCTTTTACAGTAAAATAGATAGCAGCTTCGAGCACGTTTGGATTGGAACAGAGACTTATCTTTGATACGCGAAGGCAATTATTAAGAGGTTATACAATGCGAAAACCTTGCTATTTTTCTTTAATTATCCGTTCCAACAACTCTACCTTATCGCGCTCACTCTGAAGAAGGCGTTCATAAAGCTTCTTATTTTCATCCATTACCTCAATCAATTTATCCAAAGGATTAAAAGTACATTGATTAAAATTGCCTTTTCCTGCAGAAGCATGATCGTGCATATGTTCAATATGAAACATGTCACCATCTTCCCTAAAATTTTTAATTGCTTCAGCTGAGACACCTAAAGCTTTTGCGATCCTTTCCAACGTGACGTCATCCACCTCTTCTTCCTGTTCAATGCGGGAAATGTTCTGCTGTGTGGTACCTAGTTCAGTGGCAAGAGCGGCTTGCTTCACGCCCAAAGCAGTACGCATTCTGCGGACGTGGTCGCCCAGGTGGATCGGTCGTTTTCTGGCTGCTGTTTCCATAATATTAATTTACGAATTTCTTCTTAAAATACCAATTAATAAGTTCTTGTTTTTCACAAGCAAAATATTGTTTATCACAAGTGCACTACCTTGCTTTCCAGCGTAGCGTAGCGTAACTTGTCCTTAGCCACTTGGATCTCCAGTCAGCTAAACAACCGCTATAAAGATAGAAGGTATTCAGAGCATATCAAAAGCGGGCAATCCTTGCTTGTCCTCCCGCTGACTACCAAAGCACATTCAGGTTTCCCCTCCTGGAGTGTAGAGACCGGGAGAATGCGGCAGCACCTTCGCATCCTCCCGGCAGGCATTCGGTTATGCTATAATGAGTTAGCCCGTTCACAGTTCAATTCCAGGAAAAACCCAGCATCATTGCCGTTGCGTCGCCGGCTATATCGGTTGCTACTCCCTCCTTCGCCAGGGGCCTGATGCACACGAGGCTTTTGGAGGAGGGATCGTAAGAGGGCAGGTAGTAGAGGTAGCCCCACCTGTCCAGCTCCCGGAGGCAGCGGTGGTACGTGGTGCGGGACCTGATGCGCGCCCATGCCATCACCTCTTTCCTGTTCACCCGGAAAGCCCCGCCGCCCCGGCTTTGGACCAGCAGGGCCATGTAAAGGTTCAGGTGCGGGCGGCGCAGGCGCCTGTCCCCTCCCGCTTTCCTGTAAAAGCCCGTCAGTTGCGCACTTACCTCCATGAGCTCACCTCCTTCCCGTTCAGCAGCCGGGAGATGTCCTCCTGGCGGTAGTAGTGGGTGCCCCCGACCTTGACCGAGGGCAGCGTGCCCTCCACCCGCAGCTTCTGCAGCGTGGAGGGGGAGACCTGGAGCATGCGCCGCACCTCGGCGGACTTAAGCACCTTCTTCGGCGCCTCGGAATGCTGCTTTCCAATGAGCTTTGTCAGGTCCTCGAGCAGCTGCCGGTGAAAGGCTTGCAGGTCCTGCTTGGTGATGATTTCTACGGACATCGTCTTAATGTTTTGGTTATAGAGTGAAGTTGCCCCCTTTTCTCCTTCCCTTTTCACAAGTTGAACCCAACTTGTGAAAAACAATTTTACCGGGTAAAAAACAAGGAGGTGAGCTCCCCACCAGCCTTATACCTCACCAGATTCGCCTGAACCTGGCTGTTTCCGCGGAAAAACAGCCCAATCCCCCTTATCCCATCCAAAGAGCCACTGCCTCGACCATTTTGCCCAATACGGTGGTGCCTTGTGAACAACCTTTGCCATTCCCCCTCACCTTTGAGGGGAGCCAGAAAAGGAAAGCTGCTATGACGCAGGGGATGTCCCTACTGCCGCTTCCTGCATTGCCGAGTCATAACTTTAAAAGACCATACTTATGGAAACCAACCTCAACGAGTCGAAAAGTCCGGCAGGCGGAGCCCAACAGCGGGACCGCATGATTGTAGGAGAAACCCCCTACGAGCGCATCTGCCGAAAAGCCGAAGAGGCGAGTACGGCCGCACTCGAGTGGCTCATCAAAGGGACCGCGGGAGCGCAAACTTTTGCAGCCTTGTCCCCAACCAAGCACGCCGCCTTCGACGCGCTCAAGGGCCTTGCCCTCCAGCTCAGCCTGCTGGGCCTACAGGCAAGGCAAGAGGGGCCGAGCCCTGTCGAGCCAGAGTGCGAGCAGACCCTGGACGAGATCATCCGCCTGCTCGCTGTCCTCAACGATTCAGATAAGGAAAGCGATCCGGCATGAGGCCCTACCCTGCCATCGCTCCTACTACAGCGCAGGAAAGACACCAGGCGCTGCTGGCGCCTCTCTCCACCACACGACCATCCACACGCCCTTTGCTATGTTCTTACCCTCACACCTTCCTTGTTCCTAGCCAGCTTTCCTGCAGGGTAGCTCTTGCCGGCAAGCAACGCACCCCGGCCTCGGGCGAGCCTAGGGCCGCCCTGCCCGTGGCGCGAAGCAAGCCTGCAGGAGCGGCGGGTCCCGGGGGAGCTTTTCCGCCGGGCAAGCAACGCCCCTCCCCCCGCTCAAAGCCAGCGGGGCTGTCTTTTCCGGGAGGCGGAGCGAAGCAAGCCCGCCGGAAAAGAGCAAGATGGAACAGGACTGGCGTCCGGTTCAATCTTGCCCTGCGGGGCTAAAAGGCCTCCAGCCGCCGGGAAAGCGGGGTTACCGGGAGCGGGCCTGCCGTGATGTTTACAGAACGGCTATAAACAGAAAGCTAACTAACTGATTATTAACAACGACATATATAAAAAACGCTTATGAAGACAGTCGGAATACCCGAGGCCGTGCACGCCCGGCTCAAGCGCTACTGCGCCCGCCACGGCCTGGGCCTGGGCGAGTGCATCGCCGCCTCGCTCACCTACTTCGAGAAACACGGCCTCAACCCTGTGACCCACGAGAGCCCCGCGGCCGAGATGAACCGGCTCATCAAGCGGGTGGACCAGGTCATCGCCTTCATCCGCAAGCAGGAGAGCGATTTGCTCAGGCCCATGACCGAGGCCGTGAGCCTGAGCGAGGCCCGCATCGAGCAAAGCCTGGACACCGTGGCCACGGCCCAGCAGCTGCAGCTCCTCGAGGAGCACCTGGCCAACCTGGTCCGGCAACTTAATACTGTGCTGCCGGCCGCCGCAGCCGCCAGGGCGGCCACCGAGCGACTCCTGGAGGCGCACGCGAGGCGCGAGCTGGAGGCGCTGCAATTGCTGGGCCGCCTGGTGGACGCCAAGAACAAGAGCGGCTTTTTGCAGGACCTGGCCAAACTCTACGGGGAAGGAGGCCAACCGTGAACATCAAGATCCTCGGCGGGGGCTCAGGGACCTACGCCAACCGGGGCAGCAGCGCCGCCCTAGTGAACTACCTCCAGCACGAGGACCTGGAGCGCCTACGGGAGGGGCAGGCCGCCGAGCCCTTCTTCGACCAGGAGCGCGAGAGGGTGAGCGCCCGGGAGGCCGTCTACCGGCTCGACCACAACAAGGGGCAGCTGGGGAAGAACGACGCCAAGTTCTACGCCCTGATCGTCAGCCCCTCAGAAAAGGAGCTTAAGCACATGGGCACCACCAAGGAGGAGCAGGCCCGGGCGCTCAAGGCTTACGTGCGGGAGCAGGTGCTGCCGGCCTACGCGGCCAACTTCAACAAGGGACTGGACGCGAAGGACATCCTCTACTACGGCAAGGTGCACCACGAGCGCGACGGGCAGACGGGGCGGGAGGAGATGCACGCCCACCTCATCGTCTCGCGCAAGGACATGGCAAACAAGGTCAAGCTCAGCCCCATGACCAACCACCGCGCCACGGGGAAGGGTGCCGTGCGGGGCGGCTTTGACCGGGAGGCCTTCGTGAGCGCCTGCGAGGAGCGGTTCGACCGCCAGACGGGCTACCAAAGGGAGCAGCAGGAAAGCTTCGCCTACTGCCATGCCCTCAGGAAGGGGAGCGTGGAGGCGATCCGGCAGCAGGCCCGGGAGAGGGTGGCGCTGGAGGCGCAGCGGAAAGAGCTAGAGAAGCAGGCGGAGAGAATGAAACAGCAGCAGGAGCAAAAGCAGGCGCAGGAGCTAGGACGCAGGCAAAACAGGGGGATCAGGCGATGAGAAAGGGACACCTAAGAGACTACAGAAGCTGCGGCTGCCTGGCCCTGCTGCTCCTGCTTGCCGGCATGGCCCTGTTCCCCGTGCTCGTATATCAGCAACCCGCCGTGGCGGGCGGTGTGGTGCTGGCCGTAGGAGCCTCACTCGCAGGCATCGCCGCCTACGGGCTCTACAGGCTTATTAGGTACTTACAGGGAAAGATGGACCGGAATGGGCTAAGCCTGAGGGCTGACAGGCACCCCTACAGCCTGGAGCTGGCTACCACCAAAGGGCCGATCCGGCTCTACAACCCCTTTCGGGGAATACTGGTCGTGGGCGCTGCCGGCAGCGGCAAGAGCGAGAGCATCGCCCTGCCGCTGATGCGCGGCTTTGCCCAAAAGGGCTTCAGCGGGATCATCTACGATTTTAAGTTCCCCAGCCTGACAGGGGACATGCACAGCTTCCTGGCCGCGCAGGGAAACCCGCTGCCCCACTACTTCCTTAACTTCCACGACCCGCTCCGCTCCTACCGCGTTAACCCCCTGCACCCGCGCTACCTGCCCCACACGGGCTACGCGCGCGAGTACGCCACGGCCATCGTCAGCAACCTGATGCGGGAGAGTATCCGAAGACCCGACTTCTGGACCCGCAGCGCCACCGACCTACTCACCGCCTGCATCTGGTACCTGCGCTCCGAGCACCCGGACCTGTGCGACCTGCCCCACGTGCTGGCCCTGGTCACCAGCCCGGACGAGGCGCTGCTGAAGACACTGCGGCAGAACGAGCAGTGCGCGCAGATGACCGTTTCCATCCTGTCAGCCATGGAGCGGGGGGCGGAGAACCAGGTGAGCGGCGTGGTGGGCACCCTGCAGGGGGCGGTGGCGCAGCTCAACACGCCCGAGGTCTGCTACCTCTTCGGGGGCGACGACTTTTCCCTGGATATCAACGACCCCAAGAACCCCATTGTCCTCTCGCTGGGGAGCCACCCGAGCCTTGCCGGCACCTACGCGCCGCTGTGCAGCCTGGTGATCACCGTGGCCACCCGACTGATGAACCAGCCGGGCAAGCACCACAGCTTCCTGCTGCTCGACGAGGGGCCGACGGTGTTTATCCCCCACCTGGAGCTGCTGCCCAATACGGCCCGAAGCAACCGCGTGGCCACCGTGTTCATGTGCCAGGACCTGGCGCAGCTGGTGGACATGTACGGCACGGAGAAGGCGGACGTGCTGAGCGCGGCCCTCAACAGCCACTTCTACGGCAGGGTGAGCAGCAGCAAAACGGCCCGCTTCATGTCCGAGCAGTTCGGCCGCTACGACCAAGTCTACACTACCTCGAGCACGAGCCGCAGCTGGCGCCAGTGGCTCGGGGGCAACGTGGGGAAAAGCGAGACGGTGCAGGAGCGCGACAGGATCAGGGCCAGCGAGTTCCTCCGGTTCCCCGTCGGCCGCTTCGCCGGCATCGCCGTGGAGAGCAACGCCGCTGAGTTCAACGCCCAGTTCCGGGTGCCGGCACGGCCGCCGCGGGTCCCACTCCCCCAGCCTACTGCAGCAGAGGGCGATATGCTGGAATACTACCGGCGGGTAAGGCGAGAGGTAAACAGCCTGCTTGTGGCCGTCGACGCGCCACAGAAGCCCTCACCGGGGAAACGGCACGGGCAGGACTCCGCCTCCCGCTTCCGGCTGGACGTGTGATGTGTTTCAACAGCTACAGTTCGCCCAAGCTCCGGCAAATCATCTTAATCTTAACCTCAAGCCCCACCTAAAAGACTGTTGGCATGTGGAAAACGCCCGGTGGGGTTTCCCACATGCCAACAGCACGGTGGTAGTGGTAAAGGCAACTGAAGAAAAGGAAAGAGAAAGAGCGGAGTCTGGAAGGCGCGCAGGCCAGAAGCCACTTCAACGCAAAAGTCCAGGGTCATTGGTGTTGGCGCAAAGGTAGGCCCCGGGCTGCCGGGGCGCCCAAAAGACTACGGCATAAACCCGCTAGGCCCGCCCGCGACCCATTTATTCCGTTTCCTTCTGGGCTTGGTTGCCCGGGGCCTGGAGGGGCACCATAATCAATTCCCTCATTCTAAAAACCAAATGATTATGGAAAAGACCGTTAAAACATCCGCCTCAGCCAGAGTAGCCGAAGTCAAGCTCTCCTACCGCAACCGCGTCAAGCCTAGCGAAAGACCGCAGGTCACCTGCTCTGCCGACTCCTACAAGGTACTCAAAGAGAGCTGGGATACCGGCAAACTAGAGTTCGTCGAGCAGTTCAAGGTGCTCCTTCTGAACCGGGCCAACCGGGTGCTGGGCGTCTACGAACTCTCCACCGGCGGCGTAGCGGGCACCGTCGCCGACCCCAAGCTCGTCTTCGTGGCGGCCCTCAAGGCCTGTGCCTCCGGCGTTATCCTCTCCCACAACCACCCCTCTGGCAACCTCAAGCCCAGCGCGGCGGACCTGCAGCTCACCAAAAAGATCAAGCAGGGCGGGGAGCTGCTGGATATCAGCGTGCTGGACCATATCATCCTTACCAATGAGGGCTATTACTCTTTAGCAGACGAGGGGCTCCTGTAGCCCCTCCCCCTTTTTACTCATTTTAACATAAGGCTAATTCTGCCTTTCGGCCTCGTGCAGCTGATGGGTAAGGCGTAGCCGAGCCTGAGCGCTGCACCTTGTGCGTGTCGCGCAAATTGCCTATTGCATTGGCAGCGTTTCTAAGAGCAATTTTGAGTCGGTTACTGCCTTGGGGATTTTGCCACAACGTTACTCGTATAGAAGGCGAACAAGGCGTAGCCAACTATGGTTTATATGCTTTGTTGAACAGGGTAATTCTCTATTCTTTTGGTAAGCTCTTCAAATCTTCGTTTTAGAAAAAGCCTACAGAGAACTTCAACCTCAAGCCAATTCTTTGCTTTACCGTGAATCTGTTTACTCAGTCGTAGCCTTACTACAAATCTTAAATCGCTGTGTACCTCTAAAGCAAGTTGTTCACCTTCATCCAAAAAATCGACCCTAAACTTCTCTGGACTTTCACCTATGTCCTTCATTTCTCCAATTGCTTTTAAGACACTATCCATGGACGCCAGTTCAGGAGAGGATGCCCAACCCTTTTGCAGAAGCGCACAATAACTCTGTTCTTCTTCCACCGATTCTCTTGGATTAAATATCAAATAGCATATATAGTTGCTGATTAACCCTACTAAAAAACTATAGAAAAGGAACCAAGGGCTAAAGGGGAACCATATGTTGCCGAACCTTATATGGATACCATAGGTAACAAGGAATACTGAAAGCGTAATCAATAACCAAGTAAGCAAGAAGCCTCGAGTAAAGACTGGGGCAAAATGTAGCTTGACTTTTTTAATTTGGGAAATCACATAAATGATAGGAATAGCTATCACTGACATTATACTGGACATTACAAACGCCAAACAAAACAGAAGATAGATTATCATTTTTTTATTTTAGCAGAGCAAACTCAATGTAAATTTTTGACATCCAACGGTACTCGTGTAGCAGAATGGCGAAGCATAGCGAGGGTTAAGGCTGAGCTTGGTTGGTAATCGTTTTTTCTTCTGACCTGGATATTTTAGACTGAACAATCTTATCTAAACCAGAAGAACCAAATCATCATCAGTAAAGACATTATCCAAAAATAAGAGGAATACAAATAGCCTTTTGCCTTCCCTCCTTCAGCTTCTCTCGTTTTAAAATAAAGAGCAACTAAAATCAAAGGTGTTAATACTTCTATGCCACCTAATATATAAAGGAATTTCAGTGAATCATCTGCATTTGCCCTTTCGAAAGTAATGAAGCCTACGAAAATGGTTATTGCCATTAGTAAAGCTGGAATCATCAGCCCTATCATGAATGTACCTGAACTCATTCTTTCACTATTCATTAGTCATACAGGCAACTAAGTGAGACACAATTTTACCTTAAGTATTTGCCAACGGTAGGACAATAAGGTGGCGAAGCTGACTTATTGTCCTACCGTTGGCAAATACATTATTTTATTAGCTTGAACTTACTCTTCGTAAGGTACTTTGAGAGTCTGATAATAAATGTAGACAGTCATTACAACCACCAAGCTACACAGAATGAGAGGCAAGGTACTTGAGTAGGCATGAATTCCATTGAACTTTATGTTTGAGGAAGCTAAAACAAAGCAAACAAAGAAATTAATAGCTAATGCTGTTAATAGACTCCTCTTGAACAGGGTAGAAAAGCTAACGGTATACTTATGACTGTCGCTATTAACAACTGCAAAAGTGACTAATTGGCTAATTAGCAAAACTACCAATGTAATAATTGAAGATGTAAGCCCAGTATCAAGTAAGAGTATAAACAGCATTCTGGGTCCAGTTTAATTTTATTAACAACCTTTTTTAAAGCAGGAGTTACTAACTAATGATTTTTTTGTAAGACTTAAATTTAGTTTATAAGCTGTAGTAAGAGTTGGGCTTTTAAACTTTTATGACTGCCAATGGCTCGTATAGAAGGCGAGCGAGGCGTCAGTCGAGATGGAGCCTGTACCAGCCGTTAGCAGGTGGTATTCTTTACAGGTGAATTAGAAGATTCTTTTATCAAACCTGCCCTCGTTGATGCGGATGGTGTCACAACCAGTTATAGCTAAAGTTAGCTCGAACTTGCCAGCTATGATGCCATTTACTAAATCAAGCTTAGTCACCTCAAGCTTTCCTCGCTGGTAGAAATCTGGTGCGTCATCGTACTCACAGATACCGTTATAGTACCTTACCCCACTCAGTTCAACATCATCAAAAGTGTAAACTCCCTCATGGTCTACTTGAGTCATTCCCATCACCATAGCGGATTCGGGAGAATTTTCGTTAGCCTTTCTGTAAGCTGAAACATTTAAAGTTCCACCTTTGTAGCCAGGGTCATATGTTACAATAAAGTTACTCCGAAAAAGGCTGGGTCTACCCTTAGGTAGCCACACCTTACCGTTAACCATGGCACCGAACGTGTTCTTCCCTTCCATAGTGGCGGCAGGTAGCACCTCTTTGGGGTTAGCGTCCTTCTTCTTGCAGGAGGAAAAAGATAGAAGAGCAAACAGGAGAAGAAGAGGTAAAGCTTGAGTTTTCATATGGTAAGGGTTTCGTTAGTGGTTTTATTCTTTGCTAATTTACTGGGCTTTGCTGTGGTGTAGCTACCATAAAAGGATGGTTATGGCAAGTTACTTCTTCATTGTATTTAACTTTACAGTCTTTCACGTTTCTGGTGCAGCGGTATAAATTTACTGCACATTACCGAGTCAGTGTTGCCTACAGAATTTCCTGTGTTACACGCTACTCCTTTTCATAAGGCACTTTCAGCTTTTGAAAATTATTGAAGATAACAATGGCGACTACAAAGCTGCACAAAACCGCAGTCCAAGGACTTCCAAGAGAATTCATTCCGTTAAAAGCCACTCCTAAAGCTGGCAGAAGAAAGTATATGCAAGCATTAATTCCCCAAGAAATCCAGAATGTTCTTTTAGCTACTGAATGCAGGCTAATTCTATAAGGATAAGCTTTAGCAATCAAGTTAATGACTATTAATCCTATTATAACCACTACAGCTGTAATGATAAAGGAGAGAATCAGGGCAAATAATATTAGTAGAAACATCATGTAGTTCAGAACTCTTTTTGCAGTTCAGCTTATTCGAATTTTAGTTATTTCAAATATTCTTAACCAGTTTCCTTCCCTACAATTGTTGTTTGATAGTAATAAACGTGATATAGAGTGTTATACATTCATAACTTAACCCGCCATAACGTTTCTCGTGCAGCCGAAGATTGGAGCTATCATATTGTCAGTTAATTAACTTTGCTTTTCCTTCGGCTGGTATAGATGATTACATAAAAAGCTAACATAGTTAATGTAATCATTAATAAGCTACCACTAAAGTTCTGCAAAAACCATAACAAGACAACTACAAAAATGACTGCTATACAAACTGCATAAGAAATAAACCTTACATAACTATTGTTTACCCCTCTCTTCTTTATAAAATAATATATCGTAAGCGGTAGAGAATGTAAGAGAATTAAAATTACGTTTATAGCATCTGAGATAAGGCTATCCATTGCTGATTGTTTAAATGGTTTATAACATATTGGCTATGTTGCGTTTATGCACTATAGGTTTTCCTATGTTTGAGTTTATATTCTAACTTGAGTTAAAAGAGAAGAAAGGAAGGAATAAGATTAATTAGGTTTTGTGGCCTTACGAGCCAGTCCAACATGACAATCCCCTTCCTTTCCCTATTGTCACTTTGTAGAGTTCCATTAAGCCTACTCCCAGAGCTTGTATCAGGATAGATAAAGCTACAATAGTTCTTCTCCGGTTCCTTTATAAACATACATAAAATCTAATGCTATGCAAAACGTGGTTGGCATTGACGTGAGCAAAGAAACACTGGCCGTTTGCTACGCACCTGGCGACAAGGATCAGCACCTGGAGGTGAGCAACAACAAAGCAGGATTCCAAAAGCTGCTCAAGAGCTGTGGCGGCACTGACCGGCTGTATGTCATGGAGGCCACTGGTGCCTACTACATGCAGCTGGCTTATTTTCTGCACTCGCAGGGTGCGGCTGTTGCCGTCATCAACCCGGTGGTCATCAAGCGATTCGTGCAGATGCACCTGGGCAAGGGCAAAAGCGATAAGAAGGACGCGCAGTGGATCATGCGCTACGGCCAGCAAAATCAGGTAAAACAGTGGCAACCGGAGGCCCCGCTGCTGATGGAATGCCGCCAGCTCGAGCAGGCGATAGAGCAGCTCATCAAGCAGAAGACCATGATCAGCAACTCTCTGGAAGCCTTGGAGAGGCAGCCGGTTAAATGCCTGCTGGTGGTAAGGGGCTTGAAGCAGACAAGCAAGTTGCTCCAAAGGCAGATAGGGCACATGGAGCGGGAGCTTCAGGATAAGATGGGCTCCCTGTTCAGCATTGAAATGGATTTGCTCGCCTCTATTCCAGGCATCGGCAGGAAGACGGCAGGCATGCTTTTGCTCTTTGCCGGCGGCTTTCAGCAGATGGAAAGCTACCGGCAGCTCATTGCCAAGGCGGGGCTGTGCCCCCGAGAGTACACTTCCGGCACCAGCATCCGAGGCAAGGTGAGAATCACCAAGATGGGTGGAAGCCTGATCAGGAGCAAGCTCTATATGTGCAGCCTGACAGCCATGAGGGGCAACGCAGCTTGTAAAGAACTTTATGAACGGCTGGTGGCCAGAGGCAAAAACGGGAAGGTGGCTTTGATTGCTGTGTGCAACAAGCTACTCAAGCAGGCTTTTGCCATTGTTAAATCTGGTGTGCCGTATCAGGCTAAGTTCTCCAAAAATTCTCCTCAATTCGCTTGACTTTTAACAGAGTTCATGTTGGTAGCAGTTTTTATTTTATATAATACATTCGCAACTTTCCGTCCTTTATCAAAAGAAGTCCAAGCATCTTATACCCTTCAAGAAATCCAAATTCATTTCTGCTTTCATAGGTGTACATCTGTAAAATTTGTGAATTGGTGTTGTTGTCTTTGAACCAGTAAGAAAAACGATACGGTTTTTTAAATTCATAGATTGACTTCAATTTCCCGTCTTTAAGTTCTCCGATATGGGTGTTTAAAGAATCACCGTAAACAACCATCAGTTTATTGTCTTTCTTAAACGTTGTATATAAATCGAACTCGGACTTAAAGAGGGTATCCACCCCTTGATTTTGTTTTCCTAAATAGCTTCTGTCAAAAGTGAGTTGTGATTCGTAAAGCTTAGCGGGATTCTTGATTATTAATATTTCATTTCTATTAGTTTGTAGGTATCCCTGACTTGTTCTTTCGAAGTTGAAATTGTAGGAAGAAGAAAACTCATAAACCTTGTTATCCTTCTTGTCCTGGAAATATGTTGATGCGCCCCATTCTCCGTGGTAATTAGGATAAATTCTAAACTCTAAGAGGCTGTTTTGATTTGATTGAATAAAAAAGCAGGTGCCGGTTGTTCAGGTAAGAAAAGTTTGCAGACTTATGA